>NHEJ01000001.1 GCA_002170395.1 Betaproteobacteria bacterium TMED82
CAACATCTAACGCAAGAATACCATCAGAAAACACTATCCGACTAAACCCTATCAACGTATCTGTACCAATGAGCGAAGACGATATTGTCCAAGCTTGTGAATTTGTAGCTTTAGCCACGATAAAGTCGTCTTTGTCACCCATTACTGAAAGTTTTTTCTTTACCTCTGAGCCTATAAAATTTTCATCGGTAGGCAACAATACTAACGATAAGGTATCGAAATTTGTTTCAGATTCTCCCGTTGAAACTGTTAACTCAGTAACTTCATTTTTCGAGTCTATACTTGCAAATAAGAGAGAATCTAAAACCAACGGATCCGGTTTTGTTAAGACAGGCCCAACTGTTTCTTTGTATAAATTAAAACCGAGTGGTAACTGCTCGCGTAATTCAAAGGAATTTTTTAATTTCCATTCAGATTCTTTATCAGGAAAATATACTTCTATTAGATCCCAAGCAGTAACAATTAACCAAAACGCAAATTCCTGTGGAAGCACCTGCTGCAGATCTTGAGCTTCCAACCCATCATACAGACCCTCAGTATTGTATATGCCTTTTATCACAGCTTCATTCATTGCTAAATTTATATCCGAATTGCTATCAGAATAATTCCACTTTGAAGGATAGGCATGCTTAAACGCAAGACCAGTAATTGTATGCAATAAATGTTCAAGAATCTCGGCAATTTGCTCATTCTTTCCAGCCTCAATTTGCCAAATAAAATCAACTAGTTCTGTGTCACCCTTATATTGTTCCCATTTTCTAGATTGGCCAATACTTTCATAATATTCAGGGCCTATTAATCCTATTCTTTGACCAATCGAATTAGATTTAATAGCAGTCAGAACAGGATTGACTAACGTTGCGTCAGTGTAATTATCATTATTAAAAATGAGCTCATAAATAAAACCAACATTTACAGGGAAACTCGGCGTCACCTCAGGTAAAGCAAGTAACTTTACTCCTCTTACGTCAAGATACCTGTCAAAGGGAAGATAGTCATTCGAGGAAATTAATTTACTTTCCATCACATCTCAGAAAATTATTTCAAAAAATATTAGCTTTGACTTTTTTCTATCTTGTTACCTAGTTGTTTAGATAAATTTTCAAAGGTTTTTTCTGATTCATCTAAGTGACTTTTCACTTTTGGTTCTTTTTTTATCATTTCTTTATCATCTACAAAACACTCTAACCAAACATCTGTTCCATTTCTATCCATTGCAATATTTTCTATTTGTAACTGATCGACCGCTTGATTGTTACTTCTCCTCTTCACCACGACACTAACTGGAATCCTAAAAAAATCTTTAGGGTCCCTCTTTAATTGTGTGGTAATTATCCTTTCGAAATCATTCCAGCAGGTGGCGATTTGCCCGGTCGTCAAGCTAGTTTTTTTTTCTGACATTTCTTACCCTCTTTTCCTAAGGTGGGTTTAATTGAATCCCAAAAAGTTTACTGTCCCAGAGAACAGGTACCAAATGTTACAAAATCAGCCTGAGGACCATTCATTATATAAGAGTGGCTATGCATGGGATAAATTGAAAATCGATCCTTATTACTCGAAAAATGAATAACCTCCTCAAGAACCTCCGGTATTCCTAATTGACTACCGTCAAAATCGATACAAGTGAGTCTACCATTACTCTCCGACAGTAAAAGTTTGTTTTTTTCGGGCGTAACTCTATCTACGGTTTTACATTTTAAACGCTCAGTAATTGAGTTTTCCTCTCCTTCATTATTGCGAATCTTTTTTTGATAAGTAAGTTCAGTAAAGGTCTCATTAAATTTGAAAATGAAGTTAGCCGAATTACAAATATCTGCTCTCCAAAGTCCGTCGATTTTTCGTATACACATCGTAGTTTTCCCCGAGCAATAATAAATATTGTCGCTTAAAAGGTTAGTGGACAGAAACAATAAAAATAACGGCAGAAATCTACTCAAAAAAAAGCCTCCAACAAACTTCAAGCTAGCAAATACACGTCTTTTACAGCCACAGCAGTGGCTGTAACCAAACAATGGCGTCCCCAAGGGGATTCGAACCCCTGTACCCACCGTGAAAGGGTGGTGTCCTAGGCCTCTAGACGATGGGGACAACGTTCCAATTATACTAAACTAATCCTATAATTAAAGGTCTATTACCTTTTATTTGGTGGAGCTAAGCGGGATCGAACCGCTGACCTCTTGCATGCCATGCAAGCGCTCTCCCAGCTGAGCTATAGCCCCTTTTATAATTGAGTGTAACACGGAGACAATTACAATGACGTCACACAATTTCTTTTCTCGAGATGAGATTCCGACTTACAGTCAGTTAACACCTGGTTTTGTAGCCGAGAATTTGGAAACACTTATCTCAGATACAAATATAGAAATTAACAGAATACTAAATAGTCCAGAGGAACTCACCTACGCCTCTACGATCAACCGTATATCTTGTTCTACCGAAAAAATCCACAGACTATGGGGGGCGACAAACCATTTAGCAGCTGTGATGGATAGTGAAGAATGGAGGATTCTTATCGATAATAAGATCCCCTTAGTCAGTAATTTTTTTTCCGAATTTAGCCAGAACGAAAAACTGTTCAACTTATTTCATATTCTTAAAGAAAAGCAAGGAATTATTCTTAAAAGTTCAGAGAAAAAAGTAATTGCGAACTATATTAAAGAATTTACACTAGGAGGAATAAACTTAAATGTAAAAGATAAATCATTATTTAAGAAACATTGTTTAGAATTATCCGAACTTTCTAAAAAATTCTCAGAAAATTTGTTGGACAGTACAAAAATATCATATTTGCACATTAGCCTAAGTTCGTTAATTGACAATCCAAACAAACTAGCGGGTGTTCCCCAGCATCTTGTTCAAAGCTCAAAAAAAACAGCTTTAAGTAAGAATCTAGACGGTCACGTTTTTACACTACTTATGCCCTCCTACATTCCTGCATTACAGTACGCCGAGGACAGAGACCTCAGATTTAATCTATACAGCAAAAACAGCAGACGAGCTAGCAAATTATCTGATGAAGGTTCTCAATTCGACAATTCCCCGGTTTTAGCCAGTATCCTCAGAACTCGATACAAACAAGCTAGACTTTTAGGGTTTAAGAATCCCGCTGAAATGTATTTATATTCCAAAATGGCAAATTCTCCTGAGGAAGTAATCAGCTTTTTAAAAAATCTATCTAAAAAAGCGAGGCCCTCAGCTGAAAGAGAATTGGATAGATTAAAAAGTTTTGCCTCCTCTAAATTTTCTCTTGAAAAAATTGAGCCATGGGACATCCCATTCGTAAGTGAAAAACTTAAAGAGAGTCTTTTTTCATTTTCTAATGAAGATCTGAGGGACTTCTTCCCTCTTGAAAGAGTAACACGCGGTCTATTCGAAACCGTGTCTGAACTTTTCAATTGTAAAATCAGGGACGTAACTAAAAAACACCCTGATAAAGTTTGGCATAATTCTGTTCAATTGTTTGAGCTTTACGATGGAAATAAATTAATCGGCCATCTTTTTATGGATCTGTTCGCTAGAGACACGAAAAGAGGAGGTGCATGGATGGATGAAAGCCGATCTAGAAGAATCGACAAAAACAATTTACAAACGCCAATCGCACTTATTAACTGTAACTTTTCTCTTGCGAATAGTGATGATAATGATAGCTACTTAACTCATGAGGAAGTTTTAACTTTATTCCATGAGTTTGGACACGCCTTGCATCATCTTTTAACAGAAGTGAGCGAAATAGAGGTATCAGGTATTAATGGGGTCGAGTGGGATGCAGTTGAACTTCCGAGCCAGTTTTTAGAAAATTTTGCGTGGGAATATGCTACTTTAAAAAAGATCTCCGCACACAAAAATGACGGTAGGTATATTCCTGAAGCTCTTTTTAGGAAAATTATTGACGCGAAAAATTTTAATAGCGGTCTTCAGATGCTAAGACAGGTAGAATTCGCACTTTTTGATATCCTTATTCATTACAAACTTGAAAGTGCTCAAAGTCCCAGTGACCGAGATATTTTTGCTGAGGTTGATGAAATACTTGACGGAGTCAGAGCTGAGATAAGTATTGTTCCATATCCCGATTTTTTAATGTTTCCTAATAGCTTCTCACATATTTTTGACGGAGGATATGCGGCAGGGTACTACAGTTACAAGTGGGCAGAGGTTTTGTCAGCGGACTGTTATTCAAAGTTTGAAAACCAATCTCAAGAATCACGAGGACGTCTAGGGCAAAAGTTCAGATCAGAAATTCTTTCACAAGGCGGATCTAGAGATACCATTGATTCCTTTCGGGGGTTTATGGACAGAAATCCTGAAATGGAAGCCTTGTTAAGGCACAGTGGATTAACTTAAATGCATAAAAACAGTTTTGAATTTTAGTATACATACTTGGAATGTAAACTCCGTTAGAGCTCGAGCGGATCACATTAGTCACTGGCTTGATACTATTCAGCCTGACCTTTTCGCTCTACAAGAAACAAAAGTTACAGATGATTTATTTCCAACGTCTCTTTTTGAAAAAAAAGGCTATGGAATAGAGTTTTACGGCCAAAAATCCTATAACGGAGTGGCTATTGGGTATAAAAAATCAAAAATTTTTTCCCCAACGTCAGTCGTCAAAAATAATCCATTGTTCGTAGATGACCAGGCAAGATTTTTAGCTTCTTCCTTCGAGATCTCGACAGGCTTTACAATAAGGCTTGTCTGTATCTATGTGCCAAATGGCTCTGAAGTGGGTTCGGATAAGTATCATTACAAACTTGACTTTCTTGACTCCTTAACAGATTTTTTACAACTTGAACTAAAAACACACGAAAATATTTGCCTATTAGGAGATTTTAATATTGCTCCTGCTGATATTGATGTTTATGACTGCAAAATATGGCACGAGAAAATTTTATGTTCAAAAGCGGAGAGAGAAAAATTTAATAAATTGCTAGCTTTAGACTTCTTAGATACTTTTAGAGTACTTAATCCTACAAAACAAATGTTTTCTTGGTGGGACTACCGGCAAGCTGCCTTCAGAAGAAATTTGGGTTTAAGAATTGACCACATCTTAACCACAAAAAATCTTTTCTACAGTATAAATAAAAGTGGAATTACTACAGAAATTCGGAAGCGAGAAAAATCATCAGACCATGCCCCCTGTTGGGTCGAAATTACTATTTAACTTAAAAAGGTAATTTAAGATCTTGAATTTTCCTTGTTACAGTATTTCGACCTACGTTCAATAGCCTCGAACAGTCTATTCTCTTGCCTCTAGAGAATTCAAGAGCTATAGAAAAAATTACCTTATCAAATTCATTGAGCCAGAATTGATAGTAAGCAGCATTCGGTTTTACACTTGAATTCATAAATACATTTTCTAAATCCCTCTTCAGTGCTTCCCTCCACTCTTCTTTAAGTAAGTCTACATTGTCTATATTTTTGTCAAAATTTTTAACCTTCGAGTAATGGTAGTCTTGAATATCTGTGGGAAGGTCAGTGGGCTCTATCAATTTTCCAGGAGCCATAACCGTTAACCAATGACAAATATTTTCCAACTGTCTAACATTTCCTGGATAATTAAAATTCTCCAATAGTTTGTTTGCACTTTCACTTAACAATTTTTTTTCGATTTTTAGATTTGACGCACATTTTTCAAGAAAATGATCAGCCAATAAATAAATATCTTCCTTTCTATCTCTTAACGGCGGTAGCTTTATTCTAAAAACGTTGATACGGTGAAAGAGATCTTCTCTAAAAAGCTTCTTGTTCACCCTACTTTCTAAGTCTTGATGAGTTGCCGTAATTACACGAACATCAGATTCGAGAGGGGTAATACCCCCTACACGGAAAAACTTCCCCTCTGATAGAACTCTCAAGAGTCTAGTCTGCAAATCAATCGGCATGTCACCAATCTCATCCAAAAACAAAGTTCCGCCCTGTGCCTGTTCAAACCTCCCTTTTCGAGATGTTAGAGCGCCAGTGAAAGATCCACGCTCGTGACCAAACAATTCAGATTCCATCAGATCCTTAGGAATAGCGGCCATATTCAAAGCAATGAATGGAGCCTTAGACCTAGGACTATGCCGGTGAAGGGCTTTAGCAATGAGCTCCTTACCGGTACCCGTCTCTCCGGTTACCAGAACACTTGTTGAGGACTGAGATAATTTTCCTATTGCTCTAAAAACCTCTTGCATTTTTGAACCTTGTCCCAACAGATTCTCAAAGTCAGAAGCTTCAGCTTTTCCAAAAGATCGATCAGAAAAACTATCACTCAAAACTTTTGTTATTAACTCCACTGCAGAACTAACATCAAATGGCTTAGATAAATACTCGTAAGCACCTCCCTGAAAAGATGAAACCGCACTGTCTAAGTCTGAAAAAGCGGTCATAATTATTACAGGCAAGCTAGGGTATTTACTCTTAACCTGTTCTAACAGGTGTAGCCCAGAATTTCCAGGCATTCGTATGTCAGATATTAGAACTTTTGGTAAATCTTGCTGCAGCGCCAATAACACATCAGCTGCACTTTCGAATAATTCACAGCCTACGTTATGCTTAGAAAGTGCCTTTTCTAAGACCCACCTGATGGACGAATCATCATCAACTATCCAAACGGGATGCATACTTTAACTTTCCATTGGTCAAAGGCAAATTAATTACAAATTGGGTTAAACCAGGCCTGCTCACACAGTCAATTAACCCACCGTGAGCGTGGACGATCTTTTGAGCTACTGTAAGTCCTATTCCATGTCCATTGCACGTCCCGGAAACCAGTGGATAAAACACCTGGCTTTTTATATCTTCCGGAATTCCAGGTCCATTATCTTTAATTGCAACTTGTAGAGCTAACGGATAACGTTTCCTTCGCAGTGTAATTTGACGAGCAATTCTGGTTTTTATAATTATCTGAGGGTTTTTGCGATTTTTTAAAGCTTGAGCTGCATTTCGTAAAATATTTAAGAGAACTTGAACTATTTGAGTACTATCGCAGATTACTTCAGGAATGCTTACATCATAATCAACTTTTATTGCCGTACCCCCTCCGAATTCAGAAACTATAAGCTTTTTCACCCTATCTGTAAGCTCATGAATATTAACCGGAGTTTTAAGGGTTTTTGTTTCGGTTGGAAATAAGATTCTGTCGACTAGTGCTTTAAGCCGATCAGCCTCTTTAATTATAACTTGTGTATACTCTCTCAATGACGTTTCTGGCAACTCCGCACCGAGTAGTTGAGCGGCACCACGAATACCTCCAAGAGGATTTTTTACTTCATGACCTAAATTTCTTAACAGTGCTTGGTTTGCAGCTGCCATATCGGCCTGCCACTCTTCTCGACTTATTTGTAATCCTTGATTTCTCTCAACCAGCTCGATAACACAATGAGACATTTCCCCCCCTATGTGTGTTAACGTTGTATCTAACTCCACTGTCCCTCTCCCCAAAATTATCCAACAAAGTTGCATTCTCTTACTAGAAGACTGGCCAGCCTTAAATTCAAAAAATATATCATCAAATAGTGCTTTATCAACAACGAACCTCTTTACAGAAGTTCCAGCTAGCTGGGTTTTTGAATATCCAAGTAGAGTCTCAGAGGCACTATTTAAGAAAAGTATTTTTCCTTTAGAATCTAAATATAAAAGAGCTGTAGACAAACAATCTACTAAATCTTCAGCTACCCGAGCAGGCTGTTCTCCCGAAAAAAAAAAATCTTGAGAGGAACCCATTGAGCTAGAGTTCAACCCTAAAGAGAATAATACATTTCAAATTCAAGTGGGTGAGTTGTCATTCTTAGTCTAGTCACGTCCTCCATTTTTAAATCAATATATGCGTTTATCATATCCTCCGAAAAAACATCCCCCTGTAACAGGAACTCTTTATCAGAATCCAAAGTTTCAAGTGCCTGCTCGAGAGAGGAACAAATTGTAGGGATATTCTTCTCTTCTTCTGGAGGTAAATCATAAAGATTTTTATCCGAGGCGTCTCCTGGGTGAATCTTGTTTGAAACGCCGTCAAGTCCAGCCATTAAAAAGGCCGAAAATGCAAAATAAGGGTTAGCGGTTGGATCAGCGAACCTAACCTCTATGCGCCGTGCTTTCGGATTAGAAACATACGGTATCCTTACCGATGCCGAGCGATTCCTGGCAGAATAAGCCAGCTTAACTGGTGCTTCAAAGCCTGGAACGAGCCTTTTATAAGAGTTTGTTGATGGGTTTGTAAAGGCGTTTAAGGCCCTGGCGTGCTTTATGATGCCGCCAATATAGTACAGGGCAAACTCAGAAAGTCCCGCATATTCGTCACCGGCAAATAAATTGACCCCATCTTTCCAAACAGACTGATGCACATGCATCCCAGAGCCATTATCGTCAACTACAGGTTTAGGCATAAAAGTCGCAGTTTTTCCGTAACTCGCCGCTACGTTATGAACCACATATTTAAGCTTCTGAATCCAATCGGCTCTTTGTGTTAATGGTGCGAACTTCGTACCAATCTCGCACTGACCAGATCCACCAACCTCATGGTGATGAACCTCGCAAGGCACTCCTATTTGTTCCAAAAGTAGGCACATTTCTGACCGGATATCCTGCAAGGAATCCACTGGTGGAACAGGAAAATAACCGCCCTTTACTGCTGGACGATGAGCTAAATTACCACCTTCTAAGTCCAACCCACTTGACCAAGTAGCTTCCTCGCTATTGATTTTGTAGAAGCTTCCTCCCATGCTTGTACTCCAAGTGGCACTATCAAAAACAAAAAATTCTGGCTCAGGCCCAAAAAATGCCTCATCCCCGATTCCCGTGGATTTTAAATAAGCTTCAGCTCTGTTAGCTAATGACCTGGGATCACGGTCATAACCCTGCATATCTGAGGGCTCAATAACATCACAAGTCAATAGTAGAGTCTGCTCTTCTCTAAAGGGATCTAAAACTGCCGTACTTGGATCGGGCATAAGAAGCATATCAGAAGCTTGAATACCCTTCCAACCAGCTATTGAGGAGCCATCAAATGGATGACCATCCTCAAACTTTGATTCACTAAAGACCGTAGAAGGAACAGAAACATGCTGCTCTTTGCCCTTGGTATCAGTAAAACGCAAGTCGACAAACTTACACTCATTATCACTAATCATTTTCATTACGTCACTGGGATTGCTCATACTTTCTCCAATAGTAGTTTTAAAATCGCATCGGAACCAAATAGAAGCGAAATTTATGCCCAAGTTACAAAATAAAATGAACAAAAAAATACATATATTTCAGGCATTTAAACTATGGTAAAAAAAATAATCTTTACATTGCACTAATTGGCAGCAAAAAAAGCATAAAAACTTAACACAGTTAAATTATCGCACAAAATTAATGCGCTTTTATTAATTCACATATTTTATTTGTAGTTAAGTTAAAAAAATATTTCCTGTAAATCAGTCAAAAAATTTAAGCCCAACATAGTAGGTTTAATTTTATTTCCGAAAATTGTAAGTAATTTTTTTTCCTCAGCTAAGTTAACAAGCTTCCGAATCTCTTGAAATTTCTGGCCAGTTCTAGAACTGTAAAGCGACACATCAAATCCGTCAATTAGCCTAAGGACATTCAGCATAAATTCTCCGGGCAACTCCTCTACCTTTAAATTTTTACGAAGTTTATGGCTACCATTCCTTTTTAACACCATTTCCATATACTTATCAGGCTGTCTAAAACAATTCTGCCTTTCGATTCGATCTTCGAAACTCAGCTTTGAGTGAGCTCCAGCTCCGATACCAATATAGTCTCCAAACAACCAATAATTTTTATTATGGAAACACTCGCTTCCCTTTAATGAAAATGCAGATATTTCATAACGATGATAGTCGGCATCCTTCAATTCTTGAATCAATTTTTGATACATCGACCATATAACTTCATCTTTTGGCAGGTTTGGCCTAAAGCTCGAAAATTCTGTATTTTCCTCTATAGTCAATTGATAAACAGAAAGATGAGAAGGCTTAAGAATTAGAGCTTTTTCTATATCCAAATGGAAATCACCTATTGATTGGTCGGGTAACCCGTACATAATATCAAGATTAACATTTGAAAAAATGTGGAGGGACATATTAACAAAGTCTACAGCTTGACCACCCGTGTGCAACCGACCAATCTTTAAAAGGTTATTATCGTTAAATGATTGAACACCCACGGATAGTCGATTCACTCCTACCTGTCTCAATTCAAGTAGGGATTCTTCAATTTGTTTCCCTGAAGAAATACAATAACGACTGGGATTTGCTTCAACAGTAACCTCAGCATTCGGCAAAACTGAAAAATTTGCCTTAATAAAAGTTAAAATCTTTCCTATCGACAATGCAGAAAAAATATTTGGGGTGCCACCTCCAAAAAAAATACTGCTAATGGTTCTACCACGCAATGCATTTATTTCCATTTGAGCATCAATCAGCAATGCTTCAACATATTTTTCTTCAGGCATAACATCTTTAATTGCATGTGAATTAAAATCACAATATGGACATTTTTTTTCGCACCAAGGAATATGCACGTAAAATGAAAGTGGGATATGGGCGATTTCCAAATCTATCCGCGACTAATCTCGAAAAATTCTAATTTAAAGCTTTTCAGCGCCCTGGCTCTGTGACTAACGTGCATTTTCTCCTCCATTGACATATCTCCAGCGCTCATTCTTTTTTCAAAACAATAAAAAACTGGATCATATCCGAAGCCATTATTTCCTACCGGCGCAGGTAGTATGTACCCATACCAATATCCTTTACAAATAATCGGGTCTTCATCTCCGGCGTTCCTCACGCCAACAATAACAGATATGAACTTTGCTAGCCTGGCTTTCGGTTCCTTAAACTCAGACATTTTTTGTAATAGTTTACTTATATTTGCTTTATCTTGTAATTTTGTATCGCTTGAATTGGCATACCTCGCAGACTTAACACCTGGCTCCCCATTCAAACAGTCAACGATTAAACCGGAATCATCAGCAATTGCTGGGCTTTGAAAAGATCTAGCTGCAAATCTTGCCTTCAACAAAGCATTTTCAACAAAGCTTCCGCCGTATTCTTCTGGGGACTGAAGGCTTTTATCTTTGAAAGATTTCAAACAGAATTCTTCTCCCAAAACAGAATGGAATTCTTCCACTTTATTTTGGTTGTTCGTGGCTAAAACAATTTCTGGCTTAACCATTACATCTGGCAATCTTTACAGTTCGATCCGAAATCAGTTGCTTTTGCAAAGAAATGATTCTATGTATACCAGACGAAGCAAGCGTTATCATTTCATTCAATTTTCCAATTGCAAATGGATTTTTTTCTGCAGCCCCTTGAATTTCAATCAATTTCAGTTCTTCATTCATTACTATATTCAAATCTACCTCACAGCTTGAATCCTCTTCATAATTCAAATCCAAAAGTGTTTGACTGTTCACAACTCCTACAGAAACTGCAGCTATATGCTTTAATAAATTGGCGGAATTGCGGTCCGCTGACTGGTTTTGTTCGTAAAGTGCGTCACATAGTGCGACCCAGCCTCCTGAAATCGCAGCTGTTCTTGTTCCCCCATCGGCCTGTATCACATCGCAATCTATCATTATTGTTTTTTCCTTTATCATTTCTAAACTAACTGACGCTCTTAGGCATCTGCCAATTAATCTCTGAATTTCTAATGTTCTTCCGCTCTGTTTTCCTCTGACCGCCTCTCTAATAATCCTCTCCTTAGCTGATCCAGGCAGCATTGAATATTCTGCTGTTATCCAACCTTTCCCAGAATTTTTCAACCAGGGTGGAATCTTATCATCGACTGTAGCTGTACAAATAACTTTGGTGTCACCATAAGAGACTAAAACAGACCCATTTGCGGTAGGAATAAAATCTCGCTGCATAGAAATAGGTCGTAGTTGACTAAACAACCTGTCGTTTTTCCTTTTATAATCGGGATTATTCATAAAAACTCTTTCAGGTAGGTTACGATGACTTCATTAAGTATGACGGGATTCGGCTCAGCAACAATGCAAACACCAAATTGGCAAATTGTAGCAGAAATTCGTTCCACGAATAATCGGTTTTTTGACTGTTCAATGAAATTACCAGAGCAGGTAAAGTTTCTCGAAACAAAAATTAAAACTCTTTTAGTAGATAATATAAAGAGAGGGAAGGTTGAACTTAGAGTCTCACTTATTCCGTCCAACGGAATTGAAAATAAACAAAAACTTAATAAGAGAAAAATAAATGATTTAGTCCAGTATTATAAAGATATTAAAGAAAGCTTTTCTGCTGTAGAAACGTGGTCAATTTCAGAAATTCTCAAGCAGCCAAATGTGTTTGTAAGTGAAGAGGATGACTTCTCATCGTGGGAGTCTGAGGTTTTAGGGATTGTAAAACAATGTGTCGAAGACTTTTTGTTGAGTTGCGGTAGGGAGGGCTTGCGGCTCAATACGCAAATAATTAATTGCATCAAAAACATTGAAGAATTATCTAGTCGAGCGAACTTTCTAGTGCCAAAAGTAGAAGAAGCCATTAGGGACAGAATTAAAGAACGGCTTCAGGAAAGTCTACTAAGTTTAGTTCATGATCCAGCTGCCCAAAAAAAGGGTAAAGAAAAAATAAACTCAGAGCTTCTTAATACTCTTCAAGAGCGTATACGTTTTGAAGCATCTATTGCTGCAAACAAAATAGATATTGCAGAAGAATTAGCTAGGATCAAATCTCATTTAAACGAAATGGAAACAGTTTTGAAGGATCAAAAGCAGACTTTGATCGGTAAAAGACTAGATTTCCTTACTCAAGAATTACACAGAGAATCTAATACTATAGGGTCAAAGTCATATTCCATAGAACAAAGTAAAATTTCGATCGAGATGAAATTATTGATAGAACAAATAAAAGAACAAGTTCAAAATTTACAATGAGAAATTACAGAGAACAAGGTAAACTTTTTGTCATTTCTGCTCCCTCAGGCACTGGTAAAACCAGTTTAGTTAAAGCGTTATTGAATATTCAAAAAGATATTTTCTTATCAGTCTCAACAACAACTCGTCAAGCTAGAACTGGTGAGATTCATGGTCTTGACTATGAGTTCGTAACTGAAGAGGAGTTTGAAAGTATCAAGTCTAGCGGTGGCTTTTTAGAGTGGGCTAAAGTTTATGGTAATTACTACGGCACAAAATCTTCAAGTATCTTGGAAAGTGTAAACTCTGGCAAAAAAGTCATCTTAGAGATTGATTATCAAGGAGCTATGCAAGTAAAAAAAAGGTTCAAGAATCAGAATATTCTCAAGCTAATATTTATCAAACCTCCATCGCTAAAAGAGCTAGGTAACAGATTAAAACATAGAGGACAAGATTCAAATGAAGTTATACAGGATCGTTTAGCGCTAGCGGCAGAGGAAATGAAGCAAGCAAGAAAATTTGACTATGTTATCATTAATGATCGATTCAACGTCGCTGTAAAGAAAATATGCTCAATAATAAATGATGAAAGTGTTTAAGGAGTTAAAACGTGGCGAGAATAACAATAGAGGATTGTTTAGAAAAAATTCCAAACAGATTTGAATTGGCATTATGTGCCACTTACCGAGCCAGGCAGATCGCTCAAGGCTCCACGCCAAAGTTAAATTTAAAAGATAAACCTACTGTGGCTGCATTGAGGGAAATTGCTGCTGGACATATCGGTAGGGAAATGCTGAGAAAGGTACCTTTGTGAGGGTTTAATTGGGAACTAAGAAGACTGATGGTGCTGAAAATCTTCTAAAAAAAGCTGTCTATTTATCTCGTTCGGATAGAGCTCGGCTGCGAAAAGCGTTAGAGTTTTGTAATAGCGCTCACATTGGTCAGTTCCGAAAATCGGGAGATCCATATTCGTCTCACCCGATTCAGGTTGCTTTTATTTGTGCTGGCTGGCAGTTAGATGCTGAATCATTAATAGCCGCATTACTCCACGATACGGTAGAGGACACGAAAACCAGCCTAAAAAAATTATCAAACAACTTTGGTGGCACAGTTACAGAGCTTGTTGATGGACTGTCTAAAATTGATGAATTAGTTTATATGAGCTATGAAGAAAAGGCCGCAGAGAACTTCCGAAAAATGCTGTTAGCAACAGCAGCCGATGTTAGGGTTATTTTAATCAAACTTGCAGATCGATTACATAACATGCAGACTTTGAGTCCACTACCTAACGAAAAAAAGAAAAGAATTTCAAAAGAAACTTTGGAAATATTTGCACCAATTGCTCATCGATTAGGTTTTAACGAGCTATTCCGGAAACTTGAGGATTTATGTTTCGAAAATCTGTTTCCAAAAAGATATCATGTTCTAAATAAGGCAATGCTAGCAGCTACCGGAAATCGAAGCGGACTAGTAGCGGAACTTCAACTTAAGATAAACAAATACTTGTCAAAATTTGGGATTAAAGGAAAAGTTTTTGGAAGAGAAAAAACTTTGTATTCTATTTATCTTAAGATGAAAGAAAAAAAATTGAGCTTTGCTGAGGTTCTAGATCTCTATGGTTTTAGGATTATCGTTAGAAATTTAAATGACTGTTATATTGCTTTGGGAGCTGTACACTCATTATATAAACCACTTCCTGGAAGGTTTAAGGATTATATAGCTCTGCCGAAATCTAATGGTTATCAATCTCTCCATACTGTGGTTGTGAGTGCTTTCGGAACGCCGTTGGAGCTACAAATAAGAACTGAGAAGATGCATAATTTTTCTGAGGCTGGAATTGCTGCTCATTGGAGATACAAAGGACATGAAAAAGAAATTACGCCCCTACAACAAAAAGCTCATGAGTGGATGCAATCATTATTGACTTTTCAAAAACAGACCGCTGACCCCTCTGAATTTTTAAACTATTTGAAAATAGATCTTTTTCCTGACGTTGTTTATGTTTTTACGCCCCAAGGAAATATCAAGGAATTACCCAGGGGATCTACTCCAATCGACTTTGCATATGCAATCCACTCTGATATTGGAAATCAATGCACTGGAGTAAAAATTAATTCTGAATTGAAGCCGTTAGATACAATTTTGAAAAACGGTGACGTTGTGAGTATCTCACAAACTCCTCATTCAAAGCCTCATCCGAATTGGCTTACAACCGTACGTACTGCAAAAGCCAGAGCAGCAATCAGGCATTTTCTAAAAAATGAAACTAAGCAAAGAGCTATATCATTTGGAAGGAATTTATTAGATAACGCACTATTGGGTTTAGGGTCTAAGGGTGTAAGTGATGATAAATTGGCTTGGGAACAGCTATTTAATGAAATTGGCTTGGAAACCCACGAAGCATTGTATGAAGAAATTGGATTAGGCCGGTCATTAGCTAATGTCACTGCCAGAAGGCTAATCGCTTTATCTTCTTCAAGGACCGTTCGCGAAAAAATGTCGTCAAATGCTGAAAAAACGCTTTTATTTTCCATTAATCATCTCACCGAATCACCTGATGTTATTACAATAAGTGGGACAGAGGGACCCGCTGTTCAGTACGCCTCGTGTTGTTATCCTATTGCTGGTGACCCAGCCCTTGGGAATATGATAGGGGGCAAAGGTCTTACAATTCATAGAAAAACATGTTCCACAGGCCATCGGCAAAGCACAAAAGATCCATCTAAATGGACTGATATAGTTTGGGGAGAAGTGAGTCATAAAAATTTCATCTCATATTTGGAACTGGAGGCAATAGAGTCAAAAGGGGTATTAGCGAAAATTGCTGCTGCTATTTCATCTGCCGGAAGTAATATTGTTGACCTAAATTTACAACCAACCCAAGGGGATCATGTTTCTAAATTAAAAATAGGAATAGAAGTAAAAAATAGGGATCACCTAGCTGAGGTTTTTAGGCTTTTACGATCAGTTTCTTTTTTAAATAAAGTCCACAGATTAGTGAAGTAGTAATTCTTAATAATCTACTTTTTTGGTCTAAAGGCTTTGCATACAGTTTCATTAGTGATAATTGTTGGACCGCCGATTAATTCTAACCCATACGGCACGGCAGCAAAAATTCCGCTTACTTTGATTTTCCCTTCTTTATCCCTTAAGCCTTCCAGGGTTTCTCTAATTGATTTAGGCTGGCCGGGCAAATTGATAATTAAAGTTTTTGCCCTTATTACAGCTGTTTGCCTGGATAAAATAGCAGTCGGAACAAAATTTAAGGAAATTTGTCTCATTTGCTCGCCAAAACCGGGCAAGACTTTGTTGCCGATCGCAATAGTTGCGTCTGGGGTAACATCTCTGCTGGCTGGACCTGTCCCACCGGTAGTTAAAATTAAATCACAAGACTCTTTATCTACAAGGTTTATTAATGTATCCTCTATTAAGTTTTGATCATCAGGAATTAATTTTTCTATGCATGTCCAGGGACTTAAAATAGCTGAGTTCAGCCATTCTCTTAGTTTTGGCAAACCTTGGTCAACGTAGATTTTTTTACTTGCTCTATCACTAATGGATAATAAACCTATTTTTGCTTCTGCTAATTTAGATATCTTCATGACACAATCTTACTTATGAACACATCATCTGACAAAATTTTTTTTTATTCTTCAGCAGACTTAATTAAAATCTCCGAAAAGATGGTCGATATGGCTGTTAGCAAGGGAGTTACTGAGGCCAGTGTAGATGTTAATGAACACCAGGGAATTTCTGTTGGTGTAAGGATGGGGTCTGTAGAGACCACTGAAAGTAACCGAGAAAAAGTTGCTTCTATTACTGTTTTTAATAGAAAGCGTAAAGGAGTTGCAAGCACCTCTAGCTTCGCAGATGAAGCCTTATTAAAAACAGTTACTAAAGCAGCTGAAATTGCTAGGTTCACGGCGGAGGACGAGTACTCGGGGTTACCCGATAAATCTGATATTGAGTTTGAGCCGAGGAAAATTCCTTTATATTTTCCTTGGGCTCTCTCAAATTCAGAAGCTACTGACATTGCTTTAGAAGCTGAAAATTCAGCATTTCAGGTTGATAAACATGTCAAAAATTCTGATGGGGCAGCAGTTAATACCTCTCATAATAACTTTTACAGTATCAATACCTTAGGCTTTCGTGGAGGGTATGCATACAGTAACCACTCATTAAGTGTCTCTCCAATTGCCTCAGTTAAAAGTGAGATGGAAAGAGATTTTTGGTATTCCTCAGACAGAGACTTTAGAAAATTATCTTCAGCAAGCGAAGTTGGAAGGTATGCTGCGCAAAGAGCTTTATCTAGATTAGGGTCAAGGCAGATAAAAACTTGTAAAGTTCCAATACTTTTTGAGGCACCATTAGCTGCAGGTTTATTAGGTTCATTTGTTCAGGCAATAAGTGGCTCTGCTCTTTACAAAAAGTTAACATTTTTATCAGAATCCCTTCATGACGAAATTTTTGCAAATCATATTAACTTAGTTGAGGATCCGTTTATTCCTGGAGCAATGGGTTCGGCTCCATTTGATAACGAAGGCGTAAAGGTTTTTAAAAGGAATGTAGTTACTAACGGTTGTATTGAAGGGTATTTCCTTTCGAGTTACACAGCAAGAAAATTAGGTATGAGAACGACTGGTAACTCGGGAGGATCTCATAATCTGAGGCTTTATTCAAATGCTGATAAACAGCAAAAAAATCTTGATGAAATGCTGAAAAATTTAGATACAGGCTTATTTGTCACAGAGCTTATGGGACAAGGTGTTAACTCGCTAACTGGTGATTACTCGAGGGGAGCCGCAGGGTTTTGGGTTCAAAACGGAACTATACAATTTCCTGTTTATGAAGTAACGATCGCAGGTAATTTGAAAGAAATGTTTAAAAGAATTGTAGCTATTGGAGCTGATGAGTATACACGAGGGTCTAAAACTGTTGGATCAATTCTTATTGAATCAATGACAGTAGGAGGGCAATAAGTCGGCTGATAATGCTATTTTTCTCTGGAAGACTTTCTTCTCTGGCTCTCTGAAAGCTCTTTTTTTCGTACTCTAAGATTTTGCGGAGTTACCTCAATCAACTCATCCTCAGCAATAAATTCAAGAGCTTTCTCCAACGTAAGTTTTATCGGGGTAATTAGATCAATGTGTTCATCCTTGCCCGATGCTCGGACATTTGTTAATTTCTTTTCTTTTATTGGATTTACAACTAAATCATTATCTCTTGAATGAATTCCTACAATCATTCCCTCGTAAATCTCATCCCCCGGATTCACTAACATCCTCCCCCGCTCTTGAAGTTTCCAGAGAGCGTACCCGACCGCCTTGCCCGTGACCTGCGAAATTAAAACACCGTTATTTCTTTTTTTTAAATCGTCGATAAATTTATCGTAACGATCAAAACTATGGGACAAGATTCCAGTACCCTTCGTCATAGATAAGAAGTCACTTTGGAAACCCAGAAGTGCCCTAGCGCTGACACTGTAGTGTAATCTTACCCTTGATCCTAGCTCATTATCCATGCCAAGCAAACTGGCTTTCCTATCTCCCAACGCTTCCATAACAGCACCTTGGTGTTCAATATTAATATCAACTACTAAGTTTTCATACGGTTCCGTAATATTTCCATTATCTGATTTCTTAAAAACAACCCTCGGTTTAGAAACCGCCACTTCGTATCCCTCCCTCCTCAGATTTTCTAAAAGAATTGTGAGATGCAGCTCCCCTCTTCCAAACACTTCAAAAGAGTCCCCTTCTTCGGAAAAATTTACCCTTAGGGCAACATTTTTTTTTAATTCTTGTTCTAATCTCTCTCTAATCTGTCTGCTGGTGACATACTTACCCTCTCTTCCAGCAAAGGGAGAAGTATTAACAAGAAAATTAACTCCAAGAGTTGGCTCATCTACGGTTAACATTTCTAACGGATTAAGATGATTAGAATCACAAAGGGTCGTACCAATATTCAACTCATCTATGCCGCTTACTAAAACTATATCCCCTACCTCTGCAAAGCCCACCTCTTTTTTACCGAGCCCCTCAAAAACCTCTATCCTGCTAACTTTAACTTTTTTTGCAACCCCTTCTGGACCATCAATGGCAGTCACATCCTGTTTCAGGTCCAATCTACCACTCACTATTTTACCTATTCCAATTTTACCCAAATAGGAGGAGTAATCTAGCGAACATATTTGCATTCTGAAGGGCTCATCTTTTTCCCCACTGGGCGGCCTCACTTTTTCGACAATTGTCTTAAATAAAACTTCCATATTTGTCGACTCAATTTGATGATCTGATGTCGCAAAGCCGTTTAAAGCGGACGTGAAAATGACTGGGAAATCTAGCTGTGTCTCTGTGGCACCTAGTTTATCAAATAATTCAAAAGTCTCATCAATTACCCAATCTGGTCGCGAACCTATTCTATCAATTTTATTTACCACTACTATTGGATTTAACCCTAGCCTTAATGCTTTTGACGTTACAAACCGTGTTTGCGGCATCGGTCCCTCTACCGCATCAACTAATAATAGAACTCCATCCACCATTGACAGAACTCGCTCAACTTCACCTCCAAAATCAGCATGACCTGGCGTATCTATTAAATTTATATGAATTCCCTCAAACCTTATAGCGCAGTTTTTTGAGATTATAGTAATACCCCTCTCAATTTCCAGATCATCTGAATCTAAAACTCTTGCGCGAACGCTTTCATTCTCTCTGAATAATCCTGATTGTTTCAGCAGTTGGTCCACCAAAGTAGTCTTACCGTGATCCACATGAGCAATAATTGCGAGATTTCTTTTTTCCATTCTTATTTTCTTAATATTTAATCTACAGACTTTAAGACTCGAACGGGTTGTATATGGCTGTCACCACTTATCATCCCCAGGCCTAAAAAGTTTTTTCGATATCCGTACACTTTTAATTTCGGATAAAACTCACGATAGGATATATCTTTTTTGTGATTTTTATTAAGACGAATCTTCTGACCATTTAGGAATTTTTCCTCCTCTAAATTATTCAAATAAACAAAGTCAAAATTATCTAAGAGAGCATCCACTGGTCGAAAAATTTGGTTCAAAAATTCAGTCTTGCTTAGTTCGGAAAAATTTTTTTTAATTTGGTTGAATGTCCACGTGTCTCCTTTACTAAAATTACCTATCGCTATTCTGTCCAATTTTGACAAATGAGCGCCACAACCTAATTGATTTCCAATCTTCTCAGCTACGGATCGAATGTATGTACCTTTGGAACAAACAATTTCAATGGATATTTTTGGCAGATTAATTTCTTTTATTAACACCTTTTTTATAATAATTTTTCTTGGCTTACGGGCTATCTCAACACCTTTCCTAGCAAGTTTATACAGAGGCGTGCCATTATATTTAAGGGCTGAATACATCGGAGGAATTTGCAGTTGTTCCCCAACTAAACTTTCTACTACCCATCTGATATCTTCGTTGGAACACTTCACTTTTACTTTCTTGAGTAAATTACCTTCGGCATCTCCCGTATCTGTAATGATCCCCAAAAAAATCTCAGCAAAATAAGATTTATCAGATTCCAAGGCAACACCGGCAAACTTTGTAGCCTCACCGAATAGAATTGGCAATATGCCCGTAGCCATTGGATCTAGTGTTCCGCCATGACCCACTTTGCTAGCTTTCAAAAAATATTTAAGCCGGCTGACTGCACTAGCAGAGGTTAAACCTTTAGGCTTATCAAAAAATAGTATTCCATTCAAATCACTCACTTGGCTTAAATACACCCTGATTTGCACTTTGTATCAAATCACTTAAGGCTTGACCCTCACTCAAGGACTTATCATAAAAAAAAGAAATTTCTGGCGTTCGATAAATCTTTAAAACCTTACCCAATCTAGCCCTCAAGAATCCTCTAGCAGCCTTAAGGCCCAATTTGACTTCAGTTATCTTTTCTTCTGATGAGGGGTATATGCTGAAAAAAATTTTGGCTGTCGACAAGTCGCCGGAAACCTCTACATCAGTTATCGTAACGTTATTTATCCGGGGATCTCTAACCTCCTGTAGCAAGATTTCTGCAATATCTTGCTTTATTTGATCCGCCAACCTGAATTCCCTATGAGAAACTTTTTTATAATGCTCTTGCAACTTCTTTGACTTCAAAGGCTTCAAGTTGATCTCCCTCTTTTATATCATCGTAGCCCTTGAGAGTTATGCCACATTCAAATCCCTCTTTAACTTCCTTGGTATCCTCCTTAAATCTTTTTAATGAATCAAGTGTCCCCGTCCAAATCACAACATTGTCTCTCAATAATCGAATGGACGCTCCCTTTCGGACTAACCCTTCTAAAACCATGCAACCAGCAATATTACCTAACCTAGACACCTTAAAAATTTGTCTTATTTCGACTAAGCCTGTTACTTCCTCCTTCATCTCTGGGGCGAGCATACCCTGCATAGCGTCCTTAACTTCTTTAACAGCATCATAAATAACCGTGTAATATCGAATATCGACACCATTTGCCTCGGCAACTCTTCTTGAAGCCATCTCAGCCCTTACATTGAACCCGATAATAACAGCTCTGGACGCAATCGCAAGATTAACGTCTGACTCACTCACAGGTCCCACACCTGCATGAACAACACTAATTTTTATTTCATCAGAGGAAAGCTTGGAGAGAGAGCTAGCTAATGCCTCCTGAGAACCCTGAACATCAGCTTTTATTATTAAAGGTAGCCCCTTAGCTTCATCACCCATATTTTCAAAAACATTTTCTAACTTCGCTGCTTGCTGCTTGGCAAGTCGTACATCTCTAAATTTACCCTGACGGAATAAGGCAATTTCCCGAGCTTTTTTCTCATCGCCTAAAACGAGAAGCTCGTCACCTGCTTGAGGTACATCTGTCAAGCCTAAAATCTCAGCTGGAATTGAAGGACCAGCAGAAGTAATTTGCTTACTGTTTTCATCCAAAAGTGCCCTTACTCTACCAAAGGAAGCTCCAGCTAACACTACATCACCTTTTTTTAATGTGCCTGACTGAACGAGCACTGTTGCAACAGGTCCCCTTCCTTTGTCTATACTAGCTTCGACTATTAAACCTTTAGCCATTACGTCCAATGGAGCCTTCAGTTCTAAAATTTCAGCATGAAGCAAAATGTTCTCCAATAAACTATCGACTCCCTCTCCCGTCTTTGCAGATACGGGAACAAAAGGAATGTCTCCCCCGTAATCCTCTGGAACCACCTCCTCAGCCATTAATTCATTCCTAACTCTGTCCAGGTTAGCTTCAGGCTTGTCAATTTTATTCACGGCCACAACTATTGGAACATTAGCTGCCTTTGCGTGAGCAATAGCCTCTTTAGTTTGAGGCATAACCCCATCATCTGCTGCGACTACAAGAATCACTATATCGGTCGCATTTGCACCTCTTGCCCTCATCGCCGTAAATGCCTCGTGACCGGGTGTATCGAGGAAAGTAACAGTACCTTTATCAGAGACAACATGGTAAGCACCAATGTGCTGAGTAATCCCTCCCGCTTCACTGTCTACAACTTTAGTACGCCGTATTAAGTCAAGCAGGGAAGTTTTTCCATGATCAACATGCCCCATGATGGTTACCACCGGAGGACGAGAAACACTCGTAGATTCCTTTCCCACGACCCCGTCCTCTTGTTGCAAAAAAAGCTCTGGGTCATCTAATTTTGCAGCAAATGCTTTGTGCCCCATTTCCTCAACAACAATCATTGCTGTTTCTTGATCTAATATTTGATTTATGGTGACCATCTGTCCCATCTTCATCAATTCCTTCACCACCTCAGCTCCTTTAACTGACATCTTGTGTGAAAGATCAGCAACTGAAATGGTCTCGGGAACATGTACCTCTCTCACGATAAATTCCGCAACGGACTCTTCTTCTTTTTTTGTCTGAGTAACTTTAGCTCTGGTTTTTTGGTAAGGCTTTCTACCGCTCGTTCCAGAACTAATATCACCCCTGGTTTTTAACGCCTTTTTCCTTTGTGCCTCCTCTTTCCAAGTCGATGCTAATTGTGAGGACTTTACTGACTTTTCAACTTTTTTCTCTTTAGGCTTTTCATCATCGCTCAGCTGACTGCTAACTCTATTTAATTTTACAGTGGGATTATTTTGTTCGCCTTCCACACTAACTTTTTTTCTTGGCTTAGTCTCACCAGAACGATCAGAAGTTACAAAAGCATTAATTGCAGCAATTTCATCATCTACAGAGGACCTATTTTCCTCATTTTCTAATTTCGTACTATCAACATCTGCACCTTTGTTCTCAGAGTTTTTGGTTGCACGATTTTCACTCGATATTAAGTCCTTATTGTCATTTAGATTTCCTACCTCACTTCCAGAGCCTATCACGCTCTCCTCGTTAGCGATGGTTTTTCCCCCTGAGCTAAGCTTATTTTTGATTTCCACCCCGTCTGATGACTGAGATTTCTCATCCTTAGCTTCTTTAAATTCAGAGCTAGTCTCCGGTATTTGCTTATCCAAACCACTATTTCGTTTTACGAAAACCCTTTTTTTTCTCACTTCGACTTGAATTGTTCTAGATTTTCCCGAGGAGTCTGCCTGCCTAATTTCAGAGGTTTGCCTTTTAGTGAGAGTTATTTTCTTCCTAATTGTTGGTTTTTCAGTTGCCCCATGAGACTTTCTCAATGTCGCAAGTAGTCTCTCTTTGTCGTCTTCTGAAATCTGATCAGCTCCAGAGGATTTAGGCACGCCTGCAGCTCTCAATTGCTCTAACAGAGTTTGAATTGGCACCTTCAACTCAGTAGCAAACGTTTTCACACTACTATTTGTTGACACTTGACTCCTCCGTTTTCAGGGATTCTTCATTCTTATCAGAATCAAACCAATGAGCTCTAGCTTGCATTATCAAATCACTAGCTAAAACTTTATCTAATTCAACTATCTCAATCAACTCATCGACGGATAACTCAGCTAAGTCATCTCTAGAATTTATTTTGGCATCTGAAAGTTTCTCCGCAATTTCATTATTAATTCCATTCAAACCCAGCAACCCCGTGTTAGCTGACTGAATTTTTTCTTCCTCTACCAGAGCCTCGGTAAGTAAGGAGTTTCTGGCGCGCGTTCTCAACTCGTTTACAGTCTCCTCATCAAAGGCCTCAACTGCAAGAATCTCAGAGGCAGGGACATAAGCAATTTCATCCAAACTCGTGAAGCCCTCATCAACTAAAACAGCAGCAACATCCTCATCTACATCAAGTTTCTCCATAAAAATTTTTAAAAGACTCTCCCTCTCACTAGCTGACTTCTTTTGTGACTCATCTGCAGTAAGTATATTTATCTGCCAACCTGTTAATTCTGAGGCAAGTCGGACGTTCTGACCTCCTCGTCCAATCGCAACTGCAAGCTCATCTTCGTCAACTACAACATCCATAGAACTACCCTCCTCATCAACGACGATTTGGGAGACATTTGCCGGTGCCAGGGCTCCTATGACAAACTGAGCGGGATCCTCTGACCAAAGAACTATATCTACCCTTTCACCAGCTAACTCATGGGTCACAGCTTGAACTCTACTACCTCTAACACCGACACACGTTCCAATCGGATCTATTCTTTTATCTGTGGTGTGTACGGCTATCTTGGCTCTAATTCCAGGGTCTCTCGAGGCTGACTTGATAGACATAAGACCCTGTTCAATTTCAGGAACCTCAAGCTCAAATAATTTCATAATAATCTCTGGACACGTTCTGGATAGAATAATCTGTGGGCCACGTTGCGCGCGTTCTACTTTGAGCATAAAAGCCCTAACTCTGTCTCCAGGCCTAAGATTTTCCTTCGGTATGATCTGATCCTTGGGAAGCCTAGCCTCTATTTTTCCAGCTTCAATTATTGCATCACCTTTGTCCATACGTTTTACAGTGCCAGAAACTATCAGCTCCCCTCTGTCGAGGAAATCACTTAAAACTTGCTCTCTCTCCGCCTCCCTTATGCGCTGGGTTATGACTTGCTTGGCAGCCTGAGCTCCAATCCTTCCAAACATCTCAGGCTCGAGCTCTTCCTCGATAAAATCCCCGACTTCTATATTTTCTATTTGATTCTTAGCATCAGCTAATCCAATCTCAAACTGAGAGTCTCTCAATTCCTCCTCATGGACAACCTTCCACCGCCTAAATGCGTCATAACTACCGTTATTTCTGTCTATTCGAACCAAAATATCAGAATCTACAGAGAACCTTTTCTTTGTTGCTGAAGCGAGCGCGCTCTCAAGAGATTGAAAAACAATATCTCGATCAACATTTTTTTCTCTAGCCAACGCATCAACTAAAATTAACACTTCTTTACTCATAACTTATAACTCGCTTTTAAAACCTTAAATCTGCAATGAGGTGGGCATCGTCTAACTCATTCAATTTGAAATTGAATGAGCTTTTATTACCACCTGAATCTGCATATTCAATACAATATTTACCAAAGTCCTTATTTTCAGGATCTATTTCTCGCAGACCATTATTTTTTTCCTCCCTACTATCAAAATATAAAAGTACTCCTTCAAAACTTTTTCTACCAGCCACAGCGCATTTAAATCTCACTTTTATCTTTGACCCAACAAAACGCGCAAAATGGTGGTCTTTCGTTAATCTCCTATTAACTCCAGGGGAAGACACTTCCAATCTCTCATAAGAGACTTTTTCGACCGGCAAAAAATAAACTAACTGCTTACTCACAGATTCGCAGTCTTTAATTGTTATCTCGCGACTACCATGTAAAACATCTATGAAAACTCTCATTATTCCATCAGCGGCAAATTCTACGTCAATAACCTCGTATCCAAGTGGAACGATAACGGACTCAATAAGCTCAGCTAAATTCTTGTTCATGTTATACACGGCCCCAGAATCAAAAAAAGGGCATCTCGCCCTTCTAATAGTTTAGTTTAAGGGCTGATAAGGAGCAAGCTGTAAGTGGTTCATCTGCTAGAAAAATCTACTTTTCTAGAAGATTTTCTATATTTATTCTGCCGACCATCAACATTTTTTTTTGACGGTCTTTGTGGAGCAGACAAAGAACCTCGTGCTGAATCGTAAGATGTACCCCAAGAAGTTTGTAAAGGGTTTGGACGTTTTGAAGAGGGCTTATTTTTTTTCATCGGCCCCCCGAGTTTTGATAAATGAGCATTTGGGCCCTTTGGCTGAGCCTCGTCCTCCTCACAATCAGTCCCAAACTCATCTCTTTTTTCAGCGCCAACATATTGAGAAAAGTTACTCTCCTTGGTAGAAAAATTCTTCGGCTTTCTTGCTTTGCGAGATGACCTTGACCTAGGATTGCCACCATCTCCATTTTTTACAAAATTGCCCCGGTCTCCGACCTTATGGATTCTTTTGCCCAACTTATTTTTATGCTCAATTTTTCCTTTATTGGTACGCAAACCAACAGATTTCTGGAGCGTAAATACCGCTTTTGAGTCAAGTTCTAAATATTGCCCCCTCTTCAAAGTTTCAGGTAGAGAAACTAAACCATATCGAATTCTAATTAACCTACTTACAGTAACGCTGATCTCATCAAATAGTCTCCTTACTTCTCTCCGTTTACCCTCTTTCATCAGCACTCGTACCCAGCAGTTTGATCCGTTACCGCCAACAAATTCAACATTTTCAAACTTAGCAATACTATTATCTAGCTGAAAACCTCGTTTCAATTCTGCAAATTTATGCTCATTTATCTCACCAAAGACTCTGACAGCGTATTCCCTTTCTACCTCAGACCTTGGATGCATAAGTCTATTAGCTAGCTCCCCAGAATTTGTAAACAGAAGAAGTCCCTCAGTATTAATATCAAGCCTCCCTACTGCAATCCATCTGCCATTTTTGATCTTCGGAAGAGCTTTAAATGCAGATGGCCGGCCTTCTGGGTCATCCCTCGTAACTATCTCTCCAATCGGTTTATGATAGGCAACGACTCTACTTGGAGGGGGCGAGAGCCTGTACTTGATAAGTTTTCCATTCAATCTAATCTGATCACCAAAATTTATTCTCTGTCCAATGTGAGCGGGAGATCCATTGACAGATAATCTACCGGCTAGAATGAGATCCTCCATATCTCGGCGTGAACCTAAGCCAGCATCAGCTAAAACTTTGTGTAGCTTAGGTATGTCATTCGAACTCGACTTATCCGACGAACGTTTCTTTTCTTTGTTGCCAACATCAACATTTTCTGAAATTATACTTCTCTCAAATTCCGATAGAAAAGGTATGGAGTCTTCGACTTTCTCAGTCATTTACTAACCCTAATTCCGAGCTACTGGGCTCGAGACTTTCGATGGCAGGCAAGTCCTGTAAAGAATTTAATCCCAAGTCACTTAAAAACTGTTCAGTTGTTCCATAAATCATAGGTTTCCCCGCAACTTCTCTTTGTCCTTTACAAACTATCCAACCTTTTTCTTCCAAAGTTTTAATAACTTGAGAAGAAACCGTAACACCTCTAATAGACTCTATATCAGCTCTCGTTACTGGCTGCTTATATGCAACTATTGCTAGTGTTTCCATAAGTGCTCTCGGATACCTCCCTATGCGATCGTTCTTTACTTTTTGAACAAACTTAGTAAAACTCTTTCTAGTTCTAAATCTCCAACCATTCGCAGTAAAAACCAACTCTAGACCTCTATTTGCCCAATCCCTTTGAATTTCGTCAATAATTGACTCAACAACCTGAGAACCTAAATTTTCATCGAAAACTTTACAAACTTTCTTTACACTTAGTGGTTCGTCGCTTGTAAGAAGAACTGTTTCAATAATTTTTTTTGCCTCTTCTAAATTCACGAAACAAGTCCCATATGATAGGTGTCTTTACGCTATTAAAAAGATTCAACCAGCGATTTTAGTTTTTCTAAGGAGGATTTATATATTTTCGTAACAGCCTCTATAGCAGCATCATCGTCCTCCCCCGGGGGAGGATCGTTATTTACATATTTTCTATAGAAGGCTCCCCTCATGATTACCTTACTCTTGCCTTTCTCTAACTCGTCGACAGAAACTCTACCACTATAATTACTAACAGGAATACCCCCAGCGTCCTTTAACCTATACTTAAATCTCTGGGACTCGGGACTAAACTTAATAACTTCGATTTTTCCGTTTCCGCTAGAAAAAAATTCCAACTCCTTAATTTTTTCTAGCCCATTTATTGCCTTATATTCTCCATGCCATTGCTGAATACTGTTAAAATCCCCAACAACTTTCCAAACTTCCTTTTTATCGGCATTTATAATAATGGATTCAGTAACTTTTTGTCGAGTAGGACCATGAGCAAAAGCTAGACAAGGCATTACAACAAAAAGTACCAAAGATTTTTCAAAAAGAGTCATAACTTGAAACTCCAGATCACTGTAATTTAAAACGCGGCGAAGAAAAATTTACAAAGTTCCTTGGGTTTGAACCAAGGGGTAGCAACCTCTCCACAGCGACATTATTTTCATTAACAATTTGCATCTCCTCGTCCATCCAATTAACAACATAGATATTGTTGTTGTGAACCTCGATTCCCTCGGGAAAGCCACCAACGGAAAGAGTATTCGTGACTTCATTTGATGTTGTATCGATAACGGACACACTATCAGAATACTGATTTGTAACGTAAGCTTTCAAGCCATCTTTCGAAAACGCTATCGAATAGGGCTTTTTGCCAACTTTCACTCTGAGTGTACTTGAGAAGTCAGCCACGTCAACTATCGATACATCGTTACTCTGGACATTAGTGACATACAAACTTGTTTCACTTGGGTTTAGTCTAGCACCAAAAGGATGCGAACCAACAATAATTTCGGCAATAACGCTTTTTTTTTCTATTGACACAACCGAGATGCTGTCACTATCGCGATTTATAACAAAAACTAACCCCTTTTTAGATACAGCAACTCCCGCGGGCGCTTTACCAACATTTATTTCGTGAGAAATAGCACTAGATTCTATGTTGAAAACAAGCACCCTGTCATTGAACCAATCTGAAACAAAAAGTTCATTAGTAGCCTCTGAAAAACCCAATCCAACTGAACTGCCTTCAAACTTTAAAGTATTCGTAACCTCCAACCTCGAAATATCAATTACTGAAATGCTGTTTCCTTTAGTATTTGACACGAAAACTTTCCCCAAGGTTTCACTTACACATATTCCAGCAGGGGACGCTCCAACATTGATCTTTTTTAAAAAACTTGGTTTAGATTTCGTATCAAAAACATAAACTGAATCATCGCCTTGATTTGTAACAAATCCAAGACTCACTGCCTCCGAACCTATTGAGTCAGAACAAACAGCTACTAAAAGCAAAAGATAAGAAGTAAAACTCTTGATAATTTTACAACCCTTCCAGAAAAAATAAAGCCCTAAACTCTACGTACCTGATTTTCGAGAATACTTTATTTCACCAATTAATACGGAGCCATCTTCTAAAACTTGCGGAACTCCATAACTTGACAATATAGATTGAATATCACTTTCCTTACTGTCTAGAAAGCTTTCCACCATCTTTTTCCACTTTGGTTCCCGATATCTAACTGCCATTCCAATCGAGTAGTCTGTTCTCATGTCAGTATCAGCAATTAAAGGAACCAACTTCAACTTTCGACTTGATACTTGGGAAATAGAATACGCAGCGATAGGTCCCCACGCAAAAGCTACGTCAATATCTCCTGCAGCTAAGTTTTTCTCCACGATCATACCGGGATAATCATTAGGATCACTTTGCATATGAACAAAGGGAACCATTTGACCACTCAAATTATTTTTAACTACCCAATCAGCTCCGGGAGATTTAGCAAAAACACCAAATTTCAGACTCTTCAATATTGATGGCTCCAAAGCAAGCAGATCATCTGATGACCGAATGTTCTTAAAATCTCCACCTTCAGGTAAAACAGCAACCCAAGTAGATGTATAGTAAGATTTGGTGCCTAGCGCACCCTCGGGATCGGGGGACGCTCCCATGGCAACATCACACTTATATCCGCTAGACGATCTAGAGTCCTTGGCCCTAATGGTATTTCTAAAAAATGCCAATCTCTGAGGAAACCAATGGTATTTCAAGCTCCAACCAAATTCTTTCGCCATAAGCTCAGCAATCTTATTTTCAAAACCCTCCTGCTTTTGATTAGACAACGGCATACTGTTAGGGTCAGCACAAACTCTCAAAGTTTCCCAGCCAGCTGGATCTAAAGCCTGGCCGTGCACAAACTTACAAGCAAAAAGTGAGACAAGGCAACAACTTACCAAAATTTTCATATGACTAATTCTATTTCTTCTCAAATGAACGCACTCTTCCCTTCGGTACCTTACCGTCCGATCTTCCTTTCAAATACGCGTAGAGGAGATCTACCTTCTTTTTTCCAGTCGCTTTATCGACTTTATTCAAATGTGGGTGATTTGGCATACCCTTTTCGACTCGTCCCTCAATCATGACTGTGATGAATTCCTCGTAGGTTAGAACTTTGAGAGATTCAATTAAAGAAGGCCCCACCAAACCTTGCTGAGCGTTTCCATGGCATCTTTCACATGCTGCGGCTCGCCAAACCTTGAAACCCTTTTCGGTTGCAGCATCTACTTTACCGTCCTTAACTACGTATAAAGGCACCTCTGCGTAACTAGTCGCATGAACTAACATACTAACTACGAAACTTATAAATAAAAATAATTTCATATATCCTCCCTTATTGACATAGTTTATCCTTTATATAATTAATATTGATGAGAGTATTCCCTATATTTAAAGGTTCCATCTAATGGCCAGAAGATCAACAACAAAAAAATTAAGCTTAAAATTATCAAATACCTTGATGTACTAACTTCAGAGTACCTCCATTCTGAAAAAGGCAGCGTCTCTAATCCATCAACCAAATCATCAACAGTTTTTAAATTTAGGTAAGTAAGATCTTGCTCGGACGCCAACAACTCAAGATATCTCGTCTTTTGCTCACTTAAATGCTCCATACCTGGGGTTGCCTGCAAATTATATACCAACTGAGGATCAACAATAATGCTAGGGTCATTTACTAAACTCTCGGAACTATCACTTCCCCTCCGCCCGGCGCTAAAAGGATCGATCTGCATAACATCGTCTTTTTTCCAACTACCAGAATAGACTCCTCCATCACGGAGTTTCGGAATCGGCACTAATTTATTACCTCCGACACCAAAAATTATTCCCTTAATAGCCCCAACATCTCCGTTAAAACTGGGACGATAAAGCGGTGAAATTGGCGGAGCCTCATGACCATCAGTTATGAAAACTAATCTGTGGCTTTTGTTTAGTTCATTAGTCAATATTAATGCATTATAAAGTCCTTTGGAAACCTCACTATCTCCAGCCCAAATCATATTGGTATCAAGGTATCCAATACTCTCAATTAATTCGGAATAATTTGCACAAACCTCTATTGGTTGGAATAGTATTGTTGCCTGGTAACCCGCAAAAATACCAAGCCCTACTTCCGTTCCACATTGCAGAGCTTTAATTGAATTTTTCAAAGTGTCTTTTGCAAAAAAAACTCTTGAAACCTCCCCTTGCTCGTCTAAGCTCATATCCTTAGAATTCATGCTCATCGTCACATCTACCACGAAGAGTATACTATCTGTAGGTGTTGGAATTGTGACTCTTAAGTCAAGTGTCGAAAGTAACACGGAAAACCAAAACAAATATAATAATTTTTTCCTCTCAGGTCTTTTTAAAAAAAACATTTTTTTCCTAAAGCAGTGTATTTAATTAAGGCATGCCCAAAGCTTGCAAGCGCATCGTTGTAATTGCTCTTTCTCCTCTTTCCGGTCTGGTGGAGTCAGATTTTTCTCCAAAATTCTTCTCTGGTGATAATTTTAAAACTCGCTCTAAGTTATATCTTGCGGCATGGTGCTCAGGAGAAAGCATTAATACTTTCCGATAAGTCAACTTAGCCAACTCAAAATTAGGGATCGCTATCTGTGCGTTATCATCTTCAATTGCCTTCAATCCTCCTCTATAATATATATTGGCGCTGTTGAATAAAGATGCGATCTTGAGTTTTTCATTTGTACTCAATTGTTCTATGGAGTTATAGAGTGAAAGTGCAGTGTTAAAGTCTCCCTGACTCACTAATTTAATAGCGAGCGCGAACTTTTCTTCAATAAAAACAGAATTGCCCGAGGGCTCGTCTGCTACTATTCTCTCATTAGCCTCTAAAACTTTTGTAACCCAATACACTTCTCTAGTACAAAGTGCTAATAGCATTCCCAAAATTATTAAGGAAAATAATGTTATGTTTTTTCGTCGGATTTTTCCCATTTCGACACCTCAAGAAAAGCCACTAAAGTTAATGGAGCTAAAAATATCAGAGCCAAGACAAATGCATATAGAGATAATGATTTTGGTGGCAAAGTTACATTAAATCTTGTGGGTAATTTCTGCAACTTATTAATTTTTTCCAAAGCAGTTTTTAGCTGTTCGCTGTCAGACGCCTCATAAACTTGGTAAGGAACCCCTATTTCTCTAAAGTACTGATTTAGAAAGTACTCAGGCACAGCTCCTGATCCAGCGCTGTTCTGTTGATCATCAGAAATTCCAGGACTACCCCTACCTCTAAGATAAATCCAATAAATTGATATCCTGTATTTATTGGCTAACTGTTTAATTTTTAATCTAGTTATCGGATCTATTTGATCACCGCCATCGGAGATTAGCATCAATACCCTAGAAGCAGTGTAAGGCCGATTTTCAAAATATTCTAAACCCTCAAGTAGAACAGCAGCGATGTCCGTTTCCGCCAAACCTTTCCCTAAAGTGGCCGATGAAATCGCCCCCTTTATACCATCATGTTCACGTGTTAAAGGAAAAACTCTGATTGGCCGAGAGGAGAAGTTTACAAGACCAAAAAAATCATTTGGTCTTTTTTTTATAAATTCCGTTAAGACTTCTCTGGCAGCTTGAGACTTACTAGTCAATTTATCAGTGTTAATAATGAGAGAACGGTTTGGATCAACCTTTCCATAAGGTTGATCCATACTTCTACTCCTGTCCAACATTAAAACGATTTCCGCACCTGAACCAGTTCTCTCAATAGTCTGCTCATCAACCATCGGATTTGCTAAACCACAAACTAAAAAAAATATACCGATTGAAAATGAAAGCCTCACTAACAGCTCAAAAAGCTTAGATTCTCGACGATTGGGTAAAATTGGCAGATTTCGCACAGTCAAGGATTGTAAAGGAAGGTAAAGCCAAGGTAAGACACATAATGGCAAAAAAAAGAAAAAATACCCTTGATCAAAGTACATTAACGAGATATCCCTTTTTCTAATGAAGAGGCATCCGCGAATAATTTGATAAATCTAATTTTGTCGCCTTTAGAAAAATCAATACCTTCTTTCTCATAAAAATATTTCTGAGATCTACCCATGAAAAATTTGAATTCAGGCAGTAGACTTCTCAACCTATTGTCTTCCGAAAAATCAGAGTCAATGGAATACAAAAAAATCGATTTCTTCAGTGATAAATTTAAAGAATCATGGAATATCATCAAACCGTTACCCCAGAAAATTTTGTCGTTCTCCTTCGCTAGTGCTAAGATTTTTTTTCGCCCACTACTGAAAGGAAAGGTATTTTTGTTGATTAGAAGCTGCCATGGCAACCAACAGTAAGATAAAGTAACTAAGGGGAAAATTATGAAAAACCCAAATATCCAGAGACGCTCTATGTGTATCGCCGACAAAACAAAGCCTACTTCCTCATCCGGTTGTATTTCTGCTAATCCTCCCCTATTGGACACAAGTAAAGGTGTTACAGGCGCAACTGTAAGTAAAACTTCGGGTATTTTCAATTTTATTTTATCCTCGTTATCCATCAACAATAACTCTATCGGCGGAACTTCTACCATCTCAGGTTTATCTGGAACATTTACTACTTGATAACTTATTTTGATTTGTTGCTTTGATTTCTCGGATTCGACTATCTCCGCTTTTGTAATAGAAAACCAATTATTTATTCTCTCTATCTTAACTAATCCATCTCTCTGATCTTGTAGATATTTTTTTGGAGTTTCCAGAATAATTCTGCGTTCAAAAACATCGCCCAGAACATAGCCGAACTGTTTTGGTTCTACAGTAGAAAAATTCACTTGACCAAAAGTAACTTTACAGGTGAACATTCCACAAATAAGCGTGGTTTTAAGAAAGCACACGAAAATTCTATTCAAAATTGATCCCCATAAAAGTATGCGGTAACTTTTTCGGCGTCGAAATTACCTCGCATGTACAGTGGAATAATTTGCTGCTTGAGACATAAGGAGTTCAAAATTTCTTTCCTTTTATTATATCTCTGACTTAACTTATCGTTAAATTCATCACTTAACCAAACTAATCGTTTCTTGCCAGTTTCAATATCAGTCACAAAGGCAACTCCCTTATTTGGGAATCCAGTCTTTTCAACATCATCTTCAAGAACAACCGGTATGACCTGATGTTTCGCATTGGAAACTAGAAACTTTTCCAGCTGATCCAAAGACCAATGAAAATCAGAAACAAAAAAAACTAGTGAGGATTCCTTTGGCAACCAATTAATGACCTGCGTTAATCCTTTGTGTCCTCTTTCACCGACATAACCTTCCACAAGATCGTCGATAACATTCTCAGTTAAATTATTTCTTCTAGCTACCGAAAAATACCATTCTTCTCTAAACCTATTGTCAAATCCCACCAATCCCAACCTGTCACCATACCTCGCAGACGATCGGGAAAGGCCTTTTAAGAATTCCTTTACAACCTTTAGACCACTGATACTTCCATTGAACGATGTTGAAGTAGACAAATCGATTACAGCGACAACCGAAATAGAAACTCTTTGCTTATATTCTTTCACAAGCCACTGTTCAAACGGATCAAGAAGGCTACTTTTGACGTCTAAACGTCTCGGATCAGGATAATTAATTAGCGGTACACACCGATTAAAAATAACACCTGGGCCTCTGACAGAACTCTTATGCCCCCCCGGACGAGTACTTCGGGACAGTTTCCTTAATTTATATTGGAACTCTAGTTTTTTTTCCATTTATTTATACTCACGGAGCAGTAACTTTTTCAGCACAAAATTTAATTAGTTTTCTTACTATTTCTTTATGTTGTAGCTCGTAATTAGGGAAAAGGACAATCCTATGCGCCATAGTCTCTTGCAATCCACCGTGCAGGTCCTCCGGAATCAAGTCCAATCTCCCAGCTAACCAAGCATTTACTTTTGCAGCCTTGACTAACATAGCCATACCTCTTGGACTCGCTCCAGCCTCAATTAATCTCTCAAAATTCAAACCTTCAAAATTTTTTGCTCCGAGACTTCCTGGATTACGCAAGGCTCCCCACATCCTAACGGAGTAATTTTTCATTGCGTCTGATACCCTTACAGCCTTCTGAATCTCTCTACCAACCTCATTTAGCTCGGAATATGGTAAAACTCCAGCTGGGACGTTTTTAACTAGGTCATCCACACTGTGGAATTTTGTATCAAAAATTAATTGATTTTGAACATTTAAATCAGTAGGAGTTTCGATCGAGATCTCCATGAGAAAACGATCTTTCGCGGCAGAAGAGATCTCGAATGTCTCTTCTTTTTCGATGCGATTCCTATCAGCAAAAACTTGAAGGTGTGGAAAGGCAAATTCTCTATTAAATGCATTCACTGACCTTTCAGCCATAGCTCTAAGCAGCAAAGAATGCACTTGCGGACGCGCCCTATTAATTTCATTGAAGAAAAAAGTCGCTAAAGACTCTCTTTGTTTCAAGAGTGGACCAGGATCAACTTTAGGTTTACCGTCTTCACCAATATACGTGTAATAAATTAAGTCAGTAGGCATCATATCTACACTTCCCTCCACCCTCTCGTAAGAACCTCCAATAGCTCTTGCCACAGCCCTCAAGAGAGTAGTTTTTCCAACCCCTACATCTCCTTCCAATAGTACATGTCCGCGAGAAAAGATCGCAATAGTGATATGATGGATTGCCCTATCTTGACCAACTATGGCTGTCTTGATAGCCTTCTCAAATAATTCAGCTTTTTGTAACCAATCTGCTAGAAAGTTTTCGGACACATTTTCACCCTAATTTTATAATTAACAAAATTTCAATAAAAAAAATCTTGAGCCACATGACTATTTTACCTAGACTACTCTTACTCTTATGCTTTACACAAATTTTTATTATCTCCAGTGTCTTTTCCGCAGAGAATACGGGAATTATAGTAGCCCAGAATCAAAAGAAATTCGATACTGGTCAAAACCCTAAGGAAGAGATAACCAAAGCTGAAACTCTTCTTTTTTTAGTTAATCACTTCATAGCCTTAAAGCTGCCTTCGGTATTGGAATACTCGTTTGTGGGCAAAGGGAAGATTCTTGACGATTATTTCGATAAATTTACTCTCAACGTTAGAAATGATGGCAAAAAGGTTATTGTTACAGCTACTCATAAAAAAGCGCTTGAAGAAATTGAGTTAAAACCTGTTTTCAATCCCTCCAATAACCCTGTAATACTGTATTTTTTAGAGGAAGACATTAAGGAGATGCAGAAACTAACTGGTGGACAACCAAATTACTTTAGAAAGAGAATCAGAACTGCTCTTGCTGAGGGCCCTAAAATAATAACAGAGCCTGGTGAATACAGGGGGCGATCAGTTAAAGTTCAAACTTTTTCCATTACACCATATAAAACTGATCCTTTAAGATTTGGAGCAAAAAGAACAAAATATAATCGATACAGTAAAAAAATTTATAAGTTTTTCCTTTCCGAAGGTGTACCAGGGCAATTGTTAAAAATAGAAACTAGGATTCCCAAGAGAAAAAAAAACGAGGATTCGGACGAATATTACGCCATAACTAACTTAATGTTGAAGTGACGGTTTCACGGTTGTTGTAGCACATGATAATGCTACGAATTATTCGGCAGCACCCAAGTTGGAAGGATCCGACGATTTTGCAGGAATTTTATTGTCTTGAGATTTTCTCTGGTCCGTTTTATTAGACGTCTGTTCCGACCCTTGTTGTGCCTCTTTGATCTCCACAAACTGAGGAGGCTTTTCACATACTATTGCAAAGACTTGAGCCTCGACTGATTTTTTTTCGATAGGTCTCCAAGCGAATTTTCCTTCATTATTAGCTACTAAAAACTTACCCTTCGACATAACCCCGGAGTGATGATATTCCATAAAAATTCTAAAAAGCGATTTTTTGCAATTATAATCCATTTGCCTAGAGATTGACTGGGGCGGGATTCTTTTTATTTCCCGAAAATTCTCGAGCTCCCAAATGCGCGCAACGTCGTTTTCTATAGAATATGAATCTCTATCTATGAAAAAAATTGATTCCTTCCCCACGTGGACTATCTCCCAATTTTTTTCGAGCTCGGCTAAAAGACCATTTGAAATTAACAGATATAAGGTCAAGAAAAGAAATTTTAAAATTACCATAACCTTTTTGTCATCGACAGTAAAAAAGCAAACTTTAAGTTTGAACTTAAAAGTTCAGAGTATTAAACTGATAAAGTGAATGAAATAAATAGACTGCCCAGTAAGGCTGAAGTTCAACCTATCCTAGAAAACTTTTCCAAGGGTGAGTTTGCGCAAGCTAAAAATTTGTCATTGTCACTTTATGCAAAATATCCAAATGCTATTTTTTTACTAAATATCTTAGGCCTTTGCTCACTAAACCTTGCAAAATCCGATGAGGCAGAAACTTTTTTGCGCAAAGCATATAAAATTGCCCCAGATAATTTTGAAACCTGTAGCAACTTGGGCTTAATTTTGCAGCAAATAGGAAAATATGAGGAAGCAGAGCCTTTCCTGCAATCGGCTATCAAAATTAATTCATCAATACCTCAACTTCATTTTAATTTGGGGCTGACTCAAGAAGCTTTGAAGTTGTATGAACAGGCCATCAAGAGCTACGACGAAGCTGCACGACTGAAACCAGACTTTGGTCAAGCTTTTTTTAACAAAGGATTGATAGAGTGGAAGCTTAAGAGCTACGAAATGGCGCTAGTTTGCTTAAAAAGAGCTAAAAAACTAATCTCTCCAGAAGATCCCTTAATTTTAGCAAGCATTGGTGGAGTTTACAAAGAAATGCTCGATTACAGCTCAGCAGAGGAATATACGTTGGCAGCTTTAAAAATCAGGGAAGAACCGAAATTTTTTTTTAATCTTGCCACTATTAAAAGGGATCAAGGTAACATATCCGGGGCTAAAGATTTATATGAAAAAATAATTGGTATTGATGCCAATTTTCCAGAAGCATTTAATAATTTAGGTGAAATATACAGAGATCTTGGAGATTCAGATAAGGCAAAAAAGATGTTTGAAAAAGCTTTGGTAATTAAACCAAATATGAACAAACCAAACTACAACTTAGCACTACTGCACCAAGACAGCGAAAATTACTTGGAAGCAGCTAATTATTTTGAAAAGTCTCAGATCGAAGACTGGTTAGCGAAAGTATGTTATTGCTATTATAAAGACAGTAATTTTGAAAATTTTGAAAAGTATCTATCGCTGGCTATTAAGCGAAAACATTGGTCTCCTTTAATTGCAAGTATTACCAATCACTTCGAAATAAATCATAAACGTGAAAATTCATATAACTTTTGTGCAAAACCTTTTGAATTTATTCGAAAAGAGTCAATAGAAATTTTAAAAAACAACAGCAGTTTTAAAAATGAGCTTCTGCGTGATTTACAAAATTCGGAGATTGGAGTTAGAAAGCAAGGTAGACTTATCAATGGCATTCAATCGGCAGGAAATCTATTGAAGAGAAGCGAAAATTCGCTTAAAGTTTTAGCCGGTCATATTTTAGTGGAAGTTGATAATTATGTTTCTGCATTCGAAGGCGAGGCAAATGAATTTATTCAATCGTTCCCTAAAATTCCTTTATTTCAGAGCTCATGGTACGTCAAAATGAATAAGGGCGGCCATCTCACCCCTCACATACACGAAACTGCATGGTTGAGTGGGGTTTTATATTTAAAGCTTCCAAAGGGTCAATCACCAGAGATGGAAGGAATGATAGAGTTTGGATATGACGGAGACGGGTATCCAAAAGCAGACATCCAAAATGAATCAAAAATTATAGCTATTGAAGAAGGAGATATTCTATTGTTCCCCTCCTCTTTATTCCACAGAACAATACCTTTCGAGACGGATGAAGATAGAATTTGTATTGCCTTTGATATAGCGCCACCTCCTACTCCTTAGTCTTGCATAAACCTCGTCGAGTCAAAGAGGGACTAACTATAATATCTAATTTTCCGCTTTGTTTATTGAATACCAGTGATTGCTTTTCATTTCCGCTACCTCTGCAGTTTTCCCCCGCCCAAATCGTAGAATTGTCCTCTTTGCAAATAGTCCTTTTTTTACCTAAGACCTCAACTCTGCTCGGTATTTTCATCAAATTTGATTTTTCAAAAAAGCTACGATGGATAATTAGATTGTAATCTGAAATGGCATTATTACTATCGTTACATAAAAACGTATTTTCATTCATTAGTACATTCGAGCATGATGATATCAATACAGATATCACGGCCAGTAGTATGAGATTTAATCTATTTTTCATGTTAGTTTTATTGAGTTCAAACGGTTACCTGATCTTTTGTTAAGAATATGTTAAAAAAATTGAATATACTCCGATTATAAGCTTATGAAAGTTGAAGTGGAACCTACAACCGCATTTTGTCAGGTCTTAAGACAACAAAGACTAGCAAGACAGCTGACTTACCAAAGTCTAGGGCTAAGAGCTGGCTTACCCTCTAAGTTTATTTTCAACCTTGAATGCGGTAACGAACGACCGTCTTTGGACACTGTCTTTAAAGTAGCAAAGGCTTTGGGTTACTCAGGTGCTGGATTCGTATCACTGATAGAAAGACGTATCTATGGTATCGATAGAGAACTAGTGAGTCAATCGAAGTAAGTGTGCCCATGGAGAAAATTTCAGTTAATTTCAGCTTACTTTATCTTTGTTTTTTCCTCCCAGTGTCAGCTTTTGCAGGCTGGCAACTAGTTGGAGAAACACCTACCGCAAGATACTTTACTGATATGACAAGTATAAAACCAAAAGGATTTAAAAGAACAGTATCAATGTATCAAAATTTGCGATTTAAAAGGATGCAAGATGGTGCTATCTCAATCGAGGCTTTAATCGAATACGACTGTAGATATAAGATGCACAGAATGAAAAATGCTAGAGCTTATTCAGGACCAAACTTAAAAGGCACCCAATTAAAGTCTAAGAATCCTGGAGCTAATTGGAATCCAACTTATAAAATTAGTAGGTTTATGTTGACTGCGGCATGCGCGGTTCCAAGCAGCGGAAAACTAAAAATTGAACGATTTTAATTCAATTTTTTTTTTCTATTTCTTCAGAATTTTTTCTTTCTTTCCACTTTTTTATATCTCTCATACTCCACCAGTATAGAAATAAAACGCCTCCAAAAGCCAAAAATACCTCAATTATTATTACCGGCAAAAAACTATTCAAGATTCATTCCTTTTAGGAAACATAATAAGCAAATTTATAAAAAAATTTTCTTTATAATAGTGATTATCAAACGTACTAAAATGTTTACGTAGAAAACACCCGTTAGTTAAATTTCCAGCGAACATGGGCCTAAAACACATCAAGAGGTTGCTTGTCGCAGCAAACGTACTTTTTTATAAGAATCATTAAAAGCATAACAAAAAAAACCGCCTTGCAGGCGGTTTCTCTATTCTGCCGAGAATGCTACTTAGCGGCAATATACATTGTAATTTCAAACCCAAATCTTAGATCGGTTGCAATAGGCTTAGTCCACATGTTTGTCTCCAGAAAATTAAGTTATATAGACAGTTTAAATGTTGTGCCTATTTCTGAAATTGGTAAAACAATGATATCCATCTAATAAAAATCATGAGATTTCAATAAGCAAACACATTACTCATGCGAAATAAAACTACTTTTCAAATCATGCCCTGAGGGCTTTTGATAAGTTCGTAAACCAAATTCTGGCAGTATTGCAAGTAAATGCTCGAAGATATCGCTTTGAATACTCTCATAATCTGCCCAAGCAGTTGTAGTGGTAAAACAATAAATCTCTAACGGAACACCATCAGAGCTGGGCTTGAGCAAACGCACAATTCTAGTCATCTTCTTGTGTATGTTGGGATTTGCGGCCAAATATAAATTTACATATGCTCGAAATGTCCCTAAATTTGTTAACCTTCTTTGATTAGAAGGATTAGTAGAAAAATTGCCAATTCTCTTCTCTAAGTGATCGTTATCTACCTTAATACTTTTAGATTTTTCATTTAAATAAACATTAATTAAAGAAATTTCCATCAACCGACTCACATCTTCAACTCCTAAAAAACTAATGGAAGTAGCATCAACTAAAAGAGTTTTTTTTATTCTTCTGCCCCCTGAGTCAGACATGCCCCTCCAATTTTTAAAACTTTCAGACATCAAACGCCAGGTTGGAATTGCTGTAATAGTATTGTCCCAATTTTGAATGGTGACAGTGTGCAGGGCAATATCGATCACTTCGCCATCTGCACCAACCTGAGGCATTTCAATCCAATCTCCTACGCGTAACATATCATTTGTAGTTAATTGCAGGCCTGCCGTGAAAGAAACTAAGGTATCTTTAAACACAATTAATAGAACTGCTGACATTGCACCTAATCCCGATAAAAGTATAAAAGGTGAGCGATCTATCAATGCAGAGACAATTACAATTGCCCCTAGAGCAATAAGAACAATCTTTCCGAGCTGAATATAACTTTTAATAGCTTTTGGCTTAGCATCGCTAACACTCGCGGCTAAAAACTGTGCCTCTTGAACACCATCAAGAATGGCTAAAAGAACCCTTATAGTGTAAAGAATAGTAACAGCCACAGCTACATTACGAATTATTGCTACAACATCGCCAGAGATATATGGAACCAATTCTATCGATATTTGAATGATTAAAGATGGACTGATTTGTGCAATGCGTTTTCCAACGTCTGACGACAAGAGAATATCAATCCAGACAGCTTTTGCTAAATTGCGCCATTTTTTAAACGAATGTTGAATAATCCAATTAGCTAATGGAAATGCAAAATAAGCCACAAAAACAATTGCAATTAGATAGGCAGAAATTTCAACAAAACGATTATCTACTAGTAAATTCAGGCTTTCCACTTTAAGTTATCCTCACTTTATACTTTGCTGTTTTCTCATTTGGCGTTAAAAGCATATCTGTCAATACCAATTACTAAAAAATACCTTAACCGAAGTAAGTTGATCTAGACTTATTCTCTCTAACCACTACTTTTACATTCGAAACACCAGTTTTCCTACAATGTTATTACATATATAGAAAATCATAAAAAGAGCATACCAAACTCATTCAACAAAATAATAAAACTAAAAAAAACATTTTCCAACTTTTTATTTATTTTATCGTCTGCTTGTATTTCTTTTTTCACTGATATGCTTCATTATGTGGACATAAATTTTCATTTGCCTATATATTCTAATGCTAAAATTTTTTTCAGTACTCAGTGTCATAGTATTTGTAACAATCAACAACCAAGGTTATTGCGATGATTCCACACGAGAGTCATTGATTATAAAAAATCCTCACGCTGCTGCTCCTAGACCTGGAGTCAGGAACATTGCAATTTATATTGAAAACATAATTAACAATTCTTCAAAAGATGAAGTGTTACAAAAAGTAACTTCTCCAGTTTTTAGCGACTTAGAACTTCATGAAATGAAAATCAAGGGAGGGTTGATGCAAATGAGAAGAGTAAGCTTGATCACCATACCTGCGAAGTCTTCAATCTCATTGGCAAGTGGTGGTTTACATATCATGGGACTCAACATTGTAAAGCTTGATAAAGACGCGAAATCATTTCCCGCCACTCTGCATTTTGAAACATTAGGCGCTATAGCAATAGAAGTAAATATTCATCATTCCTTTCAAACTCATAACCATTCTCACTGATAAGCAGGCTAATTGAAGTTATACTTCGTAATCAAAAAAGTCTATAGTACAATCAAGTGTGAACAACACTACAATTATTTGTTAAACTTTATCAATAATCTACCTTTAAAGAAATAATTAACAGAATTTCTAATGCCTAGAAAGACAGCTATATTTATTCTCTTTACTATTCTGTGCTTACCACTTTTATACGGTTTATTTGCCAAATTCGTCGAAACAAAAATTCACCTACTGATAGAGCGTGAAGGTACCGAAATTACCAACAGTGAGGTAAAAATTGATTCCTTTAACCTTGCTCAATTAAGCACTGCAAACATACAAAATTTCTCAGTCCTGAATCCAGATGGATTTTCAAGCGCAGATATCTTCAAAATAGGCGCTTTTGTAATTAACTTGGATATTCTAAGTTTATTATCTGATAAAGTTGATATTGAAGAAATCAAAATAGATCAACCAAACATTCTCGTGGAATTTAATAACCAGCTACAATCGAATCTTTGGGTAATCAGGAGTAATGTACTTGCAAAAACTAAGTTAATAAATAACGCGGAGAATAAAACAAAAGTAAGTTCATTTAATAGGAAAAAACTATATATTAAGAAGCTGGAAATACTAAATCCTCTCGTTGAGTTAAAATATACTGCCTCACAAAATACAATCCCAATAAAAATTCAGAATATTAAGTTAGAGAATCTTGGAGGAAATACGGGTAAATTTCCAGAGGAGTTAACAAACGAGATCCTAGAGAAATTAAATTTCCAAATTACTATGAAAAGCCAACGCTATTTAAATGATCAAATTAGTAAAATACAAAGTGAGAAAAAAAATTTAGAAAAGAAATTTGACAAACTAAAAAAAAATTTAAAGCTTAAGTCTCAAGGTATAGAAAGTGACACAAAATTGAAATTAGAAAAAGAGCTACAAAAACTTATGCCTTAAAGTACGTTATGAAATTTTTATTGTACGTTGTAATTTTTTTCAATTCTATCCTTATAATCAATGGGAAACTTTTTAGTTCCGAAGAAAGTTTTGCTGTGGTAGTGAGGGTTTCAGATGGTGACTCAATTATCGTAAGAAATTATAATCAGGACTTGCAAAAAATACGTCTGGCAGGAATTGACGCCCCAGAATTGAATCAGCCTCACGGTTCAAGTTCGAAAATAGTACTTAGAAAATTAGTATTACATAAAACAGTAAGAATTCGAAAAATCAGCACAGATCGTTACAATCGGACGGTTGGGATTGTTTTTTTTGAAGGTGAGGATATAAATATGCAGATGATTATGAAAGGGGCAGCGTGGGCATACAAAAAATATCTTAAAGTTTTGCCCGATAGTAAAAACAGTACATATTTAGAAGCGGAGAAAAACGCTAGATCTAAGACGTTAGGGCTATGGAAAAATGATAATTCAATCCCTCCTTGGTCATGGCGTAAAAAATATAAACAGAGATAAGAGAACCATTTCCAGTATTTTCGCTCTACTTATTTCATTATCACAAATTTAAACTATGCAAAATTTATCACTACAACTCCTAGCAGCTTGCTTAGGCATAATTTTCTTTTTTTCAATTTTATTAGCGCCCATGGTATTTAAAGTTCTCAACAAAGAAAGTGCAAGCCTGTACTTAAGGAATTTTTTTCCTCGGTTTTATATATCTCTGGCTTTGCTATGCGCCATTGCCGGAGGAGTGAATCCAGAACCTTTTGAATCGGGCCTAATATTCCTTTGCTCAGCGCTTTTTCTTTTAAGCCGCTGGCCATTGACTCCCGCTATTAATAAAGCAACTGATAATCAGAATAAAAAACTGTTTACTACACTTCACGGCTTAAGCGTTTTGATTCTAGTAACGCAATTAGTGATCATATTCACTATATTATTGAATAGTTACGTCAATATAATCTAATGATATGGAGACGATTAATTGGTTTTGCTTAAAAACGTGGAAACAGAGCAGTGTTAACACTGCCTGGTGCCTACTTGGCTGTTCAATTGGAGATTTTGGGACTATTTTTTTTTTTCAAATATACCAAGTTGACGTTCCAATTTTATTTATTATGACACTCGCAATTTTAAATGGACTTATTACTTCAATTGCTCTTGAAACCTTTATTCTTTGCTTAAAACACCCCTTTCTCTTTTCTCTCAAAACTGCCTTGGGAATGTCCTTACTGTCAATGGTCTCAATGGAGATTGCGATGAATCTCACGGATTATTTTTACACTGGAACGGCCAAACTTACACCTTCAGCTGTAGCATTAATGCTAATGGCTGGCTTTTTGACACCGCTACCGTATAACTACTGGAGACTCAAAAAATTCAACAAATCTTGCCACTGATTTAAAAGGTCAACAAAGTATTTCTCTTAGTGGCTCAAGTAAGCCGGGGGTAGTAATTGATTTTATGTCTGCATTTCTTGTGCTAGTTAGCTTCACTAGGAGTTTTGATTTGCCATCACCAAAAGTTCCTTCTCTGTAATCTTTTGATGTTATGACAGCTTTTGATAGCGAACAATCAAATGCCAATTTTAATTTTACTGATTGATACCGAAATTCTTTTTTGAAATTTCTTTCCTCATCAAATGATACTATAAGAGTTATGGGCACAAAATCATTTTGGGAAATTGTTTTTCCCTGTTTAGGAAGTGAGTAAAAAACTGACTCTTTTTTCGATAGTATTAAAGGTTGATATCCCCTCAGATACGCAAAGTGTAGGTTTTTTTTATCAGGCTCAGATAAGCCAAGAGAAAATGCGTTCATTGCACCCAGATATTCTAAAAAAGACTGGTCCAACTGAAAATTTATAACTTTTCTAACCTGATATACCATTTCTTTAAATCGATTGTAATGTTCAAAAGCTCTTTTCATGGTTAACAAATCTACAGACTTTTCTTCAACTGTAACCTGATTTAATTTTAAAAAATCATTCAAATTATCTGAATTAGTGGCAAAATTGACGTCTTGAGGAACTGATACAGAACCTCTGTTTGGACTATCTACTGCACTTATTAATTTTCCTTGAATTATCCCGATAACAAGACCGTCTGGACTTATTATTGGGCCTCCAGAATTTCCAATCTGCACTGGTGCGCTAAACTGAAAGCTATTTACATCACCCAAATAACCTTCTTTTCCACTGATTATTCCTGATGTAATCTTCAACTGTTTACCCTGAATTAGTGGCAAGGGATAACCAAAAACAAAAACTTCTAAACCTGTGGGAATTTCAGAAAATTTCCCTAAAGGCATTGCCGAGGTTCTCTCATCAATTTTAATGAGAGCTAAATCACTGACTTTATTAGTTGAAATTACATCAGCTATAAAAAATTTGTCGGAATGATAATTTTTTACTTCAACTTGACTTGCATTTTTTACCAAATGGAAGGAAGTTATTAAATGACCAGTTTGGCTAACTGAAAAAGCTGTGCCGGAATCACTGGAGAGACTATTACTAGCATTGACTGCGCAACAAAAACTATGTAAAAAAGTTATGAAGAGCATATATCGCAATCGAATCATTTTTCCCTAAATGATTCTTTCAAAACTTTTGTTATTGGCGAAAAGATATATTCCAATGGAGATCTCTTTCCCGTAATTATATCAACCTGAGCAGTCATACCTGGTATCACTTTTAGAAATCTATCTTTAGCTGTCAGGTAGTCTTGATCTAAATCAACCTTCACAACATAAAAATTTTCGCCCTGATCATTTGTAGTTGTATCTGCAGCTACTATGCTAACAATTCCTGTTAAAGCTCCAAAAACCGAAAAATCATAAGCTGTTATCTTAATTTGTGCTTTCTGGCCAAGCGCAATAAAACCAATATCTGATGGAGTGACATTACACTCCACCACAATGGTTGTATCAGCGGGGACTATTTCTACGACTGGTTCACCAGATTTTACTGCACTACCCACCGTTGAGACTAAAATACGATTCACAATTCCATCAATAGGAGATTTAATTTGCGTTCTATCTGCTTTATCAGCTAACACTCGAATTCCCTGCGTTGCTGCCAGATAATCAGCTTTTGCCTTCGATAACTCTGTTAGGATTTCTGCCTGAGATTCAAACTCAAAAGATTTTAGTTCAGCCTTCGCACGATTCAATTCCTGCAGAGCAATTTCTTGACTAGCCTTCGCCTCGGAAAATGATTTTTCAGATTTGATTTTAGATAACCGAGACTCTAAGCCTTTTGCAACCAACTGCGTAACAACATCGAGCTCTTCCCTGGCTGCAGCGAAAGCAGCTTTAGCAGAACCTAAACGGGCAAGAGCTACTTTAATATCATTATCCTTCTGAGAGAAGTTAGCTTTTCTCAAAGCCATTCTTTGAAGAAATAACGCCTTTTCATTGTCAAAAATCTGCGAAAACTCTGTCCTTTTAGGTTCTTTATCAAGAAAGGAGCTTTTACCAGAATATTCACTTTGTAATCTGGCAATTCGAATTCCTAAAAGAGCAACATTAGCACTTTGAATATTATAGTCACTTGCCGCCTGCAGTGGACTCAAGGAAACAAGTAGATCATTTTGATTTACAAAATCTCCTCTAGAGACATGAATTTTATCTACTAGCCCTCCCTCGAAATGCTCTATCGTCTTCAGGCGAGAATATGGATAAACCTTACCCTCTGCGGTAATAACCTGATCAAACTCTGCGAAATAAGCCCAAACCAGAAAGGCACTCAAAAACAACAATAAAATATAGAGTATGGCAATACCTGAGTTTTCTCTCTTATCAGTATCATAAGCAAATAGGCTTCCTAACATCCCAGAACCTACCCGAAAAAAAGATTCGATACTGATCCATTTAGCAGCAATCTTTCTTCGGGTTTTATATGGAAGCTTTCTAAAAATATACGTAAAAGGCACCACCAAGATTTTCAGTGGGAAAAAAATAATTTTGGCTAAAACCGTAATAATTTCAAATAGGATTCTCATGCTTGATCAAGTTAAAGCTTTTGAGCTCACTCCTTTTCGTGAGGTTGCAGAAGTTGATTTTTTTGAAGAATCATTTGCAGCGGTTGCTTTTAGGAAACCATCAACTGATCCGCTGCCAATAATTGTTCCCTTTTCTAAAACAATGACTTTATCAACAAGACACAAAAGTGAAGTTCTGTGAGTAATTAGAATCAAAGTAGATTTAAGTTTTTGTTTTTTGAAAGCATCAATAAATTTTTTTTCCGTTTTTGCATCCATGGCACTACTTGGTTCATCAAAAATTAATATCGGTGGTTTTTTTACTAATGCCCTTGCAATTGTGATCGCTTGTCTTTGACCCCCAGACAAACCCTCGCCTCGTTCATCCAATTTCTGTTTGTAGCCCTTTGGGTTTGCATCAATGAATTCAGCAGCACCGGATAAATTTGCAGCCCATAAAATATCTTCAGTACTTACATCGGGTGATCCAAGAGATATATTTTGCTCAATAGTTCCTGCAATTAACCATGGATCCTGAGACACAAAACCAATATTTTCTCTAATCTCAGAGGGGTCAAGCTGCAGAATATCAATACCATCTAAATAAATCTTGCCTGATGTCGGTAAATATAATTTAGTAATTAGTTTTCCTACTGTCGTTTTTCCTGAACCCACTCGCCCAATAATGCCAATTCTTTCTCCTGCATTAATATTGAATGTAACCTCATCAACGGCATTAAAGTCTTGTCCAGAGTAAACATACGATGCTTTTTCAAACTTAATACCACCCTTGAAACGGTCTCGTTTCAAGTAATCTGACTCTTTACTATGTTCAGTGGGTTGTTCCATTAATGAATCTAGAGATTTATATCCAGCTACAATTTGATTTAGTCTTGATAATAATTGAGCTAATTGGACGAAAGGCATTATCGCTTTTCCAGATAAAATAGTGCAAGCTATGATTGCTCCATATCCATAGTTGCCGCTAGTTACAGTCACTGCTCCAACAGTAACAACAGATATTTGAACTGCTTGTTGAATTTCCTGAGTTAAATTCGTTGAGAAAAAAGTATGCTTTTTGGCTTCATCAGCAATTTTGGCTTGACGCGCCACAACGTTTTTGAACTTCCTTCTTAAAAATCCTCCAGCACCCAGCAGCTTAACCGTCTCTAATCCAGACAGAGTTTCCACCAAGACTGAATGTTTGTCATGAGCCTCATCCAATGAGGTTTCTGAAATCTTTTTTAATCTCGGTTGCATATATAGCGTAATCAAGACAATTAAGCCTATACCAATCATTACTGGAATAACCATATGTCCGCCAACGTACCAGATAAAGAAAAGAAAAATAAAAGCAAATGGCAAGTCAATTATTGACACCAGAGTGGCTGATGTAAAAAACTCCCTAATTTGCTCATATTCTTTTAACGTGCTAGCTAGTGCTCCAACACTTCCTTTTTTAGACTCGTGTCGCAAATCAATAATTTGTCCAAATAATTTATCAGCGATGATAATATCAGCTTCAACACCCGCAATTCCAAGCAGCCTTGTTCGCACTGTTTTAATCGCATAATCTGCAATCAAAAGGAATGCCATCGCAACTACTAACATATACAAGGAAGACATTGCCTGCGCAGGGATAATTCGTTGATAAACGATTAAGGCAAAGAGCGAGGTACCAATAGCAAAAAAATTTGTCAGAAAAGAAGCCAACCCAGCTTGTAAAAGAAACTTTCTATTTTTCCATAATGGCGCAAAAAACCAATGTTTCTCAATACCTGGTATAACAGCTAAATGCTCAGTTTCTCTCTCAAAAAATCTGTAAATCTTTACATCTTCATAGGTCTTCAAAAAAGGTGCTACCTCGACCCAATACCCATTGAGATCTCCCCCTATCTCCTTAAAAGTGACCGTTTGCTTTAAGTCATCATGGGAGAAAAGAAAAAATTTATCAACTACTGCAACCAAACCAACTCCATTGAACCTCTCGGGATCGATCTCTGAAAGGCTTGAAATCATTTCGTGATCAATAGCTACATCCCTTAAACATTCCGTCAGCCAAGCCAAACTCTTTTTCTCCTCTGGGGCGGAGGACAAAGCCCTTGCCTCAGCGGGAGTCAAAGAAGAATCAAACCTTAATGTTATTTGGTAAAGCAACTCATCAAAATCTACTTGGGCCTTCATATGCCCAATTCAAATACATTAAGCAACTGATTAAATTTTGCTAACATCGAATAGTAGCTTACATTTTTGTCAATTAATGCATCGAGTAAATTCTTTGCGGCACCAACATACTCCTCTTGTGCTCTGAACAGATCCGTTATAGACGTTCGATTCAATTCGAACAATTCTTTATTAATTTTGTTTGTAACTTTCGCTCCTCTGACTAACTCAGATCTGGATAGTACCGCTGCGGCCTGTGCATTATATTCAGAGATAGACTCTTCCATCTCTCTTCTAATTTCTAGTTTTAATCTTTCAAGCTCAAAACGCAACGAATTAACCCTTGATTGACTCTGAGCTATTTTCGAGGTTTTTTTATACCCCGTGAAAATATTCAAATTGTAGCTTAACATTACACTTGATTGCTCCTGCGGGGATAATAAATTTGTGTCACTATTTTGATACCCTGCCTCTAGTCTAAAACTTCCAAACCGTTCTCTTTTTTCAGCTCTGTGGCTCATTTCCGCAGACCTTAAACTATTCTCTATTTCCATAATTGGAAACAGTCTTGAAATATTCTCCTCATTTATCACCAGACTTAATTGAGCTACATCGGGCAGTTGATACATCTCTGAGGGTAAAGAAATATTCCCAAAAAGCTCTGTAAAGCTAGACTTGCTGTTTTCTAACTTTCTAACTGCAAATGGAATTTGATCGAGTGACTCCGAGACTTTCGCCTCTGCTCTTAGAACATCTGCATTACTACTGCCCCCAACTTCTTCACGCATCTTCACAGATTCAAGAAAATTTTTACGAGCATCAACATAGCCGTTCGATAACTTTAACTGCATATCCGCTCTATAAACTTCGTGAACGGCTTCGATCAGCCTTAATAAGAGCTCAGTCCTTTTAGCACTGACCTTAGCTTCATTAGCCATAGCGTCACTCTTCGTGGACGAATACCTGCTCCCAGTCACATCAAAATCATAAACAAGCTGACTCACCGAAAATTTGATATTTTTGCTAGAGCCGTTACTATTAGAACCACTTTTTAAACCTCCACCAAGAGACGACTGAACCTGGGGTAAAAAACCTGAAAATGCTTCGTCTTTTTTAGCCTCAGCAAGTTTTAAATTTTCTAGCGTCTGCAAAAATAAAGGTGTGGATCCAAAGGCTCCAGATACTAAGTTTTTTAATTTCTTAAAACTTGGCGACGAGGAGGGGCGGCTCGCTTTTTGAAGAATTTGATCAACTAGTAGATTTAACTCCTTAGATGACTCATCGTCTAAAAGAAATTCCTCTTTTTCCTGCCCATGTACATTTACAAAACTGGAAAAAACAAAAATATAAAAAACTAAACTAAATTTTATGAACTGCATTATTTATGGCATCCATTTCATCAGCATCAAAAACTCCAAACTCTGGCATTAAGATAGCAGCAGTATAAGTATTTGAAGTCTCTTCCTCGACAAGGACAGCAGCAAAATTTTCTTCTCCATGTACGGTCACTGTGCTACTCTCATCAAACCCAGCTATAACAAGAGAATCACTACCCACTGAATCACTTACACTCCAATCCTCAATTAAGCCGACAATATTTACACCGTCTGCCTGTACTCCTTCGTCCTCTAACAAAACATCCAAAGCCATATCCATTTCTGACTTATCCGTATCGTCAAGACTATAATTCTCGATATCATCAAAGTCATCTTTTGCTAAAACAAAAACGTCACTGCCATTTCCGCCGGCAACTGTGTCGTAACTACTTTCTGCAGCTTTATCTCCATCAACATAAATAATATCTTGATGATCACTACCAATTATGATGTCGACACCACCTCCTCCGTAGATTAATGTACCGCTGTCATACTCCATAGAGGAATTTGCTACGATCACGTCAAATCCCCGAGTTCCATGTATACTTTCGGCATCAAACTCAATCAATTCCCCATCTAAAAATGGATCAGTCGAAACTACTTTTTCAAAAGTAGGGTCAATAAAAGAGACGTCTGAAATACCACCAGCATTAGAGAAATTCGAAAATTGCATTACCTCTTCCTCAACTGATTCCGAAAAAGAATCCTTACCCAACATCACATCAGACCCAAAAATTGCATCTCTATAAATCTCCTCCTGCTGAACCTTCTTTAAATCAGGGATAATAAGGAAATCGGCAGTTGTTCTAAATTCATTAATATCTTCAAAGTCCTCAAAATTATCTTTTGCTGCCACCACTAAATTTGCCTGTACAGAATTGACAATACTGTATTCAACCTGTCCAGCATTCAATTCATAATTATCGACTTGCTGCATCTCAGCTAAATCCACTATAGATAATTCATAAGTCCACTCATCGTCATTTTGCTCAAATGTCTTTGAATCAAGTAACACCCCAGCTTGAGTAATGTCCAATCTTGTTTCAAGTATGGAAGAGTTCTGACCTTTAGGTGACGCAGCAAAATTAAGAGTTGAAAGATCATTAAGAAAGTTAACTTCTCCTATTTCAACATCATCAATAAACGAAGGATCTTTACTAATACTTATAAATGGTTGGTCAACTACGGGCTCGAAAAAAACATCTATTTCATATGAGGTATCACTAAAAACATCGCCGTCGCCAACACTAAATGAAATTATGTAATTTCCGTGCATATCCTCACTAGGAAGATAAAATAATTCGGCAGAAGCCCCTTCTAAGGAAAACTGAGAGCCGTTTTCTCCTTGACTAATATCTACCGTATCCCCCGGTGAAAATACTATATTCTCAACATCATCAACCTTGTTTACAATTGCCGTAAGCTCACTTTGTTCTGAGAAACTTTCAATACGAACCGAAGTATACCTATCACTGACATCTGGATCAACAAAGTAACTTAAACCAAAATCTTCAGGGCTCAACTCTAAAGCAATATCTTCTTTTCCGCTTAATTGTATGTTTGGTACCAGCCCCTCATCATCAATTAAAGCTGGAGCTCTATTTGCAATAAAATCAAGTGATATAGTTTGAGAAACAGAAGTCTTCTCATCGCTGAGACTTATTTCGTAATCTACACTTATCTCATCACTACTTGTAAGGAAACTAGAAAAAAATTCTGATGTATCACCAACCGTCCAGGAAAGCATATAATTTCCGCCAGAGGTTACTATTTCACCACCAGGGGATAATTCAGAAACAAAAACACCATCTTGATTACCAACATCCGATATATTTACTAAATTAAAATTGACAACTTCTTGAAGACCAGTTTTTAGCTCCGTCATAGCATCATAGCTTTCAGAAACATTATTTTCATTCATGATAGAAGAAGTTGTAGTTTGCCCTACTGCCTCGTAGTGTGTCTCGGAATCTATAGTTGGTTCTGCTAACGTTACTCTTAAGGTATCTGAAAGATCTCTATCAAAGAGGTTTATTGATCCTTCCAATTGAGAATCCCCTGCACGCTCACTTATTAATCCATTCACATCAGAATCATCATCAAAACTAATTTCTGGTGTGTCATCTGTACCAACTATTTCAATAGTAATATTTTTATCTAGCAGTCCTTCTTCAGTTAATTGTGCGATTCTATCCGCGATATGTAACGTGTATTCCTGAGTTGACACTTCATTTTCTGCAAGATACTCAACCTCTTCGCCGTCAACACTATATTCCCAAAAAACTTGAGCAAGCTCTCCAGCTACTTCGAGGGGTTCACTGGTATCACTAAACGCATCACCAGAAGTCTGAGAACTGTTCAATGAAATTTCTATCTCTGGATACCTAATTTCGGCAGATAAATTACCAATATAGCCGCCACCAAATTCAGAAATATTTACTTCATGATGTGGGAAGTCACTTTCGTCTGCATCTCTAAAACCAACATTTCCTGAAATGCTTAGTATCTCAGCCTCATCAAAAGGATCTTTCTCTGAAAGCTCAACAATTCTTCCAAAATCACCCAAATCATCTGCTACGAGTTGCGGTTTAGCATTGATGAAATTTACACCTTTGTCATTTAATTGGCCAACTTGTTCATCACTCAATAATTCATGTTTCATCTCAATACCAGTAAGCCTCAAGCCAGGAATTTGGTTCAATGAGAGACCGATTGAGTCAGGAACTACTACCTCAGATGTAACCGTCTTACCAGATAAATCCATACCATAATCGAATAAACTTAAGGCTTCAAATGGGTCTAGGCTAGCTTCTAAAACACCTATATTGCTTTTGCCATCAAGTATATCGGTGAAACTCACTCCCTTCTCATTGAATTCAAAAATTTCTGCTTTGGGTATGAGATCAAGAGGCTCTGACCGAACAATATGCAGACCATCTAGGTGAAAATCTTCAATATTTAATAATCTTGAAGCATCGACTGCATTTGTACTCTGATTTGCAAGAAGTCCTTTCTCACTAAGATCAACTCCAGCAGAATCGAGTATCAATGCGTCGCCCACAGAAATCAGCTGATCGGATAGTAGAACCGTAGCATGAATTCCATCATTAAGCTGTACACCCAATTCTGCAATATTAGCTAGTGTTTGCGCATTACTAATAATGGGTCCATCAAGGCTTTTTAATAAAACTCCACTTAAATCAATTCCAGAAATATTAATCAGGATTGCAATATCTTCAAGATTATTAATAACTCCAACTGCTTGAAACGAATTGGGCAGTATAAAACCTAACTCTTGAGCTAGGCTAATATTTTCAACGTTGATCTGTGCATCGCTCAACTGCAAACCTGATACATTCAATTTGGACGAATCAACATTTTTTAAATCTCCAAGAGTTAAGTTCGCATCAGCTAAAAGAGCAATAATGTCAGTAAGATTAGAAATCGAATTAGATTCTAGTGTCACTCCATCAAAAATCTGAAGATTACCTTTCTCAAATATTGAGGTCAGCTCAGAAACTTTAGCTAAACCTTTTACTTTTAACTGTTGCATATCAAAATTAAGAGATTCAGAAGCAAAAGCCGCTGCTGCGGAAGGAGAGGCTTCTCCACTAACCCCATTAAGTCCTAAATTGGCAAGCTTACTCGATAATGTCGAAGAGACCTTGCTTGTGGTTTCTAGAGAAACCATTAAATTATCCGGATCCCTTGAATTTTGAAAGGCTAAAACAGAGTCTTCTAGATTGGTACCCAGATCGCGATTCACAAGACGTAATGCCTGCTCCAGAGATATGCTGTCTGAACCATCTGCAGACGCAAGCTCAACCGTTGCTCCTTCTAAAGAGCCACGATATTTGTTCATCGCAAAATCAAGTGAGATAGTAGAGTTTCTCACCGAAACATCTAACGGCAACCCTAGCCCCGCAGTCGCGATGGAGTCAAGATAACTCAGCGTATTCTTTTCAGCATCACTTATTGATGACAAGGAACCCCCTTCAAAAGTAAAACCAGCAGCAACAAGATTCTCAGCATCAGAAAGAGCAATCTTTTGTCCAAAAAGGCTTAACTTTTTAACACCACCGTCAAAAATTTGCTGGGCATTTTCAGCAATACTTGTCACGTCATTAGCAGTCGCCTTCAAACCAATTAAACCAGAATCACCCGAAATAGGTAAATATTCAGAACCATCTTTTGTAAATCTTGAAAAGCTCAAACTTTTTGACATAACACCCTGAACCTGGGTCAGTGAAGGCGATACTTCACCAATTACTGCCACTCTATCAACCCCTAAACTTGTTAGACTAGAATCAGTCCTGGCAAGATCAGATACAATGTTATCAATATCTCGAGAGTTTTTTACAACAACATAGGATGACTGAAAGCTTGGTTTTGCAGATCCAGTTCCATAATTATCCGCAATGGCCAACAGTTCAAAATTCTTTTTGGAAAGGAATACATTTTCTAAATTTAAAGTCTCCCCCCCGGGTATTAATAACCTAAAGCCATCAATAATCATCGAACATAGTTGCTCGGCATCAGCTTGGTCACTGCCAGTGAGTTCAACTTCGATTGAAGGTTTGAACGTAGAGGATACAGGCAACCCCTTTTCTTTCAGTGTTGTTAAAACATTTTTTAGTGAAGAAGTTTCAATGCCGTTCGAATCAGTTATTTCTCCTCCGGTAAAACTTAACCTCGATTCATTTGTAACGATATCGTAAGCTTCCTTAGCTCCAATTGAAATCCCATTTTTTAACTCTATTGTGTTAATTCCTAAAGAGTAAAGTTGTGATGCCTTCGAGGAAACCTCGGAAAACTCTGCCGATGACTCAATATAAAGGTTTGGGCTATTCAAAAAAGTAATTGAAGAATTTGCTGCCGACTCGACAAATAATTCTGCTGTACTCAAGGGAATGCTTAAACCCTCTAAGTCGAAATAACCAACCCCCATCGTTTCAAGATCTTGCATTTTATTAGCTAATGAGTCCAACTGACTTACAGCGTTTGCTTTAATAGTTAGGAGGGATCCTGAGGAAGTTTCAAAGGCAACACCAGAATCTAAAACTTTCTTTGCTTCTCCAAAACTCGGCTTCAAAGTATTTGGAACAATAAGATGACTAATACCATGATTTTCAAGCCCCATCAATTTTATGGAAGCAGAAGTAAACTCCATCTTGTTAGTGACGGTTATTTTCGAGCCTGAAAATATAAAACCTTTAGCCTGAAGCTCATTGAAATCATCAAGTGTCGTGAATGTTACTCCACTTAAAGTAAGTAAATCATTATCAACATTTTCTAACTTGAAGCCCTTTTGAATTAAACTCAAGAATTTTGTTACATGATCTGCCTCTGAACTACCTAACGTGCTAGCCAACGTGCTAGCCGTTTGACCCGAGAAATCAAGTGGTGTATTTTCCGTAAATGAAACATTAGCTTCAGCCAATTCAATAGCCTTCGCTGCTGTCAAAGTTTCTCCCTCTTGTAAGCTAATTTTAATACCCTTGGTATATATATTATCCGCAGAGACAAATTCGTCCACTTCAGCGAGGGAGGGAGAATAGGTGTCTGAAAGTTTTAAACCACCCGTACTTAATCTTGATAATGTTAAGCCAACGCCAGACGACAAGGAGCCAGCTCCGGTAATGGTTCCGACCCCCTCGAATATCTTCGTAGATGCGCTATGCTCCGGCACAGAATCATAGACATCGGAAAATCTTTTCCACTGATCAGCTGTTGCAGAAGTACCAGAAGCAATTGAAAAAGCATCAATACCCGCGCCAAAAATAGTACGATCTCCACTTGAAGATTCCGTGAGTGTAGCGGCCTCAGAAATATTACTACTATCGATCAGTAGTTTGGCATTTGTTAATATCGGAGCGGAATTTGAAAGAAACTTTTCTGCCTGTGATACGCTTAAGGGCACTCCAAGGACATCAACTTTATCAACTCCAGAATTTTTCAAATCAACAGCACTTACAGTATCTAAATCCGCACTTTTAGAAATTCTTAAAATTAACTCAGAGTCAAGATCGGTGAAAGTATCAGACGACTTTGCGATTCGTTGAATTGATATAGGTTGAAGCCCATCTGATAGACTGCGACTAGAATTGACGGACGCGAGATCCTTGATATGACTGTAGTTTGGGGTAACAGATAACGGTACACCTAATTTTGTAAATTCGGATTGCGATGACCAGGTACTGGCATTCGTTGTTAAATCTCCAAAGACCGATGAAAAATCAGAAGAGCGCATCAGAACAAGCGTAGCAGCATCAAATGTCACATAATCTTTAAGCAAGTCTTTCTCAGCGGTCGTAACATACAGTGGATTAGAGCTAGTACCACTTAAAGAGATTTTTGTTCCATTCGACAAATTTGGCACTAGCCCACTATTCATAAAGTTCAACAAACTTGAGAGATTCTCCGCTTCAGAAAGCGATCCGTCTTTTACAAAATCAAATGAGTAACTCCCCTGAAAACTTACCCCAGCAGAAACAAGACTGGTAGCATCGTCATTACTAATAATTGTGGATGTGCTTGTCTGGAGTGTAATGCCTTGAGGAAATGTAATTCCTAATTGCACCAGTGCCAGTGCATCTGAAAACTGAGGAACAAAGCTGGTATCCAAACCCAAACCTTCTTCCAATAAATCCGACAGTGACTGAAGCGACACACTACCTAGGTTGCTTAAGGTGCCACCGCTAAAAATCACATCACTGTATGACTTACCCTGGGAAACAGTTAAGTCCTTTGCTTCTAAAATCGTCCGCGCATCATCGGTAGAAATTGAAACCCCAGAAGCAAAGCTAATTGTGTCGATCCCGGCATTAAGAATATCGAATGCTCTAGAGACAACACCGGAAACTTCGGAATCGTCTGCTACCACTAATGTAGCACTGTTAAAAGTCAGTCCAGCATCAATTAAAGCAGCGATGTCTGTCGCGTTAATTTCAGGGCTACCTAAAGACACACCTGCGGAGGTTTTACCGAGTGACCAGCTCGAAATGCCGCTTGTATCAAAAACAATATTTGAATTTGCCGCGTCAAGTAGTTTCGCTTGAAGTACAGTAAAAGAACCCTTTACATCTGCGGCCTCAAGCACAATGGTTCCACCATCAAAAGCAACCCCTCTTGCAGCGAGGTCGTTGGCAGTGGTAAATGTTGAGCGACTGTCATTATCAGGTAATGTAACTGTTACCGTGCTTGCATCCGTAAGTTTTAAACCAGAATTTAACAGGGTATAAATTTCATCAAATGTCAAACTATCACTAGAACTTGCAGAGAAACGAACCAGCCCAGAGGCAAAAGAAAACCCTAGATCCTGAAGTTCTCGAACCTGACTGAGCGTGAGCGTCAAAGATCCCTCAACCGGTTTGATAGTATCAATTCCTGCTGCTCTCAAAACTGAAGCATTTGTAACGACACTCTGTACCTCAGCATCTGTTACCTTTAAGGTAACCGCATAATTACTAGCAAAAAGTCCGTCATCTACCGATGACTCATCAACTAAGGTGGTACTAACATCATCCGACGTTGCGTCATCATTAAGGCTAGAAAGTGCAGAAGCACTGATGGACCCAAGACTAATCTCCACTGACGAATTCGTTCCTAGGAGCCTAACATGTTGTACCCCAAGCTCGGATAACTGCGCTAAGGACAACGTATTAATCGACGATGAGAGATCAACAATATCCCTAGTCGTATCACTTCCAGTTTGCTCTAATAACTTACTGACAATAAACGAAGGATTTCCAAATTCAGAGGTGCCACTCGAGCCAGAACCCGACTCAGCTGTTAAAAGGGTACCGAATACCGCACTATTTTCAGAAATCGCAGACTCTAAAGCAGCTGTAAATGCTGAAGTATCTAATGACTCACTCTCCACCGCAGTTGAAATTGTTGTAAGTAACGTATCTTGAGAAGCAGCAGCTGTGGCACGTGCACTCGACAAAAGTGTAATAGAATCACTATCAGTTGGGTCCAATAATGCTGCAGCCATTCCAGAGTAAGCATCCGCAATTTTTTCATTTGTTGCCTGCACGATAGTTGCTAAACCACTGGCAATACTCGAGTATCCTGATGCATTGGCTACCGCCGTGATAGCTGATGAACTGATTGTATCAACAGTTAATGCGGTTCCTGCATCAAGTGCCGTTTTTATTGCATCTCCAACAGCCTTAACACTAACGCTCAGTGCCGACAAACCCGCCGTAGAACCAGCTATTTTGCTCGCAGCTTGAATTACTGAAAAAAGTTGCTGTTGAACAGTGAAAACATACTCCGCTAAATTATTATTATTCCCAGCTTCCATTTCGGCAACAGGATCATAATAAGCAAGACCAGTTTCTTCCACACCAGTCATACCCAACTGAGCAATAAGATCCTCTTCAACGATGTCTGAGTTTTGAGCAAGAATCAAAGTAAGAGGCGAACTTATAGAAGCCTGAGTTGATGCTCCATCGGAAACATCACTTAAAATTGGATTGCCACTTGCGTCCTTTGGAACATTAACTTGCAACATTCCTATTTCGTGGCCAGTATTGGTGTCAATGCCGCCTGGGAGAATTACCACAGCCCCTCCAGGATCAGCAGCACTAAAGTCAGGCAATTGAAATGTACCATCTGCATTAGTAACTCCTGTCCACTGGGACTCACTATCATCTAAAATTCCGTTATTATTCTCATCATAAAAAACAGTAGCGCCAACTACATAGCCATCGACAACCCTGCCTACAAAACCTAGTGGAGCTGCAGCTGCAGCTGCAACAGAAGCACCACCACTATCTGAACTCTCTTCCTCAACGGACGGCTCTAGCACTACTACTGGTTCTTCTACGTCCGGTTCTTCCGGAGAAGTTGGCTGTTCAAGCTCGGGTACAACTATTATTGGGGGTTCTTCAATAATTGGCTGACTATCTTCTTGAACAGGATCCTTTCTATTGGCTTTGGATGCATAACCAACGCTTAGAGGAAGCATGACAAAAGAGCCAACAACAAAAGGTGTGGAAGTTGCTACAGCAACAGATTGCGCACCAGCAGCGGCACCGGACGAAGCGCTTTGTTCCTGCACGCCATCAGGTACTACCGACTCTTTGCCCAATTGTGCAAGATCAAATACGGACTCAGGATCAAAATCCAATCGCTCATTTAATTCTGGAGCGCTAACACCTGCACCATCTATTTCAATATCGATTTTTTCAGGAATTTGAATCTCATCAGAATTTCTTTCATCAAGAAAAGTCAATTCTTGGTTAATAAACTCTGAATCTAATCCATCAGGAATCGAATCCGAAATTTTATACTCTTCCCCTTCGCTTAATCTAAATAATTCATTGAGTTCCTCTTCCAAAGAATCAGCAATTTCAGAAAAATTCTCTGTAATATTTCCTTCTCCAGCAGCTCTGCGAGTTTCCTCCGAAGGGGGCACGTCAGAAACCTCCAAATCCTCTGATGATTTCTTAGCGAAACTTTCGTTCTCCAATTGAGTTCCCACAACATCAATTCCATCACCCGACTCTCCAGTGGATGCATAAGCTGTTGCTTGAGCGTTTGTTTTTTCTATTTGATTGGTAGCTAATCGAGCTAGCTCCATTGCTTCTGGGGAAAATGTTTCCAAAAGCTTGTCAGTCTTGGCTGTATAAAAACCTCTATAAAAATTGTCTCGTATTTCCCCATCCAAAGTTGACACAATCTTATTAACAAACTCTACATCGTAGGCCTCATTCTTACCCTCTACTGTTGCTGATCTAGCAATAACCGAATGTGCGGATGTCAGATCCTCACTCAAAGAGGGATTTGGATCCTTACCAAGTTTCCTTGAATATAAAGAAACAAGAGCTCCAAGTAAAAAGCCATCAAGAATACTCTTGCCGGCATCACCAGCATGACCGGTAAGTGATGACAGTCGGTGGATGCGACTCTTGAGTCTACTTCGTTTGTTTGACATGTAAGTTTATCCTGCCATCAATATCTGAAGACAAACCGCGTGTTTCTCCAGAAAACACTACACCGATAACTTGCTTAGCTTACGTTTTGGTTATTGAAGAGGATTTCGTCGAGGTTGAGTGTGTTTGTATCTCCGAGTCCTGTTAGGGTTAGGCGAACGTCGAGTTCATCATCTTCCTCACCAGCCACACCAACCTGAACATTACCCGCCTCATCCACCTGATAGCTATCGACCCCAAGACCACTCAGATCAAAGTTATCGTCACTATCAAAACCAACCACCTTCACAACAGCATCAGCACCAAGAGAGCCATCATTAACCACCTTGTAAGTATCCTCTACCGTGTCAGATCCAACCAAAATTCCCTTACCCGTCTGCGACACATCCGTTTGAATCAGCGTATCCGTAATCCGACCACCATCACGAACCGCCTGCGTCGTACTCAAACTCCAGTACTCAGAATTATTCGGATCACTGTCCGGAGAAATCTCCAACGTCTCCACCGCAAATCGACCAGACACCGGATCAAACTGCTTAAAGACCGTCACCGAACCATCATTACTAACCCCATCATCCGTGGAAACCACCGAATCAATCTTCAACGAGTTATTGCCCTCACGACCCACCGCAAATCGCTCAAAACTAACATCATCAATACCATTAACACCTTCAATGTAAACCACATCGCCATAATCCGGAACAAACCCAGGATCCGAAGAAGCCACATCCGAAGAACCAGACCCACTACCCATCGGCATCGAGCCAGAACCAGTATCAAAAGAGCCACTACCAGCAGCATCAAAAGAGCCAGAACCACTACCACTACCCATCGGCATCGAGCCAGAACCACTACCACTACCCATCGGCATCGAGCC
>NHEJ01000002.1 GCA_002170395.1 Betaproteobacteria bacterium TMED82
CGGAAATAACGACAGCGGAAATAACGACAGCGGAAATAACGACAGCGGAAATAACGACAGCGGAAATAACGACAGCGGAAATAACTTCAGTGGTTCTGAGAACGATATCCCAGTTGAGGTTACCGCACCTCAAGACTTTAGTGATCCAATTTTTTCTGGTGATCAGCCACTTGCTGTGGATGATGTTTGTGCTATTGATCCATTTTTATGCTCGGATAATGTTTCAAATCGTGGAGATGATGTCTTTGACCCAAGTATTTTCTTTGGTGGAGCCCCAAATCTAGTTCCTGACAGTGAGTTAAGTGGTAGTGCAATCCTTTTCCCACAAGATGAAAACTTTGATGCATTTCTTAACGGTGACCCTAATTCAATAACTGGTGTTTCTTCTGAGTTGCCAAAATATGAAACAACTGATTTTTTTGATGCATTGGCCACAACTGGTCTTCAAGGAGAAGATTTGTCGAATGCATTTAATAATTTTGATAGTCCAGATTATTTTATTGACACGGCTAAATTCGCGGGGACCGTAGGAGTTGATTTTGGTGAGGTGGCTGAATTTGCCGCTGAAATTGATCGTTCGGCTTTTCAAGATGCGTCTCGTCTTACAGAGGCTGGGTTTGTTGATTTTAGTGAAATACAGGAATTTTCCGGGAAAGTTGATGCGGAAATTTTTGCTGGAACAGCCAATCTTGCTGCTGACCTAGGTTTTAATTTTAATGAAGTGGCGGATATTGCACAAAATCTAGATAATGAGGTTTTCTTAGAGGCTGCGGAGGTAACTGGTGAATTTGGAATAGATTTTTTTGAGGTGGCTCAAGTTGCAGAAAGAGTGGATCTCTCGCTTCTTGATGACCTTGCCTCGATTGCGGGAGAGGGTGGCAGTGTTATTGAAGTATTTGATAATGCAATGGACGAAGCTAATAATATAGTAAGGAGTTCGGGTGGCTCTCCACAACTCGTTGAACCCGAGATAGATATTCAAACTGAAACCAGAGAATTTGCTCCCCAAGGAGGACAAGTAGGTGGAGGGGGGGAAGATTTCGGTATTCTCGGTGGAGAACCTTCCGGAGAGTTTGGGGATGTAACTGGAGTTCCTCCTGGTGATTTTGAAGTGCCAGCTAATATCGATTTTGATGCGCCTGAGGGGTTTGGTGGGTTTGGAGGACCTGTTCCGCTAGAATTAGGGAATATTGAAGAGCTCGGTGGAGAAATTGGAGATTTTGGAGATTTCAATGAATTTGGAGATGCTGTTGAGATATCTCCAATTGAAACGCCAATAGAATCTAGCGGCGTGTCACCCAGTGGTGATATTACTCCTGAGCCGGGGACGGATACTGCAAATAACCCACCGGAAGGTAATGTAAGTGACTCTTCGACGAATCAGGATAGTACCCCCATTGGTGCAGATGCGCCTGGTTCTGAGGAAGGGCCAGCAATCGCTGATAGTGATGAAAGCCCTAGGCAGACAGATGATACCGCTCCAACTGAAAACTCAGCTGACGAACAAGTTACTGAGGATCTTACGGCGGCTAGTGACAATACTGAAGATTCAGGTCTAAACAGCCAGCAGTCGGCGGGCGATACGCCTACAGAGGATGGGCCTGCTCAAAGTGCGGATGGAGATGCTCCCCCAACATTAACTGCAAATAGTGATGATGGTACCTCTCCAGACGCTGCAGCAGCTCAGTCAGCGCCACTAACAGCTGTTACTGCGGATGCAGCTCCTCCTCCCGCACCACCCGTTACTCCACCACCACCCTCACCAGTCCCTACACAGAAAGCTCCTACCCCAGTTGACTCAGCCGATGCGGGAGACAAAACTTTAGCTGCTGTATCTTCTCCAAAACCTCCAAAACCTGCTAAGCAGGCACAGGCAGTCTCAATAAAAACAATTCCAGTTGTTCCTGGCGGAGTTATTAATGTTCAGGTTCCTGTTGCACCCAGACCACCAAGTGGAACAGCGACAACTCAGAAAATACCGAGTGTTGGTAATAGTTCGAATTGGTAATGTTTAAAATGATTCTGTATAAATCGACTTTATTTTTTTTATTCTCAGTAATTATTTTTTGCAAACCTTTACAGGCACAAGTTGATGAACCACAAAAAGTTTTACCAAAACAGAGTTTAGACGTCAACTTACTAGATGAGGAATGCGAGGCGAGTCCGAGATTAGATGTGTTGCCGCCTCCCGGATTACCAATGGACAAAATGGTTTTTTGTGATAATGAATTAGTTGGATCAGTTTCTAGTGCAAAAATCTTCATCAACAATGAAGTTTCGGATGTCAAATCAAAATTATTGCAAGTGTATGAATCGACAGCCTCTTATAATCTTAATCAAAAAAGAATGTCTTGCAAGAAAGGTGGGGAACTATTGCAAAATATAGGTTGGAAGCGGGCAGTGGGTATTGCTTGTAAATTAAAGAATGGAGGTTGGCCACATATACTTTTGCTACTACCAAGAGGAGAAAAATTGTTTATAGCAGAAGGCTCTCCATCTCTCTTACCAACGTTAATCTCAGCCGTTTACCCGAAAAGGAAAGAGGAATTTACGAAGACTGTCTATTCAGATATGCTGAAACAAATTTATGGAGGAGAAGTGCCTCTAGCGTCTTCGAGTGATTTAAAAAACTTTGATAGTATACTGAGCAACGCTCGGACTGCGAATACCCAAGGAAGATATAAAGACTCAGAGGATTTATTCCGTAAAGCTTTAGATTTACAATCTAAATTATTGAATAAAAATGATATTTCAATTGCTGAAACACTTATGGATCTAGCTTTAAATGTTAGTAATCAGGGTAATGACGAGGAAGCATTAGCGTTGTTCCGCAGAGCAGAACCAATTATACAAGTTTCACCCCTAGACTCAGACAGAGCAAGATTTATTTCCTATCAAGGCTATCACGCTGCAAATTTCAAAAAATATGAAGAAGCTCTCCAATTTGCATCTGGAGCAGTGTCAGCCTGGAGAAAAATAGCGTCCGGTCCCAACTTAAACTTTGATAGTCTTTTTGGTGAGCCCTCAGATTCTGATCCAAGAGCTTTTGACAAAGGAGAGCTTGCTTTAGCCTTGAATTTACAAGCTAATATGGCACTACGTGTTGAGCAACTTGGGTTAGCACAAGCTGCAGCTGCAGAGGCACTGCAAATTTTAAATGATACAAAAGGGTTGCCAAAGTGGTGGAAGTCTGATGTTTTACTAACACTTGGTAAAATAAGCTCTGCTCAAGGTAGGTTGTCCGCTTCTGAAAAGTTTTTAAATGCTGCTTTGGCTGTTAAAGGCATTGCTACCGGAGATGGTCCCCAATTATTGCCAATACGTATCGCTTTAGCGACAGCTTATCAGGTTGAAGGAATGAACACCTCCTCAATAATTACCTACAGGCAAATTTTTAAAAAAATTAATAGTTTTGCTATTGGCACAAAAGCTAATTTAAGTAAGGAAGATATAATTCCTTTTGCACTCGCAATTACTAATCATGCACAAACATTACAAAATAATATAGAGAAGCAGGGCTTATTTAACGAGGCTTTTGATGCTTTTCAATTATTACGCCCATCTGTGGTGGAGCAAACTGTCAATAGAACAACAGCTCGGCTAGCAATAGATAATGCAGAATTGCGTGAACTAATTGAAAAGATACAGGTTGCAGAAAGAGATAGAGATGCGGCTAATATTGAATTGTCGTACGAAACTGCCTTGCCCGATGATCAAAGAAGTAAAATAATCGAGGATAAATTAATTTTAAGAAAAAAGGTAGCCTTCGTAAGAATTTTAAAAACCAATAAAGAACTTAATGATAAGTTTCCTGAATATTCTAACTTAATAAAGCCAAAGCTTTTAGACACAATCGAGTTTAGAGAAAGATTAACCTCTACTGAAGGCGTCATTTCGTTTATTATTGGAAAGAAAGTTTCCTTTATTCAGCTGATTCGAAGAGATGGTATTTACTTGGGTCAAATAAAGGAAGGTGAAGATTCTATTTCGGAGTCTGTTGAAGAGTTGAGGAAAGCCTTAATAATTAAAGGTGGTTACGTCAGCGACTTTGATTTAGCGTTATCTCATTCGTTATACAAAAGACTGTTTAAAAGTATTGATAATAAATTATCAGATCTGAACCACTTAATAGTAATTCCTTCTGGCCCCCTTGCTAGCCTACCTTTTTCTTTACTAGTCGAGAAAAAACCGTCCGAAAATACTAAGTATTCCAATGCCTCATGGCTAATACAAAGGGTTGCTATTTCCCACTCGCCCTCTCTTACATCTTTTTATGCCCAGAGAACAATTTCTCCCTCTAAAAGACCCTCAAAAAACCTTCTAGCATTTGGAAACCCAGATCTTAAAGGGCAATCTATAGATGGAACAAATAAAAAAAATGATTCAGATCGACAAGACCCAGCCGTATCAGCCTTAGCCACAAGCTGCCGAAAAGCTGGGCCGGCCTCTGCTGAACTAATAAGGTCATTATCGCCCTTACCTGAAACAGAGAAAGAATTGAGTATAGTCAGTAAAGTTTTGAATCATGATCGGTCAAAACTTCAATTTTTTTCAAAGGAATCTGCCACTGAGAAAATTTTTAGAGACCAAAATTTGTCTGACTATAAAGTTATTTATTTTGCAACACACGGACTATTACCAGGCGAATTAAAATGCCAATCTGAACCAGGTCTTGTACTTACACCCCCCATCAAGCCCACAGAAAGAGAAAATGATGGGTTGTTGGAGGCAAGTGAAATTGCTTCTCTAAAAATAAATGCTGAGATTGTTGTTCTTTCCGCCTGTAATACTGCTGGAAGTGGTGGTAAATTTGGAGGAGACGCTTTGTCTGGTCTTGCGGAAGCATTTTTTTTTGCTGGGGCAAGAACGCTAGTTGTGAGTCATTGGCAAGTTCCATCAAAAGCCACAGCAGATTTAATGTCGGAGATGTTTAAATCGCTTGGACCCAAACTTAAAACCGGCTCAGCTTTATCTTTAAGGGACGCTCAAAAAAAATTAATCAGCAATGAAATAACAGCTCACCCTTTTTTTTGGGGAGCTTTTGTTATCGTGGGTGATGGTGTTGACGAATCATGGCTACCAATTCCAAGAGAAAATCAAAATAACATCAAATAACCGTCATGAATAAAAAGAGGCTAATATTTTTGCTAGTAATTTTATCCCATAGTTTTCCAGTACTCGCTGAATTAATCGTTCTCAAAGCTAGAGGTGGAGGATTTAAAATTGGTCAGGTGGTATCAGGAAAGAAAGGGATATCACTCAAGGAAGGGGAAAGAGTTACTTTTATAGGACCCGATGGAAGGACTGTCAAACTTAGGGGGCCTTTTGAGGGTTTACCTGTTAAAAAAACGGTGAGAAAAGTTGATCCGGGTGAGGCACTTGCAATTCTTGTAGCTAGTAGAGATGCTCGGACGAGTTCAATCGGAGTTATTCGGGCTGGAACCGATACAGTAAGAACACCTGACCCGAGTGCTATCGATATTTCTAGAGGGGGCCCTAGGTGCATCGATGAAGGTGAAAAGCCTGAATTTTGGCGTCCTGATGCCTCATTTGAAGCCAAATTTATTATGTTTCCAGTTGATCGGTCATGGCGAGCAGATTTAGTTTGGGAAAAGGGTCAAAATAGGATGATAATGCCAGATTTAAGCAAGTTTGAAGGAGTTACCACCGTTTTAGTCAATATTGATCAACAAGAGTTTGCTATTAGCTTTTCAACGATACCCAAGTCAATCAAAAAACCATTTGTAAAAACTGCTTGGATGCTAGAAAAGGGTTGTATTCAACAAGCTAACGCTCTGCTTGAAATTCTTTCCTCCTCCAACAAAAAATAATTCGTCATACAATTAATGAAAAAAAAATTTTTAAAACAATTCTTAACTTCCTTTGGCGCAGTGTTTTTAGCCGTTGCCATTTCAACCTTTTTAACCTCCAACCTTACTTTTTTAAAGGGATTTGAAAATGCTGCTAAAGATATAAGAGTTGCTGCACTTCAACAACCAGAGCCTCAATCTGAGGACATAATAATAGCCACTATTAATGAAGAAACAGTTGGAATGTTTCAGTATAGATCTCCTATTGACCGAGAATTTATTGCTGACCTGATTTTAGAATTAGAGAGAAAAAAAGTAAAAGCCATTGGAGTTGACGTGCTTTTTGATTCGCCGACCGAACCAAAAAAAGATAAATATCTAAAGGAGACCCTTAGAAAAATTACTGTGCCTTTGTTTATTAGTTATACAACAACATCCTCAGCAGTAACTGAAGAACAGTTAGAATATTTAAATGAATTTGTACCAGAGCACCAAAGAGCAGCTGCAAATTTTGCTACGGATCCATTTGATGGCTCTGTAAGATGGATTTTTGCTGGTGAAACAGAAGGAATGCCCTTGAGCTTTCCACGAAAAGCAGCTCAGCTGATGGGTATTACTACCTCGAAAGAACAAATTTCCATTGCGTGGAGACCCAATCCCATAGATGCGGATACTACTGCATTTAAAGAATTTCCATCGCAGGCTATTCCAGTTCTTCCAGACCATTGGTTTAAGGATAAAATAGTTCTGATCGGCGCAAAGTTATCCCTAACAGACCGACACAGAACACCATTAGCTCTGGTTGATGATGGGGACTTGGGAAACATGCCTGGGGTAATAATCCATGCCCACGCTCTTTCTCAGTATCTGGAAAATAGAGAGCCTCATCAAATTACTCTTAGGGGGACTATTTTGATGTGTTTGTTGATGGGTTTAGTTGGCATGGGAATCGGTTTAGCAAAGAAAGGACTAACATTCAGTTTTGCTTGCGGTACGATATCTATAATTTTACTTTGGACGATAGGTTTCTATTGTTTCTGGCATGGGCTTCCAATTTTCGCATTAGTTGCTCCTACACTCACCTTAGCCATTTCTCTTTTTGCCATTGAATTATTAATTGGAAAGGCAGAGAGGCAACAAAGAAAGTATGTTCAAGGAGCCTTTTCAAGATATATTGCACCTGCCGTTGTGAATCAATTAGTGGAAAACCCAGAAGCACTAAGTTTAAAGGGTAAAAAACAAGAGACTACTTTTATTTTTTCGGATCTTGCCGGATTCACCACTTTATCTGAATCTTTAACCCCAGAAAAATTATCAGACGTTTTAAACGAATATTTAGATGGAGCATGTAAGATAATTTTTAAACACGGAGGTACGGTTGATAAGTTTATTGGCGATGCAATAATGGCATTTTTTAATGCACCAATTTTACAAAGGGACCACATTGAAAGAGCAGTTAAATGTGCACTTGAACTCAACACGTACTGTCTTCAGTTTAAGATTGAGAAAAATAGGCAACAAATTCCAATAGGGGTCACAAGAATAGGAGTTCACACTGGTCCTGCTACAGTTGGAAACTTTGGATCTCAATCCAGGATGGACTTTACTGCTTTAGGTGATACGGTAAACACAGCTGCCAGGACCGAAAGCGTAAATAAACATTTTGGAACTACGCTTGCAGCTACACAAGAAGTCGTCTCAGGTTGCAAAGATCTATTTTTTCTACCGATCGGAGATATTATTTTAAAGGGTAAAACAATTCCTGTTGCTTTGTATAACCCAATCGGAAAAAAGGAATTTTTTGAAGAGTACGCTACCAGGTATATCGATTGTTATGAAGAGCTGAAGAGGGAAAATTTAATTTTAGATAAGACTAATATTAGCTCAATAGAGAAGATTTCAGCGGCTCAGAAAATGTTAAACCTGCAATCTGATTTCCCAAATGAGGCCTTAGTAAACTTTCATGTGGAGAGAATAAAGAGAGGTTTCATTACCACTGATGTCGTTATGGAAACCAAGTAAATGTTATGTCCAAGACATTTTTTGGTTTTTTTTAGATTCGTGATGAAATTTCTTTTGTACTATTTTTTAGTGTTTATTTCAGTTCAGATTACCTCAACTTTTGCTCAAAATATTACCCTTCCTGGAGATGCAGACACTTCCAGAATTAAACCGCCAAGATTACCACTTCCCTCCAACAAAAATTTTGATCTTAGAATTGAGGCTCCCGAAAAAGCACCTGTCCCTAAAGCAGTCGATGAAATAGAATTTGAAGTTAAGGGGGTGGAAATTCAAGGTGCTAACTACTATGATAAGAATGAAAATTTAGAGCCTTTTAAGAAACTTATTGGTAAAAGTATTCCTCTGCAAACACTTAGAGATGCCGTTACTAGTCTTGAACAAAAATATCGATCGGATGGATTTTTTTTAGTTCGAGTTATAATTCCTCCACAAGAGGTTAGTAACGGTATCTTTTTAATCAAAGTTATCGAGGGGTTTATCGAAGATGTTTTTATAGAGGGTGGAAGTAAAAATGCAAGAAAAAAGGTTGGAAAAGTTATTAGTAAACTTGTAAAAAAAAGACCGATTGATTTAGATAGCCTTGAACGAGTTTTATTGTTATTAAATGATTTGCCGGGTATTAATGGTAGTGGTGTAATCAGGCAGGGTGCAACCTTAGGTGCATCAGAGCTTGTTATTTCTCTAAACCCCTTGCCCGAAAAATCTTATGTCGCCACTGTAAATAATGGGGCCTCTAAAACAATGGGACTCTACAGTGCAAATATTAATGCAACAATTAATAATAATGATTACCCAAGCTCAATTTCCTTAGGTTTTTCCTCCGCATTAAAAAACGATAATGATAATTTTTTCAATCCCATACTAAAAGCCTTTAATGCTAATTACTCAACCTCACTTGGAAATGATGGGCTCATTTTTAGTTTGGCGGGTGTTTATGCTAACGCTCAACCTAAAGGTAGCCTTAAATCACTAGGTATTTTAAGTAAATCTTATTCCATGGCTCCTAGACTTAGATATGCTTTGAAAAGATCTCGAGACGAATCTATTTACATCGAGACTGGTTTGAGTGTTGCTAGTAGTGAAACTTTTTTGCTAGATTCTAGCACGACGAGAGATAAATCGACTGTAGCTGATGTCGTTCTCTCTCTTACAAAAGAAAATGTTTTTGGAGGTTCCGCCCAATTAAATTTTTCCCTATCTCAAGGTTTAGATCTATTTGGTTCCCGATCTAATAGTAGTAAGATTCCTGGTCCGTCAGTAACTAATTTTAAACAGGCATTCTCTAAATATAAGGTTTATGGCAGCTTTAATAAACCCTTGAAACCTATTCAGGGAAATATAAAATTTGATTTCCAATCACAATGGACGAATGACAAAATTTTAGCAGGGGAACAAATTACTTTTGGGGGTCCGCTTATTGGTAGAGGTTACGATGGAGGGGCTATTGCTGGAGAAAGAGGTTTTGGTTTTGCAATAGAAATTTCAAAACCTTTAAAAAATAATCATCTCCCTATAATAAATAGCTTAAATTTAGAATTATTTACATTTGTTGATTATGCAGAGTCACGGCTATTGCCTGACATCCGAAGCTCATTTAATGGACAAAGCTCTTATATTGGGTCCCACGGGATTGGTGCAAGACTTACAGAAAGTTCAGGCCTTCTCATTGATCTGATGATAGCAAGGGCAAGAAATGAAAAAAAAAGTAGTGATGCTAGAAAAAACCCAAGGTTTGTAATTTCACTTACAAAACCTTTTTAATCATCTAATAAAAAAGAATATCAAAAAGATTAGAAGAATAATATAAACAAAGGTAACCATGAGGCTTGTGCTCCAATTTTTACCAAAAAAACTTAATGGATTAATTGACTGCCTTATTTGAGTAAAGCCTCTAAGCATACCAACAGGTTTAAACGGGATATAATTTCTTATAAGGTGATAAATTTTAACCAACTGATCATATATGACTGACGGAAAAGCCCGATAGAACCAGTCTGAATCCAAGGAAATAGTGTTCGTTCTTTTCAGCCAGGGTAACATCACAAAAAAGGCAAAACCGGCAAAAAGTAAAAGTTGCAACTGAAACAAAACATGAGAAGCAGTATATGGAACGTACTGCACTTCATAGGGCAGGATCGAGTATAAATGACTGGGAAATATGCCTAGAAATATACACACAAAAGACATAGAGACCATGGCAATCTGCATGCTTAAGGGAGGATCACTCGGTCGTAATCCTGAGTCTTTTTGGAAGAAAACGAACCACGGAAATTTAATGCCCGCATGAAGAAATACCCCAGCAGATGCTGCTGCTAACAAAAGCCACAAGGAAAATAAACTTGAGTCTGCCGCGCCTTGAGAAATCATAGACTTACTTACAAACCCAGAGGTAAGTGGGAACGCGGATATTGCAAAAGCTCCAATTACTCCACAAATCATTGTTAGAGGCATGGTTTGATATAGCCCACCCAATTCAGTACACTTGCTCCTACCAGTCATATATAAAACTGAGCCCGCAGACATTAAAAGCAGAGCTTTATAAATAATGTGAGCGAACGCGTGTGCACTAGTGCCATTAATAGACATTTCTGTCCCTATTCCTACACCTACCAACATAAACCCCACTTGATTGACAATACTATAGGAGAGAATTCGACGCATATCATTTTCTAAGAGAGCATAGATTATTCCGTAAAATACCATTATCACACCAATGAAAATTAAGATCTCCGCCCCTGGAAAAGCTCTAATTAGAGAATAAACTGCTGTTTTAGTCGTGAAAGCTGAGAGAATTACTGTCCCAGAAAATGAGGCCTCTGGATAAGCATCAGGCAGCCAAGAAGATATTGGAAAAGCAGCAGCGTTAATCAGTATTCCAATTAATATCAAGTATGAAAAGATAGAAGTAAGCGCTATTGAAGAAAATTCAATAGACCCTGTCATGTTTGAGTGCCCCGCAATTCCAGCCATCAATAGAACTCCCCCAAACAAATGTATCATTGCATATCTCAATGCTGCATCTCTGGAGGTGTTTGTACCATTCGATACTATAACCAAAGTAGAGCCTAATGCCATAACTTCCCAAAAAATAAAAAATACAATAAGATCATTCGCCAGTACCGTGGAAAGCGCTCCTCCTGCGTAAACCATAGCGGCACAAATTTCTACTTTACTTTTTTGATTCCAAGCAAATATAAGACCTACTAGTGCCATTAATGAAAAAACAATCAAAAAAACTTTCGTAATTCCATCTACTCGCATAAGAAATAGATCAAAACCCAAATAAGAGAAGCCGAGATACAAGCCCTCAGATAAATTTACTACATAAAGAAGAATCGCAAAGTTCACTAGAAGCAAAACTATCTTGCTCCAGCGCAATGGAATAAAGAATGCAAGCAAAGCTAATGAAATTAATAGAAGACCAGGGTGAACCATTCCTTAATTTTCCACCTTATTTTTTTTTGATTCACTTCGTGAATAGTAATCATCAGGTTTTTTGATCATTAACCCTAAAAACTTTGCAAAAAGCACCATTCCAACACAAGTAAAAAAACCATACCATGCACCAAATCCAAACCAAGACTCAATCTCAAATTGACCATAAATTTCAATAAATAATTGTGTAACTACAACACTAATTAAAGCAATAGAAAAAATAATCCAAAAACGCTTCAAGGGCCACTCCACAAAATATTCTCTGCTATTGCTAAAGGATAACTAGGAAAAACAAATAGTAAAATTACACATACTGCTGTTAAACTGATGGCAATTAAAATTGGTAGGGGAGCTTCAAAATTTCCATAAAATGAATAATGCCCATATTCCTTTTTTTTATCAAGACCATCAACAGAAGAATCTATTTCTAGGGGCTTTCTAAAAAATGCATTAAAGATGATGGGAAAAAAATAACCGATATTTAATAGAGTACTTAATGTCATCACACCAACCGCCAGTAAAAATTTCCAGTCAGTTGCCCCGGAGAAGATGAACCATTTAGTGATAAAACCGGCTGTTGGGGGTAAGCCAATCATCGATACTGCAGCTATTGAAAAACAAATCATCGTAACAGGCATTTGGAAACCCACTCCTCTTAATTCAGATATTTCCACTTTATGTAATGAAGTATAAATAGCTCCAGCCGCAAAAAAAAGTGTGATTTTTCCAAAGGCATGTGCAACTAAATGGTATACCGCGGCTATGAATGCTAAGGGTGACAGAAGGGAAACTGCAAAAATGATGTAAGAAAGCTGACTTACAGTTGAGAAAGCTAACCTCTCTTTCAAGTTATTAGCTCTTATAGCTTTTATTGAAGCAAAAATGATTGTAGTTGCAGCCACTAAAGATATGACTAACGATATATTTGCCTCAGCTAATATATCAAATCCAAAAATAAAGACAAAGATCTTAAGAATACCAAAAACACCCGCTTTTACAACTGCAACCGCATGTAATAAAGCTGAGACAGGAGTTGGTGCTACCATTGCAGCAGGCAGCCAAAAATGGAATGGCACCAAAGCCGCCTTACCAATTCCGAAACAAAAAAGCACTAATAAAATAGCTAATTCGATTTTACTTAAGCTTGTAGGTAGGATACCTCCGTGCGAGAACTCTGTTGATCCAGCCAAATTGTAAGTCAATATAATTGCTAATAATAAAAAACAGATCGATGTCCCGAGTAGTGCTCCTAGATATACTCTCCCTCCCCTTACAGCTGCAGAGCTTCCGTTATGAGTGACTAATGGATAAGTGAAAAGTGTTAATGCCTCATAAAACAGAAAAAAAGTTACTAAATTGGCAGAGAAAGCTAAACCCATAACGGCAAATATTGACAAACAAAAGAAAATATAGAATCTAGTTTGATTCGTTTCTGTATTCGCTCGCATATAACCTATGGAATATATTGAGTTGATAATCCACAAAAATGAAGCAAGCAGTGCGAATAATAACCCTAAACTCTCGATCCGAAATGACAGTAGAATCCCAGGAAAAACTTCAAAGGCATCTACGGTTATCGTATTATTCCCCTGACTAATAATCTCTAAGTTATAAACTAAAAAAAATAAAGTCATTGACCCTAATATTATGATAGTTTCATTTGCATACTTTAAGTTTTTGAAGACTAACAACAACACTGCACTAAACAAAGGGCTTAGTATGATAGTTGTTAGGAGATTCTCTCCACCGATCTCGGATATAAAATTAAAGAATTGGAAAATTATCATTATTCTTTTTCAGTATGATTTAGGGACTAACTTGAAGAATATTTATAGCATTTACAGCTCCAGTTAGCGGAATAGAGCTGTCCAATCCAAAACCGATTGTTAAAATTATTAAAAATATGACTGGAGGTATGTACACTAAAGAAATTTTATTAGCTTCCGTTTTTTCTTCATTACCCAAAGAATTACTTATATGTTCATCATCTTTAAAATAAAGGGATTCTATAATTTTCCAGGAATAAATTATTGTTAAGAGAGTTGTTAGTAAAACCATTAATGCCATCAACCAGTATCCCTTATCTAATACAGCCACAACTAAATTCCATTTACTAACAAATCCAACTGTGCCCGGAACACCTATTAAACTAAGACAACCTATTACCATCCCAAAGGCCATGAGTGGCTGTCTCGATCCTAAACCTCGAATGCTGGCAATCGTAACTCTACCAACATTCAAAGACAAGTATGTAATCAATAGAAAAATAAGGCCCTTTGTTATTGCGTGATTAATAATGTGTAAAATGGCAGAAATTAAACCCAGTTCAGTAGATAGGGTGATTGCCAGTGTAATAAAACCTATTTGCCCAATACTTGAATAAGCAAAAATTTTTTTTAAATCTGACTGAAAAATAGCGGCCCCAGACCCGATAATAATAGCGAGAAACGATAAAGTAATTAAGAAAAATTGGAGAATAGTATCTTCCAAAAGTTTATAAGGGCCAAACACATCAAAAATAAATCTAATGTATAAATATAAAGCAACTTTAGTAGATGTTGCAGCAAAAAAAGTTGCTACTAAGGACGGACTATGAGCGTATGCATTAGGTAGCCACCCGTGTAATGGAAAAATAGCAGCTTTTAGAGATAGCCCCACTAATATAAAAGAAAAGGCTGCAAAAGTAGCTTTATTTTCACCTATTTCCTGGAGTTCTTTACTGATGTCAGAAAAATTTAACGTGCCAGTTTGGGCAAAAAGTATTCCAACTCCCAAAACAAACATTGTTGCTCCTATAGTCCCTAAAATAAGGTAACGATATGAGGCTAATAAAGCGTTCCTATTTTTAGAGAGTGCTATCAAAACGTATGATGCTAATGAGGAAATTTCCATAAAAACAAAAGCGTTAAATGCATCTGAGGTTAAAGTTACGCCTATGAGACCTCCTAAACACATTAAAAAAATTGTCCAAAAAATGTAGTGTTTATCAGCGTTAACTTCTTTCATTAAGCTTTCCCTACAAAAAAAACTTACAATCAAGGAAAAAACGGCAAGTAGTATTAAAATGATTGAACTCAGATGATCAATGCTGTACTCGATTCCGATAGGTGGCTCCCAACCGCCCATACCGTATGAAATAGACGGTACATGCTGTAAATCAAGTATAAGTTTGAGTGAGGTCAAGCAAACAGCTGTGGTTGAGAATAATACTAATAACCAACACAGAAATGAATCACGCATTAAAACGCAAATCGGCGCGACTGTTAGTGGAATGATTACGGGCAAAACCGGCAGTATTTCTTTAAGCATTATCTCTTATGGTGTTCAAACTCAAAACGTTCTAATTCTATTTCTTCAACCGAACCAAACTCTTCTTTGATTCTAACAACTAATGCGAGCCCTAGAGCTAGAGTGGCGACACCAACCACAATTGCGGTTAATATTAAAACATGAGGCACTGGGCTAGAATAAATAAAAAATTCCGAATCTAAAATCGGTGGCGTGCCGCCAATAATTTTTCCGGGTGCTATAAAAATTAAATAGACGGAAGTTTGAAAAATACTAAGTCCAATAAGCTTTTTTAATAAATGCCCACGCGAATAAATTATGTAAAGTCCTGCAGATATTAATATGATCGCAAGAAAATAATTTAAATAAGAAAGAAGAATCATTGCTCAGCTTTTATAATCAGCAAAAGTATAAAAGAAAAGTAACATTACCGAACTAACAGTTATGAACACCCCCAACTCAACTAATAAAATACCGATGTGTTGGCCAGCGACACTATCCGATTTCAAAAAAGAGTAATTAAGAAACTCTCCTCCGTAAATAGCACAAAGAACTCCAACGCCGGAGAAAAGCAAAACACCCAAGGCAGACATACATTCGACAAATCTAACTGTAAAAATTTCTCGAGTTTTTTTTAATCCAAAAATTAGCGAATATAGGACTACACCTGCTGAAAAAAGTACTCCTGCTTGAAACCCGCCACCAGGACCAAAATCTCCATGGAACTGAATGTACAGTGAAATAAGAAAAATAAACGGTATCAACAATTTCGCCGCTACTCTGAATATGAGGTCATCATGCATTTTTTTTCCTCTATTTTTTTAAAATACCCAAAACACCCAAACCAGCAATAAAAATTACTATTACTTCCCCAAGAGTGTCAAAACCACGATAACTGGCCAATATAGCAGTAACAATATTTGGAACACCAGTCTCAACTAATCCACGACTTAAAAATTCCGAGGAAATATTAGTGTGCACAGGTGTTTCCGCAATTCCGAAGACAGGTAAATCAAAGACGCCAAAAACTAGCAAACAAGCTACCAGTAAGGATACGAACCAATATGCCCACGAAAATTTATTAGCTTTGATAGTTTTGCTCCCTATCAGATTAAGACAACATAGAAACAACACAGTTGATACTCCTGCGCCAACTGCAGCCTCTGTCATTGCGACATCGACCGCGTCAAGGCTTAAAAAAAGACAAGCCATTAGAAGGCTATATAGAGAGCTAAGTACAACTAATATTAATGGATTAAGAGTTCTAACAACTCCTATTACAATTATTCCCAATAAACTAAGTATCGCGGAGTTAATTAAGAATTCAATAAGTTAGCTCCTTTATCTTTCTTTAAAACTTCCTCACGAATTGCAACCTTTGCGACTATGTTAGTAGCTATAGGTCCCATTAAAAGTAGCAAAAAGGCTATAAAAATTAACTTAAAACTTACGAGAGACAAACCCTCTAAGCAAATTAATCCGATAAGTATCATTAAAGCACCGACCGTCTCAATTAAACTCGCGGCATGAATTTTCTGAAACAAGTTTTTAAAACGAATCATTCCAATAATGCCAACCAAGGAAAATAATAATCCAAAAAATAAAAAAAAGCTTCCAATCATTTCAACTATGTTATCCATCAGTCCTTATCCGAATCCAAATAATCATCCGCTCCTAAGTCACCATTTCTCAAATATTTATAAAGAGCAAGTGCCCCAAGGATATTCAGCAAAGCGTATATAATTGCCAAATCAAGAAAAGCTGGCCGCTCCATTAAAAATCCGTACAGACAAATAAACAAAATCACCAATGTCCCCAATAGATTAACCGCTTGTAAAACTTCAGCTAAATTTCTCCCCTTTAAAGCTAATACTACAACAACAAAAATTAAAAATATAATAGTAATAATGCAAGCTTCAATCAAAATCATTTCCCTTCAAATTTCGCTACGACTCTGTTCATCCTTCCGCTACTTAAATTTGAAATTGAACTCTGATCTAGCGCATGAATTAAGACTTTGTTTTTAGCAATAGAAATAGTAACAGTGCCAGGTGTCAAAGTAATTGAGCTTGAGAATATTAATTTTCCAAACGCTGTCTCCTGTAGCATTTTTACTTCCCCAGATTTTGATTTGGGTCTAGACCTTGGATTGAGGATAATTAGTGCCGTAGCAATGGCAGAGATTAGTATTTCTTTAACCAACCAAGGAAAATAAAAAAACATATAATTTAAAACCACAAAAAACATAGAAAAATCCCAAGAAAATAACTTAAGTCTGTTCATTAAATAAAGCACGATTATAACTGAGGTCGCTCCAAGTAAATTAATTGTCCAAGTATATATTCCAGACATAAGCAACCATGTCGTAGAGAGTATAAATATCAACAATATATATTTTTTCATGTTTCCCAACATCTCAACTGTTAACTAATAATGGTCGGGGCGAGATGATTTGAACATCCGACCCCTTGCACCCCATGCAAGTGCGCTACCAAGCTGCGCTACGCCCCGAAAAAACTGCATTAATCTTCTAAAAGTATCTTCAAGATATTTTCTAATTTATTTTTCACTAGGATTTTTTCTTTATCACTGTCTGTATTTCTACTAAAATCACTTTGAAATAAAAGTTGTTTATTTGGTAGAACCTTTGAATAAACCGTGGAACCCTTTGCTAATATATTTTTTAGAGCACCCTTATTCTCTAACAGGTTAGATTTTGCTCCATTTATCGTGTATCCCTGCTCATATAATAAAGATTTAATAAACTTTATCAGATTAATATCCTCGATTCTGTAATATCTTCTGTTACCTCTTCGTTTAATTGGCGATAGTTCAGGAAATTCATTTTCCCAATACCTCAAAACATGTGGTTTTAAATCGCAAAATTTTGACACTTCGCCAATGGAGAAATATCGTTTGTTAGGTATTGAATTGGGTCTATCAACTTTTTCCAAGGAACTCTCTAGAACCAATTTAGATGCTACTTTGCATTTTTTGCTTCAATTTTTGACTAGGATGAAAAGTTACAACTTTTCTTGCACAAATCGGAATTTCCTCACCAGTCTTTGGATTTCTTCCAGGCCTCTCTGATTTCTCTCTTAACTGAAAATTTCCAAAACCTGTAAGTTTAATAGATTCTCCAGACACTAGTGCATTGCGCAATTCATCAAAAAAAAGGTCAACTAATTCCTTAGCTTCTCTTTTGTTTATTCCTACTCGGTTAAAAAGCATTTTAGCTAAATGAGCTTTCGTTAACGTTGTTCCAACTAAATTATTTTCATCATCCTCAGTGGAATCTAAGTTTCCGACCATAGACATGGTTACCCCCTCAAAAAAATTTAACCTTTCTTAATTAGACACGAAGCCTCCCGCCAAAGTCATCTTTTATTAACTTGGTGATAAATTGTACCACTGATTCAACTTCAGATTCCTTAAGAGTAGTTTCCTTATCCTGCATTATTACTTTGAATGTAATACTCTGTTTTCCCCCTGGCAAATCAGCACCTTTGTACACATCACATACGCTGAAGTCCATCAGAAGCCTCCCTAATCTAGAACTTTTAACTAATTTCGAAATTTGTAAACTTAGCTCCCCTATTTGGATATCAGAATTTAAAACAAAAGACATATCTCGCCTAACGATCGGTACTTTCGATATTTTCTGTAACTTTGCAGGTTCCTCCTGACAGAGATTTCCAAGTTGTATCTCGAAAAGTATTGGTGAGGTACTCAAGTTTAAACTTTTTGTTATCTCCGGGTGTAATTCCCCAAAATAGCCTACATTACCTGCGCCAAAAACATCGAGCTCAGCCACGTTTCCCTTTAGCTTACTGGCTTTTTTTTCAGGTAATTGGGTGATTAATGTGAACTTCTTTGGATGGAAGAAGTTCACATTCTTTGGAGCCGTTTTCACAATAAATTTTTCACGCAATGCGTTGTTTAAAATATTTTTCATATCAAAATAATCAACTATTCTTTTCTGCGTAGACCACTGCTCAGGATATGATGTACCAAAAATTAAACCGGAAAATAAATGGCACTGTGTTATACCACTAACTTCCTGAGAATTTAAATCCTGAACAGTTTTGAAAAAAACTCTTCCAATTTCAAAAATTCTAACTCTGTCTTGTTGGTTACGAACATTATCCACCAACACTTTCAATAGCCCTGGGATCAGGCTTGTTCTCATCGACTCCATACTACTTGATATAGGATTTACTACTTTAATAACTTCTGATTCATTTAAAATGAAAGGGGACATGAATTTTTTTGCTGAATCCTCTTCAATGAAACTGAAAGTAATAACCTCATTAAAATCATCGTGTACAAGTGTGTCCCTGAGGAAATCAATCCGTTTTTTCTCGCTGGAGATGATTTTTGGTGTTAGTAGACCAACCGGAATGTGTTCCGGAATAGAATCAAAGCCCTCAATTCTCGCTACTTCCTCTATTAAATCTTCTTCGATTTCTATATCAAATCTGTAGGGAGGGGGAATTACTTTTAATTCCTCTTTGTGCTGATGGGCAACAGCTTTCATATTGAGATTTGTAAAAATCTGCTTCATTCTCTCCAAACTCAAATCAAATCCCAATATCATATCGCACCTTTTTTTTCTAAAGATAACCTCTTTGTTGCTATCAAAATACTCGTCCGACTGGTAGATATTCCCCAACTCTCCCCCACAAATTTCGACGATTAAAGAGCAAAGTATTTCCAAGTTTCCGTCAATTGAGCCAGGATCAACACCACGCTCAAAACGATAAGCGGCTTCACTATTCAACCTAAGTTTTTGAACTCTTCCCCTGATAATACCTGGCCACCAAAAAGCAGCTTCAACTAAAATATTTTTAGTTTTTTCCGTGACCATTGAACGTTCACCTCCCATAATCCCTGCTAGGGTCAATGGGCCAGCTTCGTCGGCAATAACAGCTAAATCACTGGTACATTTGATTTCATCGCCATTGAGTAATTTGAGCTTTTCATTTTCATTGGCCCACCTAACTTCCAGAAGGGCTGGTGAGTCAATTTTAATTTTATCTAAATCGAATATATGGCTTGGTCTCCCTATTGAGAACATAACGTAATTCGATATATCTACGAGGGCAGAAATAGATCTTTGGCCCATTATCTCTAATCTTCTCTTTATCCATTCAGGAGTTTTAACGGTCGTGTTTACATTACTAATAACCCTCGAAGAAAATTTTCCACAAATAGCTTTGTCTACATGCTTCATGGACTGTTTATTAACTTTATATTCGAGATTTTCTTTAGACGATATAAATTTTTCCGGTATTACTAAATCAATTTCATCAGATGCAGCACATAAATCTCTGGCAACTCCAAGAACAGATAAACAATCACCCCTATTGGGAGTTGGTTTGACAGTAAGAACTATTTCATCGAATCCAAAAGTTTTTCGGTATTCAGTTCCTAGATCGGAATTACCAAAATTTTGAAGTTCAACAATACCCTCAGAATTATCTTCCAATCCCAATTCGGCAGCCGAGCATAACATTCCTTGGCTTTCAATACCTCTAATTTTCGCTCTTTTTATCTTATAATTTCCTGGTAGTATCGCTCCCACCAAAGCACACGCCACGAACATATTTAGCTCAACATTTGGGGCTCCACAAATGATTGTAAGTTTTTGATACTCACCTACATCAACCTCACATATGCGCAGCTTATCGGCGTTTGGATGGTCCTTAATTCCACATATTCTGCCAATAACGACTTTTGAAAAGTCTGGGCCAACGGAACCAATATGTTCAACCTCTAAACCTATCATGGTAAGAATATTAGCTATTTCTTTAATCGATAGATTTGTATCAACCCATTCTCTCAACCAACTTTCTGGCAGCAACATCAAAATTGCCTTAAAAAACGAAGATCATTCTCGTAGAACAACCTCAAGTCTGTAATACCGTGTCTGATCATTGTTAGTCTTTCCAGTCCAGTTCCAAAAGCAAAACCAATTATTTCTTCCGGATCAAATCCAAAATTTCTAATTACGCTTGGGTGTACTTGCCCTGCACCAGCTACTTCTAGCCATGTTCCCTGTAGCTTTCCAGATGAAAACTTTATGTCAATTTCAGCCGAAGGTTCAGTAAATGGGAAAAAAGAGGGTCGAAACCTCAACTCTAAATCCTCGGTCTCAAAAAAGTGCTTCAAGAAGGTTTTGTAAAGCCCTTTTAAATGTCCAAAATTCACATTTTCACCTATCCAAAGCCCCTCGATTTGATGAAACATTGGAGAATGTGTGGCGTCACTATCTACCCGATAGGTTTTACCATACGAAATAATCCTTATTGGAGGTTCATTTTTAGACGCGTATCTTACTTGAACAGGACTGGTGTGCGTTCTTAAAAGCAGCTTTAATCCGTCCGAGTCAAAATTATTGATATAGAAAGTATCCTGCATGGATCTAGCTGGGTGATCTTTTGGGTTATTTAGCGCTGTGAAATTATACCAATCAGTTTCAATTTCGGGACCGTCAACAAATCTAAAACTCATCGATTGAAAAATTTCTTCGATTCGTTTTAAAGATGTCGTAAGTGGGTGCCACCCTCCGAAACCTTTTCCCCTTCCCGGCAGAGATGGATCAATCTCCTCACCGTGAAGTTCTTTTATAATCTGAGTTTCCTTTAATTGCTGTCGCCTACCAACTAATAACTTCTCAATTTCTAGCTTCGACTTGTTTAATTTTTTTCCTAACTCTTTTTTTTCCCCTATCTCCAAACTCGCTAGCTTTTCAAAATAAGGAGCTAGTGCACCAGATTTCCCTAAAAACTTGGCCTTTGCATTCTCAAGCTCTGCAACATTTAAGGCTAACCGAAAAGCATTTTTTGCCTCTTTAACTAGGTTGTTTAAATTTTCGGAATTCAAGATGCCGAAGTTGACTTAACAGTCTCCACTAGCTTGGAAAAAGCTGTCGTATCCGAAACGGCCATGTCCGACAAAACTTTCCTATCAAGGGCAATACCTGACTTTTGCAAACCGTTCATAAATTTACTGTAGGTAATCCCCAATGACTTACACGCAGCATTAATTCGTACTATCCAAAGACCTCTCATTACCCTCTTTTTAGTGCGGCGATCCCTGTACGAAAATTGGTCTGCACGCATGACAGCTTGCTTAGCGACTCTAAATACATTTTTCCTTCTTCCGCGGAAACCTTTGGCTCTTTCCAAAACTTTCTTATGTCTCGCGCGAGCCGTAACCCCACGTTTAACTCTTGGCATCTTTATTACTCCTCCTAGGCATAAGGCAACATTGCTCGTACAAGTTTTGCATCCGCCGGACTCATTTTGACCATACCTCTGAGCTGCCTCTTATTTTTGGTCGTTCGCTTTGTTAAAATATGCCGTTTAGTGGCGTGAGCTCTCTTGATAGTACCAACCCCACTGATCCTAAATCTTTTAGAGGCAGATTTTTTTGTTTTCATTTTTGGCATTTGAAATCCAATATCCTAAAAATTATTTTTTCTTTTTTGGCGCTAAAACCATAACCATTTGTTTGCCCTCCAACTTTGGCATTTGTTCCACCAAAGCAAACTCTTCTAAATCATCTTTTATTCGCTCTAACATTTGCATACCAAACTCTTGATGAGCAATTTCTCTTCCTTTAAACCTCATCGTAACCTTAGTTTTATCTCCTTCTTCCAAGAAACGAATTATATTCTTTACCTTAACATTGTAGTCGTTATCTTCGGTGCTAGGTCTAAACTTAACCTCTTTTAACTGAATAACCTTCTGCTTCTGCTTTGCATCATGCGCTCTTTTCTGTCTTTGATAACGAAATTTACCAAAATCCATTAAACGGCATACTACTGGATCGGCCTGAGGAGCAATTTCAACTAAATCCACGTCAGCTTTTTCGGCTAGCTTTAGCGCCTCAGTCGACGAAACAATGCCCAAAGACTCGTTATTTACACCTAACAGCCTGACCTGACTTGAGGAAATTTCCTCGTTTATTCTATACTCTTTGTCGTTAACGATTTTTTATTACTTCCAACTTAAATTTTGCCATCAAACTTTTGTCTCCAAATCTTTATGTAATTTTCCTAAAAACTCACCTATACTCATCTTACCTAAATCCATGTTGCCGCGTGCTCTAACCGAAACAGAGTTAGATTCAACTTCCTCTTTGCCGATGATAAGTAAGTATGGAACCTTCAACAAGCTAAACTCCCGAATTTTATAACTAATTTTTTCATTGCGCAAGTCTTCTTTTACTCTAAAGCCAGCCTCTTTAATGTGGTCAAGAATTTTTTTCGCATATTGATCTTGACTTTTAGTAATCGTAGCTATTCCAACCTGAGTCGGCGACAACCATAAAGGAAAAGCGCCTCCAAAATTTTCAATCAGTATCCCGATAAATCTTTCCAAAGAACCAACTATAGCCCTGTGTAACATAACAGGGGTTTCTCTATTGTTGTCCTCGGTCACATATTCGGCCCCAAGCTGCTTAGGCATATTAAAATCTATTTGTATGGTTCCGCATTGCCAAACCCTTCCTAAACTATCCTTCAAAGAGTATTCTATTTTTGGTCCGTAAAAAGCGCCTTCTCCTGGTAAAACCTCCCAAGTAGCTCCAACTTCATCCAAAGCATCAGACAAGGCTTTCTCGGATTTGTCCCATACACTATCATCACCCACTCTATCCTTTGGCCGGGTGGATAGTTTGTAGATTATATTTTCAAAACCGAAATCTGAGTACACAGACTTCAATTTTCTGGAAAAATTATAAACCTCTGATTGTATTTGATCTTCAGTACAAAAGATGTGTCCATCATCTTGAGTAAAATTACGTAACCGAAACAACCCGTGTAAGGCTCCAGAGGGTTCATTTCTATGACAAGACCCAAATTCTCCGTATCTCAACGGCAACTCTTTATAACTTCTCAAATCAGAATTAAAGATTTGTACATGTCCAGGACAATTCATTGGCTTGACGGCATACTCTCGGTTTTCCGAAGAAGTAGTAAACATGTAGTCATTATAATGTTCCCAGTGTCCTGACTTTTCCCAAAGTGACTTATCCAGCATTAACGGGCATCGCACTTCAGAGAATCCTGATTCCCGGTAGATTTTTCTCAAATAGTTTTCCACCTCATACCAAATCACGCTTCCATCAGGATGCCAGAAAACCATGCCTGGAGCTTGATCTTGAAAATGGAACAAATCTAAACTTTTTCCTAGTTTTCTATGGTCTCTTTTTTCAGCTTCCCTTACTCTAGCGAGGTATTCTTCAAGCTGATCTTTTGTTGGCCATGCTGTGCCATATATTCGCTGCAACATTTCATTTTTACTATCCCCTTTCCAGTAAGCTCCGGCAATCTTAGTAAGTTTAAACGCTTTTAATTTTCCGGTTGATGGCACGTGTGGTCCCCTACACAAATCAACAAAATCACCCTCACGATAAAGAGTAATTGTTTGATCAACTGGAATATCACTAATAATTTTTGCTTTGTAAATTTCACCAATCGATTTAAAAAAATTAATAGCGTCTTCTCTAGACCACTCTTCTCGAAAGACCCTTTCATTTTTTTTTGATAACTCGCGCATTTTTTTTTCTATAGCTCGTAAGTCCTCAGGAACGAATGGCCTGTTAAAAGAAAAATCGTAATAGAATCCATTTTCTATTACTGGCCCTATCGTAACTTGAATATTTGGGAATAAACTCTTAGCAGCGTAGGCAAGTAAATGGGCAGTGGAATGCCTAATAACTTCTAAACCCTCTGGGTCTTGGTCTGTTACTAACTCAACAGAACAGTTTTGGGAAATGACAGTACTCAGATCAACTAATTCTCCACCATTTATTTTTCCGGCAATAACTTTTTTCGCTAGTCCTTTACTAATTGTTTCTGCAATTGAGAACAAGCTAACCGACTGATCAAACTCAATTTTTGCCCCATCAGGCAATGATACTTCCACCATACTTAATCTTCCATAAATTGGTAGGCGCGATTGGACTCGAACCAACGACCCCCACCATGTCAAGGTGGTGCTCTAACCACCTGAGCTACGCGCCTGCTTACTTCTAAGTTTAATATAGTAGATTGTTTTAGTAAAATTAACGAATGATAAATAGCTTAAGTACCCATTAATTAAAATGGAATCGATTTGTTACACGAACCGATGATATTATAAAATTGGTTTTATTTGAAAAAATGAAATCTATTTACAGCCTTGGAGCAAAATGATATGGGTGAAGAAAAAACCATCGATGCAACCGAGTTAGTGAGCCATTACAGAGCCATATGGATATCCGATATTCACTTAGGGACTCCCGGTTGTAAAGCGGACTATCTTTTAGATTTTTTGAGAAATAATGAGTCCGACACACTTTACCTTGTTGGAGACATAATTGACGGTTGGCGTTTGAAAAAGAAGTGGTTTTGGCACCAAACACATAATGATGTAATCCAAAAAATTTTAAGGAAGGCCAGAAAAGGCACTAAAGTTAGCTACATCGCAGGAAATCATGATGAGGTAGTTAGAAACTTTTTAGGCTTAGCTTTTGGTGATATTCAAATCAAAAATGAAGATGTTCATACTTTAGTGGATGGGAGAAAGCTTTGGGTGACTCATGGAGACTTGTTTGACGGTGTGATAACACATATGAAATGGTTGGCTCACTTTGGGGACTTTTTGTATCGGTCGCTCCTTAAATTAAATAATTTTTTTAGCTGGATTCGTACAAAATTAGGTCTTTCTTATTGGTCGGTCTCCCAATATTTGAAGCATAAAGTAAAAAATGCGGTAAGTTTTATAAGTGACTATGAAAATGCATTGATTAATGAAGCAAGAAGAAAGGGCTATGATGGGGTTGTTTGCGGACATATTCACAAGGCAGAAATCAGAGTTATAGATGGATTGCTTTATTGTAACGATGGAGATTGGGTAGAAAGCTTATCTGCCCTGGTTGAGACACATACGGGAGAGCTACAGTTAATTCACTGGCCATACAAAGATAGTAGTCTAAGCAGAACCTTACCTCCCCCATTTAAAGTATATAAAGAAGAAAATGACTACTCTCAAGAAATAAACGCAAGCAAAAAAAATTCAAAAGTGAAGGAGAATAAGGTCACTGAGGAAATAGGGATATGACTTATGACAATCTTTGCTTTAAAGTTAAATTTAAGCGGCAGCTTCGTCAGTGAGATTGAACTTTATACAAAATTCAATTTTCATCTTTGCCCACTCCTTCGCTTCCTGCTCAAGCGTAAAAGCGGTCAATGGGTATTTCATTAACCATTCGGAGGACATATGTAAATCAATTGAACCCTCCCTAACGGAAAGTTGCATCGGTGGTAGCTTTAAATCTCTTCGACTTCGCAAAAAAATTGCTGCGCACCGTAAGCAGACCAAAGCTGCTAATTTAGACTTGTCGGCCATAAATGAAGAAACTTTTCCCAACTTGCCAACATGCCCAAGCACTAATGAAGCCATAACTTCTTGTTCCCTTCGAGTAAAACCTGGCATTTCAGAGTTTGCAATAATGTAGGCCGAGTGCTTATGATAACTACTATGAGAAATGGATTGTCCAAGTTCCAAAAGCATAGCTGACCATTCAATAAGTTTATTCATCTCAGAGTTTTTTTCCACACCATCAAAGTGCATATTTTCGGAGAATAAATTCGCCAATTGGGCTAAACGATTAGAATGCAAAGTATCGACTTCGTACTGTTTCATCAAACATTTAATTGTCGTTGTACGAGCGTCGTCATCCCAACTCCGTCCCCAGACCTCATAGAGAACTCCAGTTCTCAAAGCAACATCGCAAAGCTCCATTTTTTTTATCTTGAGTTCTTTAAAAATAGCAATCAAGATGGCTAGCCCACCCGGAAAGAGAGCAACCCTCTCTGGCTTTAATCCAGGAAGAAGCTCCGGAGAACGGAAACCAATTGACACTAAGTTATTTTTTAATCTAACTAAGGACTGAAAGGTGATTCCATCTTTTGACATGCCATTTGCATTACAAACTTCATGGATGGATCTTATAGTTCCACTACAACCATAACACATATCCCAACCTTCTTTCTTAAATGCTGCCGTAATAACTTGAATTTCTTTTCGAGCTAAAAGGATTGCTTTTTCAAAATTGTTTTTTGTAATATTTTTACCCGAAAAAAATTCTTTATTTAATCTACAACACCCAATAAATACACTCTCCAATTCTTTTGGTCTCGGCCCTTCGCCAATGATAAACTCGCTCGAACCTCCGCCAACATCTATAACTAAGGCTTTTTGCTTGTCTGATAAAATTGACTGAGCGACACCTTTGTATATTAACCTCGCTTCCTCGACACCACTAATAACCTCAATAGGAAACCCTAAAGCCTCTTCACACTCCTTTAAAAATACTTTCGAATTTTTTGCAATTCGAAACGTATTCGTAGCTACCGCACGAACTGTATCAGGTGAAAATGAGCGTAATCTTTCTCCAAACCTTCTTAGACAAAAAAGCGCTCTCATTCTAGAAGATAAGTTGAGGCTTTTTTCCCCATCCAAACCATCCGCAAGTCGAACTTGCTCTTTGATATTATCAATTTTTTTTATTTTTGTTTGGCCCTCTAAATCAACAGCCTTAGCTATAATAAGGTGAAAACTATTGGAACCAAGATCAACGGCGGCTAATAAATTACCCGACATTTTTGGTTCACTTTTGAGTAAGCTTTTAAAGAAATTCATAATTATTTTACCGGAGAAACCCTATTAGGATTTATACTAACACTATATTACAAACATTCTACTGAATAAATAATTTTTATTTTTAGCTACGTTGAAACAAAGTTTAATGTGGGCAACATTCTAATGAGAAAGCAGAAAATTACTGAGGAAAAGGAGAATTACAAGTACGCATTTTCAGCTGTAGATAGACTAACCGTTGAAACTAATGCCTCCAGCAAATATGTAAATCGAGAATTATCGCTAGTTTCGTTTAATGAACGAGTTTTAGCCATGTGTCAAAACCGGAAGACTCCATTGCTTGAACGGCTGAAATATCTTTGTATTGTGTCGAGTAACCTTGACGAACTATTTGAAATTAGGGTCGCAGGTTTTAAAGCGCAGATGCTTAGCAATTCCCACAATAATAAGACTCCAGATGGCTTGACGGTGAAAAACACATTCTTAGCTGTTAAAAATAGAACTCAGAAATTAGTAAAACTTCAATATGATTTTTTGAACAAACATTTACTTCCAAATCTGACGAAACAAGAAATTTTTCTTTTACCTTACAAATCCTTGAATTCGGTGCAAAAGAAGTGGGCCACATCTTTTTTTAGAAAAGAAGTGTTACCGATTTTAACACCAATTGGACTAGATCCCGCCCATCCTTTTCCAAGAGTACTGAATAAAAGTTTGAATTTTATAATTGAAATGGTTGGAAAGGACTCGTACGGAAGGACTGGAAGAATTGCAATTCTTCAAGCTCCCAGAGCCTTACCACGAGTAATACCTTTGCCGAAAAAAATTACTGATAATAAAAGCTACTTTCTATTGTTATCCTCATTCATCGAAGAGCATTTCGCTGATATATTCCCGGGAATGCAGGTGAAAGGTATATACCAATTTCGTGTGACTAGAAATAGTGACTTATTTGTGGACGAAGAAGAGGTAACGGACATTCGACAAGCATTGAGGGGTGAACTTTCTCAAAGAAACTATGGTGATGCAGTTCGCTTAGAGGTATCACAGTCAATTTCTGCAATATGTTTAAACTTGCTAAAACGAGAATTTGACCTAACAGATGATGATTGCTACAAAGTGAACGGTCCCGTTAATTTGGTTCGACTTAACCAATTATATGACCTAATTGACAAGCCTTTGTTAAAATTTAAAGTGTTCACCCCAAGCTATCCAAAACTCCTTTCGAATACAAAATGTATTTTCCAAAATATAAAATCTCAAGATGTTTTACTCCATCACCCTTACGAATGTTTCGATGTTGTAGCAAATTTCATAAAAACAGCTGCCGAAGACTCCTCTGTTGTTGCGATAAGCCAAACTATTTACCGAACGGGAAGTACCTCTGAGCTTATGCAGCACTTAATAACTGCAGCAAAAAAAGGTAAGGAGGTAACAGCTATCGTAGAGTTAATGGCTAGATTTGACGAAGAAACAAATATTAGCTGGGCCTCTAAGTTAGAGGAAACAGGCGCACATGTAGTTTTTGGAGTAGTTGGAAATAAAACGCATGCGAAAATGTGTTTGGTTGTTCGAAAAGAAAAAAGTGGATTAAAAAGATATTGCCATCTTGGAACTGGTAACTATCACCCGAAAACTACTAGAGCGTATACAGATTTTGGTTTGCTTACTGCTGATCCAAAAATATGTTCGGAGGTTCATGAAGTCTTTCACCAACTCACCGGTTTAGGTAAAGCGAAGCCTTTAAAGTATTTATGGCAGTCCCCGTTTAATTTACATTCAAATGTAATCAAAGCAATAAATAGGGAAATAAAACATGCAAAACTCGGAAGAAAGGCAAAGATAATTGCTAGAATGAATTCTTTGGTAGAGATCAAAACAATTAATGCGTTGTACAATGCGAGTAAAGCTGGCGTATCTATTGATCTGTTAGTTAGAGGTGTATGCATGCTTCGACCAGGTGTTCCTGGACTATCAGAAAATATTAGAGTTAGATCCACAATCGGACGTTTCTTGGAACATAGTAGAATTTACTTTTTTAAAAATGATGGTAATGACGATTTACTTTTGTCCAGTGCTGACTGGATGGACAGAAATTTTTTTAGNNGNGTNGANATNGCNTTTCCNGTANNNGATNAAANANTNAAAAAAAGNGTANTNNATGAAGGGNTTAAAGNTACACTTANCTAGATAACACGTTAGCTTGGACCATGAAGTCTGATGGTTCATATCAGATTCGGCGGAACTTAGGAGATAATAATTTTGCGTCCCAAGAAAAGCTTTTAGAGAAGTTTGGGGAATGACTATCGAGATAGTTTTTTGAGCTCGTTTGCAAGTATTGCTATAGGAATGATCGCCAATGTCACCAACACCAAAGAAGGAATAGCTGCCATGCCCAGATTTTCATCATTGGCGTATCCATAAGCAGAAATGGCTAAAGTTTCAAAATCTAGTGGTCGAAGTACCAGTGTCGCGGGTAATTCCTTGAGAACATCTAAGAAAACAAGAGTTCCTGCTATTAGAGATGCCTGCCAAAGTAAGGGAAGGTGAAGCCGCGAAAAAATTTCGGTTGGAGATAGTCCCATAGACTGAGCTGAGAAATCAATATTTTTTGAAATCAGGTAATAACGTGAGTTTATTGGTTTAAACCCTACAGCAAAAAAACGACTCACGTAAGCTAAAAAAAGAATGAAAGAAGACGTAGTGAAAATAATATTAATTCCGCTAACTAAGAAAATTAAGTTAGACAAAAAGCCTGATAACGTTAATAGAGATAACGCCAAAACTAGTCCAGCAATTGCATAAGTTGAACACAAAATCTCCACTATAAACAGCATTATCTTGGAATTATTTTGACGCAACGTAAAAGCAACGATCCATGAAAAAAAAATAATTATTATCAAAGAACCAGAGGCTAAGAAAAGCGAATTTAAAGACGACCAGAAAACTTCCTTATCTATGTTATCCAGAGGAGTCAGACTGAAAAGAAAATGATCAGCTGCGGCCTTCAAAAGCAGAGTGAAAGGCACAATAAATCCAAATATTCCGCTTAAACTACTGATAAAAATCATAGACAGTGTTTTTATGCCCCCAATTTTGAGAAAATTTTGAGAACTTTTTTCATCCTCAACTAATTTATATTGTGAACTACTGAGGTATTTATCACTAATAATTAAAAATAAAGCAAAACAGAAAATGACAACTGCAATTATCGACGCAATATTGACATCTCCATAACCTAACCATGCCTTATATAGCCCCGTGGATAAAGTCTGTACGGAGAAGTACGAAACGGTTCCATAGTCAGAGAGACATTCCATCAGTATCAGCGATAACCCTGCTATGATCGCAGGCCTTGCGAGAGGTAATACTACCTTAAAAAAAATACGGTATGAACTTACTCCCATTCCCATTGCCGCCTCAATTAACTGTATTTGCCTTTTTTGAAAAGCTCCTCGAGCTAGAAGAATTAGGTAGGGGGACAATGCTACGCCAAGAATGAAACAAGCTCCAGGCATCGATCTTATCTCTGGCCAAAAAACTCTTTCAAGAATTGGATCATTAATGATACCAGCTGAAAATAAGTAATCTTTTACCATAATGGAAATCCACCCTGAGTAATCGAATGCATCAGTGTAGGCATAAGCCATAATATATGCGGGCATTGCCATAGGCAGTATAGCTAATACTTCAATTATTTTTTTACCTAAAAAATTGTATCTAGATAAAATCCAGGCTGTAGGAACACTAAAAGTGAATGCAATAAACCCTGTTCCCACGCAAAGTATTAAAGTATTCACGGTATACTGACTTAAAAGGCTATAAACCAACGAGTCAAAAAGCTCTTCATCAAATACAATTTGCGTTGTCAGGAAAACAATCCCTAAAATTGGTAAGATGATCACCGCTGAGCAAAAAATAAATGAACAGCGACTAAGACTATTAAGGTTAAAGAAGGTAAACACTTTAAAAATAATTAAACAGGATAGTTATTAAAAAGAGAATTATAATAGAGATATGGACAATGTATTGGAAATAGAAGATTTGAGTGTTGCATATGAAATTCCAAAATTATTCAGCTCACCTTCCACTAAATCATTACTGAAACATATCAGCTTTTCATTAAAAAGTGGTGAAATAGCCTGCATATTAGGGCCTTCTGGCTGTGGAAAAACTACCCTGCTTAGAGCAATAGCAGGATTTCATACTCCAGTAACGGGAAAAATGAAAATTGAAGATACTGTAGTCTTTAATGGACAAAAAAAAATATAAATGTTTCAGCAGAGAACAGAAATATTGGTATGGTTTTTCAGGATTACGCTCTCTTTCCGCACCTCAGTGTTCGTGAAAATATATTATTTGCGCTTACAAAAGGAAAAATTGAAAGCGCACAACAATCTGATTGTGATAGAGCAGCTTACTTGCTTGCCTTGACTGGTTTAGAAAAACTTGCAACAAGCTCCGTACAAGAAATCTCTGGTGGTCAAAAGCAGAGGGTAGCACTAGCGAGAGCCTTAGCTCCAAAACCTAACCTAATTTTGTTTGATGAGCCTTTTTCGAATCTTGATCCAGAATTAAGAGAGAGACTTGCTAGGGATATTAGACAACTATTAAAAATTACAAATACTAGCGGATTATTTGTAACGCATGATCAAAAAGAAGCATTCACTTTAGGAGATAAAGTTGGAGTTCTAATAGACGGTAAAATGGCACAATGGAATACCCCATATAATGTTTATCATGAGCCGTCTACAATCGAAGTCGCAAAATTTATTGGCCAAGGAGCCTTTATAAGCGGAGTATCAGACGGTACAACTATTTCCACAGCGCTTGGTACATTTTCGCTAGACGAACGGAATAACCTTGAAAAGTCATATAAAAAAAAGGTCATGGTATTGTTAAGACCAGACGATATAATTCATGATGACGAGAGTAACCTGCAGGCTAAGGTTTTAAGAAAGGATTTTAAAGGGGCTAATTTTTTATATACGCTTCAATTATCTAGTAAAGAGGAAATTTTATCTTTGGTTCCGAGCCATCACGACCACCCATTAAATCATCCTATCGGCATAAAGTTAGAGGTAGATCACCTTGTGACTTTCTCAACTACAACAAAGAGTACTGTTTTTTAATTTAATCATAAACGAAACGCTGCCATGAGCTATATAAATAAAAATGTTTTCCGGAGCATCTTCCAAATAAGCTTAAATTAACTTTTTTTGCCATTTGAACTCCCATTTGGGTAACCCCTGATCTCGATAATAAAAATGGGATATTCATCTGGGCCCCCTTGATAACCATTTCTGAAGTTAATCGACCAGTCGTATAAAAAACTAAACCTTCACCTTCGAGAGACTCTAGCCACATTTTTCCCGCTATAGAATCAACAGCATTGTGTCGTCCAACGTCTTCAACGAACATTAACATTTCGGCTCCTTTAAAAAGTGCACAGCCGTGCACAGAGCCTGCTTTTTTATATACAGAATCATGCCTTCTCATGACGTCAATTATCTCAGTTAGCGTAGACTGTGTAAGTTGAGAACGTTGACTCAAAACTAACTTATCTAGATCTGCCTGAATATCTCCGAATATTGTTCCTTGTCCGCAGCCAGTCGTCACTGTGCGTTTACTAGTTTGTTGTGCTTCATACGTATTAGAAATTACCGCAGCGCTATTAACGTCCCAATCTACCTGGATAGAAACTATATCATCTAGTTTTTTTATTATCCTCTGATTTCTCAAATACCCTAAAACTAAGTCTTCTGGCCTTGATCCAAGAGTCATTAATGTAACTAATTCTTTCTTATTTAAATAAATGGTAAGAGGCCTTTCCGCTGGGATAAAAATAGATTTTTTACGTTTCTTTTCATCTAAAACCTCTATGGCTGAAGTTAATTCTATGGAGGTAGACGACAACTTAGGAATTAATTTTTTAGCATTCGAATGATGTTCGTCCTGTCTGCAATTTTTCATGTATCGCCTCACCCTTGATCCAAGTCATATTACTTTTTTAAGTCATCAGTATAGTTTACATTTTTGAATTCGGAATGATTTTCAAATCTGACTTCCACCCCATTGAGAGTCTCTGTCCAACGGTCGATTTTTCTTTGGCCAGTAGATAGATAATTATCTAGACTTTGACCTAAACCAGTTCTAATCATCATAGTTGAAGGGTGTGTTCTTTTTTCGTTGAGTGAATCAGTGGTGTAAGGCATTGCGAAATCAAAGTTTCCCTCAATTAGAGCAAAATATAAATTCTTGATCAAATCATTAGGCAAGTCTGGAGTGTCACAAGAAACCACCATTAGGATATCGGTTCGGCAATGACACAGTCCAGCTTTTATTCCTCCCAAAGGTCCTAACCTATCCTTGCTTAAATCAGTTATCACTTGAAAACCAAAAGTTCGATAAAGCTCTAAATTGCGATTAGCATTTATCAAAATTTTATTGGTATGCAATTTCAAAGTATTTATTGAATAACTTATTAGTGGTTTCCCAAGATAAGGAACCAGACCCTTATCTTTTCCCCCCATTCTTGAACCAGCGCCTCCAGCTAACACTAGACCCGTGATGCTAACTGGATTCAAAAGACCTGTATATTTAGAGAATTAGATTCAATCATTATCTTAACTCGAAATCATCTTTTTAAAAACTTGGGCGACCTTCCCAGAATCCTCTGATACCAGCATACGCATTAAAACAACCTTATCATCATAGGAACTAGAGTTATCGAGCATACTAACGTCAATTTTTGGTTTTTTAGGTTTCAGTTTAGCTTTTATGTCTTCCAATGACTGTCCCGCATCTAACTCAACTTCGCCCTCGGGAATAACATCACTATCTTTGCCTTTATCATTATTGCTGGTCTCGGCACTAGTGGGAGCATCTATCCTACCATCTGGATATATCACTGTACCATCGGCTTTAACCAGCCTACCATCAGAGTATCTTATACTTCCATCGGGATACTTGATGCTGCCGTCAGGAAAAACAACAGATCCATCAGGTTGACGAATACCGCCTCCCTCATCTGGACCAATAATAGACCTCCCAGTCTCATCAAATTGCATAACCTCGCCGTCTGGTGAAGGTCCTGCAATGCTTGGTGGAGGTCCTACTACAATTGCTGGGGATTTAATACGTTTCAATCTATCAGCCATCATCTTTTCGCGAAGCTGATTGGCAGTCATTTTTAGTTTCCTTCTCTCTTTCTTAGGCTGTGGAAAAACACTTAAAACCTTTGCACGAATATAAATAAGTGCAAACCCAAGCAAAATCATCCCAATAAAGCTAGAAAAGTCCTGAGCCAGGAAAACATCAGGGTATTGCAGAGCAAGAGCAAAATAAATAGTTATCACCAAATAAAAAGCCAGGTTGAAAATTATTCTGTAAGCTTCGTGACGAAATAAATACATCTTCTAGATTCCCGCTGCCTGTGAATTTTCGTCAAGAGTAATGCTTCCCTGATTTGAATCATTTCTCGGCTGGGTCTTGTTATCTGAAGAACCAACCTTTTCGTTAGTAATTTGCTCAACCCTGTCACAATCAGATAGCATGTCGACCTCTAAACCAGAGGCAGCCATTCCAGCTTGTGCAGCACAAACAGACTTTAAACGTACATTCCACTGATTCATTTCAAGCGCTTTCTCGAATGCCTCCGCAGCTGAAGGATCATCTTTCCCCTTAACCAGTAATCTCAATGCTCCAATTGCAAGATATCTTTCCGGACTCTCAATCTTAGAAGATTTAGCGGCAGCTTCTACATCTTGAAGTGCTTGGCCGCCATTCAAAGCAGCTTTTACCGCAGCCAACTCTTTTTCCTTCTTCAGTAACTCCTTAAGTCTCAAATCATTAGTCGGTTTCGAAGTTGCTGCAGCACTATCGTTAGTTTTTATTTGGGAAATCTGATTCTCAAGCTCAGATATGTCTTGGTTTTGCAAGTAGATAAAAACTCCCGTTCCAACTAACCCAGCAAATAAAATAATTTCAAGTATCAGTCTAAACCATTTTTTCATAATGTATGTATCGACATTTTTTACTACCTCTTGAGTAAGTTAAAAATATTTGAAAATCATAGTGGTAAAAAAACTACTCGGTTAGATTTCATTTCTGGAATAACCAAATATTTACCGTCAGTTGTGACATCAATGTCTGCACTGCCATTCATACCCTCTTTTAAAACAATGGTTTCGCCATCAACCTTAGACACATCCATTTTAAAAATCTTGCCATTTTTCCAATCGGAGAGATAAAGACTTGTTCCCGAAAAAACTAGTCCATCAGCACCTCCGAAACCCTCGTCTAACTTTTCAACAACAAGATCTTTCAAACGAACCCGAAATAAGAATCCATTAGCAAAGTCATTAAAATGTAAAAAGCCTCTCTGAAAACTGAGTAATCCATTTGGACTAAGGATATTAGGATCATTAGCAGCGTCGACAAAAACAGACACTTTTCGATTTGAATCTACTCTAAAAATAGCTCCGCCACCGCCATTACTGATATCTCCACTGTCTGAAATATAAATCATGGTATTTCTATCCATAGTGATATCGTTCAGGAATTGAGGTTTTCGGGGAAAATCTTTAGCGCTTAACCACGTTTCCACTTCCCCTGAAAAAGATACTTTCTTAACTTCATAGTTATCAGTAACGAAAATTGTATCACCCTCGACTAATATACCTTTAGGATCATTCAAACCTTTATCAGCAATAACCTTTTTACTGCCATCAAGAGAAATCTCAATAATTTTTCCATCCCCGTCCTTACCAGTTGGATTAAATTCACCAATTTCAGACACGATTATTCTTCCGTCTTTCATTGTGAAGGCAGATTCTGGCATCACAATCCCCCCAATTGGTTCAATTTCTTCAGATTTTACACTAGAAGAATCACCGGGGGTTTGACCGCTTTCCTGAGAACAACTGATCAAGAAAGGAAAACTTAAAAATGTAACTAACCAAACGGTGAGGCTTTTTGAAATTGCCTGATGAATTATTAGGCAAATTTTTGCCATTTGTTTACGAAATGTTGCCAAACTTTTAGCGAATCCCATGTTTTTTAATCTCCCGAAATATTATTATTGGAATGCAATATACACACCAACTACAGAAACTTATTAAAATAAAATCCTATATCTAATATGGTACAGAGAAATCCAAATAAATAGAATAATCCTTTTGTTATTTAGCTATTTTTAATTCATGCCTTCTCCAAATCTCGTAAATACAAATAGCCACTGTATTACTCAAATTTAAACATCTACTGTCTCTATACATTGGAATCCTAAGATGATGTTGCGGATTGAAAAAAGTTCGTTGCGAGTCTGAGAGGCCTTTCGTCTCGGACCCGAAAAACAGCCAGCTATTTTTCGGAACATTATTGAGAAAGAAGGATTTTTTTCCTCTAGTCGTAATTGAAAAACTTTTATTGTTTTGAGGATTGTTGTTGATTAGAAATGTGTCCCAAGAATCATATACTTTGAATGAACATCTCTCATGATAGTCAAGACCTGCCCTCTTCATTTTTGCATCGTCAATGAGGAACCCTAATGGCCCTACCAAGTGCAACTTGGCTCCAGTATTAGCACATAGCCTAATAATATTTCCTGTATTTGATGGAATTTTTGGCTCCACCAAAACAACTTGAATTGGCGCTTTTAATAGTTCTAATGACTTGCCACTCAAGCAGAATCTCCCCAACACTTACTTAAAAAGGTAAAATTCCCTACCCTTGAGGAATTTTTTACTAGGCCATCTATTACGGCAGCACCAGCACACCCAATTAATTTGATGTCAGAAATATTAGAAGAATTAATACCACCAATTCCTATAACGGGACATTCAATAAGTCTTGTCCAATAAGACAAGTTTTTAACACCTTGAGGCCTCCAGGGCATTTCTTTTGCGCGCGTGGGAAAAATAGGACCACATGCGACATAACTAGGACGAAAACTCAATGCGAAACACATCTCCCAAAAACTGTGTGTTGACAAACCGAGGGCCAAACCTGAGTCTAAAATTGAAATTATATTTGCAGATAAAAGATCCTCTTGACCAAGATGTAGGCCATAAGCTTCATACTTTAAAGCCAATTTCCAATAATCGTTTATAAAGAGCTTGGTTGATGGAAAATCTCTGGAGATTAAAACTGCTTCCCTAACGATACTTTCTGCCTCAACCTCATCTAGGCCTTTAGCCCTGAGCTGTACAGCTTTAGCGCCATGTCTCATGACACTGACCAAATCGATCAAATTAGCAACTATCGGGTAAACGCCAAATGTGCGTTCATTTGGAGACAAACGTTGGGAATAAACGGAATCAAAAATTAATTTTTTGGTAAATTTTTTCTTCCAGCTTTTTTCAAAAATTGAAGCAGGCAAGAATCTTGGTAGTAGGCTTGCTGAGCAAATTGACTGATTTTCATCCAAATGCGCTCTGTCACCTGCTGCAATCATTACTCCAAGAACCAAAGCATCCTCCTCTATAAAATTCTTAGAAAGTGAAAATTTAAATCCCTCAATAAATCTTTCCCAGTCAAAATCACATTCAGAAAAAATTACTCCTCTGGCAAAAGGGAAGTCTACGTAAAAACATGTTGCAATATCATTGATTTGAATTTTATCTAAAAATACCTTCCCTCGTTTGGTAACTAAAACGCTTTTGCCCATGAAATTTAAAATATTGAATTTCCAACCTGTGTTGAAGCGCTTGCAAAAGATTGTGGTTTTATCAAACCAGCCCTGTACGCTTCTCTACCACCCAAGATGGCTGACTTAAATGCATTCCCCATTCTGACGGGATCAACCGATTGAGAAACTGCAGAATTCAGCAATACGGCGTCACAGCCTAACTCCATTGCCATAGATGCATGGGAAGGTGCCCCAATTCCAGCGTCAACTATAACAGTTAAATCGGGAAATTTTTCCCTAAATCGGGTCAAAGCTTCAGGATTGATGATTCCTTGCGCGGAACCGATTGGAGAACCCCAAGGCATTAGAATGTTACAACCTTCCAAAACTAAGCGCTCTGCAACTAAAATATCCTCAGTGCAAAACGCAAAAACCTTAAACCCTTTCTTTACTAGCTTGCCAGTAGCTTCGACCAACTCAAAAGGCTCAGGTTGTAAAGAATAATCATCACCTATAACCTCTAATTTAATCCAATCAGTTTCAAATATCTCTCTTGAAACTTCAGCAACCGTAACAGCCTCGGTAGCTGTTCTGCAGCCAGCTGTGTTTGGAAGAATCTTTAATCCTAAACCCCTAATTTTCGAAAGTAATTTATTTTCAACTCCAGGCGAACCTGATACCTGCCGTTTCACTCCCATTGTGACTATTTCTACACCCGCCATTTTTATCGTGTTCATCAATACTTCGGGCGAAGGATAGCCAGCGGTTCCTAGAAGAAATCTGCTAGAGAAAGATTTTCCCAATAACTCAAATGAATCATCACAAACCTTCAATTCATAGCCTCAAGTATTAATTAAAAACGTTAACCACCAGTGATGGGTGAAAAAATGGAGACTTTATCTCCTTGGCATAGACGTTTTTTATGCCGTGACTCTTTAGATATAAACTGCGTATTAACTGCAGTAGCAACAATATCCCCATCAACTTGCATTAGATTCAAAAGTTCAACAAGGTTTGACCCGAACTCTAACTTCATTAGGTTATCGTTAACACTCACGCTAATGGTTTTCATTAGTTAAGGCTTTATTAGTTGATGATGCTGATTCCACTATCTCATCAGCTTTCATAAATTTCATTTATCAATCCGCTGAACTTTAGATCTATTTCCTCGAACAGAGAGCAAAGTAATGCAGGAGCCAATAACCAACCGTGCCGGAATAAACCATTAATACTTATTAAACCGTCAACTACCTCTTTCTTCGGTAAATTATCCATATTTGCCGGCCGAAGATTGCAATCCATCCCTATAATCCTCGCCTCAGAAATTACTGGCAAAATGAATCTAGCTGCGCCCAATAGTTCCAAGGCACTTTCGACAGACACCTCCGACAAATCTTCCGACTCAATTTCTGTTGAGCCTACCAAAATTGTGTCTTCCTCTCTGGGCACGATATATACCTTTGCCCGAGGATGAATAAACCGAATTGGATATTTAAGCGTAAATCCCTTGGGCACTTTTAGTAAAAAATTTTCTCCACGGACACCTCTAATTGAATTATCTGTAGTACCTAAACCTCTAAAATCTAAAACCCAATCAAAAAGGAGTTTTTTTTCTTTGGTCTTAATCCAACCAGGACCAAACTCATTAATTTCGCAATTAAAATACCACTGAGCTTTACCATCACATTGTTTGTTTAACGAAGCACTGTGAAGATTCTTCATGGCGATTGTCGGATTCAAATGACCTTCATCAGGAATGAACCAAGCGGCTAAATTACTAGCTAAGTTGGGCTCATAGGATAACGCTCTCTCTTTTGTCATAACCGTTTGTTTAAAGTCTATACGCTGAAATAACCTATGAGCATAAGATCGATCATTTACAGAACTCACAATCAGACAACCCAATTGTTTGAACCCTATACCATAACCAATTGATCTAGAAACAAGTTTGTCAACCACCCGCAAGATATTCATGGACTTCATACCTAAATTGAAAACGTACTCGCCTCCAGTCTCTTTTTCGGTAAACGGACTTAACAATCCAGCCGAAGTAAATGCAGCAGAGCGATTTCGCCCTAACGAAGGACTTAGACCTGATTTTTCAAAAATGCTGACAGAGTGACCGCCTTCAACTAACAAAAAACTAGCTAGTCTTCCTAATAATCCCCCACCAATAATTCCAAACCTCTTGAACTTCATTTGTCAGAATAGAGTTTAGATCCGGCCTTGAGAAACTCTGTCGCTTTCTCTTTTAGTCCTATGGTAAGCGCGCTTTGATGACTTATCCCTTTTTTTAAGGCGTAGTCCTTAACTTCCTGGGTAATTTTCATACTGCAAAAATTAGGGCCACACATAGAACAAAAATGAGCTTTTTTCATACTCTCTTTTGGTAAAGTTTCGTCATGAAAGGATTCAGCTGTCTCTGGGTCTAAACCTAAAGCAAATTGATCACGCCACCTGAATTCAAATCTAGCTTTCGAAAGAGCGTTATCTCTAATTTGGGCTCCTGGGTGTCCCTTAGCTAAATCCGCAGCATGAGCAGCTATTTTATAAGTAATAATTCCTGTTTTTACATCCTCTTTGTTTGGTAATCCAAGATGCTCCTTGGGAGTAACATAACAAAGCATTGCAGTTCCATACCAGCCAATCTGTGCTGCGCCAATGGCGGAGGTTATATGGTCATAGCCGGGGGCTATGTCTGTTGTAAGCGGCCCTAATGTATAGAAAGGTGCCTCAAAACAACTTTTCAACTGCACATCCATATTTTCCTTTATAAGTTGCATAGGGACATGCCCCGGACCCTCAATCATGACCTGGACATCTTTTTTCCAAGCAATCTTAGTTAATTCACCTAGGGTCCTAAGCTCAGCTAATTGCGCGTCATCATTTGCATCCCAAATGCTTCCAGGTCTAAGTCCATCACCAAGGCTAAAGGAAACGTCATAGGCTTTCATTATTTCGCAGATATCCTCAAATTTTTCAAATAAAAAGCTTTCTCTGTGATGGGCAAGACACCACTTCGCCATAATACTCCCACCCCTACTGACGATACCGGTCATTCTTTCCGCAGTCAGGGGTATGAAAGCAAGCCGAACACCGGCATGAATCGTAAAATAATCTACTCCCTGCTCAGCTTGTTCTACAAGAGTATCTCTAAAAAGCTCCCAAGTTAAGTCCTCTGCCTTTCCTCCGACTTTTTCCAACGCCTGATAAATAGGAACTGTACCCAGCGGCACTGGGCAATTTCTAATAATCCACTCTCTAGTTTCGTGAATGTTTTTTCCGGTGGATAAATCCATTATAGTGTCTGCCCCCCATCTGATACCCCAGACCATTTTATCCACCTCTTCTCGAATACTACTAGATAGAGCACTATTTCCAATATTTGCATTTACTTTTACTAAAAAGTTTCTCCCGATGATCATAGGCTCCGACTCAGGATGATTTATATTATTAGGTATTATAGCTCTCCCTCTTGCAATTTCTTTTCTAACAAATTCTGGTGTTACTTCCAACGGAATTTCTGCACCAAAACTATTACCTGTATGACATTTAATTAGCCTTTCTAGTTGAGCTTTTGATATCTTGCCATTGCTTTTCAATCCCTCTAAGTATTCTTTCCTGCGAAGATTTTCCCTAATAGCTACAAATTCCATCTCTGGAGTTACTAAGCCGAGTTTCGCATAGTGCATTTGCGTTACATTTTTATTCTCTTTTGCTTTTCTTGTAATTGGATTAAATGAAACAGTACCCTCTGTCTTCTTCAAATCTTTTACATTCTCTCTTGAGTAATAACTAGATGGTTCATCTAATTTGACCGTATCATCTCTTTCCTTTATCCAGTTAGAGCGAACGGGTCTAATACCTTTATAAATATTCACCCTTTGATTAACATCCGAAGCTAAATTTTCATCGCCATATGGACCGCTGGTATCATAAACTGTAACAGGAGGATTTACTTCCGAACTACCTTGCCCAATAGTAGCATCTTGCATTATCTCTCTAAAAGGCACCCGTAAGTCATTTCTACTGCCACGAACATAGATTCTACGACTCCTTTCAACTACACCTTCGTTAGCTTGGCTAATAGCTTTTCTCGCATTCTTTATTGACACTAATTTTTCCATATAGAACCTCAATTTTTAACTAGTTAGGGAGACCAAAAAAATGATCGATTGGTCCATTTTTACTTCCTCTCGTATGATTTTTCGCAGAGATTAGACTGTCATGGACATATTTTTGGGAAAGATAAACTGAATCATGGAAGCTATTACCTTTACCAAGATTCGTGGCTATAGCGCTGGAAAGGCTACAACCAGTACCGCGAGTGTTCCTCGTTTGAATCTTATTTTTTTCTAAATTTTTAATACGACCTTCGCTTAAAATAAAATCAGAAATCTTAACAATCGAGGAATGCAATTTAATTTCTGAATGTTCAAACATGTGTCCTCCCTTAACTAAAAATGCTGGCATATTTAAAGACCAAAGAAAATCACTACATTCGGTTAATAAACCAGCTAAAAACTCTAATTTAAATTCAGCATACCCTTCGAATTCAGCCATCAATTTTTTTGCCCCTAAAACTCTCAATATAGTGACCAACTCTGGAAGATTTGGAGTAACTAAACAAGCTTTAAAAAAAAGCTGGTTCACTAACTTAGGTAATGCATCTTCGTTGATGAGGGAATCTCCCATTGATGATTTAAATACAGGATCAATAATGATAAATTTTGTGTCACATTGATCTATAAACTTACAAACGGAATCTAGTGTTTTCAGATTGTAAAACATGCCTATCTTCACAGCATCAATTTCAAAATCTGAGGCAATTGCACAAAGCTGTGAAAATACTATTTCCGGGGGTATACAGAACGTTGAATAAACACCACGAGTATTCTGTGAAGTAATGCAAGTAATCGCGTTAACAGCGTACCCACCAAGGGCAGAAATAGTTTTAATATCAGCTTGAATTCCAGAGCAGCAAGCACTGTCTGAACCAGCAATAGTTAATATAACGGGACTTTTACTCACTTTAAACCCAAAAAAATTGTGAGCGAGATAGAGACATCCCTACGTTGGCACTAACCAAATCAGGTTCAAAGGGACTATCTCAGCCTCAAAGGCACCCCCGCTCAATAGCTAGATGTTACTACCCATGATAATGTAGCGCAAGGGAGTTACTACTTAAACTTATAAAAAGCTTTGTTTAAAAATCCGGATACATCAAGCAATTCCTCTTCAAACCAACCCAAGTTATTATTTAAGGCGCAAAACTCAACCATTGCATATAGTTTTTTTGAAGTGTCAATTTTTCTAGTGTCTTTGGAATAGATTTCGTTACCGCGACCTCCTGGGAACATCGAATCATGACACGAAGAACAATTTCTCTCATGAAGAACTTTTCCATTTTGCAAATCAGCACGTTCAAAAGGCGCAGAAAACACCGCAGAAGATTTAACAAACAAAACAATTAAAAATACTAGAAAAACAGGAGCTCTAAAAATGAAGCTGTGTAAAGTAAAAAACAAGAGAACTTTGCTGAGCCGCTTCATGCTAACCTACTACCTCTCCTTCATCAATTCTGCTGTTTCCGAGATTATCTTTCCATTGTACTTTAATATTGTCTCCAACGCTTCCCCTAAATCTACATCGAAAATAAGGGTTTTTTGACACAGTTGGACCAAGCTGTCCGATTAATATTGATTCTGAATTTAGAAAAATTTCAAAACTTTTAATGAACCATGCAGGGATTATATCACCAGTTTTCACGTCTTTTCTACGACCAGTTTCCATCTCGTGCAGCATTAGCATTCTAAACTCGACTAATCCATCTTTGAATCTAGCGCGAATTTTAGTTGCTTTAGACAAAATTTTCGACTTTCAATTACCACAACCTCCAAGAACAACCTTCACACTTCTCTTGTTTATAAAATAATTACCACCCGCCCTAACTAAGCCGTAAACATCAGAAGTCTCTGCCATTTTTATTTTGGTAGATAATTCAGGTTTCATACTAGATCCAAACTTAAAAAATCCTGCTAGTACACTTGGATTCTTATCTACCAAAATCGCAATAGCCTCCGTTTGCGGCAGCCCGCTATTGACTCCAACCCCAACATAAGCGCCGTTTTCAGCCGTGTCAGGTGCATCTAAACTTATGCGATTGGTGGACTCAGGTGCATTTACCCCCATGACCCTGAAGGTTTCCTTAAGACTTTTTGTGCTGAACCACGCCTCTTGCCATTCCTCTGCCTTGGCAAAAGCAGTTGGGGATAAACCGAAAAAACCCCCTTGCACCAATAGGCTGAAACTACCTCCTAATTTTAAAAAACTTCTCTTTTTGGGATCCATCAGGTACTCCATTAAAAAAAGGATGGACACTTCCTAATATCGTAAGTTCATACCAACTAACAAACCAACAAAACAGACTCACGCTGGATTTTTTAAATAATGATCACTCATTTGTTCCAACGAGAGCACCTTTATCTTCTCCGCATTACCAGCTGTTCCAAATGCTTCTAAACGTTCCCTACAAACATTTGTAGCAGCACTCCTCGCTTTTTTTAAGTATCCCCTAGGGTCAAAATTAGAGGGGTCTTCATTCAAGCTTTGCCGAACTGCCGCTGTCATAGCTAACCTTACATCTGTATCAATATTAACTTTTCTAACACCATTATGAATACCTTCAATAATTTCACTTACCGGAACACCATATGTTTCTTTCATTTCACCTCCAAATTCGCGAATTAGTTCCAAAAATTCCTGCGGAACACTAGAAGAACCATGCATAACCAAATGAGTATTGGGCAGCCTTGAATGTATTTCTTTTATTCGGTTTATAGCCAATATATCGCCAGTGGGTGGCCTGGTAAATTTGTAAGCTCCATGACTGGTTCCAATAGCTATTGCCAAAGCATCTACACCAGTCTTTCCCACGAATTCTACTGCCTCACTCGGGTCAGTTAGTAATTGAGCATGCTCCAATTTGCCCGATGCCCCTACACCGTCCTCTTCGGCAGATAATCCACTTTCCAATGACCCTAGACAACCAAGCTCCCCCTCAACAGAAACTCCTACAGCATGAGCCATTTCAACAACCTTTCGCGTAACCGAAACATTATAATCAAAGGGAGCAGGAGTTTTCCCATCATCTTTCAAGGACCCATCCATCATTACGCTACTGAATCCGCTGCGAATGGATTTCTGACAAACATTTGGTGAAACCCCATGATCCTGGTGCATACAAATTGGTATCTGCGGATACTGCTCAACTGCGGCCTCTATCAATTTTCTGAGAAACGGCTCCCCAGCGTACTTTCTCGCACCTGCACTAGCTTGTAGAATTACAGGACTGGAACACGCTTGTGCAGCGCTCATTATAGCTTGAACTTGTTCTAGGTTATTAACATTAAAGGCTGGCACACCATAGTCGTGATCAGCGGCGTGGTCCAATAACTGTCTCAAAGAAATAAGGGCCATAAGTAATTAAACTTTCTATCAGTTCCGTCATTAAATGATACTTCAAATTTGCCGCTTTTGATCAATCAATCTTAAAATCAAGGGCGTAAAAATAAACTGCATCGCTAAACTAGTTTTGCCACCAGGGATAACAAATGAGTTGGGGCGAGTCATCACTGCTCCATCGAGCATCGACAATAAATATTCGAAGTTTATTCCTTTTGGCTCCGCAAAACGAATTATTGCAAGCGATTCTTCTGGAAGGGGTATGTCCCTAGCAATAAAGGGATTAGACGTATCCACAAGGGGAACCCTTTGAAAATTAATGTGAGTGCGAGAAAACTGTGGGGTAATATGATTAACATAATCAGGCATCCTCCTGAGAATAGTTTCTACTATAGCATCCTGAGAGTAACCTCTTGCTTGTCTGTCTCTATGCAGCTTTTGAATCCATTCTAAATTAATTATTGGCACTACCCCTACGAGCAAATCAACATGCTTCGCAATATCCAAATCTCCGTGAGAATAGCCACCATGAAGTCCCTCATAGAAAAGTAAGTCTGTACCCTCACTTATCTCCTCCCAATTAGTAAATGTTCCAGCTGGTTGTTTATAAAATGACGCTTCGGTTTCACTGTGTAAATATCTGCGAAATTTACCAGTACCAGAACTTCCATAAGTCTCAAATAATTCTTCTAAATTTTCCAATAAATTAGCTGACGGCCCGAAATGACTGAAATGTTGATTGCCCCTTTTTTCGGCTGCACGCATAGCCTTCTTCATTTCCTCGCGGTCGTATCGATGAAAGGAGTCACCTTGTACTATTTGAACTCTCAGGCCCTCCCGGCGAAAAATATGTCTGAAACTATTTAAAACAGTGGAGGTGCCCGCCCCTGAGGAACCAGTTATAGCGATTATCGGGTGCTTCTTTGACACCATCAGTCCTCACTAAAAAATGATGCGCTATCAAACAAAGGTGAATTGTACTTGAGCCCGTCTCCGGCATCATAATTTTTATGATGCCAAACAATCCTTTCTACCTCAATTTTTGAACCAATAATCAAAGGGATTCTTTGGTGGAAATTGCGGGGCACGATATCTAATATCCTCATCCTACCCGTGGAAGACATTCCTCCTGCATGCTCAACTAAATATGACATGGGGTTCGCTTCATACAACAATCGTAACCTCCCTTCCTTTAGCGGAACTTTATTATCTTTGGGATACATAAAAATCCCACCCCTGACGAGAATTCGGTGAATGTCCGCGACCATACTCCCAGTCCATCGCATATTGAAATTCTTTTTTCTATCTCCCCCAACACCTCTATTACATTCAGCAACATACTGGACTATCGGGGGTTCCCAAAATCTTCCATTACTGGTGTTGATAGCATACTCCCCTGTCTCTGGGGGAACTAGCATCCTCTCATGACTTAAACAAAAATTTAAACTTTCGTAATCGAGCGTAAATCCATGCACGCCATCACCAGAACTAAAAATTAACATAGTCGAAGGCCCATAAACACTATAGCCTGCCAATACCTGCTCTTTACCGGGTTTTAGTAATTCTTTAAGTGTCGGTTTTTTTGAAAACTTTACAATTGAGAAAATTGATCCAACAGCACCGTTGACGTCTATGTTTGAGGAACCATCCAACGGGTCAAAATAAACCACATAACCTGAGTCGTCACTTTTTGAATTAAAAATTGGATCCTCATTTTCCTCAGATATTAAAGCAAGTATTTTTTTTTCTCTAAGCAAATGTTTGATGAAAATTTTATTAGCTACTACATCCAACTTTTTTTGAACTTCGCCCTGAACATTTTCCGTATCAGCATTTCCCAAAATTCCAGCCAACTCTCCGGCACGCATAAGAATGGCTACTTCCTTGATGGCGTCAACCAAAACTAGCAAAATATCATTCGTACCACGCTGAGCGTCATAATTACCCGAATTGTTTTTTAAAAATGAGGTTAATACGAGTGAATCCAAAGTATCCTCTACGGCAGTTAGTCGCTTAGCCCTTAATGTTTACATCAAGACCTAGAAATTAAAATGAATAAAACATGTAATAATTAATAGTATAAACTATCAGAAACTAAGAGGCTTTTCGGTATGGAGGTAAATCCTCATTGGATCAGTGAGAAAATCGCAATTTATGGTCAGATTCAAGAAGGCCATTTGAAAGAGCTTAAAGAATTAGGCTTCAAAAGTATAATCTGCAACAGGCCAGATTTAGAAGGTGGTCACTCTCAACCCTCTAGCGCCCTCCTAAAACAAAAAGCTGAGCAATTGTCATTAGACTTTCATTATTTACCCGTCGAGAGTGCTTACCAGAGCCCAGACGAGGCACAAAAAATGGCACATTTATTGAAAACTGTTGGTTTTCCAACTCTCGTGTTTTGCAGATCTGGTGGAAGATCAATTTCCTTGCTAGCATTAGCTAATCAGCTAGGTTTTCTTGAACTTGAACTTTGAAGTTTAGGCACATATGATAAAAAGTTACGCAACATCAATTAGTAAAAGAAGATATTTGTTTTTTTCGTTGCTTTTGTCGCTTACTTCTTCTCCGTTAATATCAAAAATACTATCATTGAAGAAGCTCAGCGCCCAAGTCGATACATCTAATAGCAATTCTATCGTCGCGAGGAAAGGAGACGTATATTTATTCGTAGGAAAACCGTTAGAAACCATACAACTTCGACTCCTACCCGACGTCAAATTTACAAAAGCAAAAAAAAACAAAGAGTTTATTTTTAAAATCCCCCCGATAGTAACAAGACCTGCTGTTTTTAAATTTGAAACAATGAATTCTGATGAAGAGTTTTGCGTAATTTGTTATCCACGAGGCCGCATTGGTTAATGGGTATTGATACTTCCCACTATGTTAGCAAAAAGCAATATAGTAAAAGTGCTAAGGTCAGGATCGGTTTTATTGGTTTAGGAACGATGGGAGCCGCTATGGCTGGCCATCTAGCTGTTTGTGGCCACACAATAACAGTTTTTAATAGAACAAGAAAAAAAACAGATCTTTGGCTTAAAGCTTTTTCAAACTTTAAAGTAAAAGCCGCGATAGACCTGCATGAATTAGCAAACGATGCTGATTTCGTTGTAAGTTGCGTTGGTAATGATAATGATTTGAGTAGCGTTACTATCTCTGAAACCGGTTGTTTTAAGTATATGAAAAAAGGCAGCATATATATAGATCACAGCACGACGTCTGCAACAATTGCCCAGAAAATTTTTGCCCTAGCAAAAAAAAAACAGATTTCTTTTTTTGATGCCCCAATATCTGGCGGAAATATTGGTGCGGAAAGTGGAAATTTATCAGTCATGTGTGGGGGTGATTCAAAATATTTCCACTTAGCTAAGGCTCTCGCAAAAAGCTACGCAAAAAAAATGGTTCTTGTCGGGCCCTCTGGGTCAGGACAGTTAACGAAGATGGTTAATCAAATATGCATTAGTGGCCTTATTCAAAGTCTCTCTGAAGGTATAAACTTTGGAATTGAAGCCGGATTAAATATGGAAGTTGTGTTGAATCTTATTTCAAGCGGTGCAGCTCAAAGTTGGCAGATGGAAAATAGGGGGAAAACTATGATTACATCAAAGTACGACTTTGGTTTTGCTGTTAAATTAATGTGTAAAGACTTAGGACTAATTCTCAATGAGGCTACTTCCAGAGGTATAAAGTTGCCAACAACCGAAATAGTAAATGAATATTACAAGCAAATGTTAAAGCAAGGAATGGGAGATTTGGATACATCAGCCCTACTTTTAAGATTGCAGAAGTCTGCAAAATTTGGTGTCAGAGGGGGGACTTGAACCCCCAAGCCCGAAGGCGACAGATTTTAAGTCTGTTGTGTATACCGTTTCCACCACTCTGACAAACTGCTAACTATCAATTATGTTAACTGTAATCATTTTTTTAAAAGCATTGGTAGAGTTTATTTTATATCTGTTCGTTGGAAAAGCTATAGTATATTTTTTATGCTTTGGAAACCACCAAGGAAACTCAGTCTATAATCTATTCAAACTTTTACTGTCTCCAATTGAGGCTTTTTGCCGATCAATTACTCCTAGTTTTATTCATAATAAACATATTCCCACAGTAACTTTTTTCATTTTTTTTTGGTTACTAATTGTTTTGATAGGCTTAAAAGTTATATTGGGTGACCCTAGCGATTTTAATATACAATAAAACTATGTTCTCTTCTATTACATACTTAAAAATCGTGGCTGGGTTAGCTGAGGCACTGGGTAAATTCGATCTTGTTTCGCGTTGCTGGGTGAAAATTGCCACAATAAAAAAGACAAGTAAATGTCTCACGACAGCTGGGATGTTTTTATCTATGACGGGACGCCATACAGAAGCAGAAATCTATTTTCGAGAGGCTCTCGAAGTTAACCCTTATTTCTCTCCCGCTCTTTTTAATTTTGGGTATTTGCGTCAGAAAATGGGGTGTCACGAAGAAGCAATCGATTTATTCAGTTCCGCAATACTTTCAAACCCTAACCTTGACCGAGCATATTATGGTAGAGGTTTGTCTTTTACAAAGTTATTCGAATACGAAAAGGCTTGTGAGAATTTTAGAAAGACAATAAAACTCCAGCCCTTTTGCCCACACGGATATTATCAATTATGTTTTGTTCTCAAAGAATTGAACCAAAATTCGGAGATAATTAAAACTATTCAAACTTTACATAAGTTTGAGCCTCAGGTAGCTTTTCAATTAGTTAACGAATTGAATATTCAAGCAGGTATATAAAAATTTATAAATTTAACACTTCAAAATAATGATTAACGATGATACGAAAAGAGCTAAGTATTGGCTTAAGTTAAGACTGATAACTCTCATTCTCTTAATGGGGTGGTTTTTTGTAACTTTTGTGCTTAGCTATTTTGCAATAGATCTACAGTTTACTTTTTTCGGTTGGCCATTCTCTTTTTGGGTTGGAGCGCAAGGATCTCTGCTAGTTTATCTAATAATTGTTTGGATTTATGCCCATTACGTCAATAGACTTGATGATGAATTCTTAAAAGACAAAGATAATGAAATTTAGTGTGAAAAGCTTGTTGGATGCAAAAATAGAAACATCTGAGTTTGCAAAAAGATTAAAACGAGTCTATTTCTTTTACACTATTGGTTTTTTATCTTTTTGTATTTTTCTTGCAATTAGCGAAGAATTAGGGGCACCACAGGAATTTATTGGATATGCTTTTTTGTTCGCAACAGTGGCTTTGTACGCAGGAATCGGTATTTTAAGTCGTACTAATGAGGCTGATAATTATTACGTAGCTGGGAGAAGAGTTCCAGCAATTTTTAATGGTATGGCAACTGGAGCAGACATGATGTCTGCAGCCTCTTTCATTGGGATGGCTGGCGGGCTGTATCTTAATGGATTCAAAGGATTGGCATTCATAATGGGCTGGACTGGTGGCTACGTTCTTGTAGCTCTATTACTTGCTCCTTTCCTGAGAAGGTTTGGACAATATACAATTCCAGATTTCCTTGGGGCAAGATATGGAGATCAATTGCCAAGATTTATAGGTGTCTGCATAGCAATACTTTGTTCTTTCACTTATGTAGTAGCTCAAATTAAGGGCGTAGGACTGATTACGACAAGATTAAGCGGTGTCGATTTCGAGACGGGCGTATTCTTGGGTTTGGCAGGAATTCTTGTATGCTCCTTCCTTGGAGGAATGAGGGCTGTAACCTGGACTCAAGTTTCGCAATACATTGTACTAATAATTGCTTATTTAATTCCGGTTGTATGGCTTTCAATTCAGCAAACAGGTAATCCAATACCACCACTATCCTACGGCCACCAATTAACGAAAATTACTGAGTTAGAAAACAAAATTTTAGCCGACCCTAAGGAACAAGAAGTCCAAGCAATTGTTAAGCAGGCAAAAATTGACCAAAAGACGGAGGAAAATACTGAAAATTCAAGGTTGGAATATTTTACAAAAGGACAAACAAAACCACCAAGACCCCATGCTGAGCCATTTCCAGGGAATACTGAAAATGAACGACAAATTGAAAAAAAGAACTTTTTAGCACTTCTTTTCTGCCTAACAATTGGAACTGCATCTTTGCCACATATTTTAATGAGGTATTACACAACGCCCTCTGTTAAAGAGGCTCGCTCCTCCGTAACATGGTCACTATTTTTTATGTTGCTGCTCTACGTTACTGCCCCTGCATTAGCCGTTTTAGTGAAATTTGTTGTTTATAATGATGTCGTAGGTTTGACTTACGGACAACTACCTGAATGGGTTGAAAAATGGGCAGCAATTGATTCGACATTGTTAACTATTACAGACATTAATCAAGATAACATTATTCAATTGGCAGAAATAATAATTCACCCTGACATAGTTGTTCTTGCCACTCCAGAGATTGCTGGATTGCCGTTTGTAGTTTCCGGCATGGTTGCTGCTGGGGGATTAGCTGCTGCTTTATCGACGTCTGATGGTTTGCTTTTAGCTATGGCCAATGCTTTATCGCATGATCTTTACTACAAGATGATTAATCCAAATGCATCTGTGAGTAAAAGAGTAAGCATTTCAAAAACCGTTCTTCTAATTGTTGCAGTTGCGGCAGCTCTTGTTGCTCAACAAAACCCTGCAGACATCTTATTTTTAGTTGCTGCCGCCTTTTCATTTGCGGCCGCTGGATTTTTTCCTGCACTGATTTTAGGAATTTTTTGGAGTAGAACAACAGGAGTTGGCGCATCCGCAGGAATGCTCGCAGGAATCGGAATAACTTTTTTCTATATGGCTAATAATCAAGTTTGGTTGAGAAATGTCTTTTATGGGATCCCAAAGGACGCACCAATTACTGAAATGTGGTGGGATATAGACCCCATTTCAGCTGGAATATTTGGCGTGCCAATCGGTTTCATAGTTATTATTATTGTTTCTCTTTTGACTTCTACCCCAGAAAATAGAATCAAAAAGCTTGTTGAAAAAGTTAGATATCCAGAACTAAAAAAATCAACCTAGTCTTTTGAAAATTTCTTTGAATAATTACTGTCCTTATCAGCTTCCAATCTCTCTAACATTCTTTGTAAAGCCTTAAATTGTTCCGCCACCTCTGGAGGAATTGAGGATAACACTTCATTACTTCCTCCTGCTTTTGGACTTGAAGTTTCATCAGTGAGAAAAGCTTGAGACAGTGTGGCTGCAAAAGTAGCTCCAGCTGATTCAGGAGATGCCGGATTTTCCATCTCTTTTTTATCCGCAGGTTGCGATAATTCATCAATATCAATAGCTCGAGCACTATAGATTTCTTCCTCTTCCCTGGACATCTGTAATTTCTTTCTTTGCTGTGAAAAATTGTACACGGCTAATCCTGACCAAATAACACTTACAAGGAACCAGAGGGCAATTATTAAAACGCTAGATACGTTTGATTCAACAGCAATATCAATGAATATATTCACCACCGATGGCCAAGATATACCAGTAAACCAATCTATATCTCCTGTCATTTGGGTTTTAACTATGCAAACCACAGTGAGAGAACAAAAATTTAATCCTAACAATAAATGCGTTAGCGTGACATAATAAGGTTTATTTCGCATAACTGTTATTCTACAAAAAAATTGAGTGATGCTTTAGAAATTCCAAAAAAAGGAGTAAAAATATACTCTCCGGAGAAGGGTTGGTCTGACAGTCTTCAGCCAACAGATAATAAGGAAGGTTTAAAAAATTCGACCACACCAGAAAAAATGCAGGAGCCCCACGACGTTAAAGATACTAACGAGTCAACAGAAAAGTCAAAGGCCACTCCTGATATTGTAGCTGTAGGGGATGCTTTAGAACAGCTATTTGATACTCTGAATAACTCAAATGCGGTAAAAAGTGGAGTTGACTCCCCTAGTTGGAGAGAAGTCGCTGAATTAAGTAGGCAACTAGAGGAAAAACTTGATCTTCGTAAGGAAATATTAGAGAACCTGGCCTTACTGGATGATGATTTGAATCAAACCCGCAAGGAATTATTGAACACATTGAAAAAGTTGGGGAAGTTTGAAAATGATCAATTATCAGCTGCAACTGTGCGTGCAAGTGTGAGTGCGATGGCTATCGAAGTCTTAGCAAAAAAATTAAGTTAGCAAAGTCTATGAGTTTTGTTTACTAAGAAATTTTGGTAATTCAGACATTTTTTTTCGAGTAATGGAAATAACTGGCGTCTGTTTTCGACTATATGAACGACTGTCTTGAACGACTTTTGCAGTATTATCTCTTGAAATTTTTGTTCCACTTCGGTCCTCGGAATCCGCTAAGTCACAATAAGGCTCAGACTTTAAATAATCCAACCGCTTTGCCTTGAGAGGTAGGTTTTTGTTTACTACTTGTTCTTCTAAAGTTCTGACCGTCTCTCTCTCGTTGGCAATCCACCTTAAAGCTTCTGTTTTCTTTATTCTATAATCAAGCTCAGAGTTCAGCTTGGCATGACTCTTATTTTGACCAATCTGTTTTGCAGTCCCCTTAAGTCTCTTAAAGTGAATATCAGCAGTCTGAACTATTGAATCACAGAAGTTTAAAAATGAATTGGCAAGTTTTTTATTTTTACAATCGAATAAAAATTGCCTACAAAATGCTTTTTTTGCATCAATCGAGTCAAGAACGGGAGGCGTCAACAAAAAACTAAATGAAAATCTTTCTGTAGAATTTCTGAAATTTATAGCTTGATCACCCCTTACCCTACTGGGTACTATCACTAAGGATGGATGATTTTCGGTTGAACAGAATACCCACTCATGTCTGTTAGCGAATTCCATAGTTGCTATTAACTCTACCTCTGAAACCGCAGTTGGGACTATTACCAGATCAAAATCCAAAAGCATTTCACTATCAAATAGATCAAACCAAGTTAAGTCAGCAATAACTACGTCAGACCGCTTTGCAATTTTCGACACTATTTTCCTGGACTCAATCAATAGTCTATTTGTACTCGATGATAAGGGTAACGTTGCTCGAAAAACAGTTACCTTTTGGGGCTTCACCGCCCTTATCCATTTGCTCGACGAAGCTTGCGTGTCAAAATCAATGAGCGTTGTTCTCTTAAAAGATTTGGTAGCAAAAAAATGCGCTAAATTAGCAGAGATAGTGCTCTTTCCCACACCACCTTTTTGATTAGTAACTAAAATTTTTAACACTTGTAAAAAACACCTGACTTGATAGTTTCGATACCCTAATTCCGCACAAATTAACACCTACTAATTATTAATCGACACAAAGTTTAAAAAGTTAAAAATGGAGGCGGGAGCCGGAATTGAACCGACGTTGACGGCTTTGCAGGCCGCTGCATTACCACTCTGCCATCCCGCCAAGCCTGACATTTATGGAGCGGGAGACGAGATTCGAACTCGCGACCTATACCTTGGCAAGGTATCGCTCTACCAGCTGAGCTACTCCCGCAAACCGAAGTTTAATTGTACATGTATTATGCCTATAAGAAACCTCATTCTACATTTTTTAACTTGAGCTGCAGAAATGCAATTTTTAAATAATTGATCATTGATATAACAGTTAATAAAGCAGCAAGAAAAATGAGCCATGTGCCAATCAAGTAACTATCTATAAAATTAACTAAAATTGGTCCGTGGTAAAGTAAGCAAGGTAGAGCGATCATTTGGGAAACTGTCTTAGCTTTTCCTAACCAGTGTACCTTTAGCTCACCACTAGTACCAACCTTTAACATCCACTCCCTCAGCGCTGAAATTGCTATTTCTCGCCCAATTATGATAATTCCTATTACCGGGCTAACCCTTTCCAGATCAATTAAGATTACCAGGACTGCACAGACCATTAATTTATCTGCAACAGGATCCAAAAACTCGCCAAATAGAGAAGTTTGATTCCACCTTCGGGCTAGCCAACCATCTACCCAATCAGTAACTGCTGCTAATATGAAAATAACCGTTGCGTAAAAATTTTTTTCATACGTCTCTAAACTCAACGGCGCATAAACAACAAAAATTAAAAATGGTATAGATAGAATTCTCAACCACGTTAACATATTAGGTAAGGTTGTAAACATTTAATTCAGCCGTGAATATGTTGGTAGATTCTTTTTGCCAGTAAAACAGAAATGCCGTCTATTGAGGCAATTTCTGACTCTGATGCTCGAGTTAACTCTCGAAATCCACCGAATCTTTCTAGCAATGATTTCTTTCGTTTGTTGCCGACCCCCTCAATCTCATCTAACGACGATCTCTTGCTATCCTTAATCCTTCGATGCCTCATACCCATCAGAGCAAACCGATGAGCCTCATCACGAATTCTAGCCAGTAACATCAACATGCTTTTATCTGACGCGAATGAGATAGACTTTCCATCTGGGAAAAGTATTCGCTCAAGCCCTACCTTACGACCATCCCCTTTTACTAGACCAATTAATCTAATATTTTTTATCCCAAGATTTGAGATAACTTCTCTCGCTATGGAGACTTGTCCTTTACCACCATCGATAATGACTAGCTCCGGCAAATTTTTTTTCTCTTTAAATCTTCTGGTCAGAGCTTGTTTTAAAGCTGCGTAGTCGTCTCCAGATTTTTCCCCAGCTATAAAAAATTTTCTATATAAATTTGGCTGCATATTAAAGTTTTTAAATACAACACAGGAACAAAAAGTAGCTTCTCCAGACAAATGACTAACATCAAAGCACTCTATTCTAAAAGTCGATAGCTCTTCTGGCAACAATCTAATTTCCAACAAAGTAGCTAATTGAGCAGTAATTTTCCTAGTATTTTCGGATTCAACACCTTTTCTGAATAGTGCATTTTTCGCATTGTCGTTAGTCAGGCTAAACCAGTCTGCTTGAGTACCAATGGGGTGGGAAATAACTTTACATGACCCTCGTTTCATAGAACTCCCAGCCAGAGTTTCTTGATAATCGATGAACGTTTCAACTATATCTGACTTGTTAATTATTAAAGTATTTGGTAGGGGAATTTTTCGATAGTATTGAATTAAGAATTGCAGAAGAGCCTCACTTAATACCCCTTCCGTATTCAACCCCTCAGAAATTTCTGGAACAGAAAAATGAGCTTTGTCTCCTAAGAATCTCCCCCCTTTTACTATAGCAATGTTCACTACAATGTGAAATCCATCACTATGTATAACAAAAATATCACAATCTAATTCACTACTTGTTTCCATTGAATGCTTTTGTATAACCCTCGATAATGCAGAAATTTGATCTCTTAGAGTAGATGCTTTCTCGAACTCTAACTCTTCGGACGAAGATTCCATCTGCGCGGTTAATTCACTAAACACTATCTCATGTTTGCCATTTAAAAAACTTAATGCTCTGGAGACATCAGAGTGGTAATCCTTCTTACTGATAATACCTACGCAGGGACCGCTGCATCTCTTGATTTGATACTGAATACACGGTCTCGATCTATTAGAAAAAACTGAATCTGAACAATCCCTTAACCTAAAAATTTTCTGGAGTATCTGGATACTCTCCTTTACCGCCCAAGCGCTCGGAAAAGGACCAAAATAGTTTCCTTTTAAATCTACCGTACCACGAAAAAAAGAGATCCTTGGGAATTGATGATCACTCAATTTAAGTAACGGATAACTTTTATCATCTCTGAATAAAATATTGTACTTTGGTGATTGGGTTTTTATCAGATTACTTTCAAGCAGTAATGCTTCCGCTTCAGATCTAACCTCTGTGATTTCAGCAAATTTTGTTTTCGCAATCATATGGGCCACGCGCGGGCTTAATTTACGATTGGCGAAATAAGACAACACCCTCTTTCTTAAATTTTTTGCTTTCCCAACGTATAGTAAAACTTTTCTTGAATTATAAAACTTATAAACTCCCGGCGTTAAAGGCAAGCTTTCTAAAAAGTTTTGTAAATTAAACGAAGTAAGCTCTTCATTTTTTGCAATTATCTCGCTGGGTTTCATATTATATTACCGACAAATTCACATCAACTTAGTCTGTATTTTACGTTCCAGAATAGCTCTGAAAGCATCTTTCTTGTCAATACTCCAGTATTTACATTTAACTTACTCGGATGATATGAATCAAAGATCAATGTATTGTAAATCCTAAAAATCTTACCGTGCATAAATTTTTGACCACGTATCCCTAGCATTTTATGAACAACAGTATGAGATACAGTGCCAAGGCATACTATAACTTTTCGACTTATTGGAAAAATTTCAGCTTGCAAATACGAAGAGCAGTTTTTTATCTCAGAACTGAGCAACCTGTTTTTAGGAGGAACACATTTGCAAACATTTGTTATCCGACAATTGATTAACTCATAATCTTCAAATTTAGATTTTGAATATTTCCTTTCGAGAAAACCGATATCATATAGAGTGTTAAAAAGAAATTCTCCACTGAAGTCACCAAAGAAAGTTTGACCAGTAGCATTGCCTCCATGCAGCCCAGGAGCTAATCCAACAACTAATAAGTCAGCGTGTAAAGGCCCTATAGATGGAACTGGCCTGTTATAGTAATCAGGAAACTTTAGTCTATTAACTTTTAAAAACTTGTTAATTCGTGGACATTTTTTACAGTTTACGTCGAAAAAAACGGATGGGCTCATTATTTCCCCATTTCTATTGGGAAAAGTCGTTCAGGCATCTGACTTTTATAAATCTTTTGAACTTCAGCCATATCAAGATCATCAATAAGTTTTATGACATCTTTAGTTTCATTGCAAACTAAAATTGCGTTACACCCATTAGCTAGAGCTTGCGTAGCTCTATTGACAATACTTGAAGAAAAATTAGCAGCCCCTTTCATAGATAAATCATCACTTATTATTAGACCATCAAATTTTAAACTATTCCTTAGGATATCAATGAGCCAAAATTTTGAAAAGCTTGCTGGCAAACGATCACACTCAGAATAAATAACGTGAGCAGGCATAACAGCTGAAACTAGGTTTGGGATACTACAAAGTTCTTTAAAAGGTATCAGGTCATTAGCTTGAATCTCTTGAAACGATCTTGAATCAGTAGTCACCATAAAATGTGAGTCTGCTTTTACCCAGCCGTGCCCTGGAAAATGCTTAATACAATTTTTTAGTCCAGATATTTGTAAGCCGTGGATCATAGACTTACCCAATATTGAGACTAAATAGGGATCACTACTAAATGAGCGATCCCCTATAACTTCGCTTCTTGACCAATTTAAATCAAGCACAGGAGTAAAACTTAAATCAATACCAACTTCCTTTAATTCTCTACCAAGAGTAATTCCAAACTTTGTAACTTCGAAAATACTTTTGGCTATTGATTCCAGACTAGTAATATCACAATTACTCCCAAGTTTTTCAAAAGCAGGAATTAATGTAAATTCCTTTTTAAATCTTTGTACCCTTCCACCTTCTTGATCAACACAAATTAATAATCTTCCCAAATTTCCTGCTACACTAAGCCTAATTTTTTGAATTTGGTCGATAAGGTTTTGCACCTGACTACGAGATTCATAATTCCTAGAAAATAGAATAACCCCTCCGACTAAAGGATGCTGCAGTATTTCCCTCTCCTCTTCCGAGACCTCCGGACCTACTAGATCAATTATTAGCGGATTTATTTGATCAATATCATCAAACATCTTTTGCTATCAATTCTCAATAATTGCTACAGCATGGGCAAATTTTTTCTCATCTGAAATTGAAAGGTGAATTTTAAAATCTTTCTGTCTTAGATAAAAGAAAAGATCCTCATAAAAAATGGTAGTTGGTTTTCCAAGTGCAGTATTTACTATATCAACCGACTTGAATTGCATGGGCTTTCTCATGCCGATACCTAATGCTTTACCAATAGCTTCCTTAGCAGCAAACCTTTTCGCCAGAAAAGCGATTAATAATTCTCTACTTTGAAGACTATGGTTATTATACATTTCCGAAAAATATTTATTTTCTCGCCGTCCTAAAATTTTTTTTACAAACTTTAAGCCGTACCTTTCAAAGACGGCTCTTACTCTTTCTACTTCAATAATATCAACTCCTAATCCAATAATCATCTAGAGACTTCCCTCATCAATCTTTTCATTTCACGAACACCTTCTCGAATACCAACAAAAACAGATCTTGAAATAATTGCATGACCAATATGCAATTCTCTAAGCCCATCAAGAGCTGCAATATGTTGAACATTAAAATAGTTTAAAGCATGCCCGGCATTAAATCTCATTCCATTCTTTATAATTTCCTCTCCAGCAAGGGCTATTTTTCGCAGTTCGTGACTGACTTCTGCAGATTGCACGTCCCTACCTTTTTCATGAAAAACTCTTGCATAGGGGCCTGTATGAATTTCACATACTTCGGCACCGATTTCGGCTGCAGCTTTGATTTGATCAATTTCAGCATCAATGAAGACACTAACTATGATTCCTTTATCTCTAAGCTTCTTTACAAATTTAGATAACATCCCGGTGTTTTTATATATGTTTAGTCCTCCCTCAGTTGTAATCTCTTCCCTGCCTTCCGGAACAAACATTACCATCTCTGGCTTGATATCAAGGGAAAAGTCTAACAGCTCATCTGTTGCAGCCATTTCTAGATTCAATTTAATTTGGGTGTGAGTCCTCAATCTCTCAACGTCTACCTTTTGAATATGCCTCCTATCCTCACGTAAGTGCACAGTGATACCGTCAGCTCCTCCAAGATGAGCCTCTACTGCAGCCCAGACTGGATCAGGCTCAAACGATCTTCTGACCTGTCTAAGAGTTGCCACATGATCAATATTTACTCCTAACTCAACCAATTAATTTTTCCTTCCTAATTTTGTATACTCATTTAAATCTAAAACAATTCTTCTTGAAGACAACTTATTAATGCTCAATTGCCCATCGATTAATGTTCTCAAAATACCTTTTATTTCCATGGATAAATTCTTACTCGAGACAGATTCTTGTAAATAGTTTAAATCTAAAATATTCCCTGAAAAGATTTTTATAATTTCCCTTGATAAAAATTTCTCAACCCTACAAGAGGAACTATCACTTAAATTAATTTCTTTTTCAGAAATAATCCCTTCAGTGGCGCTTATAAAGTAGTTTTTTTTAAAATTGTTTTTTAAAATTCCTTCGAAATCTGGAAAAACACCCATCTCTAACAATAAAGAGATTTCAAATCTCCTTAAGATCAAATCTGATGGGAAAATACCACTCGATAATTGCTTTAAAGAACTCTCATAAATGCTAAACAGCTTAGGACATGGATCATGTTTTTGCATTAATTTTAGTAAGAGTTCATTAATATAAAAACCAGAAAATAAACTGCTACCGGATAACATTCTATGATTACTAGCTCCAATCCACTCCGCTCCCAATAAACTTCTCAAATCACCATTTTTACCGTACCTTACATCCAATTTATTAAATGGCTGCAATAAGCCACGATAAACTGAGCTAGCCCTTCGAGCACCTTTAGCTACAGCACTAACCCGTCCATCATCAGCACTTATTAGTTCAACTATCAAACTGGATTCTTTCCAAGGATAGCTATGCAAAACATAGCAATTAACCACACAATTTCCCACTTAAGAAAATAATCATTTAATCGATCCCCATTCCTAATAATAGATTTGTATCTTTAACCCAGTTTTTTTTAACTTTTACCCATAGATTTAATTGTACTTTTACTCCCAGTAGCTGGGTCAACTCACGTCTAGCAGCCTCAGATATTTTACTAATTTTTACTCCTCTGGAACCGAGTAAAATAGGACGATGAGTTTTCTTTCCAACATAAATAGTAGCAAAAATATCTAAGGGTGTTCTACCCATAGAACGCTCTTCCATTTTATCGATTTTTACGGACAACGAATAATGCAACTCCTCTCCAATATAGCGCATTACTATCTCTCTTATTAACTCGGAAACACGAAATGTTTTACTTCTGTTTGTTTTTATATCATCCTCAAAAATTTTTTCTTGAAAAGGTATTACTTTGACTACTTCATTTACTAGTTGATTCAGTTGGAAATTCTTTTTTGCCGAAACGGGTATCAATGCATTTGGTTTCAAAGACATAAAGTTTGAAGAATTCTCAAAAATTTTCTTCTTCTCATATAAGTTTTTAGATAAATCTACTTTATTTAGAGCAATAATTAAGGGAACATTCCTAGGCAACAATCTCTTTATAAATTTATCGCCGTCAGTAAACTTATTAGCTTCTGTAACCCAGATTATGAGGTCAACAGACACCACCTCCGCCAAAGCTAATTTATTTAATCTTCTATTCAGAGCAAATTTCTTATTAAAGTCTAAGCCTGGAGTATCCAAAAAAATAATTTGATAATTTTGTCGTGTGCAAATACCTACAACTTTATTTCTAGTCGACTGCCGCTTCTTAGAAACTATACTTACTGAGTCACCTACTATTTTATTTAGTAAGGTAGACTTGCCAACGTTTGGTCGACCGATGATGGCAACATACCCTCTCTTGAAATCGCTCACCCAGCTATCGCTACCTGAGAAGAAAAGTGATTATTTCGATATATTACAAGCATTTTTTTTTTCTAGCTTGTGCAAGATTATTTCTGCAGCATTTTGCTCCGCTTGCTTTAATGAATCTCCACTGGCCACCTCCACTAGTGTGAAAATTCTATCATTATTCAACTTCCACTTTATTTTACATGAAACAAAAAATTTGAGATTATGATCTGGGCCCGTCGTCTTGATAAGAGAATAAACTGGTAACGCTGACTTATTTTTTTGAACTATTTCCTGAAGAAGAGTTTTTGCTGTAGCTAATGAAAGAGTTTCAAAAGTCTTAAAATCTAGCAAAGGTTTGTAAGCTCTCAAGATAACTGCAGTAACCGCTTCTAAACCACCGTCGATAAATATTGCACCAAAAACCGACTCCACTGCGTCTGAAAGAGCTGACATTTTAAATTTTTCCTTATTGCTTTTTTTTCCTTCAGTCATCAATAATAAAGGCGCAATTTCTATCTCAGTTCCGATCTCTAATAAAGTACTTTTATCGACTAAATTGGCTCTCATCCGAGATAACTCACCCTCTGAAGCCTTAGGAAACTCTGAAAAAAGATAATTACTTATAACTGTATTAAGAACACTATCTCCGAGAAACTCTAGCCGTTCATAATGATTTTGGCCAAAACTTTTATGAGTTAAAGCCTCGAGTAGTAATTCATGCTTAGTAAATTGGTAACCTATAGTTTTCTGAAATTTTCTAATAGTTTGCAAGTTAATAGTCAGGGATCCCATAACTCATTCTAATAAACCCAGACGATTAAAACGTCCAGATATAACGTCTCCAAAGTTAAACCAAATTAAAAACGCCTTTCCGACTAAATTTGATTCAGGCACGAAACCCCAGTACCTACTATCACTACTATTATCTCTATTGTCACCTAAAACGAAATAATGGTTTTTTGGCACCGTGCAACTTATCCCTCCCAAAACTCTCTTGCAAGAATTTTTTGGTTTAATTCTATCAACCAAATAAATCTCAGCAGCTTGAATGTCATTTAACACTTTAAATTCATGATCCCCAAGTTTTTCTTCAAATTGATTGGATACTTTATAAGTGGTCGGGTCTAAATAATCAGCTGTACGAACTCTCTCCATAGACTTCCCGTTAATAATAATGCTTTTTTCTTTATATTCAACAACATCACCTGGTAAACCTACTACCCTTTTAATGTAATCTAACGAATCATCTTTTGGCCATCGAAAAACAGCGACATCTCCCCTCTGCGGAGAATTTACGTTTACTACTTTAGAATTTAAAACAGGAAGTCTGAGGCCATATTCGAACTTGCTGACTAAAATGAGATCCCCAATTCTCAAGGTTGGAATCATTGAACCCGAGGGAATATTAAACGGTTCAAAAAGAAAAGACCGAATAACGAATACTATGAAAATCACTGGGAAAAATCCGGCAGTGTACTCTAGCCAAACCGGTCGATCAGCCCCAGCAACTCTTTTTTTATAAAAATAAAAATAATCAGCAAGCCAAAACCCACCTGATAGAAGAAAGAGAATCAATAAAATCAACTCGAAATCCATTTTATTTTCCTATGACTTCAGAACAGATAAAAAAGCCTCCTGTGGAACGTCTACAGATCCCACCTGCTTCATCCTTTTTTTTCCAGCTTTTTGTTTTTCCAAAAGTTTTCTTTTTCTAGTTATGTCACCACCGTAACACTTTGCTAATACATTTTTTCTTAATGCCTTTACGTTTTCTCTGGCTATAAAATTAGTACCTATAGCGGCTTGAATAGCTATATCAAACATCTGCCGAGGGATTAAAGTTTTTAGTTTACTAGCAATAGCTCTACCCCGGGCTACAGAATTCGATCGATGAACGATAGCTGAGAGAGTATCCACCCTCTCCCCATTTATTAAAATATCCAACTTAACAACATCAGCAACACGGTACTCCAAAAATTCATATTCCATGGATGCATATCCCTTTGATATCGATTTGAGCTTATCAAAGAAATCCACAACCACTTCATTCGTGGGGATATCGTAGACAATACTGACTTGATTGCCGTAATAAACCATGGATGACTGTAACCCGCGCTTACTGATACAAAGCTTTATAATAGACCCAAGATATTCTTTGGGAGCCATTATAGTTAATTTTGAGAATGGTTCACGTATTTCAAGTAATTTTGACTGCTCCAACATACCGGATGGGTTATCAATAAACACCCTTTCACCACTTTTTAATATCAATTCGTAGATCACCGTTGGGGCTGTGTTTATGAGATTTAATTTATACTCCCGTTCTAACCGTTCCTGTATTATTTCCATATGAAGCATGCCTAAGAAACCACATCTAAAACCAAAGCCCAGCGCTTGCGAAATCTCGGGCTCAAAAGTTAAAGAGCTGTCATTTAACCTCAACTTAGTCAGTGCATCACGCATTAAATCGTAATCTTTTGACTCGATAGGATAAACACCAGCAAAAACCTGTGGTTTAACCTCTTTAAAACCAGGCAACCTTGTCGGTGCACGACTTTTTAAACTGGTTAATGTATCACCGACTCTCGCAGAAGTTATATCCTTGATTCCAGCTACTACAAAACCAACTTCTCCTGCCTTCAATGAATTTTTTTCCTTAGCTTTTGGGGAAAATATACCTAGTTTCTCAACTGAGCAATGTTTTTCTGTGCCCATAAGTAGAATTTTTTCTCCTACAGAAAACTCTCCATTAAAAACCCGAACAAGCATGACGACACCAACGTAGACATCGAACCAGGAATCAACGATCTGGGCCTGGAGTGGTTTACTGTAATGTCCTGTAGGCGCAGGAACCCTAGAAATTATGTGTTCAATTAGAGTAACTACTCCCTCTCCAGTTTTTGCGCTAACTTTAATGGCCTCTTTAGCATCAATACCTATTGTTTCCTCAATTGCGTTTATAGCGTTCTCTGGGTCGGAAGAAGGCAAATCAATCTTATTTAAAGTGGGGATGACTTCTATACCTAGATCGAGTGCCGTGTAGCAATTTGCAACTGTTTGGGCCTCAACTCCCTGACTTGCGTCAACAACTAGAATGGCACCTTCGCATGCTGCCAATGACCTGCTAACCTCATATGAAAAATCCACATGTCCGGGAGTATCTATTAAGTTTAAGGTATATAAGGTTCCGTCTAGAGATTTATACTGTAAAGTAGCAGTTTGCGCCTTTATTGTAATTCCTCGCTCTCTTTCCAAAGACATTGAGTCAAGAACTTGCTCGTTCATGTCCCGCTCTGATAATCCACCACATACCTGTATAAGGCGATCTGCAAGTGTGCTCTTGCCGTGATCTATATGAGCAATTATTGAAAAGTTTCTTATATTTCTCAAAGAAAAATTAAGGCTTAATTGGAATGAAGAAAGCCTCTTCACCTCGCCGAACTAACAAAACTACAACCTTTGACCTATCTAAAGTCCCAACCATTGACGAAAATTCCTTAACTGTTTGAATACTTTGATTATTCATAGAGGTTATTATATCGCCTGATACTAACCCGGCACTAGAGCCAGCACCTTTTACTGAAGAAATGACTACACCACCTCTAAGCTTTAATTTCTTGGCAATTGCAATGGGTAAAGCTTCAACGGCTATACCAAGCCAGTTAAAAACAGTGACCACCGGCTTTTCGGGCTCGGGAGTGAAATTTGCTGTTCTTTGAGCTGCCATCTCTTCAACTTCAACTTTCAGAGATAAAGATTTCCCCGCCCTCCAAAGTCTTACTGAGGCTATTGTTCCGGGCTTTGTTCTTCCAACAACTCTTGGTAAATCAGATACTCTATCAATTTTCTTTCCTTCAAACATTAAGATAATGTCACCAGGTTTCACACCGGCCTTCCCGGAAGGCCCATCGGGGTCTACACTCCTTACTAAAGCCCCCGAGGCAGCTTTTAACCCTAATCCATCAGCTACATCTTTACTAACCTCTCCAATCAAAACACCAATCCTACCACGAGTTACTTTGCCAGTTACCTTAAGTTGTTCTGCAACGAGATTAGCTTCATCTATGGGAATTGCAAATGAAATCCCCATAAAACCACCGGTACGGCTGTAGATTTGAGAATTAATGCCTATTACTTCACCGTTCAAATTTAACAAAGGACCCCCAGAATTACCAGGATTCACAGCGACATCTGTTTGTATGAATGGCAAGTAATCCCCCGTATCTCTACCCAAAGCGCTAACGATACCCGCAGTAACGGTATTCTCCAAGCCAAAAGGTGATCCAATAGCAACAACCCATGCTCCAACTTTTAGTTTCGAAGTGTCTCCCATTTTTAAAGAAGGAAAGCCTTTTCCCTCAATTTTCAACAAGGCAACATCTGTTCTCTGGTCGGAGCCAATAACCTTAGCAGTAAATTCTCGACGGTCTGTAAAGGTCACGATAACCCTACCCGCGCCAGACACTACGTGGTGATTAGATAATATATAACCATCAGAAGAAACTAAGAAACCACTCCCTACTCCCCTCGGCGGTTGACCACGGGGGGATGGAGGTTGTCTAGGAGGTCCTTGACCAGGATTACCACCTGGCGGAAAAAATCTTTTAAAGAACTCATACATCGGGTCGTTCTCGTCAAGCTCAGGAACTCGCGGTAAACCTGGCATGTTTGCCTGAGGCGTATTTCCCTCCTGCGTTGTTCTGATATTGACGACGGCCGGACTAGCCTTCTCTACCAATGTTGTGAAATCAGGTAATCCATATGACTTCCCGTAGACGGCTCCATGATTTGATAAAGACGTAAAACCAAACATGAAGGCCGAAAAAAGAAATGTATAAGTAACTCTGTTGCTTAACATTGAAATGTTCACCTCTTTATGTCTTCAAACGACGGTCTAATCAATCATTGAATTATTAAAAAACGATTGAACGGTTTCTCTTGGGACACACCCAACGGACGACACCGACCTATTAGAAATTAATCCACTTTTAAGTGATAAACAACCCCTCGTCAACACTTTCTTTGCAAAAACAACATCAGATTCCTGATCTGCAAGAGCAAGCATGGACACCGCTGCAACACCGTCGGAGAAAAGGCAGTGACTTTTTTCGTAATCGATCTTTTTATTATATTTAATCCTGTTAAATCTTGTATCAAAACATTTTATCAGCTTAAATCCTTTAACGGGTTCATATTTGAAAATTTTACTCTCCCCGTTGTTAAACTTTGAAACAAGTAATTTATTCCAAGTGTGACTCTCTGGAAACTGGTTCTTTATTCTAATTTCTTCGACAGGGTTAATACTTACGTCAACAAAATAATCCTTTTTAATAACAAATCTATTATGGTTAAAATACTCAACCTTTAAAAGTAACAATGAATCTTGCTCAAGCCAGGCTCTAATTCCCCATCTGAAATCATCTCTAGGTATTAATTCAATAGCTATAGTTTCAAATCCAGCTACCCTGTTTTTGCTCTTGTCATTTTTTTTGGTGACAACCTCGTAATTTTCCAAAATCTTTGATGTGTCGCCATAAAATAAACTTGGAAAGCTAGGTTTCGCAGTACTGCTTACCTTGATGAGTTTATTTTCGGGCAAGTATTGGGTTAATTTATCTCCAACGTGAACCTCCACAACATGCCCATCATTCATTGACTCTACCTGCTTTACAACCTTTCCGTCCTGAGTGGTAGTTTGGATTAAGCTCTTGACCTTTTTTGATATCCCAAGATTCTCAATAACAACCGTTCCGGTAATTGAAACACTCTCTGCGACGTGTTTAGCAGTGTTGAGCAACTCTACCGCTTCACTGCTATTCAACTGCCTTGATTCCGAAATAGCAGAGCTTGACTGACATGCTAAGAATATTGCAAAAGACCTAACTAGATTTTTTTTATAGGAGCGAGTGAAAAGCCGTTTATTGAAATGGAAAATACGATAAGAACTTAACATATTACATCCGTGCCAGACATATTTTTATGATGCTCAAATAATTCCAAATCAACTTGCCCTTGTGGAAGTGAGCTCAACCCAGCAAAACTACACTCACTGAGATATCCCTGAGCGTCATTAAAACTCGTATAAATTGCTCTAACCTCACTAGCTTCAACAACCTCTACCTTTCTATCCAAACCATCATTGAAAGGTTGAAATAACGAACCCAAAACAAAAACAAATGATAGACTCGCGGCATACTTGAACTGCCCGAAAGAAAACTTATTTTTAAAATTTAATGGAAATTGAGAAACATTTGACTTTTCCGGACGACTACGTTCGATTTCATCACGTACTCTAGTAGCTAAGTCTGCCGTTAGATACTCTGGCTTGGATTGACGCAACGCATCACCGATCAAACCGTATATTTCCCAAGTTTTCCTGTCTTCTTTCGATAAATCTGCGATGGAAGACCTTTTATCGAACCCATCAAACAAAGCCGATAACTCCTTATTGTGCAACTGTTCTTTATTCTCTTTCATTAGTGCATTTCACCTATCCAAAAATTTTTTTACCATCTCTTATTATCTGGAGTATCCAACAACGGACGAAGTTCCTGAGCGATAGCTTCTCTAGCCCTAAAAATTCTGGATCTTACCGTACCAATAGGGCAATCCATCGCTTCAGCAATCTCCTCATAACTCAATCCTTCCATTTCCCTCAAAGTAACTGCCGTACTTAATTCCTCTGGGAGCTTTTCCACGGCACTGTTAACGGCCTGTGCTATTTGTAAACCGGACAAAGCTCCTTCAGGACTAGCATCTGTATTTACGACATCTTGGAATTCAAAAGATTCCCCGTCTTCAGAATTACTTGATAATTCACTAAGTGGTATAGGTCTTTTACCCTTAGCAAATAAATAATTCTTCGCGGTATTGACAGCAATTCGATACAGCCAGGTATAGAAAGCACTATCACCTCGAAACTGTCCAATTGCTCGATATGCTTTTAAAAACGACTCTTGCGCGATATCCTCAACTTCCACAGGGTCACGCACTAGCCTCGATAACAGCCGTATCACTCTTCGCTGGTATTTAATTACGAGAAAATCGAATGCCTTTGAGTCACCCTCTTTAGCTCTGTTCACTAAGACTTTGTCAGATTGAGAATCAGTCACAAAATTTCACAAATGAGCTCTTCTAAAAACCAGAGTGCCATTCGTCCCTCCAAATCCAAAGTTATTTTTAAGTACTACTTCAATATCGAGATCCCGGGCTTCGTTAGCACAGTAGTCTAAGTCACAGTCTGGGTCATTACCCTCAAGGTTAATAGTTGGTGGAGAAATGCCTTTATACAAAGCCAGAACACTGAAAACAGATTCAACTCCACCAGCTCCGCCAAGCAAATGTCCTGTCATTGATTTAGTCGAACTAATAACCAGATTTTTCGCATGTTGACTAAAGCAAGTCTTGATTGCTATGGTTTCATTTTTATCGCCTAGTTGCGTTGACGTGCCATGAGCGTTGATATAATCCACTTCGTCAGGATTTATCCTAGCATTTTTTAAAGCATTACTCATGCTGTAAACTGGCCCCTTTATATCAGGTGCAGTCATATGATATGCATCACCCGACATACCAAAACCGATTAATTCTGCATAAATTTTAGCTTTTCTAGATCTAGCGCTTTCAAGTGATTCCAAAAACACTACGCCAGCTCCTTCACCTAAAACAAATCCATCTCTTCCAGCATCAAAAGGTCTTGATGCCGATTCGGGATCCTCGTTTCTCAACGACAATGCTCTAGCAGCTGCAAAACCTCCTAATCCCAGTGGGGAGATCGTTGATTCCGCTCCGCCTGCAAGCATGGCATCAGCATCACCGCATTGAATTAATCTTGCAGCCAGCCCTATACTGTGTAGCCCCGTGGTACATGCCGTCACAGCAGCCATGTTTGGTCCATTAATGTTTAATTCAATACTCAAATGTCCAGAGATCATATTGATGATCGATGCGGGGACAAAAAAAGGAGAGACTCTCCTAGGCCCCCTTGAACTTAATACTTTTTGTGTTTCCTCAATCAACGGTAACCCGCCTATTCCAGAACCCACTAAAACCCCGACACGCGATCTTGCTTCATCGTTAACCTCATAACCTGAATCTTCAAAAGCCTCTAAACCCGCGGCTACTCCAAAATGGATAAAGGTGTCCATATGCCTTGCCATCTTCTTCGGGATATATTTTTCAACAGAAAAATTTTTTACCTCCGCAGCTATTTTAACGGGGAAAGCGCTTGCGTCAAATTTAGTAACTTTTGCTACTCCAGATTTACCACTGAGCAACGCACCCCATGAATCGTTGACGTCATTACCCAAAGGGCTAATCATACCAAGCCCGGTTACTACCACGCGGGAAAGTTCAGGGTTTCTCATAGTTTCTAGGGGCAAAAGAAAATATTTTAGACGTTTACTGTACTGTAAACTCTGACCTATCCTTGGTCTTTAAGATTATTTTTAATGTACTGAATTGCTTCTTGCACAGTCGTTATCTTCTCAGCTTCCTCATCGGGAATTTCGCATTCAAACGCATCTTCCAAGGCCATCACAAGCTCTACGGTATCGAGGGAATCCGCACCTAGGTCCTCTACAAACTTCGAATCATTTTTTATATCTTCTAACTTCACACCCAACTGCTCTGAAACAATACTTTTAACTCTCTTTTCAACTTCTTCCATAACCTACTCCAAATTTGAAATTTTAATCCCAGTTTATCAGGGCATGAACATACCACCATTAACATTTAAAGTATTTCCTGTTATGTAGGAGGCTTGATCGGACGACAAAAACAGAGTTGCATAGGCAATATCGTCTGGACACCCAAATTTTCTCATAGGAATGCTGTTATATAAAGCATCTTTTATCTCTTGACCAACCTTTTTTGTCATATCTGTTTCAATATACCCCGGAGCTACGCAGTTAACAGTTATACCACGATTACCAACCTCTCTAGCCAAAGATTTACACAATCCGCTCAGCCCTGCTTTAGTGGCAGCGTAGTTCGATTGACCGACATTTCCAGTTAAGCCCACTACTGAACTAATAAAAATTACTCTTCCCCATCTCTTTTTTAACATTGGCCGAATAAATGACTTGGTAAGTTTGAAACAAGCAGTCAGATTAACCTGCAAAACATCCTCCCAGTCGCTATCCGATATCCTTATAAATAAGTTATCACGAACTATAGCAGCGTTATTTATTAGAATGTCTGGTAGAGGAAATTCTGCCGTATACTTAGCGATAAAATCGGATAGATTATTTTTTTTTAAATCTAAAATTAAACCTTTTCCCTCGCCATTCAAAGCATCAATTTGTCTAGTAATCGCTTCAGCGCCGCTGTTGCTAGTGGAAGTCGCAAAAACCGAATGTCCTGACGAAACAAATTGCTTTACTAGTGCACTCCCAATACCTCTAGAGCCTCCAGTTATAAAAACCACTTTAGTCATTAGAAAACATACCTCTTTTAGAATTTTCTTCAAAAAAATCTACAGCCTCATCAAAACCCTTTTTTTCTGAAAGAGAAAAAATTGTTCCTTTTGGACAAATTTTTCTCACTAGCCCGCTTAATACTTTACCTGGACCACATTCCACAAAAACCAGCACTCCCATTGACATCATTTTTCTTACTGATTCTGACCAACGTACAGTGGACATTATCTGTCTCCCTAGGCTGTCTATAACGGCCATTGTATTACTTGGCATTTCTACATCAACATTATTTACTACCGGTATACTCGGCGGCTGAACATTCTCACTCTGTAACCGTTCTTTAAACTTGACTGAGGCCTCCGCAAGCAATGAAGAATGAAAAGGACCCGAAACTTGGAGCTTTAAAACCCGTTTAGACCCAGCAGCTTTGCATAAGCTCATAGCTTTTTCTACAAGCAATTCTGTACCTGAAATGACAATCTGTTGGTCAGTATTGATATTAGCAATATCCACAATGGCTCTATCTTGAAAACGTATACCCTCCTCATGATTCTGATCACTAGAGTTGAACTTTTCCTCATATTCTGATGTGACTTTTTTACAAATATTTTCTACAGTAATTATATCTAAGCCCAATATTGCTGCCATTGAGCCCGAACCAAGAGGGGCAGAATCTTGCATAACACATGCCCTATATCTGACCAGCGATACAGCCTGTGAAAAATCAAAAACACCTGCAGCAGTAAGAGCACTTATTTCTCCTAAACTATGGCCAGCCATTAGATTCGGACGAAAGCTGCTTTTTGAACAAAACAATTTCCAAATTGCGATCGAAGAAGCTAGCAATAATGGTTGAGTATTGATGGTTTTATCCAAATCCGTTTTTGGTCCTTTATCGATAAGTGAAATTAAGTCAACATCAATGATATTGCTAGCATGAACCATATGATCACGAATTATCGAATTGTCTATAAAAGTTCTCAACATTCCAATTGATTGAGAACCCTGACCTGGAAAGAGAAAAGCTACTTTCATATCATGACCCGATTTTATTTATACAGTAAAAATTAAAGATCCCCAAGTGAAACCACCCCCTACTCCTTGAAGAAGCACCTTGTCCTTTTCAGTGATTCTACCGTCTGAAAAAGCAGTATCCAACGCTAGAGGAATTGATGCAGCTGATGTGTTTGCATGTTTTTGCACTGTCTCAACAATCTTTGAACTCTCAAGTTCAAGCTTTTTCCCTACTCCTCGTATTATGCGAATATTTGCTTGATGAGGCACATACCAATCAATTTCGGTTAATTCTATCCCTGAGTCAGTTAAAAGTTGAACAGCACTTTTACTTAAAACTTCCACTGCTTTCTTAAAAACAGCTTTTCCATCCATTTGAATGAACGGCGTACCTTTTACTAGTCCATCATGAAACCAACCTGGAGCATGGAGCATTTCCATGAAACTTCCATCAGCACATAAATTAGAGTTTAAAATCCCGGGAGTTTCAGACTGTGACAAAATTACAGAACCTGCACCGTCACCAAAAAGCACGCAAGTTGATCTGTCTTCCCAATTTACAATCTTTGATAATTTTTCTGCGCCAGTGACCAATGCGTGCTTTGTTTGACCACTTCTAATAAACAAATCAGCGATCGTAAGAGCGTACAAAAAACCAGTACAAACCGCCTGAACATCGAAAGCAGGGCATTCTTTTATACCTAAATTTTTTTGCAATTGACATGCGATTGAGGGGAAAATTTTATCAGGGGTAGTAGTGGCAACAATAACCAAGCCTATCTCTGACCTTTTTAAGCCCGAATTAGAAATAGCTTTTTTTGATGCTTCAAATGCTAACCCTGAAGTATCAAGTATATCCGAAAAATGTCTTGTTAAAATTCCAGTTCGTTCTTGAATCCATTGATCAGAGATTTCAACTCCACGACCTTGAAGCATCGACCCTAAATCACTATTAGTAACTGCTTTGCCGGGAAGAAAGCTACCAGTAGAAACAACTTTAGAAAAAATATTACTTTTCAACATTCGGAAGCTCTTAAAATATTTTTTATACGATCATTTACTTGGTTGCTAGCAGCGTCAACTGCTCTCTCTATTGCACACCTGAAAGCAAGCCTATCCGCAGATCCATGACTTTTAAAGATAATTCCATTTAGCCCTAAGAGGGCGGCTCCGTTATATCTTCTATGATCAAGCCTCTGGGAAAATTTTTTCAAAACAGGAAATGCACAAAAAGATAAAATCTTGGTTATCAAATTTCTGTTAAATTCCTCTTTTAAAATATTTCTTATCATTTGCGCTAGACCCTCAGAGGACTTCAACGCCACATTCCCAACAAATCCATCACAAACAACAACATCGCTTTTTCCTTTAAAAATATCATCTCCCTCAACATTACCAACGAAATTTAGGTTGCTATTTGTTAACAACTCCCCAACTTTTTTAACCACATCATTTCCCTTTATCATTTCTTCGCCAACATTTAAAAGTCCAATTGTCGGATCTTTAATGAGATGAGTTGCAGAAACTAAAGCAGAGCCCATCATAGCAAATTGAAGTAACTGGTATTCATTGCATTCAACATTGGCTCCCAAATCAAGGACGGTTGTGCTTCCACCGCTAATATTAGGCAGTGAGGAAGCAATTGCAGGACGATCTATTCCTTCCAACATTTTTAATAGATATTTAGAAATTGCCATAAGAGCTCCAGTATTCCCGGCACTGACCGCAGCTGAACATTGCCCGCGTTTCACAGCATCTACAGCTAACCACATTGAACTTTTTCTGCCTCTCTTTAAAGCAAGAGCTGGCGATTCATCCATTTTTATTTTTTCTTCCGTATGAAGGACACTTAACCTTGAATCGCTACAGTTTAAATTTAGGTGTGCAAAGTCCAGAGTTTGCTTTGGAAATAGTGAAAGGGACTCACCAATACATTCCTTTTCACCAACAAGAAGGATTTTATGGCCCGGATTTTCTAATAAAAAATCGACACTAGCAGAAACGGTTTCGGAAGGACCGAAGTCCCCTCCCATTACGTCAATTGCAACATGAATACAATTTGTCATCGGTCAGAATGAGAGCAAATTCAACCTCCCCTACAGCTAGGTATCCTCAGCCTCTTCCTTCACCCTCTTCTCTAAAAACTTACGCCCTTTGTAAAAACCATTTTCGCTTATATGATGACGCCTTACGATTTCCCCAGATGTAGGCTCAACCGCAAGAATCTGTTTTTTTAATCTGTTGTGAGAATGATGCATTCCTCTTTTGGAGGGGGACTTTTTATTTTGCTGAACTGCCATTTTTTAACTCTCAGTTGTTCACTACTTGAATTATATCGCAATGGTCAACTTTTTTTTAATTTTTCTCTTAAATTTTTAAATGGACGGTATAAATCTGTTGGATCCTTGCTTTTATTTTTAAACAAGTAATTATTTCGCAACATATTGGAGAGTCGGCAATCATGTCTAATAACTGGCGAAGTAAAATAGAAAATTATCTCATCTTCTAGCAAACTTAAGACCGAATAACACTCAGACAGATAAATATCCTCACCAAAGTCAGTGGTATCGTCTTCAATCTCTAAATCACTTTTTTTATTTACTAACAATTTAAAATGTTTATCTATATTAATACTGTGAGAAGACTGTTCCAAACAATTCTTGCACTTGGTTACGGTTTCAACCGTTCCCATTAAATGGAGAAATCCAGCGTGATATTCAACTAGACAGCTAAGTTTATTCTTAAACATTATGGGCATCTGCATTAAACGAGGGAAATCAACGATGGAAAACTCGCCTCTAAATCCTGCACGATCATATTGTAAGATATCTTCAGTAAGAAATTCTTTCGGGCCAAAAAGGAAACTATCCAAAACTATTTATAAAGTAGTAAAATTTCATTTAGCATACCTTAAAAAATTTTTTTTACCAATTACACAAGCATGGTCGATATAATTTTAGCCTCGAGTAGTGAGACCCGTTACACTTTACTGAAAAGACTTTTAACAAAATTTAGATGTGAAGATCCAGCCATTGATGAGAGCCAAAATATGGGCGAACAACCTCGAGATCTCTCACTTAGATTATCTAGGGAAAAATCGATGAAAATAGCTCGTACAGAACCAGAAGCAATTGTTATTGGGTCCGATCAAGTTGCAATTTGCGACGGCAGAATTTTAAATAAACCGGGCTCAATTGAAGAAGCTGCTGGACAACTTAAGTGGCAGCTTGGCAAGAAGACAGATTTTTACACCGGATTACATTTGTCAAAAAATACAGGGTTACAGAATTTATCCTCTGTTACAAAAAGTTCAGTGTATTATCATGATAAAAGCATAATTAGTGATAGAAACATAGACATTTACGTTAAAAGAGAAAAACCAATTAATTGCGCGGGAGGGGCCAAGTTTGAGACGGTAGGAGTTAGTTTTATTAAACATTTTGAGAGCAGTGATCCAACCGCTATTTTAGGTCTTCCTTTAATGGCATTATGCAGTCATTTTATTGAATGGGGTATCCACCCACTAGATTTGAAATAGACCCTTTCATGGATTTAAAAAAAGCTGACATTAGCCTATCAGAAATCCTTTCCAGAAATGAATTATTTTCACTGTAGTCAATTATTTTAGGCTGATTAAATAAGGTTTTAGCAACAAAATTTACTGATCCATAACCGTCAGATAAGCCCAATTCCAAACTCTTCTCACCCGTATAAATTCGCCCAGAAAAGATTTCTGGATTATTACTTAGTTTTTGACCTCTTCCATCCTTAACGGCTGTAATAAAATGATCGTGGATATTATTCAACATTTCTTGCGTCATTTTTTCGTGTTGGTCAATTTTTGGTGAAAAAGGATCTAACATCGCTTTATTTTTCCCTGCAGTAAGTAGTCTCCTCTCTACCCCGAGATTTTTAAGTGCTTCAGTAAATCCAAATCCATTCACGAGAACTCCAATTGATCCAACGATGCTGGACTTGTTAACATAAATTTCGTCCGCGGCTGATGCTATAAAATATCCTCCAGAGGCAGCGATATCTTCAACAACTGCAATGATTTTTTTTTCAGGTTTTAATTGCCTCAAACGGATAATTTCATCATATATCATCGCAGATTGAACAGGACTACCTCCTGGAGAATTTAATCGTAAAATAACTCCAGTAGCTTGGGGCTGATCAAAAACTTTTTTTAAAATTTGATTGACTTTAAAAGCATCAACATCACCATCAACCTGAATAGATCCCGTCAAACTTATCATTGCAGTATGTTTTTCTAATGCTGCCCCCATATTCACATTAGTGCTTGGATTATTGAAAATGCCAAACCCAACTATGAACACTGTTAGAAAAACAATAGACCACCTTACAAAAGACCATCTTCTTGCAGCTCTTTTTTCCTTCAAGTAGTCTTCGACTACATTCTTTATTAATTGATCATTTGTAAATTTTTCAGACATTTCAACGTTCCTCAAATAGTTTAAAAAAATTTAGTACAAAGCCACCGATACTGAATTATAAATACTTGCTAGTTACCCGGGTACACTAATTTTAAAATTATCAGGTATCTCGCTTTCAAATGAAACTCTCTCGCCATTGTAAGAATCGAGAAAACTCAACTTCCAGGAATGTAAAAACATTCTACTTGATCGTAAAAGAACTTCATTACTTAAGGTTAAATCATACCTACCGTCTCCTAAAATGGGAAACCCTATACTTTGCAAGTGAACCCTTATTTGATGAGTTCTTCCAGTGATGGGATCGCATTCGAAAAGATATAGAGAGCCAAATGTTGGCGCATTAAAGCACTTGATCAAATTAACTTTTGTCAGTGCGTATCGGCCAGAGCTATCAACTCTTACAAATCTGTTCCCTGCTTGGTCATGACTTCTCAAGAGATGCTTTTCAATTTTATTAGGAATGATATTTGTTTTAGTCACTTTTCTGCAAATCGCTAAATACTTTTTCCTAACTCTGCCCTCCCTCAATTGACGCTGAAAGTCTAACAAAAATGATCTACTTTTCGCTACAACTATTAACCCCGAGGTTGCTTTGTCAAGCCTGTGCCCCAATTTCAAACTTGGCAGCTTATAAAATGCTCTTAATATTTCAAGTAATCCGGGATTTGCTGCCATTCCACCGTGTACAGCCAAACCAGCGGGTTTATTCACTAATAGGAAATCAGTAGTATTTTCAATTATTTTTACAGTTTGCATGATGGAGTGCACTTTTCTAGCATTAAGACTATCGGTTTTCGACTTTATTTGTAGTCCCCTCAATGGAGGCACCCTGACATTTTCTCCCCTTTCCAACTTATAACTAGCCTTAACTCGACCACTGTTAACCCTTACTTCTCCATTTCTAATCATCCTGTAAATTCGGCTTTTAGGCACATTCCGGACATTCTTTAATAAAAAATTATCTAACCTCTGCCCGACAGAATGTAAATCAACAATTAAAAGCATACCTTTAGCTGCTACAATGGAAAGTGATGTTTTAAGATTTTATACGAAAACTCGTATTTACTTTTACTGCTCGAAACGACAGTGAAACATCAAATTTACATTGTAGAGCATAATTTTGGCTTTACTAAACAATTTACCTACAGAGAGAGTGCTAAATTTTAATCGTGAATATAATACAAAAATTAAGATGGCTAAGCTTTAAAAATTTCAAGAGATTTTTAAAGCGTTTTGGTTATTTTGGGTACAAGAATTTTCCAAGGTTGGTATGCAGTTTGTTTGAATTGACGTTACGCAAATTCTGGTGCACAAAAACTATTTTAATTATTTCGGAAATAAGTATTCATTCTCTCCAGCAGCATGCAAGATCATGCAAAAATTTTTGGAGATTTATTTATGAAACGAATGTTATTCAATGCCACCCATTCGGAGGAACTACGTGTTGCTACAGTGGATGGCCAAAAGCTTGTAAATTTTGATATTGAGGTCGCCGGAAAAGAACAAAAAAAAGGAAATATTTATAAGGGAGTTGTTACCAGGATAGAGCCAAGCCTTGAAGCGTGTTTCGTGAATTACGGTGAGGAGAGACATGGGTTCCTTCCTTTTAAAGAGATCTCAAGAGAACTACTAAATCAACATGCTACCCAAAAAGCCGATTTCAAAGTTAAAAACCCTTTGAACGAAGGGGCTGAAATTTTGGTTCAAGTTGAAAAAGAGGAAAGAGGAAATAAAGGAGCTGCACTCACAACTCTAATCTCTCTCGCTGGAAGGTATTTAGTACTAATGCCTAATAATTCAAAGGGCGGCGGAATTTCAAGAAGGATTGAGGGAGAGGAAAGACAGGAGTTAAAAGAGGTTCTAGCTAAACTAAATTGTCCAGGTGGTATGAGCTTAATAGCTCGAACTGCTGGTATCGGTAGAAATGTAGAGGAATTAAATTGGGATCTAGCTTACCTTCTGCAACTGTGGAATGCCATCAGTGGTGCTAAAGCACTTCAGCCAGGCGCATTCTTAATTTACCAAGAATCAAGTTTAGTAATAAGAGCAATACGTGACTACTTTAATCCAGATGTAGGTGAGGTTTTAATAGATACAGACCAAATATTTGAACAAGCTCACCAATTTATGCAGCACGTGATGCCTGATATGGAACCTAGGGTTAAGCGTTACAGCGATGTTGTTCCTCTTTACTCTCGTTTTCAAATTGAGCATCAAATAGAAACAGCCTACTCCAGAGTAGTGCAGCTCTCTTTGGGTGGGTCTATTGTTATTGATCATTCGGAAGCGTTAGTAGCAATTGATGTAAACTCCGCGAGAGCTACAAAGGGAGCTGATATAGAAGAAACAGCTTTCCGCACAAATATTGATGCTGCTGAGGAAATTGGAAGGCAACTTAGATTGAGAGATCTCGGCGGATTGATCGTAATAGATTTTATTGATATGGAATTAGCAAAGAACCAAAGGGAGGTTGAGCAAAAACTGAAAGATGCATTAGCCATCGATCGAGCGAGAGTCCAAATGGGGAAAATTTCAAGATTTGGACTGATGGAGTTGTCCAGACAAAGATTAAAACCGGCACTTAATGAAGGTTCACACATTACATGTAAAAGGTGTAATGGGATAGGAGTTATCCGTGATATAAACTCGAGTGCCTTGCACATTTTGAGAATAATTCAAGATGAAGCAATGAAAGACGGTACCTCAGCTATACACGTCCAAGTGCCAATTGAGGTTGCTACTTTTTTGCTCAATGAAAAAAGGGGAGATTTAACTACACTTGAGGCAAGGCTAAAAGTTACTCTTGTACTGATTCCAAATAAATATCTGGAAACCCCCAATTACAAAATTGATAGGCTAAAATACGATGAGCAAAAAAATGACGAAAATACACCAAGCTACGAACTCACAGAAAATTTTGCGAAGGAAAATAGAGGATATAATGACAATACATCATTGAGGGAAAATCAAAAAGCGATCATTAAAGGAATTTCTCCAGCTAAACCAGCACCTAGGTCCAATAAAGAAAAAAAGAAATTTACTTTCTTTAAGGTTTTGAAAAGTCTTTTCAGTAGAGTATTGGGCACTTCAAATAAGAACTCAAAAGCTGGGGCTAATACAAGAAAAAGAGTCAATAAAAGATTTAATAAAGGGGTAAAGCAATCCTTACACAAAAGAGACACAAGAGTTAAGGATGCCCGGAAAGTGGCAAAACCAGAGTATTCCATAAATTCAAATAATAAGGAGAAAAGTGATCGCCATAAGAAAAAAATCAACGAAAATAGCAAAAAGCAAGCAGAGTCTGCTAGAGCATCGCACGTTCAAAAGGCTAAGGAAAATATTAAAGAAAATGATGGCCGATCTCAGCGTAATGATGCAGAAAAGACTAAAAGAAAGAAGAAAAAACAAAGTCAAAAATTCGATAATAAACTGGTGGATAAAGCCAGTCTCGAAGTTTCTGTGAAATCTGAAGTGCCAAATTCAGAGCCAGTTGGATCTGCCTCGGTAGAAAAGGACAAGGATATACCTAGCCCAACCATTACTCACGATGAAAAAGTGAGCGTTGAGATACAGAAGACTAATTCAAGTGGGGCTAAGAAAAAGGAAGGTAACTCTTATAATCGCCAGGATAAATCTGTGCGGCAGGTAAAGCCAATAAATACATCTGAATTACAAGAAACCATTAAATCTGCTGGATTAAATTGGGTGGAAACCGATCCAGTAAAAAAAGCAACTAATTTGGCTGGTGCTGGTCAAAAGAAAAGCTTGGGCCGTGTAATGGCGAGGAAAAATGGCGAGAAAGACCGAGGGGAAGACAATTTAATACTAGTCGAGACGAAGAACAGGCAAAATGAAAACTAAAAAAGTTTAATTCTTATGAAAATGAACACTGTAACGGATTTAAAAAAAAGGGCAATCACAGATTTAAGAATATCTCTCACTGATAGATGCAATTTCCGTTGCACCTACTGTATGCCAAAAAAGGTTTTCAATTCCAGTTATAAGTTTTTACGACCAACCGATTTACTTACTTTCGAGGAGATTCATTTGATCGCAAAGACACTGGTGAAAATGGGCGTGAAAAAAATTCGTTTAACTGGTGGTGAACCACTTATGAGGAAAAATATTGGAGTTTTAATCAGCATGTTAAAACAATTATCGTGTAATGATAATTCTCCAGTTGAAGTTTCACTCACTACAAACGGGGTTATTTTGAAAGAAAAAGTCAGCGACTTATTGTCGGTTGGCCTTGATAGAATAACTGTGAGTTTGGACTCGATAGATAAAGCTATTTTTCAACAAATGAGTGATACCAAACATTCTCCAGAAACTGTGTTAGATGCGATTGAAGAGGCTAGGAGAATCGGAATGGAAGTAAAAATAAACACAGTAGTGAAAAAAGGGGTGAATGACAGCCAAATAATCCCAATTGCCAGTTACTTCAAGCGCTTAGGTATTACAGTTAGATTTATTGAATTTATGGATGTAGGGTCCGTCAACTCATGGCAAATGAGTCATGTTTTACCCTCCAAAAGAATTGTCAGTATTTTGGATAAAGAATTTGGCGTCAATTACTGTGGTAGAAATTCTAAGAATGAGGTCTCGGAAGTCTGGTCATATAAGGATGAATCTTCCAAATTTGGTACGATTTCGTCTGTCACTAAACCTTTTTGTGGAAATTGCACCCGTTTGAGAATATCCTCTGAAGGCATGTTACACACTTGTCTTTTTTCTACAAAGGGCCATGATTTAAAACCATTTGTTAAAAAGAGCTCAGAACTAAGCGGTCAAGGAAACCTGCAGACGTTTCTATCTCAAATTTGGTCACTTAGAAATGATCAGTATTCCATGAATAGATTGTCTGGCATTGAAGGGTCTGCAATTAATGAAAAGCGTATAGAAATGAGTTACATTGGTGGGTGAACAGAACCTATTGCCTCCTTTTAACGTTTAGCGGGCTAGGTAGAGAAGCAAAATAGTTTGCTAGTCCTAACATTTCCGATTTAGAAAGTGTTCCCGCAATGCCAGCCATCACCGCGTTTTTTCTAGCCCCTGACTTATAATCCATTAACGCTTGATTTAAATAATCAGCGTGTTGCCCTGCTAATATTGGGTATGATGGTAAAACAGCATTGACTCCATCCTTCCCGTGGCAGGCCGCACACACTTGATTAGCTTTATCTTTTGCTTCCTCTACAGAAAGAGAGTAAGCCAATTGACAAAAAACCAAACAAGGGAAAATTGCACAAAACTTAAGGGTAATTCTAATTAGCATTATTTATTCTCCATTAACTATCTAAGGCTACTGTAGTACAAAGCAACGTCTTTCATATCCTTCTCTGACATGGAACCCGCCACTGCTTGCATACTTGGATGACTTCGCTCTCCAGCCTTGTAAGCCTTCAAAGCTGAGACTATGTACTGGCTACTTTGACCAGCAATCATTGGAACTCTGTAGGTTTTTGGAAATGCTGTTTTATAGTTAGGAATACCATGGCAACCAACACACATTGATACTTTTTTTCTTCCCGCCTCGAGGCTACCTTTACTTTCAGCAATACATAAACCAGGCAAACCAATAGCCCAAATTGAAACGAGAGTACCAACTTTCTTCAGGAAATAAAACTTAATAGAACTATTTAAGTACTTCACTATTTTCTCCGTTAGCATAAATGTACCCTTATTATAAACTTTATCTTTTAGACAAGCCATCTAGTAGAAACCCATTAAGCCTCTTCACAAATAATGTAGGGTTATCCGGTTGCCCTCCCTCCGATAATAATGCCTGATCGAACAGTAAAAGTACCAAATCACTAAAAACAGTTGATATCTCTTGCTCCACTTTTTTCCCGTCAGACCCGACAATTTTACTAGTTTCGTCATCAGCTCTAGCTACAAGAGCCTCCACCAATGGATGTTTGCTATTCAATTCGAGAATAGGTTTCCTTTCCGGGGCCTTTTGACCGGCGGACTTCAATAATCTTTCTAAATGCCCACTTACGTCATTCTCATCAGAAATAAGGCAGCACGCTGAGTCAGTTAATCTTTTTGAAATTTTAACATCCTTAACTTTGTCACCTAAAACTACCTTAGCTTTGACTAAAAGTGGCTCTAGTTGTTTATCAGTTAACCGTTTTTTCTCAGCAGTTTCATTTTCGTCTTCAGAATCTACCTTATCAAGATCGATACTTCCCTTAGTTATTGATTGAAAATGCTTTCCCTCAAACTCAGTAACAAAATTTAGCACCCACTCGTCAACTCTATCAACAAGCAACAAAACTTCAATACCTTTTTGATTGAATATTTCCAAATGAGGGCTAGATAAAACGGAAGCTATAGTCTCCCCAGTGATTAGAAAGATTTTTTCTTGCCCAGATTTCATCCTTGCTACATAATCCTGTAAAGATGTGAGTTCATTATTCTTTCCAAAAGTACTCCTAAACCTCACAAGACTCAAAAGCCTATCTTTATTAGTAAAATCTTCTCCAAAACCCTCTTTCAAACATTGTCCAAACTCATTCCAAAATGAAAGATATTTTTCGGGATCATTTTTTGAAATCTCTGCCAACAAAGCTAATATTCTTTTAGCACAGCCCTCTCTTATGGCCTTTACATCTCGACTTTCCTGAAGAATTTCGCGAGAAACATTCAAAGGCAAGTCATTGGAATCAACAACCCCACCCACAAATCTTAAGTAATTTGGCAAAAGTTGCTCAGCGTCGTCCATTATGAAGACTCTCTTGATATAAAGCTTTAATCCATGACGCTGTTGCCTATCGTAGAGATCAAAAGGAGCTTTTCCTGGAATGAAAAGTAGCTGGGTATATTCTGTCCGACCTTCAACCTTGTTATGCGAATAAGCAAATGATTTCTCATTGCCGCCAGAAAAAGTTTTAAAAAAGTCTTCATATTGCTCTTCAGTGATTTGCTGTTTAGCTCTGGTCCAAATAGCAGATGCTTTATTGACTTGCTCAAGCTCATCTTGCTCTACATAAATAGATTTTTTTTCATCCCAAGTTCTTTTTTTCATCATTATTGGAATGGCAATATGGTCTGAATATTTTGCAATGATCTCTTGGAGTTTCCAGTGAGATAGCAAATCGTCATGAGCACTTTCCTCCCCATTTTTGGATGCCGCCGATTCCGAACGTAAAAAAAGTGTAATTTCTGTACCTCTTGATTTCTTGGTGAGCGATTCAATGCTGAACCCTCCAACCCCGTTAGATTCCCAACATACACCATCACTCGGTGGCAAACCAGCTCTCCGTGTTTTAACAATGACTTTTTCCGCAACGATAAAACAGGAATAAAACCCAACTCCAAACTGACCTATCAGAGCAGAATCTCTGGCCGCATCACCAGATAATTTACCAAAAAATTCTTTTGTACCCGACTTAGCGATCGTCCCAAGATTGGCAATAATCTCATCCTTGCTCATCCCAACACCATTATCAATAACTTTGATCGTCCTTGCTTTCTCATCATATTCGACTAAGATCTTCATAGTAGAATCCTTCTCAAATAATGAATCGTCGGCTAATGATTCAACTCTAAGTTTATCGCATGCATCAGAACTATTTGAAATAAGCTCCCGTAAAAAAATGTCACGATTACTGTAAAGCGAATGAATCATGAGATTTAACAACTGACTGACTTCCGTTTGAAACTCCAAAGATTCTTTTGACATTAACCCCCCCGATAAACAAAATTATACTAATTTAACAGGTTGAGTCATTAAGCTGAATTTCAAGCTGCTGATTTTTCCTCCATGTTTTCTGCTGTAAAGTCAGGACTTATTAACTTTCCTTTACGTCCTCTTTTCCCTATAAATCTCAACAATTTCTTTGTGCTTAGATCAAGTGTCTTTCTTATTCCGCTCTTTCGCAGACCCCGAACTGAAATTCCCTTTTCTCCAACAATACAGCTGGCTAATAATTTATCGTTATCTCTTAGTCCAACTAGCCGGACACCTCTTCCGCCTGACAACAGGGTTTTTATCTCACCCCCGCCAATTATGTGTAAATAACCACCTTTACTCAAAAAACCCACTCCTTCATTACCCGAATGCATGGGTAAAGCAACGAGAGGTTGATCATCTTTTTCAAGTTTAATGACGAGTTTTCCCGACTTCTTTCTTGATAAGATACTGGACAATGTAGTTTTAAAGCCATAGCCTTTTTTTGTGACCAATAATATTTTTAAATCTAAGCTTCCGGCAATAAAACAACTTAAACCCTCACCTCCTTGCATTTGAGTTAAGGACGAAAATGGCAAGCCATTTCCTTTGATACCAGGCAGTGTTGAAACTGGGACTGAGAATACTCTGCCTAATGTCGATATACCTAATAAATTGTCTAAAGTACTGCATTCAAAAGTGTTGAAAAGGTAATCGCTTGTCTTGAAACTGAACTTATTTTTATCATATCCGTGTCCATTGCGAACCCTAACCCACCCATTGGCAGATACAACCACAGTTGCTAGCTCCTTAATAACTCTACTACTGATAACAGCTTGCTCAGCCTCCTCAATCAATGTTCTCCTGCTATCACTGAATTTTTCAATATCAAGCCTAATTTCCTCAGCAACTTGCTTTTCAAGTGACTTCTTACTTTTTAGGATTCCTTTTAGGTTACGCTGAGAAACCTCCAATTTTTTTAATTCTTCCGATATTTTTTTTAACTCTAGGCGAGCTAACTGTCGCAATCTGATTTCTAGAATATCCACGACCTGCTCCTCTGACAAATCGAAGCGTCCCATTAAATCGAAACTTGGGTCATCTGATCGCCTGATAATTTCTATTACCTCACTTATAGACTTAAGAATTTTCCGTCTTCCAAAAAGAATGTGAAGCCTTTGGTTCACTTTTTTTAGCCTAAATTCTGATCGTAATTTAACTGTGTTAACCCTATATTTAAGCCATTTATTTAAAATTTCCACAAGTGAAAAAACTTTGGGTCGATTATCTAAATCTATGGCTACAAGATTTAACTGTACCGAGCTTTGAAGAGATGTACGGGCTAAAATCATATTTAAAAACTCTGATTCATCTACCCGAGAAAATTTAGGTTCAAATACTAACCTTACTGAACTTTCCTTGCCTGATTCATCTCGCACAGAGCCCAAAAGACCCAGCACAGCATGCTTACTGTTTATTTGTTCCGGAAGTAATACTTTTCTATTGTTCTTTACTTTCGGGTTAGTAAGCTCTTCAATTTCTTCAAGAACCTTTTGTGCGGATACTCCATTTGGCAACTCAAAAAAAACAACCTGCCATTGTCCTCCAGCTAGTGACTCAATTTTCCAACGTCCCTGAGTTTTCAAAGATCCTTTCCCATCAACATAAACTCTGCGGATTTCTTCTCGTGAAGAAATAATTTTTCCTCCTCCCGAGAAATCAGGGCCTTGAATTATGTCTAGAATTTTTTTTTCAGGAGTGTTTTGTTCTTTCAAAATCTCGAGTAGAGCTGTACTAACCTCGGTAATATTATGAGGTGGAATTTCTGTAGCCATTCCGACTGCAATTCCGGAGGACCCATTAAGCAAACATATAGGTAATCGAGCAGGTAACCTAGTGGGCTCAAACATAGTTCCATCATAGTTTTGACTAAACTGAACAGTTCCCTCATCTATCTCACTTAAAAGTAATTCGGAATATTTTGATAGCCTCGCCTCAGTATATCTCATGGCTGCCGCACTATCTCCATCACGGGAACCAAAATTTCCTTGACCCTCGATTAACGGATATCTTAAAGAAAAATCCTGAGCTAGCCTCACCAATGCATCGTATGCTGATTGATCACCGTGTGGATGAAATTTTCCCAACACATCTCCTACAACCCTGGCAGACTTAACTGGTTTTGCGTGAACTTGAAGGCTCATTTGGTACATAGAAAATAAAATTCTCCTTTGAACAGGCTTTAGCCCATCTGCAACGTCAGGAATAGCTCTTCCCTTAACAACAGAAACTGCATAATCAAGATATGCTTTTTCGGCAAAATCTGCTATTCGAATATCCTGTATCTGAGCGCTTAAATCTTGAGCACTTAAGGATCTAGAAACTTCTAGTTTTTTCTCATTCATAGTTATCACACATCCAAATTTGCTTCGTTACCCTTAAGTTCTAGCCATTTTTTACGAGATTGAGATTCTGCACGGGACATTAGTAAATTAAATTTTTTAAACGTCGTGCTATTTTCGGTCGGTGAAATAGAAACTCTAATAATTCTCCTAGTCAAGGGGTTTAAGGTGGTCTCCCACAACTGATCAGAGTTCATCTCTCCGAGACCTTTAAACCGAGAAACTGAAAAGTCAGTTTCAAAAATACCCTTTTTCTTTAATCGAAATATCTGTTGTTTCAGATCACTTTCATCAGCAACATATATTTTTTCTAATTGTTTTTCCTTTCTCTTTTTCATGTCAATTCTAAAAAGAGGTGGAGTACAAATATATATAAAACCGTTGGTTACTAAACCAGGAAAGTGCTTGAGAAAAAGCGTTAACAATAAAACCTGAATATGCGACCCGTCGACATCTGCGTCAGCAAGTATGCAAATTTTGCCATAACGCAGTTTCTCTATTTGGATTTCCTCTGGTTTGATATGTGGATCAATACCAATAGCTAAGGAAATATTTTGCACTTCGACATTTGTTGATAACTTTAATCTATCGGCTTCCCAGGAATTCAAAATTTTACCTCGAAGAGGTAAGATGGCTTGAAAACCTTTATCTCTGCCCATTTTTGCTGACCCGCCAGCTGAATCTCCCTCGACTAAAAAAAGCTCATTTTCAGTTGGATTATTAGATTCACAGTCTGTCAGTTTTCCAGGTAATACTGCTACAGAAGAAAATCTCTTCTTTTCCAAACCTTGAGATAGCTTTTGTCTCTCCTGGGCACTCAAGATAACTTGCCTGGCTATTTTTTTTCCCTCCTCAACATTATTATGTAACCATAATTCAAAAGTTTCTTTAATAATTGAACTAATCAATTTATATGCATTCCGGTTAGTGAGTTTTTCCTTAGTTTGACCTTGAAATTGAGGGTCAAGAATTTTAGTCGAAAGAACAAAGTTTGCTTTTTGCGCAATGTCCTCTGCTATGAGTCTTACACCCTTAACCATTAAATTTTGTTTTTCCATAAATCCTTTTATTGCTGCATAAATCCCCTCCTTAAAACCAGATTCATGAGTCCCCCCTGCAGGAGTTGGAATTAAATTAACAAATGAATCTTTGATGACCGCTCTAGATGAGGAGAAAGCTAATATCCAGTGAGCTCCTTCTCCAAGATTGTAAGATGTATTCGACTTTTCGATATAGCTAGATTCCTCCCATGAAGAATTTATCAACTCTAAACTCTTTAAACCCTCGCTGAAATAATCTCGAAACCCATTTTTATAGCACCAAGACTGTTCCTCATTTTTCACTTCATCAAGAAAAGTTACGGTCACTCCAGGCAATAAAACTGCTTTACAGATTAAGCTTTGAATAAGGTTTTTCAAAGGTATCTTTCCGTCATCAAAAAAAGTACTATTAGGCCAAATTCTAATAAAAGTGCCAGTCTTCTTGGTTTTACAGCCTTTTGTCAAGGGCTCATTGACTTCTCCTTGCTTGAAAAGCATTTCCCATTCAAACTTCTGTCTCCGCACCCTGACTAATAATTTTTCTGAGAGTGCGTTAGTTACAGACACACCGACACCGTGAAGCCCCCCCGAAAAATTGTAAATTTGCTCATGCCCTTTGTTAAACTTTCCTCCTGAGTGAAGCCGCGTAAAGACAATTTCTACTGCGGAAATATTCTCCCCCGGGGGAACTCCAACAGGTATTCCTCGTCCATTATCCTCAACACTGTAACTGTCATCTGGATGCCTAATAACAACAAGTTTATCCGCAAAGCCTGAAAGAGCCTCATCTGCACTGTTATCCAGTACTTCCTGCAGTATGTGGAAAGGGTTTTCCGTTCTTGTGTACATGCCAGGCCGTTGTTTAACGGGCTCCAGACCTTTCAAAATACTTATTGAAGATTCATCATAATTTTTTTTTTTCAATACAACCTCGTTATTCCAAATTAATCACAATCAGTATTTGTTAAAAACAACCCTCACTTATATGTATTCAAAGGCTCATTCTAAAAGTATTTTTGAAATTAGTATTCCATCTGAGTCAGCCAGGCAGTAATCTCCCTGATTAATGATAATATTGCCTATATTAATTTGAGTGCCAGGCTTACCGGAATTCAATTTTTTACTTTTTCTTGGGCTTGTCGACAAAGCCCAAATTCCAATTTCACACTGGATCAATTCTGCCGCATCACGTACGCTCCCATAAACTATAATACCTGACCAGCCGTTCTCAACGGCAAGACACGCTAAGTTTCCGCCCAAAAGAGCACAACGGTCACTACCGGCACCGTCAATTATCAAAATTTGACCCAAGCCTTCGCCCTCAAGAATCTTACGAACGAAGGTATTATCTTCAATTGCTTTCACTGTGATAACCTTTCCAGCCATATCCTTTTTCTTGCCAAAGCACTGAAATATTGAGGGCATTATCTGTAACATGCCGTTTGAAATGGCTATTTCATTTTCATCACATATATCTGCTGTAGGTCTCATAAACGAGTTCAAGTTCCTTAAATATAATTATTACAGGGTACAATATAAGCGTATGAATTTAAATCTTTGGGGCCGTCTCCTTTTCATAATATCCGCTAAGTATTGGAAATCACCAATAAAGATAACTGACTCCTGTGAAACTAACTTCACAGTGTTACCGGGTGATTTAGACCTCAATATACACATGAATAATGCTAGATATTTTGCTTGGATGGATTTAGGTAGACTTGATCTAATGCAACGCTCTGGCCTTCTAAAAAAATTGAGAAAAAGAAAATGGTTTCCCGTTGTAGCAGACGAAATGATTAGTTTTGGAAAATCGTTAGATCTCTTTCAAAAAGTAACACTTACGACGAAAATCCATGGTTGGGACGATAAATATTTTTACTTAGAACAAAAATTTAGGATAAATCATAAAACGTATGCTGGTGCATTAGTAAAATCTAGAATATTGAGTAAAGATAAAGCTCTTTTTACGAAAGAAATTTTTGAAGCAATGGAACTGAACTTAGAATCACCGTCAATGGAGGAATGGTTAAAATTATGGAAGCAAGCGAGAATCGATTTGCTAGATCGACGAACGTAATTCCCTTTTTAAAATTTTTCCTACGTTGCTTTTTGGAAGATTTGAAACAAAAACTATAACCTTAGGACATTTATAAGCAGCCAAATTTTTCTTACATAATGTAAAAATCTCCTGTCTTGTTAGTTTATCGGAACCTGAGACAACAAACAGTTTCACTATTTCTCCAGATTGCTCATTTGGAATACCTACGACGGCACACTCTTTAACATTTGGGTGGCGACATACTACTTCTTCCACTTCATTGGGATAAACATTAAAACCGCTGACAATTATTAAGTCTTTGATCCTATCAACAATTTTTACAAAACCATTTTCATTTATAAAGCCCAAGTCCCCTGACTTAAAAAATCCCGATTTCGTAAATGCATTTTTAGTTTCAACGCTATTCTTCCAATAGCCAGTCATCACTTGTGGTCCTTTTATCACTATTTGGCCTATCTGATTATAATTTTGAACAGTTTCATTGTCATCAATTATAGCAACTTGAGTCGATGAAATTGGTAGCCCAACATTATCTTGAAAACTTTTTGCATTTACTGGTACCACTGCGACAGCTGGAGAGGTCTCTGATAATCCGTACCCTTCAATAATTGGACACCCTGTTTGTTTTTGCCACTGTTCGGCTAATGAGCGATTAAGTGGCATTGCACCACTTAAAGTAATTTTGAGGTTTGAAAAACTGATTTTATCGAAGTCAGGCTGATTTATTAGGGCCTGGAAAAGAGTATTTACTCCAGGAAAAATATCAAATTTCTCTCTCGATAAAAGTTTTACAAAACCAGCAAAGTCTCTAGGGTTAGGTACTAATAAGTTCGTCATGTTGACCCGCATACCTAAAAACATACAGCCGGTTAAGGCAAAAATATGATATAGCGGTAACGCGCACACAATAACTCCCCTACCATCTTTTTCCTGTTCAGACGAATTTTCTTTTTTAAATAATGAATCGTTTTCCGCATAAAAAGCAGGCATTAGCCATGCCTCTACTTGCAAACAGTTAGCAATGATATTTTTGTGAGTTAAGATAGCTCCCTTAGCAACTCCAGTAGTTCCACCTGTATACTGCAAAAACGCGATGTCACAACTTTTTAATTGGGGTGTTTCGTACACTGAATATTGATTACTCAAGAGAACTTTTTTCAAAGATTGAAGGGAAATATTTGGGGACGAGAACTTTTTGTACGATTGAACTCTTTTCAAAAACTTTAATGCTAAATTGATGCCAAATCCTTTCACCCCTAGCAAATCGCCCACCCGAGTAACAACAATATTTTTGACGTTCACTTCCTTCAACACTACCGCTAAAGTCGGTAGAAAGTTTTCCAAGATAACAATTGCTGTAGCTCCTGAATCAACTAGCTGATGTTTCAATTCCCTACTTGAATAGAGTGGATTGATGTTTACGACTACTAATCCAGCCCTGAGGATCGCTATAATTGAGATGGGATTTTGCATAACATTTGGCAACATAACACCGACTCTGTCACCCTTTTTTAGGCCAATTTTTTTAAAATGGACCGCTATTCTTTTTGAATAGTCGTCCACTTGCTTAAATGTGAGACTTATCCCTAAACATTTAAAAGCTGAACATGAACCGTGACTTTGGAATGATTCATCTATTAACGCCAATAAGTTGGGATAAAAATCAGGATTAATAGTTTTGGGAACCAACGAGGGATAATTCTTTAACCAGGGAAAGTCTGTGTTATTTACCATAATTCCAATATACTTACCCAAAAAAAAATAACAACTAAGAATAGTCCTAATAAAAAAAAAAAATGTAATATACTAAGTGAATTCAAACAGTTGTTTTAACTATGATTTCTGCTCAAAATTATGAACTTAAAACTACCCAGAAAATTCTGAAGGTCGCCGAATCACTTTTTGCTTCCGAGGGTTTTGACGCGGTTTCTATCAGACAAATTACGAAAAGGGCAGGTGTTAATTTGGCCGCAGTACACTACCACTTTGGATCTAAGAAGAAGTTAATGGAACAAATTCTCAAGCGAAAGCTTACAATATTGAATGAATCACGAAATTCAGCCCTGTCAAACTTAGAGGAAAAAGCTGACGGTCGACCCTTGAGGCCATCAGATATTGTAGAAGCATTCTTTGGAGTACTATTTAGTTTGTATGAAGATTCCAAAAATGGAGGTGCGGATTTTCTAAAATTACTAAGCAGGACTTCGACCGATCCAAATAATGTTATTTGGTCAAATGTCGATTCTCAAAGTAATGCCGTAAATGAGAGGTTTAGAGATGCTTTATTTAAATCATTACCCGATGTACCAAAAAATGAGATTGTGTGGCGATTTCACTTTATGATTGGGGCTACAGTACACGCAATCGCTGGAACTGGATTAAGCCAGATTTTCAAAAGCCCAGCTCTGCCTGAAGAAAACACAGAAGATTGTCCAAAAATAGCAAAGAAACGACTTCTTTCTTTTTTAGTAGGAGGTCTGAGATCCCCTTCACCCCGAGCAATTCCTAATGTTACTAACCACTGAGTCAGCTATATGAAAACAGAATGGATTACAAAAAAGATACTTAATAAAATTCGTCTTAATTTGCCTTCTATGTCGGAGACTGAAAAAATCGCGCTCGAAGCCGGCAGTGTTTGGTGGGATAAGATCCTTTTAAGTGGTCAGCCCGAGTGGAAAAAATTCTTTGAGACAAGCAAACCAGAACTTACTGAGGAAGAAAATAACTTTATAAATAATGAGGTAGAGGAAGTGTGTTCCATGGTTCAGGAGTGGAAAGTAAACCATGAAAGCAAAAAAGTACCAGAGCCGATATGGAATTTCATTAAAAAGAAGCGATTCTTAAGTATGATTATTCCCAAAAAATACGGGGGTCTGCAGTTTTCTGCTTACGCTCAATCACAAGTAATTACAAAACTTGCCACCAGAAGCTCCGCCCTATCAGTTATGGTCATGGTTCCAAATTCTCTTGGTCCAGGTGAGTTGTTGGTACATTATGGCACCGAGAAGCAAAAGAATCATTATTTACCAAAACTTTCCATTGGGGAAGAAATTCCAGCCTTCGCACTAACCAGTCCATGGGCTGGATCTGATGCATCTTCAATTCCAGACTATGGGATAATTTGTGAAGAAACTTATTTAGGCAAAAAGACATTAGGGATCAAAGTAACGTGGAATAAGCGGTATATAACGCTAGCTCCAATTTGCTCGGTTTTGGGTTTAGCTTTTAAAGCTTTCGATCCGAATAATTTGCTTGGTAAAAAGAAAGAGCTGGGTATTACTTGTGCATTAATACCCTCGAAACATCCCGGGGTTGAAATAGGCTCTCGCCATATGCCTCTTACCGTTCAATGGCCAAATGGGCCGACAACTGGAAACGACGTTTTCATCCCACTCGATTTTGTAATAGGTGAAAAAAAAGGCGTTGGAAATGGCTGGAGAATGTTGATGGAATGTTTAGCAGCTGGAAGAGCAATTTCACTTCCATCGTCGAATGCGGGAATAGCCAAACTGACTCTAAAAACTGTCGGTGGTTACTCCCGTGTAAGACAGCAATTTAAGACACCGATCGCTAATTTCGAAGGAATTAATGCTGCTCTAGGAAAAATAATTGCCAAAACCTATATAATCGATTCCACTCGTAAGCTTGCAGCGGCTGCCATAGATGCAGGTGAGCGCCCATCTGTTATATCGGCTATTGCAAAAGTGCATGCCACTGAGAATGCCAGAGAGGTAGTAAATCTGGGGATGGACGTTTTAGGGGGTAAAGGAATATGCCATGGCCCATCTAACTTCCTTGCAGAAGCTCATATTCAAACTCCAATAAGTATAACAGTCGAGGGAGCAAACCTATTGACCAAGAGTCTTATAATTTTCGGTCAGGGTGCTATCAGGTGTCACCCACATCTTCTTAAAGTTATGGAATGCGCTCAAAATCCAAATCAGCAAGACTCCCAAAAAAAATTCGATGAGGTTTTCAAAGAAATGACTTATACTTTGTCGAAAAACATTTTGCGGTCATTTTCTAGTAGCCTTTTGTTTTGGTTTAAAGCTATTCCAACCGGTAGTGTAGACCCCTTTTGTAAAAATTTTATAAAAAGAACAGATCAATATAGCGCAGCATTCAGCGTAGTCGCGGATTATTTTCTGTTCACTCTCGCAGGCCGACTCAAAAGAAAAGAGCTTTTATCTGGTAGGCTTGGGGACATTTTATCTAATTTATTTATGATTTCTGCCTGCTTAAAGCACCATGAAGATATCGGGCGGCCAAAATGGAACCGTTGCATCTTAAATGTTTCCTGCAAACTTTGTTTGCAAGAGATAGAGGAGGCATTTAATTCCCTGTTTGCAAATATCGATAGTAAAGCCTCTAAAACTATCTTAAAATTTTGCACGTTTCCAATAGGGGTGCCAAACAACAAGCTTTCTGATGGCGAATTATTGGCTGCAGGAAAAATTGCTTCTGTACCGAGTGAAGCTAGAGACTACTATACTGCTGAAGTATTTTGGCGGAAAAAGTTGAATGAGGAAGACTTAACAAATGAGCCTGTGTCTGCCATCGAGCAGGCTTTATTAGTAAGCAAACTGTCTGAGCCGATAGAGAGTAAGATTCGAACGGCAGAAAAGAGAGGTAGGTTCCGTAATAACCCTAAAGCAAATGTAAAAGATATCGCCTTAGAGGCGTTTAAAGAAAAAATTATTTCTGAAGAAGAATTTAACATTGTCAATAAACTAAATATTCTTAGAGATTTAGTTATTGGTGTTGACGAATTTGATAAAAATATGAAGCTTAGCCGTAGTAAAAAGAAAACGCCGTTGCCAAAAGCTGCTTGAATTCGGAAGTTCTACTAATGTTAACCTAAATGAACCTATGAGCAATTTAATGAGCGCTAAATTGGACTTACGAGCTTTTATATTTAATCTTACTTTTATGGATAAATAAACATGTTTAATTCACAGGTATTTGTGGTGGATGGGTTAAGATCGCCATTTTTGAAGGCGAATGCAAAAGTTGGTCCTGGTCCCTTTTCTGCTTCTGAGTTGGCGGTTCAAGCGGGAAAAACGTTGTTGTTAAGACAGACTTTCGAGCCCTCGGAAATTGATGAAATTATTCTCGGTTGTACTACTCCAAGTGTAAGTGAAATGAATATTGCCCGAGTGGTTAGCTTGAGATTAAATTGCAGCGTCCAAGCGCCCGCTTGGACCGTACATAGAAATTGTGCTAGCGGCTTACAATCTATCGACTCAGCGGCACAATCTATCTGTTCAGGAAGATCAGATTTGGTGTTATGTGGTGGCACAGATTCGTTGTCAAACGCACCGCTGATTTTTTCTAAATCTGCTAGCCGATGGTTCTCTCAGTTTTCAACAGCAAAAGGTCTTAGAGATAAGCTTGTGAAAGTAAAGGATTTTAAACCTTCTTTTCTGCTTCCCGTCATTTCAATTTTAAAAGGACTGACTGATCCTGTGGTGGGAGAAAGTATGGGTCAAACTGCTGAAAATTTAGCAAAAAAATTCAATTTAACCAGAAGAGAACTTGATGAATACTCTGTCCGAAGTCACAAACAGGCCCTATCATCAATGGAAGATGTACTAAAACCACAAACTCAACAAATTTATGATGCAAAAGGTAATTTTTATGAACACGACAATGGTATAAGACCTGATATAAAAATCGAGAAACTCGCTACCCTGCGAGCAGTGTTTGATAAGCCGGATGGGAAAATTACTGCTGGAAATAGCTCTCAAATAACTGACGGATCTGCGTTACTTTTATTGGCCTCAGAAAAAGCAGTTAAGAAATTTGCCTTAAAACCTTTAGCAATAGTGAAAGATATAAACTGGTCTGGCTTAAATCCTACAGAAATGGGATTAGGGCCGATACATGCTTTAATTCCAATTTTAAAAAGACAAAAACTTGAAAGAAAAGATATTGACCTATGGGAAATTAATGAAGCATTTGCGGCGCAGGTTTTAGCTTGTCAGGCTGCATTGGATAGCTTTAAGTATTGTTCCAAGGTGCTAAAATATAGAAAAACCTTTGGGGCTATAGAGCCTAACAAATTAAATATTGCTGGTGGAGCTATTGCTATTGGACACCCAGTTGGAGCAAGTGGCGCAAGGATTATCTTAAATTTGATTCACTTACTCAAAAAAAACTCTTTAAAGAGAGGTTTAGCTTCAATTTGTATCGGGGGAGGACAAGGAGGTGCCTCTTTGATTGAGCTATGTTAATCAAAAAACTAAAATCTATTGAACTTAAAAATTGGAAACTACAAGTTGATACAGATAATATTCTGTGGCTAGAGCTAAACTGTCTTGGAAAATCAACAAACATTCTATCTGAACAAGTAAGACTTGAGTTAGGAAACATTCTGAAATGCTTCGAAGAAACCTCTTCCACGAACTTATTTGAAGGGCTAAACGGAGTTGTCTTTTTTTCCACTAAAACAACTGGTTTTTCTGCTGGAGCAGACGTTAATGAATTTGTAAATCTTTCTAAAAATAACAACTGGTTGGAAAAAAGTCGGCTGATAGTGAGTGACGGGTGGTTTCTGTATAACCGACTAGAGGAACTGTCAACAAAAATTCCAACCATTGCATTGGTTGAAGGTTTTTGTTTTGGTGGAGCATTAGAACTTGCTCTATCGTGTCGTTACATAATTGGAATCAAAGACAATAAAACAAACTTTGCTTTGCCCGAGGTACAATTGGGAATTTATCCTGGTTGGGGTGGTATAAAACGCTTGCCCGAGAGAATAGGTCCGAAAACTGCTATGAATTTAATGCTCACTGGAAAATTTGTTAACTCAAAAAGAGCGAAAAGTATTGGCTTAATTGATGTGTTAGCAGAAAAAAGAGTTGCAAAAGAAGCTTGTAAAAGGCTTATTGATAAGGGTTACAAAAAAAATACAATGTCGTTCTTTGATAAGTTATTACTAGGTCCACTAAAACCTCTGTCACATTTTTTAATAAGAAAACAACTAGAAAAAAAAATTATCAAGGATCAGTATCCGGCACCTTTTGGTATTTTAAAACTTTGGGCAAAACATAATGGTGACCCGACTCGTGATTTGTCTATTCATGATGAGATGCTTGGTTCGCAGACTGCAAGAAATCTCTTGAGGGTGTATTTACTTCGAGAAAAATTAAAAAATATACACAAAAAGTCAACAATAAGCGATGATGTCAATAGCGGTAAAGTTCATTTAAATCATATACATGTTATTGGTGCGGGAACAATGGGTGGAGATATCGCCATATGGTGTGCTATGCACAATCTCAGGGTCACGATTCAAGATACTTCAAACAAACAGATTGGCAAAGTTTTAAATAACGCATCAGTTGCACTAAAGAGAAAATTCTCAAGTCCATATGATCAAAGAAAAATATTGGACAATATAATTCCCGATTGTGATGGGCATGGTATAAAAAAGGCAGATGTCATAATCGAGGCTGCGACAGAGAATCTTGCTGTAAAGAAGAGTATATTCAAATTTATTGAAAGAAAAGCACGTGATACAGCGTTATTGTGTACAAATACCTCCAGTATAAAAATAGAGGATATATCCAGTTGCTTGAATGACCCGTCCCGATTAGTAGGAGTGCATTTTTTTAACCCGGTTTTTAAAATGCCGCTTGTTGAAATAATTGAAAGTAAAAAAACTGATAAAAATTTCTTCTCCTATGCATTTGTATTTGCTCACAAAATAAAAAAATTACCTCTGCCAGTAAAAAGTAGCCCTGGCTTTTTAGTAAATGCAGTATTAATGCCCTATTTAGATAATGCTATGAGGTCAATTGATAGCGGCATCAAGCCTGAAGAGGTTGACTTCGCAATGAAGTCATGGGGAATGCCCATGGGGCCAATAGAACTTGTTGACATTGTAGGTTTAGATATTGTGCTCGCGGTTGGTAAGCTTACTACTGCTGATGAATCTATGCCCTCGTGCCTTACGGCCCTTACCGCAAAAAACCACTTTGGTAAAAAATCGGGAGAGGGTTTTTACAAATGGAAAAAAGGTCAAAAAGTTCTTAAAAATAAGGTTTCCCTCTCAAAAGAGGAGACAAATAATTTAGCAGAAAATTTGATTCAACCTTTGATAGTTCGAACTCGGCAGCTTGTAGAGGAAGGTATAGTTGACGATGAAGACTTAGCTGATGCCGGAGTGATTTTCGGCACTGGTTTTGCGCCTTTTAGGGGAGGGCCACTACATTCTCAACATAGTTATGAAACAACAGAATACTAATTGCCAGCAGCGAGCCTTCTTAATTCGTCTGGTTGAAACTCCATACTTTTGGATATAAAACCTATTTTAGCCTTTTTCTTGATTTCATTTTCTAGTCCAGTAATAAAATAAGATCCATTATTGAGATCATGATATATGTTTGCACCATACACTGGAAATTGGTGCTCGTAAAATTGTATTATTCCGTGCACTGCCACTCTCCACATATCGCCTCTAACCGAATAACATTCTTCTAATAGAATTATCCAGCTATCTTCATCTATATAGAAAACCCTTTTTGCATAAATATGCCTGGAATTTTCTTTTAAAATACCCTCTACTATCCAGACTCTATGCAATTCATATCTCAGTAATTCAGATTTAATTGATCCAGAACCTAGCATTTCTGTGTAAGTTAACTTTTTATCTTTTATCTTATTAATATTGTAAGGGACAATCATTATTTTTTTCCCTAATATTCTCCAATTATATCGTTCTGTAGATCCATTAAACCCATCAATTTGATCTGCAGTAACAAGGCCTTGTGAACCACTCCCAATTGAATCATGGCCTAATTCAGGAGCCTTCCTAACACGCCTCTGTGCAGAACTATATATCCATGAATTCCTTTTCTCAAATACCTGATTAACAGGTTCGTGTACTAGTAAAATATCTCCTTTTAATGAGACTGGCTCTAAATACTTTGCGAGCGCATAAAACAAAATATTTTTTTTTGGTTTATTAATGTGCGAATTGTAGACTCGTTTTATCCAAGTACGAGTCTTTAGTGCCTGACCATTTTTACGAACGACGAACGAATCAACAAACCTCTCAACGCTGCCTCCCTGATATCTAGACAAATGATTCCAAATAATTTCCTCACCTGTTTCCGGGAATCGATATGGAAGATGATTAATTTTACCCAAAAATAAGTCATTATTTCTTACAGGTTTACTTTTCTTTTTTTCTAAAAAAGACTCCTTTAGAAAATCTGGATAGTTAGCTGTTCTCCGCGTAGGAAAAACATAAATCTCAAAATTCTTAATCTTTTGTATTAACTGAGAAAGACCACCAGGAAGGTATTTCAGATAATTAATATAATTATTTTTATCTACTATAAAATTAATTTGGTCGTCATAGTATTCGGATTCAAATGGAATGCTAGCATCTTTAAACTCGGGAATGATGCCATCATCTGTTCCATTTTTATCTGCGCCAACCGCAGTGTAAAAACTATGTTGGCTGTTCTTAGCGCAAACACCAACAGGTAGGAAGATAAACTCAAAAAAAGCTAGTCCTAATAATATTATCTTCAAGGAACTAGTCATTTTGCTGTAATTTTTCTCTTGCACGCTTATAGTCTATCGCTAAGGTATCGACAATTTCGGATATTAATTCTACCGATTCTATTGAACCTACGCCCTGGCCAGCACTCCAAATATCTTTCCAAGCCTTATTCCCCAACTTTTCAAAAGAACTGAAATTTATTCGTTTAAATTTCTTGCTGAGAAATAGTTCTAAAAAAAGCTTTAGTCTCGATAAAGAAAATTTTCTTTCTCCTCTGTAACCAGCTTTTTCAGCACTCCTCTTTAAATAGCTTCCGTAAATGCCCGTAAAAAAATTAGTATATATAATATCTTGGGCACTGGACTCAATGATCATTTTTTTATACTCGTTATTTGCAGGAGATTCAGAAGAGCAAATAAATTTGGTTCCCATGTATACAAAGTCGGCTCCTAACGCTTCGGCTGCTAAAATATGATTACCGTTAGAAATAGCACCAGCCAAAATAATTGTCCCCTTAAAAATTTTTTTTACTTCCGTAACCAATGCAAATGGATTAATGGTCCCAGCATGACCACCAGCCCCAGCAGAAACTAAAATTAAACCGTCAACTCCTGCCTCAATAGCTTTTTCTGCATGTCTCAAATTGATAACATCGTGAAAAACAAATCCCCCATAAGAGTGTACAGCTTCAACCACTCTGCCTGGTGCCCGTAAACTTGTTATTATTATAGGAACCTTTTTTTTTATACATATTTCTAAATCGGCTTCTAGTCTAGTATTCGACGAATGAACAATCTGATTAACCGCATATGGTGCTATTATTTGCTTCTTTAACTTTCTTTTCTCTATGCTCTTCTCAATTATTTCGATCCATCGTTCCAACTCCCCTTCTCCTCTTGCATTCAAGGCTGGAAATGAGCCAATTATTCCTGAGCAACACTGAGCGACCACCGTCTCTGGGTTAGAAATTATAAAAAGCGGAGCAGCTATAACAGGAATTTTTAGGCTTTTCTTTAGTTGCTGTATATTCAGCATTATAATGATCTTCTTATATTAAAAAATTTGAGTAATAGCGGCACTAAAATAATAGCTACAATCAAATTGAAAACAAACATAAAACCTAGTAGTAGACCCATATCTTGCTGGAACTTAAGTTCGGAGAAATACCACATAAATACCGCAAATGAAGTGACAAGAGCGGTGAAGATTGATGCCGATCCACGCTGACGTAGACTTTCCAAATAACTCGAGGAAAGGCTGAGTTTTTCATTTTTCATATAATGGTACATTCTTTCAAAAAGGTAAATACTATAATCTACTCCTACAGCAACCCCAAGAGCAATGACAGGAAGGGTATTCATTTTGACTCCAATATTCAAAAAAACCATTAGTGCATTACACCAGATAGTCACTAATAGTAGAGGAATCATAATCGCTAACGAGATGAGAAGTGATCTAAACATACACAAACATAAGAAACCCACAGATGAAAAAAGTGCAAGATTAACTAAAGGCTCTGACGACTCTATAACTTCATTTCTGGAGGCTGATACACCTACATTTCCAAGTGCAAGTCGGATGTTCAATTTATCGGTTGTCATCGTGCTTTTGAATTTGGATATATCTGAAATTACACTTTCGATGGTTTTAGCCTTCCTGTCATGGAGAAAAATAGAAACTGGCAATGCAGAACATTCTGTATTCATATAAGTATTTCCCAGCCTAGTTGCATATCCGACCCCTTGAGCAATTTGGATAGAATTTGAGGGGACAGTCCTCCACTTTATGAAATCCTCGGAATAAGCCTGGTTGATCTTTTTCACAATACCTGCCATCCCCTCAACAGCCATCACGTTTGGATTTTGAAATATAAAAAACTCAAACCTTTCTAATGTCTTCATCACTTCAGGATTTAAGCATGGTGACTCTTCCCCCTTTATTTCAGCAATGACCTTAAAATTATCAATAGCAAAATCATAAGCTTCGACTATTTCCCTACGATCTAAATTATATCGTGAATCACTCTTTAATTCAGAAACTCCAGAACTGAGTTCTCCAATCTGAACATCCTTCATGATGAAGCTTCCTGATATAAAAAGAAGGGAGAAAAATAAGAGCAGAATATACGTGTATTTATCTCGAAAAATATAGGAAAGTTTATCCCAAAGAAATTCAAAGTATTTTGATGAATTTAATGATTCAGAAAACTTAATATTTGCTGGGCAGTAAGAGAGTAATATCGGTAAAAATAATTTGTTAGATACGACCATTAAAGAGACGCCAATCGTGGCAGTAAAAGCTAATTCTCGGACGGCTTTGATATCGACCAGTGCTATGACAAAAAATCCAACAGCATTTGCTAGTAATGCAACTGATCCAGGTAAAAAAAGTTCTACGAATGCCTGCTTTGCAGCGCGTTTAGATTTACCACCAGACAATACCTCCAGCTTCCATGCGTTAGTCATTTGTACGGCATGAGATACTGCAATTGCAAAAATTAAGAAAGGAACGAGGACTGACAACGGGTCTAATCCTAAACCGAAATATGGCATTAATCCTAATAGCCAAACAACTGGTATTAGTGAACTAAACGAGACATAGCTGGTAATAGCCCAAGATCTTGTATAAATACGAGTAAAAACTGTTATTACTAGAAAGGCCAAAACAAAAAAGGCCAACACGCTTTTTGCAGCCTTTATTACATCTCCAACAGCTTTGGAGAACCCCAAAATATAAATTTCGTCGCCGTTAATTTCGTATTTATTTCTGATTTTTTCTAAATCCTCAGAAACTCTTTTTACATCTAGTTCTTTATTTTGAAGTGACGCCAATACTAACGCTTGAGTTCCATCCTTGCTAACAATTCTTCCATTCCAATTTGACTTAATTACATTTTTTCTTATCTCTTTAATTTGTTCCTCGGTGCCCGAGAAATTTGCAGATATTATATTTCCTCCGCGAAAACCATCTTCAACCACTTCTATATATCTTACATTAGTAGTGAAGAGCGAAGTAACTGAGCTCCGTTCAACACCCTCAAAATAAAAAATTTCATCAGTAAGTTTCTTTAGTGTTTTCAGAGATTTTTCATTGTAAATAGTGCCGTTTGACGGTTTATAGGAAACTACTAACCTATTAGCACTTCCAAAAACCTCGCGGTATTCATAAAAAGTTTCAATGTAAGGGTGTGCAGCAGGTAGTGTTTTTTCAAAGCCTGGATTAGTGTTAATTTGTTTAACTGAAAATAAACAAAAAATTGTAAAAACAGCGAGGAGAAATAGTAAAGTCGCACGATTTGCTAGAATTGTGTCTGCTATTTTATCTACCAAGAAAAATTCCTAATATACAAAATTAAAAATTTAGTTTTCCCATGCCTCGAAAACCAACCATAAGCAATGTGTTGTTGGGTAACTCAAAACTGCCAGTTACTGTGTCAACACTGACTTTTTTTATTGATATTTTATTATTTTCATAAAAAATTGCATTGCTGCCATTATCAAAAAAAACAATGCTCCCGCTCTCGAGCCTGATTGCATACGATAAAGTATTATTTACTAGAGCGTCAATACGTGTGAATTTTAATTTTTTTACTCCATTTTCTCCGCCAACTAATCTTATTGAAGTACGGTAAATGCTACCTCTCATACCATATAAAAAAAGTGTATTGTCTTTGCCTAAAATACCTCCGAAAAATGATCCTTTATATGGTGTAGAAATACTTATCCAACTACTACTATTGCTACCACGGAAAATCAGTGTTCCAGACTCACCAACCAAAACTATGCCTGACTTCAGTGGAATAATGTCGTATAAATGGCGATCAAAAAACGTTGTAGAGACCTTCTCAGTTTTCCACGTAACTCCCGAATCAGTAGAAGTAATAACAAGACCAAATTCTCCAACAACAATCAATTTTTCACGAGATAACCATCGAACTTTCATCAAAGCTTGCCTGTCAGCTAAATCTTTTAGGAAAACTTTTTTGAATGTTTTACCTCCATCGTTCGTGATATACATCGTGGATTCATGTCCGACTAAAACACCATTCTTTGCATCAAAAAAATCAATTGAGGTGAGCAATTCTGTTGAATCAAGCTTAAGAGGATTCCAAGTATGCCCTTGATCCTCAGAACGAAAAAGAGATCCATTTTCACCTACTATAAAAATAGAATTTCCAGCGTTGGTAAGTTCAGTGAAAAATACTTTGTCAACATTTGGTAATTGTTTATTTATTAATGATTCCGCACTTGCAAAATTAGTAAAAAAAATAAAAAAAATGCCGATCGCTCGGCAAAATACAGGTGCTCTTAAAATTGCATTCATATTCCCTAACGAGTTCCTCTTCTTCTTAAGGCATCTGGTTGGAAATTTGACCAGCGATCATTGATACCGAACCGAATTGGTTTTCTTATTTCATTGTCCAAGTGAGAGACTAAATAATTTCCATTTGATAAGTCGTGCCAAATAAGTATATTTGGCCATGGCACTAATTTATCGTAAATTTGTATGAATCCATGAATACCAATTCGCCATATGTTACCTCGCGTATCATAACAATCTTCACCCAGTAGCGACCAACTATCCTCATCAAGGTAGAAAACTCTCTTGCCATAAATATGGTTACTTTTTTCCTTTAATGTTGCCTCAACCACCCAAACTCTATGCAACTCATACCTCATTAAATCTGCGTTAACTGTGCCATTATCCAAAATCTCTTCATATTTTAATTTCTTACTACTAATATCGTAAGTGTTATATGGCACGAAAAGTGACCTCTTCCCTTTCAATACCCAAGTATATCTATCTGTTGCTCCATTAAAACCGAAATATTGATCAGTGGTTCGCATCCCCTCTGTTCCGTCAGCTACATTATCATAAGCAAGATCTGGCGCTCGTCTCACGCGTCTTGCACCAGCATTATATATCCAAGCAGCCCGCGGATTCTCGATCAAATTAGTAAACTCATGAACCAAATATACTGTACCCACCAGTGTGGATGGAGCAGAAAAATTTGCATAAAACGCGTAATTTAATCCACGTTTTATTTGTGGTGGCCTCATCGATTGAGCCACTACAACTCTGTCTTTAAAACCAACTCTGTAATACTTTTTTCCAGGCCTCACTGGAAACCATGAATATTCTCTCTCGAATCCATTACCAATATATCTCATAAGGTAGTTATTGATGGCCTCTTCTCCATTTTTGGGCTGAGGAAAAGGTATCGAGGATTCACTCCTTCCGATAATTCCGTGAGAAACTATGCGTGCATTACCTGATTCTTGTTCAATAATTTTTATAATCTCTTTTGGAAGTACCGCGGTCCTATGACTTTTATAAACCGGCATTTTGAAAGCTGGGATTTTTTCTAAAAGAGCAATTTGTCCATCTGTAAGCTTGTCTTTAAATTCTATGAAATTAGATGCATTAATTATAAATAAAGGTTTTTCTTCAGCGAAAGGATTAACATATCCCTGACTTTTTTGCCAACCCAAAGGAGGTCGCGTCAACCCTCCTGTCCAGGCTGGAATTCCAATTGATTCATTCCCGGATTTTTCCGCGCCTGAATAAGTCACATCCGCAAAAACACCGCCACCAACTGTAAATAAAACTAACGCAGAAAACAAGGGAGCAAAATCACGAATTAACATCACAGACCTTCCAAGTATTCAGATGAAATTTAAGACTAAACTAAAAAGAACTGCTTAAAACTACTGAAACATAATCTCTATCTCGAAATGCATCGTAATCTGCAGAATCAGCATAATAAACATACCCCACTTCAAAATTATGAACCTTATTTAGATTAAAGCGTGCATTTAAACCAACTGCAATTCTGTCTTGTAAGAATTGTGAATCAGCAGAAAAGCCGCTGACATCATGTCTCAAAGACAAAGTTGGATAAAGAGTAAGTGGGCTACCCCACACTCCCGGGTATTCGCCCCTAACCCTAAGCCTGTAACCCCAAGAATTCTCTGTTACATATCCATCATTTTTTGAGCCCTCTGGATGTGTAGTTGTTAATGAAGTACCGCCGTATAACGCATGCTGACCATACCCAAAAACAAAATGTCTTCCGTATCTGTTACCAGTAAACGAGTCACCAATATTTACCCTCTGATAACCAATTTCACCAACAAAAACACTTTGAGAAGAACCTAAAATTCGTGGTAACACTTTTATTCCGTTTATTTGTATCTGTAATCTATTGATTCGATCATACCCAGCTACTCCATCACCTGCTCCCGCACTATTTGAGGCTACTGCAGTTGCGCCCATAGGTCCAACACCTGTCAAAATGGCAGCTAAGAGATCATTTGCATTTATCTGTACAGGTAAATTTGGTATATAACTTACCTCAGACCCAATTGACCAACCCGCAACATTAGTAGTAAAGGATAATCCGTAAAGCTCAGTGCCTCCGGGGTATTCCCACAAACCTGTTCCAGGCGTAAGATTCAATCCAAAAGCAGCAGCACCGGCGACCTGAGCTGGAATTGGGTTTAAAAAATTATTAGGATTCAACGCAGCACCGATCGCTCCGCCTAACCCTCTGATATTAGAACCAGACCTACCAGATATATAAGGAATTCTAGAACTAAACTTCATAGCATAAAGTCCAAGCTCACCATCTAATTTGTCAACAGGCAATCTCAATGCAACTCCATATTGATCAGAATCGGGTCCATCTAGCCCAGGACCCATTGGCAAATTAGCTCCCGCCGCTATCCCCACGGCATTACTGAAACCAGGCAAAGTTGTAATGGCTTGAGAACAAGCTTGTCCCGGGGTAGTAGTAATTTGAAATTCAACAGGCGACCAGTATGTCCCACAACTGTCTAAATTAGCAGGCGACCACTCAAACTGATAAAAAGCTTCAACGGATTTTCCTTCCCCTAACCCTAAATTCATTGATAAAGCTTTAATCGGGAGAAACGCGTCTCTGATTTCAGTGCCTGGCCGCCTCAAAGAGGTTAGATCAATTGGATTAATTTGATTTATCCCTTGCACAAATAAACTTTCTCCCCAGTTGATAACTTGGTTTCCAAGCCTTACCTGCATCGGAAACTCCCCAATATCAAAGGTATTGTAAACATAGGCATCAAGAAGGGCAGCACCTGAAAATTTACTCAAATGAGCAAAACCGTGATCCGATAATGGATTACCTAAGCTATAACCACTACCTCCATTTCCTGCCCTAACACCATTACTTTCGAGAGCATAATCATGCCAAGCACGAACTCTTGCAAAAAGACCTACATCATCTCTACGTAAAGAATAATCAATGGTAGCTTTTAGAAGGGTTGACCAAGCGTCACCTTTTCCATAATTGACATTTCCACTGTCAGTGTTCGTTTCTCCTATTCCAATTCTACTGAGCCCTGCTCTTGCGCCGTCAGGAGCACTGTAAAGCTTATTATCGGCCTCCTGAGCTCTCCAACTTGAGCCTAAGGAAACATTTGTCTCAAGTGATCCAGACCAATCGCCGGACTCAAATTCCACAGCACTGATTGGAGTGGAATAAAAACTGATGAACAGAAAAATAAAAATAAAAAAAGAAACATTTCTCTTTAAAAAATTTATAGAATTTTGATTGTTCTGAGCTCGCTCCACATTGCAACGCATCATAGGTTCTCCAGTTTATAATTATAATTTACGTTAGTATTACCATGACTAGTCTTATTATGACTGAACTTTCTTTCTTTTCCCAGTGTACATTTTTTTTGTACAGTCATAACAATAATTGTTAAGGAGACGTAATTGAAGAAGAGACCACTTACTAGTACACAAAACAACTTGCTAGAAATCATTATCGATCTAATCATGTTAAAAAAAATTAAAAGTCTTACGGCTAGCTTTCTTTTAATATTTAGCGTTGCTTTACTTTCGAGTTGTGGGGGCGGCTCTAGTGTTGGAGGATCCTCGAACCCATCTATATCGAGAATGATTGTTATAGGTGATAGTCTTGAGGACTCTGGTACCTTCGGACATAAATTCACTCATCAAGGTTCAATTGCAACTGGAAAGGGATCTTTTAATGTTTATTCTGACGTAGTGGCGGAGAATCTTGGTATTGATACGTTGTGTAATTATTATATTGGAACACCAGATAATGTTTTTGATGCTACATTCACCATAAATAGTAACGGAGCAAGTTGTACTAATTATGCTGTTGGTGGTGGGAGGATTATTTACAGAAACGCAGATTCGACACTGAAACCTACCGACCCTAGAAATTTAGCTTTACAAATTACACACGCAGCTAGTAATTATGGTAGTTACAGTTCTACAGATCTTATCTTAGTCGGAGCAGCAGGTAACGATTTCTCTGATCTCATATCAGCTGCCCTGAGTGCACTTACTTCTTCTGGCATAGAACAAACAGCTGCGATTGCAAATTTTGGTAACTTTGTTTCGGTATTAGTTCCCGAAGCAATAGTAAATGCAACACTTGCTTCTGTAGTAGATAGTGCAACTCTCAGTACCGCTCTCGCAAATCTTGGAATTGCATACTCTAGTGGTTTGGCAACGCTGCTAAATGAAAATATTAAGAATGGAATTCTCCAGCTTGGGGCTTCAAAAGTAATTGTAAAAAGTGCTGCGCCACTTACTGCTACCCCTCGATTTTCAGTCGTTCTTGGTGGTATTGAAGCATCTTTAGGTACATCTACTCGCCAAGCGCTAGAGTCTCTTTTTGATAATTATGTAGTATCATTCAACACTACCTTAGAGTCATTAAATGTAAATGAGTCAAGGACAACATTTTATAATGTGTACGACATAATCCAGGATTTTGTTACTAACCCTAGTACATACGGGTTTGTTAATAGCACTAATCCATCGTGTCCCCCCATTGGTTTCTCTGCAGCAGGAATACCAGTTTATAATGCAAAGGATTGCTCCGTAGAAGCTGCGATTGCGACTGTTGGTAGTAACTATGCCTCTTATGTTTTTTCAACAGATTTTAATGCAACCCCTCTTGGTCATTCAGAAGCGGGCAAAGTTTTAATCTCTCAAATCCAAGATAAAGCCTGGTGAATACTAACCCTCATTTCCTATGCCTAGGGTAGCTGGCTCAAAATACTTGATGTAAGTTGCCCTGTAGAACCCGTCCTTGATCATGAGAATTGAATTTGCACCTCGATCACAAAGTTCAGGACCAAAAAATTTGAAAGAGTATGGTGGTCTAGGCATATAGCCCGAAACATATACTACAGCTAGTGGCACTTTATTTTGTCTAACAATTAGTTTGTCAGAATCAACTCCTTCAAACTTTACACCTTTGTTTGGCACGCAAGTAATGGGAATACCTTCCTGAGCTACAACACCATTATCCAATATGTAATGACTGGTAACCAGAACTGCAACACTTACAACTGTTGGTAATAAAAAAATATTTCTGTAGATATTTAACACATTCCCTCCTTGTAAATTAATCGACAGAACAACCAAAAAATTTACTTATTTTTCGGAAAATTGCTGCAAGATTTTCAGCCTCTCAGATTTACTTTGTCTTGAAAAAAGCTCGACCTCTTCATAGAATAATTTCCAATCTCCGTCATTTTTCTTAAAGTAACTTTTAAAAAGTGGAACATAATCCTGGTATACACCGGATATGGCTAGTAAAGGATTATTAAGTGAGTTTACCCATCTGATAAAGTTAGCGTCTGTGGTAACATTTTGTCGGGTGGAGTCCTCTCGAATACTGATCAATTTATCCCTAAATTCTTGCATCAAATTATTTTTTTTAAATTCTATATTTTCATCTTTGCGCTCTTGCTTAAATAGTTCTTCTAATTTTTTCCTCACTTTAATAATTTCAGATAGAAACAGATATTTTTCTTTTATCCTATTCCGATGAATAGCTTTTATTTTTTTGCTGCCGTAAACCTTTAACCATTCCTCAACTGCCAGCACCTCTACAGTAGAAGCGAATGATTCGTTAAATGCAGAATCGCCTTTAATAAAAATTTTCTGATGTGCAAGCTCATGGAATATTAAGCTCATAAAAGAAATATCATCGTACGATATGAATGTACTCAAAACTGGATCACCACCAAGCCATTTTGACCAACCCAGAGTAGAATAGGCTGGTATCGGAACAACTACTACCTCTAAATTTCTTTTGTTCTCTAAGTCTTTTGCATAGGAAATAGCTTTTGACTTTGAAAAATAACCTCTATAACTCATACAACCGATTACCAGGTAACACCATTCTTTCAAATCTAAAGAAAACTTTTCTGTCGCTAAAACGTTCCAAACAACTGCTTCTCTGTTTAGTTCAGTGTAACGCTCATAGCTATTATTGTTGGGAAGATGCAGCTTTGTAGATGCAAAATCTGTAACTTTTCTAACAAGCTTAAGTTTATGTTTAAGATTTTCATCTAAGTTTTTTTTTTCCAATAAATTATCAATCGGTTTAGATTGTATTAATAATCTTACATGCCCCTCGAACGCATTCCAAGAATACTGCGTTGAGGAGCAACCCGTTAAGGACGTTATTAGCAACAGAAAAACTAGTCTCAAAAAAAAACCCAAAGACTTGTTTAATTTGGAAACAATAAAGGCACCAAATCTTTTTTTATCTCAATAATTGAAGTTTGAGGTGCGTAACGACCAATAACGCTTCCATGGTTATCGATCAAAAATTTTGTAAAATTCCATTTAATTGATTTACTCCCTAAGAAACCTTGCGCTTGGTTTTTTAGAAATTTAAAAAGCTCATGGGTATCCGGTCCATTAACACTAATCTTTGCATAAAGTGGAAAAGTTACTCTATATTTTTTTTCGCAAAATTCCTTTATCTCTTTATTGCCTCCAGGTTCTTGAGCCCCAAACTGATTGCAAGGAAAACCTAAAACTTGAAATTTCTTATCTTTCAGTTCTTCATATAGTTTCTGTAAGTCTTCATACTGTGGAGTAAACCCACAAAAACTTGCAACATTTACCACTAATAAAAAATGACCGTCGTATTTAGTTAAGCTTTCCGTTTTTCCATCAATGCTAGTTAAATCAATATTTGGTAATCCCATAGCTGATAAATTACTCCTTGATTAAATTTATACCAATTTCATACTCACAGGCTTACATTAAATAGATTGTTGCTATGATACTAAAAAGATTCCGTCTTCCGTCTGTGATCCTACTAAAGTCATATTTTCGGGGCTTTCGGAAAATCCAATAAGTGCTGCCGCTCTATCCATCCACATAGAATCCGTAACTGGTTTATTGAAGCGTTCGGTGTAGTATTCCTTTTCAAAATCTTCAGCGGAACGTCCTAAAACATTATCGTAAAGAGCATCTATAAAATCAGAATCGCTCAAGTTCGTACCATAGGTAGTCTCAAACTCGGGTGAGGCTAAGAAATTTCCAGCAATTTGATAAAGTATTAGGCCGTTAGATTCAATATCGTTGATATGATACCTTACGCCAGCAGAGTCGGGTGTTCGTTCAAATGCAGCCTGATAAAGCCGATACGCTTGACCTGCATTACCGTCAACATCAAAAGCCAAGGTACCATCATCAAACTCAACACGTTCCACACTCGACAACGTGTCAGAGCCCTGAAGATCAAGCTTGTCCTCAACTAAAAAAGAGTTAAGTTGCTTTTCAATATTGAAGTCGTAATAAGAGCCAACGTACTCCGCTGTATCAAAACCCTCTCCGCCGTCCAAAATATCATCTCCTGCTCCACCTATCAATGTGTCAATACCACTACCCGCTAAAATTTCGTCATTACCATCGCCTCCATCAAGATAATTATTACCAGTTAGCGATGTGATTTTATCGTCGCCACCTCCTGCATAGATAATATCATTTCCATTACCTAAATTTAGGTCTTGCATTCCCTGATCAGCAACAATGCTCTGGTTGCCGTCACCACCTCGAAGAACAAAATCTCCCAACAATAATATTTCAGTCGATGAAGCTCCAGCAACATTACTAAGGTTTACAAAAGTTCCTTCGGTATCAGTTAAATTGTCCCCGAGCAAAACAAAACTTGAGTTCTCACTAACCTCTAATAATATTTCATCCGTCCCAATAGCTGATGGTACATTTGCTGTAAAATCTAACATTCTGACCTTCGAAGTCAAAATAGAACTGCCACCGGAGCTCAGGGAATTCTGAGCCGATAGCAATGTAGAAAAATCAGAAACAGCTTCATACGAACTTAGAGTCCTATTCTTATCGGCTCCTGCAACAAACTGCACAAACTCCTCAGCACTCTCTATTGGCTCGTCTAAACTAAAAACAGATAATTCAACAGTTGCGCCCACTGTAATTTCAGATGCATTTGGGTCATTGTCTAAAAGAGTTGGATCTAAATCTAAATTGATATTTCCATTACTGAGGAACGAATTTAAAACTTTTTTCTCAAATCCGGTTGTTAAATCACCGAAGGTTATTGTCTCTGTCTGGAGGCTTACCCCGTCCATTAAAAGATTAGCGCTAGTTTCACTTACCACTGGATCACCGGTAAGTTTAGAAATTTCAGCACTAACAAGATCTTTCGCCAATGCATCTTGGAGCATCTCCGTCTTGAATGCTTGTACAGCTGCATCCCCTAAAACCTGTCTGTCCCCCGTGAGATCAAACCCCTTATCAGCCTCCAGTATTGATAATTCATCTAAGCTCATTGATTGAGAATTTAATGAACTCATGGTGAATTCAAATAAACCAAGAGAATTTGAAGTAGTATCACCAGAAATCACAAATTCCCATAAATCGAAAGTAGTTGTAACCGCAGTAGTATTAGATGAGACAGCCGTTGTTACAACCAAAACTTTATCATCTACCTTTGTCGCTGTATCGTCGGCACCTTCGACTACTGGGCTAGATCTACTCTCGACATATAAACCTTTAATTGTCTGATTACTAGCTTGCCATAATGATCCGTCGTTATTATGTAGAGAGAAAAAGTATTGATCAAAATTGGGTAAAACCCACATCTTCGAATCTAATCCGTATGCACTAGTCTCTGTCTTTACAATGCTAAACTCGTCAGGACCCTGTGCCACAATAAATGCAGGCATTAATAATTCCCGGCTTTGAAATCCAACTTTACCACTTTCATCTAAATCATATCTGACAACCTCCTCTTTTGAGCGTATGTCAGTCGAATCAATTTCTTTAACCGCAAAAGCACCATCATAGCTAGCTAAATTATCACTATTAATTTCAAACCTCTTAACGAAATATTTACTAGAAACTGTGGAGTCCGCTTCAATAACATTTACAAAAAATTTAACTGTATTTGCAGTAGTATCGCTCTCTGAGCTAGTAAAAATACCTGTAAGGTTCGTTGCTGTTAAATATTTATGTGAAGTTGCTGCAGTAGTTTGCAATTTCATCAAAGGAATTTCACCTAACATTACACTACCAGTTATATCTACGTAAATCTCACCTCCATCAGCAATCCTAACGAGCGTAGGACTTTTTTGAGCAATCGAATACTTATCAGTATAAGCGTTAGACTTTATTAAAATCTCTTCGGCACCTGGACCGAGTACGTTATTAAAATCAAGATTGTAATTAAGAGTATTTTCCTGAGAAAAGAAATTTATATCACTCAGTGAAGCTGCATCTGAGGCTGCATCTTTAATAAAATATTTATTAGCAACGCCATCAACTTGCACAAATGTTGATACCCTTACGTCAGAATCACCAAATGTATCTTTTCTTACTTCGTAGATTTTTACTTCACCAGAAGAAAGTTTTTCAGCCCCGAAAACCGAAAAGCTGGTTCCGTCAGTTGCTGTGAAATTAAATGGAGTCCATTGGATACCACCGCTTGCTTGAGTTTCTCGAAGGCTAAAAGAAAACTCATTACCCGCTACATAATTATTACTTCCAAAAACCAAACCAAACTCCCCTGAGGCAAGGCGAACTACTGAGGGGCTGTTTTCTATTAAGGAAGTCGAGAGATTTGTATAACTTCTACTCGGCACCATGACTGCAGAAATTCCATCCCCGATAATGGTGTCTCCATTCAAATCGTAACCAACATTTATTTCCTTGGCTAAAAGGTCACTTTCGGTAAAAGTCTGTGAGGTGCTGGTTGTAGCTATTGCAACTTTAGAACTAGTTTCCTCGGCAAATGTCCATTTTTTAAACGTTGGAAAGGCAGTAGTTCCACTCTTCTCAACTATAATAGTATTATATGTGATTGCCGTCCCACTAGTTTGTTGCTCAATATAAACGCCACTAACCTCACTTCCAGAAGACGGAGTCCAAGTCGCACCAGTTGTATCTTCTAAAATTAATAAGGGCGACAAGCCACCGCTGGTTGCCTGACCAGAATAATCAACTCCGTAAGCATTAGAAGAAACCTTAGCTAATTTTGGGACAACTATAGGAGTTGTGGTTCCAGAGGGATTAGGGGTTTGCCATGTAATTTCTGTTATGCGATCTCCAACTACTCCATCAAGATTTAAATCATATCCAACAACAGACTCTTTGGCTAAAACATCGGTGAGGGTAACTACAGTTGCATTGGAAGCAGTAGCTTGCAAAACATTTTGATTTCCGAGCCTCGGAAATATCCACTCATTGAAGGTTTCTGAAGAACCACTGCCACTTTTCTCAATGAGCACCGCTGTGTAATTCAGCTGGTTGGAACTATCAACCGTTTCAATTGAATAGGCTCCCGAAACAGTGGCAGCAGAACCAACTGACCAATTACTTCCAGCACTCGTTTTTAGTGTAAGGACGGATTTTAAATCTCCAACTTTTGAACTCCCTGCAATATCAATTGCATAGGCACTGGAAGCAACCTGCACGACTGACGGAACTCCTGTCTGAGCTAAAGGAAGTTGCCAAGCAACGGAAGTAATTCTATCCCCAACTACTCCATCATTATTTAAGTCAAAACCGAGTGCAAGTTCTTGTGTAAGAATATCGTCGATGGCAACGATCTGAGAGACCGCACTGGTTGCGGCTGCAACGCCAGCAGCACTTCCCTCCAAAAAAGTCCATTTTCTATAAACGGCAGAAGACCCAGAACCGGTTTTTTCATAGATATACCCAGTCGTTGTCTGCTGACTAGAAGAATTTACGCCATAGGAAACATATCCACCAGTTATTTCATAGTTTGTTGTTGGTGTCCAATTGGCATTAGTAGAATTTTCTAAAAACAGTGTAGTCGTTACTTCGGAAGTTTTCCCCAACCCCGAAACATCAAGACCATAAGCTGTAGACTTCGATTGAATAACACCTGGTGCAGTGGCTTGACTATCAATAAACCCATCATTGTTTGAATCGAAATCAAATTTCCCACCCGAGATTAAAACAGTTTTGATTGGATCGCCAACTAGGCCATCTCCAAGAACATCAATTTTTTTCTGTGCTTCTTGTGCAGCTAAACTGGCTGAAGAAACATCGACAGAGATTATCGATGTAGCCGTAGCAAAAAAAGCTCCCTCAGTAAGGTTAAAAGCCCATGCTTTATAACTAGGTGCAAGATTCGATCCAGCACTTTCGACTACTGTTATTGTCTGTAAGGCGGAGCTTACTTGATCGGTAAACACACCAGTTATTTCATTTCCCCTCGTTGGCTCCCAAGTTGTTCCACTAGATGGAACTAAAACCTGCAATCCCGATACTCCTGTGCTTCCATTAACTGGAGAGAAATCAAATGCATAATTTCCGGATTGAACTTGAACTAGTGATGGCTGATTAGTGCCTTTAATAATTACATTGGTAATCTGATCGCCTATGGTTCCGTTCCCATCAAGGTCGACAGCAAAGTTCTGCTCATCTGCTATTAGTTGCGAAGTTGTGAGGGTAGCTGCGCTCGATGAGAGAGCCTGCGCACTAGTAGCACCAGATTGAAAGGAAAATAGCCATTTTTGGTATGTTGGAGTGGTCGCACTTCCACCCTGCTCAACAATTCCAAGTAAAGAACCTGATGCACTCGGAACAGTCTCATAAATTCCGGTAATTTTATAATTTAAAGAGGGAGCCCAGCTTTCTCCATTACTCGCTTTAAAAATGACAAATGAATGTTTATCTCCAACCCTAACACCCCCGTCCGTGTAGTCCGCTCCATAAAACCCAAGCGTGCTTTTTACAACCGATGGGTTTTGCCGCAGTGAATCAACTACTCCATCACCATCTGTGTCAACCTTTGTAAGCTGACCAGCAACAAAAACATCAGTAATCTGATCTCCTACTATTCCATCACCTGTAATATCAAAACCCTGACCAACCTCTTCAGCTAAAATGCTGATTCCATCGATAATGACCGCTGAAATTTGATTCGTTTGTAAAGTAAAAATTGAGGTGTCAGCTGAAAATTTCCAAGTTCCAAACGTTGGATTTGCCGTAGTTCCTCCCTTTTCCACTAGCACGTAAGATTGAGTAGCAGAGGGGTTTTGCATTGTTTCCGAATACAATCCTACAATACTTGACCCAGTTGTTGCCGACCAGGTAAGCGAAGAATTATTTATTAAAATTTCACCAGGAGATTTAACAGCAACAGCAGGTGACTTTAAATCAATCGCGTGCTGACCATTGCTTAATTTGACAAGGTTCGGTGAAAGGCCTGTCTGAGGAGCACTTAACTGCGAACCTTGAATTACCACACGTTCAACAGTTAAACCTGAATTACCCACCTCTCCATCTCCCGTTATATCATAACCAAGACGAACTTCATAAGACTCTAAATCTCTCTGAACAACGCTTACCGTTAAAGCGGTTGACAAGTCCAGCTGGTACCCCAATGCCACATTGTGTGCGCTCGAGTGAGAATTATTATCTACAAAACTGTAGATTGTATGAACTGAACCAAAAGTATTGCCTGTCTGCGTATCAAAAACTAATGAAACGACCCTCGGGGTAACCTTCACAGTTGCATTATTATTTTCTATTAATTCTGAAAAGGCTTTTTGATCAAATAAATCCTCCTCAAATGCTCCTGTTAAAATCAGTGTTGACGAAGCAGAAAACCAATGTTTTTCGTTCGTGTTAGTTAAACGAAAGTAAGAGTTTGGATCTCCATGCGTAACTGGATCTACCATCAACGAATGATCTGCCGAATGAAAATATACGAGACCGCCATTACTTTCTTTGGTTAAAGCAGTTTCCCCATTATCATTTCTTATAATCTCGAAAACAGTCGGTGAGTTTGTGCTTACCGATTGTTGGCCACTTGCCGTAAAAATAAAATCTGTATATGTTGTTGCTGTTAGAGCAGTAGAAGCAAGAGACGAGCTGAGAGTGCTTATTACGCCATCTGCGTTAATGTCTTCTTTAATATTAAGCTCATTTATTACAAGTTTAATGGATCCAGCGGAGCCAAGACTAAAACTTGATTCTGTTGGGGAAGCAGAATTTAGAGATTGATGTAAACCACTGGATGAAGAAAGTGAAGAAACTAAATTGAATATCGCTGCTGCTGTAGGTCGAGTCTCATTCGAATCAGGATCAAAATTGTATAATCCCTTTGAAGAAAAAATAGTTACGTTTGTATTTCCAGCAGTATTAGACTCAAATAATTTAACATCCCCCTGATGGTGGGTAACAAAAGTGACAAAACTCGAGCCATTAGTAAGCGTACTGTTTCCAGCTGAAAAACCACCCAAGTGAAAAGGCTGGTCACCATTAAATAGGAGTGCCTGTGGCGCTAAGTTACTAGATACTTTTTGATCTTCTGTGGTCTGCAGAGTGTAACCAAACAGACCGGACGGGGGGTCAAAACCAAGAATATGATAATCATTTTGGTAAAAATTTCCTGAGAACGATACAATTGTGCCGGATACTGGATAAATTGTATGGAAGTCTCCAAAGGCACCTCCAAAAATAGAGCCACCTGCTGCGGTAACTGCAGGTCCTTGAAGAGGTACTTGATAAGTGCTGGATCCGGTAATTCCATCGGAATTTAAATCAGTTGCAGTCTGATATTCATAAGCTACAAATGTTGCAGCAGACGCAGAAAATGTCTCTGCTATTTGTATAAACTGCGTCCCAGCTGCATCTAATCGAAATTGAGTAACTGAAAAACCATCTACAGCAGATCCATTGGTATCGGAAAGTAAATCTAACCTAGCTGTAGATAAGGAAGAAGAAATTTCTGTTGAAAATATTGTTTTTATAATCGTATGTGCAGAAGGAAGGTTCCATGCAGCGCTGGAGGCTGACTTTAATGGAGTCATTAAATATGACAAGCCCGTAGTATTTGTCGATTCTATATATGAAAAGTCAACTACATATCCAGTTGATAGTTGCTCTAACTGAAAAGGTTTTTTACTAATTTCATAATTAGTTACTAGGCTGTTTTTATTTAAATCTGCTGAGTAATAATGTTCCAGAGGCGCTAAGCCAACCGGAGTTGTAGAAAATGCTGAACTTGATACTGCTTGAGCAATGCCGGAGGGTTGAGTAGTAAATTCCCACACTCTAAGTAAATTATCACTACTCGTATCTGACTTTTCAATGACTATAATTACGGCTGCTCTAGGGCCAAAATCCAAACCCTTTTCTTCTGCTGATGCGACCCTAATAACGTTATAAATGCTGTATCCGGTCGAAGGTGTCCAGTTAGTGCCGGTATTCGTTTTTAAGGTAGAAGAGGCAATATCTGAACCAGAATTACCGTACAGCACAGAACCATCGGTCTGTGAAGTTAAAGAGTTTGCTCCGTTAACATACAAACTAGTCATCGAAAAATGTTCTCCAATAAATTTCCAACATATCCCGCCAAACTCTTTTTTAAAAAAATTTAGGCTGACTATATAGAATCGGAATAAGTAAAATTTTCTTAACTGTGATAATAAAATCTACCTCAGCTAATGTTATTGTAGCTATTCGCACATTTTTTTGGAGGGATTTTTAACTTTGAAAATTGTAATTCCCGAAAAGAGGATTCAACTTGATTCCATGGATTTTATCGTTCGCTGGGGAGAAATGGACGCACTCGGTCATGTAAATAATGTTGTGTATTTTCGATATATGGAAACTGCTCGTGCAGCTTGGCTTTCAAAAATCAATATTAAACTGGGAGAAAACAATGAAAGTTTTGTAATTGCGAACACATTCTGCAATTATTTGATACCAATAACCTTTCCCTCTACCATCACTGTTGATACATTCGTAGCGAATGTGGGAAATTCTAGTGCAGAATTTGTTCATGAATTCACCGAGAAAAGCTCGCCGGAAAAACCTCTCGCCATCGGACTTTGCACAGGGGTATGGGTAAATATAAAAAGTGGTAAAAGTCTTTCGTTGCCAATAAAAATAACAAAATTCTTTGAACAGTAACCTAGCCCAAAAGTTTAGTACACTATCAATATGAGCGACTATGATTTTGATATTGTTTTGATTGGTGGTGGAGTTGTTGGACTAGCAGTTGCGGCCGAAACTGCTAAAAAAGGCTTCAATACACTTGTTCTGGAATCCCAAAAAAACAAAGGTTCCTCCACCAGCGCAAGAAATAGTGGAGTAATCCATGCCGGAATCTACTATCCTGAGAATAGTTTAAAAGCCTCATTGTGTGTAAGAGGCAAACATTTAATGTACGAATATTTACTCAAACACAAGATAAAACATCAAAAATTAGGAAAGTTGATAGTTGCTCAGGCTGGAGAGGAAGAGATTTTAGAAAAAATTTATGCTCAGGCGATTAATAACGGCGTGACTGATCTCAAATGGCTAACAAAAAAAGAAGTGTCTCAAATGGCAAGTGAACTTTGTTTCTCTGAGGTTTTGTTTAGTCCCTCTACAGGAATTGTTGATACTCATGGCTTCATGGATGCATTGGAGGGTTCTTTAAATGACAATGCGGGAAACTTAGCAGTCTTTAGTAGATTTAGTAATGCGGAATATAGTCGAAAATCTGCAGCTTGGAAAATAACTGTAATCTCGAGCAGTCCTCCAAATGAACAAAAAACTGAATTTACGTGTAAATTTTTGATAAATGCGGCAGGCTTGGAAGCTGATGCTGTGGCATACAATATCCAAGGGATGCCGGAATTAAAGATACCAGAAGTACATTTCGTAAAAGGTAATTATTTCAATTTTACTAAAACGTGCCCCTTCAGAAACCTGATTTATCCTGTACCGGTTCCCGGCGGTCTTGGAACTCATCTAACCATAGATATCGGCGGTCAAGCTCAGTTTGGTCCTGATGTTGAATATCTATACAAAGCTGACTATTCTAGGAAAATAGGCGAAGATAATTCCACTTTGGACTATGAAGTAAATAAAAATAGACAAAAGCTTTTTTGTAGTGAGGTGAAAAGATGGTGGCCTTCGATAAAGGAAGAACATCTTTCACCAGGATACTCCGGAATTCGGCCGAAACTTGCAAAACCAACAGAGGGCTTTAGAGATTTTCTTATTTTAGGACCAGATAAAACTGCACTACCAAATCTGATTCAATTTTTCGGTATTGAGTCTCCAGGGCTTACAGCTTCTCTGGCAATTGCTGAGATGACTACTGAAATAATCGAGTCAAACATAACTTGAAAGATCGGTTACCTTGCCTAGAAAAAAGAAAAAAAGAAAATTACTGTTTATCGTGTCTACCGCAACTCATTTAATCTGTGTTTTGATTGGGTTTGCCTCTGGTATTTATTCTTTGCCAATAATAGTTGCTCCTGAAAAACCGAGTGAAGCACGAGTGGATAAAGTTGTTGAGGAATCTATTTACGAAACCTTCTTTGTTAAAAACTTACCAGGTAGTGATTTCTTTCATTGGGCAGAGGGACAAGTTTCTATTAGTAACAAAAGCATAGCATTTCAAGGAAAAATGTCACCTGGTCCCGGCTATCACCTATATGTTTCAAGAAACTATGTTGATAATGAAAAGAGTTTTTTAGAGGTAAAAAATAACGCTTTGTTATACGGTATTGTTAACACTTTTAACGGTTTCATAGTGATGAATAGCTATGAGGTGGACGTAAAAGAATTTACAACCATCATAATTTGGTGTGAACCCTTCTCAGAATTTATTACTGCAGCCAAATATCAATAAACTACGATGGCTTTTAAGTTTAATAGATACTTGAATATTTTTCTTCTAATACTTGTTGGCGAGATGATTTTCGCTCTGCCATTTCATATTACTCGCTTTTTTCGTCCCACATTTATGGAAGCGTTAAATCTCACTAATACTGATCTCGGTGACGCTTTTGCTGTATACGGCATAACAGCTATGATTTGCTATTTCCCGGGTGGATTTATTGCTGATAGAGTTCCGGAGAAAAAACTAATTGTAGGCTCTTTGATTTCAACAGCAGCTGGTGGTTTTTATCTCAGTACGCTACCGGGTCCATTAGAGTTGAGTATTCTTTATGGTTTTTGGGGTGTTACCACTATTCTATTTTTTTGGGCTGCATTAATAAAAGCAACAAAATTATGGGGTGGTGTAGACTCTCAAGGTAAAGCGTTTGGTTTTTTAGAGGGTGGGAGAGGATTGGCAGCAGCTCTATTTACAAGCGTGATTTTTTATTTTTTCTTTCCGTCTCAGGAGACTGACCTTTTAGATGCTTCTAGTCGTCAGTCAATTATCCAGCAAATATCTATTTTTTACGCGGTTTGTTTATTAACTATTGCTATGTTATTCAACTATTTTTATAAGACGAATGACACAAAAAAAACAAAAAAGCCTCTACAAAGGAAAGCCATAAAAAATTTTAAGCCGATACTAACCTATAAAGTATGGCTTTTGTCAGGGGTTGTGTTATGTGCGTACTGTGGCTATAAATCTCTCGATAATATTGGGTTATTTCTTCAAACAGGCTGGGGCTGGAGTGAAGTTGATGCAGCAGGATTTAGTGCAATATTAGCCTATTTAAGACCAATTACAGCAGTACTTGCAGGTGTTACTGTCGATCTAATAAGTCCCAGTAAATCCATCAAAATGTTGTTTCTCTTACTTTGCATCAGTTCGGCTTTATTAAGCTCATTTTCACCAACTCATACTCTCCTATGGTTCCTGATTGCAAATATCGGACTTTCTTTTTTCGTTATTTATGCATTGCGTTCAATTTACTTTTCATTGATCGCACCCTGCAATTTCCCCAAGGAACAAGTTGGCACAGTTATTGGAATCATTTCTGTCATTGGTTTCACTCCTGATATTTTCTTTGCTCCAATAACTGGGCGAATCTTAGACAATAATCCAGGACTTATAGGACATCAAAATTACTATTTAGCTATTTTTTCCATAGCCTTGTTGGGCTTACTTTGCTCAATTAAGCTCAATAATATATTAAAAGTTTAATGTTATTGTGCATTGCAGTATACTAATTCAAAAGACACCATAGGAGTAAATATGAAATTAAGATTAAATTTGTCAATATTTATGTTTTTTCTTTTGCCCTTGCAGATTTGTTTTGCGCACGACCATTCAACCAAGGGTACTGAAGAAGAGGCCAAAATATTGCTTGAAAGAGCCATTAATATTTTAAAAGTTAATGAAGTTGTGGGGTTAACGATGATTACCATTCCGAGCGGGGGATTTCACACAAAAGATTTATATCCATTTTGTTTCAATTTAGACGGAGTTTTAATGGCTCACCCCTATAACTTGGGAGCTTCAATCAAAAACTTTACTAGTGAAGATGGTAAAAAATTAGGAGAAGAAATGCTCACTAAAGCCGAAGAAGGTAAACTTTCAAAAATATCGTATGTGTTACCAATTTATGAAAATGGAAAACTTACAGAAAAAAAAGCTGAGAAAACTACCTTGTACACGAAAGTCGGAGGCTTTGTTTGTGCAAGCGGTTTTTATAAATAATTAAAGGTAAATTATAAAAATAAAAAATTAAATGTCACTACTTTATGAAAGGTTCAGAAATGAAAAAGTTTGTATACTTATTGAGCGTTTTTTTGTTATCGATGTCTCCTGTAAAAATTTTTGCGGACGCCCACGAGGAGAAGTTTGGAACTGCAGAGGAGGCTGAACAAATCCTTACGAGAGCCGTAAATTTAGTAAAGTCAAATGAGACCGTCGCATTTGCAATGATCACTGCGGGAATGGGTGGTTTGATGACAAAAGATCTCTACCCGTTTTGCACAAGTATGGACGGAGTTATGGCAGCACATCCATATTCAGCTGGTCTAGATATGGGAGATTTTACCTCTACCGATGGTGTTAAAGTGGCTAAAATTATGTTGAAGAATGCTAGGGTTGGTAAGATATCAAAAGTCACTTATAAGCTTGGTCGTCCGTCTGGAACTGATTTATCTAGTGAAGAGTTTAAAAAAACGGCCCTTTATACAAAGGTGGGCAATTTCGTGTGTGCGAGTGGTTTTTATTCAAAATAAAGTTCAAAATCTCAGGGGAACCAGAAAGTAAGTGAGTAGAACTACTAGTCCGACGGCAATAATATTTAAAATCAGACCTGCCCTTACCATTGCCTCAATGGGTATTAAATTTGATGCGTAAACTATCGAATTCGGGGGAGTAGCAACGGGCAGCATAAATGCGCAACTAGCTGAAATAGTAAGAGGGACAACCAAAATTAGGGGGTTTACGCCCACTTTTAAACCAATCGCATAAACTATAGGTATAAATGTCATTGTTGTAGCTAGATTGCTGGTTAGCTCAGTTAAGAAAATTATCATACCAACTAAAATAACTATCACAAAAAAGACAGACATCTGAGTGGGTATTAAACCCGCCAACCACACTGCCAAACCACTAGTATTGACAACATAAGCGAGTGCCATTCCGCCACCGAATAGAAAAATTAGTCCCCATGGAAATTTTGCCTCTAGATCTTTCCATGTAAGTAACTTCGATTCATTAAATTTAGAACTCAAAAGGCACAGAATCATGCCCCCCATCATTGCTATTACTGCATCTTCAAGCATTACAAACATTGGAATTTCAGCTAAAAGTTTTCTTGTCATCCACAGAAATGCGGTAATTAAAAAAACAGCACCAACAAGTTTCTCTTCGTAACTCATGGGTCCTAAATCTCGTAGCATAGTCTTTATGATTTGTTTTGTTTTTGCAGGAGCGGTAAAAGAAACTGGAAATAAAAAAAACGTTAAAAAAAACCAGATGATTGGAACTAAAACGAGTGTTACGGGCAGTCCGATCATCAACCAATCAAAAAACCCAATATCAAAACCCTTCTCACCCATAAACTGAATCAAATATCCATTTGGGCTTGTTCCGATAGGTGTGGCTATTCCCCCTGCAGAGGAGGCATAAGCAACACCCAATAAAAGACAAATCTGAAAATTAGATTTTTCCTCAGGTGATACGTCTTTCAACGTATCCGAGACCGCGTTTATAATTGAAACTCCTATTGGTAACAACATTATAGTCGTAGACGTGTTCATGACCCACATACTCAGCAATGCGCTTGTCAACATAAACCCAGCGATTATATTTTTTGAATTTACTCCGGTAAATTGCAATATTGTTAAAGCTATTCTTTTATGAAGATTCCATTTCTGCATAGCTATTGCAATCATGAATCCCCCTGCAAACAAAAATTGAACCTTATTCATAAATTCCTTGCTCACAACACCGATTTGCTCCACAGCAAAAATTGGAAAAAGAATAAGTGGAAGTAAAGAAGTTATCGGCAGCGGTAGAGCCTCAGTAGCCCACCAAATACCCATTAATAAGAAGACTGCTAAAGTGATTTGTCCATTGACGCTTAGTCCCTCAGGATTGGGTAAAAAGTAGATCAAACAGAATATTATCAGCCCTGTAAAAAAACCATATTTCTGTATTTTATATTTCACCTGGAAAATCACTCCCCACTAGTCTTATAGATACCCAAAAAAACATTTTATTTATCGAATCTCTCCTTATCTAGTTCCCCCTCGGTTGCAGCTACTATTGTTGCAACCGTTCCATCACCTGTAACATTAACCGCCGTTCTCAACATATCTAACAAACGATCAACTCCGATTATTAATCCGATTCCTTCAACTGGCAATCCCACTTGCCCTAAAACCATCGTTAACATCACCAATCCCACACCTGGGACCGCTGCCGTGCCAATTGACGCAAGTGTTGCGGTTAAAATTACCATTAAAAATTGATCTGGTGAAAGGGTTATGCCATAAAATTGAGCGATAAAAACAGTGGCTACTCCCTGCATTATTGCAGTCCCATCCATATTTATGGTTGCTCCCAAGGGTACTGCGAATGATGAAACTTTAGCATTTACCCCAAGCCGTTCTTCTACTGTCTTCATAGTTACAGGCATTGTTGCACCACTAGATGACGTAGAAAAAGCAACCATGACAGCTTCTCGCATTTTCAATAAAAATACCACTGGATTGACTCTTGCAAAAATAAAGAGAAGTGTTGGATAAACTAATAACCCATGAAGAATTAAGACACCGACCACTGTAAAGAAGTATGCTGCCAACTTACTAATTTCATCTACTCCCACAGTAAGCCCTAGCTTGACCATCAATGCAAAAACTCCATAAGGGGCAAATGAAACTATTAACATAATTAATTTCATTAAAACTTGATTGATTTTGTCTAAACTTAAAAGAATATCTTTGCCATTTTCTCCGGATTTACTAATTGCAAGTCCCAGAAACAACGCGAAAACTATTACCTGTAACATTTTTCCCTCAGCCATTGCTGCAATAGGATTATCGGGAAAAACGGCGATTAGAGTTTCTTTTACACTTGGAGGATCTTTTGGAACATAATTTACACTCAAAACTGTGTCGACGGAAGCTCCCATTCCAGGGTTTACTAAAAGAGCAATTAAAAGAGCTGATGAAACAGCAATAGCAGTTGTCAACAAGTAAAGCCCAATGGTTTTTCCACCAAGTCTTCCAATCGATCCGGAGGCACCTAAACTAGCAGCTCCGCAAGTCAAAGAAATAAAAACTAATGGTACGACTACCATTTTTAAAGAAACAATGAAAATCTGCCCTACACTATCTATCAAACCATCCAATATATATGTTTGGAAATAATTATCTGGAGAAATTGAAAGCCCTTGAAAAAAAAGTCCAAGTATTAATCCAGCAGCCATTGCGCTTAAAATTTTAACGGTGAGGCTCATGTTTTTTCCCAAATAGTTTTAAAAAAGAGTAACCATCATGATAAGGTATTACTCTATTATTAGTACACCGCTAGAACGTCATTGTGAAACTTATTTTAGCTTTGGATCAGGGCACTACCAGTTGTAGAAGTATAGTTTTTGATGAAACAGGTAAGGCTATTGGTGTTTCACAGAAAGAGATAACCCAGATTTATCCGCAGCCAGGTTGGATAGAGCATAACCCAGTAGAGATATATCAGACTCAGCTAGATACAATTAGAGAAGTTGTTAACAAAAAAAATATTCCTGTTAATCAACTTGTCGCATGCGGTATTACGAATCAAAGAGAAACTACCGTCATATGGAATAAAAAAACAGGGCTTCCTTTACACAATGCGATAGTTTGGCAAGATCGGAGAACTGAGAGAATATGCGCGCAACTTCATAACAGAAATTTAGAAAAACAAATCTTTGAGAAAACGGGTCTAAAAATCGATCCTTATTTCTCAGCAACTAAAATTTCTTGGTTACTTACTTTTTTGAAAGATACTATAACTGATTCCAATGATATTGCGTTCGGAACTATAGATTCATGGTTAATTTGGAATTTAACAAATGGTGAATCTCATCTAACTGATGTTACTAACGCAAGTAGAACAATGTTATTTGATATTTTAAAAGGTTCATGGGACACGGCCTTATTAAAGTTGTTTAATATTCCATTTGAAATAATGCCTACAGCCTTACCTTCAAGCTCCTTTTTTGGATCAATATCAAAAAATATTTTTGGAAAATCGATACCTATTACTGGAGTTGCAGGCGATCAACAAAGCTCCTTGTTCGGCCATGCCGGATTTACCTCCGGAATTACGAAAAATACTTACGGCACTGGTTGTTTTATGCTTATGCACACAGGCGAAAAAAAAGTTAGGTCTGATAATGGATTAATTACCAGTCTTGCCGTCCAAGTCGATGGAAAGCTTAATTATGTTATAGAAGGAAGTATTTTTATTGGCGGTGCAGTTTTTCAATGGATGCGAGATGAACTGAAGATTATTTCAAGCTCTGACAAAGTGGAGGAGATTGCTTCACAAGCTCCAGAAAATCACGAAGTTTATTTAGTACCTGCTTTTTCGGGGCTGGGGGCCCCATATTGGAAATCAGATGTTCGTGGTAGTATTTTTGGATTGTCCAGGAGTACAAACTCTAGTCACATTGTGAGAGCGGGATTGGAAAGTATAGCCTTTCAAAGCCTTGAGCTTATGGAAAGTATGAATAGTGACTTTAATTCTTTCCAGAAAACCTCAGTTGCCGAATTAAGGGTGGACGGCGGCGCTAGCAAAAATAATCTTTTGATGCAAATTCAGGCTGATATTTTAAATATCCCAATTCTCAGGCCGAAAACTATAGAAACTACAGCTTTAGGTGTTGCTTTTCTTGCAGGAATCAAAGTAGGAGTTTTTAAATCGTTGAGCTCCATTGAAAAACTGTGGGAAATAGACAGGTTGTTTGAACCTTCCCTTAACGACGATTTCCGCCTTTCAAAAATCGCAGGGTGGAAAAAAGCTATTAGGCAAAGTCTTACAAAATAACTTCCTAAATAAATTGAAAAAAATGTTCAAAACCACCAGCCCCAAAACCCACGAGTACCAAAACTAACAAAATAAGCATAATCCATACAAAAAAGAAAAGAACTTTTCTAAACACTAAAGATTCCTCTTCATTCAACTTTCCGATCGACTTCGAAACATTCATAGTCGATAATAGAGGTTTTTTCAGTGGTATTTATGACTTGCTGAGCGAATAGAGTATAACGATCAAGAGTAATTTGATCATCAAAATTATCTCTCTTAGTGTCCTTACAAGTAAAAATAAATTCTGTCTTGTCACAGTTATACTCAGATAGGCCTACCCCAACTGGGCCAATACTTACATTTAATTTAAGGTCGTTGAAATGAAAATATCGGTCAACACTGCTCTTTTCTAGAAGTTTCTCGCCATCTAAAGCATTCTTCTTACACATAAAAACCTGCTGCTTAGCGACAAAAAAACGTTCACAACTAACTAGCATTAACAACGAAACAATTATTAGAGCGAATTTTAGAAGCATAGATTAAATATCTCTCGTAATCGAAATCACTATCTTTTTTTTCTTACTCTCTACATCAACCACTAATCGCGGCTGAACCTGAGAAAATAAGAAATTTTCTGTGCCATATTCTAACTCAATTATAACCTCGTCGCGTTGGTTCTTACCTATTTTTTCCTCCAGATTCAGAAGGATAGACTTTAAATCGGACAGGGTAAGCTTGGAACTTTCAATTTTCATCTCATGACCTTTATCCTTTAGTGCAGAAAAAAGTTTCTGTCCACTTATCTAAAGATATTTCAGAGAAAAGATTGTTTTGTTGGGACAATCGTCCGTCAATCATCTGAAAGAGCCTATACCCTCGGAAGGAATATTGATTAATGCTTTCCAACACCTCCTGACATAACCAGTTATTCTGATCAACAAATTGGCAATTATCCAACACAGTTTCGAGTGTTTTACCTTCAAACTCACGTGTAATTACAATTTTTCTTTCTGCAATTGCCTCGGATATTATAGTAAACTTAAATACGCCTATTTTCTCGCACTTATCAAGACAAGAAAGTGCTTCCCTCTCTCCAGGACATTTAAAGTAATTGATAAAGTCACTGCCAAAAAGGTTTCCACAAAAAAATACTAGTGTAATGAAAATTAAACATATAAACTTAGCTTGGTTTTTGCCTATCATTTTTTATATCAACCTCCTAAAAACTGTTTTAGCCGATACTGTTAAGTTTGACTGCAATGAGCGTGAACAATTGAGTAGAGAATCCTCTAAAAAAAACTCTAATAAAACAATGACGGTCATCTTCAAAGGAAATAAGGCTTTCATTAAAGGAATGATACTCAATTGTAAATTAACTGAAAAATCGATATTTTGTGAGAAAAAATCACTTAATGATATTTGGGAATTGAAGTTCCACATAACTCAAAAAAAAATTCAATACTACACCTACAATACCATTAATAACTCTACAAGAACCTTTTCTGGAATTTGCAAACCTAGTTAAATCAGGTTTTTACTTAGCGCAGCCTTGAGTAACATCGTCGTTACCATCTAACATTTTATATCTTAAGGACCACCAATAGCCTCCGTTTACCATATAATGCTCTGTCTTACTAAAACTATCTTCGCTAACACATTGCCAAGACATTTTATTTTCTACGATACACCCTTCAAGGCTACTTGAGGAGGTATGCTTATCTCTAAATTGAACTATATTGATTATTGAGCTCTGTTCACCTATTTCAACATCAAAATCTATCTGCCCAATATTTTCACATGAATTATCACATGCTTTTGCACTGGCTAGAGAGTTACATTTAAAGCTCTGCAGTTTTTCCTCAGCAAACACAGAGCTTATGCTTAAAAATAATATGATAATCAACAGAAAGCTTCTATAAAAAAACATAATAACTCCCAGACATAAAAAAGATAAGATACAGCTGTTTGGAGTTTAATTGAAAAAAAAGCAAGATTCTTATACCTAAGAATGATAAAACCCGTTTAAAATTTAGTATGGGACATATAATCATCACTCAGTAATTATGATATCAGGAATTTTGATTGCTTTTCTAACAGTGCTGTTAATCTCATTTTTTCGCCTCATCAGAATTATCTTATTAATTTTTTTTGAACTTATACATGATTAAAGGCCAATAATGAATATTGAATTCAAGGATATCAAAACGGTTGGAGATTTAAAAAAGGTTTTAGAAAAACTGGAGCTGTCAGATGACTCTCCTATTAAACTTTTTTACGATTATGATTTAACCTCGACTGAAGATACAAAACTTGTGCGGGATACCTTGGCTAAGTCAAATGGTAATCTACGATATGAAATCCATGAAATTCGGCAAAGTGAATCTGATCAACTTAGTATATACCTTAAATTTCTTTAATTCATAAACTCGTGTTATTTGACAGGAGACAAAATTGCTTGCAAGATCTAGATTATTTGTAACTAACTGTTGTTTCATACCCGTAAAAATTTAAGTTAAAAAGATGAAAAGTCTAATTTCCAAAAATTCACATGCCGCATGTTATATCAACTTTGTGATGAAAACATATGTCACGCTTACATTCCTGAATGAAAGATCTTCGGACTTTGAAAAATTAATTTTAGATCATGGACTCCTGCAGTTAAGGCCTGAACCTGTTAGCCACGAGAAGATTCTTAAAGAAATAGAAGCTATGGATAGAGAAAAGGAACATGACTCGGTGAAATATGCTCAAGTGTTAGATCTTTTCCATGATTATGAGTTTGCAACCGAAAATCTTGGACTTTTTATAGATAACTATGATTGTGTAAGTAAGATATTGCAAAACTCTGCAAATGCCAACAAGTCTATATCTAAGTTTTTAGTACAGAACTATATATCAATTGGCTCATTAGTCTCTCAGAATATGATGGCAGAGAGTTTAAAGGAAAAGAGTGGAAAGGATACTGAAGAAAAACTATCAATCATTCTTGCTAAATTACTGGTATGTGTCCCTCCAAATATGGAGACTTTTAACGAGGAGGGTATAGATATCAAACTTCAGCACATAGTCACTAATGTCACGCTTGCGGAGGACAACAAATTTATTCAATTTGCGGAGGAAATGAAAGAAGTTTTACAAAAAGATTCCTGAGTTTTTGTTCTATTCTAAAATTTTTAAGGTAAAGATATTTTTTAATTCAATTTATTCACTTGCTTAACCATTCTCGAAGTGTAATTAGTTGTTTAGTTTCAACTCCCAGGTTTGGCTCGCAAAAAATTAAACGTTTTTCTCCGGAAGGAAATTCCTGTCGAGCATCATCTAATGCTCTCCAGTCTCTAATGGAGTTTAACTTCACATATTCTTGAATTTCCCTATAACGAGCATAAGGTTCGGACACAGAATCACCAGTTACTCCAATCACCTTCTCCCCTATTTTACCTAAACTACCCTTTAAATAATTCATGTCATAATACAGTCTCCAAGTTGAAGAGATAACCACCTCAAATGAAAATTCAGAAACAAGATCATCAAGCAAATAAATTTTCGAAAAAAGTTTTTTATTTAATCCAGAACTAGGATGCAATACTCCATCAAAATCTAAAAAAAGCGTCTTCATTTAATTACTCAAGTTTAAACATTTGCCATTGTTGGCGGAGAGAGGGGGATTCGAACCCCCGGTAGGCTATTCACCTACACACGCTTTCCAGGCGTGCGACTTAAACCACTCATCCACCTCTCCTATTGATTTTCTTAATCGTATGAACCATCCTTACCTACTTCACTTTTCTAAATTGGTTCAGTATTGCAGGATTTTCTAAAGTTGAAATATCTTGGGTCACCTCTACTCCTTTTGCCAAATCTCTCAAGAGCCTTCTCATAATTTTTCCAGATCGTGTTTTCGGTAAATTATCTCCAAATCTAATTTCCTTAGGTTTCGCTATGGGACCAATTTCCTTCGAGACCCATGAGACTAAGTTGTTAACAAGTTTTTCATACTGTATAGAATCTGATGGTTTTTCCCCTTTTAAAACAACAAATGCTATTATTGCCTCACCACTTAAATCGTCTTCCCTCCCAACAACAGCAGCCTCCGCAACAAGAGAGTTAGAAACCAATGCCGACTCGATCTCCATTGTACCTAACCTGTGACCTGAAACATTCAAAACATCATCTATACGACCCATTATTTTAAAATACCTATCAGATTTATTTCTGACACAGCCATCCCCAGCAAGATAGAAACGTCCCCCTAAATCTGCCGGAAAATAAGTCTTTTTGAATCTCTCGGGATCTCCCCAAATACCTCTAATCATTGACGGCCATGGTTTTTTTATTACTAACAGACCGCCTTTTCCATCCTCGAGAATTTCGCCAGTTTCACTAACAACATCAACATCAATTCCAGGAAAAGGTAAGGTGCACGATCCAGGCACCAGAGGAGTAGCTCCTGGCAACGGGGTTATAATATGTCCTCCAGTTTCAGTCTGCCAAAAAGTATCAACGATTGGACATCGATTACTGCCTACTGCTTCGTAATACCAAATCCATGCGGCGGGATTTATAGGCTCGCCAACAGTTCCCAGAAGACGCAATGAACTTAAGTCATAATTAGATGGGTGAACATTGTCATCAGCACTAGACATCTTCAGTAAAGAGCGTATCGCTGTTGGGGCCGTATAAAAAATACTGACTTTATGTCTTTTTATCATATCCCAAAATCTACCAGCGTTCGGATAAACTGGCACTCCTTCAAATACAACTTGCGTTGCACCTACTGCTAAAGGTCCATAAGCTACGTAGGTATGACCAGTGATCCAACCAATATCTGCGGTACACCAAAAAATATCGTCCAGTTTTATATCAAACGTGTACTTCATAGTCAGTATTGAGTGCAAGAGATAGCCAGCAGTAGAATGCTCAATACCTTTTGGTTTACCAGTGGAACCAGAGGTGTACAAAACAAACAGTGGATGCTCAGCCTCAACCCATTCTGGTTCACAAATATCCTCAGTACCCTCTAAAAATTTTTCAAAAAATACATCTCGAGAATCATCGAAGTTTGCCCTCGCGCCAGTGCGCTGGTAAATTATTACTTTCTTAACTAAATTGTGACTTCCGCTAAAAGAAAGAGCTTCATCAACTGCTTTTTTTAATGGTAAAGATTTTCCTCCTCTCTTTTGTTCATCGGCGGTAATTATCAAGGAGGCACTAATATCAATAATTCTTTCTTGTAAACTTTTTGCTGAAAATCCTCCAAAAACTACAGAATGAATAATTCCAAGCCTTGCACAGGCTTGCATTGCCACAATACCCTCTATCGACATTGGCATGTAGATAATAGCTTTATCGCCCTTTTTAAATCCATATCGTTTCAAGCCATTTGCAAACTTACAAACTTTTTTTAGAAGATTTCCATAACTAACTTTTTGAACTTTTCCATCATCACCCTCAAAAATGAGAGCCAGTTTTTCCCCCAGGCCACTTTGAATATTTCTATCTAAACAATTAAATGATGCATTTAACTTCCCGTCCTCAAACCACTTAAAAAAAGGAGCTCCTTCTTGATTTAGTGTTTTTGTAAAGTCTTGTCTCCAAGACAATTCAGTTTTAGCGAGGGAAGCCCAATAATGTTCATAGTCATTCTCAGCTTCCTCACACAACTGAAAATACTCCTCCATACTTTTTACCTTGGCTTTTGAGGAAAAATCTGCAGACGGATAAAATCTACGTTGCTCTTGTAATGATGATTCAATCTCGGTCATAATTTAGGTTTCCCGTTACGAATTAAGCAAAAGTGCAGTTTTTTAATAGCTGAGTAGGATAGTACCAAAAAAAGAGAAATGAAACATGATAAAAGCACAAGATATTGTTGATAGCGTTGCTGAAGCATTTCAATTTATAAGCTACTATCACCCAAAAGATTTTTTAGACGCCCTTCACAACGCATATGAGCTTGAAGAGTCAAAACCGGCGAAAGATGCTCTAGCTCAGATATTAACTAACAGTAAAATGAGTGCCACTGATAAAAGGCCTTTATGTCAAGATACTGGCATTGCTACTGTTTTTGTAACAATCGGCCAAAAATGTATCCTTGATACTAGTAAGTATTCAATAGAGGAATTAATAAACGAAGGGGTAAGATGCGCCTATTTGAATGAGGACAATCCATTAAGAGCCTCAGTTCTTAAAGAACCGTATGGATCTAGAGTAAATACGCGGGATAATACTCCAGCTGTTATTCATTGTGAATTTGACAATAGTTCAGAGATAGATTTCATTTGTGCAGCTAAAGGTGGTGGATCTGAGGCTAAAGCAAAGTTATTCATGTTGAACCCTAGTGATTCGATTTCAGATACCATTGTTGAATCAATTCCGAGTATGGGCGCGGGTTGGTGCCCACCTGGAATTTTAGGGGTTGGGATAGGGGGTACCCCAGAAAAGGCTATGTTGCTTGCAAAAAAATCTTTGATGTCACCAGTGAATATGCTTGCTTTACTAAAGGCTGGTCCAAAAAACAAGTCAGAAGAATTAAGGTTGGAACTTTACCACCGCATTAATTCTTTAGGGATAGGTGCTCAGGGACTTGGAGGGGTTACAACTGTTCTAGATGTTAAGCTTTTGGAATATCCCACGCATGCAGCAAATTTACCTGTCGGCATTATTCCCAATTGTGCCGCTACTCGACATATTCATTTTTGTTTAGATGGGACAGGTCCAGCCACATTTACTCCTCCGAGAGACAATGATTATCCTAGCGTAAATTGGAAACCTGATTTTAACCAAGCTAAAAAAGTGGAGTTATCTCAGTTGACAAAAGAAACTATAAAATCTTGGAAGGCAGGTGACCAACTCTTATTATCCGGACTATTACTTACGGGGAGAGATGCAGCTCACAAAAGAATTATGGATTTTCTCGATCAAAAAACCCCTTTGCCCGTTAACTTCAAAAATAGAATTATTTATTATGTTGGTCCAGTTGATCCGGTCAGAGACGAAGCAGTGGGTCCAGCTGGTCCAACAACTGCTACTAGAATGGATAAATTTACTGAGCGCATGCTTGAAGAAACTGGGCTGCTAGGAATGATAGGTAAAGCTGAAAGAGGGATAGAGACAGTAAATTCTATTAAAAAACATAAATCAGTTTACCTCATCGGTGTTGGGGGAGCCGCTTACTTAGTTAGTAAGGCTATAAAAAAAGCTACTTTAGTAGCCTTCGAGGATTTAGGTATGGAAGCTATTTATGAATTCGAAGTTGAAGATATGCCGGTTACTGTTGCAGTAGATAATCTTGGTAATTCAGTTCATGACTTGGGGCCAGCAAAGTGGAAAATAAAACTTGAATCGGTGTAATTTGTGTCACTCATTTTTATTTTCAATTGATCCTATGAAATTTCTAATACCCTGCTCTGCTACGAGTGCGTCGTCTGACGCTTTTAAATTAGATACACCTACCCCACCTATGCAATATTCGTGCACGAATATAGGTAAACCACCTTCCATTAACCCTTTTAGATCTGGCACTGAAAGAAAAGCGAGTCTTCCTTCGTTTATTACTGTTTCATAAGCTTTTGATGGCCTACGGCCTAGAACAGATGTTCTGGCCTTATGCCAAGCAATAGTGGATGAGATCGGCGGTACCGTATAATCTCTCTGCAACCAGAGTAAATTACCTCCATCGTCACAAACTGCAACGCAAACTTCCCAATTCTTCCCCTTAGCGAACTTCAAACAAGTTTTACCAATTGCCTCAGCATGATCGGCCGTTAAGATCGGTTTAGTCAACATTAAAACCTCCAAATATGATTAGTATGACATTAAATTTGTCTTAAATATACCTTGGCAATATTGCAAATAGTTCTCATTATTATTAAGATAAAGTTCAGTTCAATGATTAAAATTTTGTCAACAAAGGATTAAGATAGTGATTACCCAGAGCAAAAACCTTGCAATAATCAATTGTGTTATTTTATTTACTCTATTGAGTTGCTCAGTGAACATGTCAGCAAAAAGTGATGAGGTCGTGAATGTTTATACCTCGCGACATTATGATATTGATGGCCTGATTTACAAAAATTTCACTGAAGAAACTGGAATACGAGTAAAAGAAGTGTCTTCAAAAGATCAGGCCTTACTTGAGCGATTAAAAAATGAGGGGTCTAACAGTCCGGCTGATATTCTAATTCTTGCGGATGCAGCCAGGCTTTACAAAGCGCAAAGTTCTGGATTTTTTCAAACTTTAAACTCAGTTAAATTAAAAATTGCAATTCCCGATCAATTCCGGTCAGGCGATTCGTGGGTTGGATTAACTACAAGAGCTAGAATTATTGTCTTTAATAAAGAAAGATTTTCAATTGATGATGTAAAAACCTACGAAGACTTAGCGGACAAGAAATTTAAAAATCAATTTTGCAGTAGAACATCTTCTCACCCATACATGCTATCGTTAATTTCAAGTTTGATTACCAATTTGGGGGAAAAAGAGGCTAAAGCTTGGGCTAAGAAAGTAGTGTCTAACCAGGCCAGGAAGCCAAAGGGTGGAGACACAGATCAAATGAGAGCGATAGCTTCAGGAGAATGCGGAGTCGCTCTTACAAACAGTTACTACCTTGTTAGGCTAATGCGTTCAAAAAGCCCAAAAGATCAAAGAGTGATTAATGCTATTGGATATAGCATGCCAAATCAATTGAGTTTTGGAACACACATCAATGTTACAGGCGGTGGAATTTTGAAAAATGCTCCTAACCCTGATAATGCACGGCGATTTTTGGAATATTTAGCTTCACGGAATGCTCAAAAAATTTTCGCCGAGCGAAATAATGAATGGCCCATACTAGAAGATTTACCAATAAAAAACACTGCGCTCTCTTCCCTCGGAGAATTCAAACGAGACAGACTTTCAATAGAACTTATCGGTAAAAACCAGTTTAAAGCCCAGAGTTTGGCAGATAGTGTAAATTGGAGATAATTTATAATTTTCTGTAAGTTAATCCTTTTTTTTTGGCAAAAAATTTTTTACTACCGAAATTTGATTCAAGTGCATCAAGGTTGGCACGTGTCCGACTCCTTCAAACTCCACCATCATAGGTTTAGGGCCTCGATCTATCATCTTTAAAGCAATGTCTCTAGATAATATTTTACTTTGCTCGCCTCTAACCAATAATGTTGGGCAAGTTATTAGGTCGTAAATAGTCCATAAATTTAAATTACGGATTGCTTCTATATTTTTTGTACTTAAATTTTCCCCATAAATATGACTTAACGGAGACGCCAGTATAGCTGGATCATAATGAATTATGTAACTATTAGAGATCTCATTTTTTCGTACAAAGGCCTCAGTCAATATCCGCCATTGATTATTTGAGTGAAAACCGAATTCTTTAAAGCTTCTTTTTACGTAATTTTTTGCTTCGGCAAAGTCAAAAAATTCAAGGAATTTTTCTTTCCTTGCTAAGGAAGCCAACTCCTCCAACTTTGAAAAATTGATCTCTGGCCCCACATCATTCAGAATCAGGGACTCTACGATAATATTATTTAAGTTCTTTTTTTTTAGGAAATATTGCTTAACATTTAAGCTAAATGTTAACTCGTCCTTTATTGCCGAAGTTGCTAAAAACATACCTAGTAATCCTCCTAAAGAGGTTCCTATAATATGTACTTTAGAAAGGCTAAGTTGACTGCACATATCGATCAAATCAGAAATATACTGTGGAATATTGTAAAAGTTTTTATTTTGCAGCCATGAGGATTTACCTCTACCAATCAGGTCAGGACATAAAACCCGGAATTCCCTTGATAACTCTCCCGCGAGAATTGAGAAATCCCCACTAGATCTGGTGTACCCATGTAAACAAATCACAACATTCGGGTTATCTTTTCTGCCCCATTCACGCACCACCATTGTATGCTCCTGAAAAAAAGTCGAGCATTTTATGTTGATGTAGTTCTCTCTACTTTCGTCCAATAATAATCCTTAATTGATGAAAGCTAATTTTGGGAAAACACGACATATATTTTTCATTGCATGCTGAGAGACATGAGAAATACTATTATTTCTAATACTCGCAAAACTACTTACAATCCTAGGAATTTGTGCTGGGGAATTCTTTTTTTCCTGAGATATCCAAGAGGGCGACATATCAGGAGAGTCTGTTTCAAAAACATAAGCACTATCAGGAATTTCCAGAGCGATTTTTCTAATTCGTTTTGCTCTTTCAAAGGTCAAACTTCCACCAAAACCCAAGAGCAACCCAAGCCTTAAAAAATTTTTTGTCTGTATATCGCTTCCATTAAAAGCATGAGCAATACCGTTTGAAATTTTATACTTTCGTAAATATTTTAGAGTAAGATCGTGACTTCGTCTGACATGCAAAACCACAGGCAGATTAAAACTTGATGCTATCTTTAATTGTTCAATAAAAAACCAAAGCATTTTTTCTTTGTTAAATTCGGAAATAAAAAAATCCAGTCCTATCTCCCCGATGCCGACAAATTTAGGATCATTAAATGACGCTATAACACACTGCTTTAGTTTAATTAGGTCACTCTCATCTGAGTCATTAATATGGCAAGGGTGAATTCCTAAACAATAAAAAATACCTTGAAATTTATGAGCTAAACTTTTTACCTGTTGAAAATTTTTTCTTCCAACAGATGGCAAAAGAAAATACCTAACGCCATTTCTAGTCGCAGAAGTAATTTCGTACTCTGGATCCTCCAGAAAGTCTAAATGACAATGCGTGTCAAAAAAGATATGCTTCATTTTATGAGTCCAAAATTACAAAATCTTTTAAAAATACAGGAATTAAAAAAGTCAAAAGCTTTAAAAAACTTTCAACACATTTTAGACAATCCAAAGTACCGTTCCTACACTCAAAACTCTGTAGCTGTTTCCGTCGCTATTGGTCTCTTTTGCGGCCTCCTACCTGCGCCATTTCAAATGCTAAGCGCGGCAACCGCTTCTTACCTGTTTCAAACCAACATTCTCATAGCAGTAGGGCTTACCCTTTATAGTAACCCAATGACCATAGTTCCGCTATACTATCTTGGCTACAAGATTGGGGAATCCGTTTTGGGACTTAGGATATATAAGTCCGATGAAACATACATCGAAAAAAGCAATTTATTAAATTGGCAAAACCTTTTTTTGGAAGACACTACGAACTTTAATCAATTTTTCTCTCAAATAAGCACTGAATCCTTCTCTACGGTGAGTTGGAATCTAATCGTGGGGAATTTCATTTTAGCCATTAGTTTAGCAGTCTCAGGGTTTATACTCACCCACATTATTTGGCAGACTGTAAAGGTTCTCAAAAACTTTAGGTCAAATTAATGTGATAGTTTTACTGCACCCCGCAGCAATAGTCAAATCGTGTGTAACAATTATTAAGGCTGACTGATTTTCTTGAGCTTGGTCTAATAAGACACTAAAAATTTGATTAGCATTCTCGTTATCTAAATTTCCAGTTGGCTCGTCAGCCAACACTAATTTCGGTGCATTCACAACCGATCGGGCAATGGCAACTCTTTGCCTTTCACCTCCTGAAAGCATAGATGGAAGGTGCTTTGTTCGCTTACTTAATCCAACCTTACTCAAAAGCTCCTTAGCTTTTTCCTCCTCATCTTTACTACAGATACCTGCAACAAGAAGCGGCATTAGAACATTTTCTAAAACATTGAACTCTGGGAGCAAGTGATGAAACTGATATACAAATCCGAGAGATTCTCTCCTCAGTCTTGTTCTATTACTGTCACTCATAGAGCTTATAGAATCTCCTAATAGCTTAACTTCCCCCCGAGTTGGCTTTTCGAGCCCACCCATAATATGAAGTAAGGTACTTTTACCACTTCCCGATGGTCCAGTAATTGCAAGAACTTCACCAAAGCTAACCTCTAAAGATATTTTTTTTAACGCCACAACGCTCTCACCAGCAACTGAGTAAATTTTTTCTACATCATTTAACTTTAGGAGAATATTGCATGGGTCAACCTTCCTCATATTTAATTTTTCTTCAAATCAATTTTATTCATACCGTAGCGCAGCCGCTGGCTCCAGACTCATCGCTTTTAAACACGGATAAATTGTCGATAGTACAGTTAGAAATAGCGAGACTACACCTATTGAAAACATATCTTCCAACCTTAAGTCAGAAGGAACTTTATCTATCAAATAAATTCCCTCTGGTAGGACCTCAAACCCAAAAGTAACTTCAACAACCCGAACTATATCTCCAACATTAAGCGCGCCTACGCTGCCTAAAACCAATCCAGAGAAAACTCCAATCAAGCCAAGACAAATTCCTTGAGTAAAAAAAATCAGTAATATTGACTTTTTTGTAGCTCCCATTGTTCTCAAAATTGCTATGTCCGATTTTTTTTCCGAAACTGTCATAACCAGCATGGATACTAAATTGAAGGCTGCGACACCAATAATTAACATTAATATAATAGTCATCATTTTTTTTTCAATTTGGACAGCAGCAAACCAATTTTTATTTTCATATGTCCAGTCCCTTACAATATATTTATCACCAATTAATATCTTAATTTCATTAGCAAAACTAGGTGCATTATTCATGTCGTTCAGGCGTATTCTTAGACCGTCGATGGTGGAGTACCTAAAAAACTTTTTCACATCTTCTTTATTACAAACAATTAAATTACTATCATACTGAAAATGACCAGTATCAAAAATTCCAGAAATTTTGAATTTTTTTATTCTAGGGACGAAACCAAGAACGGAGGCCGGACTTTCAGTACTTATTAGGATAATACTATCACCATATTCAAGTGCTAATTTATCAGCTAATTGTTTGCCAATAAAAACATTAAAACTTCCAGGAGGAAGTAAGGAGTCTCTGCTTGTTGAGGTTAACTTGAGAATATCACTTACCTCGTTCTCCAAATCAGGATCAATCCCCTTAACAAAAACACCCTCTAATCTACCATCCCCTAATAAAATGGACTTGGCATCAATAAATGGCGCTATTCCAACAACATCAGGGTGTTTTGATACTTTTTCCCTTATATTTTCTAATTCACTAAACTCAGCATTTCTGGTTATTAGCTCAACGTGAGCTAATACACCAAGCATTTTATCTCTAACCTCTTTTTGAAAACCATTCATAACTGATAGTACAATTATTAATGTGGCTACGCCTAAAGCGATGCCCGCTGTTGACAAAAAGGAAATAAAATTAATAAAGTTAGAATTATTTCCTGCTTTTATAAATCTCAAACCCACGAAAATTTCGTACATGATTAATGCAATGGTAGTTATTTATGAATAAGGAAGCCTTAGCAATTTTTGATGTCTCTATAAGGGAAGAATACATCAAAAATATCAAATTCAATAGTTCGTTTAAGTTTCTAAAGGAAGTATCGAAATTCACGTCCACCTTTATAGATACGAAGAAACTGAATTATTCTGAGGCGAAAGGTCATCAAGTGATAGATCCAACCTGGATTAATTGCTTGAAAACATTTTTATTAGAAGAAAAGTATTTTGGTCGAGAATCCTTTATTCCCTGGGCATCTTTTATAGCAATGAGTTTGGGACTTAATCCAAATCCAAGAGAATGCTGGGCCATTGTTTGGCCTGCTAAAATCGGAGTCAATGTCAGAGGTGTCTCGCTAGAGATTTTAAAGAAATCAAAATTAGATAGTGAGAGAGAACAAATTTTTTTTGATGAGATTTTGAGAAGTAATGGGACGGTTTTCTCGGTTCCAGATAGCGCTGAATTCTACCTTATTAAATTAGAAGATCAGATTTTAACAGAGACTTTCCTACCGGAATTAAAAAAAATTTATACCAATCCTGATTGTTTTCATTTTGACAGTAACTATTCGAAGTGGAGAAAAATTTTAAATAATATTGAAATGCGCTGGAAACAGCTAGGCCAAGATCACCCGAGTAGTATAAATAGCCTTTGGTCGTGGGGTTGGGGGCAGCTGCCAAATTCAAAGGGTCTTTACGATCAAAAAAGTATTAAAACTAACTCACCAGCCCCCGAATCTGAAATACGAGCTTTTCTTTTCAATGGTCTTAAATGCTGGCTGTATTTAGTTGAAGCAATTGAGTTAGATATAACCTATAATTCAAACGAACTGAAAGAATGCGAATCTTTGGACAATACTGGTAAAACTGTCAGTAAATCGAAGAATTTAAAATTTAGATACCTAAATAAATGTATCAGTTTTCTTAAATCTGCCAACCAGAAACTTGTAAATTACCAAAATAATCACTTTTATATTTCTAAACCAAATGAACTTGCGTACTACAAAGCCAAGAAATCTTCGAGAGTTCTTGGTTTTCTTTTGCCAAAGAGTATTCGAAACCTTTTGTTATTTTTAAAAGATAATCCGTTTGACCAAGGTCAGTAATTTGGCTGTTCATGGCTATACTCAACTAAAAAAGTTAAAAATACCTAGAAAATAAACTTGCAGAATACCGAGAATGTTTTTATAATACTTTAGTATTAGAAAAGCTTGTACTTATTTATACTTTAGTGTTGCTTTAGAATCTTCAAGGTTTTTGTACGTATGTCGATAATGAAATAAAGAAATATATACTTGGGAAATTTTGGAACTAAAAAAATAGGTTACTTATGTGGTACTCGAAAGAAAAAGGGCACCAGAGCAAAGAAAATAAGATATTAGATACCATTAACGGGGACTCCTCTTCGGAACAAGCGGAAAGTTTATTCCTAAGAGCAAAAAAAATTTTATTTTCTGTTGCGCACTCGGTGCAAAATTTAATAAGCAAAAAATCATTTACTTACATCAGTTTAATACTTTTATTTTTAATAACTGCCGGCGTAGCTGCAAATCAACTCTACCTGCCAAGCTTGATAAATTTGATTGAATCTGCAAATTCCGTTGCTAGCCCCAACTCTTTTAATGAAGAGCATCATCGAGAGATAGAAAAGGCCCTATTTGCAAAAAATGAAGAAAAAAGCTTAGAGAATATTTCTGATGCTGAATATTCTAGAAGCTTAGTACTCCTGATTCTTGAGGATTGGAGGAAAAGGTGGTCAGCTAAAGACCTTAAAGGATTTATGTATTTTTACCACCCAGATTTTCCTGATAGAAAAATTTTTCAAAACAATAAAAAAAGAATTTTTAGAAAAGCAAAATACATCAGGATTACGTTAAAAAATATTTCATCTAGAGTGGAGAATAATCAAATATTGACGAGCTTTAGCCAAGTTTATCAGTCCAAAAGTTTCAGCGACACCGCAACTAAGGAATTACACTGGAAACAAACTGATCAAGGCTGGAAGATAATAGAGGAAAAAATAGTTAACTCCTCTGTCGCAAAGCAGGAAAAAAAATAACGTCTCTTATGGATTCGGAGCCAGTCATCAACATTGCAAGTCGATCTACTCCAATCCCACAACCTCCAGTTGGAGGCATGCCACATTCAAGTACTTTTATGTACTCAGCGTCAAAGTGCATTGCTTCCTCATTTCCGGCATCTTTGTCAGCCGCTTGCAAGGCAAATCTTCTCGCTTGCTCCTCTGGATCATTTAATTCTGAGAATCCGTTTGCAATCTCTCTTCCGCAAATATAAAGCTCAAAACGCTCAGTTATTTTATCATTTTTATCTGACAACTTAGCTAATGGTGAAACCTCAACAGGGTGATCAATTATAAAAGTTGGCTGTACTAATTTTTCCTCAACGAATTCCTCGAATAACATAAGTTGAAGAACTTCCAGATTTAATTTCTTTAAATCAGCTCGTATCAAATCCGAATTCGACCTCATTATATTATTGACCAGATAGTTTTTATCCCTAGCCTTTTTTATACTCATATCCTCAACATACTTAAGAATTGCTTCTTCAATACTAAGTCTTACAAATGGTTTATCTAAGTCAATTGTCTGATCTTTCCAAATAATATGATGTTCTCCTACTATTGACTTCTTTACATCTCTAATGAGCCTTTCTGTGAAATTCATAACCCAAATATAATCTGTATACGCGGCATAAAACTCTAACATGGTAAACTCCGGATTATGGCGCGTACTAATTCCCTCATTTCTGAAACTACGATTCAGCTCAAAAACTTTTTCAAATCCAGAAACAATTAATCTTTTTAAATATAGTTCGGGAGCGATTCTTAGGTACATTTCCTGATCAAGAGCATTATGTTTTGTTATGAAAGGTTTGGCGGTAGCGCCCCCCGGGATGGGGTGAAGCATAGGAGTTTCCACTTCTAAAAAATTTGATTTCTCCATGTAATTTCTCAGTTCGGAAAGTAATTTTGCTCTTTTTAGAAATACTTCTTTACTGTGCTCGTTCATTATTAAATCGAGATGCCGATTTCTATAACGAAGCTCTGGGTCCTGTAAACCATGATATTTATCGGGTAATGGTTGTATCGATTTAGCTAATAACCTTGCGGCAGTGCAACTCAGTGTTAATTCCCCACGCATGGTTTTAAAAATTTTTCCCTCAACGTAAATTAGATCACCAAGATCAAAAGATTTGATTTCGGCATACGATTCATTACCCATAATTTCGCGGTTAAAATAAAGTTGAAATTTACCAGCACTATCTTTAATAGACATAAATGTTGATTTACCCTGAACTCTCTTGAGCATTACTCTACCTCCAAGAGTCGCACTGGAATCTAACCGCTCTAAAACTGCCTTTTCATACTTATCAAATTTTTCCAACAACTCTTTTGACTTATTTGAAGGGGAAAATGTATTCGGATACATGATCTGACACTTCTGACTGAGTTTCTTGAGTTTCTCCCGTCTTTCAAAAACTATTTTTGACTCTTCCGCCTCAGCCTTAGATTCTCTCACAATTCCAATCTTTTCACTTTTTACCATAATTCACCTTAGCAAATGCCCCTCTTCAAACTTTCCTCTATAAATTCGTCCAGATCCCCATCAAGAATCTTCTGCGTATTTCCAGTCTCTAATTGAGTACGTAAATCTTTAATACGCGATTGATCCAAAACGTAACTACGTATTTGATGCCCCCAACCAACATCGGTTTTTGAATCCTCTAGCTTTTTCTGCTCCTCATATTTTTTTCTCAATTCATATTCGAAAAGTCTTGACCGCAACATTTTCCATGCCTCCTCTCTGTTACGATGCTGCGATCTATCATTTTGACACTGAACTACAATTCCAGAGGGGCTATGAGTCAATCTAACCGCTGAATCTGTTTTGTTAACATGCTGACCACCCGCGCCAGAAGCACGATAGGTATCAACTCTAACGTCTGCGGGATTTACGTCAATTTCTATTGAGTCATCAACCTCTGGATAAACAAAAACAGATGCAAAAGAGGTATGCCGTCCGCCTGTTGAGTCGAAGGGAGATTTCCTAACTAACCGATGGACACCGCTCTCGGTTCTCAAATAACCATAAGCATAATCCCCCTTCAATTTTATTGTTGTAGATTTTATTCCAACGACATCTCCCGAAGATTCTTCAAGTAATTCGATTTCAAATCCCTTTCGTTCCGCATACCTAAAGTACTGTCGCCTCAGCATAGATGCCCAGTCACAGGCCTCAGTGCCACCGGCTCCAGCTTGAATATCAATAAAACAATTTAGCGGATCAGATTCATTAGAAAACATTTTTCTAAATTCAAGCTCTGACACTTTTTTTTCTAACCATTCAAAATCAGCTCTCAAATCTTCTAGCACGGTACTATCAGACTCCTCTTCAGCTAAATCGATCAAGTCTGAATAATAATCAGCTTTTTCAGTTAGCTCTATCAACTGTTTTACCACTTTTTCTAAGCTCTTCTTTTCACGACCGAAAAGTTCAGCTTTTTTCGGATTATTCCAGATCTTTGGATTCTCAAGCTCTTTTTCGATCTCTAGCAATCTACTACTTTTGTCTTCGAAGTCAAAGGTACCCCCTAAGGGCGATAATTTTACTCTTCATATTTTGAATAAATTCTCTTCCCTCTTTGACTGATAAAAACTCCATGACCTATTGCAACCTTTCCGTTATTTTTTTATTTAATCCTCTTGGACTTTCAATCCAATATTCTCTTTCCAGGCCTTTTTCAGATTTTTTTAAAGCCACACTCGGTCTGTCTTTTGAAACCCTAAAATAACCGAGCAAATCGCTCTCAAACTGCTTTGCACCCATTTTTATACTCTCCCCATTTTCAAACACCTTACGAATTGAGTCGTTCAATCTATCCCACTCCTCAGCTGCAATCCAATCAATTTTCGGTACAATTATGATATGCGTAATACCATATCTGACATAGTTTCTAAGTTTTGTAATGTCTTCATTAGATAGGGCAAGACAACCATCTGAAGCTCTTGGCTCTCTGACATGAACACCTTCAGGCACCCCGTGAATCCAAATTCCATAACCCGTTCTTCCAGATTTTCTATCATCTGCGTTAGGATAGTCTAAAGTTATTGCTAACCTACCCAACAATCCATCAGCCCTAAGTTTTTTCGGATTCTTAATTTCTTTAATTAGTCTGTAGACACCCAAAGGAGTTTTTTGATCACCTTCCTTGACTTTGTTGTCACCTGATAAACCAATCGAGGCATAAAAAACTTCCGACAACCTAAGTTTTCCAGAACTAGATAATTGATAAACGAACAGTCTTGTGCCCGATGTTTCCATAATCAGGACCGTTTTTATTAAACTGTTATCTTTTGGAATTCCAATGATATTAGCTGGGAACCTGTCCACTGGTATAGGCAAACTTCTGACGAAAGCCTCGTCGACAAACTGTTTATCTAAATCTTCATATTCCAAGTCAATTCCTGCCATTGTGAATAAAGATTGAGCTCTCAGCCAATGAGCTAGCGCGGACCTGGGTTCGTCAATGCTCGCAGATCTAGAGTAATTTTCCACCCTCATTATGCTTTTGTGGTCTCCATTAGCGAAAGCTTTGGATGCAACTCTAAGCGACACGTTAACGGACCCCGCTGATACTGTATTGTGCATTATTGCTTGAAAACAAATGACTACAAAAAATATGCTTACATTTTTTTTAACCATGGTTTAATTATAAGATGAAATCAAAAAAAGAATTGAGAAAATCATTACTAAGCCTGAGAGATAAACTAACTGAGGTTGAACGATCGCAATCGTCAAAAAAAATTTCTCATAGTTTAAGTAAGATAATCCAAAAAGAAAAAGGTCCGATTGCTTTTTACTTGCCAATTAGAGACGAGTATGATCCAACAAATGTCATTAAAAATTGGCTTAAAGACAGTAAACAGAATATTGCATGCCTTCCAGTTATAGTTCGTAAAAATGCCCCGATGATTTTTAGAAAATGGACAGAAGATTGTAAACTCACAGAGGATTTATTAAATTTATCTGTTCCGGAGGAAAGTGCTGATGTTCTCCTTCCCTCTTTGGTTATAGTACCCACTCTGGGTTTTGATTGTAATAATTTCAGGTTAGGATATGGCGGTGGATATTACGACAGGACCCTATCTGGGCTCGATTCTCTGAATGTAGGAGTGTGTTTTTCCATCGGAAAAGTGCAGCGATTGACGGTACAAGAATACGATATTGCATTAGATTACATCATATCTGGCTAAAAAAACTATCCCTCAAAAATAATTTTCCAACCATTTCCATCGTTTATCAACTCCATAGTTTTCACTGTAAATAGGCGAGTGGAACCAGATTTGTAGCGTTGTTCGAACGAAATTTTTGCAGTTTTATTCGAGACTGTCTTGAATCTCAGCTTATCAATCTTTACTTTAATACTGCCTCTCTTTTTAATACGAGGTTTCCTAAACTTACTCCATTTTTTTAATGACTTATATCTCTTATTAGAGAACTTCGCCCCATAAAAACCGATATAAGCCTCAAAATCCTTATTCGACCATGCATCAGCCCAGAAAGCCAACATTTCTCTAATTTCCTCTCGACTATCTTTAACTATCGACATTGGAACCTCACTACCCAACTTGGGCAAAGTAGCTTCAGCAATTTGGCCATCACTTTTTCCCCCGCTTTCACGCACAAGAGCGGTCCGAGTTCGAGTCAGATCCAAAACCTCAGATTTTAAAGCTAACAAATTGTCTGGGGAATCTCTTTTTAACGCCTTAGTGTAAGAGATGGCAGCTTGCCTAGCTAGAATTTCCCTAAGATTTAAGAAAGCACTTCCGGTTTTTGGATCTCTACCAATAGCATTTTCCAACAGAGCACGAGCTTCATCTAATTGGCCCATTGCAGCCAAAATTACAGACATATCATTTGCGACTTCAATGTTCTCTACATACTGAACAGATAGGCTATCGTAGGCTGCGAGAGCTTTATTTAGATCTCTGTTCTCAATAGCTATTTTTGCCTGCATTCGCGCCGAATTAAGAAGCTCTGAAGGCACCTCAACTCCGCAAGCGATCTGCACACTACAGACGCACCAAACAAACATCAGAAAAATCCGCATATATTTTTTAATATTTACCACATTATCTACTTTATTCTCTAGCATGATTGATAGTGTAAAGAGGGATTTCAACTTCTAAGTCAGCAACACCCACATCAACTTGGCATGATAACCTAGAATTTCCTGTTAAACCCCAAGCTCTATCCAGTAAATCTTCTTCGTCTTCATCGGCACACTCCAGACTTTCAAAACCTTTTTTAATAATCACATGACATGTGGTGCAAGCTCTAGACATTTCACAAGCGTGCTCAATATTTATATTATGAGAGAGCAATGCTTTACATAAATTTTCACCCTTCTCTAGGACAAACTCCTTCCCATCGGGACATAGCTCGGGGTGACGTAGAACAGTTACTTTAGCCATTATTTTTCCTCACAAGACGAATTAGCGCTAACATTTTTGATATTTTTACCCACAATTGCTTTTCCGATGGCTCTATTCATTCTTCTTTCCACCAAAGGAAGAGCCAACAAATTAATCTCATCATTTATTAACTTGAAAACTTCGATTTTCGCTATTTTCTCCCTCAATAATTTTTCACCTTTTTTAATGGCATCATCTAGATTTTTAGATTCCGATGCATCAAGAAGATCTCCATCAACTTTAATTGCTGTTCTTACAGCGTCTAAATTCATTTCAAGTTCAACTAAGGTTTCCTGGTAAATTCTAGAATTTTTATCTTTAGAAGCATGAGAAAAACTCTCGCTGATAATCTTTTCAATCTCGTCTTTGTCCAAACCGAAACTTGGCTTTACCTCAACAGAAGTAGTAACACCCGTTTCATTTTCCTTAGCCTCAACTGCTAATAGTCCATCAGCATCAACTTGGAATGAAACTGTTATACGAGCCTGCCCAGATATCATTGGGGGTATTTTATCAATTAGGAATCTGGCTAAACTCCTGCAATCCCTTACTAACTCTCTCTCCCCTTGAACAACATGAATTATCATTGCAGTTTGCCCGTCCTTGAAAGTAGTAAACTCCTGGGCTTTGGATACAGGTATAGGGGAGTTCCTTGGGATAATTTTTTCAACAAGACCTCCCATCGTTTCTAACCCTAAACTTAACGGCAGAACATCTAAAAGAAGCCAGTCATCGCCTTCACCTCTGTTCCCTACGAGCAAATCAGCTTGCAAAGCGGCTCCCACAACTACCGCTTCATCTGGATTAATATCCACACGAGGTTTGCGGCCAAAAAACTTTTCAACCGCCTTTCTTATAACATTTAATCTCGTCGACCCACCTACAAAAACTACTTCGTCAATAGCGGTCCTATCCAAGCCAGAATCGAATAATAGTGACTTACAAATATCAATTGTTTCATCAACGAGGTGTTTAGTTGCGTTAATAAACTCTTTCTCAGAAATTTTAAAAGATAAAAGCCGCTTACCTCTAAATTCCCAAGTGAATTCCGCAATCTCATCGATATTATCTTTAAAGAAAAAACCCTCCTTGACATTTTTTACCTTTTCAAGAAAACTGCTCAACTCATACTTTGTAAGTTCCCCGATCTGAATTTTTTTACCAGCCAAAAGAAGCTTAGCTAACTCTTCGTCAAAATCATCCCCGCCCAAAGAGGTGTTTCCACCAGTCGCAATAACCTTAAATATTTCCTTTTCCAATTTAAGTAAAGAAACATCAAATGTGCCTCCCCCTAAATCGTAAACGAGAAAAATCCCTTCCTTTTTTTTATCGAGACCATAAGCTAAAGCAGCAGCAGTAGGTTCATTCATCAATCTCATCACCTCAAGTCCAGCTAATTTGGCAGAATCTTTTGTTGCTTGTCTCTGAGCATCATCAAAATGTGCGGGCACCGTAAGAACAACACCCTCCAATTGACCGGAGGCAGATTCAGCAATTTTCTTCAAGTGAATTAATATTTCAGCAGAAATTTCTACCGGTGACTTTTTCCCAGAGGGAGTGTCAACAACAAGCTTCTTTCGGCCCTTTGATTCTTCTTCAAGTAAATGCACACTTAAAGCTTTTTCGCTAAAATCTGAAAGCGCTTTACCCATTAGTCTTTTGACCGAGGATATAATGACACCAGATTTATTTAAGTTTGAGCCAACCACACTGCCTACTAAAGGATCACCGCTTTCTCTATAGTTAACTACCGAAGGTATGATACTGGCACCATTGACATCCAAAAATAGTTCAACTTCATGGTTTACAACCGAGCCAATCAAAGAGTTTGTGGTTCCCAGATCTATTCCAGCAACAAACTTTTTTTTCCTGTCTTGCTGTGCCCCATCTGGTTCAGAAATTTGAAGTAATGCCATTATCAATACTTCTCTATAGCTTTTTTAATAGAAACGAGAAAATTTGTTGCAAACATCAAACGACTTATCTGATTACCAAGTAAACTATCAAAGTTTTTTTTCTCTCTCGTTTTGAAAATACGACCTATCTGCAACATGGCATTGGCCTTAACCTCCATAACTTCAGACCACAAATTATTCAAGTGTTCAAGTTGCTTATCAGACAGCTTTTCTAATTGCTCAATGTCGTCCAATCTCTCACGCAGCTCCAATTGATATTCCAAGCTAGCTGTATCGGACTCCCTAAATTCCTCCACTTTAGAGTCGACGCCAAGTAGCGAGCATAAGTGAATAGCTCTACGAATTGGATCCCGTAAAATGTCAAAGCCGGCGTTTATTTGCGTGGAGTACTTATTGGCTGCACTTTTTTCAATTTGCGAACTATTCACAAACTTATCCGGATGAACTTCTAACAACATAGAATCACGAATTCTCTCTAGCTCTCCGACTTCTATTTCAAAGTCTTCCTTCAAAGAAAACAGCGAAAAATAATTGCAAAATTTACCTGTCACTGCGAATCACACTTGAAAAGATTCCCCGCAACCACATTCACCCTTGATGTTTGGGTTTGTGAACTTAAACCCCTCATTTAGACCTTCCTTGACGAAGTCTAATTTTGTTCCGTCCAAATAAACTAAACTTTTCGGATCTACAAAAATAGAAACACCAAAGCACTCAAACAGCAAGTCATTTTTATCTTTGTTGTCCACAAACTCTAATTTATATGCTAACCCGGAACAACCGGCGGTTCTTACACCAAGTCGTATTCCACTCCCTTTGCCTCTTTTTACTAAAGACCTCTTAACGTGTTGGGCAGCTTTTTCAGTTAACGAAACTCCATTCATACTGAACCCCTACAGGTGATGTTTTTATTCTGACTTCTTTTTGTAATCTTGAACAGCAGCTTTAATGGCGTCCTCAGCGAGAATGGAGCAATGTATTTTGACAGGTGGCAGTGCCAACTCGCTAGCTATCTGGGTATTGCGAATTTTAGCCGCATCCTCTAAAGACTTCCCCTTGACCCACTCGGTAACAAGCGAGGAAGAAGCAATTGCTGACCCACAGCCGTAGGTTTTGAACTTTGCATCTTCAATAACCCCCTTTGCATTAACCTTGATTTGAAGTTTCATTACATCACCGCAGGCCGGAGCACCAACCATACCAGTTCCGACGCTTGGGTCCTCTTTATCTAATGATCCAACGTTTCTAGGATTCTCATAATGATCTATCACCTTGTTGCTATATGCCATCAACCTCTCCCTTGTAAATTAGTAGTGGACTAATGAGCTGCCCACTGGATTTTGTTCAAATCAATTCCCTCTTTATGCATTTCCCACAATGGAGACATCTGTCTGAGCCTACCCACCTGTTCTGTTAACAATTTAATTGTATAATCAACATCCTCCTCTGTGGTAAATCGCCCTATAGAAAAACGAATGGAGGAATGTGCTAGTTCATCACTCCTTCCTAATGCTCGTAGTACATACGAAGGCTCTAGACTAGCACTTGTGCATGCGGAGCCTGAAGAAACAGCAATGCCTTTGATGGCCATCAGCAAACTTTCGCCCTCGACATAATTAAAGCTGACATTCAAGTTGTGAGGAACCCTCTTATCCATATCTCCGTTTAAGAAAACGGATTCAATCTTACTTAAACCGTCCCACAGCCTGTCACGCAGTGATCGGATGCGCTCGTTTTCTGAACCCAAGTTTAATTTGGCGATTTCAAACGCTTTTCCCATCCCCACTATCTGATGAGTTGCAAGAGTTCCAGATCGCATACCTCTCTCATGCCCCCCCCCATGAATTTGAGCTTCCAATCTGATCCTAGGTTTTCTCCTTACGAATAGAGACCCAATTCCCTTTGGGCCATATGTTTTATGTGCAGAAAATGACATCAAATCAACTTTCATACTCTTTAAGTCAATCACAACTTTTCCAGTGGCTTGAGCACTATCCACATGAAAAATAACTCCTTTTTCTCTACAAATATTGGCAAGTTTTTCAACATCTTGAATAACTCCAATCTCATTATTTACAAACATAATAGACGCTAAAATCGTGTCCGGCCTCAGACACTTCTCAAAATCATCTAAATCAAGAAGTCCATTCTCCTTAACCCCAAGATAAGTGACATCAAACCCTTCTCTCTCTAATTCCCTGCATGCGTCTAAGGTTGCCTTATGCTCTGTCTGTACAGTTACGATGTGCTTACCCCTATCCTTATAAAATTTTGCCACACCCTTCAATGCTAAATTTATCGACTCCGTCGCTCCCGAAGTCCAAACGAGCTCTCTCGGATCGCAGTTAACTAAGTTTGCGATCTGCGCTCTAGCATTTTCAACAGCTTCTTCAGCTTTCCACCCAAATTTGTGGCTCCTGGAGGCTGGATTTCCGAAATCTTCTCGCAGAAACGGAACCATAACGTCAACAACTCTTGGATCCACCGGTGTGGTAGAAGAATAATCTAAATATATTGGATCTTTCATAGTTAATATTCCTAATTAATCCTTGAACACTACTTCCATAGGCTTTACTTCAGCTTCGCCAGTTAAAACTTTCTCTTGCTTCTGTCTTTGCTTCAAAACCAAATCATACAGATTTACAGAATCAAGAAAATCTACCATATGTCGACTCAAGTCAGCCCAAAGTTCATGTGTCATGCAAACATCATCATCTTTGCAATTTTGTTTGCCACCGCACTGAGTCGCGTCCATAGGTTCATCGACAGCGTAGATGATGTCAGCCACGGTTATGTCCGCAGCCTCACGACCCAAACGATAGCCGCCACCAGGTCCTCTACAGGAACTTACTAATTCATGTCTTCGCAATCTACCAAATAACTGTTCCAGGTATGACAACGAAATGCTTTGTCTATCACTTATCCTTGAGAGTGCTACCGGCCCCTTCTCCTGCCGTAAGGCCAAATCAATCATTGCAGTAACGGCAAAACGTCCTTTAGTGGTAAGTCTCATGCCAAATCTCCTATTCCCGACCATTATACTCAGTTTTAAGAGAGTTACACAGTAGATTTAGTTCCAAAAAGCTAGAATTTATAGGGTTATCTTCTCTTGAACCCCTCAGGCTACCTTCGAGGATCTCAACCTAATCATTTCTGTTAAGCCCCTACAAGCATCCTCTATACTTTTAAAAACAGCTTCAATGGATTTCAAATTGTCCATCTGAGGCATGCCAACCGTTGCATTTATCGAATTTGGAGCAAAGCGCATTATCAAGTGAAGCTTACACCAATATTTCTTTGGGCATGATTTCCTTATCGCGGATAGATCCTCCCAATTCATTGCGAGGATATACTCAAATCTTTTAAAGTCACTTTGGGTTACCCTTCTAGTGCGACGGTCGCCAAGGACATAGCCTTTCTTTGAGGCAATCTTCCTCAATTTTGTTCCCAAAATTGTAGTTCTAAAAACTTTCTCATCCGACTCTCCGATCGTCAAACCAGCTGAGTCAACCATTACCAAATCATCCAAACCCAGGTCACGCAGCTTGGAGACTAAAATAACTGCCGCTAATGGCGATCTGAATAAATTTTTATTGGATACAAATAATATTTGCGTCATTATCTCCTGCCCATTAAGTAATTAAAAATTATAAATTGCAAAGCCTCAAGTATCAAAAATATTACTAACTACCGACAATTCTCTTACTCAAACTCGCTGTATTCTTAACTTCGAGCAAATTTAATTTGAGTATGTCTAATCTATCCCTACATTTTGCAGCATCTTCAAACTCTAAATTTCTAGCATGATTTAACATATCCTTTTGCAATTTCGTATATTCTTTCTCCATACTTTTTTGATTCATGAAATCGACTTCCTGAATCTCATCATCTGTTGATTTCAATAAAGAATGGCTTTTCTCCTCTGACACTCCATCTATCATTTCCCTAATTTTTTTATCAACTCCTTTCGGCCTTATTCCATTCTTTTTATTAAAAATAATTTGTTTATCTCTCCTACGGTTCGTCTCTGCGATAGCTTTACTCATGGAATCTGTTTCTCTGTCAGCATATAAAATAGCAGTTCCGTTTACGTTACGAGCAGCCCTTCCAATAGTTTGTATCAAGCTCCTATGTGATCTTAGGAAGCCTTCTTTATCAGCATCAAGAATAGCCACTAAAGATACTTCAGGTATGTCGAGACCCTCTCTCAATAAGTTGATACCAATCAAAACATCAAAAATACCAAGCCGTAAATCACGAATAATTTCAACCCTTTCAACTGTATCTATATCAGAATGCAGATACCTCACTTTTAAACCTACATCATTAAAAAATTCGGAGAGATCTTCAGCCATTCTCTTTGTTAGCGCAGTAACCAAGACTTTATCTCCATTACTAATTCTTTTCTGAATTTCATGAGAAAGATCATCAATCTGATTTGTTGCAGGTTTAACCAATACTAGTGGATCTAGAAGGCCAGTTGGCCTTACAACCTGCTCGACCACATCAGAGCCCGACTTCTGTAATTCATAATCTGAGGGAGTGGCAGAGACAAAAACCGCCTGCCGGACTTTGGGCTCGAATTCATCAAACCGTAAAGGCCTGTTATCAAGCGCAGAAGGAAGTCGAAAACCATATTCAACAAGAGTCTCTTTTCTAGAACGGTCTCCCCTATACATGCCTCTCAACTGACCAACTGTAACGTGACTCTCATCAATGAAAATTAAGGCATCTTTTGGTAAATAATCAATAAGTGTTGGAGGCGGTTCCCCAGCCATAGATTTTGAAATATGTCGGCTGTAGTTTTCAATGCCCTTACAAAAACCTAATTCTTGCAGCATTTCAATATCAAACCGAGTTCTTTGCTCAATTCTTTGAGCTTCGATTAGTTTTCCCTGACTTTCAAAAAAAGGGATTCTCTCAGCTAATTCTTCCTTAATCGCTTCTATAGCTTCGTTTATTGTTTCTCTTGGAGTTACGTAATGAGAGGAAGGATAAATTACTGCGCGTTTGACATTTCTTAAAATTTTCCCAGTCAGGGGATCAAAAAAAATTATTTCCTCAACTTCTTCATCAAATAATTCTATCCTTACAGCCACATCTGAGTTTTCAGCAGGAAAGATGTCAACGGTATCACCTCTAACTCTGAACCGTCCTCTAGTAAACTCCGTATCATTTCGAACATACTGCATAGAAACTAATCTGCCGATTATTTTTTGCCTTGAAATTCTATCATTTTGCCTTACGGCTAATACCATTGCATGGTAGTTTGAAGGATTACCGATCCCGTAAATACAAGACACAGAAGCAACAATGATTGTATCTCTCCTCTCAATTAACGATTTGGTAGCTGATAGTCTCATCTGCTCAATATGTTCATTAATTGCTGAATCTTTTTCAATAAAAAGATCTCGCTGAGGGACATAAGCTTCAGGCTGATAATAATCGTAGTAAGAAACAAAATACTCGACAGCATTTCTGGGAAAAAAATCTCTCATTTCAGAGTAGAGTTGAGCTGCTAATGTTTTATTCGGAGCCAAAATCAGCGCAGGCCTGTTCAACTCCCCAATAACGTTAGCCATGGTAAAAGTTTTACCAGACCCCGTAACTCCAAGTAAAGTCTGAAAAGCTATTCCGTCTTTAAGATTTTCAGATATCGTATTAATTGCTTTAGGCTGATCCCCAGCGGGACTAAATTTTGAATCTAAACTAAAAACACCACTTGAACTGGCTATCACCGTTTTGTCGTCAACCATGCTACAGTTTTTCAGTTAATTTACTCCCGTACTTTGCCCGATATTCAAGTTTTGATTCTTGTGGATTTACACGCGTATAAATGCATGTAATATGAGTTAGATCAATACCTGTTACCTTGTTAATATAATACACATGTATTTTTTTTTAATTGGTTTAATTAATCCGTTCTAGCTAATCAGAGCTTACCTTCAATTATTATTTTAACTTATTATTCATGAGTATATATTTTAACATTTCGAAATTTCCGCACGATCCAATATTAGGTTTAACAGAAGAGTTTAATAAAGACCCCAGAAAAATAAAGTTAAATCTTGGGGTTGGTGTTTACCTGGATGAAGACGGCAAGATACCTGTACTTAACAGCGTTGCCGCGGCAAGCAATATAATCTTTGATCTTTTTAAAAATCGAGGTGGCTATTTGCCGATTGGAGGTGTAACGAAACATACTGAGCTAGTCAAGACACTTTTACTCGGCGCAGAAAGGAGCATTAATTCTCATAATAAGCTTACAACTGTTCAGGCTTTGGGGGGTACTGGAGGCTTAAGATTAGGGGCGGAATTACTTAAACGAGTAATTCCTAGTACTTCTGTCTACATTAGCAATCCAAGCTGGGAAAATCATCGGAATATTTTTGAGGCAGCTGGATTTCCAGTTAAAGAATACCCATACTACAACCCTGAAAATAACAGCCTGAATATGGCAGACTATCTGGATACATTGAGACACGTTCCCTCAAGGTCAGTAATTGTTTTACATGCATGTTGCCATAACCCCACAGGGATAGATCCTTCAAAGGCACAATGGACAGAAATTTTGAATGTTTTCAAAGAAAAGGGGCACATACCTTTTTTAGATTTAGCATACCAAGGTTTTAACGGTACGGTTGAAGAGGATGCCGAGGTGGTTCGATTGTTTTCCGAGTCGCTTGAAACTGTATTTATTGCAAATTCATTTTCGAAAAACATGTCACTTTATGGCGAGCGTATCGGGGCTTGCACCGTAAGTGCAGCTAATACCAAAGACCAACAAAAAATTTTGAGCCATTTAAAAAATATAATTCGAGGAATCTACTCTAGCCCGCCTTCATTCGGCCAACAAATTGTTTCGCAAATATTAGAGAAAGATAACTTGAGAAACCAATGGGAAGAAGAGTTGAAACATATGCGAAGTCGAATCGTAAGAATTAGAAACTCGCTTTTTCTGCAACTTCAAGAAAAAAACTTAAATCTTGACCTTTCCTTTATAAAAAAACAGAAAGGTATGTTTAGTTACTCGGGACTTTCCGCACAACATGTAGACAAACTAAAATATGATTATGGTATCTACGTTTTGTCTTCTGGCCGGATATGCATGGCGGCAATTAATGATTCGAATTTGGAATATGTAGCTGAGTCAATAGCCAGCGTATTGGAGGGTTCTTGAAAAGAAAATTCCCGAGTATTTGGTTGAAAAAGCGGATAGATGATATCTAACTTAGCGTTAGTTTTTTTATTAATACTTATACTATTTTTACCTTTGGTAATTATCTTAGGCATATTTTCCGCAATATTTCTATTCGCAATAACTATTGTATTCGTGTTTTACTGGCTGTCTGCATTTGAGTTTTTGACTTTATCTTCAATAGTTTTACTTTTGTTGATTCTGTTTATTTCTCCTGTAATTTTTTATTACTTGATTTTACATCTCACCGGATTTTTTGGCTTCGCTTTAATGACTCATTTTAATAACAGTTACCCTGGCTCATGTCTTTTTGTAAAAAGCCACGATAATTCGTACCTTCATAAATTAAAAAAGTATTCAAATTTCTTTTTATATTATTGTAGAAGACAGATGCAATTAGTAGGAACAGAACTTAAGAGCAAATTAAATTTGACACTTCCATTTTTAGTTCCAGTTCTTTTGATAACTTTTTTGATGGACTACTCTAAACAGCATACCTTGCGTTATACTGCATCTTACAGTAACCAGTACATGCAAACCAAATAAAGTGACTAAATTTAAGAGAAACGGCTTGGGAAGGCAGGGACTTTTTGAAGGTCTAGTATGGCACCTAAAACCAAATAATAATTCTAATATTTTGCGTTGAACTGTGTTTTTACTATTCGCCTGTTAAAGAACGTCAACTTCAGTTATAAATTTGGAAAATAAGGCTTTTCGGGAAAAAGTCGTATTTTGTTATTCAAAAAATTGCTCACTGATATAGTACCGATTAGTATCCTTTTTTACTACAAATCCTTTTTAATTACAAAATATAATTAGGAAGGACCGGAAGTTTTTAACGCCTCATCACTTTTTCATGAGAAGTCAATCCTTCAGAAAAAGCTGGGCGAGAGAAAACTCTTTCAGCGTATTTCATTAGAGGAGCTGCCGAATCTGGCAATAATATTTGATAATAATCAAGTCGCCACAGAAGCGGTGCAAGAGCAGCATCAATCATGGAAAATTCATCGCCTAGCATAAACTTTGATTTTGCGATTATTGGAGTTAATTGCGTGAGCTTGTCTTTGACGAGAGCCCTGGTACTCTGTTGTATCTCTTCACTTCCGTTTTCTAAATTGTCAACGTGTAAAAAAATTTCTCTCTCAAAATTAAACAATAGAAGTCTAGCCTTTGCTCTTAATGCAGGATCCGTTGGCATTAACTGAGGGGGGGGAAAACGCTCATCGATAAACTCATTAATAATATTTGACTCGTACAAAGTCAACTCTCTCTCAACTAGCACTGGAACCTCACCATAAGGATTCATGGAAGTTATCTCCTTAGGCTTATCCAGTAAATCAATATCATTAATCTCGAAATCCATTCCTTTTTCGTATAACACAAATCTACACCGATGACTAAAAAGGCAGGTGGATCCAGAATAAAGAACCATCATAATTAACTCCAGGAAAAAATGCGATACCTATTTGAGTCCTGTTACTAACGAGGCGCTGTAGGTAAAGCCAGCGTAATAAAAAAACCTGACTGTTTGAATAAAGAAAAACACATGAGAATTTTCATCAATTTGTAGACGAGTTTTCTAGTATACGCGTGCCCAATATATAAATAAATAGCAAAGAAGTATATGTGATAACTTTTTCTAAAAGTAGTCAAAATTTGTACTAGCTGAACTTATACCCTACTATACTTAAATACCCCGTAAACCATCATGGACAATCCGGAGAAATTCATGAACAAACCTGAGAATAATTTTCAAATAAACAAAAATATGGTTTCGCACAATGACTATATTGGTCATTTCATAAACGGTAAAAATGAACTTTGCGATGGTCCTGTTCGTGATATTTATGACCCGTCAACAGGTGATGTTGCAAGACAAGTAAAATTAGCGCGCAAATTAATTGTGGACAAAACAATACAAGCTGCTGAGATCGCGTTTCTAAAATGGAAGAACACTACTCCAATCAAACGTGCCAGAATTATGTTTGAGTATAAGGGTTTACTGGAATCAAATTCTAATTTCATTTGCGAATTGATAGGCCAAGAACACGGAAAAATTTCTCATGATGCGCTAGGTGAATTACAACGGGCAATAGAAAATGTTGAGTATGCATGCGCTGCGCCAGAAATTCTCAAGGGAGCTTTTACAAGAAATGCGGGAACTAACGTCGATTCTTGGAGTGAATTTCATCCCATTGGGATTGTGGCTGGAATAACACCATTTAATTTTCCAGTAATGGTGCCGATGTGGATGATTCCTCTGGCAGTTGTTTGTGGAAACACTTTCATTTTAAAACCCTCTGAAAAAGATCCGACTGCTACGCTATTTATTTGTCAACTACTACATGAAGCTGGTTTACCTGATGGCGTTCTCAACGTGATAAATGGAGATAAAGAAACGGTCGATTTACTGCTTAGAGACCATAGAATTCAAGCAATAAGTTTCGTTGGCTCTACCCCAGTGGCGAAGAGTATATATGAAGCGGCATGTTCCCACGGAAAGCGTTGTCAAGCCCTTGGAGGGGCAAAAAATCATGCGGTCATAGCTCCAGACGCAGATCTAGATGATGCTGTAGATCAATTAATGGGAGCTGCTTTTGGCTCCAGTGGGGAAAGGTGCATGGCACTCTCTGTTGTCATAGTGATTGGAGAAAAAAAAGCAGACACTCTTGTAGAAAAACTAAAAAGTAAAATGAAATATTTAAAAGTTGGTCCACACCATAATACCGACAATAACTTTGGCCCACTTATTTCAAAACAGCACAAGGAATATGTACTATCGCAAATCCAAAGTGCTGTTAATGATGGAGCTTCAATACCGGTTGATGGAAGGCATGTTCAAGTTAGTGGGTATAAAAATGGATTTTTCATTGGAGCCACCTTATTGGACGATGTAGAGACTGATATGGAATCCTATCAAAATGAGATTTTTGGGCCTGTTTTACAAATTATTAGAGCCAACTCTGTAGATGACGCCATCGAAATCATTAATAGCAATGCTTATGGTAACGGAACTTGTATTTTTACCCAAAATGGAGCTTTGGGGAGATATTTTTCAAATAATGTAAATATTGGTATGGTGGGTATAAATACTCCCCTTCCCGTCCCGATCTCGTATCATAGTTTTGGGGGATGGAAGGCGTCACTTTTCGGGGATCTATGTGCTTACGGTCCTGATGGAGTGAGATTCTACACTAAAAGAAAAACAATTACTCAACGATGGCAAGTAGAGCTCGGGAAGGCTGGTTCTCACTTTTCGATGCCCTCTTCGGGTTAGTACTAGTTTTGTAGAATCTTGAATACTGCAAAATAAAAAAAAGAGAGAAAATAACTATTGGGGAAAAACTATGAATGATATGACTGAGGTTAGAAACTTTAGCGGAATGAAAGCATCGGGTTTAATTGACAACTCTTACAATAACTTTATTGGTGGTAAATGGGTGTCGCCGATCGGAGGTGAATATTTTGATAATCCTACCCCTATCACCGGAGCTACACTTTGTAAAATACCAAGATCAAAAGCTGCTGATGTTGATCTTGCATTGGATGCGGCTCACTCAGCTAAAGTTGCTTGGGGTTCAACCCCAGTAACTGAACGAGCTCGGGTTTTGGAAAAAATTGCGGATAGAATAGAAGAAAATTTATCGGCTCTTGCTCATGTAGAAACATGGGATAATGGAAAGCCTATTAGAGAAACAACTGCAGCAGATTTACCCCTAGCAGTTGAACACTTTAGATATTTTGCTGCCTGTGTGAGAGCCCAAGAAGGGAGCTTATCAGAGATTGATAGGAAAACAATTGCCTATCATTTTCATGAACCAATAGGTGTCGTTGGACAAATTATTCCGTGGAATTTTCCGCTGCTTATGGCTGTATGGAAGATTGCTCCCGCTCTTGCCGCCGGTAATTGTGTAGTTATGAAACCCGCCGAGCAAACTCCGGTATCTATTTCTTACCTAATGAATTTAATTGGTGATTTGGTCCCAGAGGGCGTAATTAATGTTGTTCATGGATTTGGTCCGGAGGCAGGAAAGCCTTTGGCCTCCAGCTCTAGAGTCAATAAAGTTGCATTTACTGGAGAAACTACTACGGGCAGACTTATCATGCAATATGCATCTAATAATATTATTCCAGTTACGCTTGAGCTTGGTGGAAAATCTCCAAACATTTTTTTTGAGGACGTTTTGAACCAAGATGATGCTTTTTTCGATAAGTGTTTAGAAGGTTTTGCAATGTTCGCCCTTAACCAGGGAGAAGTTTGTACCTGCCCATCAAGAGCTCTCATTCAAGAGTCAATATATGATCAATTTATGGAAAGAGCTATTGAAAGAGTAAAAAAAATAGTACAGGGCGATCCACTTGAAGCATCAACAATGGTCGGAGCACAGGCTTCTGCTGAGCAGTTTGAAAAAATCATGTCTTACCTTGATATTGGTAAAAAAGAAGGAGCGAATTGTCCGGTGGGAGGCGATAAACTAACTATGGCTGGAGAGTTTGCTGGAGGATATTACGTTAAGCCTACAATATTCGAAGGTCACAATAAAATGCGTATTTTCCAGGAAGAAATTTTTGGTCCCGTTGTTTCTGTAGCCAAGTTCAAGGACAAAGAAGAGGTGCTGGAGATGGCAAATGACACGCTGTACGGTCTAGGTGCGGGAGTGTGGTCCAGAGATGCAAACACAGGATATGATTTCGGACGATCTATTCAGGCTGGTAGAGTTTGGGTTAATTGTTATCATTTGTACCCTGCACATGCAGCCTTTGGTGGTTATAAGCAGTCAGGCATAGGCCGGGAAACTCACAAAATGATGCTTGACCATTATCAGCAAACTAAGAATGTTTTGGTTAGTTATAGCCCAAATGCTCTCGGGTTCTTTTAAGGATTCAAATGGTTCAGAGGGTTCTTGCAACTGCTGCCGCTTCGAAGCTTATTGAAGCTCTTAAGATGGAACATGGTGAGCTTATGTTCCATCAGTCCGGGGGTTGTTGTGATGGAAGCGCTCCTATGTGCTTTCAAAAGGGAGAATTTTTAACAGGTGACTCAGATATTTTACTTGGATACATATCAGGTTGCCCCTTTTACATGGGTAGACAACAGTTTGAATATTGGAAGCACACTCAACTCATCATCGATGTAATAAAAGGGCGCGGGGGTATGTTTTCGATAGAAGGACCTACAGGGTTTAGATTTTTAACTCGATCTCGATTGTTCACGGAAGAAGAAAACGAAGTATTGAATGAGGGAACAATACCTTAAAAAAAACAAGACAGTAACTTTTTCTGCCTAATAACGAGGGCTTTTATCATCAAAGATGTAGATTAGATGAATTTAATTAATGCTTTGATTCAACCATAGTGATAAGTCTTTAAACACTTTTTCTCAATCTACTAAAAAAATAAAATTAGACTGAGAAATGTTTAAAAAACTTCTTCAGTAATAGCTTTTAGGTTTAGAAATGGATGCTTCTTGATCGACCGTACTTTAACATCAGACGAAATGAAAATTATTAATAATGTATTTATTAACAATAATCCATTTCCCCACGTAATACTTAAAAAGTTATTTTCAGACAGTTGTTTAATGGCGGTTAACGAAGAAATTGCCACGTTTACTAATTGGAACATCTATAAACAGAAATACTATAGTAGAGAAAAATTTTGTTGTAACAATATGAAACAACTTCCTGTAAATACGAGAAAATTCATAGAGTTTCTCAATAGTAAGAAATTTATTAGTTTTTTGGCGACTTTGAGTGATATCCCAAATTTAATAGCAGACCCCTATCTAATTGGAGGAGGAATCCACTGTATCAAGAGAGGAGGTTTCCTAAAAGTTCATAGCGACTTTAATTTCCATAAAATACTGAAATTACATCGTCGTTTAAACGTACTTATCTACTTAAACAAAAATTGGAACAGTGATTGGGGAGGACATCTTGAATTATGGAATAAAACTGTATCAAAATGTGTAAAGCAAGTCGCACCTAAATTTAATACCATGGTGGTATTTTCTACAACTAATAATTCTTACCATGGCCATCCGGACCCTCTGAACTGTCCAGAAGATGTCACGAGAAACTCTATTGCGATGTATTACTACACTAAGACCCGACCCGAAAGTGAATTAGTCACTCCAGGAGTTGGTGGTCGAAAAGGTAAAAATTCGACAACCGCATATGTTCTTAGACCAGAAAATGACGAGGATATGTTGAGCTTATCAAAAAAAAATCCTTGAGGCGGAAGAGCGCTTGTTTGTTACCATTTTTTTTAATCACTGCAACTGGTAGCCAAGTTACTAATTTTTATCAAGCGACTATTTTTCAGAAGTTCACTGAATGCAAGATATTTTAGATTTTTGTATTACTTGAAATTTGCCCACCATAAGTAGTAGTCTGAGAATTAATCTAAATACAAAAAGTATTTTATATGGAAGACTATTTGAAGTTAAAAAGCAAATTCCTGAGATTAGAAGCAAACGTTGAACAGCGAATTCAAAATGAAGCCACTAAATGGGCAGATGAAAATAAACAATTGAGAGACTCAATTATTCGTTTAAGAAATGAATTAGAGCATGAATCTTTTTCTAAGAAAAGTGCGATGCAAGCGGTTCGAGCTGAAGGCAGTAAAGATTTAAATCATTTAAAAAAATCGATAGTAACTCTGCGCAAGGAACTAGAAAATTTGCAAATAAGCACAACCGATAATATTCAAAAAGTTATTTCGAATTCTGCTGGTGAGATTAACCTTCTGAAAAGTACAATCATTTCTCTTAGAGGGGAATTAGAGAAGATGTTAGTTCAAAAAACAGAAGAGGTGCAAAAGGCAATAGCTGATCGGGAGTCGGTAATAGCTCATCTAAAATCTACTGTTTTATCGTTGAGAGAAACACTTGAAGATCAGCGATTAACCCATAATCAAGAATTACAAAAAAAATCAGCGGAATACACTAAAGAAATTGAAAATTTACAACAAAGTTTAAGTTACACAAGAGACATATTAGAGAAAACCAAAAAGAATATCGGGACAGAAAATGGCTAAGGGAAATGAAGGCGCATCTGGGAAACAGTTAATGAAACCCCGATCTACAACCGAAAACAAACTAAAACAAGCGGAGCTTTTATTAAGGGTTTCTAGAAAGGTTGCCGCGTTAGAAACAGTCGACGAGGTGCTGGAAGCTCTTGTAGAAATAACAACGTCTGAACTAGAAGCAGAACGAGGATCTTTATTTTTGAACGATGAATCTACTAATGAATTATATTCAAAAGTAGCGTTGGGCATGAAAAGTAGAGAAATCCGAGTAATGAATGATGCTGGGATAGTGGGGCATGTTTTCCAAACAGGAACTGGTTTAATCGTTAAGAATGCCTACAACGACAAACGCTTTGATAAAACAATTGACGAAAACACGGGTTATAAAACAAGGTCTGTTCTATGTTCTCCCATCAAAACGGTTAAGGGAGAAATTATCGGCTGTACTCAAGTTTTAAACAAAAAGAAAGGTTCCTTTACTAAGTCTGATATGGTGTTTCTCGAATTAATAACTTCGCAAGCCTCTATTGCTCTTCAAAATACTCTTTATGTACAGCAAGTGCAAAAAGATCATGAGGAAGAGAAAGAATTTACGGATCTCATTTCTGATATAGCGGGGGAAATAAAACTAGACGTTCTTCTCAGAAGGGTAATGGCCGAAGCTACAAAAATATTAAAAGCTGATCGATCTACTTTATTTCTCAATGATGAAAAATCTCATCAACTTTGGTCTCAGGTAGGTGAGGGTTTAGGAACAACTGAAATTCGTTTGCCTAACCATCTGGGTATAGCCGGAAATGTTTTCCAAAGTAAGAAATCAATAAATATTCCGCACGCATATGCAGACCTAAGATTCAATCCAGAATTTGATAAAAAGACCGGATACTTTACACGTTCAATCCTTTGTGTACCTTTAGTGAACCGTGATGGGAAAGTTATAGGTGTTACTCAAGCATTAAATAAAAAGGGAGGTTCGTTTTCTGAAGAAGATGAACAAAGATTAAAAGCATTTACTGCTCGCATTTCCATGGCATTAGAGAATGCAAAATTATTCTCCGATGTACAGAAAGTAAAAAACTACAATGAATCAATGCTTCGCAGTATGTCAAACGGAGTTATTACGCTGGATACCGAAAATATAATTGTTACCTGTAATAATGCTGGTGAAAGGATTCTATCTACAAAATCAAAAAAACTTATAGGCTTATCAGCAAATGATTTTTTTGGAAAATCTAATTCATGGGTCATCGAAAGAATTGAAAGGGTTAGTGAAACAAAAATTCCTGAATCTGTTGTCGACCAAAATCTCAGATTTAAAGAAAACATCGTATCTGTAAATCTAATAATTCTCCCCCTTGCCGATGAGGAAGAAGAGACGCTTGGGCTGATGATTATGATCGAGGATATCAGTTCAGAAAAAAGAATGAAATCCACAATGTCTAGATATATGGATCCTGGATTAGCAGATAAACTCATGAAAGATGGTTCGGACTTATTAGGGGGACAAGATATTGAAGCCACACTGCTATTTTCTGATGTAAGATCTTTCACAACGATTACTGAACAACTAGGGGCACAAGGCACCGTAAAACTTTTAAATGAATACTTCACTATAATGGTTGACTGTCTCAACAAGTTTGGAGGTATGTTGGATAAATTTATCGGGGATGCGATTATGGCAGGGTTTGGCGTCCCAGTTGCACATGATGACGATCCTGATAGAGCGTTAATGTGTGCGATCTCTATGCTTACAGAGTTGAAAAAATGGAATACTCATCGAGTTACATTAAACCTGCCCGCGGTTGATATTGGGATAGGTTTGAATACCGGAAGAGTAGTCTCAGGAAATATTGGATCCTCAAAAAGAATGGACTTTACTATGATTGGCGATGGTGTTAATTTAGCAGCAAGACTAGAATCTGCTTGCAAACAGTACGCAGCAAAAATTCTTCTCTCTGAATTCACTTACAGAAAGCTTAAAGGCGTCTACAGAATTAGAGATGTTGATCTAGTCATAGTTAAGGGGAAAACAGAGCCTGTGGGAGTATACGAGGTTTTAGATTTTTACAGTGATGAAGAATTTCCTAACGTGATGGAAGTGTTGGGATATTTTAAATCTGGAGTAAAAGATTTTAGACAAGGTGACTGGAGAAAAGCTACAAAGTCCTTTAGCGAGGCTTTTAAAATTCACCCAGAAGATAAACTCTCAAGAATTTATATTGAACGTTGTGAACACTTGATGAACAACCCTCCTAAAAATTGGGACGGTGTTTGGGTAATGTCGAGCAAATAGCATGTTGCTGCATAATATTTTGATCTCAACGGTTATGAGTATTCATAATTTACTTCAATCGTTGACTTAACGCCTGTATTGCTAAAATTATCGTTCAGCCAACTGGGACTTGCCGACAGATTGGAAGCAATCTCCGGATTTCTTCGACTTTCACTGCATTTCTCCTGTTAAAAAACTCAACAATGAAACAAATGATATACTTTTTTTAGATTCATAACTTTATAACTCAAAATGTAATTTATAAGGCCTAAATTGATTTTAGAGGTTGTAAACTTCCAAAAGAATAATGTTTACTTAACTCCTTGTACCATGTGGATTCGAAAAGATTTTATAACTTTAAAAATATTGAGATTATTTTAGTTATCGTTTATTACAGCGTATAATAAAGGCTGTTCCCCGATAGCTCAGTCGGTAGAGCGACGGACTGTTAATCCGCAGGTCCCTGGTTCGAGCCCAGGTCGGGGAGCCATTATTCTTGTATTTTAAGTGTAAACCTCCTGTAACCAACAAAGAGTATTTACCAGCGTAAGTTGCTCGGGAGTTTTACAAGGAAATGTTAATAATTCCTGCGACGCAACTATAACTGATAGACATTTTGCTCGAGTAATTGCTACGTTTAATCTGTTTTTACTAAATAAAAATTCCACCTCACGTGGCATTGACTCGGCGTTTGAAGTGGTCATGGAAATTAATACTACCTCCGCTTCTTGCCCCTGAAATTTGTCAATTGTCCCAACCCTTGCGCCTTCAGGAAGACACTTTCTTAATTCTTGAACTTGAAGATTAAATGGTGCCACTACCAAAATATCTTCGAATGTAATCACCTTTTTTCTCTGTTTATTTTCGATAACTGATTGACCCAACAATCCAATATATAGCTCTCGTATCTTATCAACCTCTGATTTACTGTGTTTTTTACACCCAGAATGGACAATCGGAATATATTTTATTCCACAAGGAATAAGTTGATTACTTAAAGTATCAGAGAGCAATAGAACTCGGTTTGCATTTTTACTGTTTGGAAGTAACTTTGATTGATAAAATGCTTCGGAAATGAATTCGCAAATATAGGGATGCAAGCGATAGGTTTTATCTAAAAAAATACCCATGGTTGGAGGAACGACTGAAAGTACTCCCTCATCATTATTTTTAGTTTGTAATAAATAATTTATAGCAGAAATTCCAGAATCATTAGGATGTACGCCCTGTGTTGGCTGCTCTAATTGGTTTTGATCACCTATGAGTATCAAAGATTTTGAACTAGTACCCGCTGCAATTAATGTGGCCAAACTCATTTGACCTGCCTCCTCTACCACTAAATAATCTAATAAGCTGTCTAGCTCCGGTTGAGAAAAGAACCAAGCTGTACCGGCCATAAGCTGAAAATTACCATTCAGCATTTCCTTATTTTTAGCGCAATCTACAATCATCGAATTACTGTCTTTTAGGTTGCTATAACGCTGAGATTTATCAGCTAGGTTAGATTTTTTTGCTCCTAAAAAGAAAAAATTGTCCTCAAGAGAATGAGTTTCTATTTTTTGCAAAAAATTTATTATTGCTTTGTGACTATTAGAAGTAACTCCAACCCTTTTTCCTTCTTGCAGTAATTTAACTACAACTTTTGATCCTAAAAATGTTTTTCCCGTACCCGGCGGTCCTTGAACAAACAAATAACTTGAATTTAGACCTTTGATAATATCAGTGACAGACTCTAAAGAATTTGAATTGCCAAGTACTTTTTTTACTTCGTTATTACATAAGATTCTTGGCTCATCTCGCTTTAATACCGCAGTTATCGCTGAATATCTTTCATTATTCGCTGCATAGCGAAATATACTTTGGACTAAGGTATCTATATTTTCGGCAGGTCCATCCAGCCCAATATCGATAGGGAACCTGGGAAGATCTTTGCCAACTCCCTTCTTAAAACTTATTATGTTTTTATCTCTTTCGATTAACACATCACTTAATCCAGATCTAGAAGCTAAATCTATACACCGATCGCCAGTCTTGATAGAAAAATTTTGTGGTGGATACTTGCACCTAAACTTTAATGATCTGCCTACATTCTCTCGATTCCCAGCAATAACTTCATCAACAGATACGATACAATCCTCTCTTTCTGCTCGCTCTTGAAAACCAGCTTCCAATCGATCGAAATAAGACCACCACTGGGGTTTTTGGTCGCGTTTATGAAAATCTAGTAAATCTATCAGAACTCTTTTGTATTGAATAACTTTATCTTCGAGTAACGGTTGACTCTCCAAACTTATCTCTGCTTCTAATTTTCGTTTGATGATTGCAAGATCTCTTGCGTAATTTTTTGCTCTGTCTGATATGTCAGCATGATTCGATTCGTTAGAAGAGGCTGAGAAAAAATTGATATTGTTATTTTCCATAATACTAAGCAGCCACTGACGCAAAAAATAGGTAGATCTAACATCTTCTAGGTTATAATTTTCGATTTCTCGAAGTATTTCTGAGTTTCTGCCTTCCCCCGAGTTTTTCCATTCTTCAAAAAAAATTAAACTATCCGCAGCGTTTATAACAGCTCCGTCTCTTTGTCCAAATTCTTTCTTGTAGAATTTTTCAAGGTTTTTAATAGAGTATTTACTTTCCGAAATTCTAATTGACTCTCTAACAACTTGATAAAGATCTATCAACTTTCCCTCACGGAGAAATTGATCAATTATTTGCTGCCCTAAATCATATTTATTTGACAACCTTCTGAGCGCGATTTTCTCGTAAGGGGCATAGTGGTAGACGTGAGCAGATGGGAAACTCTTCAGATGAGAAGTTAAAAATTCAAGAAAATTTCTGAATGTATTTTTTTCTTCCTCTTGGCTAAGAGCCCAAAAAGGTTTGTAAATCTCTTCCTGGCCGCTCAAATAAAATAAACCGAAGAGATATTCTAGCTTATCAGTTGAAAGGGGGTCACTTTCCATATCAAAAAATAAATCTCCCTCTGCTGCTCTTGGTAATATGTCAAAACCTCGCCTCTCAGAATTCATGTTTGAACCTCTTCTCAACGCTATCTCGTCGGGTTTAATTAATTCAAAGAGTGCTTTGCCAGCTTTTTTTGCCCTAACTTGTAATTCAGCTTGATGCTGTAGTCTAAAAAATGTTGCTGAATTTAAGCTGGTAATATTTTTATTGCTAGGAACCTCAGATAATTGTTGCATAGTGTTAATTTCTGCAGCTCTTAGCTTGTCAATCTGGATCTTTTTTATAAATGCAACTTGACAAAGATGGTCCTTACTTTTCCAAATATCATTACAATAGTCCCGCCAATGACAAATTTCACAATGTTGGCAGGGAAAAGGCTCAGAATTTGTAAAGCTGCTCGACTTAATAAATGTGAAAAATCTCTTTCTTAAATTTCTAAAATAGAATAAGTAATCTTTAACTTTAAAATTTCTTTTTTCGTTGTTACCCAAAATTAAATAGGCATGAGTAGGCAACTTCCCCAAATATTCTGTAAGCATCTCAGAATAATGAATTACCTGTAAAACTGCTCCAGCTCTTACTGTCAGGGCAAGCTTAGTATCCCACACTTCATATGAATAATTTCCAAATATTGAGGTATCGTTATTTCTAACTAAGAAATCAGGTCTCGCTTCCCAAATATCATCTATCAAACCACCTTGGTATATTAATTGAGCACCATCGTTCATTGCCTGGAGTGTAAGCTTGCTTCTTTGTTCGGAAGTGTAATTACCTCTGAGATCGACAAAATTTGGATAAATGCCAGTCAAAAGTTCTAAGTAAGTTAACTCATGCTTGCGTCCGTTTTCTTGAATCAACTTAATGTACTGACTAGGACTAGACTTATTTACGGCCAGCGCTTCATCATGAAGAGAGCGTAAATCTAAACCCGAAAGAAAGGAGCACTTTGAAAAATTTATAATATCTGATGTGGAGAAAAAAACATCATTTGACTCCTTTCTCATTTCTTACTATAAAATCTCTGTTAATAAAATAAACAACATTAATGAAAGGCAAATCCAACCAAGCCCCAAACTTAAATACAGTAGGAAACTACTCATTCGACCGTTGAAGAAAATTCGATCAACTCTCAAAATGAATCGGTACCAAAAATAAATAGGAATTAAAAATATTAGACCCACAAAAAAAATCTTCATTAGTTCAATTACTTGTTATCATATGATGGATTGTACGACAAAGAATTATGAATAAAAATTATAACCATTTATGTGCGCAAGAAGCTAGACTTTACAGATTAAATCACTTGCAAGAAATGTCCAGCTGGGATCAGGCAACCTTAATGTCAAAAAAGGGGGGAAGGTCAAGAGCCGAGGCTTTGGCAGAACTTAGTGGAATTATCCATGACATTAATAGTAATCCTAAAGTTGAGGACTGGTTAAAAAAAGCCAGTAAAGAAAAACTTGACTTTGTTCAAGAATGTAATCTGCGCGAAATGAAAAGAAAATGGAAGAGAAAAAAGGCAGTTCCGACAGCTTTAGTAATGAAAAAACGAATTGCGGCATCTCTGTGTGAAAATGAGTGGCGAGTTCAAAGACCAGCGAATGATTGGAACAATTTTTTAAGAAATTTTAAACCTTTGGTTGAGCTCTGCCTTGAAGAGGCTGATTATCTATCTGATGCTCTGTCAATTTCTCCTTATGAAGCGTTAATGGACGGCTATGAGCCTGGGTTAACTGAAAAAAAAATAGACGAAGTTTTTGGCGACTTAAAAACTTGGCTGCCAACTCTGATAAAAAAAGTAGTAAAAAAACAGAGGAAAGAATTCGTTTTGGATTTGGAGGGCCCCTTCCCTACGAAAAAACAAAAATCACTATGTTTGGAAATTATGGCATTGTTGGGCTTCGACTTTGCGAGTGGTAGGTTAGATATAAGCACCCATCCATTTTGTGGAGGTGTTCCAGATGACGTAAGAATAACTACCAGGTTTGACAAAAACTCTCTACTTGAGCCGCTTTTTGGAACTATCCATGAAACTGGCCATGCCAGATATGAACAAAACCTTCCAAAAGAGTTTATAAATATGCCAGTTGGTCAATCGAGATCTATGAGCATCCATGAAAGTCAATCACTTTTTTTTGAAATGCAGCTGGGCTGTCATCCCCTATTTTTGAAAAAAATCTCAGAACTTATTGTCAAAACTTTCGGATATCAAGATGCTTTTAGTCACGATAATCTTGCTAAGTTAGTGAGTAGGGTAAAACCAAGTATGATTAGGGTTGATGCTGACGAGGTTACTTATCCAGCCCATATTCTTATACGATATGAAATAGAGCGAATGCTGATAAAAAAAGAAATGATACCTGAAGACATTCCATCAATGTGGGATGAAAAAATGAACTTCTTTTTAGGTATAAATTCCGAGGGAAATTTCAAAGATGGAGTTCTGCAGGATATTCACTGGCCCGAAGGGCTTTTTGGCTATTTTCCCTGCTATACCCTTGGTGCCATGTATGCAGCTCAGTGGTACAAGATATTAGAAACAAAATTTGGTAAGGATAGCATTGACCGTCAGGTTTATGAAGGTAACTTTGAGAACATATTTACTTGGTTGAGAGGCAATATTTGGCATCTAGGTAGTATTTATGAAACCGCAGAGTTGACCAAGAGAGCTTCTGGCGGTGAAGACTTAAATACTTCTCATTACAAAAAACATTTAGAATCACGCTATTTATACAGTAATTTGTGAGCAAAATCTTCACTCGAGAAGTTTAAAGAGTACAGAACTAATAAATCCCGCAAGTGTAGCTAGACCAACTAGATTATTATCTGCTAGGTGATTTGCCTCAGGAAGCATTGCAGCACAAATCATGGTTAACATTGCACCAGCAGCTAACCCCTCTACTATGACTAAAACCGAATGGCTGACGTTATCGCCAATCAACGCGCCAAACGCTGCTCCAACAGCAGTGAGAACCACCAATGACCCCCATAAAGAAAGAATTTTCCAAATTGCCATTCCCTCTTTTTTCATTTGAGCAGAACTTGATAAAGCTTCCGGAAAATTTGATAAAAAAAGGCCAGCGATCAATGTATAAGGGAGAACACTGAAAAACGTTGGCTCTACGCTCATTGCCACCTTAGTTGAAATGAGCGTCAAAACAGCTAACCCTAAAACAAAGCTTTCAGGAATTGCATCAAGCATAATACCAAGCCAAATAGCAAACGCAGCATTTCCGTGAGAGTTGTATTGCTTTTGTAAGTCAGCACGTGTTGGTAAGTCTCCTGAGTCTCCATGATGCAAAGCATTCATAGCTAAGTCTGCCCATTTTTGGCGCTCTGCCGTCTCGGACTCTACATGGGTTATATTTTCTTCGAATCTGTGAATTGCTAACTGTCTTAATTCTTGGTCAAATTCAGGAATTTTTTCTCGTAAAAAATGGAAATCCTCAGCCGACAAAACTAATAGTTCTGTGTCTTTTTTTGCAGTACATTGAGCAGTGCGATTAGTACCTTTTAGGAGGGCCATTTCACCTACAATCTCACCTCTTCCTAATTCTAAATCAGGGTGATCTGGACCGTCTACAGTCAGCAAACCATTCCTCACAACATACATGCACTCGGGAGTATCCCCTCTGCTGTAAACAGTATCACCTGCATGACAAAATTTGGGTTTGAGGTAGCCAATAACTACCGACATATCCTCGGGGTCAAGCTTATAGAATAGGGATACATGCGATACGTCTTGCATAGCTTTCTTAAAAAATTTCTCTTTATCAACCGCCGCTTTGGATAAAACGTAAACGGTTTTTCGGAGATACCCACCATTCTGGTTAATCACTTGATCCAGAAGAACAAACAACAATCCTCCCACAACTGCTCCAACTAAAAGCAAAACAAAGTTGTATTGGCTTTCAAGTTTTTCACTGGGTCCTTCGGCGTAAGTAAGATCAAATACTGTAGGAGCAACCAATTCAATAGCTAATGCTGATAGTAAAGCTCCGGCTCCAAATGCAGCCAACAATCCGATGATTGTAGATGGAATCCGAAAATAGATACCCACCGCCGAACCAAAAAGCAAAGAGATTGAGCTAATAATTCCAACAAAGAAAGCCCACCAAACATAAAACTCCATCTAAACTCCAAAACTATTTATTTACAAAAACATCCTTATATCAAAATTAATGCTCTTGCCAAATGCTCTAGTATTCCTCTACACTTCAGTAAAATAAATTTCAATCAGTCATTATGATTCAATTCTATAAGAACAACCGAGACAAATTTTTCGTAGACTACCCCCAAGAAAAACTAGATGGGGAACTTTACAAGTACAAGTGCGCTTATTGCGGCTTAAGCACAATAGAAATATCTGGTCGGCTAGAAAATCATTTAAAAAGCTGTTCATATCGGCAACAAAATGAGCAATTAATAAAATCAAAAGCCTGATATGAACTTAAGAGGCAAACAGCAATTTATGCTGGATTACAAAAATAATTGCGCCGCTGATATAGCCAACTAGGGCTAACAGACTAATCTTCTTCACGTACCAAAAAAAGTTAATCCTCATTATTCCCATAGCAGCCAAACCTGCAGCTGACCCAATGATTAATATTGAGCCTCCGGTTCCGGCACAAAAGGCAAGAAACTGCCATAAAAAACTGTCTTTAGGATTTACGTCCATGGGAAACATTTTAATCGAAGCGGCTACCATAGGCACATTATCCACTAAGGAGCTCATTAACCCAATAAGCCCAATGATCAACTCAACACTACCCAAAGTATCTGCTAACCACTGTGCTACAGTTGGCAGAATCTTACTGTGCTCTAAAGTTGCCACAGCCAGCAAAATACCAATAAAAAATACTATTGAACTCAAATCGATTTTTGCTAAAGCGTGAGCTAGTCCAAGCTGATCCTTTTCCTTTTGAGATTTGTTCTTATGAAGTAAATCAGTAGTTAACCAAAGGAAGCCTAGCCCAAACATAACTCCCAAGAAAGGAGGCAAGTGAGTAATCATTTTAAAAACAGGTACGGCAACTAGCACTCCAATGCCCGCTATAAATATAATGTTTCTTTCAGACTCAGAGGTCTGTGCATGTCGAGCAACACCTACATCAGTTTTCGGCGCTTCAACAATCTGCCCTCTTACTGAGTTTGAGACAAACGCAAGCGGAACTACAGCTGCTACGACTGAGGGTATAAACACTTGATAAATGACAGTGACAGCCGAGATTTTATCTGCAACCCAAAGCATGGTTGTTGTTACATCACCAATTGGAGACCAAGCACCCCCAGCATTCGCTGTGATTACTACTAACCCAGCAAAGAGCAGTCGATCCTCTTTTTTTCCGAGAATTTTTTTCAAAAGAGAGCACATAACGATCGTTGTTGCTAGATTATCTAATACTGCACTTAGAAAAAAAGTTGCAACACCAAGCTGAATTAAAAGCGTTGAAGTTTTTCTCGTCTTTATGCGAGATGTAATGATGTCGAAACCGTTGTGAATATCAATTAACTCAACAATTGTCATTGCACCCATTAAAAAAAAGACGATTTGTCCTACTTCTATGAGGGTATGCCCAAGTTCATCGTGAACCATTGTATGAATGTCACCCCCACTGAATAAAACATAAATTGTCCATAACAACCCAGCACCAATAAGTGCAGTAGCCGTTTTATTCACGTGCAAGGGGTGTTCCAAAGCTATGGCAGCATAGGATAAAAGAAATATTAAAGAAAGAGCGACTATCACCTGTTTAAACCTCCAAATAAAAACAATTAAATACCGTCTTAGGCAGTTGGCAAACTATGCGAGAAATAATCTATCAAAAAGTCTAAACATCAGTCTATATCCCTAAAAGTTTAGTATTATTTTTTATGAAAATGACTTCCATGTGAGAACTAATATCCTCTTTTTTTACATTAAAAGCCTCTAAAAACTTATCAAACAATTCAAGCTCCTCTGGTTCTGACGTACCGTCAGATAGTAAAGAGTCGTAAGTGTTCAACAAAACGCAAAGTTTTTGATCGTCATTAAGTAATGAGGGAGCCTGCTTTAAAAAAATATCCAGAGGTGTATCTCGAACAAAATCTAGAGCTGTCTCTAGCAATTCATCATCTCCCCCAACGACTGTCTTTAACTGACCCCACTCTTGTTGAGCGATAGTCCCGTCAATGGAAGACATATATATCAAACTTGCGGCCATGATCAGCCTTGTATCAAGCTTCGTTGACTCCTCAACCATCCTCTTTCTCCAGAAAAAACATTTTTTTTTACATCTTAGTTTTACAACTTATGCCTTGTATGATAGCCAATAAATTAATTTCATGCCAATGTTATTCATGTCTTGACTTGTATTTTGTTGTTTATTTTTAATTTTAATAAAATTTATGCTGTTACAGGTAACGGTCACTCGTAATTTAATAAAAAACAAATTTTTTCAATTATCGTTAAAATAACTGTATGCAAAAAAAATTTAGAGAAGAAGATATTTCTAGAATTATAGAAATGGCTTGGGAAGACAGAACTCCGTTTGATTCAATACGGTTGCTTTACGGATTATCAATGAATGATGTGCGCAGTTTGATGAAACTCCATTTAAAAAAAAACTTTTTTGGTGTGGACAGCGAGAATAAAGGGAAGAAAAACAAAACACATAGCTAGGCGAAATACAAAAATAACGCGTGCTTTCTGTTCTCGACAGTATAAAGTCATTAACCGCAAGACATAAAGCAGATTTATTCATTACTTTCGCAAAAACTCCTATTTTAAATCGAGTGCAGTGATAGTTGGTCCTTATTTAAACTATTTCTGTGCCCACTCATATTACGTAAGTCAGTTGATCTTTTTTATGCCAATTTTAAAAAAGACAAGAGTTTAAAAGTTACATACGTTATTTCTACTCTGGCAAGCTTGCAAAAATCATAATCCAGATTGTGCGGTAAAACTTTAAAACCTTTTGTAGGCTATCTAACATCGATTGTGTTTTTCTACATGCAATCGTTATACTTGAAAAACTTATTCAGAGTTACAGTTGTATTTCGTGCTTATTAAACTATTAACATTTTTTTTTGAGCGATCAGCTTTATATTTGGTTACCAAGATCTAAATCAATTCACTTGCATGTTAGGGCCTAATTACATCGTCAATGGAGCTACAATTTGCTCTGTACTATCTTAAAGCCACCCCAAACAGATATCTTTAAACTTCAGGTTTGACGCTCAGTTACCTAATTAGAAAAATACCACCCAAAGTACTTCGAAAGAACTAGCTTATGACTTAATTGACTAATTGAAAACTTTACTACCTTTACAAAAAGTTATTTTCCCTTTTTGGATTAGAGTCATGAATATTTCTTTGCCCCCCGTCAATTAAATATTTTTATCCTAAGTAAGTAAAACTTAATGTTTAATCGTGTCCAGGACAAAAATATGACTCTCTTATTATAAATTTCTTCTAAGATGTTAAAATTTTCGTCTAAAATCTTGAAATTGGAGGCTTTTTTTTGTAAAGTAATCAGTAGACCCTCCAATATTTGGAGAATCGTAAAATTTCGTTCAGGGATGCCTATGAGTAACAGGCTTAGGGAAGAAAGACAATCAGTGAACCTTGACATTAAGATGGCCGCGGAAAAGAGTGGTATCTCTAGAGCGCAGATTATTGCTCTAGAAGAGGACAACACCAGAGTTTTCTCGTCTAAACTTGTTTATCACATGACTGAAAAAAAATTAATGAAGTTTTACGACAATGAGCGGTTGAGGAAATCTAAAGGTTTGGATTCAATACCGTCTTTTTTGAGAAGCAGAATTTCTTGATGTCTAGTTATATACCCCAGTACAACAAAAATATGTTTTCTGTTAAAAAAATAGAGTGGGAATGTATTTAGCTGGAGGGTGCTTGTATTAGGCTTCAGTATTTTCCTAACTTTAGTTTCCGCTTTTTTTAGTTAACAATTTCTATGCTAACCTTCATTAAAAAATTGTTTAAACATAACCGGACAAAAAATCAGGAGGTTGGCACATTAGGCGACTCAGCAAAACGGTCGAATGTCCAATCAAACGTATCGCTCAAGGGTGATGTTGTTTTCACGGGTATGTTAAAAATCGATGGTACTGTCATAGGTGACATTAACTCGATTGGGAGTGAACCATCAACCCTCATAATAGAAAGAAATGCCATTGTTAAAGGCAACATAAATTGCCAAACTTTAACTCTTTACGGAATCGTGTATGGCAACGTTGTAGCAAATTCAATAAGCATTGAAAATCAATCCCATATTGTCGGAAACTGCTTTTATAATTCGATTGAGGTGCACGTTGGTGCAAAAATAAGCGGGTCTTTATTATTGAAATCGTCCTTTACACAAAAGAACGTTGGCGAAGCTTTAGATTCTGATGTTAAGAAGTCATTTGTTGGCTCTGATCCCTCAGACACTGTAAGTGATGACAAAAATAAAGTCCCTAGAGTGGAAAAAATGCAGTTTTTAAATGACAGAGCTACCCTAATTCAATAGGGTCTAGAGTTTAAACTTACTGAATTAGGTTAGGGGACGAGGAGACTTTAAAAATTGGAAAGTTTGAGAATTTTACTAGTAAGCCAGAAGGGCGGAGTTGGTAAAAGTACTATTTCGGCCAACCTTGCAGCATGGTACGGGTCAATACCAAAACGAAAAACTGTTTTACTGGATTTCGATCCTCATGCATCCGCTAGTGAATGGCTGAACAATTTAAAACCTGAAAACGTGTCAGTTTACTGCCACACGTTCAAAGACTTTGTGGCTCAAAGATGGTTTATCAGTGCCAGGATGGAAGTTAGAAAAAGAGCTGCTATAAACCAAATTTTGATTGCGGATCTTACTTGGACAAAACCAATGAACAAAGATTTCATTACAGAATTTGACATTATAATAGTTCCATGTGGTGTCTCTCAGGTTGAGGTAGAAGCTACGAAAAACTTTATATCAAATAATTTAATTGGTGCTAACAGATCCGAGATAAGTCCAAAACTATTGTTGTGCCCATCGAGACTAACCGAAAGAGAACTGAAAACAAATCCATTTTACTCGGAGAAATTTAGTTTTCCACTTCTACTTTTACCTCCTCTTCCAGCCGATTCTGAGGTAAAGAACATGTTTAAAAAAAATTTTGTGTTTGACTCAAACGCTGTGCATGCTGGCTACTATGACAGATGTTTTAAAGCCATTTTTAAGGTTGGAGAAGATTTTTTGAAGTCGAAGCAGAAAGTTGAATATGGTAATAAAAAGAGTGTCATTTCGTCTCTCACGCACAAGGAAAATTCTGCTGTGAAAAAGAAAATGGGTCCCTCTCAATACCTAACTAATGTTGAAAAATTAATAAGTGATAAAAAAGTCAACAAAAAAAGCGATAAAAAAGAATCTTATGATGTATCAAGGGAGAAGAGAACTTGGCTTCAAAGGCTTTTGTGGTAAAAATCTTTTATTTCTGTTTGATATTTTTCATGCTTGCTAGCAACTCCCTGGCAGATCAATGGGTGCTTATTGCTAAGGGTAAAAATTTCACAGAATATTTTAAAAACTCCTCGAGAACAGGTAGATTCGCCTCCATTGATGCCCTTAGAAACTACGACTTTGAAAATACTCCAAAGAACCAAAAGTTTTTGTCAAAGAAGACCAGCATTCAATTTGATTGCTCTAGAAAGAGATTTAAAGTGATAAGCGTAGAAAAATATGACAAAGAAATGACTAGAGGCAAGTTAATAAAAAAAATAAAAAATGAATTACCATGGACTGATGTAGAAAAAAATACTTTACATGCCACTTATTTAAAAAAAACCTGTGGAGTCAGCATGAATTGAATAAAATCTACTGTGATTTATGACTAAACTTATTTTTTAATTGCTTCAAAGCCAGTATCATATAAAGAAAAGTGGAGGGGTATTGAAATATGAAGGATTTTCTATGGGGTCGTTACTCGTTTTTAGCTTATCCCACCATTCTCACACTGGTATCATTTATTGCGTCCCTTTACCTCTTGCCATTTCTCTTGCCCACTGTAATTTTCGGAGCTTTTGCAGTAGTTGGTTGGAAAGATTATCTACAGAAAAAACACGGGGTTTTGGGTAATTTTCCGCTCCTTGGCAGATTTCGGTATATGTTGGAAAGCATTAGACCAGAAATGAGACAGTATTTTTGGGAAGCTGACACTGATGAAATCCCATATTCAAGAAATCAAAGAGCCATGGTTTATCAAAGAGCGAAAGATCAATTGGCGGCTAGACCATTTGGTTCGGTGAAAAGTATGTATCTTGAAGACCATAGTTGGCTAAATCACTCTGTTACCCCTACTCACATTACAGACAAAAATTTTAAGATTCAGGTTGGATCAGGTGAACGCGCTTACAACATTTCAGTTTTGAATATATCTGGGACGTCTTTCGGTGCTCTGTCCCCTCGTGCCATTGAATCTTTAAATACTGGTGCAAGAATAGCGGACTGTGCTCATAACACTGGGGAAGGGTCTATTTCTCCCTTTCACGAGGCTGGAAACGGCGACTTAATATGGCAAATAGGTACGGGATATTTCGGTTGCCGAAATTCAGAAGGTGAATTTGACCCTATCAAATTCTCGGAAAAAGCGACAAAAAGCCAGGTGAAAATGATCGAAATTAAAATCAGTCAGGGCGCTAAACCAGGTCATGGCGGGATGCTTCTCGCTCCAAAAGTAACACCAATAATTGCTGAGACTAGGGGTGTGGAACCTTATAAAGATTGCTTTTCGCCCTGCGCTCACTCTGAATTTTCCACGCCTCTTGAATTGCTAGAGTTTGCAGAAAAACTTCGGCATCTTTCGGGAGATAAACCTGTGGGTATTAAATTATGCATCGGACATCCCTGGGAGATAATTGCAATAGTTAAGGCCATGGTTGAAACTGGTAAACTACTCGACTTCATCACCGTAGATGGTTCGGAGGGTGGAACAGGAGCTGCCCCCGTAGAGTTTACTGACCATTTGGGCTCACCCCTTTCCGATGGTGTTGTATTTGTGGATAATGCTTTGATTGGAGCAGATCTGAGAGACAAGGTTAAGATTGCCGCTTCGGGTAAAGTAGTAAGTGCTTATGACATTGTAAGGTTATGCGCTCTGGGAGCAGATTGGATAAATATGGCTAGGCCATTTATGTTCTCTATTGGTTGTATACAAGCTAGAGATTGCGCCTCGGGACACTGCCCTACAGGAATTGCTACGATGGACAAAAAACGGTATAGGGTGATAGATGTTAAAAATAGAGCATCAAGAGTCGCAAGATTCCATAAAAATACTGTTACTGCAGTCGCAGAAATGCTAGAGTCTACCGGGCTTACTCACCCTACAGATCTTACGAGGCGTTATATTGTTCGGAGATTATCTGCAAGCCAAATAAGATTAGAAGATCAAATTTACCCAAAAGTAGATAAGGGAGCCCTTTTGAGAGATGAAAAAGTAGAAGACCCTCGTTTAGCTGTTTACTGGAATAGAGTATCTAAGGATAGTTTTAGTCCTAATGATGAAGAAGCTACTGAGAAAGCTCTTGAAGAAGAGTATGAGCAAATAAATTAAATTAGATAAAAAGTTTTTTTAAAAATTGACGGAGCATAACAGTGAAAGCATCAGATCTATTTATCAAAGCTTTAGAAAATGAGGGTGTTGAATACATATTTGGCGTTCCAGGAGAAGAAAATCTTGATTTTCTAGAGTCCCTCAGAACCTCAACTAAAATAAAACTCATACTTACACGCCATGAACAAGGAGCTGGATTCATGGCTGCTACTTATGGAAGAATCACAGGAAAAGCGGGAGTTTGTCTGGCTACCCTCGGACCAGGGGCAACTAATTTTGCCACTCCTGCCGCATACGCACATTTAGGTGGATTTCCCTTAATTATGATTACGGGGCAAAAACCCATCAATAAATCAAAGCAGGGCCAATTTCAGATTATTGATGTCGTTCAATTATTTGATCCTGTTTGTAAAATGTCAAAACAAATTGTCAGCGGTAATTTAGTGCCGTCCTTAGTCCGAGAGGCATTCAGAATCTCGGAGGAGGAAAGACCAGGTGCTGTTTTATTGGAGTTGCCAGAGGATGTAGCCGCAGAAGAAACTGACGCACAGTTAATCCCTCCTCATACAAGATTTTATGCAATAGGTTGTGATGAGGTCCTTTTTAAAGCAGCTGAAAAGATTAGGTTGGCGAAGAAACCCCTTATTTTATTGGGCGCCGGGGCTAACAGAAGAAATATTCGAAAATCTATTACTGAATTTATCAAATTTACGAAGATACCTTTTTTCGTTACTCAGATGGGCAAAGGAGTAGTAGATGAGAGCTTACCTCTGTTTTTGGGCACTGCTGCACTGTCTGACAAGGATTACCTTCATGATTACATTAAAGCCGCGGATTTAATTATAAACATTGGTCATGATGTTGTAGAGAAGCCCCCTTTTTTCATGGAGCATGGTGGCTCTGAAGTTATACACATAAACTTTAAATCTGCTAAAGTTGATCAGATTTACTTCCCTCAAATTGAGGTTGTCGGTCATATTATGCTTTCGCTGGAAAGATTAATTCAAATAATCGAAACTCCCAGTCAATATGATTTAACAGATTTTGAAAAGGTTCGAGACAATGTTTTATCTGCCATAAATGAAAAAGCAGATAGTGACGATTTCCCATTAAAGCCGCAACGCGTCGTTTCGGAAATACGTAAATTAATGGGTTATCACGACATCATTGCACTCGATAATGGTGTTTATAAAATTTGGTTCGCTAGAAATTATCCAGCTTATCAACCCAATAGTATACTTTTAGATAATGCTCTTGCGACCATGGGTGCCGGATTGCCGTCGGCAATGATGGCTGCAATGCTATTTGAAAAACGAAAGGTAGTGGCTATTTGTGGAGATGGAGGTTTCATGATGAATAGCCAGGAGATTGAAACTGCGGTTCGTTTATCACTAAATTTAGTCGTGATAGTGCTGAATGATAGTTCGTATGGAATGATTCGTTGGAAACAATCAGGAGCCGGCTTTGCTGATTGGGGTCTAGAATACAAAAATCCAGATTTTATCGCGTACGCAAAATCCTATGGTGCGCATGGTCACAGAATTTCATCTGCAGAAAATCTTTATGAAACGCTTCAAACTGCTTTCAACGCGGGTGGGGTTCATTTGATTGATGTACCAGTTGACTATTCAGAAAACGTGAAGTACCTAATTACTGATCTAGCTGAGCACAAATCTATTATTTAAAGTAGGGGAAAATATGAGTAACGTACTCAAGGTTTTAAACCCATATGATCAATCACCGATTGGTGAATTACCTTTAATTGATGAAAGTAAAGCTTTAAGTTTTCTAAGCGACGCAAATGAACTTCAATCCTACCCAAGAAAATTACTTCCAAAATCTGAAAGGATTAGAATACTGCGAGAAACAGCAAAAATAATGGAATCCTCTTCTTCAGAACTCGCCTACTTGATTGCCTCTGAGGGTGGTAAACCTCTTATCGACTCGAAGATTGAAGTTGAAAGGGCAATTGATGGGGTAAATACCTGTGCAAACGATTTATCTGCCTTGATTGGTAAAGAAATACCGATGGGATTAACTACTGCAGCAGAAAATAGAATTTCGTTCTCGACCAGAGAACCGATTGGATCGGTTGTTGCTATATCGGCCTTTAACCATCCACTGAATTTAATTGTGCACCAAGTCGCTCCTGCAGTAGCAGTTGGTTGTCCGGTAATTGTGAAGCCTGCTGATGATACTCCCTTATCTTGCCAAAAGTTCCTTTCTACATTGTACGAAGCAGGATTGCCTGAAAAATGGGCAAGATTTGCTCCCTGTTCAATACCTGTTGCGCAGAAGCTTGTTACAGATCCATCGACTGCTTTTTTTAGCTTTATTGGGTCTGCGAAGGTTGGGTGGTATCTCAAATCTGTATTATCTCCTGGTACTAGATTTGCTCTGGAGCATGGCGGAGCTGCACCGGTAATCGTCGGTAAGACAGCATCAATGGATGATGTAATTCCTAAACTTGTCAAGGGAGGGTATTATCATTCTGGGCAAGTTTGTGTCTCTGTTCAACGAGTCTTTGTTGTGGGTGATGCAAAGGAACTTGCAGAAAAAATTTCTATTTCAGCAAAAGAACTTAAAGTCGGGAATGCTGTTGACGAGTCAACTGAGTGCGGGCCGCTCATTAGAGTAAAAGAGGTGGAAAGAGTAGACCATTGGGTGAAAGAAGCAGAAGAAGGTGGCGGGCAAGTTATTTGTGGAGGAAAAAGAATATCAGAGAGTACTTATTCCCCGACAGTTATCCTAAATCCCCCTCATGATTCGAAAGTATCTAGGTTAGAGATTTTTGGACCAGTTATTTGTGTTTACAGTTGCGAGTCAATTGAAGAAGCTTTGTCGAGAGCAAATAGCTTAGAATATGCGTTTCAGGCAGCAGTTTTTTCAAATGATTTTGCTGAAATAATGACTGTTTTCAACGGAGTTGATGCAACAGCTGTCATGATTAATGATCATACAGCTTTTAGAGTTGATTGGATGCCTTTTGCGGGACGTAAACAGTCGGGATATGGAACCGGAGGAATCGGTTACACGATGGAAGACATGACCCAATTGAAAATGGGCGTTATTAATTATTGAAACACTTTTGTAACTTTCTCGCTGAAGGCCCAAAGTTGTTCAGCTAATTTTTCATCTTGTGCTAGTTTATTTGGCTCCGAAACCCTAGATTGTTCAAAATATTTTCCACCTTCCTGAGGCTTTGCCTCAAACAAGCAATGCCTTATTGTCGCAATACTTTCCTCCGGAGTTAATAGGCCCCTAAGCTTAAGTATTGGCCGCAAAAAAAACGGTAGCTGTCTCCAGATTTGAGTATCTACTACTCCTGGGTGGAGGCAAAAAGCATGAGAATTATTAACTTTTAACACTAAGTTCAACTTCTTAGTAAAAAGAATATTCGCTAATTTTGATACGGCATATTCTTCAATGCCCGTGAAGCTCAGGGTATGCTTTTGTAAATTATCCCATTTGATACTCTTGACATTATGATGCGCCCGACTCGAAATATTTACTACCCTGGAGTTTTCAGCCTGGATCAACTTGTAGATAAGTAATTTAGTCAGTAAAAAATGTCCCAAATGGTTTATACCAAAAGCGGCCTCAAATCCATCGTCTGTTTTACCTCTTATACCAGCTACACCTGCATTATTAATTAAAAAATTTAAAGGTATATTTTTTAACAAAAATTTATCCGCGCAATCTTTTACAGACCGTAACTTACTTAAATCTAGTTCTAGCCACTCTGCCAAAATTCGATCGTGAGACTTGTTAATAAAATCAATAACGGGTTTTGTTCTTTCAAATGACTTGCAGGCTAGAAAAACCTTAATATTTTTTTTTGCCAGCTCTATGGCTGTAGCCCTACCGATACCGGTGTTAGCGCCAGTTATCAATGCTATTTTTTTTTCCATAGTCCACTATATTCAAATGAAAAGGTAACTTAATTAAGAGTTAGCGAAAACTTCAAAGGTATATAATTTTCGTTTGGTTAGGAATCGCATTTCTGCTGGAAGTTTTTGCTACTTTAGCATTCTAAGCTTTCTAGCGGGTTCACAAAATTAATTTCTTCTATAATTATGTTCCTAGAGTTATTACATTACATTTATAACTCTTTCAAAAGTTTTATAAATTCTGCCAGAAACATAAGTTATGTCATCTAGTCCGGTTTAGTAATCTCCCTAATTCGTTTAGCTAGTTGTATTTGATTTTGACAAAGCCATGCATATCTGAATTTATTGAAATATTTTTTTTAACCTGAGTTATTATCCTCAATAATATATATGCAAAATGAAAAATTATTCTAGCTACGCTGATGCATCATCAGCACCAGATTCAACCTTTAACTGCCATTCTTCTGCAGTGATTAATCCAGCCTCGCTTGCTAACCTTTGATCCCCAGCAGACAAAACATCTTGGATACCGTCAATTCTTTTCCAGGTAGCTAAGGGGAATTTTCCAGCTGCATCTGGTACGTTTTTCGATTGCCTAACTTTCTGATACTTGTGAATATACCTAGGGCAATTTTGCCAAAATTCTGAAAGGGCCACTGTAACTACCATTTCAGAACCTGGAAATAAATCTGTATATTTGCTTTCTTTATTCAACTGCGCCTTACCTTGTACTCTGATTCTATGCGGTTTTTCGAAGGACATAAATAAAAGTCCAACTTCTGAGTTTTCCTGAATGTTACCAGCTGAGTAGTACATTCCGTTGCCATTATATATGGGAAAAATTAGCGTTTTAGAATCTGTGATTCTTACAAATCCTACGTCTCCACCTTTGTAAGATACAGTAGGCCTACCTCGACTATCAACAGTGCTTAAAAAGAAAAAATCTAAGTTTTCTATAAACTGTTTTGCCTCTTTGGAAAATTCTGCAAGACAAACAAAGGCCTCAACCCTATCAGCTAATTTTCTCGTTCCGAATTCATCTTGAAGTGCTCTATGAGATTCTTGGTAAAGTCGGCTCATGAATTTCTCCTTAAATAGATGTTTATATAACATACTACGTAAGTTATTATCGGAACAAGTGCTGGTTCCATTTAATGTCTCCGAGGTTTACAAATTCATGCTGATTAAAGAACTGATTACTCAAGTTGCAAGATTATTTCTAGCACTCGTTCTTGGAAACTTAATCGGCCTTGCAACTTTTGCTTTTTACTCTACAGTCTTTTTCGCATTGAATACCTGGAAACTTGAAGTTCCGGGAGACTTCGTTAATCTGTCCGATGTTAGTTATAGCCCAGTTTTAGCGGTTTTCATGTTCGGCGGTAGTATAATTGCGGGTTTTATCTTTAATCTACTTGAAGGTCCAAGATCTCATGGTCCGGCTGACTTAATGGTTTGTATCCAAAAAGGTGAGTTGCCAAATTTAAAAGGAGGATTCATTACATCACTTTTAACCATAATTAGTGTTTCTAGTGGGTCCTCCGTGGGTATGTTTGGTCCAATTATTCATTATGGTGGTTGCATTGCAGCATGCCTTGAAAAGATATTCAAATTATTATCAAGAGGAGTAGTGTTAGCTGCAGGAGGAGCAGCAGGTATTGCTGCACTTTTTTCAGCTCCTATAGCGGCCAGTATTTTTGCTCATGAAATGTTGTTACGAAGATTTAGAGCAAATGAGTCTCTTCCAGTAGTGATGGCTGCTCTTGGTGGATATTTTGCTGCGGTAATGTTATTAGGCGAAGATCGCAGATTTCTATCAATAATTGGTGACCCACCACCTCTTGAGCCTTTATCACTATTTTATGCAATTCTTGTAGGTATCCTGAGTGGTCTTTTGTCAAGCTTATACGTTTTTTTGATCGGCTCAGGCCCTAAATGGGTAAAAAAAACAAAAATATCACCAATTTTTCGCCCAATAATTCCAGCTACGATTTTATATGCAATCTCTCCTTTTTTTCCGCACCTAATAGGGCCAGGCATGCCAGCAGTAAATATGGCTTTAGCAGGCGAAATCACTTTACTGCTTTTAATAGTTTTAGCTTTCCTCAAAATTGCCGCTACGGCAATGTGTAGATCATTTGGTTTCCATGGAGGAATTCTCTTGCCTGCTTGTTTTTTTGGAGCCATGCTTGGTAGTACTTTTGATATTTTAGTAGGAGATGGTAATCACCTATATGCAATTTTGGGTGCGGCGGCATGTACAGGTTCAGCGATTGGAGCTCCTATTGCAGCTGTTGTTATTTTATTCGAGATGAGTGGGGACTATCGCTTTATAATCTTAGCCTTAGTAAGTGTCTCATTATCATGCCAAATAAGCCGGACATTAGTCGGAAGGTCGACTTGGGATTATGGTCTAAAAATGAGAGGGATCAGTCTCGAGGAAGATACAAAACAATATAAATCTTAACCAGATTTTTAGCCGCCCCTCTTCTCTGCAATTAGTATCTAAAAAATTATTGATTACATTAGAGGGACAAAAAGGCAGCGAAACTGGAACAAATCTTCCTGAACGAATAGGTCCAGGTGGGCTAGATCAGTCAAGCTCTGGGATCATCTAACAATGAGATGTTCACGCCAACAAGACGATTTTCATGCCCAATATTGTAAGCATTGGTTCAAAAAATTATGCCCATTCCCGCTGCTTTGACTATGTTAGCAACAACTGACGAAATTAAATAGTAGAATCTGCTTGAATCGCAAATTTTGAACTTTCAACCACGATACTAATGTATGCAGCTGATAGTAATGGAACGTCAATTTGCTTTTTTTTTGCTTTCTTTAGTAAATCTCCTAGAATTTGCTCATGCTCAGTCCTATTGCCATTTTTTAGGTCCCTTAGCATTGAAGAGGTAAAATCGGAGCCGGGTTTCATTAATATGCTCAGACTTGTTTTTTGGGGTCTTGCTTCAACGTCAAATCCTTCAGCGTTCGCAACATTTATGCACTCATCATATATTCTTTTCATTAAATCGCAACCTAATGATGTCTCCGTTATTGCCCCTACAGTGTTTCGAAACAAAATTGTTGAACCAGCTAAAGCGGCTAAAAATGTCCATTTGTCCCACATAGACTGCATGATATCTGAAGACTTTATAACTTTAAATGTAGAGGTTTTACAGAGTTTCGTAAATCTCTCGACCACTGATTCTGTATGAGAAGAAAGGGCGCCAATAGTCAAAATTTCTATCGGGTTTAATTGCTTAACTTTTCCTTCCTGAGTTAATACTGTCGCCACATGGGCAGCCCCACCTAGAAGTCTATGCTTACCAAAGACTTTCGCTATCATCTGTAGATGTGCTAGACCGTTGAGTAAAGGTAAAATTGGCGGTTCATTTTTTACGCTATTAGAAATTGCATCAAACGCATTAACTAAGTCATAAGACTTACATGTCAAAATAATAAGGTCAAAGTTTTGGCCATCATCGTGTTCTGTAATCAGTTTCGGCGCAATCATTACATTGCCGCTGGGGCTCAGCACAGACAAACCATGCTTTTTTAACTGACAAGCACGAGAAACCCTCACGAAAAAAGTTACATCAAGACCAGCTTGAACCATTCGGGTGCCAAAATATCCACCAACAGCACCAGCTCCAAAAACAAGTAATTTCATACTACAACAATAACAGCAAAAAAAACCCCAGGCTAGATTGACTAGTCTGGGGTAAATTCACCAAAAAAATGGTGAAGGAGACATTCTATAGTATGCGACTTAATTTGATGCATCGCCATAAAATTTTGTTAAAACCCTAAAAAAAAAGTTCCAAGCCTATTGCTACGTAAAATGTATTAAATTTCATTAAAAAACATTATAATAATATTAAATAAGGTTAACATACTTCATCTTTAATCTTTTACCGGGGAATGCAAGTCAGCTTCAGTTCTAACATTAAAAATTTTCAGTTAATCTACCTCGGTTCTAATAGATTTAGCCTAAGGTATTAAATATGTATTCTTTTCTAAAAAGTGTTCTGCGGCTGCATAGATGATTGTTTTTCGTTCAGCCTTTAAATTTTTCAACGCTCGAATCATAATCGACAACCTTGGATTCCCCTTAAAAAAATCTTGGTTATTTTCAATAAATTTCCAATAAAGCCCATCGATGACGTCGCACCAATCCCCTTTTTTATAATCACTCATTTTAAGAATATAATTGGAGCCACAAACATAAGGTTTAGTAGCCATGAGTCCCCCATCGGCGAATGTGGCCATCCCAAAAACGTTTGGAGTCATAACCCAATCCGATGAATCGACGTACATTTCCATAAACCATTTGTAAATTTCTTTAGGATTAATACCACTAAGATTCATGGTGTTACCAATCACCATCAATCTATTAATGTGATGCGTATAGCCATATTTTATTGAGAATTTTATAGCGTCATCCAAGGGTGCAATACCAGTATTTCCTGTATACCAACTATCTTTCAAAAACCTATAGTTTTTGAAAAAATTTCCTCTCTGCTGCTCTACACCTCTTTCTTGATACACACCTCTAATAAATTCCCTCCAACCAATTATTTGTCTTAAGAAGCCCTCTAATGAATTCAGTGGGATGGTTGCTTCTAATCCCTCTAATTCATCTATCACCTCTCGCGGAGTCAATAGCCCAATATTCAACAAAGGACTTATAGCCGAATGAAATATAAAATTATTGTTGTTACTGATAGCATCTTCATAATCTCCAAAATTTACTAGTTTTTCTTTCAAAAATAACTTGAGCCATTTTTTTGATCCTTCTCTAGTAACCGGAGTCCACCTGTTTTCAACATCGCCAGGGTGATCCTTAAATTCAGTCTTGATAAAAGTTTTTAATTCACGTTCATATTTTGACTTATCTGGCTTTGGAAGCTCTGGCACTTTTACATTTTTTGGCAGTTTCTTCCTATTTAGCTCATCAAAAGACCACTTTCCGCCAACAGGTTTACCATCCTGTAGTAATAAGTTGAACTTTTTCCGCTGCATTTTATAATAAGAACCCATCAGCAAAAAAGTTTTATCTTTGGAAAATGTTTTGTAATCACTTCTCGTGGACAAAAACATCGGGGAAGGAAGAAACCGCAAGCTGAAACTTTTTTTTGTAGCAAACTCTAAAATTCTTTGCTCAAAGAACTTATCCTCTATTTCGTAGAAAATTAATTCAGTTGTTGCAGTTTCTTTAATAGCATCTTGAAGCTTCTGCTCGTATTTTCTCTTAAAGGATGCAAGATTGGTTCCTTCGTAAATAACTTTATAATTCAATTTTTCTAATTCATCTCTGTACTCCCGCATAGCCAATAAAAACATCAATATTTTTTGTTTATGATGCTTAAAATAAGTGCAAAGCTCATAGTCTTCAGCCATAAAAACCCAGTCAAACTGAATATTATTTAAGTAGTCTGGATTAAAAAGCTGGTTACCAAGAATAACTAGTAATTTCTTATTCATAAGCAAACAAGAACGTTTTTATATGCAGATGGGAACGCAAACATGATGGAAGCCCTTGTTCTTAATCAATTGCAATGATGCGAAAAAATGCCTGACAGATAAAATAGTTAAAGAAGACCTCTCGCACAAAGCTCCATAACAATCTTTTTTTCCTCAGACTCTGGCCTTACCTCCTTAAGCCTACGAGACCTATCTGCCCAATCAGCCATACCAGAAAGAACACACTTTTCCATTTGCGTAGGATCAGATTTGGTAGCACAGGCCTCCAAAGCAAGGAGAAAAACACCAACTAGAAAAATTTTTTTCATTTTTTTAGCCAATCTTAAATGCTATTATTTAACTGTCAAAAGTTCAACATCAAATATCAAGGCAGCATTTGGAGGTATGACGCCTCCAGCACCTCTTGAGCCATATCCCATTTCAGGTGGGATTAATAGAGTTCTATAGCCACCTTCTTTCATTCCTTCAACTCCTAAATCCCAACCCTTTATAACCATTCCTCTTCCTAAACCAAATTGGAATGGACGCCCTCTATCCTTCGAGCTATCAAATTTTTTTCCCCTGCCCTTCTTAGTCTTTGGGTCATATAGCCAACCAGTGTAGTGCACGGAAACTGTTTTACCTTTAACAGCAGTCGCACCCGCGCCGACAATCTTATCGATTTGGTGTAACTTATCAAGGGGAAGCGCAGGCAAGCTATCTGCATAGGAAAAACTAATCAAAAAGCTAAGCGCGAAGAGATAGAAAATGCAGTTTCTGACTTTAATAATTAAGCTACGCATCACAAAAAATCCTCTGATGTAAACTTTATAATATAGCTCAATTAATTTGACGAAGGAAAGCCTTTTTAAAAAATGAAAAAAGGAGGGAGCCCTCCTTTTTTCCAACAAGGGATTAAGCAGCTTTCTTAGCTTTTCCTTTTGAAACAGGACTTACGGCCGCTTGACCTGCTTTTGTCGCAGCCTCAACATTACTGTCTACAATCTCTAAAACTTGCTTGGCCGCCTTAGTCATCGATTCATAAGTTGAAGTTGATGCGGCGATAGATGACTTAGTCATTGCTACTACACCCTCGCTACCGGCAGGAGCACTCTTGGAAAACTCAGAAACCTTTTCTGAAACAGTCTTACCGACTTCCTCTGTCTCAGCTTCGATAAAGCTAGCCGCCGCTTTTACAAAGCCGGAATTTATTTTATAAATTTCCTTGTAATAAGTTGCGACTTTTGCCGACATTGGCTCGGCCATAGCCTGCCAAAAAGATACTGTCTCCGGTATATCCTTCAACTCTAAGCCCTCAGAAGCCTTTTCAGACGCCTCTTTCATAGATGATTTTAGATATTTGATGTTCAGGTCGTTCAACTTTTCAAAATTTTCAAAGGCCATAGAAGAAAATTCTGAATACGCGCCTGCACCTTTTTTGAACAAATCTGTGTAATGTTCGTTAGATGAGAATGCTGACATGATTGTCTCCAAATAAGTAAGTTAAAAATTGTTGCGATGCACAAAACTATATTAATGTTGCGATGCACAAAAGTCAACACATTTCTCAATTTTTTTTCTACTCATCACTCTTTTTTTTTATTTCAAAAATGATCTCATTTCTTCTTAGCCATGGGAGGGTGAATGGATCATTGTATCTGGAAATCTGTTGGGGGCCAGCAGACTGATAGCCCAAAGAATCTAACCATTTCAGTAATTTACTCGTCTTTTCATCAATAGTGCGTTGGGTAGTCCAGCCACTAAAACTTATTATGCCGGCAAGATGCTCAGGTATCTTTTTTATTAATATTCTGCTATCGTTGGGCTCGGGCAAATCGGTGACTGAGTAATTTCTGGGCATAACAAAGTGAAGAAGCCAATTTTCTCCAACTGGGGATACGGTTACTGGAGCAGTCATCTGAATTTTCTCACTTCGCCCCTCTAAGTTCTTGTTACCGCCAAAAATATAGCTTGCAACTCTTCGAAAGCCACCGCGACTAGCAGAGTCAAACGAACCCTCGAGACTCGTTTCAGCAATTATATAATCTTCGTATAACCTAATCTCAAAAGGTTTCTCAGAAGTAATAAGCTGGTACTTCGGCTCCTCTATTGCCACGGAATCCGACCCAAAAGCCAAAAGAAGAAAACAAAAACAAGTTCTCGCAACTTCGCTAAAAAGAGACGCTGTCTCACTTTTTTTTTCATAAATACCCATTATTTCCATTTCTATATTAACTACATTCAACCGCTTAATTTGGGACATTTTTACTCGTTAAAATGTTCCTTCATAATTTTATTTGATATCTTCAATTAAAATGTGCCCTCCGCCATAAAACTTAATTATGTTCAAGAATACAATCTTACAAACTATTTTTGTAAAAAGTTTTTTAAATCATCCGCAGTATCAATATCAATTTTAGCATTTTGTATCCAAACCCCAATAACAGGATTTTCTCCACTATTCAGTAAACTCTTTGCTCCATTGCCAGCATCTAATTGTTCCAAAACATCAAAGTAAGATTTCGGAAAAAGAGCTGGAACCCCGAAACTCGCGCCATAATCAGTTGCGACTATGTGTTGTTTATCATAGGCAGCAATTAGCTGTAAAAAATTATTGGTTTGCAATCCAACCTGATCAGCCAAAGTAACTAACACAGCATCATAATCAGCTTCCTCTCTGACGAATTTTACTCCAATCGAAATAGAAGAACCTAATCCTTTTTTCCACTCAATATTTTCAACTGACTTTGCCAATTTGGTAACTAAAGGAAAAATCTCACTTCTGTAAGCCCCTAAAACCACAACAATGTCATCTTTAAAGATTGATCTCAATTCTTTGATAACTTTAATTAGCATAGGTTGGCCATCGATTAGAGCAAGCTGTTTTTTCCCTCCGAATCTTTTTCCACTACCTGCAGCCAAAACCAAACATGCAATTTTTTTCATTTGGTTATTTTACAAAGATCTTATATTTATCCAAACAGTGCACTGTGACATTCAGCAACTATTGATAAAGCAATACTCTCGGGCAACTGCCCTCCTATATCAAATCCCGCTGGCGACGCAACAGGATGTTGAAGCTCATTTTCAGATAACTTAGCTAAATTTAATACTTCTTTAAAACGGTGCTTCGGGCCCAATAGAGCGACGTATTTCAAGCTATAGGACTGAATTTTACACAAATAATCAGCATCAATTTTAAGACTGTGAGACATAATAACCACAGCATCGAGCCTATTTTTGAGTATATGTTTATCAAAATTTTCATTCGGCTTGCGAAAAATAAAATCTGCAAGTGGGAAGTGTTCTTTTCTGGCATTCGCAATTCTTGGATCTATAATCGTGATGAGCCATCCCAACTCTTTGCATATATTTACAACTGGCCTAACGTCTACTCCACCTCCTACGATTAGCAAATGAGGGTCTGGATTAACTGTAGATACTAACCAATCTCCATCAGGTCTACTCTCTACGTATGCTGTAGGGTCGATATTTTCTTTAGTAAATTTAAAGTAAGACTCTCTGCCATTAATTTTCTGATGATAAACACCGCATTGTCTATTATTTAAAGCTGTCAGTATTGCGTTCAAATCCAAATCATTATCTAGAGTAACCAACTGCAGCATGATGTAAACTTTGCCACCACAACCAAGTCCAAATTGAAAAGCAATATCGTCTTCATCATTGCTATCATATATAAGGCAAATTGTTTCAGCTGAATCCATTACTTTTCTTGAATTCAAAACTATATCGCTCTCAAGACAACCTCCGCTCAATAAACCAAAGTGCTGCCCAAAACCATTTATGAGCATATGAGCGCCCGCTTTCCTATATGCCGAGCCTTCAGTTTTATACACAGTACCTAAAACCCAATCAATATCATTCTTGGCTTTGCACCAAATAGTCAAGAGGCTGCTTAAGGANTTACTCAATCTTTAAACAATCAATAAATCAAAATTTGATAAGTCACTATACGAGCTCCAGCCCACCTTTAGTAAAAGGGAGCTCGGTAACTCTCTTGCCGGTCACCGCAAAAATGGCATTGGCAACCGCAGGCCCAATTATTGGAGTACCCGGCTCTCCAATACCCCCAGGACGTTCTTTTGAACTCACTATTCTTATCTCAATGTCTGGCATCTGAGCAATNCNCAGNGTTGGATAANTNGGANAATTNTTCTGNNNNACNNNNCCNTNNTNNAAAGTAATCTCATTATGAATTGCAGCACTCAAGCCGTAGCCCATTCCGCCCTCAAGTTGGGCCTTGATAATATCAGGATTAATTGCAACACCGCAGTCCACTGCAACATATAACTTGTCAACATGAACCTCATTACCACTAACTGATACGTCAGCAACAACTGCTAAAAAAGTACCGAAGGTAAAACTTGAAGCAAACCCTCTCTTTTGACCAGCCCTCCAACCCGACATATCACGAGCCTCATTGATGACATTGGCAAAACGTCTCTGCTGAAGTGTACCCTGCTTCAACAAAGACAGCCTCAACTCAATCGGATCTTTGCCCGCCTCATAGGCGACCATATCCATGAGAGATTCCATCACAAACACGTTTTGAGTATGACCAACCGCCCTCCACCACAAAACAGGTATGGGAGTCTGAAAGTCAGAGTGCCCAACTGCTATATTTGGTATGTCGTATATGGAATCCGAAATATTCTCAACAGACCAGTGATCTAATCCATTTTTTACTAATAGTCCCTCAAAAGGAGTTCCCTTTGCGATCGACTTCACTGCAGTCCTATGACTCCAAGCTACGATATCTCCGCTTTTATCTAAACCAACCTTAACCTTCTGAGCTGCCATTGGACGATACCAGCCTCCTTTAATATCATCCTCCCTACTCCAAACTGCCTTAACTGGCTTACTCCTGCCTAACAATTCGAAAGCAAGTGCAGCCTCAACATGATAATCACAGGTTGGGGTAACCCTTCTACCAAAGGAACCACCAGCATAGTACGTTTTAATCTTCACCTGCTCAGGTTTCAATTTTAAAACTGCTCCCAGGGTACCTTGAACAAGAGTAGGGACTTGACAGCCATCATGAACTAATATTCCAGTTTTTGTTGGCTCAATCACACAATTAACAGGCTCCATAGGAGAGTGTGATAAATAAGGCGCCAAAAAATCAGCTTCAACAAATTTCTCAGCTGTTTTCAATTTCTCAACCGCTTGCTCAGTAGTGAAATCCTTTTTCGCCTGATAAATAGGATCAGAATCTAAAAGATCCCTATGAGCTTTTACCAGCTCATCAGAACTTCTAGTTTCTGCCTTACTAAAATCCCAGCTTGTTTTTATCCTCTTCCTCGCCTCAAAAACCGACCAAGTATTCTTTCCATAAACTGCAACCGCCGCCTTATTTGGAAGTGCTTTGGCGTCAATAAAACCATCCGACCCATTTGCAGCAGATGCGTCAAAAGACTTTAACATGCCTCCAAACTTTGGACTTCTGATAAAAGCAACATAAACCATTCCAGGAAGTTTGACGTCAGAAGAATACATCGCCCTACCAGTCGTTTTCCCAAAGTTATCTTTTCTGTTTAAACTTTCATTTCCAATTAGCTTATACTGGCTAGAGTCTTTGAGCTTCGGCTTCTCCGATGGAGTCAACTTAGAAGCATCCTCAATCAACTCACCAAAATGAGCCTTTCTATTACCCGAATAAACATTTCCATCAACAACTGTTATCGAAGCTTCAGGAACCCCCCACTTCTGAGAAGCAGCTTTCACTAAAACCTCTTTCGCACCAGCACCTGCTTGGCGATACTGATCCCAAGAGTTTGGCATAGACNGTTGANCCNCCNGTACCNTGANCTGAGCCNNANNNNAAATTNNNNTACTTCTCAGCATCAGCAGGCGCAAACTCAACCTTTGTAGTAAGCCAATTAGCGTCTAACTCCTCAGCAACTAGTGTCGTAAGGCCAGTAGTAGTACCCTGACCCATCTCAAAATGCTTAGAAATAACTGTTACCACACCATTTGCTTCAATCTTTACAAACGGGTTGACCATGACTTCGCCAGACGAAGAGAGGGCAGCAGCAAGAACCCCATTAGAATTTAAACCAACAAAAAGAGCCGCAGTTCCAATAGAACCCTTCTTCAAAAAATCACGTCTAGATAAAGATGAAATAGCCATATTTTATGCCTCCAACGCTTTGGAGGCTGACTTTACAGCTTCCTTGATACGCACGTAACACATACACCTGCAAGCATTTCCGCTCATACCCTGGTTTATTTCTTCATCAGAGGGACTCGGGTTCTCCAAAAGCAAAGCTGTTGCGTTCATAATTTGTCCGGATTGACAATATCCACATTGAACTACATTCTTTTCTACCCAAGCTGTTCTAACTGCCTCTGCAACTTTCCCCTGAGCTCCTTCAATAGTAATTACGTTTGAGTCTGCAACCTGATCGATCCTGGCCTGACAGGACTTAATTGCCGCTCCGTTTACATGCACAGTGCAATTTCCGCATGAGGAAACTCCACAGCCGAACTTGGTTCCAGTCAAACCAAGCTCATCTCTTAAAACCCAGACCAAAGGTGTCTCAGGAGCAACATTTACNGATCGTACGGCGCCATTTACCGAAAGCTTAAATTTCATACCAACCCCCACTTTGGATAATTGTAACTTCTTAATAAAAAAATTTGCTTTTTTTAACGATATATAAATATAGTATACTAAGTTAGTTTTTTTTGTAAACTAGGTACCTTTCAGTAACCGCCAATGCCACCACAACCCAACGTCTTCGCAAAACAGTGTCCCTCCAGAGAAATTATTTCCCGGGTAAGTAGCAAGTGGGCTATGTTGATACTTAGCCTATTAAATGATAGTCCTAAAGGTTTTAATGAAATTAAGAAAGTAATTGAAGGTATTTCACAGAAAGTCTTGACTGAAAATCTTAGAAGTCTAGAGAGAGACGGTTTAATAACAAGAAAAATTTGTCAGACCAGACCAATCCGAGTTGAGTATAAAACCACATATATAGCCAAAGACCTTCTGATGATAATTGAATCACTTAAGAAATGGTCAGAGCGCTCAATAAAGATTATTGTAAAAAATAACAAGTTATTTGATATGCGCAAATAATTAGTTTTTAAAAATAATCCACCTCTATAACCTAGGAAAAATAAGGCTAACAAAAAAGAGGTTTGTCGCATACTGCTAAGGTTAGTGCACCCCATACTCTGAAAAAATTATCCGAAAGGAAAATGCTTTCACAACCAGATAAAACATTAATAACAGACGAGAAACTGATATTGTAACCCAATTTGAGACTAGCAGCGGTATGAAAAGTATGCCTAATATTGCACACTAAAGAAAATCGAAAGATGAAAAGCTTTTTTGCTAGAGTGGTTTTCTTAAGTGTAATAAACTTATGGATATGTTTCTTAAAATGTATTTCATCTGGGTAAACGCTATTCATTTCTTACTTCGGAAATGCTTTAAGGTTGAAAGGAAAGGGGGTAACGAAAAACTTTAGTCAGTCTCTTCCTTTTTAACCGTGCACATATACGTTAATAAATCTAGCTCAAACTGCCTCTCATCTATATCTCTCCAGTTCCGAGACTTTTTGTCAACCGATAATCGACCACCAATGTCAGGGTCTCTCAACACCCACGTTTGTCTCAAAAATCTAAGTTTATTCGTCTTGCAATTACCCTCTTGCAAAGAATAAATAAGGGTAAACTTGCTCGTATAATTTGAAAAACTTTTGACAGTCCAAATTCTCGGATATTCTCTCCAGATATGAGTTTCTGGAACTAAATAATACTCAGTATCTGAGGTGGCCCCATAGCTCTGATATGAGGCGAAGCTTTTTTCGAGATAAAAGGCAAAGAGAGAAAAAAGGATTAAGTACAGAGGACATTTATTTAATAAAGTAGCCATTGAAATTAACTCATCAAAAACCTATGAAACAGAACAATTCAGCAGATCCAAAAATTGATTATACCGGCACAAGTTAAGCTTTTCGTTTAATGTAAACTAAAAAATGAAATTATTTCTTGAAACTCTTTTTCAGTTCACTCATGATTATGTAGCAAACAACACCTGCACGAATTTGAGCAATCACTACAAGCCCTCTAAAAGCTAATGCCTCAGGCGTTATTTGATGGGTAAAATTAATCAATACTGTATGTTCAAAAACTTGTAAAAATGTCTAAAAAAGTTTTTAGTGCTTTAGTATCTATCATTGAAATAATTGTTAAATAAAACTATTCTTTGATCTTCTGCCCCATTGTTCCCAAAAAATCCGATTTGCCAAGTTCTATTCCATGATGACGGAGGATTGCATAAGCGGTGGTTATGTGAAAATACACATTGGGTGTCACAAATGCTTGTAGGAATTCAAACCCTTTAAATTGAAACTCAATGGTACCCATTAGACTGTGTTCAACCGAAAAAATTATCTCCCGTGACTCAGCCCCGCACATGTGATCAGGCTTGATTGAATCCAAATAGGCAAGAGTTCGAATTATTCTAGTTTGCAATTCTTCAAATGAAGTCTCGGTATCCTCCATGATCAATAAATCTTTTCCTGCTAATCTACCAGCTCCATTTTTCATAAAGTCAGTAGCCAACTGTATCTGGTGCGTAAAGTCGAGCATATCGGGAGCCAAGCTCGCTTTTAAAATGAATTCAGGTTTGATTTTTTTTTGTTCCATCTGCCTGGTCGTTTTTTTTAACAACTTTGCAACTGAAGACAACGTCTTTTTAAAATGTGGAATAGTTAGTAAATACATGTCCATAATCGTTTTTATAAACTCCCCCTTATATGAGTGCTAATTACTACAAACCCACATAATAAAGACACTCAACAACCTACACTATTTTGGTTCTAATCTGAATACTAATCCAGGACATAAAAAATGATATTATAACGTCATTAAATTACTCATTAATACTACCGAAAAAGGTAGTGTTTGAAGAAAGCTCTAATCATGACATTTAGTTTTGTAAATATTGGTTTAACTATTGCAGGACTTTCATTGATAATTCTTTTTTATCTTCCATTGCTAAGGGAGTTCTTAAAGTCTCCAAAACAATTTTTTCTATATTTTGTTTTCTGGTTAGTTTTACTCTTTATCGTTTATTTTTTTATTAGTGGCATTTTCTTCCCAGAATTATCCTTAGAAGATTTATTTGAAACTAGCGATACGTTACTAGAGACATAATAAATTTTGCGATTCAAGCAGTAACATCAGATAGATAAGTAATTGCTGTCACTTCGTGGCACTAAGCCAACTATCTATTGAAGAACCCAATACTCTATAACCTAGTAGACTAATGAACCCAGACTACTGCTTGTTTACTTATCATATTTATTAGTTTAATGCTTAACTTTAGGTGAGTAAAAAGTTAACACATTTTGAATGTTCTTCATATTGCAGGGGTATGCTCAATTAGTAGTCTCAAGCCTTCTACCAGCATTGACTTTAACGCATCTCCCGGTATCAGGGTCACAAAGCGCCATCTTTGAAATTCCAGCAGCATCTCCTACAGTATTAAGAGTAAGTTCAATTACACTGGACACAGCTATAATAACCAAGCAAATTGAAATTAATGTCAAACAAACATTCGTGTAAATGGAATGAATATTACTACTTAAATCATTATCTTTTGGATCATCATCCATGAATGAACCCATAGCCTTCTCCTCAGTTTATGTCATTTTTCTTAAAATCAACGGTAAGTTTTTTAATAATATCAACATCTGATTTTAAAAAGTCATAGTTTAGTAAATCTTTTATTTCAACCCACCTGTACAAATCATGAACTTGTAGAAAAATTTCACCTGCCAGATAGTCACATGTATAAAAAATCAGATGCGCCGTAAATTCTGGCAGGTTATGCATTAATTCAAAATAACGCGTTTCGTTAGCAATTGAAATTGATAACTCCTCATGGATTTCTCGATGAAGGCAATCTTTTTCACTCTCTCCATCTTCTAATTTACCTCCAGGAAATTCCCATTCTCCTGGATGGGTTCCGCCACTCCTTCTGGTTATTAAAATGAGACCCTTCGAATCGAAAATTAGTCCGCACACTACCGTAATTTTTTTCATCCCTTTAAACTTATAAATTTCCTTTGTCATTCACCTGATGATATGCTTCCACACGGATAGCTAAATTATGCAAAATGTTTAAGAAAAAAAGACCGTAGTCATACGCATGTAACGAAAACAATCTAACTGGATAGTTGTCGGAAGCTAGTCCAATAATTTCCAAATTTCCATTTTTACAACGTACCCCCTCTATACTCTTATCAAACTCTAATTCTGATTTTGTGATCTTTTGACTATCTTTATAATTCCAAATTTCAAATCCAACTCCTCCCATATATGATGATTTGCCCATAAAGGTACCATCTTTTTGCCAAGATAACGGGTTCACACAAATAAGGTTTTCTTTACTTTTGAAGGTTACGAAGCCATCTTTCTCGACACTATTCCATGCTAATATGCAGTTAATTGACTTGGGACCATCACAAACTTCAAAAGAACCGATATCACTTTCAGTTAACCTATACCCAACCAAAAAAGCAGCAATCATCTCGTTGAATGTGGTATTTTCCTGTTGGAGTTCCTGCAGTAGTCTCACAGAGTGCATAGTTCCCTGAGAATGAGATGCAATGAAATAAGGCCTCCCTTTCCTAATATGCTTATCAAAGTACAGAAAACTTCTTTTTATATCTTCATAAGCGACATCGAAAGCTTTGCTACCGTTATCACTCAGGTCAATAAAACTGTAAAGAGTCGCTTGCCTGTATTTTGGAACGTACACTTCACAACAAGCTGAAAAAATACTGGCCTGATTAATCAAACCTCTTCTTTTTAAAATATTGTTTGCTCTCTCATCATTTTTTGGTTGATTCCATGCTGACCTATCGATGAATGTAGTTGGGTGTACGAAAAAAACTACGACGCTATCTCTATTAGCTGACTTAGGAATAGACTTTGGCAAAAAAGTTATCAAATCTAAATTCTTTGGATGAGCCGCCCAACTGGTTAACGAAACATAATGGTATGGGTCTGGAATTCTCTTATCATCAAAGTAATGCAGCGGCATTACAAATAAAAGAGCTCCTAAAATTTTTAAATAATTGAAGTAAAAATAGACAAACACTGCAGCAGCTAAAAATAGCAGAAACAATAATTTTCTCTTTCCATCTCTTGATGATCCAAAAATTTTCGACACTTATTTAACCTAAGTTGCTGAAATGAGAACCCGATTGACGGGCATACAGAACACCGGAGTCTTTTCCCCCCTATTATTTTTAAAATATACTGCTAACTCGACCAGCAACTCCAAATATTCGTCTTCGGGGAGAAGAAAACAAGCGTAATAAAAGCCCATTACCTCTTTTGCTAAGTATTCAGGTTCTCCATATAACTTAAAAACTTGGCTTTGTATTTTTATATTGGAAATTGGGAAAAAGTTAGATAAGAGATCCATCAAACTTTTTTTTGATCGAATTCTGATATCTCCTAACTCTACTGACCGATAGTTTGAACACTTTTTTTCCACACTTCTGTAAATAATCTCATTAATTTCGCAGTACTGCTCAGACTCAGAACTATCTCCATCAACTATTGCAGCAAAAACCCCTTTAGTTTTTAAAACTCTTTTAATTTCGGAGAGCACCAATTCAACGGAATCCATCAGCGTTAAAGCCCAGTGACAAAGAATAACATCTACAAACTCATTCTTTATAAAATTTAAATCTTGGGCTAATCCCTTGTAAAGCTTAACTGAGGGTGGTAGTTTTTCTCGGGCTAAAGCTAACTCTTCACTACTCATATCAACACCTGTGAGCGACAGCCCAGCGTGAAACTTTTTATTACATAAATTCAAAAGAAAACCGCTTCCGCAACCTAAATCCACAATTTTATGATGTTTTTTTCTATCAATTACTTCAGCTAACCACTCATAAGTATTCCTGCCCTCTGAGTCTCTAGATAGTTGTGAACAATTTTCAGTAAAACCAGCATTTAATTTATGAATTTCAAGTAAATGATTTTTTAACTTATCACTATTCGGCACACCTCCTAACGAGACAACATCAGTCCATGATGTTTTTATACCAGTTTGGCTCTTCATAATTTACGCTCGCCAACAAAAGAATCAAAAGTTATTTCCGATAAATCCCCAAAAAAAATGAGGATAACTTCCTGAGTAAAAACCCATGATCCGTCATTGGCCTTGCAATCGTCCTTCAAATATTTTCCCGTATATTCGTTTTCAAGCATTTTGTCCATTGAGATTTGATCGTCAAAAACACATCTTTGTAAGTATCCTTCTACTTTTGACAGCTCTGTTGGGAGTGCTCTATGGCTATAATTGATCGAGAAACTTCTGGTATTAACCTTTAATTCTTTCAACATTGAAAGAATATCCTCAGCACAAACGAAACGCGGAAGATCACTACTGTTAAACCCCTTCAAAAAAAGATCATAATAAGATATGTAGTGAGAGGCCTTAGACGCATGAGCAATAAATCCAACACTCCCTAAAACATCAAGACAGCTCTGAAGAGCTATTCTTAGGTCGGTTTTGGGGACTGCATACAAAGCATGTACAGCCCAAAGAATATCAAAATATCTCGCTTCAAAACTAAAATCTTGAATCTTCATTTCAAAGCTTGAAGTTTTATTAAAAGGTGGTTTTAAAACCGCAGTGGCCTGATCAAGAGAAAAACTTGAGGGGTCTAATAGAGAAATTTCAATTGAATCAATGTTCACATTTCTTTTCTCAAAATCAGAAATAAGCGCCTCGGGAAACTTTCCTGATCCACAAGCTACATCTAGCAATCTAAGCGACCTTCCGCCAACATTAGCCTGAATACTAGCAAAAAAGTTGTCCCATTTGAAACATTCTGCAAGATACTTATAATCTAATTTAGCGAAGTGATAAAAACTATTCATCTCAGCCAAATATTCACTGCTCCAATGTTTACAACTATTAGTAAAAGTATCAGACATTCTTTCCCCTTTCCCAACAAATTGGATTTAAGTCTGTCTTTGCTAACTGCCCAGCCTCTAAACCTGGAAAAAACTTTTTCCAGTCTCCAGACACCATCGTAGGATTTTCTACAATGTACGTTCCATCCTCATAAAATGTGTTTGCAAGAACTACCCTACTAACATTTGTATTATTTCTGCCTGCAGTGTGACAACTTAAATTATGGTGAAAACTAATTTCGCCTAAATCAAAAGGTTTATTCACGATGTCGACATTGTTTTTCTTGAAACATTCAGAAATCGCGTCATCATAACTTACAGAAAATTTATCGAAAGAAATGCTTTCAACCAACTTATAAGTGGATATTGGAGTCGCAAAGGCAAGAGGCCCCATTTCAAGTATTATTGGTTGTGCGGGTATCCATGCTGTAACCACATTATTAGTTCTGAGCGGAAAATGGTGAGCGTCATAATGCCAAGGGGTTCTGCCACAACCTGGCTCCTTTGACAATACATTATCATGATACAGCCTCAATCTTTTAACCTTTAACAATTGCCCGGCGATTCCCGCTATCCTCTGACTCAAAACATACTCTTTAACAAATTTATTACGTAGCCAAACAAGTTCCATACTTCTAAAACTTGGCTTTTTGTGGACGTTATCAAACGATTCCTTCAATAACATTAATAACGTCTCCCTTAGAGCATAAATAGCATTACCCGAAAGTACATTCTTAATTTTAATAAAACCATTTTCTTGAAAGTATGCTACTTCTCTTGCAGACACAGTATAAGGCTCTGATAATTCTAAAAAGATCTTTGGCCAGAATTGTTTATCAACTTTGAGAGTTTCAATTTTCAAGTTTTTCATTAACTGCGGAGCTTCATTCTTAGCCAACGACACATACCAGTCCCACCAGGCCTGGTTATCACTTTCCCAGTCTTGATAAATATCAGATCGAGACAAATTTTCTCCCGAGAGCAATTGTCCAGAAACATTTTTTTTAGACATTGGGAATTGCGATATTGAAAATATCAAGAATAATAAATATGGGCATTAGCGGGATATTTAATTAAAGATCTGTTTTACTTCAAAAAAGCATAAGATGGTTTTAGTCTTTGAAAAATATTAAAAAAAATAAACGATGAAAGCAAACTATAACCACTAGCAAACAAAAGCAATCCTATAAGCTGTTTTAATGAAGCTCCATAATCTATCATTAATCCCATTATAACTGGAGAAAGTGCTGATGCGACAACATTTAATGGCATTATTAAAGACTTTATGTCTCCTAGCCACCTCACTCCATACCTTTCAGCTAGTAGGGAATTAATCATAGGTTGCAGCGTCCCGCTGGCTAGTCCAAAAAAAATGAAAAATAGAAATGTAGAAAAAGTATTTTCTCCATAAATAAGAAAGTAACAGGCCAAAACCATCGGCACTTGAGTTACAAATGCACTTAATTGAGCTGTATACCTATCAACAACAATTCCAGATAATATACCTCCAGTTAATGCTGCTACAGCGTACCATAAATAAAAGCCAGCCCAATCTATCAATTCAATATTTTTTAATTCGCTAATCAAGATTTGATGAAAGAAAATTCCAGTCACAGTGAAGGCTGGAATTATGGTGAGCCAAACTATGACAATCCAAAATCCATAGTCTCTGATTACTGCCCCTCTTGAGATCTGAGGTTTGGGCTGCTTATCCAATTCACAAGGAACTTTGAAAAACTCTTTTTCTCTAGAAGGCTTTCCAGTCAACGAAGAAATAAACGGAGCGAAACTTAAAAATGAAAAAATTGACAAAATTAACCAAATATATTTCCAGTTGGTGGAAGTCAGTGTAGCTACTACAATCAACGGGAAAAATGCTTCCGCAATGTTAAGACCAAACCCCGACAGCGCTAGAGCCTTTCCTCTTACAAACGCATACCTTTTTGCAATAGCAGTAGAATAAACCAGATACATCATACCCTGCCCAGATAGGCGCAAAAAGAAAAGGCCAATCAATAACATTGATGCAGACCATACGAACGAAAAGTAAAAAGCTGAAAGACTTGTTGCTGCTAAAGTAAAAACAGAAATCGATTGAATTGCAAACCTATCTATCGATTTACCCAGCCAAAATAAACACATAGCGCTTGTCAAAGTTGCAACAGCGTAGAGAGTACCAAAAGTTCCATGAGTTAAATTTAATTCGTTTCGAATTTCAGCGCTAAACAATGAAATAAAAAAAGTCTGCCCAAAAGAGGACCAGAAAGACATTAACAAACCAAAAAGAATGAATGGCCACTCAAAATATAATAATTTAAAGGACAATGAAATCGAAAAGCGCCTATTAGCCATAGCTATTCTTTCCAATAATTAGAATTATCAGTACCGTAGAATATTTCAGCCCTTATCAGACAACATCTTGATTATATCTTCCTGAGACTTGCCCGCTACGCAAACCTCTTTCTCTTCAAATGCCAAAGGCCAATTTACCATTGCTGCCCGATATCCATGATGTCTGAAATCTTTATTCTCTGCTTCAGATGCAATATTTCTAATTGAATATCCACGATTAATAAGAGTAGGATCAACTTTAAAGCAAACGATTCCAGCATAAAATTGGATGCTATTTACATTCTGAAATATCTTGAGAGCTTTTTTATTTACTGGCCCAGGAAACTCCCCGTCCCTTTCTGCTTTATGCCTAGCATTTAAGATATCACTTGCATCCTTTGCATATTGGAGAAAAGAATACTCACCATGAGAGGAAAAGCTTTTCATCAAACTTGTTTGGGTATCCTCGATCAATATGACCGACTTCTTTGATGCAAAATGCAATGCCATCAATACAGTCACTATTTGTTGAAAGGACTCGTGACCACCATCATCTATAACAGCATCGAAATCCCTAACATCCCGATATACACCTGCCCAAAATTTAGGGTCAGATTGATCACCAATGAATATCTCAAATCCATGATCCTTCCATTGATTTGCCTGAGGGTTTAAGTCAACGCCAATTATGCGAGCCTTTTCTCCTAACCAACTCCTCCACATGAACAAAGAGCCTCCATCAAGCACTCCAACTTCAATGATCGTGCAGGCAGTGCCTCTAAGCTTTCCCAAAACTTCGGCGTATACCGGCAAATAATCGGTATTTTTAATACTTAGCTTCGGCGAATTTGTCCAACAATTGAATAAGTCCTCCAGGTCAGGAAAAAGTCCCTCGCCATAAATATCCTTAGCAGATGTTTTATCTCCAATGTAATAGCATGTCGATTTTTTTTTCATTTTTTATTTTACCATAACTAGAAATCCAAACATTGTTATCAAATGGTAAACTAAATACTTGGTAAATTTCTAAATTTAGAAACTAAGATTTTCGCTCGAGATATCAAAATATCGCTTAAAGATTACTCAGATGAATATAAATAAAAGTCAGGTTTCTTTGCTGCTTTTTTTCTTTTTTTTAATTAGTCCATTTTTAGTAATTGGTCAGGGTTACGCAAAACCTAACGACTTCCTAACCATCGCAGTAACAACCTCAACCGCTAATTCTGGACTGCTTAATTATCTCTTGCCCCGGTTTGAAGAAAATTTTGGAATTGAAATAAGAGTCATAATAAGAGGTACAGGACAAGCGTTAGAGACTGGGAAAAAGGGAGATGTTGACTTAGTATTAGTACACGCAGAGGAATTAGAAAAAAAGTATGTTGCTGACGGCTACTTCACGAGGCGTAATAATCTTATGTACAACGACTTTGTTTTACTTGGTCCTGCGAATAACCCCGCTAAAATTAAAAATAGTGACTCAATTGTTACAGCATTTGAAAAAGTAATTTCTAGTAAATCTATATTTGTTTCCAGGGGTGACAACAGTGGAACTCACGTTAAAGAAAACCTCATTTGGGACCTCGTTGAATTTAATTCACCTAAACAATATTCCTGGTATCTCTCCACCGGGTCGGGGATGGGTGCAACTATAAATACTACGGTTGCAAAAAATGCTTACACACTTTCAGATAGAGCAAGCTGGGTTACTTTTAAAAATAAGTATAATACTAAAATTATTTTAGAAGGTGATAAAGCACTAAAAAATCAATACGGCATTTTGTTAGTAAACCCTCAGAAACATCCCCATACAAAAAAAGAGAATGGAAAATTGTTCATTGATTGGCTCCTATCTAGCACAGGGCAAAGTCTAATTGCGTCATATAAAGTTTCAGGACAACAACTTTTTTTTCCAAATGCAGACCCAAAAAATTAAGTATCTTATGGGCCTATATCATTTAAAAAATACTTCATACTTTGAACGAATTTTTGCTCACACCAAGCTAATATTTTACGAGTCATCAAGAATGCAATCTCCAGCCTTTGTTGATTTCTATCCTGTACCGTTGTCTGCATAAAATCATTTTGTGTACATTGCCCGGTAATATAAATATGTCTAAAAACGATAAGTGGAATTAGAACACTATCTGACTTTCCATCTAAAAATAATTGGAGAAGAGAATGATTAAATTCATCTTTTACCCGAAACGGAGTTTCCATCTGTATTTCACGTATTACGGTTCGCAGTCTGTCTGCTAATGAAAAATCTATAAAAAATTCCAAATATTTTGATACGGAAGAACCAAACTCAGCTAATCTCCTCTTTTTCATCCCAAAATACTCTTTTTCAAACTGAGCTGTAACTTCCAGTAATTCCTCAAGAGCAATATAAGTTAAAAAGCTAGAGTATAAAATATCATTATTAACTGCTATTTCTCTTTGGCTTTCAATTCCATTATTTATTATCAGTAAGGTCTCTGAAGCTCCCTTAAAACCTTTAGCTCTCATAAACTTATAACAGAAAGTAAGGTAATCGGAGTAATATAAATAAAAGTATACCGGTTTAGATCCACCATTTTTCAAGTATTTTTTTTGAGCTAACTTGGTCTGTGGATAGCTTATTGTATTTCTTTGAGTCTCAAGAAATCCGTCATCTTTATTCAAGTCTTCTACAAGAGACTTAAATTTGAATAAATTCGCAAAGCCTGCAGGAGCTAAAAACTTAGTGAGGTTGGCTTTTTGACGTTCGTTCCGCAAGTAAATAGCCGCTAATTTTGCTAAGTCTTCTAACTCAATGCAATTATCACCCAATACGGACGTATCAAAGCTTTTAGCTAGTGCTTTTATGTTTAATTGCGCTTTGAGTCTTTCGATTTCCTCCAGATCAGAACTTTCTTCCATAATCCCTAGATTATCAAATATTATTTTTATTATTCTTACAGCTTTTTTTGATCGGTCATTCTCGATAGTTTTTCTTTCAAACTTCTTAGCAACTTCCACTGAAAAAAAATGCTTCCATGAAATGGGAAAGTGTTTTTCTATATAGCTCAGCCGTGAATTTAAGCCCTCAATATATTCATTCATGAGGATATCTTCAGTTGAACTTGTCTTAATAGCATTTAAATTTTCAAATTTTTTCGATTTTTTACTCATTTTTTTTTTTTTAAATTACTTAGACTATTTATCGGTTTCGTATACACTGACATAATTGAATAAAATATATAATTATGAATAAATCATTAATTACGAATTTAATTGCTCTTTCTATCTGTTTGCTTTCCACTATTCTACCTGTACATAACAAAGCTATCTTTACTATTGGAATGTTCGCGCTTCTGGGTGGTATGACTAACTGGCTTGCTGTACACATGCTATTTGAAAAAATACCACTTATGTATGGGTCAGGAGTGATTCCAAATAAGTTTCAGGAATTCAAATCTGCTATAAAAACTCTATTTCTTACAGAATTTTTCACAGAGGAAAATATAACTGCGGTTTTAAGCAAGAGTGAAAATAACGAAAAAGACAAACTCTTTGAACTCATAAATTTTAACAAACTATTTGATGGGTTGATGGAGGCCATAGTTAAATCAAAACTCAGCACGATGTTAGCAATGATTGGTGGCAAAGAAGCTCTTGAGCCATTGAGGGAACCTATGATAAACAAATTGAAAGACAAACTACTAGAACATTCTAGATCTAAAGATAATTCTGGCCAACAGGACGAAATTGTAAAAAAACTAAAGGAATCAGTGGGTGAAATTATTGATGGTCGTTTAGATCAATTAACCCCAGAACAAGTAAAGAGAATCGTTGAGGATATGATAAAAACCCAACTTGGGTGGTTAGTTATATGGGGGGGAATCATCGGAGGAGGTCTTGGCTTAATTCTAACAATTGCCGAAAATCAAATTTTTTGAATCAAACTGTTCCTTATCTAATCTTCGATAATTTTTATATTTTATAATAAACGATGTCGTACAATACGGTTTGAATTCTGGTATTAAATCTGTTGTCGATAAGGAAAGAGGGATTTTCTCCTAAATACTCTTTTAACTGTGGGATTCTCTTGTGTGTAAAACTGTGTGAAATTTGACATTGTATAAAAATTCATTTAAAGCAATTGATCCGGCTGATAGATTTAACTAATTAGTTAAGTTTGAAATTGTTAGGGTCATCAGTGACCAACCCCTACCTCTATTTAGAAGTCTTAGTTTATGTAACAATATACAACTCTTCCCTGCATAACCCTCGATAGGGGTACCCTAAATTTTTGATTGCTATATACTCCCAAGGTGACGCTTTTCAAATAAATTTTTAAACTTGAAACATCATTTTGTGACTTCTAAAAAAGATGACTAATTGAGTTATTATAGAAGCATCTTTTTTAATTAACCATTTGGAAATTTGATTGAAATATCAATTTGTGAAGCAGTTAAGCTTAAGTATTCTTTTTCTTGTGCTTTGGCAAACTAAAGCTGCTTGTAAGGATATTTATACACCTGAATCATACTATAAATTAGATTCTACGGTTATTGCTACGGAACTAAATCATCCTTGGTGTATTTCTTTCCTATCCGCAGGAGAGGTTTTAGTTACAGAACGGTCTGGAACGATCAAAAGAGTTAACTTGAAAAATGGACAAATCTCTGTGATTAGTGGTTTACCGAATATAAAAGTTGGGGGCCAAGGGGGCCTTTTTGACGTGGCGTTACACCCAAACTTTAAAAATAATAAAATTATCTTTTTTTCTTTCAATGGAGTTAATAATGGTAAATGGGGCACAGAGTTAGCAAGGGCCAAACTCATAAATGATAGGCTTTCAGAAATTAGAATCCTTTTCAAGCTAGAACCAAAATCCACCTCAAATCATCATTTTGGGGGAAGAATTCTTTTTGATGCAGGGAATAACATATTATTAACAACAGGCGATAGAGGTGACAGAAATAGAGCCCAAAAAACCAATGACCACGCTGGCTCGATAATTCGATTAAATTTAGTTGGAAATATTCCAAAGGACAACCCATTTTTTTACAGCGAAACCAGCAAAAAAGAAATCATAACTCTCGGACATAGAAATATTCAGGGCATCGCAAAGAACCCCGATACTGGTGAAATATGGGCCCATGAGCATGGACCACAAGGTGGGGATGAATTAAATCTAATAGAAATGGGAAGTAATTATGGTTGGCCAATTGTGACTTTTGGAGTCAACTACGGGATAGGTACGAAAATTGGAGAAGGTACATCAAAAGAAGGTATGAAAGACCCTGTCTACAAGTGGATTCCATCAATCGCTTCCTCTGGAATGGTATTTGTCACCGGAGATCACTTTAAAAAATGGCGGAATAATATTTTATTAGGCAGCTTAAAATTTAATTCACTTGTGATGTTGGAATTAAAAAATAAAAGAGTACTTCGAGAGCAATTAATTTTTAAAAATAAATTTGGAAGGATTCGGGATGTAAAAATTGGTCCAGATGGATTTATTTATATCATCACAGATCACAGAAAAGGACAATTAATTCAACTGAAGCAGGCAGAATAGAATATTCAAGGTAACATAAATAAATTTGCGTTAAAAAATTATGAATCGGAGGAAATCTTTAATATTAGGAACTAGTGGTGTAATGTTGCTTGGTCAGCATATACGAGGTTGGTCGACAAGATGTGCAGAGCCAACACTGCATCAGGTAGAGGGTCCCTTTTATCGACCAAACTCCCCTTTGGCTAATAATCTCTCTCTTTCAGGTGAATTAGAGAAAACCATCAACATTTCCGGTCGAGTTTTAAATATTTACTGTGAGCCTGTTAAAGAAGCATTAGTTGAGTTTTGGCATACCTCTCCTCAAGGGGTCTACGATAATCAAGGATTTTTATATAGGGGTCGTCAGTTTACTGATAACTTTGGATTTTATCACCTCACTACTCATATGCCAGGGTCATACTTTGGTAGAACAAAACATATACACGTCAAGATAAGAACAAAAAACAAATTACTCACAACACAACTATACTTTGGTGATGAGCCACTGAATAATCGAGACTATTTTTTTAATAAAAAACTTTTATTAAGCGAGACATATTCGGGATATAAGTTTGACTTTTATATTTAATGAATGCGTGAGAATGACTAAGAGTTGTTAATGAAGCGTCGAAAATAAATTAGTAAAACTAAGAGCTAACGTAGTTTACCTAGGCAACTTTTTTATTAGCATTAGAATTTTTTTCTAACTTAAGTGTCAATCCTAATGCGGCATTACGCAGCATTGCATACTCCTCCTCTGTTAGACCAGTACTACAACTTACAGAATTTTGAACTTTCGAAATTTCAGGCATTAGCTCCTTGGCTTTTTTTGTAGGCCTTATTGTTATAGACCTCTCATCACTTTCTTTACGAACTTTTAAAATTAGACCCGCATTTTGCATCCTCTTTAAAATAGGAGATAAGCTACCAGGATCTTGCTTAAGACGCTTTGCAAGAAAATTAAGTGGGACATCAGGCCGCTCCCATAACACCAATAGAATTAGATATTGAAGGTATGTAATTCCAAATTTTTTTAATTCTCTTTGATATTGTCTGATGACAAAGTTACTAGCCGAGTAAATAGCAAAACAAAGTTGGTGATCCAAAGTCAAGTTCTTGTACACGCAATGCCCTTTCTATTTAAATATCGCCGAAGACCTCGACTTTCATAATTAGCTAGCTAAGCTATAAATTCTCGATCATTTTAAAAAAATTTCAAAAAAATGCATGTGGTGATCAATTTTAATCCTCCACTGGTCCCCCAGCCTCCTTCCAATCGCTAAACCCCCCGACATTAAACACTTTAGAGTATCCCATGTCTATTAAAGTTTCTCCAGTCAGTGCTGCCATGCCGCCAGCGGCACAAACCAGATAAATATTTTTTTCTCTATCCAAAGATTTATGATGAAAAGGTGTGTTTGGATCAGCAGCAAATTCGATAAAGCCTCGGGGAATCCTCAATGCCCCTTTAATAGTTCCCGTTGCAACAATATCCAATCCGTCCCTAACATCTATAAAAATCACATCTTCACTACCATGATTTTCTATAGCGCCTTGAACAGAGATTTTTGGAACCTTTTTATTTGCATTGTCCAGCGCGCCTTGAGCAGTTTTCATAATAACCTCGAATCAAAAGAGCTACACCTAATGGTATAAAATAATACAAGCATTACCAAGCTTTTTATCATAATCTACTCAAAAGAGGAACTTTTGCTCAATTTTTGCCTCTCTTTTCATTTATGGAGGTGTTTATGAAATCAGTTTTGTTCTCAATAATTCTTTCCTTAAGCGCTATTATTGGTTCTTCGCTGGCACATGCTCACTGTGGGGATGCCGATATGCACGCCGACAAGCCAAAAGAAGAGGAGAAAGAAAAAGAATCTTAATTATTGGACTCCAGTGACGTTCAATGGGGCTAGATTAAACTAGCCCTTTTTTTTGAGAGTGCCTTATGATTTATTTGGCAATTTTAGAGGTATCAAGCTGATTTATTCAAATAACATTTCATTAAGCAAAAACATCGATTAGTAGTCCTCCGTTCCTTGGACTAGAAATTCCGTTTTCAGACAAATATTGGGAAAGTTTATCTCGTATTTCGTCAGGATCTAGCCCTAAAGTCTTCAAGTCTTTAATTTCTTCAATCACGGAAAAGAGTTGCTTGCCCGAAAGTTTTGCTAAAACTCCCCTATTCTCAATGTTAGGAGCGTCCAAACCATTTTCTTTATACTGACTGGGAGGTATTATCCCATTTTCTTCCAAAAAGCCATCGACAACATACTGGATATCCTGGAAGGTTTCGCCGTTCTTGTTCATTGAGTCAATGGTATTTAAAATAGAGTCTCTCTTTTCATTAGTGAGACCTTTGCCAAATTCATGAATAACTTTGCTATGAATAGTTTGGACGGGTCCTTTCCTAGCAAACTGAGCGCTATTAGAGGAAGTGCTACTTATATTTGATATCGAAAAATCCATAATTAAGCCTATTCATAAAAACCGACCTTACAAGTAGCGTATCGGATCCTTTCTATAAAACTTTAGTTTTTCTTACATGAAAAGGGGCACTTAATTAAAACAGAGCCATCTTCGCAGCTAATATATCAAGTTCTATCCGCTTTTTGTTTTCTTGCAAAGCGAAAAGATTGAACACACAAAAACACAAAAAAGAATCCTGTTGAAAATAACATTAATTTTGAAATTGCTGCAAAAATATTGGAAAAAGGATCTTGACCCATAATCAGAGTACGAAAAAAATCTGCGCCCCCCAAAAAAACTAACAACCCCACGGTAGCAACTAAATGCATGAATAATTTTTGTTTATTTCTGAATATGATAGAAAGTACTGCAAATATTATTAGAAGTAAACCAAAGAATGACGGTATTAAGGCCGTAACAGACTGGCTTCCACTAATAAAAGTGATGACAACTCCCCACAGAACTAGAAATGTACCATAGTAAATGGAAATCATTTCTATACTTTGTTTGAATATCTTGAACTCTTGCATTGTTCCTTCAATCATTAAAATTAGTTTTAATCACTAAACAGCTTTCCACTAGGCCGGAAAAAAAATTCCGTTCTCAATTTGTGATCCGACAAGAGTAACATTTTCTGGTGACTCCGCAAAGAAAACTAGCGTGGTGGCTTTATCCGTTGTGCCGTTATTAAATCGATCAACATAATACTCAACCTCAAAGTCTGCGGGACTACGACTTAATACGTTGGTATACAAAGCATTTATATAATCCTCATCACTCAGGCCATCTCCGTATTTTCCTTTAAACTCTGGCGATGCCAAAAAATTATTTGCTACTTCTGTAATAGACAAACCATTCGTTTCTATATCATTCATATGAAAGGCTACTCCTGCAATATCTGGAGTTCTTGCAAAAGCAGCTTGATATAATCGATACGCTTGGCCGGCTACCTCACCCTGATCGATATCAATTGCTAAAATTCCGTCAGCCAATGAAATTCTGTTGTAATCTTTTATGGTGTCAAATCCAAATTCCCCTGAACTGAGCACCCATACTTCAGCACTTGGATTTAAACGATTAACTGTTAAATCATTAAAATTTGCCGGCACCATAAATGTAGTTGCCTCAGACGAGGACTGAAAAAACTCGTTACTACTTGAATTTATGTTGGAGGAAGACATTCCAATTTTACTTGCCAAGGCGCTTGTTTCTGGATATAAATGTTCTAACCCAGCGAAAATTGCGTAAGAAGGATTTGGCGAATTAGCTAATGGGGACATTTGACTATAAGCTCCAAAAGTCCCGGCAATTCCGTCTCCACCATAAATAAATTGTAAAGCTTGAATATCTAATGGCTGAAACTCAGAATGAAAACCTCCTTGTTCGTTGTAAGACATTAATGTGTTTGAAGTATTATCCAGGGAAGAGTCAAGCCTCACCGTCGATAGTTCTACATCTAAAAGACCAAGGCTGTGTCCTAATTCGTGCAGCAGAGTTTCATAACCTCGGGTACCGGGTGTAATATCCGTTGGTGACTGAGTATCTGTGTCTATATATATTAATTGTTGAATATCTGATTCTGTTAACTCTCCTGTTTCAGTATTGAAAGAATATGAAAAAGAAGAAATGGCAAGACCAATAGTATTTTCGGAGATAATGTCAGCATTATAAAAAAATATATCTGCATTATTTGAATTAAATTCTTCCACGTGAGTAAGACCTGTAATTCTATCAATATACGCCAAAGCTGTTTTCACATGCTCTTGTTGTACATCCAAAAACTTAGTTACATTTCGTACACCACTTACAGCAGAATCGTTTATTATGTCAAAAGAATATCGAACTATGCTATCGTCTATCTTCCAATTCCAGTTAGTTATCTGATTTGGATCAAAAATTAGACTGTCTATACTATTATTACCGCTTAGCAGACTTGTGTTGATTTGCGAGTCAGTCAAAGACATGCTTTGGATATCCCTGAAAAGTTACTGGTAATTTTTATTTGCCTAACTCTCGCCATCATACTATTATATTTTTATAATAAATGAAAATAAAATTTTCTTTTCCCTATGACTATAAAATAATGATGAACAATAAATACAAAGCTAAAATATTTCTCGGTTATCTCATCTTTCTAGCGCTGTTGATCCAATCATTTCAACCCCTAACAGCCGATCCAATCCTATCGTTTAAAGAAATTTTAAAAGCTGACCATCGGAGCTCAAAAAATAAAATGAGGGATAAATTTAGAAACCCACAAGAAACTTTGGAATTTTTTGGTGTCAGGGGAAATGAAACTGTTTTAGAAATTACACCTGGAATGGGTTGGTATACAGAAATTCTAGCTCCCTTAATTTCGAAAGAAGGAGTTTTCTATGTTGCAAATTATAGTTTGGAAAATGTTATACCCTCGCAACATTTTAGCAAACGATACATTTCATTGTTGAAAAGAGTAGATTCAAGTTACAGAGATAAGTTAAAAAGTAATCCTAAAATCTATTCAGAAATTAACTACGTAACATTTAATCCTAAAAATCCTATTTTTGACTTAAAAGAAAAAATTGATGTAGTTTTGACTTTTAGAAATATTCATAACTGGTCGAAAGCACAGACAGCCGAAATTATTTTTGCAAGCTTTTTTAATTCGTTGAAAAGAGGCGGTACATTGGGTGTTGTTGAGCATCGAGCAAAACCAGGTACTCCACTGCTAAAACAAATTGAAACTGGTTATATGACAGAAAATGTTGTAAAGAATCTGGCAAAAAAAGCCGGATTTAGATTTGAGGGAAGTTCTGAAATCAATAAAAATCCAAGAGACACCACAAAACACGCTAGTGGTGTATGGACTTTATTACCAATTCAAAGAGGACTCAAGGGTCAAGAAAAAGTAGAGTATGCAAAAATTGGAGAAAGTGACAGAATGACTCTTAAATTTAAAAAACCGTAAGTCAAGTGATGGTTTTGAGTTTCCTCAATTAGTAGTTTTAAGCCATGTCTAAAATCGTAACTAGAGAACATTGGTTGCAAGTGGCTGTTGGTCATATCCGCCCTATTTTTCAAGAAAGAGGTTTTTCTATACCGAAAGTTAGAGTTTCCTGTGGCTTTCCCAGCACCTCGAGACGGGGTAGCGCTGTTGGACAATGTTGGGGAAGTTCCTTTTCAGCCGATGGAGTTAACGAGATATTTGTTACGCCAATATTCGACAAGCCATTAGACGTCTTAGATACTCTTGTTCACGAATTGGTACACGCAATCGATGATTGTAAACATAAACATGGTAAAGAGTTTAAAAAAATTGCCTTATCGGTTGGGCTGGAGGGAAAAATGATTAACGCCACTGCCGGGCCAAAATTGAAGAAAAGACTTGAATATATAGCAAGAAAAATTGAAAAATTAAACGGAAAGTATCCACACGGAGCTATGAGTTTTCCAATTGCTAATACTTCCAAACAAACAAGAATCAATCCAAAAGCCGAATGTCCCATATGTGGTTTTACCGTAACATTGAGCATGCGTTTTTTAAAGGTAGGGCCTCCGATTTGTCCTAAAGATTCTGTATTAATGGAAAAAAAAGGCAAGTGGCCTTCCAATGAGGTAACTGCCAGCTGAGGAATTCAGTTTTTCTAAAAGTTTGACCAATGCATCTGTAAGCAAAATAATATTTCACTGAACTAATTTAATTGAGTCGTCCATAGTATCAGAATCACTTACATAAAACTTAAGCAGTAAAAAACTCTGTGAATATCTTAAAACTAGTTTCTCCAAATGCTAATTCCTTGATGCTCAATAAGTCTAGTTTTTTCTCAGTGATTAAAGTATTGGTTCAAATCTGTAGCTGCGCTTTCTATCCTCATAAAAAATATGAAAATGTCTCCTGCATCACATAATCCCAACTAATTTTTAATTAAATGTTCTTTAACTTTGCAAAAATTAGTTTTCTTGAAGAAAGCAAAAAAAGAAATCTAAAAAAGAGTAAAAACCTTGTGCTAATTTAATCAGTCCTATTTTAAAAAAGTCTTCCTTTAGAGACTATCTCTCCTTTCGAGCCACGCTGCTCAAGCGCTTGATAAAAATCTTCTAGAGTTTCTTTGCCATATTCTGGGGTATTCTCTGGCGTATACTTGTTTGTTTCCTGGTTCCAAACAACCATTGACTCTGTTGCATAGTAATATCCAATATTCAGAAACTCTAGATAATTTTTTATATTTTTAGAAAAAACGGAAGCTGGAACAAGTAAAAATCGTAAAATTCTAAATATCCTACTCGGCACATATAGATATTTTTCTTTCTTACCAATAACTTTAAAAAGTAATGCTCCTTGTTGTCTGGGTGTGAGTGCCGGACCCGGTCCCCCTACTGGTAAAATTTTTCTCTCATATTTTGAAAATCTTAGACAATCACAAATGAAATTAGCCAAGTCAGTCGCAGAAATAGGTTTGCAACAAGTTTTCTCCCCTGAGTCAAAAAGAATGAAAGCCTTACTTTTTTTTAATCTATCAAACTGGCCTGCTAGGGACTTAAAAAAAGCGGTAGGTCGAATGATACTGTAGTTCAAACCCGACTTTATCAAAAGTTTCTCAAATGAAAGTTTGGCGAACTGAAATTCTAATTTTGGTTTTTGTAAACAAATCGCAGATAGAAAAACAAATTTTTTAATTTGATATTTCTGAGCGAACACGAGTAGATTTTTATTCGCTTCATAGTCAATACTCCATGATTCTTCAGCCGATCCTGATCTACTTCCTAGACAAGAAATAATAGCGGAAAACTCTTTTCCTTTTTCTTTAAAAAACTTATTTTCTAAATTGAAATCTGATGCTACGTAATAAAAAATAACATTCGTAGTCTTAAACATCTCTACTTTTTTTAGAGACTCAATATTGCGACCAATACAGACTATAGAATAACCCTGAAGGCACAAACACTGTAGGACCTTCCGCCCAATATAACCCGTTGCCCCGGCTAATAATATTAAATTGTTTGCGTCACTCATGGTTTGATATACAACATTTTATTGAACATTTCCTGCTATGCGCAACTCCTCAAAATTAGACGTATACGCTTACTCAAATCTGTCTTCTTTTCCTCTATTCTATTCTTATTTCCCCCAGCCCTTCGCTGAAAAATTGTTACTCATAGAGGTTTGAAAGAGTCCCACCAGTACTTGTCGTGATAAATGCATAGAGCACCTTCAAAATAATAGGTTCAATACTAAATCATACAATACAGGTAATGTTCTAGTCTGCTAAACCCTGCAAGTTGATCAAAAATATTCTTTTTGTCATAAATCTTTAGTAGATAGTTATGCAGTCGAACGCATGTGCCTGCCTCAGATATTAAGATATTGTTAAGCAACAAACAAGCGCTGTAGGATTGGCTATTCCAGTAATACCAGCAGGAATTCCTAGTATGGCTACTAAAAAATACTACGGTAGAAAAGATCCATACAATGTTTTGTTACTAGAGAAAAATGGTAAATCATGGATATTTAATACATATAATCAACACTAGCGATCACCGATTTCTGCAAATAATCTATATAAAATGTATACCTCTTTTAAAATACTAAGGTAGGTTTATTAGCTTGTGGGTTTGAACAGATAATCTCCAAAGAGGATGTTTAAGGCAATAGTCAATTGCCGCTAGCGTATTAGCCTGTTTTTGCTTGTTATCCATTGGTTGAAGAAAAAAATACTTAAAATTCATGTGAACAAATTGCTCCGGTTGTATACCTTTTTGCGGAAAAATAAGCTTTAACTCGTCGCCAGACTTTTGTATAAGATTAGCTCCATACTTTGGGCTAACACAAATCCAATCGATCAACTCCGGACATTTAATTGTTCCATTAGTTTCAATTGCTACTTCAAATTTGAATGATTGAAGACATTGAATTAATTCTGTATTAGCTTGTAACAAAGGCTCACCCCCGGTCAAAACAACAAATCGCTTTCCTTTGATTTGTCTGGGCCATACTGAGACTATAGCCTTCACCAATTCCACCGAGGATAAATATTTCTTTCCTAAATTTCCGTCAGTTCCTAAAAAATCAGTATCACAAAATTTACACACAGCATTTTCCCTATCTTTCTCTCTACCTGACCAGAGATTACAACCGCTGAACCTACAAAAAACAGCCGGACGGCCAGTATGCTGACCTTCCCCCTGCAGTGTGTAATAAATCTCCTTGATATTGTAAGACATAGTAATTGCTATCGAGATAAAGGTAATAATTTAGAATCAGCACCTTCCTCGTGAACAATACCACCTCTCTCTATCTCATATAACTCAAGTCCACTAATCTCAGGAACTTTTAGTACGACCTTCCTCAGTATCCATTCTGAAATGTTCGAAAGGGACGCCTCATTTATTTCCTCATTCTCATGAATAGGGTGATGATCAAGTTGCCTTAATATTGGTTTTAATAATTTCTTTATTTCACCGAAATCTTTCGTCCAGCCTCTCAAAGGGTCGAGATGGGCTTTTACACTAATCCTTAATAAAAAGGTATGCCCGTGAATAGTATCGTATACTTTGTTCGGTTGACAAAAGTTTACTTCTCTATCTCCAAATTTAACCGCACTATCAAAAGTAAAATCTTTCCAAACAGAAAAATCTTTACCGTCATAATGTGCCCCGCAAGACCCTGTCTCGTAAACTGAAACACGAAATAGTTCGGGTAAGATTTTTGAAATCTTCTCCCATAGCCATTTTGCTATCAACTCGCTTGTAGGATTTTCTAGCCCTTCTATATTATTCAAACAATTATAATTAAGCAATCTATTAAAAGGATCCCAAATTTTTTCTAATAAATCATAACTAGCATTAATTTTTGCATCATCAAATTTTTTACGTACATTAAGAAGAACCTGAAAACTGTGACCGTGCATCCTGCCACACTTATGATTTGGCTCTACGAAAGGCAATTGGTGAGCAGCTTCGAATCTAAAGCTTTGCCACAAATGAATAAATTGATCACATTGCAATTGAACGCCTCTATCTTTTGAACTTTGCAATAGAATGGATCTAACTTTACCCTTTTTACTTAGATTGTTGAGTATCCATTTTGCCAAATATGGATCCGATGGAATTGTTATATATTTATTTAAATGAGCATAATCAAGTTGACTTGTGGTCGCCACTAGATTTTCACTCAGTTCTAGATGTTCAACACCGCTGTTAAAGCTACTACCTTCAAAATCTGTCATAATAATGGTACCAAAGGTATGTCCATGCAAATTTCTAGCTTTGTGCCCGTCTGGTAAATTCTTAAGAGATCTAGCAGCATTAAAATACGAAGATGCAACGATGCTTTTGTGAAATTTTCTCATCTTTTATAAACTTTTTTAAACTTCACAAAACCCTGCATCCTCAATTCACAAGCAGGACAATCATTACAACCATATCCCCACTCCCACTTTCTCCTTCTCTCACCACGATAGCATGAGTGGGTATCGTTTATAATTATCTCTATAAAATCAGATCCGCCCAATTCATTAGATAACTGCCAAATTTTCTCTTTAGTTAGCCACATAAGGGGAGTTTTAATATTTATTTTTTTGTCTAAACCTTGGTTTAGAGCTGATTGTAATGTGGTCAAAGTATTGTTTCTACAGTCTGGATATCCCGAATAATCTGTTTCACACATGCCACCAACCAAGGTCGAAATATTTCTTCTATAAGCAATGCTTGCAGCAGTAATAAAAAAGAATAAGTTTCTACCAGGTACGAATGTTGACGGTAACCCATTAGACAAAATTTTAATTTCACTCTCAGTAGTAAGTGCAGTATCACCAAGCTGAGAAATCAAACTTAAATCAATAAGATGATCTTTGCCAAGCTTACTCAACCAATCAGATTTAATTTTACACAATTTATTTCTAATAATCTCCCTACGAGAAAGTTCAATTTTATGCCTTTGTCTGTAATCAAATCCAACGGTCTCAACTGCATCGTAATGTTCCAACGCCCAAGCCAAGCAGGTGGTAGAATCTTGTCCACCAGAAAAAAGTACCAGCGCCGAATCACACATCGATTTATGAATTTATTATTAATTCAGCAGCTTTTTCAGCTATCATCGTCGTCGGAGCATTGGTATTACCCGAGGTAATCCTCGGCATAATAGAAGCATCAACTACTCGTAGGTTTTTTACTCCATAAACCTGCAGTTTATCATTGACCACTGCCATGACGTCAGGACCCATCTTACAGGTTCCAACTGGATGAAAAATCGTAGTGCCTAAATTTCGAGAAGCGTCCAAGAGATCCTTGTCTGATTGAATATTCTTCCCAGGTAATAACTCAGAAGGATTAAATTTTTCCAGTGCTTTTGCGGCCATGATCCTTCTCGTGTATTTCAATCCAGCAACTGCCACTTCCTCGTCTGCATTAGTCGATAAGTAGTTAAGGGTAATTAATGGGTCATCCTTAAAATTAGAACTTTTAATCCGGACATTTCCCCGACTTGTTGGTTGAAGATTACAAACAGCCGGCGTTATTGCATTAAATGAGTGCAACGGCTCTCCAAACTTGTCAAGTGATAGGGGTTGCACATGCCATTCTAGATTTGGAGAATCCAAGGAAGGGTCACTTTTGGCAAAAGCTCCTAACTGCGATGGAGGCATAGTTAACGGGCCAGTTTTGAAAAGTAAATATTCTAATCCCATCAAAATTTTACCTGTTATTGAATTTATTCTCTCATTTAAAGTGACAGTGTTATCGACCTTATAAACACTGCGAATCTGCAAGTGATCATGAAGATTCTCTCCAACGCCAGGAAGTTCATGAACAATAGGAATATTTAATTTTGATAACCAAGAAGGGCCGATACCTGACAATTGGAGTATCTGGGGAGAGCCAATAGACCCGGCTGCGAGGAGAACTTCATTTTTCGCATAAAACGAATGTTTACTTTTACCCGAAAGTAGAATGTCAACCCCGGTCGCAGTTTTTTGTTCATTAATTACTGCGGTTTTAAGTTGCATTACGTGTGCATCTGTCAAGATAGTTAGATTCTTACGATGCTCTATCGGACGCAAAAAAGCCTTGGTTGCATTCCAACGAGTACCTTTTGACTGATTAACCTGGAAGTAAGCGTTTCCAAAATTATCTCCTCGATTAAACTCATCAATTTTTTTTATGCCAAGTTCTTCTGCAGCATCACGCCAAGCGTCCAAAATTTCCCAATGAACTCTTCGCTCCTCCACTCTTAGTTCTCCTCCCACACCGTGGAATTCATCTGCCCCATGCTGATAGTCCTCTGATTTTTTAAATAGAGGTAAAACACGATCCCAGCTCCACCCCCGATTACCCAGCGATTCCCAGTAATCATAATCGAGTTTTTGTCCCCTCATGTAGATCATTGCATTAATTGAGGAACATCCTCCAAGAACTTTGCCTCTTGCATAGCCGATAGATCGTCCTTTTAAACCAGAATCGGGTTCAATCTGATAACACCAATCAGTCTTAGGATTTCCAATTGTATATAAGTAACCAACGGGAATGTCAATCCAAAAGTAATCATCTTTCTTTCCTGCCTCAAGCAGCAAAATATTCTTTTTTGGGTCAGCAGAAAGTCTATTAGCGAGCACACAACCTGCTGTGCCTGCCCCAACGATTATGTAATCAAATATCTTATTCATGAAGTGTAAATAGAATTTTATTTAATGAATATATAAAAAAAAAATATTTTTTAATGGCTCCATATTATTTTTATAAATATGGAAAATCAATTAAAGCTTCCATGGAGTATTCAGCACTCAATTCTTTTAATATCAATTTTTTTTGCCTTGTCCCAGTCAAATCTGTCTAGTTGATCAAAACCTCGTTTCAAATGAAGGCTCCAGTTCTCTTTTAACTGAGAAAAATAAGCATCATTCTCGTCGAGATATCTATATCTAATTTGGCCGGGATAAGACTCTTCATAAACAAGTAAGTCCAAAGGTAAGCCAACAGACAGATTAGACATTAATGTGGAATCCATGGATAGCAACATACATTTTGCAGCTGCGTCTAAAGATATTTCTGGACTCAAAACTCTATCTAGAATTGGTTTGCCATACTTTGTCTCGCCGATTTGAAAGTAAATCGAATCTCCTTCGGCCTCAATGAAGTTTCCAGCAGAATAAATCTTAAATAACCTAATATCCTCACCTAAAATTTGTCCTCCTAAAATGAAAGAACAGTTAAATTCAACACCCTCCCTATCTAAAGCTTGACCATCTCTTTTTTTTACACTTCTTATGCATCTACCTATTATTTCCGCTGCCTGATACATGCTTCCTACTCCCCAAAGCTGCTTACTGACTTTACTATCGTTCAATTGTGCTCTCACACTTTGCGTAATCGCCAGATTACCAGCACTCAAAAGAATAAATGTTCTCTTATCCTTTCTGAGCACTGTCATTTTCCTATGTGTAGCAATATCATCAACACCGGCGTTTGTCCTAGAGTCACTCAAAAAAACTAGCCCTGAGTTTAATTTACTGGCAATACAATATGTCATAAGCCTTTACCCCGTAACTGCAACATTAACTGACATTCTTTCTTCCCCACCACCATTTCTGACCCCACGCACAGGAGAAACTGAAAGATAATCTTTTCCAACTGCGAGACTTAAAAAATTATTATCGACAACCTTCTTATGCGTTACATCAATACCCAGCCACTTTCCAATCCAGACCTCAACCCAAGCATGGGTAGCTTCACTCGCACTCGTGCCACCATGAAGGTAACCGCTAACATATCTGGCTGATAAGCCTTGTGATCTACATGCAGCTAACATCACATGAGCATGGTCTTGACAAACGCCTGCTCCCCTTTGCCATGCATCAACTGCAGTTGTTCTAACACCTGTAACGCCTTTGGAGTAAACAATCCTCTTTTCTATTACCTCAGCTAGCTCAAGTAAACTCTGTTGTTGGGTTTTCTTGTTATATACTCTTCTGGCTACGCTTTGAATTTCTTCGTTTGCTAGAGTGAGGTGAGTGGGGCGCTTGAACAAGATTGTAGATACCTCGTCAAAACTAAATTTTGACTTACCTCGTTTGCTACTTTTATCAATATGTGAACTTATATCAATAAGACCAAACACACTTATTGAAATCTTTCTGCAGGGTTTATTAACAACAAGTAAGTGCATAGTGTTGCCAAAAAAATCTGTTTGACTACTAAGTTCAAAATTTGCTCTAACTTCCCAATTTAAAACTTGCACTTTTTTATTCGCCCTTGGTGTCAAATAAAATCTTTGAATGGCATATCTTATATCATGCTCATAGGTGTAAGTAGTTTCGTGCTTAACCCGCATACGCCGAATTTTTTTATTCATCTACAACCCTATAAGAAGAATTCAAACCACCCTCTACCGTAGCAATTGGAACAAGAAATTCATTGCTTATCATCAAACCCAAGTAATTTATGCGCTCAAGAAACGATGTCAGGAATTCGTGGATGTGTATGACAAAATTATTATTTATAGACTCATATTGTATTTCAGCACAGAGTTTACCGACAATCCTTGAACTTTCATAATTCTCAATACTCGAGACTCTTTCTAAGTTTTTTTGAATATTTCTGACACAAACAAATAAAGACCTGGGCATGTCGCCCCTATAGATAAGTAATTCTGCAACTTTCAAAGGGGTAATTTCATCCCGGTAAACCTGTCGATAAATTTCAAAAGCTGAAAGAGACCGCAAAACAGAAACCCAAAAATAATAATCATCTTTTGATTTATCTTTTGAAAGACTATCTCGGAAATCACTTAACTCTCGAAAAAGACTCATATTTCCGCTAGTCCCATCATTGATTTTATTCGCGGTTGTATAGTTGAGTAGAAAATTGATATCTAATATCCGCGCTGTATTATCTGCTCGCTCTAAAAACATTCCTATCTTTGTGAAATAGAGAGATTCATTTCTAGGCATAGTTCCCTCTAATACACCTCTAAATAAATGTGATTGCTGCTTGACCCATTCTAAGGAATTGTCTAGATCTCTTATCCAGTTTTTTGTTTTAAATATATTACCAAAATCTAACCATGCAGTATTAATCATCTCCCAAAGTTCAGTCGGAATACTACTTCTGTTAGCCCTAGCATTTTCTCTCGCACGCTTTAAACAACTATAAATACTAGACTCATTCGTATCATCCACCACCATAAACTCTAAAACATTTGCTTGCCCAAAAATTTTTCTGGAGCTTTTGTAATGAGCCTCAAGTTCAAACAATTCAATTACAGCACTCCATTGTTGCTGTGACGACAGCTCAGGTTGTGAAAGTATGAAGGCCTGATGCTGGGCTTTCAACAATCTAGCTGTATTCTCTGCCCTCTCCATATGACGGGCCATCCAGTATAAATTATCAGCACTCCTACTAAGCATTTTTTTCCCGAACCACCCAAGTATCCTTTGTACCACCACCTTGAGAGGAATTAACTACAACAGACCCTTCTCGTAAGGCAACCCGAGTTAAGCCACCTTGTATGACAACTGAATCATCTCCGTGCAAAACAAAAGGCCTTAGGTCAACATGCCTTGGAGCCACCCCATTCTTCACAAAAATGGGACTGGTCGACAAAGACAGCATTGACTGCGCAATAAATCCCTCTGGCTCAGCAGAAATCTTATCTTTGAAAGAAGACAATTCCTTTTTAGTTGCTAAAGGTCCTATTAACATTCCTACACCCCCTGCACCATGTACTTCTTTTACAACCAATTTATTTAAGTTTGCTAATACGTAACTTTTATGTCGCTTGTTCCTGCAAGAATATGTTTTGATATTTTTTAAAATTGGCTCTTCACCTAAATAATACTTTATCATCAGTGGTACGAACGCGTAAACTGACTTATCATCTGCGATTCCAGTTCCCAAAGCATTACAAATTGTAACTCCTCCACTCCTAATGACGGACAAAATTCCTGGGACTCCCAAACTAGAATCGTGCCTGAAAAACAATGGGTCGATATAATCATCATCAATACGTCTGTAGATAACATCCACTCGTACTGAGCCTGCCGTAGTTTTCATAAATACTTTATCTTCAAATACGAATAAATCACTACCCTCAACAAGCTCTACGCCCATTTGTTGAGCGAGATAAGCATGCTCGAAGTAAGCACTATTGAATATTCCAGGGGTAAGCAGAACGACGCAAGGGTCATCTGACCTCGCTTTTGCCGCAGATTTCAGATGCTTTAGCAATAAATCTGGGTAATGTTCTATTGGTGAAACTGTTATTTTTTCAAAAATTTCAGGAAATAACCGCATCATAACTTTGCGATTTTCAATCATATATGAAACACCGGAAGGCACTCTCATATTATCCTCAAGGACATAAAAATCATTATTGCTTGTCCTCACTAAATCTACCCCGCTGACATGAGCATAAATATCATTTGGAAAATGAACTCCTTGAATTTGAAATCTATATTGACTGTTGCCATAAATAATCTCAGGGGGCATTAAACCAGAGGAAAAGATCTTTCCCTCATGATACACATCCGATAGAAAAGCATTCAAAGCCCTCACCCGCTGAATCAGGCCATTCTCTAGAAAATCCCATTCCACATGCGAAATAATCCGCGGGATCAAATCAAAAGGAATTATTCTGTCAACTGTTGTTGCATTAGGTTCTTCATCATCACCATAGACATTAAAAGTTATCCCAAACTTTTTAAAAAGTAGCACCGCATCATTACTTGCATTTTCCAACTCATTTATCGATTGACTAGAAAACCAGTTCCAATAGTCCCGACAAAATTTTTTGGGATTCATACTTACAGGGGACCTACCAAACATTTCGTCCACCGAACGAGTATACTTATTTTTAGAATAAGATGACTTCATTTAAGTTGTCCAAAAATCAAGAATCTATATTCTACTACCGAACATAATTTAATATACTTAAAACTTTAGGAAATCGACACGGCTTGTATACATGGAATTAACCTAAAGTAAAATGTTCTTGTGCGCATTGCACACTTAATAACCTACAAGAACAAGGCGCACAATTTGGGTGCAAACTACTAAGCTTCGTTATCATACTGTAAGATAGGTTATCTGACAAATCATATCGTCTAAATTTTTACATATTTGCTTTCACAAGAAAACACCGAACCAAGTTTTTAAACAATAAAAAGAATAATCACCCCAACAATAACCAAAAGTAAAGCAAACCTCATATTACAAAGAGATGACTAAATTCGGATCATCAATAACAAACAAAACTTTTTGATGGTGCTCATCAAAAGATATCATCTTAATATTTTGAATTTGCTTATCCCCTGCAAAGTCGATTGCTACACCCACACCAACATCAGTGTCTTCAAATTTATCACTTAAATCATCTAACATTTTTTTTACATCCTTAACATTAACAATCATATTAAATAATACCCATAAAAGAAACGTTACTCATAAATTCTCTATAAAATCTAAAATAGCATTCTGAACACCTATATCTCCAACGTTAGCAACCCCCAATGAGAGAACAATATCAAAATGCCCTAAATCAAATGATTGGTAGCTTATAGGAGCTCCCACCGCTTTTAGTGCCTTTAGTAACTCTGTAGAATTCCTTGGCGCTACGATTCTATCATTACTCCCATGTAATAAAAAACCAGGAGCTATGTCTGAATTAACAAACGTAATAGGCCTTGCCTGATCAACTTCATCTTCAACTGTTTCAAAAATATTTTTAATGTAACTAATTTTCAGTGGGTTAAAAGCGTAAGGACCACTAATTCCAATCCAACCACCCAAAGATTTTTTTGAAAGACCAACTCCTTCCAGATAATTACTATTTAAGGCAAGTAATGCAGTTATGTGAGCTCCAGCAGAATGCCCAATCAATATAATCTTGGAATCCTCTCTCTCTTTGAGATTATCATGGGCCCATTTAACAGACTGAGCTAAGTCCTCAATAAAAGTTGGGAATTTTACCTCAGGGTAAACTCTGTAATCCGGAATAACCGTAGTATATCCTCTTAAAGCAAAAGTTCTTCCCACAAATCTATAATATTCCTTCTTACCAGAAAAAGGCCTACCGCTCCTCCATGAACCACCATAAACAAATACTAGAACAGCCCTCTGCTTTGTATCACCAATAGGCTGATAAACATCAAGTTTATTGTTATGGTGTCCGTACACTACATTCTTGTCGACTGCGTACCCGTGCTTGGATACCACCAAATCGATGACTCGAAATGGGGAACAGCTAGACAAGAAACAACCGATAGCCGAAACTAACAAACTTTTCACAATTAACCTAAGCACCCTACAAACCCCGAAAATTGCATAGTGTGTAGCCCTTCTTCACTGCTTGGCCTCCCGATGCAACGATAAGCTACAGCATGCTTTGCTCTGTTAAATGGTATAACATTTTCACTAATTTATAACCTTTTTTTTTATGCATTTTTATTCTTATTTTTATCCTAAATGATTTTTATTAAAAAAAGTAAAGTCAACAAAGATTTATAGATCAATGCCTGATGAATATTTGCCAAAAGCTATAACTCTTTGAACCTAAGTGACGATGGTTAGAAATCAAGATAGTCTTAACCAGATCAATCATTAGAATGGCCATGCAGTAGTCAAAGCTGCTACTGCAAGATATAAATTTCGGTAACTCAGTAAATAAATATCATCCCCCTGAAATTATGAACCCTTTTTTTGTCAAAGTTTTTTGATCTCCCTTAATGCCTCCCTGTTAATCTCTTCTCTCAATTTTTTTTTTGCAAAAGAAAGCATCTCTTTGAGGCTGACAATTCCGAGCGTGAACCCATCTAAGCTAATTTCAAAACTTCCAAGACTCAGCATCCTCTGTTCATGTATTCTATATCCAAGTAAAGTTAAGGCTTCTTTTGCTGCCGTTATAGATTTATTTTTATCAAGATTTATTTTTAGTTGTTTTAATTCATTCAATCTAGTCTCGCTTTGAGGAATATTATATTTTTCTTTCAGTTTTACCTCTAATATGTCTGCATCGATGGAATCTCCAAGCACTCTGACAGTTTTATTAATTTCCCTTACGGCTTCTTTAACTCCCAAGTCTATGTAAGAAGCCGCCAACTCTCTGATTTTAATATTTTCTCCAAAATACCTGCTTAAAAACTCAGTTTTTAATTTCCAATATAAGCTTTCCGCTTTCTCAAATGTCTTTGTAGAAAGAATTATTTCTCTATAACTAAATGCGAGAGAGTTATTTATTTTTTTCAGTGCATAAAAATAAGTTTCAACAGCTGGAAAATACTCTAGAGCAGTTGTCCATGACTCATCGTCATTCGAAAAGTAGTCAGAAGAGTAATCTTTTTCCAACTCAAGTTCTAATAACTCTCTGGCCTTACCATTTTCCTCTATTTCCTGATCATAAATCCTCCTTTTTTCCTTTGAAGAAAGGATTTCATATGCTGTATTTATCTCAACCATTTTTAAATGAGTTCTATCAGCCGAGCTTTTAAATTTATCTGGATGATATCTTTGCGTTAGGGCCTTGAACGCTGCCCTAATGACTACATCCTCGGCATCTGGTGTGACACCAAGAATTTGATAGTAAGTCTTACCGTTAATCATCTATGATTACAGTAATTTTACTGTTTTTACTTGAAAAATTATCATTTTCAGTTACCATATAGTTCATCTAATACTCTATTTGTTTACTTATATGAGAATTAGGCAAATTACTTGTTTATCCATATAAGTCTTCGAACATCTTTCTCTACACTGATGAAACTTTAAGTGCCTGTAGCGACCGGTTTTGAATCTTATAAAACTATTTTAAAGGAAAGAGATTGAAAACTTTTGAATCGCTTGGCGTATCGTTACCATTATGTAACAGATTAAATCAAATGGGTATTAATACCCCAACTCCCATTCAGTCTAAGGCAATTCCAGTTGCTCTTGATAGAAGAGATATCATAGGATCAGCACAAACGGGAACTGGAAAAACACTAGCTTACACAATCCCAATGATTGAATCAATGTTGAGTAACAATAACAAATCATCGCTTATTCTCACACCAACTAGGGAACTTGCTGGACAAGTTACCGATAATATTTCAAAAGTCCTTGCTGGATTTAAAAGTATTAATAGACTAGCACTTTTGGTTGGAGGAGAACATATTTCAAAACAAATTCGACAACTAAAACAAAGGCCAAGATTTATTATTGGCACTCCTGGAAGAGTCATTGATCACTTAACTTCTGGAAATTTACTACTTAATAATATTAGCCATTTTGTTCTTGATGAAACTGATCGTATGTTAGATATGGGATTCTCTGACCAGCTAGATCAAATCATCAAGTATCTCCCTTTACATCGGCAAACAATGCTCTACTCTGCGACAATTCCAAAGGTGATAGAGAAACTCTCAAGAAAATTTTTAAATAACCCTCTGAAAATCACTATCGATGAAGAAATATTTAATGCAAATAAAATTAAACAGGGAATTCTTTTTATGAAGGAAAATCAGAAATTCGACGATTTTTTACTTCAGCTTCAAAACAGAGAAGGGTCGATAATCGTATTTATGAAAACGAAAGCGAGTACCGAAAGAATGGCGATCAAACTAAAAAATATCGGTCACAAGGTATCTGCAATACACGGTGATTTGCGACAAAGTCAGCGTAATCGGATATTAGAAAACTTTCGTAACAAAAAATATAAAATTCTAGTTGCAACTGACGTCGCTGCCAGAGGATTAGATATTCCTCACATAGAACACGTGATTAATTATGATTTGCCTCAATGTCCAGAAGACTATATACACCGAATAGGTCGCACTGGAAGAGCTGGCGCAGAAGGTGAGACAGTTTGTTATGTCACTCCAGAACAGAAAAAGAAGTGGGTGTTAATTGATAAACTTTATAATGTTTCAAATATACAAATAGCTGACTCGGAGAACAATAAACCTAAGGGACGCAAAAAAAACTCACGAAACGAAAATAGAGTTAAGCGTAAACGATATTCCCACGGCAGGGAAACTAGATCTAGAGTACTTTGATGTGTAGAGAACCTAAAACATCAACTAATGTTTTCACACTGGTAAAAGTAAGTCGAAAGATGATTACCATCATGAAACTCAAGGAAAAGTAGTTGGCCAGTTTTAAAAAAGAATTTGAATGCAAACTTAACGTCTTCACTGAGGCCAAAAATAAGATTAGTATTTTTTTTTATTGCCGCATACTCTATTATGATTTTTCTGCCCGAATTTTCAATTATATGAGTGACGCTATCGTCATATATTTTCATAGTCAGCGGTTGCTTTATCATTTGTAGTATCAGCTGATTCTCTTCAAATTCGTTATTTTCAATTTCAAGGGATTCGATAAAAGAAATTACCTCAGCTTTCTTTTTAAAAGAGCAAAAAAGCTCTACGGAAATACACGGTACGGAATATATTATTAAGAATAATAAAATTATAATTTTCATTATTTTTACTTTCAAACATTTTAAAAATCATGCTGGATTCACTTTCATATTTTGAATTCCACCAAACTTTATTTTCAAACTTCTTCTAGATAACTTTCTTTAAGCAACTATTTTGATTTTAATCTATCCTGATAATCTTTAATTATTTTTACTCCTATCCAATAATTCTTCAGAATCTTTATAAATCTGCATAATCATCGTTCATTAATAATTAAATACATCTTAAAATTTATTTTGCGAGGCTGCATGCTAGTTTCATCGCATTATATCTACTAGTATTCGGTTTTGGTAATATCTCTTTTGTAGCATTCTTTTTTTTCTCGATAAGAGTTCCTTGGCCCATCGGCTGTCCATAATAACTGATATTTAGCTCAATTATCTTTTCTCTTTTACAATCCACTTTATTTCTAATGACTATGGAATTCAAGCCCATAGTAGCAACGTTTTCTAACCTCGTATAGAAGACAAATTCTCCACCCTTTTTAACACTATCAATATCAAGATAATTGGTAATTTGAACCTCAGTGTCGTCGATTCCTACCCAGGTAAGAGCGTAAGACTTACAAGAAGAACAAAGTAAGATGATTACTAAAAATTTTCTCATAGACCTATTTTATTCGTTAAAACAACTAGATACAATCAGCACTCCGGATAATTCACGTACCTACCATAAGGTGCTGGTGAGTAATCACATGACAAGTAATGTCAAAGCTAAGAATTTTAAATAGCTTTTAATTTAAAACATTATCAGAGAAAGAGCATTCCACTTAAAACACCGTGGATTTCACCAGTATCTCTACCTTTTCAACATTAACTGCCACTGTGACTCGCGTTATACAGGCATCCATATTCCGTTTTCTATTTGTGACCCCACTAAACTTACATTTTCTGGTGACTCCGCAAAATTAATCATCACCTGTGGACGATCCCATACCCC
>NHEJ01000003.1 GCA_002170395.1 Betaproteobacteria bacterium TMED82
GGGGTATGGGATCGTCCACAGGTGATGATTAATTTTGCGGAGTCACCAGAAAATGTAAGTTTAGTGGGGTCACAAATAGAAAACGGAATTTGGATGCCTTTATAAAGCTTCTTAAAGGCCTAAGTGCGATTAGATTTGTTAAGCTACATTGCTGATAACGATTCTACTTTTGCACTGAGATATCATGCAGCTAATATTTGCAAGCAAGAAAATTTTCATTAAAAATTGTATCTCCGTATGTTAAATAATCAAAGTTTGACATACGGTATATGTTTCCCCCGGCCCCACAAAGGATCGCATGTCCAGCCGCAACATCCCAAATGCAAGTAGGGCCAAATCTCGGGTAGTAGTCTGCCTCACCCTCGGCAATCATACAAATTTTTATTGAGGATCCTCTCTCTATTTTGTAAATCTTTTGATTAGGAAAATATACCCTTTGCCAAATATCTGTTGCGGTTGAATTGTGTGATTTACTCACTGCTATCTTAAGGGTTTTACGAATATTTCTGTTTACTGATATCTCTTCTTTTTTTAGATTCACTGAGTTATTTTTAAAACAATCTAAACGGAATTTATAAGAAGATTTTTGTTTCTGTTCTATGGCCATGCTTTTTTCCGTATTTAAGCCTATCCAACAATCAGAATGGTATGGAGCATATATCGCACCGAAAATGGGTTTTCTCTCTTCAATTAATGCAATATTAATAGTAAAGTCACCGGATTTCTGAATAAATTCTTTTGTTCCGTCTATCGGGTCTATCGCCCAATATAAGTCGGCAGAAAGAACACTTCCATGACTTGTTTTATCCTCCTCGGAAAGTATGGGTATTCCTGGCCAGTGCTCCAATAAATAATTTTTTATTATTTGATTTGCAAGTATGTCAGCAGCAGCTAAAGGAGATCCATCCTCCTTTATTTTATGTCCGCTGTTTTTCTTGAACGCTTTGAGAACAACTTGTCCCGTTAACTCGAATACCTCACATACTTTTTCAATAAGAGACTCTTTATTCATGATTATATATAAATGTTGTTATAGAACAAAAAATCAACTTTCCTACTCTGCTTCAAGGCTTGAGTCATGACTTTACATCAAATTAAAAAAATTTTGTTAACGCATTTCTTAAATCTAATCAGTAATCTCTTTTCTCTGTAGATTTAAAATATTTCTAAAACATTAATATTTTTTATTAACTTTACTATTTAAAAAACGATGATTCTATTCTTTGTACAAGACTTCAACTTATTACTTAATAAAATATTATTAGTATTCGAACCAAAAGTTCATGAGTGATAATTTCCAAATATTTTAAATGGTATATCATTTTTTTCGAATGCACTTTTTATAAAGTCTTTTTCCGTATCGGAGAAGGTATAACTATTTATTTCTTTCTCTTTAGTAATATGTGCTACTTTGGTTGCAGAACTGTTTATTCCCCTTCTTGTTTCAGTTTCAAAGTTTTCAAGAAAATCTTTTGATGAATAAAATAGGGCATGCTCAAAGGCCTGATTGTCTATTGGTATATTAAAGTCTTTAAAGAGCATCTTGAAATAATTACGACGATTTTTTAATAAGCCTTCAAATTTTATCAATTTAAATTGTGCAGGGTACTTTTTTGCCATTTCTATCCAACTTTTTAATTGAAAGATGTATTGACCCAAGTAGACTTCCGTGACATATTTAAAAAAATTATTCCTGTATGTTCCTTTTAGACCTCCGCCCCTTTTTTCCATTGCATACATGGAGACAAAATAACTGAAAGGATTTCGAAAAATATAGTAGTAGACAAAACTACTTCCATTTAAGACGTCAATTTTTAGACTGAGCAGTTTTTTATACACAGATAATGCAGTATAAAAATTTTGAAAATAGCCAGGGTGAGCTTCATGGAGGGCGAAGGCTTTATCAGACATATGGAAGGTCTTCACTCTTCCTCCTTTAAGTAAGGTAGAAAAGGTCGGTCTATTTGTATTTGCAATTAATTTCGAGTTATTGTCTGATATATTTTCAAAAAGAGCATTAAAATTGAAAAAGCAAGGTAGATGACCAACAAAAAATATTCGGTTCAAGATATGGCTGTAGAGTGGATTTTTAAGATCTGGCCCCATGTGGGTGGGTATATTTGCTAGTTTGTCAGCGTAAAATTTAAAAAAATATTTGTGCATCCATGTCCCGCAACGCTGCGCTGTGGCAATTCCAACAAATTTCGTGGCTTCACTCCAATCACTTAATTTGTAAGCATAGTGGATATTTAATTTTTTAATCAAATCCTCAGGCGTTTTTCCGGGCAGCTCAGTATTTTCCCCTTGCTCGAACATAAAATATATCTGTCGAGGAATGCCATCAAGTCCTTTTTGAAGATTAAGTTCAAAACTCTTAATTTTACAAGTTTTCATAAAGTAGGGCTTTTCCCTTCCGGCAAGCAAGCAAAACCACTTTTTCGTAGTGTCAATTAACAATAACCAATCGATTTATTGGAGTGTATACTAATAACATGAAAAAATTAATGATAATTCTATTGGTAGTGTTGAATCAAGCTATGGCTGATGAGGTAAGCTCTAAATTCTTTGAGCCGAGCATTTCTAATAAATATCAAGGAAGGCTTTTCTCGGCAAATAACAGTTATCCCATTGAAAAGATGAAAAAACTTTGTGAAGCTTTCACTGGTATAGACACTGCACAAATTAAGTGTAAGAAACAAGAGAATGGAAATGCCTTCATTTGTGAATATAAATGTAGCCTTCATTGGATGACTGATNAAAAATAAGTTTTGTGCTGAGATTATAATGTTATTGCAAGGGGCAGCTTATTATTTAGTTTTTTTGCTTTCGCTTAAAAAAATATGGGAGTATAAACTTTTTTAGGTATATTTTATTTTTGCTTTTTTGAGTTAACTTTCAAATTTTTCATGTATTAAACGTAAATTTTAGTATGGGTAGCAGGTTGAAATATAAATTTTTAAAAATACTGGGTGCTGGAGGATTCATATTTTTCTTTTTAAAAGGAATACTGTGGATTGTTATATTTTTTACTGGGGCCTACGGTATCGGTATATTCTAGTTTTACTGTAATACTCCTAATTGTGATTAAAATAAGGAGTTTATTAAACTACTTAATAATCAAATATCAATTAAATAGCTTTAATTTTGAAATAGGTGGCTAATGCAGAAGAATAAAATAATTCAAAAACTGACTGAGATTTTTGATTTAGAATTATCTGGGGTTATAAGGTATACGCACTATTCACTTATGATTTTTGGGCCTAACAGATTACCTTTAATAAAGTTTTTTAAAGATCAGGCCAATGAGTCACTCGCGCATGCGAATCTTGCTGGAGAACACATTACAGGACTGGGAGGTCACCCGCCTTTGAATATTCAAGAAATCAAAGAAACTTTTAAGCATGATATAGNGGAAATTTTAAAAGAAACTCTCGCTCATGAAAAAAAAGCCATAAAAACATATTATGAGTTGTTAGAAATTATTGAAGGAAAATCAGTCTACTTGGAGGAATATGCTAGAAGTATGATCGGACAAGAGGAGTTACACTCATTAGAGGTGGAGAAGATGCTGAAANATCAATAAAAATTAGATCTTGGTTCCACAGAGATTTATAATTAGATTAATTGTTTATTTAGATCATGAATATCTAATTGCGTAATTTAAAATGAAAAAGAAATGGAGGTTTTCGATTGATAGGGGTGGAACCTTCACGGATATAATTGGCCGTGTCCCCGATGGTCCCTTGTTGACGTTCAAAGTTTTATCTGGAAGCGGTGTCAAAGGTATTACTCCGGTTTTTGAAACTCTTCGAAAAGTAATTGGCTTAAAAAAAACTGACCGATTATCTGTTGAGCATATAGAGGAAATAAGACTAGGTACAACACTTGGGACTAATGCTTTGCTGGAGAGAAGGGGCTCAAAAACTGCTTTTTTGGTAACAAGAGGCTTTGAGGATATTTTGCGGATAGGCCACCAAACGCGACCCTCGCTCTTCAAGCTACAGATCAAAGACAGAATCCAACTATATGAAAACTGTTATGGACTGGAAGAGCGGATTAATTATAAAGGGTTTGTGATTAGTCCTATCGACATCGTCAGACTAAAAAATGTGCTTGGGCATATTAAATCGTTGGGCAATAAATCTCTCGCCATTGCCTTTATGAACAGCTACAAAAACCCTATTCATGAAATCTTTGCCAAAGAAATTGCCTTAGATTTAGCATTTGATCATGTATCAGTTTCACATGAGGTAAGTAGTTTGATTGGTTTTGTAGACAGATGTAGCACTACTGTTGTCGATGCTTACCTTACACCTACAATAAATAAATATGTCTCAGCGCTTAGGGAGTTTACTGGAGATATTCCCTTAAAGATAATGCAATCAAACGGTGGGCTTGTTTATGCAAATAAATTTAGAGGTAAAGATTCAATTCTTTCTGGCCCTGCTGGAGGAGTTGTTGGTGCAATAGAAACTGCTAGGTTGACGGGTAGAGAAAGAATTATTTGTTTTGATATGGGAGGGACTTCTACCGACGTCGCACATTCCACCGGGACCCCTGAGTATCGTTCTAAAACAGAAATTGATAATATTACGATCGTGGCACCAATGGTAGATATTCATTCAGTGGCTGCTGGAGGTGGTTCAGTAGTAAGTTTTGATGGGATAAGATTAAAAGTGGGACCAGCGTCTGCTGGTTGTTATCCCGGACCAGCATGTTATGGAAACGGAGGTCCGTTAACAATTACCGATTGTAACCTTTTACTTGGTTTTTTAAATCCAGATTATTTTCCAAAATGTTTTGGTAAGGAAAATAACCTAGGAATTAACCGCGGAATAGTTGTTGGCCGATTCAAAGACCTCATCGTAAGTGAAAAGAGCCAAGACAATTTAAATATGAATATTTATCAAATTGCTGAAGGATTTATAAAAATCGCAAATGAGAAAATGGCAAGCGCTATTAAAGCTATTTCAATAAATAAGGGGCATGATATTCGTTTATATAGCTTGCAGTGTTATGGTGGAGCCGCTGGTCAGCATTGCTGTGATGTGGCGGATTTGTTGGGAATTAAAGAAATTCTTGTTAATAGAAATGCAAGTGTCTTATCTGCTATTGGAATTAGTTTTGCCAAAATAAAAAAAATTGCAGAGGAGTCNATAGAGGAAATATTTTCGGAAAATCAAATAAGAGTTTTAATTAAAAAATTTATGTCATTGGAGAAAAAGATTACAAATCAAATGAGGGCTGGTGATTCAATTAAAAGACAACTCCTCTTTAAAAAATTCGTAAATTTAAAATATTCAGGAACTACTGAAGTGATCCTAGTAGACTTTACGGATTGGCATAATATGAGGAAGAATTTTCTTACAATTTTTAAAATGCAGTTTGGCTTTACAGAGTCGGCAAAAGATATAATCGTTAGCTCAATAGTTATAGAGGCGGAAGTTTCAACTGAAAATGCAAGCTTCTCGCCAAAATCAATAGATAACCATAGATCCAGCTCACTTGATAAAAAGTCGCAACGGGTATTTGAAAATGGTACTTGGAAAAGGATACCCTTGGTAAAAATTGACAGCATTCTTGAATCCACAGTAATTAGAGGTCCTACAATAATTCTATCTGCTCATACTTCTTTAATGCTTAAGAGTGGTTGGGAATGTTCTCGGAATGACTTTGGGGACCTCATTCTTCAGAAAGCTGCCTGCATGGAAAATTATCTAGCCATGCAAATATATAAAGATAGTTTTCTTGAGAGCACTTTATTCGGTAACCGATTAACAGCGATAGCAGAGCAGATGGGCGAAGTACTTAAGAAGACCGCGGCATCTGTAAACATAAAAGAAAGAAACGATTTTTCTTGTGCGATATTTGATACTGAAGGTAATTTACTGGCTAATGCTCCGCATATCCCTGTACACCTAGGTTCGATGAGTGCTTCGGTCAAAAGTTTGCTTGAAACTCGATTGGTAAAATCCGGAGAAACGTATCTGACCAATAATCCTTTTAATGGTGGTACTCATCTGCCTGATATTACCTGCATATCGACAGTTAATGCTGAGCAAGACTCTGAAATTTCCTTCTTTGTTGCATCTCGCGGTCATCATGCTGACATTGGGGGTAAGACACCGGGATCCATGCCTGCAACTAGTAATTCAATTGAGGAGGAGGGCATACTGCTTGATAATATTATCGCTGTTAAAGACGCCAAGTTTCAAGAAGAGCAAATCCGTGAGTTATTGACAAAATCAGAATATCCAGCCAGGAATATTGAGCAGAATATTTTTGATATGAAAGCTCAAATTGCTGCTAATAAAAAAGGTGTTGAGGAGTTATTATCAAAATTTAAAAGTTATAAATATTCGGAAATAAAAGTACTTTGCAAAAAGTTGCTAGACCAAGGTAAAACATTTGTAAGCCAAGCAATTAAAGGAATAAATAGTAGTTCATTTCAAATTAAACTCGATAATGGAATCAAAATTGGAGTATCGATTTCAATTGACAAAACGACCAAGAAGTTGATAATTGACTTTGATGAAACAGATGAGCAGCATTGGTCGAATTTTAATGCTCCGTTTTCAATTACCAAAGCCAGCGTATTATACGTTTTACGCTGCATGATTAACGACGAAGAAATACCTTTAAATGAGGGTTGTCTTTTACCTATTGAAATAAAAATCCCTTCGAATAACCTTCTTAACCCTAATTATCCTTCAGCAGTCGTAGCTGGAAATGTTGAGACTTCTCAAAAAATTGTGGATTGTTTGTTGGGCGCACTAAATTTACAGGCCGGCTCACAAGGTACTATGAATAATTTATCATTCGGAAATAGCAATTTCCAATATTATGAGACCATTTGTGGAGGTACAGGGGCTGGTCCGAATTTCGATGGTGCCGATGCTATTCAGTCACATATGACGAACTCAAGAATTACGGACCCGGAGGTTCTTGAACATAATTATCCTGTTCAGTTGGATGAGTTCAGTATTAGAAAAAAATGCGGAGGATTAGGAAAGTTTGTCGGTGGAAATGGAGTTATGCGAAAAATTACTTTCCACGAGCCGATGACGGTGTCAATCCTCTCGAATTGCCGTATAGTGTGTCCTCACGGCTTGAGTGGGGGAGGGTTCGGAGGAGGTGGTAAAAATACTCTCATAACATCAAAGAAAGAGAGGGTGAATCTCGATTCAAATTGCCAGTTTGATGTGAATGAAGGAGACTCAGTGGAAATCCAAACACCTTGTGGCGGAGGTTTTGGAGCCTCTTTAACTAAAGATAAGTAATTGGGATTTGTGTACTACTCCAAATTTCATTACCCCAGTTTTCGAGTCTTTATCAATTAAAAAATACTATTTTTGAATCAAAATAAACTAAAATTAGCTATGCGGTAAAAAAATAATTTTATTTACATAACTCCGGGTTTCTCTCTACATATATTTTTCTAATAGAGGAGTTTAGTGATGGGAACATTCAGTTTTTATTTTGGATTGATTGGATTGTGTTTATTTGTATCGTTTGGAATGTTAAAAAGCTCAAACGGTTATGGTACTAAATCAGAAAAGATTCGTGATGGAGAAAGAGATACTGGTTACGGTTTATTTCTCTTCTTCATTTTTATGGTGGTAATAATAGGATTACTAAAATCTATATCATAATCGTTTAGCCATAATTTGAAGAGAACAAATTAATTAAAAAAGTAAAAGTTTTTTCTTCAGATAGTTTTGAATAAAGTTGATTAAAGTAATGCAAAAAAAATACTATCGTTTTTTCAATTATAAGCTTGATAAGTTAGCAAAAAAAGGTCGGGGATTTTATTATGAGAATTTTGCTAAAGACATTTTCTTGCGATTCGCTGTCTTTGAACAAGGATATTTGACTGCAATAGTAGTAAGTAAATATCCATTTAAGAAAATAAAACAGCTTTTAAGTAAGCAAAAGCCTTTAAAAATAAATCGGTGCTGTGGTTTCAAAGTTTTAGAAAGTACGTTTAAAACCCACAAGTCTCAGGGTAAAAGTCACTATCAACTTAGTAGAGACAAAGGGAAAACGTTTCACAATTATGAAATAGGCTCAAATAAGGAAATAGACAGCATTTTCGCGAATGCAACGGAACAAGAAGATCGAAATTTTGATTGGTTTGTAAATGACTTTGTCGAAATTTTTGAACCCAATTTCGAAATTATCGAAATTACGAAAGAATATAAGGCTCGAAAACTAGAGTGAAAATAAAATTATTATTAATTTAGTGATAAAAAACATTGAACTTGAATAAAATACCTTCAATGATGGGACATTCATTTAGACAGCTCTATTTAATACCTAATAAAAATAGAGCTTAGACTTAAGGTGAATTATGAAAGATAGTGGATTTAGTTTTCGAACAACTTATACAGCTTTGCCAAAGCAGTTTTTTACTAAGCTCAGTATGCACCCAGTAGCGTCTCCGAAACTCGTAATTGTTAATGATACGCTCGCTGATTCAATGGGATTGAATTTTTCTAACCTTACTGAAGAGGAGAAAGCGATCTTGTTTTCAGGAAATCAGTTACCTGAGGGATCTACGCCATTTGCTCAGGCCTACGCGGGTCATCAATTTGGGTACTATACGATGTTAGGTGATGGTCGTGCCCACATTTGGGGTGAGCACCTTACTCCGGAAGGAGTAAGGTTAGACATTCAATTTAAAGGTTCTGGGCGAACCCCCTACTCGAGAGGTGGTGATGGTAAGGCAGCACTAGGTCCGATGTTACGTGAATATCTTATTTCTGAGGGTATTCATTATTTAGGTATTCCGACCACAAGGAGTCTAGCAGTCGTGAAAACTGGAGAGCAAGTCATGCGAGAGGTTCTTTTGCCCGGCGCAATTTTAACTCGAGTGGCTAGTTCACACATACGTATTGGAACATTTGAGTTTGCATTCAATCACCTAGGTAAGGAAGCGGTGAAAACACTTATGAACTATACCATTCAACGACATTATCCTAAATTAATGAAAAGTAAAGATAAGGCCATAGATTTAATTTATTCTGTAATGGAGAGGCAAGTTGATCTAATCGTACATTGGATGCGTGTGGGTTTTATTCATGGCGTTATGAATACTGATAATATGACCCTCTCTGGAGAGACTATTGATTACGGTCCTTGCGCCTTCATGAATGCTTACGATCCTAGTACTGTTTTCAGTTCCATCGATCACCTTGGTCGCTATGCATTTGCTAATCAGTCTAAGATTGCACAGTGGAACCTTGTTAGATTTGCAGAGACCCTTTTGCAAGTTATTGATGATGACGTCAATAGGGCCGTTGATAAAGCTAAAGAGGTAATTAATTTGTTTCCAGAAATTTTTCAAAATAAATGGCTAACAATGATGCGTTCCAAATTGGGATTATTCAATTCTCATACAGATGATGATAAGCTAATAGGAGATTTCCTTAACTGGATGCATCGAAAAAATGCTGATTATACTAATACTTTTCTCGATATAAGCGGATCCTCTAAGCCAGTTGGAAAACTTTACAATGATAAAACCTTCAATGAATGGTATTTGCGCTGGCAATCTAGACTTGAATTAAGCGATAAGCCTCTCAAGTCATCCTCAAGTTTAATGCGAAGAGTTAATCCATCAGTAATTCCTCGTAATCATAAGGTTGAAGAAGCTTTAGAGGCGGCAAATGGTAACGATTTCAAGGCTTGCGAGGACCTACTATCTGCTCTTGAGGCGCCTTATACAAATCGACGATCTCTGAGACCTTATCAAACCTTACCGAAATCAGGTACTGGTGTTTACAAGACATTTTGTGGAACATAAATTATGATTTACAGCATCGGTTGCGTAATTTCATACACAAGTTACAGTCAAAAGTGGCTTACAATTAACATTTTACCTTGTTGCTAACATAAAAAAGATTGTACTTAAAATTGGAATCATTATTGTGAATAAATTGAGTAAAAAAAAATACTCCCTAGAATTAAATACCTTGCGCCTCGAGCTTGTTAAATTGCAAGAATGGGTTAAACAGGAAGGACTTAAAGTCGCTGTTCTTTTTGAAGGGCGAGATGCAGCTGGGAAAGGAGGTGCTATAAAGCGAATCACAGAAGCCTTAAATCCCAGAATTTGTAGGGTGGTTGCGCTTGGAAAACCAACGGAGCGAGAAAAAACTCAGTGGTATTTTCAAAGATATGTAGCGCATTTGCCTGCAGCAGGTGAGATTGTTTTGTTTGACCGTAGTTGGTACAACAGAGCCGGTGTAGAAAAAGTCATGGGGTTTTGTACGCATTCCGAACATAAAGAGTTTCTTCGTTCATGTCCAATTTTCGAAGAAATGCTAATTAGTTCGGGGATTNTTTTAATCAAGTATTGGTTTTCTGTTAGTGATGATGAGCAAGAGCGGCGATTTGAGGATCGAATTAATGACCCTACTAAGCAGTGGAAATTGAGTCCGATGGACTTAGAGTCAAGGAGTAGATGGATAGAATACTCGCGGGCTAAGGATGAGATGTTTGCGCACACTAATACTAAAGATTCTCCTTGGAGAGTTATACACGCTGATGATAAAAAGAGGGCTAGGCTGAATTGTATGCGTGATCTTCTTTCTTTAATCCCTTATAAAACTATTGAATACAAAACCATCACCTTGCCAATGAGGCAACCGGATATTGGATATTCCCGACCTCCGATATCTGATCAGTTGTTTGTCAAGGATTATTATGAAAAAGTTTAAAAAGGCGATAAGTACAGGATGTTTTTATAGCCAATTTTGAATTCAGCCTACTAAATTTATTTTTTACAATGTACAAATTTTTTAATGACTAAAGTTGCTATTATTGGAGCAGGTTTGTCGGGATTATCAACCGCTCATTTGCTTAAAGACTATGCGAAAGTTTTTCTTTTTGAAAAAGCCAGAGGTGTGAGCGGTCGTATGTCGACTAGGCGAGCAGAGACTTACTTTTTCGATCATGGGGCTCAGTACTTTACTGCCCGAACACAGCCTTTTAAAGACTTTTTACTCCCTCTTTTAAATTCCGGTGTTATAAAACGATGGAATCCACGTTACGTGATTTATGATGATATTGAGATTATTGAACAAAAAAATTGGGCAAATGATGAGCCTCGATATGTTGGTGTTCCTGGAATGAATGCAGTTACGCAGTCTCTCGCAGATAGTCTCAACGTGAGTATAAATACAAAAATTTCTTCTATCCAGCGCAAAAATAAGTGGGAACTGAAAGATGAGACTGGTAGATGTTATGACGGTTTTGATTGGATTATTTCAACTGTACCTGCCCCCCAGGTTTTGAACTTAATGCCTAAATCATTTATTCATCATGATAAGATCAGTGCAATAAAAATGCTAGCAAGTTTTACTTTGATGCTTGGCTTTAAAGAAGAACTAACCCTTGATTTTGAAGCTGCGCATGTGACAAATTGTGATTTGAGCTGGATCGCCGTAAATAGCAGCAAGCCAGGTCGAGAGAATGGTTTTGCATTAACAGTACATTCCTCTGCTGATTACGCGGAGACCCATATTAACGATGAGCGAGAAGAGATTATGCAGCATCTAATTTCCGAAACAAGTCGTATTATTGGAAAAGATGTCAGCAAGGCTAATTTCAAAACTATTCACGGCTGGCGTTATGCTAATAACGATGTAAGAAATAAAAGTTTTGTATTTTTAGATCTTAACAATAAGCTTGCAGCTTGCGGGGATTGGTGTTTTGGGGGCCGTGTTGAAGGAGCCTTTACTTCTGCCTACACTCTTGTAAAAGCAATGAGAGAAAGTGTTTTTTGATCATAGAGGGCATAAAAATATAAGATTGTTACCTTGAAATTGCTAAATTAGATAACTTATTACCATTCTTGTTTAATCGCTCATAAGGGTAATATAATTTCCATAGGTAAAAGTTACTTAATAAATGAATGTTAGCTAGATNTTTACTATCACAATGAGAAAAAAAAAGTCTTGTTTTGTTCTGTATTTTGTTCACTTCGAAAACTTGGGTGTAATCGAAAAGGTGGTCCAAAATTACTATGAGGTCAATTATTGTCATCTATCAAATTTTTCTGAGAATGAAAAATTATTTTTAGAATTTGATCTTGTTATTGTTTTAGGTGGACCTGTCGGAGCTAATGATGGCCTAATTTTTCCTAACTTAACAAGTGTTTTAAAGTATATTGAAAAGAGGGTAAAAAAAGGAAAACCAACTATCGGTATTTGTCTTGGATCCCAACTCGTGGCTAAAGCATTAGGAGCAACTATTTATAAAAGCGAGAATTGCGAGATCGGCTGGAAAAAGTTAAATTTAAGTCGAGAGGGAAAAAAGTCCTATTTGAAGTATCTTGGAAATGTTCCAGTCCTTCACTGGCACAGCGATACATTTAGTCTTCCTGAAGGCTGTATTCGATTAGCTTCAACTGAGCAAACAGAAACCCAAGCTTTTTCTTACGGTGATAATATTTTAGCCATGCAGTTTCATTGTGAGGTACTTCCTGGTTTTTTCGAGTATTGGGCTCTAGGACATAAGCATGAGTTACAATATGAGGGTGTAAATATAAAGCAAATGCGTGAAAACTCAGAGCTTTATGCTCCAAATTTAGGTCTCGCAGGAGAAAAATTTTTCGGAGATTATTTTAAGGGGTTAGAAGTTACTAAGCGCAGCCAATATAAGTAAGTAATACTCAAAAAAAGTTTGTAAACTTAATAGGCTAAAAAATTATTAGAAAATGGAAAGCGTTAACATGGATAAATTTAAACTTTCTGATGGTACCTTTATAAGGTATACAAGCGTTGGAGAAGGTCCCCCTCTGATATTGTTACACACAATCAGGAATAGGCTTGAGTACAGTAATGCGGTTGCGGGAGAGCTAAAAAGAAAATACTCGGTCTACTCACTTGATCTTCCAGGGTTTGGTGATTCTCCGATAAATACAAGAACTGTGTACAGTCAAAATTTTTTTACTAATACTATTGTTCATTTTATTAACGAATTAGATTTAGAGGAAGTTACCTTAGCTGGTGAATCAATTGGTGGAGTTTTGCCAGTCATGATTGCGATACAGATACCAAAGAAAATAAAAAAGATATATTGTTTCAACCCATATGATTATGATCAGAAATTTGGAGATGGGATCAGGCGCGGCAATTTCTTTGCTAATTTTATCTTATTTCATGTAGGGTTACCTTTAATTGGAAATTTATTTTCTTCTCTAGAAAATAAATTCATCTTAAAAAATATTTTGCTTGGAGGGTTTTATGATAAGAGTAATTTAAGTGACGATTATATTAATTTGCTTAGTACGTCGACCAAAAAGAGTGGGTACGTTTATCATTTCAGAAGTGTTCTATCGAATTTTAGAACTTGGACGGATTGTAAGCAAAAATATAGCTCTCTTAGGGTGCCAGTTAAGCTAATTTATGGCGAGTACGATTGGGCTAGTCCAAATGATAGACTTCTAACGCAAACGATGCTGGGGCTGAAGTCTTATATCACTTTAGAAAAGTGCGGACATTTTTCTTTTTTAGAGAAACAAGACGAGGTAGCTAAATTAATTTTAGAAGAATAAGCCGATTTACTCGTCATTGCGAATAAGTTAAATATGCATTCTTTTAATTAAATTTGTTGAAAAAATTTTGCACAAAGGTAACCAACGACAGAGGATATACTAGTGATAAATATCCCCCAGATTATATCAATTATCGTTATAGTAATCGGCCAATTAATGAGGGTTGCTAAATTAGTCATATCATATGTTGCATACGATAAGAGTCCCAGCAGAGCTCCATCCCTCAATACAGATTTAAAATTTCCTGAAGTTAAGGAAGGTCTGATGGCAAAATATACTAGGCCAGCAATGTATCCAGTGTAAAAAATCAGAGCTGCAGCCCAGTTCGGTTCTTTCCTCAAAAGACCATCTAAATGATCATAGTAAAAATCGGTTGCGATCAGACCCAACCAAAAAGCATCCATTAAGGCAAAAGTAACAAAGGTGCCCAAGTATGCATAAATGTAGACCATAGAAAAGTAAAAAAAAAAGTATATTAAGTATAAGCCTTTCTGTGTTTATTTAATGTCAAAATTTGAACTATTAAAGTATTTTTTCTAAATAGGTTTGAAGTATGTAATCTTTTTAGTTGGATAAAAGCTAAAATTACACCCCTTCTTATAGATGATTGTTGCCTTTNAATAATGATATGTTATATCATTCAAATAGTAAGTTATATCGTTGTGAGCTAATATTCTTCTCATTTTTTCTAGGAAATTTTTCGACTATGAGTGCTAAATATATCGTTGTGAGCTAATATTCTTCTCATTTTTTCTAGGAAATTTTTCGACTATGAGTGCTAAATTTGTAAATGTTGTTCTTGTTGGGCTTTTATTGATAACCAGTAGCGCCTCCTTCTCAGAAGATCTTCAACTTGAGGCAATTCTTGTCGAAGATCAGGATATTATTGAGTCAGGTGTGAAGCCTTTTGATGTAATAAAGGAGCTTGACTTTGATATTTTGAGAAAGGGAAATATAAGCGATAGTTTAGACGGTATCCTTGGAGTCTCATCTACGAGATTCGGACCCAATGCTAGTAGACCAATTATTAGAGGTCAAGATGGAGATCGTATTCGGTTTAACGAAAATGGTACTTTAGTTCAGGATTGGTCGGTAAGCAGTTTTGATCATGCCGTCCCTGTTGATCCAAATAGTATTCAACAGATAGAAATTATACGAGGATCGTCTGCAATTGTTTTTGGTGGAAATGCTGTTGGGGGAATGATTAATTTTGTTACGAACCGCATTCCAAAAAATAATCTTGATGCTTTTGAAGGAATAGCAAGTTTAAGTTCAGATGCAGAACAAGATGAAAGCTCTGGATTTTTTAATATTGCTAGTGGAGACGGACAAGGTTTAAATTGGACGCTGAGCGGGTCAATTTTGGATAAAGGTTTGACAAAGACTCCCACATTTACAGATAACGGAGAAGAACCAGTTACCGGCAACAAGGTTAGAAACTCCAAAGCGGAAACTCACTCAGTTGGTGCCGGTTTCTCTTTCNTTAGTGGAAATCGTCTGCTTGGTCTCTCCTTAGATAATTTTCAGACTGAATATGGTGTTCCTAAAGAAGTAAATCATGTCCTTGATATGCAAAAAACTGGACTTTCGTTTCTGTATGATGAAACAGTGAGTTTAGGATTGATTCAACGCGTCAAAGCCCGAATTAAGATTACAGACTATGAGCATGATGAACTTGATGCTAACGTTCTAGAAACAACTTACAAAAGAGATAGTACAAATGCGAGATTCGAGTTTTTCACAGAAACAGAATCTGGTTTGGCAGGTATTTTAGGGCTGGAATTACTTAATTCCAGGAACCCCGTGATTGCCTACAGTGAAGAAGAGGAGCATGAGGAGCATGCAAGTCTTGGTCCCATTCCCACCACACGAAATAAATCGATCGGTCTTTTTGCATACCAGTCTAAAGAAATTGATGGTCGTTTATTTGAGATTGGAGCTAGAGTGGATCATGTTGATGTTAAAGCCGACCACGTGCACGAGATTGAAGAGTTCGGAAATTCTACCACTGCGGGAGAAGTTCATGANGAGGCGNGTAGAGACGTCAGTTTTAATCCAAAATCGATGTCTTTTGGTGTTACGCAAGACTTAAATAATATGCTAAAAATTCATGGCTCTGCTAGCTACGTTGAACGTGCACCTTCGAGTTTTGAGCTATTTACCGGGGGAGTTCACCATACCACTGGGCTTTATGAACAGGGCGATCCAAATTTAAAAAATGAAAAAGGAGAGCATTACGATTTTGGACTTTCTTTCATTCAAGATGGACTGACTATTCGAGGCAATTTATTCTACAGTGATTACAAAAATTACATCACTTTAATAAAAGGAAATGATATTTTTTATGCGGAAGAGCATCATCATGAGGAGGAACATGAAGGAGAGGAAGAGGAATCGGAGATAGAGGCGCTTGATATCTATAATTTTACTGGGGTTGANTCGGAATTTAAAGGAATTGAATTTTCAATGTCGAAAAAAATTGCTTTTCAGAACTTTACATTCATCCCAACTTTTTCATATGACCAGGTAATTGGAAAAAGAAAAGGTACATCTGACCATCTGCCCCGGCTTACTCCCAAAAGGATCAGTCTCGTAGCGAGTATTTCCGGCAAAAATTGGTTAATTCGACCGGAGTTTCGTTATATTTATTCAGGCAATAGAGGGCTTGGTGAATCCACTAAAACAGATAGTTATAAATTGTTTAATCTTTACTCTGAGTATCAATTTCAAGATGATTGGATCGTATTTTTACGGGGATATAACTTAAATAATGAGTTAGCTTTTTCGGCTACAACCGTGGAAGAAGTACGCTACTTTGCACCACTGCCAGGTCGATCTGCATTAATTGGTCTTAAGAAGCTATTTTAGAGGGTTATAAAAAAAATGTATTCAACTTTTGCCGATAAGTCTGCTATTGGTCTATCTATGGCGTGTGCTCTACATTGTTTATTCATGCCATTATTTGTTGCATTTTACCCAAGTATTTTTCCACCAGAGGTTAAAAGTGAATTCATTCATTTTTTTCTTTTACTGGTGATAGTTCCCGTTAGTTTGTTTGCATTGAGGCAGGGTTTTCTCAAACATAAATCACGTTTAATCTTTTTGCTGGGAATTTCAGGACTTTTCTGTCTTTGTGCTGCGTATTTACTGGCGCATGACTTTCTAGGCGAAATTGGTGAAACAGGGTTTACTCTTTTGGGGTCTGTATTACTTGTATTTGCTCATATGAAAAATTACCTTGTTTGCAGAAGGTTGAACTGCTCTGATTGTATAGATTTAAGTTCACAGTCGACTGCTAATTAGTTAGGCAGATTTGTTGTGGACGGAGTATTTATTTCTCTAGGCGAGCTTAAATATATCTCGCTTACTTTCACCCCATCGAAAGATAATTTCGAAGGGGTTTTTTCTTGGAAGTTTAATATTGCATCTGAATAAATCAAAAGAGTCCNCATTATCTTCGCTCGAAAACATATCGATAAAGACAAAATTTCTTAGGCTTTTATTCGTACGCTTCAATATTTTTCATTAACATACTGTAAGCTGAAAGAGCGATATCATTTTCAAAGTGAGTAGTCTGCAAAATACCGGATATCCATACAGGCTCAAAAATATCCTTTACTAAGAATCCTTTGTTGTTAGTCACAAAAATGATTTGGTTTGGGGGTGGGGGCGGTAAATGAATACAAGCTCCAAAATAAGGTACTAAGAAAAATTGAGTTATTCTCTTCTCCTTATCAAATTCAATAGGAACAATAAAACCTGGAATTCGAATAGCCTTACCATTCATTCCAGATATAATTTCTGTTGACGTAAGAGCTCTTTGATATTCATCTTGAATAGATTTGGGTAAATTTCGCAACTCGGAAGGAATTTCATCTCCATATTCACCCTCTCCAGTTTTGCCGATATATTCAGGGGGATTTAACAAAGAATCTAAATCCTTTTTGGGCATTAAATCTAACCACTCAATAGTTTTAAAAATCTTTTTTTTTAACTCTGTTTGTTTTTGTTTCGCTTTTTCACTTTGAGGTAATGTTATTTTAGGATGTATATTATGATCAGAATCTAATCTTGTTGAATCTCGCGTCTGAGCAAACACTCCACTAATTTTAACAAAGGATAAAACTAAACAATATAGAAATAACTGTTTTTGTAATTGGCTCATCATAAAAATCTATTAGAAATCAGGATATTATTATTTGTTCACTTAACTTATTGTTGTACTATTTTCTATTTAAACACATTGACAGTTTTTGATGAGTATTAATATTTCAAATGTAGCTTTTCACTATCCTGGTAGGGCCAGCAAACCCGTTCTTCAGATTCCGAAATGGGAAGTCAAATCGGGAGACCTAGTTTTAATATACGGTCCCTCTGGGTCAGGAAAAACCACTTTCTTAAATACTATTGCGGGATTAATTTTACCAGTACGAGGATCGATTGAGATTCTTGGGGAAAAAGTATTCAAGATGCCTGGCTTTCGACGTGACGCTTTTAGGGCAAAAAATATAGGATACGTTTTTCAACAGTTTAATTTGATTCCATACTTAAATGTTATCGACAATATAAAATTAGCTGCTAATTTTTCTAAAAAGAAGGAAATAGTAAAGATTGACGAAGAAATAATTGTATTACTTAAAGCTTTAAATATAGCCGAGGAGGATTGGGAGTTACACTCAAGGAGGTTAAGTCATGGACAAGCACAAAGGGTAGCAATAGCTCGGGTATTAATAAATCGTCCGAAAATTATTATTGCTGATGAGCCGACGTCGTCGCTTGATCCCCTTAATAAAGGTAGTTTCATAAACCTTCTTCTATCTTTTGTAGCTAAATATGAAATTACTTTGATAGTGGTAAGCCATGATAGATCTTTATCAAAGTATTTTAATCGGGTCGAATTATTTTCGGAAATCAATATAATTTGAGAGGACTATTGATGTTTCTGAGATTAGCCGTGAGAAGTTTATTAGATCGCAAGGGAACAATTTGTTTATCTTTGATCGCAATGACGGTGAGTATATTTGTATTGCTAAGTGTTGAACATATTCGATTCCAGATAAAAGAGAGTTTCTCAAGCACGCTATCGGGTGTGGACATAGTGGTGGGAGCAAAAACAGGTGACCTCAATTTATTACTTTATTCAGTCTTCAGACTCGGTAGACCAACCAGTAATGTCAGTTGGCAATCTTTTGAAAAGTTTGCCAAAGATTCAAGGGTACGGTGGGCAATTCCATTAGCGCTTGGTGATTCTCATAAGGGTTTTCCAGTCTTGGGCACTAATATGAATTATTTTAATTACTACAGTTTTGGAGAAAAGAGGAAACTAGTTTTAGAAAAAGGAAAAGTCTTCGAGAATTTACTTGACGTAGTTTTAGGATCAGAAGTCGCAAAAAAATTAAATTACCGATTAGGAGATAATTTAGTAATAGCTCATGGTTTATCAGAGGTCAGTTTTATTTCTCATGACGAGGCTCCTTTTAGAGTTGTTGGTATCTTAAAGCCGACAGGTACTCCAGTTGATCGAACTTTGCATGTAAGACTAGAGGCTATTGAGTCGATTCACAATAATTATGGAGTGAGGTTAAAAAATGATAAAAGTTTAAAGGATGAGGCCCTTATTAAAGAGCTTTTTATTCCAGAAAGTATAACTGCTTTTCTAATTGGCCTTCATTCAAAGCTTACCACTTTCCAATTGCGGCAGGAGATTAACGATTATCCAGCTGAACCTCTTATAGCAGTTCTCCCGGGTGTAGCTCTCTCTGAACTTTGGCAAATCATGGGATTAGTCGAGAACTCCTTGTTTTTTATATCTGTTCTAATTTTTGTATCGGCGTGTTTGGGAGTAAGTGGAATTTTACTAGCTTCTATCAGAGATAGGATAAGAGAAATTCACCTTCTTCGTGCTATAGGTGCTCCTCCAATCTATATTTTTTGTTTACTGGAATTAGAAGCTTTTCTCATTACCTTGGTGAGTATAATTTTGGCAATTTGTTTGGTATTTCTCACTTTACAATTATTCGATGGCTTTCTAGTTTCCCAGTTGGGCCTTGTTATTGAAAAAACAATTTTTTCGGAAATAAGCATTGTCACTATGGGAGTAATGTTGCTGACCTCACAAGTTACTGGCTTTATTCCTGCTGCCTATGCGTTTATGAAAAGTACAGGGTAAATTTTTTATCGAGTATACCGGGATGATGCAAATTAATTGTTTTTTTCAGTACAACCTTTGCAAACGCAGTGCATCTCTAACTGAGGGTTAACCAGTTGAAATTCTGCTCCCTCTACTTTTTCTTGAATCTTATCTATTGTGCGCTTATCAATACTTATTTCACGTACTTTACTACAAGTTCTGCATACTAAAAACTGCGGCAGAGCGTGAGAATGACTGCAAGCAATATGAGCGCATGCAATATACTTATTAGCTAGGTTTAGTTTATGTACAAGCTTTTCCTCTTCTAGAAATTCTAGAATTCGATATACGGACATAATTGGAATTGACTTTCTAAATTCCTCTTTTATAAGATCAGCAAGCTCATAGGCTGACAGGGCCTTATTAGATTTTAGTAGCTCACTTAATATTTGTTTTCGTTTTGGAGTAAAGCGAGTACCATTTTCTTTGCACTGAGCCTCAGCATGATTAAGAATTTTTTGGTAATTTTGCATTTATTTATCACTTAAGCCTAAACTCATTTTCCTTTTTACTCAAAGTTAATTGACCCTGTCCAGTATTTGAAACCCATTGAACGTTAATTTTTTTAATACTAGGAAATACATCAAAAATTAGCATTTTGATTTTAATAACATCATTTATCTCCGCACAAAAAAACTCATATTGAGAGTTTAATTCGCTGTGGATTTTATTCTTTCTATCATGTTCATGTTCATGTTCATGTTCATGTTCATGTTCATGTTCATGACTTGTTTGATTTATTTGGGAGTGCTTCAATTTTGAACTAGTTAAAATAAGTTCATCGTTAACCTCAACCTTTTTTACTTTACAAGATCCTCCTAATATACTGAGAGTGTTTTCGGGTTTTCGAAATAAAGCAAGAATGTTTTGCATAGTATTAATCTCGGCTTCTGTGCTTGGCGTAGTTTCAAAACCAGCAATATCCATCAAGGGTGCAATAAAATTCATTTGCAGTACATTTTTATCGAGCGCAATGTTAAGGTTTGAAGTACCGTGCACGTGTGGACTGTTAACAGGTTTTGAAAAACTCAACGAGCAGTAAAATACTGATGAGAGTAAAATGACGCAGCAGCAGTGAATATTTGTCATTAATTTCAATGAGAATTTAAGTTTGATATAACGTTATTGTATTAGAAAGCACGTCAAAATAGTATTAACTATTGGAATTTAGAACGATTGATTTTAGATAAGTGAAAAAAAATTAGAATGATATCCAATGAGTTCAAGGAATTACTGAGTTATAAAACTTTTTGCACATTCTTGGTATTAAGAATACTTAGCATTACGTCTTATCAAATACTTGTTGTGGTGCTGGCTTGGCAATTATATGACTTAACCTCTAGTGTTTGGGATTTGGGTCTTATAGGGTTATTTCAATTCATACCTGCTTTGCTACTCTCACTGCCAGCAGGCCAAATTGTAGATCGTTTCCATAAGGGAAAAATACTCGTTTTTTGTTTTATTTTTCAGTCATTGGTTGGTATTTTTTTATTTTACTCAACGGCGCATAATTTTATAACAAAAGAAATTATTTTTTTGCTTGTAAGTGTGCTTGGTGTTACTCGAGCTTTTCAAATGCCATCACAACAATCTTTAACACCGGCCTTAGTTCCAAAAAAAATTCTTCAGAATGCAGTAGCCCTCAGCTCTACGACGATGCACACTGCTATCATTGTTGGTCCCGCCATAGGTGGATTTCTATATATTCTGGGTCCCGATAAAGTTTATTTAATTTGTTCAATTCTGTTTTTCGTCGCATCAATATTAAGTACTTTAATCAAATATGAATACTCACCAAACAAATTTAGAATATCTTTTGCTGGACTATTTGAAGGCATAAAATTCGTTTGGGGTAATAAAACAGTACTCGGTGCAATATCATTAGACTTATTCGCTGTTTTTTTAGGAGGAGCTACCGCATTGCTACCGGTGTTTGCGAAGGATATACTCCAAACTGGTCCAGAAGGCTTAGGTATATTACGAGCATCTCCTGCTCTTGGTGCATTAATATGTGCATTGATAATTACTCAATGGCCAATGAAAGATAAAGTAGGAAAAAAACTTTTTCTATCAGTCACAATATTTGGCGCTGCTATGTTAGTGTTTGCTCTATCGACAAACTTTTTGCTTTCCGCAGTAGCATTAGCAATTTCAGGTGCCGCAGATAGTTTGAGCGTGGTAATTCGGATGACCCTTATTCAGCTAGAGACTCCTGATTCACTTAGAGGAAGGGTTTCTTCTGTGAATGCAATTTTTATTGGAGCATCAAATGAATTGGGAGAATTTGAGTCTGGAGCTACTGCAGCTATTTTTGGTCCAGTTGGCTCAGTAATTTTCGGTTCTATTGGCACACTTTTAGTAGTAGCAGTTTGGGCAAAAAATTATCCGAGTTTATTTAGCAGAAACAAACTCTAAAATTAGTGTTTAGATGATTAAGCCAATTATACTGGCAGTAATGAGAGTAGCAAGGGTCCCTGCTATTAGTGATTTCACCCCCATCTGCAAAACCTCGTTTCTCCTGTTTGGTAGTAGAGTTGTAAGACCTCCTACAAGAATTCCGAGGCTACCCAAATTAGCAAATCCACAAAGAGCATATATGCAGAGAATCTTAGCACGTTCTGTAAGTGCGGTATCTGGTAAATTTGAGAGCGCTAGAAATGCTACAAACTCATTTAAGATGGTTTTTAGTCCCATCAAACCACCAGCAACAATAGCTTCATCCCAGGACATACCAGTCAACCACATTAGGGGTGCCATAAGAATACCTAAAATTAATTCTAAACTCATGGGCTTCTCATTAGTAAAGGGAATTAACTCCAAAAAACTATTGATTAATGTTACTAGAGCTAAGAACACAACTAAGGTTGCAGTTACGGTGAGTAGGATTTGCAATCCACTGGAGATTCCTGAAGTAATAGCATCCATCAGACCGGAATAACCTTTGATATTTAGGTTGTAGTTAGTGTCTTTTAAACGAGAGTTAGGGGGGACTATGATGGTCGCTACTAAGACTCCAGAGAATACGCTTAAAAAAGAGGAGATAACTAAATGCTGAACAATGTTTTGAATTACACTATCAAGGATCGAGACATATAATAAAAACACAGTACCAGCAATTGTGCTCATTCCGGTCGTCATTAATACAAACAATCCGCTTCGAGATATAGTTGCTAAATATGGCCGCACTAAAAGAGGCGCTTCTACCATGCCAACAAAAAGATTTGAAGCTGCCCCAAGGGCTGCAGCGGCATCAATTTTTGATATTTTTAAAATCAGATTACTGAGTATACTTATCACAAATTGAGGGATACCAAAATGAAAAAGTATTGAAGAAATTACAGAAAAAATTAGGATAAGCGGGAGTGCTTTAAAAGCGAGAATGTAAGTTTGACCACCTTCTTTAACTTCGAAGGGTAAATTGTCACCGGCAAGATAACCAAAAACAAAGCCTACTCCCTGATCTGACGCAAGCTGAATTTTTTGTATCAAAAAATTGATTATGTAAAACAATGGTTCAAGCAGTGGAAGAGCAAGTAGAACAGATGCTAATCCAAGTTGTAGAAATATGAGAAAGAATACACTTTTATATTTTACTTTAGATTTATTTTCGCTAAGCAGCCATGCAAAACCCAAAAAGAAAATTATACCAAAAAGGCTTTGTACTTTAATTTGATATTCCATTCTTGTTTAAGTTGACTTAGTTAGGGACAATAGTCAATACTATAGGCAATTTATACAAAAACATTTTGATTTTATGTCCAGAAAGTTGAAACTTCATATTGCTCTTCTAAAGACCTTTGCTGTTTCCGCGATATTTTATGCAAGTAATGCGTTTGCCGAGGGCGATCTAACTAAACAAAAACCTAGGGTTATAGAAATATTGATGGAAGGTCGAGAGGGATCTTACCACAGATACAGCCCGTCAAAAATTACACTTGAAACCGGAAAGTTATATAAATTAATATTGAGAAATAAAAGCGATAGCAAACATTATTTTATTTCTCCAGGATTCGCCGACGCAGTTTTTACGAGAAAGGTTGAAATCAACCATCTGGGAAACAAAATCGCAGAGATCAAGGGTAGTATAAGAGAAATAGAAGTATTCCCCGGTTACTCCTCCGAGTGGTGGGTGGTTCCTCTTAAAACTGGAACTTTCAATGATCTGCGGTGTAGGGTAGAGGATAAAGAAACTGGCTTGACTCATAACGAAATGGGAATGATAGGTGTCATTGAAGTATTTTGATAGTCAATATCTAAAAGTTAAACTGCTCGAAAATAAATATCCTTTAATGAGTGTAAACATTTGGAAGACAGAGCTAAGTTCGATAGCGATTTTTTTATGTACAGGGTTGGTTTTTTTTTCATCCAGTGTTTTCTCCGAAGAGTGGATTTGTTCCGAAATTAGTAATCCTCTTAGTGGTGTTTCCGTAACTTATGAAAAAATAAATAAAACTCAGTATGTGGTAAAGTCGTCAGAAGTAGAGGAGCAGTGGGAAATCTACGATGTTTTGAGTAATAGTGCTTTGGTTTCTTATCTTGTTAAAACACTTCCCCCGCATCAAATTGCAATTCTTATCCTAAATAAGGAAGAAGAATCAGCGATTTTGATGAGGCTAGATAGATTTGACGGCATATTTAATCAAAGAAAGAGTGTCTGTGACGTAAACACAAGTAGATGATAATATCTTATTCTTATCCTTAATTTACTTTAATATTCATATTATTGTTGTAAAGTTTTTGTGGGAATCGATCTTACTAATGTTTGGAAGCATGAAACTATTTTATTGCGTGAAAAGGCTTATGGAAAAGATTCGAGAAATTGATTCAGTAATTCGTCAGATCAGTCGTTAAAAAAGAGTGAGGACTGTAGCATGCCAGTTTTAAGAAGTTTTCGGTTGATATTTAAACAATTAATTTTTCTTGTTCTAACGGCTTTTTCCACGAGCATTTTTTCAGACGATTTTAAGCTTGTTTGTAAGGCAGATAGAATGTTTTCTTCAATGGCTGACAATACACTTTACGATGAAAGAACAATAGTAGTAATGAAAAAGGGAGATAAAATCTTATATAGAGAAGTGCTATTTAATGGTCAACCCAGTAACAAGGCAATAGATATGATGCCGATCATTAAACAAAAAAAAGATTTTATGATCGCATCGACAGCAACGCTTGGTAATGTCGGTATTTTGCTTGTAGATTTGAAGACAAAAGAGATAACTAGATCACGCCATGAGGTCAAAAGCAGCGGAGCGTTACGGCAAAATTTTGTGAAATCCCTATATGCTAAATGTTATAAGGATGATGATTAAGCTGATCCGCTTAAACTCTTTAGTGATTTTGAATTAATATGAAAATTTTTTTATAATTATGATTAACGAGAAAAGTACTAGTAAAGAAAAAATTCTGAGAGTTCACCTCAGAAGAAGAGTTGAGCAATCTGCAGTCGAAGAAATTCACTTATCACCTGGTGAATATGAGGGAATTAAAAGCGGTAAAGTTGATGTAGAGTCAATTGCACAAAAGTTTTATGGCCAAAATACGGGTTATGAAAATATCGGGTGGAAAGAAATTGATGCTGAACAATTTTCGGTTCAATCATATACGGTTGGTAGTTTTGAGGTAGACGATTAAAAGGTATGTTCGCCTTACTTTTTTGCGTATAGTTTCGCTAAAATTTGTAAACTATTACTTAAGTAATTTATAGCAGTATGCATAAAAAATTTCTATGATTGACCTTAGAGGCTAGAATTGCTCGACTTTCTTACTGCAGATAGTTAATTTGGAACTGCTTCACCCCAGTAATTATAGCCAGCAAACTTTGGAGTTCCTTTTAAGTGCCTGTGTTCTAACTCTATTATCTTAAAATCAGAGCTCTCAATAATTTTTGGTATATTCCTTGTTAACTGACACCCTCCAGCAATTTTTTCCCAATAGGGGTTAAGTTTCTTTTGCCATCGAGCATCTTTTTCGTTTGTAGAAATACCGTGCTCGCAAAAAATGAGTTTTCCGTTAGGTCGAAGTACTCGTTTTATCTCTTTATTTGCTTTTAATGGCTCTGTGATAGAACACATTGTATAAGTCATCAGAGCGGTATCTATTGAATTATCCGGTAATGGTATCTTCTCTGCAAAGCAATTTAGAGTTTGTATTGGAAACCTACTGTTGGCAATTTTGCTTTTTGCGAGGTTTAAAAGCTTTTCAGTCGGATCCAGCGCCCATAATTTTTTAATTTTTATTGGATCGTAAAATGCGATATTTAACCCTGAGCCGAAACCAATTTCAAGAACAGTTCCTTCCGCCTTTGGAACGACTATTTCACGTTGTTTTTTTGCCGACTTATTAGTGCAAGCACAAATTAGAACGTATGGTAATAAATGCACATCGTAGAATTTTTTAATAGCATCCAAATTTTTACTCTGTTACACAAAATTGGGTTTTGAAAAGAACTGTGTTCACGATAGATTATTTCTAACTGCAAAGCAACCCTTTAAAAAATTACCCGTCCGCTTTATTTAATTTTTTTCTTCCAACTCCTCCCAACGAATTAGGAGCCATTCTAATTGTTGCTCGTGCTCTTTAAGTTCCGCCCTCATTTCTTTGGCTCTCTTAGGGTTTACCGTAAAGATTTCTCCGGAGTTCAACTGCGCATGAAAACCCGCTATAATTTTTTCTATTTTTGAGATGTCTTCAACTATAGTTTTTAGTTCAATAGTCTCTTTATAGGTAAGTTTCCTTGATCTTTTTTTTTGTCGAAGGCTAGGTTCTTTACTCTTACTAACTTGGTTATTTAAATTTTTTTGTGTGGAAAAACAAACATGTGTTTGCCTTTCCCAATCTTTATATCCTCCAATGTATTTGATTGCAGAATTTTTTTCAAAGGAAAGTATGTGTGTTGCCACACTATCCAAGAAATAACGGTCATGACTAATTATAATCACTGATCCATTAAACGCCTGAAGCCTCTCTTCAAGTAAATCTAATGTCTCTATATCTAAGTCATTAGTGGGCTCGTCTAGCACCATCAGATCGGCTGGACGAGAAAAAAGTTTAGCTAGTAAGAGTCGGTTCTTTTCCCCTCCTGATAGCACTTTAACTGGATTTCTTAGTTTGTCGACTTCAAAGAGAAAATCCCTTAGATAAGTTGTTGCGTGGATATTCCGGTTATTTATTGTAAGAGTTTCTCCACGCTCACAAACATTTTCAAGAAGAGATTTATCAAGATTCAACCCCTCTCGCAATTGATCAAAATACACAATTTTGAGTTCGTTATTGAATCTCAATGTTCCCTCAGCTGGTTTTAATTTTCCAAGTAGAGTTTTTATGAAAGTTGTTTTTCCTATACCATTTGGCCCAATGACACCGAGCTTATCACCTGAACGTATAATGATGGAAAAATCGGTAATTAAAAAGTTTTGAGTATCATAACCTATACAAAGGTTTTCTGCCTCCAGCATAACCTTACTTCGAAATTTTGAATCGCTGATATCAAAATTAGCTGACTTTTTTTTATATTGAATATTTTCTTTTTCTTCCCTTAATTTTTTTAAAAGTCTTACGCGGCCTTCATTTCGAGTTCTTCGAGCCTTTATTCCCTGTCTAATCCATAGCTCTTCTTTTGCAAGCTTTTTTAAAAACTGTTTATTTTGCTTTTCCTCTTCCGTCCACCTTTTATCCCTTTTCTCAAGAAAATTTGAGTATCCCTGGCCGTACTTGTAAAGTACGCCTCTATCAAGCTCAATCAACCTGGTTGCTACTGAATTTAAGAAGTACCTGTCATGAGTGACAAAAATCAGTGAACCACCATACGAAATAAAAAAGTTTTCAAGAGTTGCGATTGACTTGATATCTAAATGGTTTGTTGGTTCATCTAAGATCAACAAATCAGGCTCATTAATTAAAGCTTTTGCCAACAACGTCTTTTTTTTTAATCCACCAGATTGAGTAGAAAATATACCGGAAGGATTTAAGGATAGTAGAGAAAGGAGCTTGTTTATTTTTTGTCTGAGGTGCCAACCATTTTGATTTTCTATTTTTTCTTGTATAGCATCGAGTCTTGCACTCAGGAATTTTGTTTTATTTATTGAAAGGTTTGTTAGTTTTTCGTACTCCGCGATTAAATCACCAACGGCACCAAGTCCAGATGCTACTACTTCACTAATAGTACCGCTTAAATCGGGTGAGACTTCCTGAGCGAGGTAGCCAATTTTTAAACCCTCCTTATAAATGATCTCTCCTTGATCAGGTAGCAATTCGCCGAGTATTATTTTTAATAGGGTGGATTTCCCTGTTCCGTTTCTACCTACAAGGCATATTTTTTCCTTTTCGCTAATTACTAAATTAGCTCCACTTAATATGCTGTGTTCTCCGAAGGAAATTGTTATATCTTTTAAATTTACAAGTCTCATATCTGATTTTGACAATATTAAATTACTAATGTAAGTTTATAAAATACCTCAAAAAAAAAACACAGATTGTAAAAAAAATTTTTAATAATAAATTTTTGTTGAGCCAGTGAAAGAGCGCTTTTTTTTCACTCAAGAGACATAGTTACGCAGTACACTGAGATTACTATAATTTAGCTGTAATGAGTTATAGTCGTTATTATGAAAAAAAACGCATTGATTATCGGCGCGGGACCGGGTATTAGCGGATCTTTCGCCAAGGAGTTGATAAAGTCTGGGTATACGGTCTGTGTTGCCTCAAGAAATAGCACGAATCTTGAAAAACTAGTAAAAAGTATTACAGCTATACCATTACTAGTAGATTGCTCACAGGAGCTAAGTATTAATAAGTTATTTACTGAATATGATAAGAATTTTAGTTCTCTGGATTTGGTTTTATATAATCCGAGTAGTCGAGTAAGAGGAGAGATTCAGGATATTGATGTTGAAGAAGCGAAGTCCGCATTCGACGTTACTGTTTTCGGTGCATTTTTAGTGAGTCAGCAAGCCGCAAGAAGAATGATCCCCCAACGAAAAGGAGCAATATTTTTCACCGGGGCGACTGCGAGCACAAAAGGCTTTGCAAAGTCAGCAGTTTTTGCAATGGGTAAATTTGCTCTGAGGGGACTTGCTCAGAGCTTATATCGAGAATTAAGCCCTCTTGGAATTCACGTTGCTCATTTTATCATTGACGGTGCGGTCAGAAAGTCATTACTGAATAATGAGACTAATGCTTTTTCGTCAAACGCAATTGCCAAAACATACATGTCAATTTTGCATCAGCCTAAAGAAGCATGGACACATGAGATTGAACTCAGGAAATTTACTGAGCCCTTTTAACAAAAAACTATGATTTAAGTTAAAACTTAAGTCTCAATGAAGATCTTAGCTTTTTGATTGAAGTAAATAAAAAGTGCAAATGGATTTGCACGATAGATATTTTCTGAGTACATTAAGATGTAATTGTTATTCAGTGAAGAGTTTGAATGCATATAAAATGAACAGGTTTAAAATCGAGCTTGGTAAAGAAAAGTATTTTGAGGATGCTTAGAAAAACAGAGAATCTCACCTTAATGGAGTTCCTGGATTTAAAAAGCTTAATCGGCTCAAGGGTGAGCCGATGACAGAATTCACTCTTTATTCTTCTCACAGAACTTGGAATTCAGAAAAAGATTTTACAGACTGGACAAAATCTGAGCATTTAGTCTTACACATAAAAATGCAGGGAAAAACACTGGAATTAATATAAGCTACCCCGATTTTGAGAGCTTTCGAGTTGTTTTATAAAACAACTGGTAAATATTTTTGAATACCCCTAATTTTTATCTTAAGTAAATGTTGTGAATAGCTTTTGACAGATGCTCATAAGGTTAAAATTAGTATTTGAAAATTTTACTGATTATTATTCGGATTATGGCATTGAAAAAATTTGTTCACTCGCTATGTGCATAAGAACTATTTCAAAAACTTGGATGTAGAAAGGAGAATCAGTAAAATAACGCAGGTTAATGAAGGCTACATAGTGGAAAATTAAATATTATAATGGACAAAATTTTACTAAATTGGAAAGTAACGAAAAATAAGTTGGTTGAGGTGCATAACGAAACCTATATGTCTGATACATACGAAGATTACAAAAATAAATTAAGCTATCCTAAGGTTCTCAATTACGGAATATAAGGTTTTGTTGAGCAAATTTAATCCGATATTTTTACTTTTTCTTTTTGCGATTTTTGTTTCATCAATTCTATGTCTTAAGAATTATGAAGAAAAACTTATAACTTTTTATGAAGAGGTTGATGGGACTCCGACTGTCATAACAAAAAGTGCAAAAAAAAATGGAGAATTGATTGTATTAGCTCATGGTTTTGCTGGTTCGACAAGTTTTATGCGTTCGCTTGCAGTGTCTTTAGCTAGTGCTGGACATACGACCATTCGATTTGATTTCCTGGGACATGGCAAAAACGGAATACCTTTTTCAGGTAATGTGAGGGACATTAATGGGCCCACGATAGGTTTTATAGCACAACTAAATGCAGTGATAGATCACTATAAGAAAAAATACAAATATTCCGAGGTATCATTGATCGGTCATTCAATGGCTAGTGACATAATTATTCGATCCGCAAAGTCGAGGAACGATATTAAAACAGTCATTGGAATTTCTACGTATTCGAATATAGTTCCCGAAGATAATTTTCCACACTTATTAGTTTTAAATGGTGAATGGGAATCTAATCTAATAAAAAAAACAGACGAAATTTTCGCTGGCATGGGATTTGTTAATCCTAGGAAAAACCAAACTTATATCTCGAGAGTAAGTGGTAATGAGAGAAGAATGGAAGTTATTGAAGGAGCTGACCATGTTGGCATCTTATATTTCTCTAAAACTCAAAGTTCTATTAAAAACTGGTTTAAAAATCTCGGATTTTCAGTCGATTATCAATCAAATAATCAAATGGGAATTTGGCTGATTACAGCTTTGTCCTCGTTATTTTTTATTGTCATATTAGGAATCAAGTATTTACCCACTAAAAAAGTGGGCACCATCAAAGTAAAAATATCGAGATTAGTAAGTATAATTCTTTTTTCTTCCATTACACTGCCCATAGTTTTATCTTCTTATTCAATTGAATTCTTAGAATTTCCTGTTCAAAATTATCTCTTGAATTTCTTTCTCTTTATGAGTCTTAGTTTGTATTTTTTTGTACCCTTTAAATTTAGCGGAAAGTTTGGAGACCACTTCAGTCTACCAATTTTGTTTTTTTTTAACATTTCTGTATCTTTTTTGTTTCGGAGGCCTGTTAGATAACTACGTCAGTAGTTATTTTATTGATGGTGATAGGTTGCCTATTTTTCTGCTACTTTTGGTTCCTTGCGTACTGTTTTTTAGCATCGTACAGATGATTTATGAGTTGGGAGAAAAAGGGTGGTACCTTGCTAATCTCCTTAAGTTTAGTGTAATTATTTCTTTGTCAATTTCAGTATATTTGAATTTTCAAAAACTCTTTTTACTTGGATATGCGATTGTGATTTTTCTTGCTTTTTGCCTATTATTTGGATTTTTATCAAATTTTCTGGCTAGAAGATACAGCAACTTTTTGTCTACTGGGTTTGCTAACGGTATTGTCTTAGCTTGGAGTTTCTCTAGTGCAATTCCCCTGTATGCTCATTAAAAAAACAAAGATAAGAGACAGAGTGAATAATCCCGACTAAATTTATTGAATTAACAAGAAGTACAAGTTATAACATAACGAGTTAAAGGTTTTTTGGTGGAGCTAACATGAAAATAGTTTTATCTGCAATTTTATTAGTATTCGCTGCCAACTCTTGCTCCTTAAAGATGAAAAGTGATACTGGCGCTGACTCAGAGAAATTCGATAGAGACGGCAAAAATATTGTAAAGTGCAAAGCTTTACGTGAAATATTGGTGGATGGAAACTGTATCAAGAGACGAGGTTTCATGTAAAAAAACATTCGATCAAAAGATCTTAAGGGTGTTCTAAATGACTTCTTCCGAGGTTAAAAGAAAAAAGTTAACGCCATGGAAACTGGGCGCTTGGTATACTAGGGACGAGTATTACCTTTTGGATAGATTAATAGGTTACAGCAAGATGATTAAATTAAGCAGGTCAGGCGTAGAAAAATATTTAGCTTGTAAGAGGTGCTTTGTTTTAAATTATAAATTTAGTGTCTTCCCTCCCTCTCTTCCTTTTACTTTGAATAACGCTGTTGATAACCTTTGTAAAAATGAGTTTGATTATTATCGAAAACGTAAAGAGCCACACCCACTATTTCTGGAACACAAAATTGACGCAATACCTTTTGATCATCCAAAATTGAACGATTGGAGATCAAATTTTAAAGGGATTAGATTTATTAACAGTGCGGACGGATATAACTTTGGGGGGGCTATAGATGACGTCTGGGTCAAACCTGATGGGCAGTTGATCATAGCAGATGTTAAGGCAACAGCAAAAAATGAGTTTAACTGGAAAGAAACATGGGAAAAATACGAATATCCAAAGGGGTACCGCAGACAGCTAGAAATGTATCAATGGTTATTTAGGAAAAATGGTTTTAAAGTGGCAAATGAAGCGTTCTTAGTATACTTTAATGGATTGAAAAATGAACCAATGTTTAATTTGAGTTTAAAATTTGAGTTACATCTTGTAAGGCTTGAGTGTAATGACGATTGGGTTGAGGAGAAGGTTAAAGAAGCTTCAAGTTTATTAGCATCTGATGTTTTCCCTAAAGCATCTTACACCTGCGATAATTGTAATTACTTGAGGAAGCGGTGGAAAGTTTCGCAAACGGTTTAAAAACTACGCTATCGATCGGTGCTTTTAAGTCTATCTCGCCAAGTTTGAAAGCACTTAGCAAAGAGCATGATGCTTCAAGTAATAGCTTTATAATTTATTGATTTATAATCCAACATTGAAATTGCAGTTTTTTTATTCTTATTTTGCTGATCACAGGTAATGCTTTTAGTTGGGGAAACTTAACTTGCCGCATGTTTTTAGAAATAAGAAAAGTTGAAGCGGAAGCACAGAAGGAAAAATTAATTTTAATACAAACTTTTCTTCCATGTAAGAACGTTTTTTGAGTTCATAGTTTTAGAATCCCACCAATTCCTTAGCTTGTAAAAAATCATACCTTTCACTTGCGATATAAGACTTGTAATAATTAAAGAGTTCCTGCACTGTCTTTTTTGAAAAAAAAATTTTTTTCCGTGGAAACTTTTTGGCCGCATAAAAGATCCATAATTATCTATTGTCTTACAACCAATTAAAGTCGAAGAACAATGTCAAATTTCCACAAAATTTATACCATGGAACGATACCATGCTGTAGAGTCGACGAATTTACCAACTGTAGACACGAATGGTGATTTTAATGTTTCAATTTTAAGCACTACAGCGGGAAATAAGTATCAATTTAATGATTCCGGGATTACTGCCGAAACTATAGGGATTTCCAGGGGAAAAAACTACGTTTTTTTTGNAGAGTCGTATTCTGCACATCCTTTTTCTTTGTCTCTTACTGCGGATGGTGTGCATGGCGGTGGCACAGCTTACCCCACTGGCTTTACAAATTTTGTTAGCAGTGGCGGAGCTAGCTCTTTTACGTTCACGGCTGATACCAGTTCGCCTGATGATTTGTACTATTACTGCACTCAGCATTCAGGGATGGGAGGCAGAATCCGAATTCTAGATTTTGACAATACTTCGGCTGATGAATCTTTCACCCAATTCGGTGACGAATTCACTTTTGATATTCTTGGAGAGTTTGAGGACTACAGTGTTACCAAAGTTTCACAAACTTTGCAGTTAATTTCAACTGCGCAGGGCACCGACACAATTATCGGTTTTAATAGGGTTGAGTTTAATGACGGTACTCTGGCGTTGGATGTGGGTGCTGGAGAAGTCGCCGGCCAAGCGTATCGATTATATCAAGCTGCTTTTGCAAGAACTCCAGATATTGCAGGAGTAGCCTTTCATATGAATGATATAGAAACGAATGGTTTGTCTATTACAGAAGTAGCAAATAATTTTTTGGCATCGCCAGAGTTTAAAGGAAAATACGGAGATGGCCTGAGTGATGAGGATTATATAAATGCTTTGTATACCAACGTATTAAGTCGTAGTCCCGCAGACTTTGAGGTTGAGTATTATGTTGATCGATTTAATAACGGCACAACGGATAAAGCCACCACGCTAGTTTTCTTTGCGGAGTCACCAGAAAATGTTACTCTTGTCGGATCACAAATTGAGAACGGAATTTTTTTTCCGGCCTAGTGGAAAGCTGTTTAGTGATTAAAACTAATTTTAATGATTGAAGGAACAATGCAAGAGTTCAAGATATTCAAACAAAGTATAGAAATGATTTCCATTTACTATGGTACATTTCTAGTTCTGTGGGGAGTTGTCATCACTTTTATTAGTGGAAGCCAGTCTGTTACGGCCTTAATACCGTCATTCTTTGGTTTACTTCTAATAATATTTGCAGTACTTTCTATCATATTCAGAAATAAACAAAAATTATTCATGCATTTAGTTGCTACCGTGGGGTTGTTAGTTTTTTTGGGGGGCGCAGATTTTTTTCGTACTCTGATTATGGGTCAAGATCCTTTTTCCAATATTTTTGCAGCAATTTCAAAATTAATGTTATTTTCAACAGGATTCTTTTTTGTGTTTTTGTGTGTTCAATCTTTTCGCTTTGCAAGAAAACAAAAAGCGGATAGAACTTGATATATTAGCTGCGAAGATGGCTCTGTTTTAATTAAGTGCCCCTTTTCATGTAAGAAAAACTAAAGTTTTATAGAAAGGATCCGATACGCTACTTGTAAGGTCGGTTTTTATGAATAGGCTTAATTATGGATTTTTCGATATCAAATATAAGTAGCACTTCCTCTAATAGCGCTCAGTTTGCTAGGAAAGGACCCGTCCAAACTATTCATAGCAAAGTTATTCATGAATTTGGCAAAGGTCTCACTAATGAAAAGAGGGACTCCATTTTAAATACCATTGACTCAATGAACAAGAACGGCGAAACCTTCCAGGATATCCAGTATGTTGTCGATGGCTTTTTGGAAGAAAATGGGATAATACCTCCCAGTCAGTATAAAGAAAATGGTTTGGACGCTCCTAACATTGAGAATAGGGGAGTTTTAGCAAAACTTTCGGGCAAGCAACTCTTTTCCGTGATTGAAGAAATTAAAGACTTGAAGACTTTAGGGCTAGATCCTGACGAAATACGAGATAAACTTTCCCAATATTTGTCTGAAAACGGAATTTCTAGTCCAAGGAACGGAGGACTACTAATCGATGTTTTTGCTTAATGAAATGTTATTTGAATAAATCAGCTTGATACCTCTAAAATTGCCAAATAAATCATAAGGCACTCTCAAAAAAAAGGGCTAGTTTAATCTAGCCCCATTGAACGTCACTGGAGTCCAATAATTAAGATTCTTTTTCTTTCTCCTCTTCTTTTGGCTTGTCGGCGTGCATATCGGCATCCCCACAGTGAGCATGTGCCAGCGAAGAACCAATAATAGCGCTTAAGGAAAGAATTATTGAGAACAAAACTGATTTCATAAACACCTCCATAAACAAAAAGAGAGGCAAAAATTGAGCAAAAGTTCCTCTTTTGAGTAGATTATGATAAAAAGCTTGGTAATGCTTGTATTATTTTATACCATTAGGTGTAGCTCTTTTGATTCGAGGTTATTATGAAAACTGCTCAAGGCGCGCTGGACAATGCAAATAAAAAGGTTCCAAAAATCTCTGTTCAAGGCGCTATAGAAAATCATGGTAGTGAAGATGTGATTTTTATAGATGTTAGGGACGGATTGGATATTGTTGCAACGGGAACTATTAAAGGGGCATTGAGGATTCCCCGAGGCTTTATCGAATTTGCTGCTGATCCAAACACACCTTTTCATCATAAATCTTTGGATAGAGAAAAAAATATTTATCTGGTTTGTGCCGCTGGCGGCATGGCAGCACTGACTGGAGAAACTTTAATAGACATGGGATACTCTAAAGTGTTTAATGTCGGGGGGTTTAGCGATTGGAAGGAGGCTGGGGGACCAGTGGAGGATTAAAATTGATCACCACATGCATTTTTTTGAAATTTTTTTAAAATGATCGAGAATTTATAGCTTAGCTAGCTAATTATGAAAGTCGAGGTCTTCGGCGATATTTAAATAGAAAGGGCATTGCGTGTACAAGAACTTGACTTTGGATCACCAACTTTGTTTTGCTATTTACTCGGCTAGTAACTTTGTCATCAGACAATATC
>NHEJ01000004.1 GCA_002170395.1 Betaproteobacteria bacterium TMED82
TCGCCGGCACTCCGAAGAGCCCGCTGCCGTTCGACTTGCATGTGTAAGGCATGCCGCTAGCGTTTAATCTGAGCCAGGATCAAACTCTTCAGTTTGATCAAATTTTTTTACTCAAGAATTAACTATGAGTTACCCCATAGATTTCTGTGAGCAAACAACTATTTACTTGTGTAACTTAGTCAGAATGCCCACACTTATCGGCTGTAAATTTTTAAAGAACAAGTCCTACTAAAGAACCAACAAGAATATTATGCGGATCCTTTTATGTCAACAAATATTGTTAAATTCAGTCAATAATCTTTGTAAGGCTAATCCGGGGTCTGAGGCTGTTATCAGTGACTCTCCGATCAAAAAATTTTTATAACCCGCATGTTTAAGCCTTACAAGATCAGAAGCCGTGTTGATACCGCTTTCCGCTACTAATAAAGTATTGTTCGGCACCTTAGGCCTTAAATTGATGCTAGTTTCCAAATCAACCTTGAATGAAGTTAAATTTCGATTGTTAACGCCCAAAATCACGTCGTTTAGTTCTAGCGCAGACTGCAATTCTTTCTCACTATGAACCTCGATCAAACAATCTAAACCCAATGAATCTGCTCTTAATTTTAACTCTTTCATCAATGATAATGGTAAAGCTCCAACAATTAACAGTATGCAGTCTGCTCCGGAGGCAAAGCTCTCTAATACCTGATAGTCATCGATTATGAAGTCTTTTCTGAGTAACGGCAATTTCACATTAGCCCTCACATTTTCAAGATGCTCGAGAGCTCCGGAAAAGAAACTTTTTTCCGTTAAGACGGAAAGGCAAGCCGCTCCGTTCTTATCATATGCTCTTGCAATACTTATTGGATCATAATCTTCTCTCAGTAGTCCCTTACTCGGACTTCCTTTTTTCATTTCTGCTATTATCCCACTACATCCGCTTTCATTTGATTTCAATAACTTTTTACTAAATCTGTTTTCTTTTTTTTTCTCAAATTCAGATTCATAGTCAAAAAGACTTTTCTTCTGCTTTTGCTTGGCAACCTCTAATTTTTTTTGTTTGAGTATCTGTGTTAAAAAATCAGGCACCACTTATCCTTCCAAATCATTTGTCAAAGCAACGAAAGCTTCTAATTTTGCAACAGCTTCTCCACTTTCAACTACTAATCTTGCCAAGTCGAAACCCTCCTTAAAATCATTTACTTTACCACCAATGTAGAGAGCAGCCGACGCATTTAACATGGCGATTTTTGCAGTTGCTTTATTAGTCTCGGTAAGGCTCTCAAGCACTTTTAACTTACTCTGTTCAAGACCGTGGGCAGTAATATCCGATACATTATGCTTCAAATTGCCTTTTGATAATCCAAAATCCTCAATTGACAGAGATCCGAGCCTGATCTCCCCACCTTTTAATTCAGCAAAATGAGTTTTACCAAAAAGTGAAATTTCGTCTAAACCGTCCTCTGCGTGAACAACCAACACATGATTCGACCCAAGATTTTTAAGCACCTCCGCTAATGGTTGCAAAAGCTGCTTACTGAAAACACCTATTAATTGACGCTGAGTTCTCGCTGGATTCGTTAAAGGGCCTAAAACATTAAAAATTGTCCTTACCCCAAGCTCCCTACGAATTGGAGCTACAACTTTCATGGCTGGGTGATGATTGGGCGCAAACATGAATCCAAGACCAACTTGATCTAGTGTCTGCAAAACTTTTTCGGGAGGAAGATTTATTTTTACACCTAGGCCCTCTAATAAATCAGCACTTCCAGTTGCGGATGAAACAGCCCTTCCACCATGCTTAGCTACCTTTGCTCCGGCGGCAGAAGCAATAAACATTGCTGACGTAGAAATATTAAAAGTATTCACTCCATCCCCTCCAGTGCCGCAGAGATCGATAATATTATTGTCCTCAACAAAAACTGGCTTTACTAACTCCCTCATAACTTCAACTGCTCCCGTCAATTCTTCTACAGACTCACCTTTCATTCTTAAAGCCGTCAAAATAGCCCCAGCTTGGCAATTACTAAGCTGTCCAACCATAATTTCCTTCAGAAGAAAGCTCATCTCTTCTCGCCTTAGATCAACCTTAGATATTATCTTTGTTAGCATTTTTACTACCGACTTATCAGGTATAGCTGTCGTTAATATAGAGTTCATGTTATCTCCAAAAAATTTCTGAGTAATTCGTGACCCCACTCAGTTAGGATTGCCTCTGGATGAAATTGAACACCGTAAATTGGCAAATTACTATGGGAAATAGCCATTATTTCCTGGTCGTTAGTTTTCGCTATTATTTCCAAACAATTAGGCAAATCGGCCTCAGATAGAGCTAGTGAATGATACCTGGTAACATTGTAGGGGGAAGGAATGCCTTTAAACAAACCCGTTCCAGTGTGTACAATATTTGACACCTTTCCGTGCATTATTGCCCTGGAATTCACAACTTTACCACCAAAAGCCATTCCTATCGTTTGATGTCCCAAACAAACTCCGAGAATAGGAATGGGATTAACCATCTTACTTATTTCCTTGACAAGATCTAGGCAAATTCCTGCATCATTAGGATTGCCTGGACCCGGCGAAATGACAACTTTATCTGGCACGAAATCTGCCTGTTCAGATAAAATATTGGCTACAGAATCATGATCATTCCTCAATGTAACAACATTCACACCAAGTTGTCCAAAGTACTGTACGAGGTTGTAAGTAAAAGAATCATAATTGTCAATCATTAATAAATTCATGAGTACTAGACCATCGCATTAAATTAAAAGTCCATTTTTTCAACGGAATCAACAGCTTTAAAAATGGCAGATGCTTTTGCTTCACTTTCTTTCCATTCATTTTCCGGGATGGAATCAAAAACAATACCTGCCCCGGCTTGAACGGTTAGAATTCCATCTTTGAGTACGCCTGTCCGAATAGCAATTGCCATATCCATTTCACCTGTGAAAGAGACGTAGCCACAAGCACCTCCATAAAGTCCCCTACTTTCCATTTCAAGTTCATCAATTATTTCCATTGCTCTAATTTTTGGAGCCCCACTCAAAGTGCCCGCGGGAAATGTGGCTCTTAGCACGTCCATGAAATTCAAACCTGGCTTTAAATAACCTTCCACCTCAGACACAAGGTGCATAACGTGGGAGTATTTTTCGATTGCCATTTTCTCCGTAAGATTTACCGTACCGGTACTTGCAATTCTTCCTATGTCGTTCCTAGCAAGATCAATAAGCATTACATGTTCAGCTATTTCTTTTGGATCTTTTTTTAATTCCTCTTCAAAAAACTCATCTTCTTTTAAAGTGTTGCCTCTTGGCCTTGTCCCTGCAATGGGTCTTATTGTAATTCTATTAGATTTGTTTCCTAAAGAACTTGCATGGTCTTGCCTAACTAAAATCTCAGGGCTAGCGCCGATGACTTGGAATGCACCAAAATCATAAAAATACATATAAGGGGAAGGGTTTATCTTCCTCAATGATCGATATAAAGAGAGTGGGTCTCCAGAGAATGGCTTCGCAAGAATCTGAGACAATACCACTTGCATGACCTCACCTCTGTGAATATATTCCTGTGCTTTCGTAACACAAACTTTGAACGACTCTTTCGAGAACTTCCTTTTGATTTCTCCAATCTTTGGAACTTTTAATTTATTTGGTTTTAGTGGTTGAGATAGTGCATTCTCCATTTCAATTAGTCTTTCATATGCCTCGTCAAATGAATTGCCTTTATTTGGGTTAGCATAAGATATCAGGGTAATGTTTCCTGTGTAGTTATCAAAAACAGCAAGCTCCTCAGTTTGAAGTAACAATATATCGGGAATATTGGGATCTCTTTGTTTTTTAACTTTTTCACTTAATCGAGGCTCAAACAATTTGACAGTGTCATATCCAAAATATCCTGCTAAACCTCCGCAAAACCGCGGCAAACTACTCTCTATGGGAGCGACTTTAAAAGCGCTAACATAATTTTCAATATACTTTAAAGGATCTCCCTTATTAGATTCAATTATTTCCCCATTTACATTCTTTAGAGCGACTTCTCGACCCTTTACTTCAATTTTTATCTTGGCGGGCAAACCAATAAAGGAAAATCTACCAAACCGCTCGCCCCCAACCACAGACTCAAGTAAATAGCCGTTAGGCTTGTGTACTAGTTTTAAATAAACAGATAAGGGAGTCTCTAGATCTCCGACATAGTTTTTTAATATTGGAACTAGATTGAAACCTTGACCGGAACTTCTCTGGAAATTTTCAAAGAGTTTATCCCTCATAATGTCACCTAGACGAATTTTTAGTCTTTGCGATGCTTTGTAATTCTTTTCTTAGGTTAGCGAAAATGTTGGCGTAAGTTGATTTCTCCCCAGGATCAGGATTCTTAAAAATTTCCGAGCCAATCACAAAGGCATCTGCTCCAGCCTCAGCAACTAGTTTAATATTATTTTCTTTTATACCTCCGTCCACTTCTAACCTTATAATTTTGCCATTTTTTTTATACTGATCATCTATGATTTTTTTTATTGACTTAATTTTTTCGAGTGAGCTGAGTATAAACTGCTGAGCAGCAAACCCTGGATTAACGGACATCACCAAAATAATATCGACTTTTTCTAAAATCCACTCCAAGCAACTTAATGGAGTTCCAGGATTCAGCACAACGCCAGCTTTGCAGTCGCAGTCTCTAATTAAGGATAAGCTTCTGTCAATATGTTCCGTAGCCTCAGGGTGAATAGAAATAATTTCTGCTCCAGCCTCAGCAAACTCAACAATTAATCTATCCACAGGACTAGCCATCAGATGAACATCTAAAGGAATTTTTACTGCCGAGCCTACAGCCTTGCAAATTGATGCCCCGAAAGTCAAATTTGGTACATAGTGATTATCCATTACATCAAAATGAATCATATCTGCCCCAGCCTGCTCAACAGCCCGAACCTCCTCCCCTAATTTAGTAAAGTCTGCCGACAGAATACTTGGGATAATTAAAGAATGTTCGTGAGAAGTGGACATTAGTTTTGAAATGTAAAACAATTACTATAGTTCACGTTACTTTTTACCCCTCATTGTCCACCAAACAACGAAACCTAATATTAAAATAGCAATTAAAGCTTCAATAAAAATTAATGACATTTTAAAAGTGATTTTTACCTTGTTAATTAAATTTACAAAAATAGTAACACTGTTCTTACTTGCCGGATGCTCTTTTAATCAACAAGTACCAGCGCCAGTGGGAGATATTCAAGAAGAGAGAAAAATCAAGTCTTCTGAAATTCCAAAATCTAAGCGCTCTAGTGAAGAACTAAAGTCGTTCAGTACACCTCCGCAACCAGCCAATGCTTGGTCAAAAAAAGGAACGCTGAATAAAATAAGTTATAAAAAATTGGTTGGTTGGCAGCACCAGGATTTTCCTGGAGCCTGGGTTGCTTGGACGCGAAACTGCTCAGCTAAGAAACTCTCCTCGGAGCTGAGAGAATTATGTTCCTTATCGAAAAAAAGCACATTATCGGAGAAATCAATTAAGAAATTTTTTGAAGATAATTTTACACCTCATTATCTAAAATCTTCACCTGGTTTAATAACTGGTTACTACGAGCCAGTGCTCAAAGGTTCTCGCGAGAAAAATTCTGTTTACAAATTCCCAATTTATAAAGTTCCTTTAGACTTAATTTCCACGGAAATTATAATTGACGGAATCCCTTCTGGGAAAACACTCATTGGTAAAGCAGTTGAAACCTCCAAAGGTAGATTCATCGTGCCATATCCAGATAGAGCGGCAATTAAGAAAAAAGGTCTTTTAAACGGTAAAGAGCTTGTGTATCTTGCTGATCCGATAGATGCTTTTTTTTTGCAAATCCAGGGTTCAGGTACCATAATACTCAAAAACAATGAGGTAATCAGAGTTGGGTTCGCAGCTTCGAATGGTAGACGATATAAATCTATTGGATCCTGGTTGATAAAAGAAAAAGAATTATCCGTCGAGCAAGCCAGCAAAAACGGGATTAAAAAATGGATAGAAAAAAATCCAACCAAACAAGATAAGTTATTGAATATAAATCCAAGGATGATTTTCTTTAGAGAACTACCTGCGTCTCCAGATCCATCAGAAGGTCCTGTTGGTTCTCTTGGAGTTCCACTTACTGCAAATTTTTCCCTCGCAGTAGATCAAGACTTCGTAAAGCTCGGACTTCCACTTTTTTTGACTCATCAAAACTTTAGCGAAACTACCAATGATAAAAATCTCTCTTTTTTCGAGCCCAAACTGATGTTTGCCCAGGATACGGGCAATGCCATTAAAGGTCCAAATCGTGGGGACTTTTTTTTTGGGTCCGGGCTTAGCGCAGGTAATATTGCAGGGAGGACAAAGTTTAAAGCTTCAATAGTAATTTTATTGCCGAACAAATTTTAGTCGGCCCTCAATCTAAGGACTTAAAGGCAATCTCTAAATCCTTTTTCGAAATTGCGCCAGGAATTCTTTTGCCGTTACTTAAAAAAATTGTAGGTGTCGCTTGAATTCCAAGAGAACGGCCTAACTCTATTACTTTGTCTGAGGGGTAATCACAGGGTTCATCGGTATTACTGGGTTCCTTATCGGAAATCATCAATTTGTTTAAAGCTTTAGAAGGTTCGGCCGCGCACCAAACTGATTTTGAAGTCTCAAGAGACTTCTCCCCCAAAATGGGATACAAAAAACTGTAAACAGTTAAATTATCGAACGAATCTAAAGTTATTCTAAGCTTACGGCAGTAGGAGCAATAAGGATCTTCAAAAATAGCTAATACCCTTTGCGGCGCTCCTTTTTTAAAATTGGTCTTAGTCTTGACAGCAAGATGTAAGGGCAATGTAGAAAAATCGATAGATAAAATTTGTTCTTTCCTTTTTGCTGTTAAATTTTCTCCAGTTTTAAGGTTGATCAGTTGCCCTTCAGAAATCAGGAACTCCGCTCGTCTATCCACATAGACCAGCTCGTTAGCTATACGTACCTCCAGCAAGTCTTTCATCGGTGTCTTCTCGATGGACTTAATCTCGGCGCGCGGATCAATCCATTCTGACAAAACTGCACGGACTTTATCTCTTTCCTTTTCTGTTAAGTTGGTAGCTGTGATTGAAGGGAAATAAAAACAGCTAACAGCAAGTACCACTAAAAAGAATTGCTTTACATTTTTTTTATTTAAAGTTATCAATTGATTGTCTCCACTAAAACCTCGAAAGGGCAATTTTCATTGCAAGCTTTTTAAAAAAATTCAGCCTACTAAAGATTAGCATACCAAATTTTCGATAGACACTAATAGAAGACTTAGTAGGAGAAAAAAACCAATTGATGCTATCTAAACCAATTTGTACAAACTTAACCTTATTCCTCCTTTTTCGTTCATATTCTGAAAGATATCTTTTTTGACCGACATCGAAACTTTTACCACTTTTAATACCTCTTTCAAAACGCTCAAAATTGTGTAACAAGTCTAAAATATCAAAGATGCCTAGATTTAAACCGAACCCCGCTAATGGATGAACTGTATGGGCAGCATCACCAATTAGAACAAGCCTTTCCGCTGCACAGGCATCGGTATGAAGCATTGCTAAACTCGCCGATGATAGTTTAGAAACAAGCCTTAAGGTAGTTGACTCTCTGGAGGTAAGGTTCTCTAATTCTTTAAGAAACTCCTCTGGCTTACTGGCGATGAGACTATCTGCAAGTTCTTTTTTTACAGACCAAACCAAAGAAATAATATTATCCCTCATCGGCAAAAAAGCTATAATTCCTTTGTCTGTAAACCATTGGCGTGCAATACCTTTGTGAGGTTTCGGAGTCTCCAAGGTAGCCACTATTGCAACTTGGTGATAACTTTTTAAACCCCAATCTAATCCTGAAACATATCTGCACCAAGAATTCAGTCCATCCGCACCCAACACCAAGCTAGCAAATATAAAAGAGTTTTGTCCATAATAGATTTTCGCTTTTTGCTCATTTTCGATTTGGCTGACCTCAAATTTATTAGGTTTCACTTTTATATGTTCAAACTCTTCACTACTTAACCTTTCTTGACATACGTTCAGTAGATCATGATGAGTTATGATTCTGGCAAGGTAGCTACGTTCAACTTCCCGAGCATTTAGATCAACCATGTGTTGCTGATGGAATATTTCCATGCCAGTAATTTTTTCCGACAGTCGATCTATTTCGCGATTTAGACCGCAAATATTAAATAAAAGATCTGCCTGCGGAGATATAGCATATGCTCTACTGTCAGCACCGTCAGGTCGAGAGCCCTCTTTGGGTCCAAAAAGAACTACATTTAGCCCTTTTCTTACAGCTAAAAGAGCCGCTAGTGTTCCAATAATACCGCAACCAACCACGGCTAAATCAAAACTTTTTTGTATGTCCACATTTTTTCTCATAAAGCAATGTCTTTACGAAACTGCATACCATCAAAACTTATTCTTCCTAACCCATTATATGCACTAGCACGCGCTAGCTTCATTGTTTTTGCCATACTTGTGACACTGAGAACTCTACCTCCTGATGTAACTAAACTATCTTCCTTCTCAGAAACACCACTAAAAAATATTTTTGTATCTTTTTCATCAAAAAAGCTGTCATCAATTAAGATCCGATTACCTTGTTCTGGTTTCAGAGGATAGCCTTTTGAGGCTGCAACCACCGTTGTTACCTTATCCGGATACCAAAAATCCTCATGGTTAATTGCTTGCAAAACATCATTATTGACCAATCCCCTACACAGAGAAAAAAAATCTCCCTTCATCTTCATCATTAGGACTTGTGCTTCAGGATCTCCTAGCCGACAATTGAATTCAAGTACTTTAAGTTCCCCGTTGGGCTCAATCATCAAACCTGCATACAGAAAACCAAAATACGGATTGCCTTCCGCTTCAAGCCCACGTAAAACAGGGTCAATAATCGTCTCAATAACATGAGAGACAAAATTTTCCTCTATAAAGTCTACCGGAGAATATGCCCCCATTCCCCCAGTATTTGGGCCATTATCTCCCGATAGAAGCCTCTTATAATCTTGGGAGCACGGAAAAGGCAGAGTGAATTTACCATTAGTCAAAACGATAAAACTCAATTCACGACCAACAATAAAATCTTCAATTAAAATTTTTGAACCTGAATTACCAATCTTTTTTTTTAAAAGTAGGTCTTCAAGAATTGGTTTTGCAGCGATATACGAATCAGCAATAAAAACTCCTTTGCCTGCCGCTAAGCCGTCAGCTTTTATAACGGCCGGGAATTTCAGTTGTTTCGCATACAAATTTGCCTTTTCAAAAGAAGAAAAAACTTTACAACCAGCGGTAGGGATTTTGTTTTTAAGCATAAAAGTTTTCGCATCAGCCTTAGAACCCTCTAAATTCGCTGCTTTCTTTGTTGGCCCAATTATTTTTAAGCCATTTGAGAGAAAACTATCTACAACTCCTTCAACCAGATACTGCTCAGGGCCAACTATGCTAAATTCAATTTCTTTACTCTTTACTTCGTTTATTAATGCTACTTGACTTGTGAAAACCTTTCTGGAGAGTGGTTCAAGTTTAGAATCAATAAACATTCCAGAATTACCCGGGTAAACATATACCTTTTTAACCTCTGGAGACTGGGCTAGCTTCCAAGCTATGGCATGCTCCCTTCCACCTGAGCCCAAAACTAAAACATTCATACAACCTCCAATGACGGCTTCCTAAAGAGAAGCATTAATATAAATATTTTGAACATCTTCCAATGACTCTAAAGAATCCACTAATTGTTGCACACTGTTTAATTGGCTATTGGCTATCTCTACTTGGGTCTCCGCCCGAAAAGTCACTTCTGAATGTGCAATTGTTATTTTTGCCTGTTCCAAACCGTTTCTAATACTTAAGAATTTATCAGGTTGACCCAACACTTCCATGTTACCGTTACCCAAAGATATTAAGTCATCTGCTCCCGAGGATATCACCACCTCTAGTATCTCGTCCTCATCAATCTGCGATGAAATGAAGAATTGGCTGCAAGATTTAAAAAGATAAGAGACAGAACCATCCGTTCCCAAATTTCCACCATTCTTAGAAAATGCGTGTCTTACTTCCGATACTGTTCTTGTTTTATTATCCGTCATGCAATCTACTAGAAAAGCTACGCCCCCAGGTCCGTAACCTTCATAGCGAATTTCTTCGTAATTGACACCCTGCATTTGCCCAGTCCCACGTTTTATCGCATCGGTTAGTTTATCTTTTGGCATATTTGCTTCTCTGGCCCGATCTATTGCAAGCCTTAACCTTGGATTAGATTCGACGTCTCCGCCGCCCAGTCTGGCAGCTACAGTTATTTCTTTAATTAACCTGCCGAAAATTTTCCCCTTTTTTTCATCTTGACGATTCTTTCTATGTTGAATATTCGCCCATTTTGAATGTCCAGCCATCGCAGTTATTCCTATTGGTTTAAAATAAATCCATAATAAAATTTTTACTACAATAATTATTAAGATTAACGTTAAATCACTTTTGATGTAAAACCCAAAAAAGGGGGAAACCTTGGAATATTGCGCTGAAATACAAAAAACAGGAAGCTATAAAGTAATAGAAATTAATGAAGAAAAATTGGAGTCGCCAGGTCCTGATGATGTTCTTTTAAGGCATAAGGCAATCGGCTTAAACTATATTGACGTTTATTACCGAAATGGAATTTACCCAATGGCAAGTTTGCCTGGCAAACTAGGGCATGAAGCCTCAGGAGTAGTTGAAGCTGTTGGAAAGAATGTAAAGAGCTTTAAAGAGGGGGACAGAGTTGCTTATGCTAGTGCTACACCTGGAGCCTATTGCTCTGCCAGAATTATTTCCAGTGAATTTCTAGTAAAAATTCCGAAGGAAATAGACTTTGAAGTAGCAGCCGCGATGATGCTTAAGGGTATGACTGTTCACTATTTGTTTAAAAGGACTGCAAATTTGCAAGATTTCCATAAAATTTTGTTTCATGCTGCAGGTGGTGGGGTCGGATTAATAGCGATGCAATGGGCAAAAATGATCGGGGTCGAAACTATTGGCACAGTCAGCAGTGAAGAGAAAAGAGAATTAGCAAGGAATTATGGCGCTACGCATACCATCAATTACGTCAGAGAAAATTTTGTCGAGGAAGTCAGAACAATAACTGATGGAGAAGGGGTGGACGTGGTTTTCGATTCAATAGGAGCTCAAACTTTCTACCAATCTTTACAGTGTTTGCGTAAATATGGGCTCATGGTGTCTTTTGGCAATGCATCTGGAAAAGTGGCCTCATTTGATTTAGGTTTATTGAGTGGACACTTGTTCATTACACGTCCTTCTCTTTGGCCATACATAAGCGCTAGAAGGGAATTAGAATTGACAGCAAGTGAGATTGTACAACTTGTAGCCTTGAAAAAGCTAAGAATACCAGTCTATCAAAAGTATTCCTTACATGAGGCTGGTAAAGCCCACAGAGACTTAGAGGAGAGAAGAACTACAGGTTGCTCGATTTTAATACCGTAACGTCTAATGGAGTTACCTCGATCATTCATAAATACAAGCTTACTATTTACTAAAGAAAAGTTTGCCCGCCTCGAACACTCCAAAATTGGAATCGTAGGCATTGGTGGAGTTGGTTCCTGGGCAGCCGAGGCCTTAGTTAGATCGGGTGTTCAAAACCTGGTTTTAATAGATCCCGATAATGTCTTTGAATCAAATATAAATAGGCAGTCGCAAGCTTCACACTTAACTTTGGGTCTCGCTAAAGTGGACGCCAGCGAGCGAATCTTACTCACTATTAATCCTAGACTTGCTATTAAAAAATACGAAGACCATCTCTCAGAATCAACGGCAGATTTAATCCTATCCCAGGAAAATGCTTGTTTTTGGATTGACGCTTGTGATGATCTCAAAGCTAAAATTGCTTTAATAATGGCCTTAAAGCGTAGAAAAAATATAAAATCCTTGCTGATTTGTGGAGCAGTTGGAGGAAAAACGAACCCGCAGGCTATTCATACATCTGACTTAGCTGAGACAAAGCAAGACCCGTTATTGGCAAAACTCAGATATCAACTAAGAAAGAAATTTCAATTTCCGAAGCAGGGAAAAATGAATCTTTCTTGTGTTAGCTCTTCTGAAAGAATGACTCCAAATAATACAGACGTCACAAAATCTGGAAAGATTTCCTGCTCAGGCTATGGTTCAATAGTTACAGTCACGGCAACTATGGGAATGTTGGCTGCATCTGAGGCAATAAAAAAACTGACGTACTAATAAGATTTCTGCTAGCCACTTATCTCATTAAATATTTCTTTGAATTCGACAGAGTAATTAAATTTTTCCTTTGTGGATAATTTCTAAGAACAAATTTACAAATTAACAGTACATGAGTAAAGGTTTTCATTATAATTCCATCAATTTTTTTTGGAATAATAAACACTAAGCTGGAGATTTCTAAACTTTGACGTATACTTAGATTTCTGGCCAAGTAGCTCAGTCGGTAGAGCAGAGGACTGAAAATCCTTGTGTCGGTGGTTCGATTCCGCCCTTGGCCACCGTTATCTAATACCGCTATACACTTGAGTTAATAGAAATTTCTTTTCGGTAGTTAGTATCGTCTTTACTAAATCTTTAACTTCAAAGAGGTTGCTTTTTCTAGAATAAACCTATCACCTTTCCACCGGAATCTACGTCAATTTTTTCAGCGCTTGGAAATCTTGGTAATCCTGGCATGGTCATAATCTCCCCGCAAACAGCAACAATAAATTCAGCACCAGCAGCCAGTCTAACTTCTCTTATATTGACAATATGGCCAGAGGGCGCACCCCTAATAGAGGCGTCAGTAGAAAAAGATGACTGAGTTTTAGCAATACAAACCGGATATTTTCCAAACCCCGACTTTTCCCAAGTTTCAAGCTGTGCTTTAACTTTTGAACTAGCCGTAATATCAGAGGCTCCATAAATATTCATGGCAACTTTTCTTACCTTCTCTAAAAGAGTATCTTCATCAGGATAGACATAAGTTGGTTGACTATTAAGCTCCGATAACCTAACAACTTCTTTAGCTAAATCCTCAGCTCCCTCTCCGCCCTTCGCCCAGTGCTCCGCCAAAACAACAGATACTCCAAGGGTTGTCATCCTTTTCTTTATAATTTCAACTTCCTTAATAGTATCAAAATTAAATTTATTGATCGAAACTACACAAGGCAGACCATAGTTACTCTTAACATTATGCACATGCCTTTCAAGGTTTACTAATCCTTTCTCCAGAGCATCACAATTTTCACTGTTTAAATTCTTTACTTCGATACCACCATGATATTTCAATGCCCTAACAGTTGCTACGATTACAGCTACGCAAGGTTTCAAATCAGTTTTTCTGCATTTTATATCTATAAATTTTTCAGCTCCCAAATCAGCCCCAAAACCTGCCTCAGTAACAACATAGTCGCCAAGCTTCAAGGCGCTTTTCGTGGCAATTACAGAATTACAACCGTGAGCAATATTTGCAAAAGGACCACCATGAACAAATGCAGGATTATTTTCCAAGGTTTGTACTAGATTTGGCTGTAGAGCATCTTTTAAAAGTACTGTCATGGCTCCATGCGCATTCAATTCTCTAGCATGAATTAACTTACCCTCTCGCGTTGTGCCTATTACAATTTGTCCAAGCCTGGATTTTAGATCTTCTACGGACTCTGCAAGACAGAAAATAGCCATCACCTCAGATGCCACAACTATATCAAAACCGTCCTGCCTAGTATAACCGTTACCTGGACCTCCAAGCCCGACCGCAACGTCTCTTAAAGCTCTATCATTCATATCAACAACTCTTTTCCAAGTCACCCTCCTGGAATCGATATTCAAGGCGTTACCTTGATGAATATGATTATCAATCATTGCTGATAGTAGATTGTTAGCTAATGCGATTGCTGAGAAATCACCAGTAAAATGTAGATTAATATCCTCCATTGGAACAATTTGCGCGTAACCTCCGCCTGCAGCACCTCCTTTAACACCGAAAACAGGTCCTAAAGAAGGCTCTCTTAAACAAATAACAGTATTTTTCCCAATTCTATTCAAACCGTCTCCCAAACCCACCGTAGTAGTGGTTTTACCTTCCCCGGCTGGGGTTGGACTTATAGCGGTCACCAATATGAGCTTTCCGTCCTGTTTCGATTTTAAACTTGACAAAAAATCTAAAGTTACTTTAGCTTTGGAATGCCCGTAGGGAATTAAGGAAGTTTCACTTATCCCAATCTTGGAAGCAATTTTAACAATTTTTTCTATGTTCGCATTCTGTGCGATTTCTATATCACTAGGCATTATTGCTAGCCTCCATTTTAGATTTAATTTTTTAGGATTGTATCGGATACCTTTATAAACACCTTACCTTCTATATTTTCTACAATTTTCATCAACTCTCTAACTTCGCGAATTTTGCTTGTAGCCAAGTCCTTATCTGATAAAGCTGCAGCATTAACAAAAACATTCAAGGCCGCACTCTTAAATGCTGCTCTTGCGGCTAATGCAGCAACTCCAGCGTCAGAAATAATATTTATGTTTCCGATTTCGGCAATTCTTTCCGACAAAGGAAGAACTTCACAAGATAATTTCGCACAATCCAAAGGGGCCTGAATAGCATCAACCAACCGTTTTTGGATTTCTTCACTTCGGAGAACTTGCTCTTCCTGTGTATTTTTCGGAAGACCGTATGCAGCCATCACAGAGTCAAAAGCTTCAACGTCCTGTGCAACAGCTTCCTGAAGTTTTTGTCGGAGGTCCTCACTTCTCTTAATTATGTCATTTACCTCATCTTCCACATCCGAGTATTTTTTCTTTCCAACTGTCAAGTTTCCTACCATACTAACTAATGCTGCGGACATGGAGCCCATAAGTGCTGCAACGCTTCCTCCGCCGGGGGTTGCAGCAGATGAAGCCAACTTGTCGAGAAACTTTTCTGATGGGATTTCTAACATTTTTTTGTTAAAGCATTTTTTTTGCCATTGAATATACTTCTTCCGCATCAAACAAGTTTTGATTATTTTCAAAAAGCTGTCCTATACAAGCTCTGTGAACTGCAATTTTTAATCCTCCAAAACCTATGGAGCCGAAAGCTTTTTTCCCATGCCTTTCGGTGGCCTTGTCATTCATTTCAATGCCACCGATTCCCAACGGAGGCATCGCGTTGGCGTCACACAATACCTCTATTGACTGACTATCTTTCCAGTCATTTTCGTCGAGAAGCACCACACCACTAGCACCTGTCGAAACAACAATGGAAGCACCCTCAATTGCAGTTCTTCGCTCTAAATCTGAACCTCCCGCCAAAGCTCCGCATTCCACCTTGAATCTATTTTTTATAAGTCCTGCAGTATTTGACGCCTTTTCAACCGAACGTGATGTAATAAAAACACTCGCCCCTTCACCAGCAAGCAGTGCTGCTGCCCTTTGTCCAACTGGTCCAGTACCACCCAGAATTATAGCTTTTTTTCCTTTAACGTTGCAGACGTTTACAATATTTGCCACAGCTGCTGCTGCAGTAGTATTGGCACCGTTCGAATCCAGCATAACTGAAACCCTAAATCCCGAAAAAAACCTTTTTTTTACAGCTTCAAAAACTAATTCACCAGCTGACAGTGAACTGCCACCAACAAATATCGCTGTATTTTGTTTATCCTTTGGACCTCTAGTGTAAATGCAACCATCAACCATGGGAGAAACATTGTCTGAGGTAACGTTTGCTATCCCAGTTACGTGGTCAGCACCCCCATCATAAGCTACGACACTATCAAATACACTTGCAACTTCATCGGTATCGAATTGATATAAAAGATTCTTCGCCATCTAACCTACCAAATTCTGCGGGTTGCCTTTAAAAAAAAGATCGACATTGTCAATTAGTTGATCAGCTAAAAACTGCTGAGCCTCGTCCGAGGCCCAAGCTACATGTGGAGTAAGTATGAAATTTGGTAAGTCTAGATCCAAAAGAGGGTTACCATCTAAAGGTGGCTCCTTAGTAAGTACATCAAATCCAGCACCGGCAATCATCTTCTGCTCCAAAGCCTCTACCAAATCAGCCTCTTTGACGAGACCACCTCTTGCCGTATTTATGAGAATTGAGGTTTTCTTCATCAGCTTAAACTGATCAAGCCCAATGAACCCTCTTGAATTTTCGGTTAAGGGACAGTGTAGCGAGATTATATCTGACTTAGCGAATACTTCTTCTGGATCAGTAAAATTTATCCCTTCAGATTTCGGAGGAGGATGGTCAGCAAATAAAACTTTCATGCCAAAACCTTCAGCTATTCTAGCTGTACCTTGACCAAGCGCGCCTTCCCCAAAAATTCCAATGGTACTGTCACGGAGATCACCAATTTGGTAATCAAAAAAACAAAATTGATTATGCTTTTGCCATCTACCTGCCAAAACATCTCTTCTATACGCAAACAAGTTTCTCTTAAGCGCAAGTATTAATGAAAACGTATGCTCGGGAACCGTGTTTACCGCATAGTTCCGAATATTAGACACACTTATTCCAGATTCTTTACAAGCTCCTATATCTATAACGTCATATCCAGTAGCAGCAACAGCTATGAATCTCAGCTTTGGAAGCTTGGCTATAGTTTCTTTTCTTATTGGAACCTTGTTGGTTATAGCAATTGAAGCTTCCGCTAACCTATTGATAATTTCATTAGGACTAGTTTGATCATATTCAACCCAATCATGCTGAAATTCAGGACGCCTCACCTTGGCATTAAGAGACTCTCTGTCTAGAAAAACAACTTTTTCCATAAATTTTGCCTAACGGGTCACCAGCCCTTGAGGTGGAGTATTGTTTCTCCAATATTCTTGAGCAGCAGCAACACCACTTCCGGGTGTAACACTGACACCATTATCCAACATGGACATTTCTGCGCCCACAATGCCCGCACTTAAATGAACCTCATTCATGTCTCCCAAATGCCCAATCCGAAAAAGCTTTCCAGCGACCTTGGTTAATCCCGCACCTAAAGAGACATTATAACGCTTATAGGCATGAAGTATAATTTCAGCTCCATTCACGCCCTCAGGAAGCATCACCGCCGTGACAGTATCTGAATACCACTTCGGTTCCTTTGCACAAAGCTTTAACCCCCACCCATTGTGAACAGCCGCTCGGGCACCCTCAGCTAAGTAATGATGTCTAGCTATGATATTGTCAAGACCTTCCTCCTCAATTACTGCAATTGCCTCTTTCAAACCATAAAACAGAGGTAATGCTGGAGTGTATGGGAAATACCCTGTCTTGTTGGCATTGAGCATTTGATCAAGGTCAAAATAATCTCTTTTCAGGCCAGCACTTTCGGTCAGACTTAGAGCCTTTTCACTAACGCAAAGAATGCCAAGTCCAGCAGGCAGCATCAGACCTTTCTGTGAACCAGTCACACACATGTCAACCTTCCAGTCATCAAACCTGAAATCCACCGAGGCCAAAGCACTAACACTATCAACAAACAAAAGAGCAGGGTGACCAACTTTATCGAGCACTTTTCTTACCCCCTCAATATTCGAAGTTACACCGGTGGCAGTTTCATTTTGGCATGCTAGGACCGCCTTTATGCTATGTGACGTATCAGCTGAAAGAACTGCTTCGTATTCATCAAGGGGGACACCTGTACCCCATTCACAATCAATCTCGTGCACATCAAGCCCATGATTTTTACACATCTCTATCCAGAGGTGACTGAACTGACCAAATCTGGAAGCTAAAACCTTATCACCTGGAGATAAGGTATTTGTAATTGCAGCTTCCCAACAACCTGATCCAGAGGACGGAAATATGAAAGGCGTACCGGACTCAGTTCGGAATATTCTTTTCAATCCTGGTAATAAAGATTCATACAAACGAGGAAAGTTAGGGGATCTGTGATCCTCCATGGAAACCATCATCGCCCTATTAATTCTGTCCGGCAAATTAGTCGGTCCCGGTACAAATAAAAAATTACGCCCTGCCAAATCATTTCTCCCCAAAAAGTTGACTATAAAAAATCTTCGCCGGAAAGCAAAGAAAGCTTTAAATTTAAGCTATTTACCGTAAACTGGAAACTCGGAAGTGAGCTCCGCAACGCTCTCTTTCACAGAGCGCAGAACCTCAGCATCTTCCGGTGAATCCAATAAATCAGCTATTAAATTTGCTAAAATAGCAGACTCTTTTTCCTTAAAACCTCTCGTAGTCATTGCCGGTGATCCAATTCTTATCCCGGACGTGACGAATGGCTTTTCAGGGTCATTAGGTATTGCATTTTTATTGACTGTGATATGCGCTTTACCCAACAATTCTTCAGCAGCTTTTCCAGTAATGTTTTTCGCTCTCAGGTCAACTAAAATTAGATGACAATCGGTTTTACCGGAAACTATCCTTAAGCCTCTATCTACAAAAGTGTCAGCCATTTGAGAGGCATTTTTCAAAACCTGCTCTTGGTAAACTTTAAAAGCGGGAGTAAGTGCTTCTTTAAAAGCCGCAGCCTTAGCAGCTATGACGTGCATTAAAGGTCCACCCTGAATTCCAGGAAAAATCAGGGAATTCAATTTCTTTGCGTGTTCCTCTTGAGACAATATAATACCTCCTCTAGGACCACGAAGTGTTTTATGAGTTGTACTAGTTACGAAGTCAGCTATTCCGACTGGACTTGGATATACCCCAGCCGCGATTAACCCTGAATAATGTGCCATATCTACCAGAAAAAAAGCTCCAACCTTATCAGCAATTTCTCTAAAACGCTTCCAATCTATTACCAAAGAATAAGCAGAGGCACCAGCAATTATCATCTTTGGCTTATGTTCAATCGCCAACTGTTCAACTTTGTCATAGTCTATAGTTTCGTCGATTTCCCTTAGCCCGTACTGAACAGCATTGAAAACTTTTCCTGAAAGATTTACCGAAGCTCCATGTGTGAGGTGCCCCCCGTCAGCCAAGGACATTCCTAGTATGGTATCTCCTGGCTTTAAGTAAGCGAAAAATACTGCTTGGTTTGCTTGGGAACCAGAATGTGGTTGAACGTTAGCATATTCAGCCTTGTAGAGTTCTCTGAGTCTGGCTATAGCTAATTCCTCGGCCACATCAACATTCTCACAACCTCCGTAGTATCTTTTGCTGGGATACCCCTCAGCGTACTTGTTTGTCATAACTGAACCCTGTGCCTGCATCACTACGGGACTCGTATAATTTTCAGAGGCAATCAACTCTATATGTTGCTCTTGTCTAAGGTTTTCAGCCTGCATGGCCTCCCATAACTCAGGGTCGCTAACGTCCATGGACATATTGTTTGGAAAAGAACAAACACGAATTTCAGGTGGTTGCTTGGTCATAAAAAACTCCCAATAAGTTACGGTAAAACAGCTTAAACATTAAAGACAAAATAACAGTTAGAATCGAGAATGATAACCTTTTGACTGTACTTCATCAATAGATAAAATCCAAATTTCGTTCTATTAATTATTAATAGGAGCTAAGGAAACTTTAAAAATTCCCCGTAGTGAGTTAGTTAGATAAATTTCTTCAGCTTCGCGAACGTCTTTAGCACTCAAGACCGCCTCGTGAGCCGAATAAGCTGGGTCTTTCAGCACTATTTCTCTCATTATTCCTGGTAATAATCCACATTTGACTGGTGGCGTGTATAAACTTCCCTCAATTCTTATAAAGACATTTGACCTACCACCCTCTGTGATTTCCCCCTTTTCATTTAAAAATAAACCATCAAATCCTCCACAAACCTCAGCTTTTCTCCAACATAAGTCATATAACTTTCGAGCAGTTGTCTTATGCTTCAACAGGGGATCAAAACTGTTAATATGCATAAATTGCTCACCCAAAAGATCTTTTGCCCAAAAAATTTTTACTCGTTCCCCCATACTCTCAAGCTTGCTTATTCTTTCTTCCAACGTGCCGTCAGCATTCAGTTGGATCCGAAATTTGTATTCCAAGGAGCTTATACAAGACTCTTCCACTTTAGACTTAATAAAGAACTCTATTTGATCACGATCATATGGAATTCCGAAGTTTGCTGCTGATCGCATCAACCTACGCATGTGGAACTCGAACCTGTAGAGCTTGCACCCAAAGACCTTGATAGTCTCAAATAAGCCGACACTGCAAGGTAGCTTCACAAGAAACGAGGACTTTAGCAAACATTCTTTCCACTCCTCCGAATTATTTGATCCGATAGTAATCCCAGAGCCAACTCCAAATTTAATTTGATGTTTCTTATTCACTTCAACAGTTCTGATCAAAACGCTCATTGCGAAATCTCCCAGGTCATTGTCATTTGAGCAAGGATCGAACCAGCCTAAGGCACCGCAATATGATCTCCTTCTTTTGCTTTCTAGAGAATCAATAATTTCCATTGTCCTTTTCTTTGGAGCTCCAGTAACCGAGCCACAAGGAAAAGTGGCGTTGAGTAGTTTTCTGAGAGTGGTTTCCTCTCTAAGTCTGGATAATACCGTTGAGGTCATTTGAAAAACTTCACCTACCTTCTCAACGTCAAATAAGTTTTCTACTTCCACCGAGCCAGTTTGGCTTATTCTTGCAAGATCATTTCTTATCAAATCTACAATCATCAAGTTTTCGGCCCTGTTCTTTTCGTCTGATGCTAGATCTGCTGGTTTGAATCCTCTTGTAGCTAAGGTTCCTTTCATGGGTTTGGCTTTTAACAGCCCATTTTTATTAGCTAAAAACCACTCTGGAGAAAAAGATAATAAGTCAAAATCATCTAACTGGAAAAAGGCACCAAAAGAACTAGGTTGTTTTTCTCTAAGTCTTAAGTACAAACCCAAGGGGGTTCCATATAACTGCCCCTCGATGCGGAACGTATAATTTACCTGATAGGTGTGTCCAAGTGTAATGAGCTCTTTAATTTTTTCTAAATGTATCAGAAACTCTTTTTCATCTAAACTCAAACTTATATTGCAAACGCCGCTTAATTTATCCTGATTTATAGTGCTCTGGTTACTTTCAAACTCCCACTGTTTTTTTAGCCAAGTCGTAGCCTCCCGCTGACTTAGAGGGCTATAGCCATCAAAAACCCAAGCCTTAAGAAGAGGGTAGGCGTCATCAGGGAGCTGTAGACCTTGTAAAATCAATCCCAATTCATAATTAAATACACTAACCACATACTGACCACGGCGATTGGCTTCTTGAATTTCGTTAAGAGCAGAGTCAACTTCCCGGGCAGTATTAGCGGTAATACTAAAAATCGGGTTTTCATAAACCCGGCTAGATCGATTTGATTCAGTACTAGAAAAATCATCTAGTAAAATTGTGCTTGGAGGCATAGTCAATCCTCTGGTAAACAATTATTCCCTAACCGCTACTATTTTATAATTTCATTATTTTCATTAACGTGGACAATTTTAGGTTGATGTTGTTCCAGCTTTTCATAATCTATAAGTGTGTAGGTACAGATTATCAAGAAATCGCCTTTCGCTGCCTTTCTTGCCGCAGCCCCATTTAGAGATATGGTTCCTGAACCTTTATTAGCTTTTATTACGTAAGTTTCAAACCGTTCGCCAGTGTTTATGTTGTATATTTCAATTTTTTCGAAAGGCCGTATACCCGACGCTACGAGAAGATTTTCATCAATTGCACAAGAACCCTCATAATGCAAATCATTACCAGTTACTTTAACACGATGAAGTTTTCCTTGAAGCATTACATGTTTCATAATTACCAAAAATCAATTAACTCAGTCATAATTCTAACTGTGAACTAAAAAAGTGTCATAGACTAACAAAAATATTTTATTAATCTGTTCTTTTTGTACCTGAGGGTTTAATGGTTTCAAGTGTAGTTGGTGATCTGGAGAGGATTTCTGAGAAGGTTGTCAATATAATCTCAAAAAAAAAAAATTTTATTGAGAAGAATAATTTTATCCCTGTCTATCACGATAATTTGGTTTTTGATTTTTCCCGTCAACACATAAACGCATCAATTCTAAGTAAATTAATTCAATTGTCCGAAGAATGTGGTTTAAGAAAAAAAATAAATGGGTTGTTTGAAGGTCAGGGCGGTAGTCTGCATATTCAACTCAGAAGCCAAGAAAAAAATTCTAAAAAATCAGATGATGAGCTCTACTTAAAAATTAACAACGAAAAAAAAAGGATGCTTGCTTTTGCGACTAAAGTGAGGTCGAAAAAACTCAAGGGTTGGACAGGAAAGCCAATCACTAATGTAATTGTGTTAGGGCTTGGGGGATCCGTATTAGGTCCGAAATTTGTAATTGAATCAGTTGATGCTGAGTTCAAATTAACCACTACAACTCTTTACTTTGCATCAAATCCAGACGGGTTTGAATTAAAAAATACATTGTTACAATCTAACCCTGAAAAATCTCTAATTATTATTCAAAGTAAGTCTTTGACAACTCCCGAACTATACTTAATGTTTTCACAAGTAAAACAGTGGTTTGAAGCACACTCATGTCCGAAATTTAAAGAATTAAATCAAATGGCCGTCGTTACATCAAATATTGAGCTAGCATTGAAATTGGGATTTTTACAAGATACTGTTTTTTGGATTCCAAAATTTGTTGGAGGTAGATTTTCCGTTTGGTCATCTATCGGCTTACCAGTTGCAATTGCAATTGGGAGGAATAACTATAATTCTTTTTTGGAAGGTGCAGCAGATATGGATCAACACTTCTTGTTAGAGAAAGCATCTACCAATATCCCATTACTTGCTGCTTTGATAGCCATCTGGAACCAGAATTTTCTGAAATTCAAAACTCAGCATGTTGCGACATACTCCTCCAAATTGGATTTTCTGATTCAGTACATACAACAGCTTGAAATGGAGTCACTTGGAAAGTCATTAAAAACAGATGGGTCCCCTTGTTTAACCGAAACTAGTGCGATTGTTTGGGGCGGCTCAGGGATTCAAGGCCAGCATGCTTATTTTCAACTTCTCCATCAGGGAACATCTATAGTACCAATTGACTTCTATGGCTTACATCCTTCATACCGAGTTGAAAATAGGGCGGAAAAAAAAGGGCACAACTTTTTGTGTGAAAATTTAAAAGTTCAAGCTGATGCGTTAGCATTTGGTGACCCAAAGAATAATTTTCCTGGCAATCGACCAAGCAGCATTATTTGGTTAAAGGAACTCTCGCCCTCAAGTTTAGGAGGGTTGATGTCCCTTTTGGAACACAAAGTATTCACCATGGGTATTTTGTGGGGAATTAATCCTTTCGACCAACCCGGAGTAGAATTGGGAAAAAAGATGCTAAAAAAATAATAGTTATCAAAAATTCAACTATTAATTTATTACTTTTTCCAAATTAGTTATTCTTTGTCTCAGCTCTCTCAGTTTTCTTTGATGGCTGACCAGATGACTCTTCTTTAGCATGATACTCTGCTCTTCAAGTGAATTTCTGACGACTCGACTGATTGTAGAGACTGCAACAGACTCGTTTATCCTCGAAAAAAAAGGTTTAAGCTTTTCAACTAAAACTTCAAGTAATGGCTCTAATGCCTGTATATTTTCAACAGAGCCCTCAACTTTTAAGCCTTTTCCAATAAAACTTTTCTTGCTCGACACATCACCCATAACTACACTGTGGAGTAAATCAACAAACTGCTTATTTAGATAATTATTATTCAAGGAGATTTGAACGTCATCTTGTGAAAAATTCGTTTCAAAGTCCGTAGCATCTCCTAAATCAATATTTTTAAGTAACCCATCATTATCTATTTCAAGAATCAAAGAAGTGTTTTTTAAAGGATAGTCAGCCAAACGAAAAAAAATTTTTACTCCCGAAAATTTTTTTAAACAGAGCATGATCTCAATATCATCTTCAATATTCTTGTTTAGCAAATCTCTCACGGAATGGAAAAAACTGGAATACAAAACCCCTACTCCACCTGACTTATTCCATATAATAGCCAGCCCTCACCACTTTCACTGTACTTGCGTAGAGCCCAGATTTCATTAAAGGATTTGGCTTCTTCCTCAATTTCTTCCCTAACTAATCCATGGAAACGAATAAGAGCTTCCTGGTATGTCTCACTACCTGATTTTTCATTAGATTCGAAACTATACAACTCGGCATTGAGCTCAAGCACAGAGGTGATTGAATTTTTTGAACCAATTTGTTGGAGCTGATCTTGCAAAATTTTACCCATTTCAGCGGAGCAAAAATTATTTATGGCCTCAACATTTTTATCATCCCAGAGTCTTTGCAACTCAACAAATTTCTCTTTCGCTACTTTCAAAAAAGCAGCTAATTCCTCCTCCCTCGCTTGTTGAGTGATTGATGTTTCAGGGCTATAAGATTCGCTTCCTCTAGTCCGATGACTCTCGGAACTGCCTTTTGTTGCAGGTGAAAAGGGTTCAACAGATGGCGGTGAGTAGCCACCTGCAAGTACGGCTTTATGTCTCGAAAAAGCAAAACGAAACAGCAAGAAAAGGCCAAGGGCACCCAAAACTATGAGTAAAAAGCTCATCAATTCTTCACCAAATCCCATATAATTTGCCAGTGCTGCAAGGCCTAGGCCGGCAGCCAGTCCCCCCAATGGACCCAAAAAACCACTTCTTGAATTATTTTGACCTACCACATTTGCTTTATTTTGATCTACTTTCTTTGGCACTGTCTGTGGAGCACGGGAGGGCGGTGGAGTGACTTGTCTTTTCATAGGAGGCATTTTCCCAATTGATCTGCCAAATCCCATTCTACGTGCATCGGCGGAATCTATTGAAACTACGAAAAAGAGGGCACAAAAGGACAACATGGATAATATCTTCATTCTACTAAAAACCATATATCAATCTCCCAAAAATTAATCAGTGTCGGTGCTGGTAAATGCTTGATGTATACTAACAGCTCCGAATAAAACCTTTTGATATCTGACTGCAGAGAAACCCGATTCGTTCATTTCTGAGCTTATTTTCATCGGATTAGGGTACGTTTTGATCGATTCCACCAAATATTGATAAGGATCCTCCTTTCCAACGACTAGTGATCCAATCTGGGGAAGCAAGTTTGAAAGATACCAATCATATAATTCCCCGAACCCTGCTTCTATCTTGGAGAACTCTAACACTAACAGTTTGCCTCCCGGTTTTAATACCCTGGAAATCTCCTTCAAGGCAGCTATTCTATCGGTAAAATTGCGTAACCCAAATGCTATCGTAGCTTTATCAAAATAACAGTCCCTGAACGGCAAAGTCTCGGCATTACACAACACGGTTCGAAAATTTTTTCCTAAATCAAGGCATCGCTGCCGTCCGATTGATAACATTTCAAAATTTACGTCTGTCATCCATAACTGCTCTTTTTTTAACAAAGTTTTACTTATTTCCAAAGCCAAGTCACCGGTGCCACTGGCTATATCTAAGACTACATCCGAAGACTTTGCATTTAACAGCCACACAGCATATTTTTTCCATATTCTGTGTAAACCAACAGATGCTATATCGTTAAAGATATCGTACCTACCGGCGACATCGGTAAATACATTACCCACCAAGATACCCTTCTCTTTTTTATCAACTTTTTTATATCCAAAATTCACTCTTTGATTTGAACCCATAATCTCACACACGTAACTTTATTAATTTCTTGAACCATTAATGCTGCTAAGAGCATCTAAATATTCTTTCCATAGCTTATCCGAATTACTACATAATTCTGATAAATAATTCCAAGAATAAATCCCAGTATCATGTCCATCAGAAAAGGTTATCTTAATTGCATAATTACCAATCGGTTCGATTTTCTCTACCATTACTTCTCGTTTTCCCTGTTGAATGACTTCCTGCCCTTTACCATGACCTACCACTTCTGCAGACGGCGAAAAAACTCTCAAGAACTCAAACGATAACTCCCCACGACTAGGTGCATCCTCTAGCTCGGACGCATACACTAACTCTACACATCGAGATGCTTCCTTTACAATAATTTCATCAGGGACACCTAAAAATTTTTTTGGTTTTATTGACATAGGGCGTGTTTTAACTAAAGCTTATGTCATGAAGTGTACAATATTAGTTGTCGAAGATGAACCTGCTATTGCAGAGTTAATTTCGGTGAACCTCAGTTTTGAAGGTTACAGTGTTAGGAGAGCCTCGGATTCCCTTCAAGCAGAGGCTTTTATTAAAGCCGAATTGCCGAACTTAATCATAATTGACTGGATGTTACCAGGAACTAGCGGAATTCAACTTGTAAAAAAGTGTAGAAATGTTGAAAGAACAAAATGTATTCCCATAATCATGCTTACCGCTAGATCAACTGAGGAAGATAAAATTGATGGCCTTGAATCTGGTGCTGATGACTATGTTACCAAACCCTTTTCTCCTAAAGAGTTAGGGGCTCGAATAAAAGCTCTCTTACGAAGACGTTCGCCAGAACTAACCGATGATGCAGTTACAAAGTGTGGTATTTGTCTTAACCCCACAACACATTCGATTACAGGTAACGGAAAAGCAATTATCTTGGGACCAACTGAATTTAAACTTCTCCATTTTTTTATGACAAGTCCGGAAAGAATTCACTCAAGAGGACAAATATTAGATAAGGTTTGGGGGGATCATGTATTTGTTGAGGATAGGACGGTCGATGTGCACATTAGGAGATTGAGAAAGGCATTAAGCCCAACTAATCATGACAAAAATATTGAGACGATCAGAGGTAGTGGATACAGATTTGCAACTAACCCGACGAAAAAAAATTAATAAGAATTCAAAAGATGATTATAAGACTATAAATCGAGCTATTTATTCACAATTTGGTATTAGCATTTTAGTTTTTTTCCTGATTGTTTCTGTGGTTTTCTCTACAACGAGTTTAGTGCTTGGTTTCTCCTATGGGCTGTTGATAGCAGTGCTGATATCAACCGGCTGGTTAACTTACCATTTATTACAAATTCAGAAGTTGATCTTTTGGCTTAAGTATCCAAATTTTAATTTGAGCCCTCCAGTATTAGGCCCTTGGAATGTTATATTCTCATCATTAAGAAATCTATTTCAAAGATCCGAAAGTGATCGAGCTGAATTATCTAAAAGGCTAGCTGCTTTTAAAAGACTAACTGAGGGTATGCAAGATGGTGTAATTGTTATTGACAAATACAACCAAATTATGCTGGCTACAGCAAAAGCAGAAATTTTTTTGAGTATTAAATCTGAACAGGATAAAGGCAAGAATGTTGTCAACATCATCAGACACCCAGGTTTTTCAGAATTTTTAAAACAAAGAAACTTCCAACAATCCTTTTTTATAGAAGATTTAACTATCGAAAACAAAGCCCTCGAAATCAAACTTGTTCCCTATGACGAGCAAGAGGACTTATTAATATGTAGGGACATTACCGAGTTAAAAAAACTAGAATCTGAGAAAAAAGATTTTGTAGCAAATGTTTCGCATGAATTAAAAACGCCGCTGACTGTCGTAGCTGGATTTCTGGAAACTTTAAAAGATATTCCGATGTCCGAGGAAAAAAAAATACATGTTATTGATGAAATGTTAAAACAAACTGATAGAATGACAAGCCTAATAAACGATCTCTTTTTGTTTTCGAAATTTAATAATAAAAAGTCAGTAGATCAGTTACCTTCTTTTAATATTTGCGACTTGGTTGAAGAGTTAGCAAACGAGGCAAAAAAAAAATTTGAGGGGAAGCTTATAACAAAAGTTTTAAAAAATTCTAAGAGTGTATTTTACGGGGAAAAAGCTGACATAAGAAGTGCTTTTTGGAATCTTATCAACAATGCAATGATGTATACTAACTGCGACGGATTGATAGAAATAAGTTGGAGCGTCGAAAATAATGGGGAATGCGTTTTTTATGTTAAGGATAATGGAATAGGCATTGAAGCCCATCATCTTAACAGACTTACCGAAAGATTCTACCGAGTTGATGACGATCGCTCCCGGAACAGCGGAGGTACTGGATTAGGCCTTTCCATAGTTCAAGAAGTTGCCTCAAAATATGGGGGTAAATTGGCCATAGAAAGTGAACTAGGTATTGGAAGTAAGTTTTCCATTAGATTTCCATTAGATTTACTAAAAATTGATGAGAAATATAACGATGAAAAAATATGATTCTGAAATATTAAGTTTCTATTTAAAAAAAATTTTATCCTCTCGTGTCTATGAGATAGCTAAAGAATCTCCGTTAGAATACGCACCATTAATGAGTCAAAAACTTAAAGCTAAGATTTATTTAAAACGAGAGGACCAGCAAGAAACGTTTTCCTTTAAGATTCGAGGGGCTTATAACAAAATAGCAAACTTAACGGAAATGCAATTAGAAAGAGGAATTATTTGCGCATCTGCTGGTAATCATGCTCAAGGAGTGAGTTTAGCTGCTAAAAAACTTGGAACTAAGGCGACGATAGTAATGCCAAAAACAACTCCCGAAGTGAAAGTAGAGGCTGTAAAAAAACTCGGTGCATTCATAATTTTAGTTGGAGATTCTTATTCAGAAGCATATGAAAAAGCTTGGGAAATATCTTTAAAAAAAAAACTTACTTTTATTCATCCATTTGATGATGACGAGGTTATTGCTGGACAAGGAACAATAGGCATGGAAATTTTGCGGCAAAGTCCAAGAAAGTTGAAAGCCATTTTTGTAGCGATCGGTGGGGGAGGTTTGATAGCCGGTGTTGGCGCATATATAAAGGCACTAAGGCCAGCGGTAAAAATAGTTGGTGTTCAAATGGAGGACTCCGACGCCATGAAAAGATCCCTTGCTGCAGGAAAGAGGATTATATTGAAAAAAGTTGGTTTATTCTCAGATGGAACAGCTGTGAAACAAGTAGGCGTAAAAACTTTTAAATTATCCAAACACGTAGTTGACGAAATAGTTACAGTTGGTGTCGATGAAGTTTGTGCTGCAATTAAAGATATTTTCGAAGATACAAGAACTATTCAAGAACCAGCTGGGGCACTGGCCCTTGCGGGTCTAAAAAAGTATAAATCATCAAATACATCAGTTGAGCCGGAAGATTCTCTGATTGCAATAACTTGCGGTGCAAATATTAATTTTGATAGATTACGAGTAATAGCGGAGAGATCCGAATTGGGTGAGGATAGAGAGGCCATTCTAGGTGTTTCTCTACCAGAAAAAAGAGGTAGTTTTTTAAAATTTTGTAAGCTTTTAGGAAATCGTCATGTGACCGAATTCAATTATCGAATTTCAAGTACTAACGAAGCTATTGTTTTCGTAAGTATTGGTATAAAGAACGACTATGAAAAGAATAGGGCTGTTAAAGCTATTGAATCAGGAAATTTTAAAGTTTATGATTTATCAGCTGATGAAATTTCTAAATCTCATATCAGACATATGATTGGTGGCTATTCACCTTTAGCGGCAAATGAAAAACTTTTTAAGTTTGAGTTCCCAGAGAGGCCAGGAGCCCTTATGGAGTTTCTGTCCTCAATGAAAAGTACCTGGAATATTTCTCTTTTCAATTATCGAAATAACGGATCAGATACTGGTAGAATTTTGATAGGATTGCAAATTCCTAAATCAGAAGAAAAGGAATTTAAAATGTTTTTAAAAAGAACAAACTACGCTTTCAAAAATGAATCAGATAACATTGCCTACAAACTATTTTTAAATAGTTAAATTTTGCAATCGATAATCTAAATATAAGCTTTGAATTAGTATGAATTTCTTGGTTATTGGACTTAATCATCAAACCACACCGGTAGAGCTTAGAGAAAAATTCGCAGTCTCCGGAGAAGATCTTGTTCCCGTTTTACTCGCTATCAAGGAGAGAGTATCACTCGTTTGTAAGGATCTAATGTTACTGTCAACTTGTAACCGAACTGAATTGTACTTTTTTGGTGAGAAAAGCCAAGATATTTTAGAACTTGCCTCTGAATGGCTAGCAGATTATTCGAAACAAGATTTAAGTACTCTGCGAGAATATTTATACAAGTACGATAATAACACAGCAGTAAAACATCTTTTTCGGGTTGCAAGTGGTTTAGAGTCGATGGCTGTTGGAGAACCCCAGATTCTTGGACAAATAAAGTCTGCAGTCAAGCAGGCTGAAGTTTTAGGTGTACTGAATAATAACTTACATTTTTTATTTGAAAAGGCTTTTTCTGTCGCTAAAAGAGTTCGAACTAATACTGAAATTGGTAATCAGTCTATTTCAATGGCTGCTATTTCTGTTCAATTAGTTAAACAAGTGTTTGGTGATTTAAAAAATTCCAGAATACTTTTCGTTGGCGCTGGTGAAATGATACAGCTTTGTTTAAGCCACTATTATGACGAAAGACCAGCAGAAATTGTTGTGGCAAATCGCAATTTAGCTAGAGGAGAAAAGATTTCTGCGAACTACGATGCCAAGGTTATTCCTATAACAGGGGTAAATCGGGAATTAGAGAGATTTGATGTTGTAATCACATGTACTGCAAGTTCATTGCCTATAATAGGGCAGGGTACTGTGAGTACAGCCATAAAAAAACGTAAAAACCGCCCAATCGTTTTGATAGATTTAGCTGTTCCAAGGGATATTGAGACAGAAGTAAAAAACGTAGACAATGTGTTTCTTTTTACATTGGATGACCTCGGTCGTCGAATTGAGAGTAATTTGAAATCAAGATTGTCTGCTATTGAAGCAGCAGAAAAACTTATTTCAAATGATCTGATTTCTTTTAATGAAGTACTAACTAATAGAAAGAGTAAACCCTTAATCTTAGCTATTAAAGAGAGGGCCGAAGAAATTCAAAGGTTGGAACTGGAAGCGGCCAGGAAAAAAGTACTCAGAGGCGTAAATACTGAGGAAGTTTTAATGAATTTAGCTAAAGGCATCTCAAACAAATTTGTGCACGGTGCCTTTACCGAATTGCGAAGCGGTTCTTTTAAGAAGAACAAAGAAGCAGAATACTGGATAAAAAAACTCTATGGTTTAGAAACACCGGAAATTGATAATGAAGAAAAGTTTAACTCAAAGAATTAGAAAGATTATTGATAGATTTAATTCTATTGAGAAAGATTTAATGAGTCCCGATTTAGTTAGTCAAAGTGGAATATTACAAAAACTCTCAAAAGAAAGAGCGGAACTCTTGCCAATTGTTGAAACATTTACAAAGCTTGAAGAATTAAACAATGACTTTTCTACCGCTGAAGAATGGCTCGATGATCCCGAACTAAAATCCGAGGCAATTCATGAATTAGAAAAGATTAGAGAAAATATCAATGAGAGAGAAAATCAGTTACAAAAGTTACTCTTACCAAAAGATCCTAATGACGAGAGAAATGTGATTCTGGAAATTCGTGCCGGCACTGGTGGAGATGAATCCGCCTTGTTTGCAGCAGATCTTTTTAGGATGTACTGCCGATATGCTGAAAGACAGAAATGGAAGATTGAGATTCTAAATTCAAGTGAGTCGGATTTAGGTGGCTTTAAAGAAATAATCATTAGGCTCATTGGGAAAAAAGTTTTTTCATTTCTAAAATTTGAATCTGGGGGGCACAGAGTACAAAGGATACCGGTTACAGAAACTCAAGGCAGGATACACACCTCAGCCTGCACCGTAGCTGTTCTACCAGAAATGGAAAAAATTGATGAAATTATTTTTTTACCTGAAGATTTACGAATCGATGTTTTCAGAGCATCTGGAGCGGGTGGTCAGCACGTGAATAAAACGGAGTCTGCAGTGAGAATAACGCATATTCCAACTGGTACGGTTGCTGAATGCCAAGATGATAGAAGTCAACACAAAAATAAAGAGAAAGCAATGAAAGTCTTATCTGCAAGGGTACTAGATAAAGAGCTTAGAGATAAACAGCAAAAACTTGCTTCCACTAGGAAAATATTGATTGGATCCGGAGATAGATCTGAAAGGGTAAGAACATATAATTTTCCTCAGGGTCGAGTTACTGATCATCGTATCGCATTGACGAGCTACAAACTTGAACAAATTATGGATGGTGATCTTCATGAGTTTACCAATAGCCTAATTTCTGAGCATCAAGCTAACTTAATGGCTTCGGTCAGTGACAATGCCGGCTAATTCATTTTCACCAAAATACTTTGTGGCTAATGAGTAAAAAAAAAATACTCGCAAGGATAATTAGTTTTATTTTGAAAAAACCAAGTCATTGGCTCTTTGTTAATGAAAATCGTGAATTTACAAAGAGCCAATATGAAAAAATATCAGGTTGTCTAAAATTATTTCAATATGGGCTACCCCAAGCTTACATATTTGGAAAGACTGAGTTCTATTCAAGGGAATTCATAGTTTCTGAGGACGTACTAATTCCAAGGTGTGATTCTGAATTAATCGTAAAAGAAACTCTTCATGAAGTACAAAAACGAAAAAATAAAAAACAAATTAAGATTTTAGAATTAGGTACAGGTTCTGGAGCCCTTATTATTACAGTAGCAAAGGAATGTAAAAATCTGGGTATTTCCTGTGTTTTTACCGCTACTGACATTAGTAAGGACGCGTTGGCTATTGCCAAGAAAAATGTAATTCTTCATGATGTTAGTGTTGACCTGCATATAGGCGATTGGTGGGATGCTTTAGACGTAACACGATATCCTTTCGATATAGTTTTCTCGAATCCTCCTTATGTGGGTGCAGCTGAACGTAGATTTTTAAGTAAAAATACGCGATTTGAACCAAAGTTGGCACTTTACGGGCAATATCAATCCAAGTCGGGATTAGCTAGTATCAATGAGATTCTATCTAAGATTGATGGAAAAATTTGCGCATCAAGTGGTTTGATTCTCATCGAACACGGCTTCAACCAACAGCGCGAAATTAAAAGTTTAATTAAGGAAAAACATTTAAACTTTCTAGAACAATACTATGACCTCAGCGGGATACCACGAGTTGTAAAAATTGGTGTATGATTCGAAGGATAGGAGGTAAAATGGAAACACGAAAGTTCATACGAAAAGCAGTTAGTGAAAATAAAATTTTACTTTTCATGAAAGGTACTGCTCAGTTTCCCCAATGTGGGTTTTCAGGTAAAGTCGTTGATATACTGAAAAAGAGTGGTGTGTCGGATTTAGCCACTGTTAATGTCCTTGAAGACGACAGTATTCGGCAAGGCATCAAAGATTACTCCGAGTGGCCAACTGTTCCACAATTATACATTGACGGAAAATTCATTGGAGGCGCTGATATTATTTCAGAAATGTATGATTCAGGTGAGTTAAGAGAATTACTTATAGAAAATAAATTGGTGCCGGCTATCTGATTTGAACAGATGACCTACCGCTTACAAGGCGGTTGCTCTACCACTGAGCTAAGCCGGCGATAGTTCGACTTATTTGATCCTTTTAAGAATATACTGGGATTTTCTTTTTTTGGAAGCCCTTTTCTTTCCACTTAACTTGTCAGCTTTTATATTAGCCACATTAGTACTTGGCGAAATGGGTACCAGGTTCAATCTTGGTTTCCCTACATCACTGTCTAATACTTTTTCTTCCTCATCAACTTGGCTATCACTGTCCTTTCGCTTAATAAACGTCAACCCTTGACCTGTTTCTTTGGAATAAATGGCAAGAATATCCCTAATAGGCACTTGCACCTCCGAGGATCTACCCGAAAATCTACCGAGGAATTTTACTTCCTCATTTGAAATACTAAAGTTGTGAGTAGCATCAGGTCCCACATTCAAAATAATTTCGCCACCTTTTACATAGTCGTTTGGAACCCTAGCTTCAGGAGAAACTGATACCGATATATACGGAGTGAGACCGCCATCAACACACCAATCGTATATAGCTCTAATCAAATAGGGTCTGGTTGTCTCTGAGTTTTCCACTTATCTTTTTAGTCTGATCTTTAACCGTCGCAATACTGCCTAGTTTACACTATTGCCTGTTAATCCTAAGCCTACCTATACCAGCTTTGACCCCAAAAAACCCACAATAGGCAGTCATGGAAATAATCACAGTTGAAATTCTAGAACGAAAACGCCATTTGGTATTATTTGATATCTTTCCAGTACGCCGCGTTTAAACGCCATGCCACAAAAGCGAATAACCCCAAGAAAAGTAAAACCCAAACACCAAGCTGCTTACGAAACTGACCTACCGGCTCGGCAACCCATACTAAAAAGGCCGTAAGATCTGCAATATTCTCATCAAATTCTACCCGAGACATCCTACCTGGCTCTTCAATGACAAATTTATCAAAAGATGAAACCATGGTGCCATTCTCCATTTTCTCTGTATAAACGGCTTTATTTATACCTTGAAGCTCCCATAAAACGTTTGGCATACCTACACCGGGATAGACCGTGTTATTCCAACCAGTTGGCTGTGATTCATCTTTATAGTAACCGCGTAGATACGTGTAAATCCAATCGCTACCCGGCCCGTTTGGCGAAGACCTAGATCTGGCGGTCAATGACAAATCAGGCGGAGCTTTTCCAAACCAATTTTTAGCATCCTCTTTTTTCATCGAGGAAATTACTGTGTTAGACAACGAGGCCCCATCCGTTAATAATAAAAATTTTTTTATCTGATCTGATTTTATACCTAGGTCAGTGAGTCTACTATATCGGACTTGAGAAATGCTATGACAACCTACGCAATAGTTCATGTACAACTTAGCACCGTTTTGCAAAGACGCTAAGTTGTTTAAACGTTTGGAGGGAAAGGAATCTAACCGAACAGCCTCTCCAGCTGCAAACACACTAGAAATCGTTATCAGGGTATAGAAACAAGCGACACTAATCTTTATTAACTTAAGCATGGCGACCGGATCCTAGTGAGGAGAAAAAACTACTCTCTCCGGAACTTCTTTAAAACTGCCCAAAGGTGTCCAGAAAGGCATAGCCATAAAAAATAAAAAATAATATATCGTCCCGATTTGAGAAACTAATGTTCCAACATCAGTTGGTGGCAAAATACCTAAATATCCCAGGACAAAGAAATTGATAACAAAAATACCGTACAAAGCTTTATGCCATTGCGGTCTAAATCTGATAGATCTGACAGGGCTGCGATCCAACCATGGAAGCAAAAATAGAATCATAACTGCTCCGCCCATAATCGCAACACCCCAGAATTTAGCGTCAAAAGTTCTAAACATCACAGCTAAAGCTAGCGCGAAAATCAGACCAGAAGCCTTGACAAACAATGACAATCGCGAAAAAACTATCATCACAGCAAAAGCTCCAGCACCAGCTACCAATGCCCAAGTGAAGACGTCGGTCACAGCTCTAAGCATAGAATAATAGGGAGTAAAGTACCAAACAGGCGCAATGTGTGAGGGTGTAACCAGAGGATCAGCAGGTATAAAATTATTGTACTCTAGAAAATAACCTCCAAGTTCAGGCGCAAAAAATACGACTCCCGCAAAAATTATCATGAAAACGGATAAACCTAGTATGTCGTGAATAGTGTAATACGGATGAAACGGAATACCGTCCAACGGAACTCCCTTACTGTCTTTGTGCTTTTTGATATCAACTCCATCGGGATTATTTGATCCCACCTCATGGAGAGCTACAATGTGCGCTGCTACCAATCCCACCAAGACGAATGGAATAGCTATTACGTGGAAGGCAAAAAATCTATTTAAGGTGGCGTCGCCGACCACAAAATCTCCTCTTATCCAAACGGCTAAGTCAGGCCCTATCAAAGGAATCGCAGAGAAAAGATTGACTATCACTTGAGCACCCCAGAAAGACATCTGACCCCAAGGTAGCAAGTAGCCGAAAAAAGCTTCAGCCATCAAACTCAAAAAAATTAAACAGCCAAATATCCAAACAAGCTCCCTGGGTTCTCTGTAGGACCCATAAATTAACCCCCGAAACATGTGAAGATAAATCACTACGAAAAATGCGGAAGCACCTGTAGAGTGCATATATCTTATCAACCAACCGAATGGAACCTCCCTCATAATATACTCGACGCTCGCGAAAGCTACTGGAATACCAGCCGCGTTTAATGAAGCATCAGGCTTATAATGCATTACCAAAAAGATACCTGTGAAAATCTGTAATGCAAGAATTACTGTCGCCAAACTACCGAAAAAATACCAAAAATTGAAGTTTTTTGGTGCATAATATTCGGCTAAGTGATTTTTAAGTAACGGCGTTACCGGAAATCTACGATCCAACCAGCCGTATAAACCCTTTCCTTCTACAACCCTTTCGGAACCCATTTTATAAACCTTTCTTAACAATAAATTAGTTGAACCTAAGCCTCGCCCTGCTCGTCCTTACCTATTACTAGCCGAGTGTCGGACAGATACATATGTCTAGGAACTTCCAAATTATCTGGGGCCGGTTTGTTGGCATAAACACGCCCAGAAACATCGAAAGTAGATCCATGACAGGGGCAAAGAAAACCACCGGGCCAATCATCTCCTAAGTTGGATTTTTCACCAACTTGGAACTTTGAAACTGGAGAACACCCAAGATGAGAACAAATGCCAACGGCAACCAAATATTCTGGCTTTATAGAGCGATGGACGTTTTTTGCGTACTTGGGGGTAGGATAGTTTTTTCGGTCAGATTGTGGATCAGCCAATTTTGAATCAATACCCTCTAATCCTTGGAGCATTTCCTTTGTACGCCTCACGATCCACACAGGCTTGCCTCTCCATTCAACGATCTTTATTTCTCCAGGAGCTATATTGGCGACATCAACCTCAACCGGGGCGCCGGCGGATTTAGCCTTTTCGGAAGGAGCCATTGAAACCGCGAATGGAATGGCGGTGGACGCTACTGCCGCACCACCAGTAGCGCCACAAGCAATTAACCACGTACGTCGACGGCTCTCAGAAGGCGCAAGTTGCTTAAAGGAAGCTCCCTCATTTAACACTTTATCGTTTAAATTTTCTCCACCCATGTTTTTCTTCCTATTTCTTTTTAAACAATGTTGGAGCGATTCATTAAACTCCAATAAACTTTTAGAGACAATATATTAAAAAAGTTCAAAAACCCTCTAAGAATAACATGTTTATTAATCTGTTTCCTATAAACTAAGTTTATGTTCTTAAAGACCTTATGGCTCACATTTTGTCAATTAACAACTGCATTATTGGCGGTTTTTTTTATTGTTGCCAGTTTGAAACCCCATTGGATCAAGAATATAGACAAATTGCTTTTCCCCTCGACGCAAGTAGATTTTAATGCTCGTGATAATTCCAATGATGTGGAGAAACAAAGGTACACCGAAGTTCAACCGCTTTCGCAACGAAATTTTCGACTTGCTGCGCATTTAGCGATGCCAACAGTAGTTCATGTTTTTACAAGTCAAAATAATTTACGCGCACCAAAACATCCATTTCTAAGTGATCCTTTTCTTAAAAGATTTTTCGGCAAAGATTTTGAACTTTTTTACCCGGGCCTGAAAGAAAAAAATAGTCTAGGATCTGGTGTGATTGTCTCGGAAAATGGACACATTATTACCAATAATCACGTTATCGATAAGGCTGATATGATTGAAGTCGCACTAGCAGATGGGCGTAAAGAGAGGGCCGAGATAATAGGGACAGACCCTGAAACTGATCTTGCTGTGTTGAAAATCAATGCAAATAAAATGCAAATAATTAAATTTGGAGAGACGAAATCTCTGTATGTGGGTGATCCCGTTTTAGCCATAGGCAATCCTTTTGGAGTTGGACAAACGGCCACCCAAGGAATAGTCAGCGCTCTCGGCAGAAATGAGTTAAACATAAATACGTTTGAAAATTTTATTCAAACTGACGCTGCCATAAATCCGGGAAATTCAGGAGGCGCGTTAGTGGATATTCAAGGAAAGTTAGTCGGAATTAACACCGCGATTTACTCTCAAACTGGTAGTAGTGTGGGTATAGGCTTTGCGATTCCCGTTGACTTGGTGAAACAAGTTTTTAGCAATATTGCAACTTATGGCAGGGTAAAAAGGGGATACCTAGGAGTTCAACCGACAGATATAGATCGTCGAATAGCCGAAAAATTAGATTTAAATTTTTCCGAAGGAACTTACATAAAAAAATTGTTAGCTAAAGGTCCTGGAGCCAAGGGCGGTTTGCTTCCAGGTGACATAGTACTGCGAGTAAACAATACAGAAGTAAAAAATACACAGAAGTTTCTGCTTGTTGTTTCCAATCTCAGTCCCGGCTCCAAGGCGACGATAACTGTACTGAGAAATGGCGAGGAGAAATTACTACAAGTAACTGTGGGGGAACGACCAAAAACCTAGTTAAACTTTTTGGTTTTTTTCACTACGGTTTAAGGTAAATCGCGACAACCAGATTCCAAATTCAAAGAGGAAACAGAGGGGAATAGCCAACATCAGTTGCGATATCACATCTGGAGGTGTAACAATCGCGGCAATAATAAAAGCTAGAACAATAAAATATGGTCGAAACTCTGCCATTTGGTCTATTGAAACAATACCGGTTCGGATCAATAACATTTGTACGACTGGAGTTTCAAAAGATAGTCCGAAAATGAAAAAAAGTGAGAGGCAAAAACTAAAATATTTATCAATATCGGTTGCCATTTCGACTCCTTCAGGAGTATAGGAGGAAACGAAACCGAAGACTGCAGGAAAAACAATCCAGTAAGCGAAAGCCATACCCCATAAGAATAGAAAGAAACTGCTTAATAGAACTGGAATGGCCAATTTCTTTTCATCTTCATAAAGTCCTGGAGAAACAAATGACCAAGCTTGCCAAAGAACGAATGGTAAAGCTACTACAAATGACAAGAGCATTGTGACTTTTATAGGAACAAAAAATGGAGCAGCGACATCTGTAGCTATCATATTTACCCCTTTTGGCAAAACTGCCATCAATGGAGTGGCAAAAAAATTATAAATATCGGGAGCCCAATAAACCATAGAAAGGAAACAAATAAGAATTGCGGAAAATGCTTTTATTACCCTATTCCTTAATTCGACAATGTGACTAACAAAGCTCTCATTAACATCACCGTTATTAATCATCAAACTTCCTTTTTTTTAAAAATCTTTTCCTTAACCTTTTTCGAACTCTATCTCGAAGCTTCAACTGAAAATTTTCATCCTCCCATGACAGTACTGGGGACGATATGTAAAAACTCACTTTTTTTGACTCTGCTTGATCGAAGAAATTGATAGTTGCTTCCTTCTCCAAATTTTGTATTTCCTTTTGGAGGTTACTTAATTCTTCCGTATAATTTCCACCGATATCTTTTATCGTCCTCTCGGTAGCCCGTAGTTCCTCCAAGCTCATCTCTTTTTCTATTTCGGATCGAACGTCCGAAACGTAGTTTCTAGCTTTAGCGACTAAGGAACCCAAAGTCCTAAACGCGACAGGAAGCTTTTTCGGCCCAATTATAACTAATCCCGCTAAACCTACAAGCAAGAGTTCAAAAAATCCGACATCAATCACTTGGAAAAACTTAATTTCGAATTAAGATTTTGATTTTTCTCTCGCACTTACATTTATAGTTTCGCTAGGTTGATTAATACGTTCGTCGGGCATGTTTATCGATGTAGCATTATCTTTAGATTTCTGTCCCTCGCTCAACCCATCCTTGAATCCCTTCACGGCACTACCCAAGTCAGAGCCCATATTCCTAAGCTTTTTAGTGCCAAAGACCAACACAACAACCAACAAAACTATCAACCAATGCCAGATACTAAAGGACCCCATAATCACCTCAATTAGTTGTTTTCATAAAAGTTAACACAAAGTATTAACACATTGTTTTAACGAAAAGTAATTTATTGTCAAAATACCTTAACCCGCATATTCTAATATCAATTAACGGCCAAAAACCTCAAAAAGAATCAGCCTTACAAGAGCACGTCAGAGAATAAGTTAGCATTTTCCTAAATAATAATCTATCAAAAAGTAACGCTTTGAAAAGGTATTAGTTTGATCATACAAAATTTCTATATTTACTTAAAACTTTTACGAATACTCCTTATGGCTAAAATCTGTTTCTAACTAAAAACTGTCGACTTTAATTTTTTTTTTTAGTTTTTTAAAAAAGCCTTCTGCGGCATACTTAATAAATTATTTTTTGACATCAGACTTGCTCCTAATTTGTCGGTCTTGAAGTTCGTCAAGTATTTCGACAAATTTAATTTGTTCTTTTTCTAACATGACCAATAAATGGAAAAATAGATCAGCAACTTCATGGATAACCTCATTTTTGTCACCACCTTTTACGGCTAACAAGACTTCAGTTGCCTCTTCACCAATCTTCTTTAAAACCTGATCATTCGGAGCATGAAGAAGTTTTGCAACATAAGAGTCGGACGGATTAGAATCGGCCCTCTTCTCTATCACAGCCATTAAGTTCTCTAATACTTTTAACCTGTCCACAGTGTTACCATTCGAGCTATGCTCTCAAAAAAATAAACTAAATAATCAGCTCTTTCCAATCATTGTCCTCATAAGATCGATAAAAGCAAGTCTCTCTACCAGTATGACAAGCAATATCCTTCTTCTGCTCAACAAGAACTAAAATAGCATCTCCATCACAATCTAGTCTCAAATCGTTTAAAACTTGAAATTGTCCTGATGTTTCACCTTTAACCCAAAGCTTATCTCGGGAGCGAGAATAATATACGGCGGTGCCCAGCTCGAGTGTCTTTTTTACAGCCTCTGAGTTCATCCACGCTAGCATTAAAACTTTACCAGTTCTTATTTCCTGCGCAATAGCTGGAACCAAACCTTTTTCATTGAACTTAATTTTATTAATCCAATCTGACATTCACTTCCTTTTTTCTAAGAAACTTTTTGACGTCACTAACAGTATATTTTCCAAAGTGAAAAATGGAAGCAGCTAGGACTGCATCAGCACCTCCCTTTACAAAGGCTTGCAAAAAATCTTCTAAGCACCCTCCACCGCCTGACGCAATAACTGGAATATTAACACCGTCGGAAATCTTTTTCATTAACGCATTATCGAAACCAGACTGCGTACCGTCTTTATCCATACTAGTTATCAGCAGTTCTCCAGCCCCCAATTGAACTACATTTTTTATCCAATTCAATGCATCCAAGCCTGTAGCTCTTCTCCCTCCATGACTAAAAACCTCCCAGTTTCCTCCATTTACCTGCATTTTTACGTCAATTGCAACCACTATGCACTGAGATCCAAATTCGTTAGCACATTCTTGAATTAATTTAGGGTTTGCAATAGCTGCCGAATTAATGCTGACCTTATCTGCCCCGGAAAGCAGAATTTGTCTAACATCGTCTTTTGATCTAATTCCACCACCTACTGTCAAGGGCACAAAAACTTGTTCTGCTACTCGTTCAACCATATCTCTAATGATTTCTCTACGATCCGAAGTTGCGGTTATATCCAAAAAGGTGATCTCATCAGCTCCCTGTTCGTCATATTTCCTAGCTATTTCTATGGGATCTCCAGCATCTTTTAAACCAACAAAATTTACCCCTTTAACAACCCTTCCGTTATCAATATCTAAACAAGGTATAATTCGCTTTGCTAGCACTTTTATGCTCTTTCGATTCCAACTAGTTCTAGAGCTTCTTCAAAATCTAACTTTCCCTCGTAAAGTGCCCTACCCAAAATAACTCCAGAAATACCCTCAGCACTGCATTTAATAAGTCGCCTTAAGTCACTCAAACCCGAGACACCACCAGATGCAATTATGGGTATGTCTACTGATCTCGCTAAAGCAAGAGTCGATTCTAAATTAACTCCTTTCATCATGCCATCTCTCATAATATCGGTGTACAAAATACCCTCAACACCAAAACTTTGATATTCTTTCGCCAATTCGATAACAGTATTACTCGACAATTCACTCCAACCGTTGGTGGCAACCTTATCATTTTTTGCATCGAGAGCAACTATCATGCAACCAGGAAATAACCTACACGCATCTTGTAAAAATTCTGGAGTTTTTACAGCAGCTGTTCCAATAATCACTCGGGAAGCTCCATAAGTTACAAGTTCCTCAATCGTATTCATATCTCTTATTCCACCACCCACCTGTATTGAAACTTTCCTACCGTATTCATTTAAAATTGTTTTTACTAAATAATCATTTGTGAGTTTTCCAGAACTCGCCCCGTCTAAATCAATTATGTGTATATTCTTTGCACCTCGAGAAATCCATTTTTCAGCCACTTCTTGGGGATCTTTGGAAAAAATGGTCTCCTTTGAGAACTCACCTTGAAGTAATCTCACACAATTGCCATCCCTAATATCGATAGCTGGGATTAGTGAAAAAGTCATATTTTCTCCTCGTTTTATTTTCTTAGTTATGGATTCCAAGAAACAAAATTCTTTAATATCATTAACCCAGCTGAAGCACTTTTTTCAGGATGAAACTGAGTTGCTAAAATATTGTCCTTCGAAATTACACTTGGAAACCGAACTCCATGTTCCGTTTCACCGATGATAATTTCTCGGTCAGCTGGGTTTACAAAAAAGCTATGTACAAAATAGAAGTAAGTAGTTTTAGCTTCAATTTGATTAAATTCTCTAAAAACAGGGTGATTACTGCGAAAAGCCACACTATTCCAGCCCATATGAGGAACCTTCAACTTAGTGTAATTCGAGGGAAATTTAATTACACTTCCAGCTATTAAACCAAGACCCGGACTTGACCCCTCCTCTGAATAATCGAAGAGAAACTGTTTTCCAAGACAAATACCCAAGAATGGTTTTTTTTTTAAACAGTTCTTAAATGATTCCAATAAGCCAAGGCTACAAAAAGCTGAAAAACAGTTTTTCATGGAACCTTGACCAGGAAAGATTACCCTTTCGGCACTATCTAGCCCGGAAGCCGTGGATACCACTTCAATTTTTTGTAACGGAGCTACAAATCTCAACGCAGAGAGGACGCTCTTTATATTTCCTACTCCGATGTTAACCACGGCAATCATTGGATAATCCTCTTATAAAACACCTTTTGTGGAAGGAATGTCAGACCCAATACTTCGATCAATCTGGATAGAAGTTTTTAGAGCCAAAGCAAAAGACTTAAAAACACTTTCACATTGATGATGGGCATTTTCACCCGCTAAATTATCAATATGTAGAGTTACAAAAGCGTGATTCACAAACCCTTGGAAAAACTCATGGATCAAATCTAAATCAAAATTTCCCGCCATCCCTCTTTTCCACTTACATCTAAACTCCAATCCTGGCCTACCAGAAATATCCAAAACACTTCTCGATAATGCTTCATCTAGGGGTGCATATGCAGCGGCGAATCTTTTTATAGACTTCATATCACCCAAGGCCTTTTTTAACGCTTGACCGAGGGTAATGCCTACATCTTCAACAGTATGATGCGGATCCACTTGCAAATCACCCTTAGCTACAATCTGCACGTCCAGATTTCCATGCTTTCGAATCTGATCCAACATGTGATCGAAAAATGGTAATCCTGTATCTATACAACCGCTTGATCCACTGTCCAAGTTAATGGTAACTTCGACCAGAGTTTCTCCAGTTTTTCTTGAAATCTTTGCAGTACGCATAATTTGATAAAGTAAAATTAAGATGGTACACGATAAAAAGTTGAAAGTAAGATGAAAAAAAAATTTAAGTTTATAAATCCACTGATAAATACACTGAAGCCATATGTGCCAGGAGAACAGAGCTTAGATTCTTCTACTCTAAAACTCAATACTAATGAGAACCCATTTAGCCCCTCTCCGAAAGTAAAGGAAGCCATTCAAAAGTGTTTGCTTAAAAAGGCAACATTATTACGACTATATCCAGAGCCCGAATCAGATTCATTGAAAAAAGCATTAGCTAAATATTTCAAGTTGAGAAAGAACTCGATATTTATCGGTAACGGATCTGACGAAGTTTTAGCATTTTGCTTCATGTCTTTTTTCGCTGGTAGGGGTGTTTTATCAATGCCAGATATAACTTACAGTTTTTACCCATCTTTAGCTAAACTGTTCGGTGTCTCAGTTGAAACGTTTCCTTTGGCGCATAACTTTGAAATTGACCTTTCGCAAATTCCTAAAGCCTCTAACTCTATAGTAATTCCTAATCCTAATGCAATTACTGGGTTGATGATTGATAAAAAAAAATTAATAAAATATGTCCTCAATAATCCAAATAAATTATTCCTCATCGATGAAGCATATGTTGATTTTGGTTCTTATTCTTGCATTCCGTTAATCAGAGATAGAATATGCGAGAACCTAATAGTAGTGCAAACCTTTTCAAAGTCCAGGAGCCTTGCTGGTTTAAGGTTAGGATTTTGTGTCGGTAGTGAAGAACTTATATCTGCACTAACGGACGCGAAGAATAGTTTCAATTCCTACCCAGTTGATAGACTTGCTTGCTCAGCTGGTGTGGCAGCGCTTGGGGATAGGGAATGGTTTAAATCATCAAGGGAACAGATTATATCAAACAGGTCCTTTTTAACTGAAGAATTCACGAGAATTGGTTTTCGAGTCATCCCTTCAAAAGGAAACTTTTTATTAATTTCCCATCGAAAAGCAAATGCTGTAAATTTATTTGAGTATCTTATGAGAAAAAAAGTATTAGTTAGATACTTCAAACATGGTAGATTAAGAAATTGGCTTAGAATTTCAATCGGGTCACTTGAATCCTGTAAAAAAGTTTTATCTTTGCTAAAAGATAAACTGTGCTAAATACAACTTTTATTTAACCACATATCTCATTTCCGCTGACTTGGCATGCGCTGTCAAACCTTCGCCCTTGGCTATCGTTGAAGCAATCTTACCTAAAAACTTTGCTCCCGTCGGACTGACATTAATAATACTAGTTCTTTTTTTAAAATCGTAAACACTAAGAGCAGAGGAGAATCTAGCTGATCCTGAAGTTGGTAGAACATGATTGGGGCCCGCACAATAATCTCCTAAGGACTCCGAAGAATATTTTCCTACAAATATGGAACCTGCATTCCTTATGTAAGGTAACCAGCGTTCGCCCTCTTCTATCGCTAATTCCAAATGCTCGGGTGCAATTTTATTCGCTAACTCACAAGCGAGACTCAAGTCCTCCACAAAGATTAAAGCTCCTCGGTTTACTAATGAAGTCTCAATAATGTCACTTCTGTCCATTTGAGGTAAAAGCCTCTTGATAGCTGATCGTACTTCGAGCATGAAGTCCCTACTCGTACATAGTAATATGGCCTGTGCTAGTTCATCATGCTCAGCCTGAGAGAACAAATCCATTGCGACCCATTCCGGATCTCCACTACCATCTGAGATAATAAGAATTTCGGAGGGACCTGCAACCATGTCAATTCCAACCGAGCCAAAAACCTGGCGTTTCGCCTCTGCAACATATGCATTCCCAGGACCAACGATCATGTCAACTCTCGGTATTGTCTCCGTCCCATAAGCAAGTGCGGCGATCGCGTGAGCTCCACCTATACGAAAGAGGCGGCTTATTCCAGCTAAATGGGCTGCGGCAAGCGTCATCTGATTTACTTCTCCCCTACTATTACTCGGCACTACCATAATGACTTCTTCTACCCCGGCAACTGCGGCTGGAATAGCATTCATCAAAACAGTTGATGGATATGAAGCTTTACCTCCTGGCACATAAATCCCCACTCTCTCTAAAGGAGTTACCTGCATTGAAATTTTAGAACCAAATTCATCTTGATACGAAAACGGCAAAGTAGTTTGCATCTCATGGTACCGTCGTATTCTTTCTAAAGATTTTTCTAAAGCACTCTTTTTCTCAGAACTTAAGCTTTCAAATGCTGATAAAGCTTCGGCCTGAAGAATCTCACTGCACGCTACAGAGGAAAAATTAGCACTATCAAATTGTTTCGAATACCTTAGAACTGCCTCATCCTTTGACTTTCTTACATTATTGATTATTTCTCTAACAGTATTAGTAATCCGATGATCTAACTCTTCTCCCCTTTTTATCAAATCACCAAATTTAGAGTAAAAATCATTATCGTCAAAATTGAACTGTCTTAAATTTTCTAATTTTTTCATTTGCTCTTTCTATTTTTTAATTCTAAAACTTCAGAAAGCTTTCTTACGATTCCCGTGACGGCAGGGTTCTTAAGTTTGAACGAAGCTTTGTTTATGATCAGTCTGGAAGAAATTTTTTTAACCAAATCTATCTCAAACAATCCATTAACTTTAAGCGTCTGACCTGTTGAAACTAAATCAACTATTGCGTCAGCTAAACCAACAATAGGGGCTAACTCCATAGACCCATACTGCTTAATTATATCCACCTGAATACCTTTTTTTGCATAATAAGCGTTAGCTTGATTCGGATACTTAGTGGCTACTTTAAACCTCTGACTGCTATCTATTAATTTCTTATATTTTTCCTTATTTGCTACTGCCACTGATAGTCGACAGGCACCTATTTTCAAATCTAACGGCTGGTAAATGCCTTCACAATTGAACTCATCAAGAACATCTAATCCAACAACGCCAATATCAGCGGCTCCATACCTGACATACGTTAGAACATCTTGACTTCTCACTATCAACAGACGGAAATTTTTGTCTCGAGAAATAATAATTAATTTACGCGAAAAATCCTCATGTTCCTTATTAAGAGATGCAATTTTACCTCTAGTTAAAAGCTCCACTGTTTCATCAAAAATTCTACCCTTCGGGACTGCACAAGTTAACATTGATTTACCCTTAAAACATCTGCACCTAAATTTGCTAACTTTTTATCCATGTCCGCATACCCTCTTTCGAGATGATAGATTCGATCAATTACCGTTTCTCCCTCGGCAACTAAGCCAGCTATAACCAAGCCGGCTGATGCTCGTAAGTCAGTGGCCATTACTTCTGCTCCACACAGCCTTTCCCTACCAGTAACTACCGCAGTATTTCCATTTACCTTAATATGTGCGCCCAATCTCTTCATTTCTTGCACATGCATAAATCGATTCTCAAATATATTCTCTGTAATCCTTGCCGTGCCATTTGAAACCAAATTAACGGCCATGATTTGAGCTTGCATATCAGTTGCAAAGCCGGGAAATGGAGCCGTTTTGACGCTGACTGACTCGGGTTTGCCTTTGGACGTTACCGTTAAACCTTCCTTGTCAACTGAAATATCAGTTCCACTTTGCCTAAGCTTCGTAACTGTAACTCCAATACTATTAATGTTAGCATTTCTCAGAAAAACATCACCTCCGCAAGCAGCAATTGCGCAAATAAATGTTCCGGTTTCAATGCGATCTGAAATGATTTTATGTTCAGCTCCAAAAAGTTTCTTAACACCTAAAATTGAAATTACGTCAGTTCCTTCACCTGAAATTCGGGCTCCCATGGATTTCAAAAAGATCGCTAAATCGACCACCTCGGGCTCTCTAGCGGCATTCTCAATTATTGTTTCTCCCTCCGCTAGACAAGCAGCCATCATAATATTTTCGGTGCCAGTAACCGTAACCATATCATTTTTTATTCTTGAGCCGTTTAGCTTTCGGCACTTCGCATGAATATAACCATCAACGAGAGTAACCTTTGCGCCCATCGACTCAAATGCCTTAATGTGCTGGTCGATAGGTCTATTACCAATAGCACAACCTCCAGGCAAACTGACCTTGACCTCGCCAAAACGAGCAAGTAATGGCCCCAAAACAAGGATAGAAGCTCTCATTGTTTTCACTAATTCATAAGGAGCCTCAAGTGAGGAAATACTGGCTGTTTGTAAGCCACAAGTGGCGGTCGAGCTGTTCAGTTCAATTGAAACTCCAAGTTCTGAAAAGAGCTTTAATAATGTCTCGACGTCCTTTAGCTTCGGGACATTAGAGATGAATACTGGATCTGAGGTTAAGAGAGAGCCGCAAAATATTGGCAATGCTGCGTTCTTCGCGCCATCAATTTCTAATTCGCCAATCAGCCTATTTGGTCCAATTATTCTATATTTGTCCACTCACTCACCGTGTAAGTTTTTATAGACAGAGCGTGAATTTCAGATTCCATACTTTTGCCTAGAGCCTCATAAACCATTTTGTGCCTGGCAATCCTATTTTTATTTAAAAAATCATCACTCACGATGACAGCTTGAAAGTGACGTCCATCACCGCTAACCTTTACTTCAGAATAATTGAAACAAGATTCTAGTTTTGTTTTAATTTGTGTTATTAAATCGAGTTGCATACTACCTCACACTCATATTTTTAAAAACCTCTTTAATACCTCCATCTGATTTCGAGAGGAGACTAATATCCTCAACTGAAGATAATTTTCCCTTAAACATAAATGCTGCTCTTTCACATAACATTTCAGCCTCCTCCAAGTAATGAGTTGTCAATATAATAGTGTGCCCTAATTTATTCAATTTCTTTATGAACAGCCATAAACTCTCCCTCAAATCAATATCTACTCCAGCTGTGGGCTCATCTAAAACAATTATAGGCGGTTTATGGACCAAAGCCTGCGCAATTAAAACCCTCCTTTTCATTCCCCCTGACAGAGCTCGCATATTTGCGTTGGCTTGTTCTGTTAAACCCAGCTCAACCAAACACTCCTCGATCCAGAGATTATTGTCTCGAATTCCAAAAAGACCTGACTGAATTTTTAAGGTTTCTTTTACGGTAAAAAAAGGATCAAAAACTAACTCTTGTGGAACTATACCAAGCAGTCTCTTTGTTCTCTCTGGAACTTCTGTAACATCTAAGCCGAATACTTCAACAGTGCCGAAGGTTGGATTTGATATACCTCCAAGAATGTTGATCAAAGAGGTTTTTCCAGCCCCATTTGGCCCGAGTAAACCGAAAAACTCTCCCTCCTTAACATCGAAAGAAACATCACACAGTGCGTCAAATTGTTTCCCTGACTTGACAAAAACCTTCCTCAAATTTTTGAAACTTATAGCAATCATTGATGTACGCAAAGACTACCGGAAAGAGAATAAATATCAAGCAAAGCTGATAGGTTAGCCGGTAAATAACTCAATACTATCTTAGGCCTTTGACCTTCTGGGGACAGTGAGAAATGATTTCTAACTAATCTCTCCATCTCAATTACCAGAACAACTGCAGAGGTGTCAACTTTCTCCACCTTCGAAAAGTCCAAAACAATCTCCATAATATTTTCGGAAATTCCTTCCCTGATTTTCTCTTTACAAGTCTTAATAATCGGCAATATTTCGGAATTGACTAAATTTCCTGACAATTCAATTAAGAATATGTTCTTCAAATTTTTGTGCTCGTCTATTTTTTATTTTTTTTATTTCTTATGAGTTTATTTTTTTCACTGATGGCATAAATTAGTCCATCAACACCGTTTGTGCTAACAATTTGAGAGAATTGAGAACGGTAATTTTCGACAAGCCATAGACCCAATACATTCAAATCATAAATCTTCCACCCAGTGGAAGTTTTTTTCAGGCGATAATCTATTGAAATAGCTTGCCGACCTGGAACAGCCACCTTGGTTCTAACAATTGCGTTATTATCCGAAGCAGAGCGCCTTGAGGGCAATATAGTTACAGATGCTTTTTCAGCGAATTTAATAGCGCCAGCATAACTTAATAATAGTAATTCACGGAAAACTACCATAAGTTTTTCTTTTTGCTTGTCACTTGCTAGCCTCCAGCTTTTACCAACAGCCAACGCAGTCATTTTTTGAAAATCAACTATTGGCATAACGGTAGCATCAACCAATTCGTTTATAAGCTCCCAATTACCTGAGGACAATTTTGGGTTCTCACGAATTTTCTGTATTATTTCGCTACTGATCTTTGAAATAATTGTTTCTGGCTCTTGGCTAACATCATTAGCACTAGTCTCACTCAAGCAAAACATTAATGCCACACATACGCATTTAAAAAGAACTATGTCAAAGTTCTTGTTAAAAGTCACTGCCGGACCAAAATTGAATCTCACTAATTATCCTAATCCTTAACTTGAGATTCTCTTATGGCTAGGTATGCATTTCTAACACTAACATATCTATCGAAAGCCAAAGCCTCGAACGCCTCTTCCGCTGCCAATAATTGCGCTCTAGTGTCGACAACCCTAAGAATATTGCCTGAAATCTTAGCTTCCCTCTCTTTAACAATTTCATTAAAAGGATCCACTGCTAAATCCACAACTCTTCCCAGGCCATCGCGAACAGTACTAGGACCAAAAAGCGGTAAAACTAAATAAGGGCCTTGTTTAACTCCATAAGAACCTAAGGTCTGTCCGGTATCCTCTACGGTCCTATTAATTCCAAGATTGCTGGCGACGTCTGTTAAACCTAAAATACCCATTGTGGAATTTATGACAAATCTAGAAACAGACTGGCCTGAATTTTTAAAATCCAGCTGCAATAAATGGTGAATTGCTGTCGCCAAATCACTTAAGTTAGAGAAGAAGTTACTAACACCTGTCCTAATTGGAGAGGGAACTACATTCTGATAGCCTTCAGCCAGGGGTTTCAAAACCTTTCCATCAATAGTCTCGTTAACTTTAAATATTACTCTGTTAGTAGATTCCCATGGATCCCTAGGATCACCGCTATTCATAGAATTTATGGTCGCGCAACCAGTAAGGAAAGCAGCAGCTATCAGAGCAAATCCAGTTTTAAAAAAAGTCTTAGTATAATTCATCATAAAGTATGACCTCTAAACTCCTAGACTGTTCAAAAAAATTGGCATAATTCTTTATTCTACTCCGGCTTTGCATTATACAAAAATTGCGAAATTACATTTTCAAGAATTACAGCAGATTGAGTCATTTCAAGTCTATCACCTGCTGTTAAAAACTCCCCCTCCGCGCCAGGCGATAGGCCAACATAATTTTCTCCCAGCAGCCCAGCAGTCAAAATTTTTGCCGAGCTGTCTTTTGGAAACTTAGTGCCCTTTTTCAAATTTAAAACTACCTTTGCCTGATATCTAAAATCATCAAATTCAATAGTATCAACACGACCAACAAGCACTCCAGAGCTGCGCACAGCAGCTCTTGGCTTTAAGCCTCCGACGTTATCAAAATAAGCTTCTACTGAATATCCGTCGGCAAAGCTGTTCCCGATCAAATTACTAACCTGAAGTGAAAGGAATGCCACAGAGCAAATGCCAAGGATAAAAAATATACCAGCAGAAAAATTTAGATTATTCATAACTATAGTTGAGCACAAAAACACTTAATAAAACAACAAAATTATTAGGTATTACTGAACATTAATGCGGTTAGAATAAAATCTAAACTAAGAATGGAAAAAGAACTTACAACAACAGTGGAGGTTGTGGCTTTTGAAACTCCGTCCGGCGTTGCTTTTGCGAAATAGCCCATGAACAACGCTATATGAGTTACAACCACGCCAAAAACAAAGCTTTTTATGAATCCACTTAATATATCGTCGTAGAAGTTAACACCACTCGTCATTTGTGACCAAAATGCCCCTGAGTCTACTCCAATTAGTATTACTGCGATAAACCACCCACCAACTATACCAACGGAGGAGAACAAAGCACATAAAATAGGTACAGCAAGAATGCCGCCGATAAACCGAGGCAGTAAAACTCTGTTCAATGGATCAACACCCATAGCTTCTAATGCGGAAAGTTGCTCTCCCGCCTTCATTAATCCAATTTCTGCTGTGAGAGAAGTTCCAGCCCTTCCCGCAAATAATAAACTTGCTACAACAGGGCCTAGCTCCCTAACCAAGGACAACGCCACCAACAGCCCAAGAGCCTCCTCTGATCCATATCTTCTCAATGTATAGTATCCCTGGAGTCCAAGGACCAAACCAACGAAAAGTCCAGAAACACATATTATGCTTAGGGAGCGATTACCAAGAAATTTTACTTGGGTCATTACCAAAGAAAATCTGCTCTTTAGTAAAACTGCCTGTTTTATGATTGCTATTAAAAGAATCAAAAATGCACCGAGATTTTCTGTGAATCTCACCAAAAAAACTAACTTATTCATTTTTAAAGGGCTTACAAGATTATTTTAAGATTTGAGAAATAGGGCTTACGGGGAAGTGAAATTTGATTGGTCCCTCAATATTACCCTGCAAAAACTGCCTTACAAAAGCGTCTTTTTCTTTCATTAATTCTTCGGGAGTACCTTTAGCAACCAAAATTGAGCCTTTGTCCGAAGCTGATAAAATAAACACCTCATCCGCTATTTCAAAAGTTTCTGCTACATCATGAGTAACGATTATAGAGGTTGCGCCAAGTGCACGGTTCAAACTTTTGATGAGGTTAGCAGTTACAGCCAGTGAAATGGGATCCAACCCCGCAAAGGGTTCATCATATAAGATTAATTCTGGATCCAATGCAACTGCCCTCGCCAGTGCAACTCTTCTTGCCATTCCACCGGAAATTTCAGAGGGCATCAAACTTGCCGCGCCACGCAATCCAACGGCCTCTAATTTTAGATGAACAATATCTCTAATGTGATTTTCTGGCAGTTTGGAATGCTCTCTTAATGGAAATGCAACATTTTCGAAGCAGCTTAAATCCGTAAAAAGAGCACCAAACTGAAATAAAAGTCCAAGTCTTTTACGTAATTCATTCAACTCAACAACTTTCAAATTGGATACAATTTTTTCAAAAACTTTAACATGTCCAGAAGTGGGTACTTGAAGTCCAGAAATTAGCTTCAGAAGAGTCGTCTTTCCTACCCCAGATCCCCCCATAATAGCTACTACCTGGCCCTTCTTAACTGACAAATCAAGCTTTTTTATAATCTTTCGATTTCCGTAATAAAAGGTTAGCTGATCCAAGACCACCACACTTTTTCGATTCATGGTTTATCATCCTAAAAAACACTGAAAATTATTTATGAAAAAACAATCTAGTCTTCACTCACATAAAGATATCTTAGAAAGAGCGAAATTAGTACTGAAAATTGAGGCGTCTGAGGTATCAGAGCTCTGTAAAAAGTTAGATAAAAGTTATGTCTCAGCGATAAAGTTACTTTTCGAGAGCACCGGTAGAGTCATTGTCACTGGAATCGGCAAATCTGGACATATTGGAAATAAAATTTCTGCCACATTTGCGTCTACAGGCACCCCTTCATTTTTTTTACATCCTGCAGAAGCTCAACATGGCGACTTGGGAATGGTTTGTGAGGAAGATATAATTCTTGCGCTGTCTTATTCTGGAGAAACAGAGGAATTATGTAAGTTGGCACCGCTTTTCAAAAGGCTTGGAACAAAACTTATAAGCATAACTGGTAACACTAATTCAACTTTAGCAATTCTATCTGATGTACATTTAAATGCTTCTGTGAAGACAGAAGCTTGTTCCTTAAATCTTGCTCCGACCGCTAGTACTACAGTTGCCTTAGCGATGGGGGATTCTTTAGCAATTGTCTTATTGGAAATGAAAGGATTCAAAGCAGATGATTTTGCGAGGACCCACCCAGCCGGTACGCTTGGAAGGAGGTTGCTGATAAGAGTTGAGGATATCATGAAGACCGGAGAAGCATTGCCGAAGGTTTCTGAAGAGGCTACTCTTATGGAGGCGGTAATTGAAATGAGTGCAAAGCGAATGGGAATGACGTGTGTGTCGAATAAACAAGATGCAGCGTTGGGAATTTTTACGGACGGTGATCTGCGAAGGCTTTTAGGTAAAGGCTATAACTTGCAAGAAACTGTAATAAAAGAGGTAATGTCGGTAAAAGCCTTGACCATATCAAAAGAAGCACTCGCAAGCGAGGCAGCTCTTTTAATGGAAACAAAAAAAATTAATCATTTAGTGGTAATCAATTCTAAAAATCAACTTATTGGGGCAATTGGTTTGCATGATTTATTAGAAGCAAAGGTTGTTTAATAAATGAATGATATAGATAAAATTAAGGAAAAAATAAAGTTACTGAAATGGATGTTTTTTGACGTGGACGGGGTTATGACTGACGGTTCGTTAACATATGATTCGACAGGAGAGTGTGTAAAAATTTTTTCTGTTATCGACGGCCAAGGAGTAAAAAATATTTTAAAGATAGGTATCAACGTTGGATTGATAAGTGGACGAGATAGTCCTGCTACTAGAAAACGGGCGGAAGAACTCGGAATAAGAACCTTAATGCTTGGAGTCGAAGATAAATTCAAATCCTTCAACAAGTGGAAAAGAGAGTCACAAATAGACGAAAAAAATTGTGGGCACATGGGTGATGATTTACCGGATCTAAAACTACTTCAAATGGTTAATCTTGCAGTTGCCGTCCCAGACGCGGTACCGGAGGTTAAAGAGAGCGCCGATTACATTACGGTAAAAAAGGGAGGTAAGGGGGCAGTTAGAGAATTATGTGATTTAATTACCAAATACTATGAATAAAGTTACCCAATCTGCTAGTGCATTACTACCTCTTATTATTTTTTTGTTGTTAGCCGTTGCGACAGGTATTTTAAGTAGATTACTACTTATTGAGGAAGCAAAACCTAACTACGGAAATCAACCAAGAGTTAAACTGAATCAAGTTATGATCAGTCAGACTGATGTTAATGGTTTTGTTATCAGGAAAATAAAGGCAACTTCGCTGTTATATCATGATGACGGCATAATTTTTTTAGAGAACCCTTTCCTCAAAACTTTTTCGGTTACCGACGCCACCATAAATACATGGGCTGATTATGGTGAAATTAATAGAGACGAGGAGGTTGCGACCTTAACGGGTAATGTTAGGATCCTAAAATTAGGTCCAAAAAATGGAGATGAACTAAAAATTAGAACGGATGATTTAGAGATTAGATTCGACAAAAAAATTGCCAGCACTAAAGGAAAAGTGGAGATTTCAAATAAAATTTTTATCATCAAAGGACTTGGGATGATAATTAACCAAAAAACAGGAGAAATAAATATTTTAGAAAAGAGTTCGCTTATCAGAGGAGCAGTTTAAAGATGCTTACTCAAAATCTGGGTAAATTTATCTGGTTACAAAAAATTAGCTTTATCTTAGTAACAAAACTTTTATTTTTTCATTCATATTGCCAAGCTGAAGATCTTTCTCCACTTCAGATTGATGCCAATTCGATTAAACACAATGATATAAATTTGATTACAAAATTTGAGGGTAATGTCGTCTTGGTTAGAGGCAATTTAACGCTTAAGGGAGATTCTTTAACGCTTAAACAAACTAAAAACGGATTATCTTACGGTTTTATAGTTGGCGACCCTGCTTTTTTTAGATCAAAAAGAGAAGGTGAGGGAGAGTGGATAGAGGGAGTTGCTAAACAGCTTGACTACGATGAACGAAACTCAACTTTTTTACTTAAGGGTAATGCTCAGTTAGTAAGGCTTAAGAATGGTAAAATCAAGGATAAAGTTTCCGGCGATGAACTAAGCTACGATAGTATTTCCGAGATTTATAAAGCAAAAACTCAGCCGGGAGAAACCAGAACAAGGATGACTCTGATGCCAAGCTCGCAGGATTAGGAAGATATTATTGATGTTGCAATTCAATAAGTTGGAAGCAAAAAACTTAAAAAAAAATTATAAAAGTATCAAGATCATAAAAAATGTATCTTTGCAGGTAAAAAGCGGCGAAGTTGTGGGCCTTTTGGGTCCAAATGGAGCGGGTAAGACAACTTGTTTCTACATGTTGTTAGGGTTGATTTCTCCAGATGAGGGTAATATTTTTCTGAATGAATCCAAGATTACCGAAGATCCTATTCACGTACGATCAAAAAAAGGTTTATCATACCTGCCACAAGAGGCCTCTATATTTAGAAAGTTGAGCGTAAGCGATAACATCGAGGCAGTTCTGCAGTTACAAAAAAATGAATCTGGATTAAATTTTAGTAAGAAAGAAGTAGTGGCTAAACGCGACTCGCTTATGGAAGAGATGCAAATTATGCGTATCAGAAATAGCTTTGGATATACACTTTCCGGGGGAGAAAGAAGACGTGTAGAGATCGCTAGAGCAATGGCTTCTAGCCCTAAGTTTCTTCTTCTTGATGAACCTTTTGCCGGGGTTGATCCAATAGCGGTAATAGAAATTCAACGTGTCATTAGATTCCTAAAATCGAAGCGCGTTGGAGTACTTATTACTGATCATAATGTCAGAGAAACATTAGGAATCTGTGATAAGGCTACAATTATAAATGATGGCTTAGTTCTTAGTGATGGCAACCCAAGTGAAATTATTAAGAATTCAGAAGTTAAAAAGTCTTATTTAGGGGAGCACTTTAGGTTATAGTTAAAAAAGAATGAAACAGAGTCTAGGTTTAAAAACTAGCCAACAGTTGGCTCTCACACCTCAATTGCAACAAGCAATAAAGTTGTTGCAAATGTCGACCGTAGAATTGAAAGAAGAACTTGAGCAGGCAGTTTCTGACAATCCTCTCCTAGAGATGGAGGAGAGCCCTGATAGCGGCCTCGGTAAAGAGTCAAAAGAAACCGTTTCAGATGAATCTCTACCAACCGAGACCTCAGATCAGAAGAGTAGTAGTGGTCAACTTGAAGATACAAGAATCAATGAATGGTCCTCTATAAAGCCTAACAAAGGGAAAATTGGAACAGACGAACAAAATGAGAGTAGGGATACCCTAGGAGAGAGTCCAATCTCACTAACTCAACACCTTCAAGGGCAGCTATCTTTAATGACCCTTTCTAATAAAGAAAGAGCATGGGTAGAAATCTTGATAAGAGAATTAGATTCTGATGGATATCTTAGAGAGGAATTAAAGGAGTTAGAGCGACCATTCGCAAAAGCTTTTGAGGAAGCTTACTCTGAGCGATTATCGAATGACGAATTATCAATTGGTTTGAAACTGCTGCAGAGTTTTGATCCTGTGGGTGTTGGGGCAAGAAATTTATCTGAATGTCTCAAGCTGCAGCTTCTAGCAAAAAAAAATGGGTACGAAACCGAAGTTTACACAGCTGCAGTTTGTATAGTTGAGAATCATCTCAATCTGTTAGCACAACATAATATTTCGGGTCTAGTTAAAGCTACTGGTTTTTCCAAAGATATAGTGCATGCAGCAGAAATAGGAATACGGCAATTAAACCCCAAACCGGGTAGTTTTTTTAAGGAGGATGTATCTATAACGGTAATACCTGACACAGTAGCATTTAGAAAAGAAGATGGAAGATGGTCAGTCAAACTGAACGAAGCCGCAATGCCAAAACTCAAGCTTCACCAAGATTATGCGACAGTCTTGAAAAATGATTCCGGGGCGAAGGGGGCTTTGGGACAACAACTGCAAGAGGCTAGATGGATGCTTAAAAACATCCAGCAACGTTTCGAAACTATTTTGAAAGTTTCTCAGACTATTGTCGAAGTGCAACAAGATTTTTTCGACGATGGGCCTAGGGCGATGAGACCTTTGGTTTTACGAGATATAGCAATACGATGTGACCTGCATGAATCAACTGTTTCTAGAGTCACAAATCAAAAATATATTCTGACTCCGATGGGTTGCTTCGAATTAAAATATTTTTTTGGAAGTCACGTTACAACGGAGGACGGAGGCGTTGCTTCGGGAACTGCGATAAAGGAACAAATAAAAGAATGGATTCAAAAAGAGAATCCTGAAAAACCTTTCTCCGATCAAAGTTTGTCAGATAGGTTTGGGGATGGTGGAGTAGTAATTGCGAGAAGAACCGTCGCAAAATATCGGGAAGCACTTAAAATACCTAGTGCTAGTATTCGTAAACGTAGATAAGGAGTAATCGATAATGAACCTCAATATCACTGGACATCAACTTTCTATTACCAAGTCTCTCAAAGACTACATTAACCAAAGATTTTTAAAGATACAGCGGCACTTTTGTAATAACTTAGATGTTCACATGGTACTAGAAGTAAAAAAACTTGTTAATAAAGTTGAGATCACCACTAGATTACCAGGGAAGGATCTTCATGTAGAAGTTGAAGATAGCAATATGTACACTGCAATCGACCTTTTAGCTCAAAAAGTTGATAGGCAAATAATAAAATACAAGGAAATACATGCAACCGACATGCACTCTGCGAAACTTCTGGGGTAGTAAATTAAAACGCATTTTATTGCAATGCGACAAATATAGTGAAACAATCGAACAATGAACAGGTTATCGCAAATCCTTGAAGAAACATCGGTCAAAGTTGGGATTAAGGCTAGCAGCAAAAAAAGAGTGTTTGAACAAGCGAGCCTTTTGTTTGAGTCAAAGTGCGGCGTTGCTCGAGATAAAGTATTTAATTCGCTATTTTCAAGAGAAAAACTCGGTTCAACCGGCTTAGGTAACGAAATTGCTATTCCCCACGGGCGTATCAACGACATAGATCAAGCATTCTCTGTGGTAATGTCTTTAGCGGAGCCAGTAGCTTTTGACGCAAACGATGAGAAACCTGTTTTATTACTTGTTTTTCTCCTAGTCCCAATAAATGCAGAACAATCTCACTTAGATATTCTATCTGATGTTGCTGAAATGCTCTCAGATGTTACCTTTGTGTCAGGGCTCAAGAAATCAGAAGATGCAAAATCTTTATATCAGAAGTTAAGAAACTGGACCTCAGTTGACACTAAAATTTATTAACTAAGTTTTTTTATTAAAAAATGTTAGACATAAAGGAGTTTTTTAAAAATTGTAAAGATCTTCTTGAAATCAAGTGGCTATTAAATGAAAAAACATGTAACTCGAAAATTGCCGTCTCTTCCAGAGAGAGTGCTGATCTTATTGGCCATCTAAATTTAATTCACCCATATCGAATTCAAGTATTTGGCAAGCAAGAGGTGGAATACTTCGGGGGTTTAGAGAAAAGTCGACGAAACTACCTTTTGGGAGAACTTTTTTCAGCACTGCCGCCAGCTATCCTGATCGCTGAAAACCAACCCCCACCGCAGGAGATACTAGAGGCTTGTAAAGAAAAAAATGTTCCACTTCTGACTACAAAAAATATGGCAGCAGTGGCAATAGAACTTCTGAGAGTGCAAATTAGTAAAAAACTTGCTCCTCGGGAAAGTCGGCATGGGGTATTTATGGATGTCCTGGGTATAGGAGTTTTAATTTCTGGTGAGTCTGGATTAGGAAAAAGTGAATTAGGGTTAGAATTGCTAACTCGCGGTCACGGTTTAGTTGCAGACGATGTTGTTGATCTTGTTAGGATACCCGGAAATGTTGTAGAGGGTAGAGCTCCTGACCTATTAAGAAATCTTATTGAAGTAAGAGGTCTGGGATTATTGGATATAAAAACCATTTTTGGTGAAACAAGCGTTCGGAGAAAATTACGGCTCAGAATTATTGTGCAATTAGTAAAGAGATCTGTCATAAATGAGTATGATCGTTTGCCGCTAGAGGCTCTCTATGAGGATATTTTAGGACTCAAAATAAAAAAAGTAGTAATTCCGGTTAGTGCTGGAAGGAATTTGGCTGTCCTAGTTGAAGCTGCAGTGAGAAATACAGTCCTTCAACTGAGAGGCATTGATACGATGAAAGAATTTATGATCAGGCAAAAGAAAGCAATGGATCACTCCATAACCGATGAGAAGAAAGCATGATAGGAAGTAATATTTTTATTGTTTCTGGTATGTCTGGCTCGGGTAAATCTCTCGCATTGAATGTCCTTGAAGATACAGGCTTCTTCTGTATTGACAATTTGCCAATCTCTCTTGTTCCATCTTCTATAAACAAACTTTTTGAAAAAAAAGTAAAAAAAATTGCTATTTCAGTTGATGCCAGAGACTTTGAGAGCATATCATTTTTCTGTCCAACAATAAAAGAACTTAAAAAGACTTATAGAAATATAACGGTCATTTTTTTAACAGCCAGTAATAAATACCTCCTACAAAGGTACTCCGAGACTAGAAGACGGCATCCATTCAGTTTTCAAACCAAGACTTTTTCTGAAGATCAAATGGCACCCACTTTGGAGGAATGTGTAAAGTCGGAAAGAGAGTTGCTTTTTGAGGTACAGAACGTCAGTATTTCCATTGATACTGGAGGTTTTAAACCCTCCGACTTGAAGCAGTGTATTCGAAAACTTGTCACTGCGGATAGCAGCCATAGTCTCCTCGTTTTGCAATCATTTGCATACAAAAATGGTGTGCCTCAAGATTCTGATTTGGTGTTTGATGCAAGATGCTTGCCGAATCCTTTTTATCATGAAGAATTACGGGAGTTAACTGGTAAAGATAAAAAAGTAATGAACTTTCTAACAGAAAAAAAAATTGTGCAAGAATTTGTTGCTGAAATTAACCGTTATTTGGAATTTTGGTTACCACAGTTTTTAAACACAGAGAGATCTTATTTTACGGTGTCAGTTGGTTGCACGGGAGGTAGGCATAGGTCCGTATACTGTATTGAAGCCCTATCAAAACTCCTCCGTAAGGACTCAGCTGTAGCAATTCGACATAGGAATCTTTTAAGCGATCAATGAAGTAATTTAAATTCCTTGAGCACCTCTTTCAATAAATTAGGAACTGGGATTGAGTCCAGACTTTTTAAATTAAATGATTTCGTTTTTACCGAATCAAACGAGGAAATTTCTTTTACTAACCATATATCCAATAGCAGTATTGAATTTGATATAGGAAATTCTTTACTGCAAAGAAAAGACGCACCTTTGGGTAAATCAATTTCTTCTTGATATCTTTTTGGGGTCCATAGCCCCCCCCATAGCGTTCCCGTCCTCTGATATTCAAGTATGATCATATCTCCACTAAATTCGATAGCCCAGATAAATTTAATTTTTTTCCAAACTTTGGATTTTCTAAATTTAACCTTTGCTACCTTTTGTTGTTGAAATGCATCACAGTCAGACGAAACCGGGCATTTTGAGCATAATGGCTTTTCTTTTCTACATATAAGAGCGCCAATATCCATTATGAATTGACTATACCTTGGAATTAAATTCGGATCATGCGGCATTATTATCTGGGCATATCGAAATAATTTCGCTCGGGATCGCACGTCCGACATAGGATTTACAATTAGTGAATGTCTCGATAAAACTCGAACTACATTTATATCTAAAATTGGAATTCTTTCAGAGCTGGTAAATGCTGATATTGCTGCAGCCGTTGAATAACCAATACCAGGTAATTTAACCCAATCAGCGGCTTTTTTTGGAAACTTAAAATTCTTTTGTGCACAAAGTATTTTTGATGCCTCATGTAAGTTAATTGCTCTTCGATAAAATCCTAGCCCAGACCAAGCAAGCACAACACTTTCCTGCTTACTACTTGCCAGCGAAAACACATCTGGAAATAAATTAATAAAAGGGTCAAATCGTTTAAGAACAGTACTAAGCAGGGTTTGTTGCAACATTATTTCTGATATCCAAACTTTATAAATATCGAAATCAGAATTATCAGCTGGTTGCCAAGGTAAGCCGAGCCTACCTTGCTTTTCTCCCCAAATTAAAACCCTATTTGAAAATGCCGGTTTCACACTCATTTGTTCTGACATTTTAAACAGAAAACAGTCCTCCTCTGGTTTTGACGAACGGAGGATAGAGTGTATTTACAAATTAAGCATTTTTTTTCAACACGCCCATAAATTAAATGAGCTCTAGTATAACGGCCCTCTTCCCCATTCGCATCAGAAAAATCATTTATAGTGCTACCTCCTAATTTTATTGCTTCTGCTAAAACGTATTTAATGGCTGCTACTAGCCTTGAACATCTTGTTAATCCTAATGAGGAAGAAACAGTTTTAGGGTGTATCCCCGCCCTAAACAAAGATTCAGTTGCATATATATTTCCAATCCCGCCAATTTTTTTACCGTCCATTAAAAGAGCTTTTATGGACCTATCAGTGCTCTTCGCCAAAATATACATTTTTTCTTCCGAAAAACGATTATCCAGTGGCTCTATACCAAACTCAATTACTTCGCTATATTTGTCAGTCAAAGGTTTAAAGCTTTTTGAGACCAGTTTTAATCCTCCAAACCGCCTCGGATCCTGAAAATAAAGATCAAAAAGTTCAAAAGAGATGCATACGTGAATGTGTTTCAGCTTAGGCGAAAAAATTTTTTCTTTTGTAGTCCGCGAGTACATTAATAGTCTACCACTCATACCAAAGTGTATAAGCAATAAAAATTCTTCGAATTCAAAAACTAAATACTTGGCCTTTCTGAAAACATTAAGGATTGTCCTCCCGGTAACGTACTCTTTTTCAGAGGCCGTCAATTGGGAACGCATCTTAAAACCACTGGTCCAAATAGTCTCAATGCGCTGATTTTTAGCATGAGGCTCAATAATATTTTTTATTACTTCAACCTCTGGCAATTCTGGCATAAAATCTAGCTTGTTACCTTATTTAATAAACAAATCCATTAGAAATGAAAATAATTAAACACTATATAGTTTCGTTCTCACTAATACTTTTTGCACAAATCACAGAGGCTCAGAGCCAAAATGTAAGTGTAGCACCCGAACTGATTTTCCAAATATTAGCCAGCGAGCTATCAATTCTCGAGGGAAATCTTCCTATTGCAGCTGCCACATATCTTAATATAGCAGAAAAGACCGAAGACGCTATGGCCGCCAAAAGAGCTACTGAGCTTGCTATGATGATAGGTGATCACAGAGCGGCTTTGAAATCTGCGCAACTTTGGCAAAAAAATGACAAGTTTAGCCCGGAAGCCTCTGAAACCGTTAATGCACTGTATTTAGTGCTGGGAAAAAACGAAAAATTGGTTACTTCAATGCTAAAACAAAGAAATTTAGCTGAGCAGAATGACGATTTAGACAACTTTTATCTCAAACTTAACGGTTTGGTTAACAGAGCTCAGGAGCCGTCAGATGCACTTAAAATTTTTGAGGAAGTTTCCAAAAACGATCAACTGCTTCCTACCGTTCTTTATGCTAGAGCAATGTTGAATTTCAGAGTTGGCAAACCTCTAGAGATGGAAAATATTTTGCGAACTTTGATAGACATTAAACCTGACCATGCACAAGCACTTAATGCTTTGGGATATAGCATGGCAGATAGAAATGTTAACTTAGAGGAGGCACTTAGGTTGATTAAAGCTGCCATAGTTTTTTTGCCTGGAGATCCACACATCATAGACAGTATGGGCTGGGTTTATTATAAACTGGGAAAATTAGAAAAGGCGGAAGAGTGGCTTGCCCAAGCTTATTCCAGTCAACCAGATGCTGAAATTTCTGCGCATTATGGAGAAGTTCTTTGGAATTTATCATCTAAAGATGAAGCGATTAATGTTTGGAAACAAGGCTTCAAAAATAATCCAGAGAGTGAAATCTTACGGGAAACCTTAGGACGTTTGAAAGTGCCAATCGAGCAATTACTAGACTAAAGATTTCGAGTTTTAAAGTACCTCTTTTACAAAACTTAATGCGTATTTTAATTTTTATATCTTTGATTTTTTTGAGCGCGTGCGCTATTTTACCTCCAAACGTAGTTAACTCTGATCAGCTGCAAGGGAAGTTTTCTATAATAGTTTATAAATCAACAAAAATGGCCTCGCAAGGTTTATTTACATGGGAGGAAACCGAAAATAATAAAGAAAGAAGTCAAAAACTTTATTTGATGAATCCTTGGGGCACAAAAAAATTATCAATTACTAGAAAAAGCTCTTTCACGCAAAGTAATATGCGGTGGGAGTTTTTTGATGAATATAATAAAAAATTAGAACTTGTTGAAATCAAGAGATTACTGAGGACACAGTTATTTCATGATGACAATTTAAATAATTATTACAATATTCTCGAAAAGGTTTATGATAGTTTGAAGGAATTAAAGCTCAATCAACTTAATTCCAACTCTATAAACTACGGTCAGTTCGAGCTGATTGAAAAAATAAATTCAGGAAAAGTGAAAATAAAATTTAAAGTAAATTAATATTTATATTTACAGGTTTATCATGACCATTTCAAAAATATACAAAAAAAAATGTAATTCCAAATTAAATCTTTACCTACATATATTAGATAAAAAAAAAAAATGGCTTTCATAATTTAGAAACGCTCTTCATACCCATCGATTGGTATGACGAAATAATCATACAAAGTATCGAGACGGATCGAATTTTAAGAAAAGGTGATCTTTCGGAGTTGAAAGACAAGGATTTATGCTTCAAGGCAGCAAAGGCATTGAAGACACTTCGGGCAGTGAAAACTGGCTGTGAAATTACTCTAAGAAAAAATATACCATCTGGAGCTGGCTTAGGTGGGGGTAGTTCTAACGCTGCTTCTACGTTAATAATACTTGATAAACTTTGGAATCTGAATTTAAGTAAAGAAGAACTTATAGGTATAGGAGGAAAAATAGGAGCTGATATTCCTTTTTTTCTGCAGAAAAAACCTTGTTTCGGGTCAGGAATCGGTACTGAGCTAAGACCAACGCAAAAATTTACATTGTTTCCAAAATTTTTTGTATTGTTAGTTCCTGACATCAAAGTGGATACCGGATTAATATTTGGAAATTTTAGGTTTTATAGAAATGAAAGACTCAAATCAAAATATAGTTCTGAAGCTTTTATCAAAGAGGAGGTTGGTTTTTGGGTTTATGGAAGAAATGATCTCGAAGAGACCACCTGCAGAATTTTCCCTAAAATGACATTTTTTCGCGAAACTTTACGCTCTTCAGCGAAGTCCCTTAAAATTCCGCCGGAGGCTTGTCGGATGTCTGGTTCTGGCAGTACATTATTTTGTAGCGTGCCAACGAGCAGTCTTGCACTTGATCTCGAACAAAGTCTACGTGAAAAATTGAATGGTCAGTCTAAAGTTGATTTTACAATCAGAATTTGTGAGCTTATCATGACTAGTTAAACTAAATTTTTTGAGATAAAAAAATTTCTTCCACTACTTCATAGTTGAATGCTCTTAGCTTTGTATGTGCCCAGTCTACCCCGGGAAGATCACTTGTTTTTTCTCCGTGCGCCTCATTTAGAAAGGGTTCTCCATCCGGAATCTCCGGAATACATACTAAAGTAAAAAGATTTTGTGGAGATAGTGTTCCTTCTTCGTCTGAAACAGTGAAGGTATACTTTCGCAATTCTAATTTTTCTAAGTTCCTTACTTTTCCAGACACTAATATTGAAAGTGGTAGATCACCTAACTCATCAATACCCAAATCTTTTCCGCCTAAAGTTACGATAGATTTAGTGAAGTGCCTAAGTAGACTTACCTTTGCCATGATAACCTCCAAATTCAGCTACATTTTTTTGTGCTCAGTCAAAGTTTAGAGTGACTGTCCTATATGCTTTGATAATACATACTTTACAACTTTAATAGAAATGAATACCATCAAATCTTAAAAAAATAATTTGCTGAATTTCTTAGGAAGTCAATGGAAAGATCTTTTTTTATTACTGGAACAGATACCGATGTTGGTAAAACCCTGGTATCCTCTTGGTTACTCCTTCATCTTGAAAGTTACTCTTACTGGAAACCCATTCAATGCGGATCACTGGAATTCTCTGATACTGACTTTGTAAAACAAATAACTAAACTTCCAGAAAAATCTTTCTTAAAGCCTATCTATGAATTTAAGGCTCCTTTGTCTCCACATGAGGCTTCTCGTCTGGAAAGTGTTAACATTGAGATAAATAAATTTAAGTTGCCTCAAAAAAAAAAACTTGTTGTTGAGGGAGCCGGGGGACTACTTGTACCAATAAATGAAGAGTTTTTTGTTATAGATATTATTAAAAAGCTTAAAATACCAGTCATTCTTGTTTGTAGGAGTTGTCTCGGAACTATAAACCATTCCCTACTGTCGATTGAATGTCTTAAAAAACGTAAAATCGATATTGCTGGAGTGATACTAAGTGGAGAAAAAAATAAAAAAAATAAAGAGGCTATACAAAATTATGGTGAAGTAAATATTCTTGCAGAATTAGACAACATAAACCCAATAAATAGGTCTAAACTCGTGGCTACCTCTCCTTACTTTCTTGAAAAAAACAATTGAATCAATCCTTAGCTAACAAAGATAAAGAATTTATTTGGCACCCTTACACACAACATGCGTTAGAGGTTGATTCGGTTATTATTACCGAAGCTAAAGGAGCACTTTTAATTGATCAGCATGGAAATGAGATAATTGATTTGATTTCAAGTTGGTGGACCACTACGCATGGTCACTCTCACCCAGCTCTTAATGCAGCACTACAAAACCAAGTAAATAAACTTGATCATGTAATGTTTGCAGGCTTTTCTCATCCAAGCGCTATTGACTTAGCTGAAAAACTATTGAACTTGCTTCCCCCGAATTTGACCAAAGTTTTTTTCTCAGATAACGGATCGACAGCAGTCGAAGTATCATTAAAATTAGCCTATCAATTTTGGAAGAATGCTGGAGAAATAAGGAGAAATAAATTTATTGCTTTTGATGGCGCATATCATGGTGATACTTTTGGGGCTATGGCGGTTGGGAAAGGCTGTGGCTTCTTTAAAATTTATGATGAGCTGTTATTCTCAGTCATTACGACTCCTTTTCCTGAAACTTGGGAAGATGATGAACTAATTGAGGAAAAAGAAAACTATGCGCTTACATGTTTTAAAAAAATTATAAAAGAACATAGTGACGAAGTTGCTGCAGTCATTATAGAACCACTAATCCAGGGTGCAGCTGGTATGAGATTTTGCAGGCCTGGCTTTTTAAAAAAGATTTTTAGCATAGCAAAGGAAAATAAATTACTTGTTATATTTGATGAAGTTGCCGTAGGGTTTGGTCGGACCGGAGATATGTTTGTTTGTAATTCAGTAGGCTGTAGACCAGACTTATTATGTATATCAAAAGGTTTAACTGCCGGATATCTTCCCTTATCTGCGACTATATGCTCCGAGAAAATCTATGATTGTTTCTTTTCAAAAACAGTTGATAAGACTTTTTTGCATGGCCATACTTTTACGGCTAATCCTCTGGCATGTGCAGTTGCGACTGAATCCTTAGATTTGTTTGAACGTGAAAAGACATTCGATAAAATTAAAAATATTGAGAAAAGACATAGAGCTTTTATAAAAAAAATTAAGGGACTTGATAATGTAAAAAAAACGAGAGTTTTGGGATCTGTACTTGCATTTAATTTAAAAGATGGCTTGGAGGAATACAAAGAATTGAAAGGAGAAAAACTCAGGAAAATATTCTCAAAATTAAATCTAAATATAAGGCCGATTGGATCCTCCGTTTATGTTTTACCACCGTATTGCATAAGTTCTGATCAACTAAACAAAGCTTACGACGGAATAATTCAGGGCTTAGAAAAAATATAGATAATTTTCAATTTATCACTCCATATACAATATGCCATGTCATTGTCTTTGGAGCTTCAGTGTTGAAAACCTTAAGAATTTGTCTACAGTTCTTTACGCTTATCCTTGACTGATTGACTCCCGACAAACCAGTACCGGTGTCTTTCAGAGATTTAAAAAATCTAATTAAGTTTACCTGCTCGCACGGGAAAAATTCCTCTTTTAATTTCCCAGGAATTTTGTAAACTGGAAAAATACTATTCGACAATTTTAACTCTAGCAAAATTTTCTGCCATTCTATAAAATTTTTCTCGCCAATCGTTGAATAAAATATAGGCCCCAAGTGCTTCAAATTTTTAATAGTAACTAAAGGATTTTCAAACCAATGTAAAACCATTGAGGTGACAATTAAATCGTATTTACAGGCCTTGAAAAATAAATTGCTAGACTTTATTTTTTCACCGTCTATTTCAAAAAAACGGGTATTTTTAGTATAGAATTTCTTTTTACAATAATCGACCATAGTGGGACATAAATCAGTTATATCAAATTGACCTTTTGGATATTTTTTAAAAAGTTTCTCTGTTAAGAATCCTGTACCGCAGCCAATCTCTAAAACTTTAGGTTGTTCTATCTCAGGTAGAATAGCAACAAGACTGTGCGCAATATTCATCTGTATTTCTGCATTAATATTATACTTTTCAAGACCAAGCCTAAAACTCTTTTTTAAGTTTTCTTTATAACTCATTATCAATTAGAAAATTTTTTATTAAGCTTTCACATTCATCAACTTTGGAAACGGGAGTGACATGCCCACCATCTCTTAGCACATGTAAATTATGATTTTTCCAAATTTTTTTCGCTATCCCTTGTGGCATGATTCTATCATCTCTAGATGTAATGGCTAATACTGGGCATTTCAACTTTGATAATTCTTTAGAAGCATCTCCAAATTGCAAGTATTCCAAGCCATCAACTAAAGCTTCAGTATCAAAAGTTATCGTTGGTGTAACATTAAAACCGGTATGTTTATAAAAAAGTTTCATTTGGGTTGCGGTATTCTTCAATAAAATTCTTTTCATCTTTTGAATTTTATTGATTCCAAAAAATGATTGATAGCCAATGAAACCACTAATGGAAATCAAAGCTCTGGGATTTGATACGTTCTTTAGCAGCCATAATACACCCAAAGAATGTCCAATGCATATAGCTTTTTTTTCGTTTAAGTTGTCAAGCGTCACTACTTTATTACCAGTGTAGCCAAAATCTACCATTAGAACGTCGTAGCGGTTTGAAAATTTTTCAGATAATTTTTGCCAAAATGTTTGATCAAATCCCCAACCATGGGCGAAGATTAACTGATACACCTTAACGACTCCTAAATTTCTTCAGATTTGTCACCAAAATATCTATATCTTGAAGTGTATGCCATGCACAAATGCTGAACCTTATACAAATTTTATTTTTGGTTACTGTGGGCGGAAGAATAGCTTTTGCCCATAATCCATTTTCTTTTAGGAATTCTGCGCATTCAATTGCACTTTTTTCATTGGGAAATCTAACTGGAATTATGTGAGTATTTGCATTACCGAAACTATACATTTCACGATCCAGATTAGATCTAAAGTAAGTAGATACTGCTTTTATATGTTCTCGCTGCTCTTGCATATTCGGAACCAAATCAAGAGCTCCATCAATTGATCCTAATATTGAGGGTGGCAATGCAGTTGTATAAATAAAGCCGGGACATCTATTAATTAAATAGTTTTTTATTTCCTGACTACACGCTACATAAGACCCAAAAGAGCCCATGGCTTTTCCGAAGGTACCGATTGTTAAATCCGCCCCTGAACCTAAGCCAGATCCTTTAGGGCCATAAACACCACTTGCGTGAGCCTCATCTACAATTAAAAAAGCCTTGTACTCATCCCTAAGGGCCAGTAACTTTTTGAATTCGGCTGATTGACCACTCATACTATAAACACTCTCTACTAAAATAAATTTAGGTTGATCAGAATGCTGAAAACGCGATAATTTAGATTCCAATGATTTTAAATCATTGTGAAGAAATCTTATCTGTTGGATATCCTTAACAGAACACCCTAGCTGCATACTCGAATGGATCAATTTATCAGAGAAAACTACAGGTCTAAATTTAAAGATAGCAGGATCGAATAATGTTGATAAAACCGTCACATTTGCCTGATAACCAGTGTTCATTATTAACGCGGATTGTGCTCCTTTCCACGAAGCAACCTTCATTTCTAGCTTCTCTAACTCTTCAAAGTTTCCGGTTATCAATCTCGACGAGCCCAAACCAGTGCCAAAATTTTCAAGCCAACTTTTAGCTCTTTGGATCATATAAGCGTTTCTTCTTAATCCAAGATAATCGTTACTCGAAAAATTGATAAAATCCCGACCAGAATGGCTAAGCTCTTTAGTATTTTTAAGACTTAGTTTCGCGAGAGACCTGTAAATTTTTTCTTTTTTTAACTTATCTACTTCTTGCGAATAAACATTATGTAAATTTTGCATTATGATTAAAGACTATCATTCAAACTACACGAGTTACAATAAGTGTCATTAAAGTAATAAACCCTTATGCATAATAAATCCGTAGCTTCTTCCGAAAACCAAATGTCCGCCCCTCCGCTGAGGTACGACTGGTCAACAGGTGAGATTTTGAAAATTTATGAACTCCCACTATTAGATTTATTATATAAAGCTCACACTGTTCATAAAAAATGTAATAACAATTCCAAAATGCAACTTGCCAGTCTTCTCAACATAAAAACGGGAAGTTGTCCGGAAGATTGTAAATACTGTTCCCAATCTGCACACTATGCAAAGACAACGAATTTAAAAAGTGAAAAACTTATGGAATTAGATAGTGTCATCAAACAAGCGAGAATTGCAAAAAGTAAAGGTGCAGCAAGGTTTTGCATTGGTGCCGCTTGGAGAAATATTCCCGATGACAAATCTTTTCAGACAGTCTTGAAAATAGTCAAAGAGATTCGATCACTTAAAATGGAGGCGTGTGCTACTTTAGGTATGCTCAACGAAAGTCAAGCAAAAGACCTGGCAGAAGCGGGTTTAACAGCGTATAACCATAATTTAGATACTTCTCCTGAATTTTACGGGAAAATTATTTCTACTAGAAAATATGCAGATCGATTAAAAACTATCGAAAACGTTAGAAGTGCGGGTATTACAGTTTGCTCAGGAGGAATTATCGGCCTCGGGGAGACAAAGATTGACAGAATAGGGCTGATTAAATCTTTAGCAAAATTAAAGCCCCATCCCGAAAGTATTCCCATAAATACACTAGTTCCTATAAAAGGAACCCCCTTAGAACAAAATAAACCCGTAAGACCTATCGACTTAGTAAGGCTTATCGCTACAACAAGAATAGTAATGCCAAAGTCTCGAATTAGACTATCAGCGGGGCGATCAAATTTATCTGAGGAAGCCCAGGTCATGTGTTTCTTTGCTGGAGCAAATTCCATATTTTACGGAGAGAAACTGTTAACCACAGAAAACAATATTGAAGATGAAGATTTAAAATTATTAGAAGACATAGGAATAGAGCATGAATAAAAGCACAGAACCGTAACCAGTTGTGTTAAATAAGATCTAATACTTTCTTTTCCAATTGTTCATATCCGCCAATCGAAACACCATCCACGATAACTTGTGGGAAAGTTTTAGCTCCGGGAAGTAGAATAGAAAAGTCCTCTCTTGTGAAGTCTTCTCCAAGTTTTTTCAGCTCATATTCAATGTTATGTTTCTCAAGCAAATCGACCGCGAGAGTGCAGAAAGGGCAGCCACTTCTCCAGTAAACTATAATATTCTTCTTCCCTGTGCTATTTTTCACTCTGATGATCCTCCACACACCAATTTATTAGTCCGCACTCATTTTTCTTCAAATACATATTGGTTTTGGAAAATGGTTTAGACCCAAAAAAACCTCGATTAGCAGAATACGGTGAGGGGTGAGCGCTACTTAAAACCAAATGTTTTTCATGATTTAGAAATGCTCCTTTTTCCTGAGCCTTCTTCCCCCAAAGTATGAATACTAAATTATTTCTTTGTGCACTGAGATTCGACAGGATTTTATCGGTAAAAGTCTCCCAACCTTTAGCAGCATGAGAACCTGCTTTTCCCCTCTCAACAGTTAAAATTGAGTTGAGAAGTAAAACTCCTTGATTACTCCACTTTTCCAAGTTGCCATGCTTTGGTTTTTTTATACCTAAATCATTCTGAAGCTCTGTGAAAATATTCTGGAGAGAAGGAGGTATCTTAATTCCCGTTTCAACTGAAAAGCTTAATCCATGAGCCTGACCTGGGCCATGGTAAGGATCTTGCCCAAGAATGATAACCTTAACATCTTTAAACCTTACCAAATCAAGCGCCCGAAAAATCAAAGGTCCAGGAGGATATATTATTTTTTTTTTTTCTTCTTTTAAATATTTCCTCAAAGAAATCATATAGTCTTTCCTAAACTCATCGCTTAGTATTTCTTTCCAACTCTCTTCTAAAGTTATTTTCGACATTTTGAAATTAATTAATTAAGGTCTTCAATTAAATGTGTTGGTAGAAGAGTTGCATAAACCTACTTAAGTTTCTGCTTAAGATAATTTATCATTCCTCTCTCCAATTTAAAATCTAATCGTTCTTTAAATCTTTTGAGTAATTCCTGAAAAAACACTTTATTATAACTGTGCTCTTGACTAAGCTTTTGTAAAATTTCGTTACAAGTCTTTTCGTCAATCAAGTTTCTAGAATAAAGTTTTAACAACTGTTGCTTAATTTCTTCGGGTGTAACTGGGTCGCTCATTGAATTTTCAAATTTAGTTTTTTATAAGTCACTACTCAAATCTAATTGTTTAAAGGGAAGCGATTTTTTGTTATTTGTTGTTTGGATACTCTCTAACAAAATTAAAAAAAGCATTAAGATTAGTATTCAAATATGTACGACAATACCGTTTCTTTCCGCTTTATCTTATCAAAAAATGTTAAATCTCGCTAAACAAAGATTTTGCTTCTGCATCAATTTTTACTGAAGTTCAGCTCTCTCAACCATAATAAGATAATTCCAAAAATCAAGAGTACTGCACTGAAAAGTAATGAAATAAAATAAGTTCCAAAGACTTCAGCTAATGTACCGGCTATCGAGGGTCCTATCACTAATGCAATTGCAAAAGCAACTGTTAATCTTGCCATTTCTTGTCCCGGATTATGTGGGGCTGTGCGTCCTGCTAAAGTCATCGTTAAACTTACGATGCCAAGATTGCTAATTCCAAATAAAAAAGCTGCCAACAGTAAAATACTAAGGTTAGAATCAAAAATATTCAGAAGTAGAGATATTGAGTGCAAGAACATAGCAAACGAAAGTGTTTTTAACATTCCATATTTTGCCTCTATAAAATCCCAAATTACCACACTTGGAATACTTGATAGGCCAACCAACAGCCAGACTAAATTACCGAACATGTTAATTTCTGGATTTAATTTGACTATCGCTACTGTAAAAGTTGCACTTATAACAAACGCAAAACCGGCAAAAAAATACATTGCTAAAAGTTTATATATCCCATCAGATCTTACAGGCGACTTATTTCTGTTGGGCCGGTCGCCTTTATAGCCTTTCTGCTTGACTCTGAAAGTTTTTTCTGGGGCCTTAAATTTTGGCCTTAATGTCCAAGCTGGTAAAAAACAAAAGGTAGCAATTAGTCCATATGCAAACCATTGTTGGGACCAAGTAAAGTTTAATGACTTAAAAAGAATTGAACATAAAGCGGTAATAACAATTCCAATACCAACACCGACGAAATACTTACCCATTTGAGGTTTTTCGTCCGTATTTTCGGTTATCCACTGCATTACCAAGCCGGCACCAATAATAATACCCGCAGCACCACAAAAACCAGCAATAAATCTAGCAATACTCCACAATAAGAAATTCTCAGCTAAAGACATAATAAAAGTACTCACTACTGACAAAAAAAGACCTGAAAAATAAAAAAATTCTCTAGATTTTAAACTCTGAGTTTTCAGTGTTGTTAAGACTCCCAGCAGATAACCAAGATAATGAATTGTCGCTAGCCAGCCCCCAGAGGCAGTACCAAGATACGTTTCTTCTTGCATTAAAGGTAGTAGTGGAGTGTAAGCAAAACGCGATAGACCTAATGTCAGTACTAAAGCAAAAACCCCTCCGATTAGAACTTTTGTTTGAGGTAGAAAGAAGTTAGTTAACATTTCCTCATATTTAATTAAATTTCTAGCCGATAAAAATTAATAGTTTAGTTTGTTTTCGTGGGTGATGTGAGCTTTTTGCAATTTAGTTTTTTTTAGGACTGTAAGTATTTTTTAGTTTTGGTTTGCAAAAAACTTTTTAAAATCAAGATGTAGTATGTGTTATATTTACGTTTGATTTTGACGGAGTTACGACATGGGAAAACATTCAATATTGAAATCAAAAAAGTCCAATTCGAGTAAGGAAAAACAATTTTTCTTTGGGAGATTTTTCAACTATTCAATCAACTTAAATATGCGGGCGCTTGTTTTTTTATTTGTTGGATTTTCTTTAATCTCTCCTGCTTACAGTACAAGTTGGGTAGAGGTTGAAGTGGGTGATGATTCTGGAGATACCTTTCTCTGGCCATATTTCTATTCAGCCTCGAGATTTATTGACGTTGAAAGCATCGTAAAACATGGGGATTTTGTTACCTATCGAGAATTGATAAATTCTCAAAAGGCAATATCAAAGAATGTACTATCTCTTGTGGTGGAAAAAAAAAGTTGGTGTGATAGCGAAAAGGTATTGTGGCAACATTTTTCTATTTATGGGTCTGCCATGGGACAAGGAAAGCCAATAATGAGACTTAATCCCAACGAAATTCAGAAACTTAAATTAGGAAGCGCTGGTTTCCTTTCAGATGCATTTGTTTGTAATTTCAAGGATTTTGATTAGTCAGATTTTGATTATTTGATTATATGAACTCGTGTAGATTCTTAAGTAAAACCCCAGAAATTTGAAGTTAAGTGTTTAACTGTTTATAGTTGCATGCAAATTTCATGGTTATGTACTCCACGGTATTTGGTCTAGGAAACAGAGTTCTTCTTGATTTCCTCTTTTTGATAACTTTACCTTTTCCCATGCGCTGACTGTAATAAGTAGAGCCTAACCACGTAAGTTTTTCAGCCACACAGTCAACCGTAAATTCGCTAACCGATGAATTGACTCCAATTGGGCTTGGATTTAGGTAATCAAATAACCTCCAATAATAGACAACATTATTACGCTTTTGTATGCTATCAACATCGACGTAAGAATCTCCCATTGAATTTTCATTAAACTTTTTCCACGTTACTGCTAATCCTTCAATAGAAAATAAGAGGCAAATAGAAAATATTATAGATTTCATTCTTTTATTTTACTCAATAGCGAAAACAAAACAATGGTTTACTATCCACAAAGGTTAAAGTTGGATTACAAACCTTAAATTCTCTTCTCTTACGGATCCTAAGTATCTATTTTTTAATGTTTTTATACAAAGTTTCTTTTTAAACGCGTTATTTTACTAATTTTGCGAATTTTTTACTGAAATATCTTGAGGCAACCAAAGAGAGCGTTATTTTGCTAACGAGACCTCAAGGGGGAAATTGCTGTTTTTAAGAACTAATTCATGAAATGAAGCTATATAATCAGTAAGGTTTAAGGGTAAGTACTGATATAAACTTTAGAGGTTTCAAGCAGAAAATACTCTTATGAAAAATATTTATGCATCAGTAGTAATTACTCTTTGTTTCAATTTACCTGTTCACGCGGTCGATCTAACTTTGTGTGAGAGTTGTCACAATTCTAAGCAAGATGTTAACCCAATTATCAGTGGCCAACACTCCAAATATATCGAAAAGCAGCTTTACGATCTCAAAAAAGACCTCAGAGTGCATGCGCAGATGCAGGGTATAGCAAAAACACTGGATGATGAACAAATTAAGGCAATTTCTAAAGCATTTGCTAGTAAAAAGTGGGCAAATGTCGATCGTGAATCTAGTCAAGATGTGAAAGACAAGGGTAAGAGGTTGGTGAGAGTCGGAAACTGTACACGATGTCATGGATCGGAATTGGAGGGTACATATAACATCCCCCGGCTGGCTGGTCAGAATCCAGAGTATTTGAAAACTACGCTAATTCAATACAAAAAAAAGGAAAGAAGCAACTTTCCCCCAATGAGTTCAATGCTTAGCAGATATTCCGAAGAGGATATTGGTATTATGTCAGAATATATAGCAAGTCTTAATTACCAAGAGTGAAGTAAGCTTTCGGTTTGAATTTTTGCTTAAAGAATTTTAGCCAATCTCTAGGAAAGTTTTTAATATGCCCTTGATATTAATATTTTCGTTTCCTTTCATCGTTGAACATCATATTCGATTTGCCTCTTAACTATGCCCTTTCACTTGTGCCTGTGAAGGGCCCCAAAAGAACGACCTTAATTCTCAAAAGGATAGGTTTAGAATTTATAGCTTAAACCAACAAACGCGGCTCTAGGAGCTCCAGGAGCAACAAATCGACTTAATGTTGGCCCCTGTTCCGCGTCTACAAATTCTCCAGCACTTGTAAACACGGATTCCGCCATTGCACCGTAGGTTTCATACCTTTCATCGAAAAGATTAGTTACCTTCGCAAAGAGACGTAAGCTTCTAGACTTTTCATAGCGTAACCTCAAATTCACAAGCTGATACCCGTTTACACTTGCATCTCTCGCAATAACGTCATCGTCCCCACCAATTAACCCATCTTCGTTTCCCTGAGTCACTAAATCGGACGTAGCAATAAATGTAACGCCAATTTTAAGAGCGTCCTGCGGTGTCCAATCAACTAAAAGACGAAATACATTTTCTGGAATTCCAGGAATTCGCATTCCTGGTCGCGCCTGAACCGAGCGTTCTCCAAACAACAGGCCGTTTTCCTCATATGTGGCCTCTAAATAACTATAGCTGCCCGTAATTCTAATACGATCGAAATCCTGGATAATTTGCATATCTACACCCTGATTTCTGGTTTTACCAAAATTAGTGAAAAATCCTTCTCTAGAGTTAACATCAGTTGACACAAAAATTATATCGTCCCTATTATCGGTTTTATAAAGACTGATGATTCCAAAGCCTTGACCAATGCGGCCGCGGGCGCCAACTTCATAAGTTCTCGAGATTACCTGTTCAAGATAAGGATCAGCTTGTAAACCAGTAGGAAGTAAACATGGATTATTCCTGTCCGCACACCCGAGCTCAATAACCGTGGGTACTCGATTACCTTGAGAGGCATTTGCAAAAAGATTTAGACCATGATCCAACTTTGCTGAAATACCGAGCGCAGGATTAACTTTTGAATAATTAAAACTTTCTTTTGGTTGAGCTACTAGCTCCTCAGTCACCTCGTCAGGAGTAGATAGAGTGTTTTCAACCTTTGAGTGATTGTATCTAAGTGACCCAGTTATAAAAATTCCACTTAATACTTCAGCAGTATCTGATGCAAATATTGAGTAAGTTTTTGACTTGCCACTTACCTTTGCCGAGTCCTCTGTTTCCGATTCAGCATCACAAATTACTTTTCTAATACTGTTCACTTCGCAATCTTCAGTTTCAGTCGCATTATAGGACACGCTGCTCTGATCAAAAGTAACACCAGTTGTAATCTGATGATTGTTTAAAATTTTTGAGAAATTTAATCCGAGCCCACTACTATTTTGGCGAGTTTTAGAATTATTGAATTCACCTTCAAACTCCCATTCATTTTCATCCGACTCGAATTCGGCCTCAACGTCACCACCCAATCGTTTTTGACGACCATAACGATGATACGCTAACGCATTTAATTGAGTATCGTCGTCAAGGTAATTTTGATAATTAACGCCTATTAACCCAGCTTCATTTTTAGTTTGATCAGGGTGAGAATATACAGCATCTCGTCTTGCTTCATAAAGTCCACCCCTCTGAATTTCGCCAACATCATCCTCCGTGCCATAATTGGTGCTCGGAAGAAGTCCATTGCCCAAAAGATCACTATCTCCAAAATAAGCCATAATTCCTACGCTCCCAAAACGGGTATTTTTATTAGCTTTTACGAATATATTAGAAATTTTTCCGTCCGAATAATCTCTCCAACCTGATTCATCAAAATGACTAGCAGATATAAAATAATCCCCATCAGATCCATCAGCAAATTTTCCAGCGACCGAAACGTCTAGTTTTTTTCTGCTAAAACTTCCAAAAGAAACACGAGCAGCTTTCCCAGGATGAGATAGGCCCGATTTGGTAGTAAGGGATAGAGCACCCCCCAGAGTATTTAATCCATACATAGGATTTGAACCTGGTATTAAAGATACATTATCTAATGCATACTCCGGAATCATATCCCAATTCACAACATCACCAAAGGGCTCATTTATTCTGATTCCATCAATATAAACCGAAAGGCCCTGAGCTGCCCCGAGTATCGAGGAAGCACGAAAGCCTCTAAAAGTGACATCTCCCTGATAGGGACTCCCTTGTACCTCATTGGTAAATACTCCCGGTATATTTTGATTTAACATATCAGAAACACCTAAAGAGCTTTCATTGCCTAAATCACCAGACTGAAACGATCTCACCTCATATGGGAGCTTTTCTTTTTCTATTTCTAGACCAGGCAACAACGACGTACCAACTACTTCAATTTCAGAAAGTTCATCATTAGCGACAGCGTTACCCACCCATATCGCTAGTAAAAAAGTAAGAATAAGATTATAACTTTTCATGATCATTACCTAAATAAGTTTAGACTCGGATTATAACTACTCAGCCAGCGTAAATGCGGTGGCTGAAAAGCATCTTTGATGTCAGGCCGGTAAAATCCGCACTTAGATCAATTTAACCAATGATGGGGGGAGGAGAATCCGCGATCTTTATATGTGACCGCATATTAAAATTATCTGTCTTTTTAAGGTAATAGGTTTTTACAAAACCTGGAGAATAAATTTCCTTTTGTGAAATGCTCGGCGATGAAACTGTTAAATATGTTTCTTCTTGCTGTTCAGCCACTACCTTTTTTAATTCACAAAAGCCACGTTTCTCATCACAAATGACTTCCAGCGTGAGTTTAAACTTTTCACCATCGGGTCCAATCTTTTGTGACGTATTGGCTAGATCGTTGTGAATTAAAAGATCACCACCAACATAAGTAGAAACTAAACAAACGCTCAGTAAGCTGACTGCAAGTTTCAAACTAAATGTCGTAAATTTCATCTTTCCTCCCTACAACGCCCTGATTATACATATTCAAGTGCGAAAAGCCAATATTTGAAACCGCTCAAGGGTTCCCAATCTCAAACAGTTCAATTTCAGACTCTAAAAACAAACCAGTTTCAGCATCGATCTCGTATTCAACTTCAATGCCCACGTCTGATTCAAATACATCAAACTCATAAACAGGGCGCCCATCTTGCAGAGAAGTCTCATACTCTACGATCATACCCTTAGTTTTTTCTCTAAGAATGAACTTCGCTTTTTCTAATGAAATTAAGGCTCTTTCTGAAAATCTTTCATCTTTTAAGCCAACTTGTTCCTCAAAATCAGAAAGTTTCAAGGAATTTGGGTCACACTCAATTTCGACTACTCTACCATCTTGCTTTAATTTTATATCAAATTCATAAAATAACTCTAGCTTTGGTCCCGGTCTCTTAGTTCTTTCGGCCTCAACTGTGAGAATCCTCCCCGGATATTTATTTAGGACTTTCAATGCGCAGCCAGGAAACCCCTTGAGCTTCAATCGCGTAAAGTTGTCGGCAATTTGCGCAGATGAATTTAAACTAACCATTACCATCAGGAGCAGAGCGCCTAGTTTAATCATTTAAAACTCCGTGGTCAAATCTATTCTCATCTTTATGCAAAAAGTCTCTCAAAAATACCACGTTATTTTTCCTTTTTTGAAGCATCAGTTAGGCAGACTTAAGGAACATAAATAAACCTCTAATTATCGAAGGATAATGTCATCGATCAAAATTTATGTATTTACCTAACTTTGTTAAACTTTCTGTATAGACATCATATCCTCGACCTAACACTAACTCAAGTAGATTTATTGATATGAATATTTTTCTTTTTTATCTGCTATATAAATTATTAAAATGAACAAAGGTGTAGGTAAGTACCAGTTATATTTTCTTTTGGAAAAAAATTGATCTACGAAAACGATATTATTCCCATAATTTCATCTCTAAAGCGAAGTTTTCAAAGTGATCCATACCCCAGATTAAAGGTAAGGAGGTTATGGCTAAAAGAACTTGAAAGTCTTCTGACAAAGAACGAGGCTAAATTTATTGATGCAATTAATTCAGATTTTGGTAATAGATCCATGTTCGAAACTCTAAGTTGTGAAATATTGCCAACAATATCTGCAATTAAGCATGCGTATAAAAATTTACCACTATGGATGAAAGAGGAAAAAAGGCGTACTTCACCAATTTTTTGGTTTGGAAAGTCAAGTGTCTTATTCCAACCAATTGGACTGGTAGCGATCATAAGTCCTTGGAACTATCCTCTGCAACTAACACTAATTCCCTTAGTTAATGCACTGGCCGCAGGTAACCGAGTAATTTTAAAACCAAGTGAAAAAACAAAGCATTTTTCTGCTTTACTAAGAGATATATTTACTAAAGATTTTGATAATTCAGCAGCGAAAGTACTAACGGGAGATCGGAAAACTTCGAAAATTATAGTAAGCAATAAAGATATCGACCATATTTTTTTTACTGGCTCAACCATCGTAGGTAAGGAGATTGCAAAAACTGCAGCAATAAATCTTACGCCCGTTACTCTGGAGCTCGGGGGCAAGTCTCCAGCATATATTTCCAAAACTGCAAACTTGACCTCCGCTTTAAAAAGCATAGTTAAAGGTAAAATTATAAATGCAGGGCAGACCTGTATTGCTCCCGATTATTTGATAGTAAATAGCGTTCACGAAAAAAAGTTTTTAGAGAAATTCTTTTTTATTCTTGAGAAATTATATCCAAACATATTAGAAAACGATGATTATACATCTATTCTAAGTGAGAACAACTTATTACAATTAATAGGGCTGTTGAAGGACGCCAATAAGAAAGGAGGTAAAGTATTGGTGGGGATAAAAAATTCTATCGAGGATCTCGACTTTGACGAAAAAAAAGTAGACACTTTTAAGGCAACTTACACTAAGGGACTAAAATTATTGCCATCACTCATTTTGAGGCCGAATTTTGAAATGAAAGTGATGCAGACCGAAATTTTTGGACCTATACTACCAGTTTTTTTCGTTGAGTGTGATGATGAAGCAATCAGTCTCATAAATAGAAACGATAGGCCGTTGGCATTTTATTGGTTTGGAAAGGAGAAATATAGCAGAGAAAAATGGATGAAAAATATAGTTGTAGGAGGAGTTACACTAAATGACTGCTTACTTCACTGTGTCCAAAATGATTTACCATTTGGGGGAGTTTCTAAAAGTGGGCTAGGCGCTTATCATGGGGTTTGGGGTTTTGAGAACTTTTCTCATAGAAAAGCGATTTTCACACAATCAAGGTTTTCTGCTGTTTCATTGCTTAATCCCCCATACGACACTAAAAAGCTAAAATTATTTAACTTTTTAAAACTACTGCTTTAACGACGTTCTAGAAGCTTTGATTTTATAACTGAAGCTTATTTTTTTCACAATACAATTGAACCCAACTATTGGCAAGCTGCAGGTATGTTAGATTTTATGAAAAACCTATGAAAGCTGTATAAATTTATTCACAACAAAAATTTAATTATTTTTGCAAAAGATCTTCAACCCTCAAAAAATAAGAATAATTTTTAACGTAGCGAGATAGTCCATAAAATTACTAAGATAAAAACTTTCAATTATCATGGAAGGAGAATTTGGTAAGATGAAAGTCGAATCATATTCCCGTATGGTTATCCCTACCCAGTTTCTTTGAACCAAGTACATTAGTATATTTTAGTTGTTAGAAAAATAGTCGGGAACTTGATTATTTTTATTGTAATACTTTGGATACAAAAAAATTTATCAACACTTATCAATTAATTAATAATAGCGAAGAAACATAAAATACTCACATCTATAATTGAACTTGAATATTCTAAAATACTCAAAATAAAAATTAAATCAGAGGATTTCTAATATGAGCGTGTTTGAATTGATAGTATCAGTAATTTTATTAATAATGTTGATTGTAATAATTCTAATCGGTAGATGGGTAATGGTTATTATGATCAACAGTCGGTTAATTAATAGAAAGATAGAAGTTCACAATTTAATCGATTTGGAATTGAGATTTTTTAGATTCCTACACTTTAATGGTTATGAAAAAAAAGAGACTAGTAAATATTATTTGAGTAAAATACTTAAAAAGTTTAGAGAGTCTAATATTATCGATGATATGGAGAAAGAGAATTATAAAGAAATTTATGAGACGCTTCTAAAAAACCTAAAACCCTAAAAAGATACTTGGTTTGATGTATATTTACTTTGTGAGAGAATAGAAAGTTTTTGGTTGATACCCATGTGTCATTTATAAAAAAACCTAAAATTATTTCCACTCACATGTTTGCATAGTTGAGTTTTTTTTGTCCCTGCCCTACAAATAACAATTAATATTTTTTATCTACAAATTACACTAGTAAATTTTTTTACTTGCTGGTGTTTGAAACAAAAGTTATTTGGTGAGCTTTGCTTTTCTATTGTTCGTAATTACAAAGATTATTTATCAAGAAGAAATAAATTGTTTTTGGCTTTGGGTAAATAGTCTCGTTAGGAGATGTTTTAGAGTTAATTATTCCTTTTCCCATCGGTTGACTGTAAGTAGTTAAAGTTAGCCAAGTTTGATTTTGATCTGCACAATCAACTTTATATTTACTAATTGCTGAGGAGTTGCCCTCAAATGGTTCAATAAAATTCACTAAATCAGAATAATAAATAATTCCATTATGGTTTTCGATATTGTCAAAATCAACGTAGTAATTTCCCACTGCATTTTCAGCAACCTTTTTCCAATTCACTGCAAATCCATTAATTGAGAATAGGATGAGTAGAAAGAAGAGTGTGGTTTTCATTTCTCCATTTTACTTAATTGTTTAAATAAAACAAAAATAATTTTATATGAGAGTAAAAAGGTAAAGGCGTTTTCAATCAACATCAATCTACTCTTCTTTTAACAAAATAAAATATATTCCACACCACCCATATACAAACCTCAGTGCTTTTCTTCCTTTACTGTCAATTATGATTTACTTTCTATTAACAAAAAACCTCTCAAACTAAATTAAAAAAGATTTTCTATGTAATTCAGTGTTTTAGAATCAGTGTTAAGAAATTTGATATATTTTGTTTTTGATAAACTCTAACAAAAACGTAAACTCATCCTATAAAATTACTTTTTAATAAAATGTGATTGTGGAGAGTCAATTGTGAGAGTATTAGGTGAAATAAGATACGAATATGAACCTGATGTTAACGGTGATGATGAATATCCAATGTTAGATGAGATAGAAAAAAATCAAAAAGATTTTAATGATGATATGAGTAGTGACTATATTAAGAGTCGATTTGATGAATTAGGAGTTAAGGACGATACAAAGGTACGAATAATTCCTTCCATCAGTGGTGATGGTTCTGAGCTAAGTGATGAATCCATTTTTTCTCATTGTCATTATTCAATTAAAAGAATAGAGTTTATTAAAGAGGAAAACACAGTTTACCTACATTTTTGAGTAGATAGGTGTAATGAATATTTGAGTTTTTTACTTTTCTCAAGTATATCCCAATCCGTTACTTTGCATTTTTTAATGCAAATGTAAGACCCTGCATTAACTTAAAATCGTTTTTGCGTATTTTGGTCGATTATTGTTTATTGCTTTTTCGTCTGAAGCGCACTATTTATAACAAATTTCGAAAAGTGAAGTAGAAATTGAATCTAATATGATAAATATTTTTATGTTAAATTCAACAATTTAGAGAAAAAGTGATAGCTTTTCTAATTATTTTCAGACATGAAGTTTCGAATTTTTTCTCTTAATTCGTCATTAACCACAAAATAATGTCCCTCTTCCTCATGTATAGAAGACCCACTTGCGTGAACCCTAAAGATATGGTCAGAAAATCTTTGAGGATTTTTAATTTCATAGTCCACACCATTTCTATCTGTGAGTATAAGTTTGTTCATAATTAATAGATATACTAACTTTTTTACAAGAAAAGTTAAACTTTTAAATTCAGTTAGCTAGTTTAGGTGTTAAGAATTGGTATCTTTTTTGGCATTGTTAAACTTTAAATATAAAAAATATCAAACCATTCGAATTAATTAACAAAATAAAAAGATAAAATACTCAGACATATAATTGAATTGTAGAAGGTTATTATGAGTGATAATAAAAATGATACCGACGGGGATATATTAAAAAAACTTTTCTATTTATTTATATCTTTATTCGTGACAGTGGTATTAACGTTGGGAATTGCTTTTATCCTCTCGTTTCAATAAACGAAAATAAAATACTCAAATAGATAATTTGATTTGAGGTGGTTCTCATGAGTTGGTTCGAGAAGATTGTTATTGTATTATTAGCAGGAATATTGGAACTGTTGTTTTATTTAGAAACAAAAATTACATATACTACTTACCCATTACCATATTATTTATAAGTAGTTCGTTATGAGTGGATTTGAAAGGGGAGTGATTACATTATTAACTGCTATATTGTTGGTCATGATTTTTGAAGAAATATTGCTAAGAATTATTGTTAAGTTAACACCACATCAAATCATAAACCGACAAAAAAAGCTAAAACTTTTTCCACACCACTAAACAAAATAGTTTAGTGGTTTTTGAGTGTAACTTATTGATTTAAAACAATAATATGTAACTCTGCTATACATTGTGCGTAGTGTAATGATAAATCCTGTTCAAAATCAATAGGTTGGGGCAAAACCACTCAATTTTTTAGTTAATTTATTAGGAAATAAATCTAAAAAATCATTAAATTAATTTAAATACTTATGATTTAACATATCTTTTACAAAATATTATTTATATCATAAATAAAAATAATGAGTTTAAATATTTAAAATTTAGTAACTATAATAATTTTCATATAAATACTTAACGCTTTAGTTTTTTCTATTATGAAGTTTTAAAGTTGAGAAAAAATTTTTTACTTACTATAAATTAACTTTTATAACTTCTAAAAAAAATGAAAATAAAATCATTTATTAAAAAATGCCTTTTCAATTTGTTTTATATTTTTCGCAGAAATATTAAGATAAATGTGTCCAAGGAAATTGGTACGATTTATAAAAGAAAACTTAGTGATATTCCACCATTAGAGCAGGTTTCAATGGCTTACCAAATTTTACTTCAGCGACCAATAGACAATGAAGCAACTAAATATTGGAGTGAAAAAATAATAAAAAATGATTTCAATATTACAAATCTTATTGATTCAATTCTTTCATCACCTGAATATTTGATGTTAAAAAAAACACCTTTCCACGAAATGGTTCACCTTTCGAGGGTTGAGTGGGTTAAGAAACTTCCAATGGCAAATTCAATTTTTGATATAGGTGGCAGTTCTCCAAATATTGAAGAAGGTGCCCTTATTGAATTGGGTTACACCTACAGACCAAAAAAATTAACTATCTTTGATTTACCCCCGGACGAACAATACTGGGGAAAACCGAAGTTTTCGCAGAATAAAAATTATAAATTTACGTGGGGTAAACTTAACTATTTTCACGGAAGAGTCGAGAATATTAAAAGTTTTTCTGAATTAAAAGATAAAAAATATGACATGGTTTATATGGGGCAAACAATTGAACATATTTATCCTGAAAAATTACCTGATGTTTTGGAGTGGATTAGAAAAAGTTTAAACAATGACGGCTATTTTATTTTTGACACACCAAACAGACAATTAACAAAACTACAAATACCAGACAAATTTATTGACGAAGATCACAAGATAGAATATGTTCCCTCTAAACTAAAATTGATACTTGAAAAGCATGGTTTTCTAGTTACTAAACAATGGGGTCTACTCCCAATGCCAAACTCTTATAAAAATAAAAAATTTAATCCATTAGAAATATATAATCAACCCTTTATTAATTTTGATCCTGAAAAATCCTACCTGTTTGCATTTTTATGTAAAGTTAAAACATAAAATTGTTTTTATAATTATATATTATCTTATTTATTAAGTAATTTTTGAAAGGAAACAAAATGTTTAGTGATAAAAAGATGGAAAAAGAATTAGTAAATATTAATATTGATGAGGAAAAGAGTAGAGTTATATTGGTTTAATAATTTTTGGGATTGCCATGAGTGAAGAAGAGGATAAAGAAGATAAAAAGAAAAATAATTTATTTGATAAGTTTTATGAGAATAGATGGATGTGGATTGGTTTATTATTGGTTGTTACGCTTGTGTTGGAATTACAATTCAGAGTGATGAATTAAAGTCCTATTAAATAGTGGTTAGAAGTGAAATGGTAATAAGTGGAGTTTGATTGTGGTTTAAGAAATTATCTCCAATTCTGCCAATCGTTCGGTTATTATGAATTCTTCAAAAAACACTAAAACTTTTTCCACACCACCCATCCACATATTTTAGTGTTTTTTATTCATTCCTATAATTTATTACTGCCTTTTCCCAATCCAAAAATTGGACTAATCAACTTTTTTGTTTGTTAGTTTTGAAGTGCAACTAATTGATTTTAAATAATAATACGTATTCCCTTCTATATATTGTGGTTAGTGCAACCAGTAGTCGGATAAATTTTTATAGCGATTCGAAAAAGTTAAAACAACAATATAAATATATAATTGACACGCAAACTCTATCCGATTTAAGTCCTAAAAAGATTAAAAAATCCATTAAATTAATCCTTAAAATACTTTCCGAATAAGGAAAATTGATAAGTATTGCTGCAAATCCTAATGAAAAAGATGCAAAAAGATTTATAAAGGAGATTGAAAAATCGGATCTAAATCTAACAACTCTAGATCGTGTTGAAATAGAAGAATTAGGTGAACCTTGATTATTTCAAAAATATGTTTTCGAGAAGCGAGGAAACAAGATTGATAAATCATTTAAAAATAATTGGAATGAAGAATGAAAATTTTAAATGAAAGACGGAGAAAAATGGATCCAAACTCATTTATATAACGTCAGAAGATACTGATGTTTTTATGAAGAGTGAAAGAGTAGCGAGCTTTCAATCAACATCAATTTACTCTTTATTGAAAAAACCTAAAATATATTCCTAAACACCCATATACATATTTTAGGTTTTTTCTTTATTTCCTATAAATTACCACTAACTTTTTCCAACTAAAAAAACACACCACTAAACAAAATAGTTTAGTGGTTTTTCGTCTGAAACGTACTGTTTATAACAAATTTTGTAACTCTTGCTATACATTGAATCTAAAATGAATAATATCACCGTCCTCGACAATATAGTCTTTACCTTCAGATCTCAATTTTCCTGCTTCTCTTACTGCTGTCTCACTCTTTAAATTTATATAATCCTGATACTTCATAACCTCCGCTCTTATAAATCCTCTTTCGAAATCAGAATGAATTACACCAGCTGCCTTAGGAGCAGAGCTATTCTTTTTTATAGTCCATGCTCTTACCTCTTTAGGACCGACAGTAAAATATGTATGTAAACCCAATAAATTAAAAGCAGACCTAATGAGCCGATTTAAGCCTGGCTCCATTAAACCAAGTTCATTCAGAAAAAGTTTTTTTTCTTCCACCTGCAAATCAATAAGTTGAGATTCGATGGCTGCACATATTACAATTACAGGTGTCCTCGTTTTTTTTGCATGACTCTCTAAAGTTGTAAGAAATTTGTTGTTTACAAATCCATCTTCGGAAACATTGGCTACATACATCATTGGTTTCAAAGTCAAAAGACAAAATGAATTCAATAATATTTTTTCCTCTGGTTTCAATATCAAAGTTCTCAGCGGTTGTACCTTATCTAGATGTGCTCTACAAACTTCAAGTAACTCAAGAAATGTTTTTGCTTGTTTATCACCACTTTTTGCTAACTTTTCGGTTTTTTCAATCTGTTTTTCAACTAAAAATAAGTCGCTCAATGCCAGTTCAGTAGAAATGGTTTCAACATCAGACAAGGGATCAACTTTTCCATTTACATGTACTATTTCTTCATCCTCAAAACAACGAACTACATTAATAATTGCATTTGTCTGACGAATATGGGCGAGAAATTTATTTCCCAAACCCTCTCCTTCACTCGCTCCGGCAACTAATCCAGCTATATCGACGAACTCAACAGTTGCACTAAGTGTTTTCGAGGGCTTAACCATGTCACTTAGTTTTGCGAGCCTGTCATCAGGTAACTCAACAATTCCCGTATTGGGTTCAATAGTGCAAAAAGGGTAATTTTCTGCAGCTATCCCAGAGGCAGTTAGAGCATTAAATAATGTGCTTTTCCCAACGTTCGGCAAACCAACTATTCCACAAGATAAACTCATAGATCTGCCTTAATCTTAATAAGATTATTTACTTGATCAATTTTCTTACCATAACAATTGAAAAAGTTTTCCCAACAAAAACTTATACCTCTTCTTATTTTTAGTGTATCTGTATCACTCGGAGGACTCAGCACGAAGTTTGCAACAGACTGTTGTAAGTTCAGATTTTTTGGATGACCAATACCAACCCTTAAACGCCAGAAGTTATCATGACCAAAAAAATCACTGATGTTCTGTACTCCCTTGTGCCCAGCACATCCTCCTCCGAACTTAAACTTTACTATCCCCGGCATTAGATCTAGATCATCATGAATCACCAGTACATCCAAATGCTCGATCCTAAAATAGGAACACAGATCAATTACCGATTTCCCCGAATTATTCATATATCCAAGAGGTTTTATCAAAAAAGTTTTTCCAATATTTTCTGAAGGAACTATGGAGGAATAAGCGGAGTGAAGTTTAGGCTTTTCTTGCCAAGTAAACGGAAAAGAAATATTGATAAAGTCAAAAATCCATTGCCCGACGTTGTGTCGCGTCATCTCATAGTCATGTCCGGTGTTACCCAAACCAAATATAGCCTTATATGCGGGAACAATCACCTATCAGTAAAATTAGCTTTTATCTTCTTCAGTTGATTCTTTATTGTCATCAGACACTTGATCTTCGGAAGTTGCAGAGCTTTCAATCTCGTCTTCAACAACACCCTTAGGTTTTATAGCGGCTGCTATAACGGGATTATCTTGACCGTGATCTACTAACTTTATACCCACCGGCAACTTCAGTTCGTTCAAATGTATGGAGTTACCTATTTCAAGATTTCTGAGATCAACTTCTATGTACTCAGGCAAGTCTTTTGGCAGACATTTTATATTAATTTCATTTGCAACATGAGATATGGTTCCCCCCGCCATTTTCACAGCGGGACATTCCTGTTCCCCTACGAAATGCACGGGAACACTTGTATGTAGCTCCTTGGCCTCGTCCACCCTTTGAAAATCAACATGGATTACTTGAGGTTTGTAAGGATGAACTTGAAAATCCCTTAACAATACCTTTTCAGTTTTTCCTTCAACATCAATATCCAAAATAGAAGAATGAAAAGACTCAACCTCTAGAGCAAGTCTCATAGCGTTATGTTCTAAAATAATATTTACAGGATTAGAATCGGATCCGTAAATTATCCCCGGAACCTTACCACTCATACGTAATCTTCTTGAATCAGCTGAGCCACTGTTTTTTCTTACGCTGGCAATCACTTTGGACGATTTCATAACACACTCTTATTTGGATAGTTTTTAATTATACGAAAAATAACTGAAAAAACCAAAAAATAACAAAATTATTTAGTCTAAAAAAAGTGAGCTAACAGAATCGGACTTCGATATTCTCAAAATTGTTTCAGCCAGGAGACCGGAGCAAGAGATTTGTCGTATTTTCTTGCATCTGGACGCTGCCTCCCCGAGTGAAATCGTATCAGTAACAACTACCTCATCTAACTTTGAATTATCAATCTTATCTACCGCTTGTCCAGAAAAAACAGGGTGGGTACAGTAAGCTGCCACGAACTTCGCCCCTCTGGATTTGAGTGCCTCAGCTGCTCTCGCTAATGTGCCTGCGGTATCTACAACGTCGTCCATAATCAAACATGTTCTGTTCTCAACATCTCCGAGCACACTCATTACCTCGGAAATGTTAGCTCTGGATCGTCGTTTATCAATTATGGCAAGATCAGTGTTCAGTTCTTTTGCAAAAGCCCTAGCCCGAACTACTCCCCCTACATCTGGAGATACGACTGTCGTGTTTTTGTAGTCATTTTTACAAATTTCACCAAGTAATATTGGAGTAGCATAAATATTATCAACAGGAATGTCAAAAAAACCTTGAATCTGATCGGAGTGCAAATCCATTGTCAATATGCGATTCACTCCAGTTGACTCTAAAATATTTGCAACCACTTTTGCACTAATAGGCACTCGAGAGGAGCGAACCCTTCTATCCTGCCTGGCATAGCCAAAATAAGGTATTGCAGCGGTAATTCGTCCTGCGGAGGCTCGCCTCAAGGCATCAACAATTAACAAAACTTCCATCAGGTTGTCATTCGCTGGTAGGCAAGTTGACTGTAAAACAAAAACGTCTCTGCCTCTCACGTGCTCAAGGATTTCTACAGCAACCTCACCATCAGAAAACCTACTAATACTTGCACGACCTAAATTTATAGATAGGTTTCTTGCAACGTCGTTTGCCAGGTTGGGGTTAGCAGTACCCGTGAATACCATTAACCCATCGCCGGCGGCTTCACCGTTTGAAAATAAATTTTTCATTTTCTATCTTTTGTGGCTGGGGAGGAAGGACTCGAACCCTCGCATGCCGGAATCAAAATCCGGTGCCTTAACCAACTTGGCTACTCCCCAAAATTAATTGTAACTTGTACTAAACACCTCATTATTTTCTCTATAGAACCATATTACATTTCACACTTCATTTTTTAACCTTTTCTTTAACCAATATTCCACTGAGGGTAAAACAAATTTACCCACATCACCTCCCAAAATAGCAATTTCTCTCACAATCGAACCTGAAATAAATTGATATTGTTCGGAAGGAGTTAAAAAAACAGTCTCCACTTCAGGTAAAAGATGGCGATTCATTCCAGCCATTTGGAATTCATACTCAAAATCAGATACTGCTCTTAATCCTCTAATAACGACGCCCGCATCGTTCTCTTCAAGAAAATCCTTTAATAGGCCTTTAAATCCTTTCACTCTAACTTGTTCGTTCTGATTCAAAACCTCTTCAGCAATTTTCACCCTATCACTTAGGGAAAAAAAAGGGTTCTTGCTTCTGCTTTCAGCTACACCCACCACTACAGTATCGAAAAGCTTGCATGCCCTGCGCACCAAATCTTCATGTCCCCTTGTTAGAGGATCAAATGTTCCTGGATAAATTGCTACAGACATACTTTATCTTACCTAATTTTGGACTTAAATTTAACCTTGTTGCAGCAATCAGTTCATTCTCAACAATTGGTAAGAAATAGTAGTTGTCTTTCCCGAATTTAAAATTTTGAACCCTTCCAAATCTTTTAAATTGACTGACTTGGGCTTCTCAACATAAACTAGAGCACCTGAGTTTAGAATTGTTGAAATAAGGGGAAAGCACTTATTCAGCGCATTACTTTGATAAGGTGGGTCTAGAAACACAATATCAAATCTGTTTCTGTGCTCTCTTTCTAACCAACCAAGTGCATCTTCACATCGGAAACTTATTCTTCCAAAGGGTTTTAATTTCTTTGAGAGAGCTGCAATATTTCGGACGGCAGCTTCATTTCTATCTATAAAAAGAGCTTTTTTTGCTCCTCTACTTACAGCCTCTAAACCCAAGATGCCACTCCCAGAAAAAAGGTCGAGAACTATGCAATCCTCAAGGTTTTTATAGAGCTTAATCCAATTGAAAATCGTTTCTCTAACTCTGCCTGGTGTTGGCCTAACATTTTCCTTCGGAACTTTCACGGGAGTTTTCTTCCAAATTCCTCCCTGAATCCTAAGCATTGGCAACTACTCGCTATTCCTTTGTCCACCAACTATTACTAACTGTAGTTCTCCCGATTTAACAACACGCTTTAATACTCTGTTTACATCCTCTTTTGTGACGGAAGATACTCTTGAAATCCACATATCTAAGTAATTCAATGGCAAATCGTAAAAGGCAATTTGTGAAAGATTTGTCAATAATTTTAAATTTGAATCTAATTTAAGAGAAAAACCTCCTATCAAACCTAATTTCGCTAACTCTATTTCCTCATCTGTTGGTCCCTTTTCGATATATTCGTCTAAAGTATCAAAGACTATTTTAATAGCTTCATCTGTTTTGCCTCTACCTGTTTGCAGACCAATAAAAAAAGGCCCTTTTTGTTTTAGCAACTGAAAGGCAGAGAACACGCTATAAGCTAAGCCTCTTTCCTCTCTAATTTCACTTGTAAGTCTTGACCCAAATCCGCTTCCTCCAAGAATATGATTAGCCACGAAGAAAGGAAATATATCATCTGTTTGATGCCTCGCTAAAACCGGCATACCGATCCAAATGTGACTTTGATTGGCATCATGGCTTATGATTTTCGTCCCTGCATCTCCCAATAAGACTGGTGGAATCATACTCTGGAAAAAAAGTTCTGGCTCATCTTTCGTTTCCAACGAAAAAACATCACTTTCAGAAGAAAACTGGTTAGCCAAAGCAGAGGCTTCACTCTGACTGAGGCTACCAACTATCGAAATCTTGAACCGGGCTGGTTGCCAAAATCTATTATAAAAGGCTTTAAGATGGGCAACTTCTAATTTAGAAATTGATTCCTCGGTCGCAACAGCTCCGTAAGGATGATCTTGATACATCGCTTTCCAAAGAGCGCGAGTAGCAATTGTTTGCGGTCGCGAAAGCGATTCCCTCAATCGGAGTATTAAATTGGTTTTTTCCCTCTGTAACACCTCGGTGTTAAAAGCAGGGTTAGAAAGGAGCAATGAAATAAAATCCCCTACTTTGCTTTGTAACTCTGAATTATTTAGGAAGCGAAGTTTTATTGTAACTCTATCTTTACCAGTGTCGATCGAGTTTACAATTGAGTTATTCGCAAAAAACTCGAGAATAGCTTCTTCGTTTAAACCCTCACTCTGGCCCTCCACTCGACCTAGCCCTTTAAAAATCATAGAAGAAGTTAAGCCGGCGAGACCCTCATATCCAGATGGATCCCATCTACCTCCCGCATCGATATCTATTGCAACATCGATAATTGGAATATCCGATGTTGCCAAGAAAAGAACTTCTGCTCCTGATTCCGTTAGCCAACGTTTAATCTTAGGTGCTTCAACCGTGCCACTCTGGTTTTCCACTTCTAGGCCGTTACGCGTGGTGTTATCAGTGAATCCAATCCTAAACTGGACACTGAAAACTATCAGAAAAATTATAAAAAGGAGCCTAATTCTTGAGTTTTTATTTGACATCTTTCCTGTAATTAACTTTCCTTTCTTGAAGGGAAAAACTCAACCACAGTGCTTTTTGTAGGATTGAATATTAGTTTTCCAACTCTTGAAATATCTTCAGAAGTTAAACTTTCTAAAATATTCATCCAAGAGTCAGCATCAGAGAGAGGCCGGCCAACATTGATCAGCGACGAAGCCTCTCTCAATTGACTCATAATTGAGTCCCTCATAAAAACTTCCTCCGCCCTTGCTTGTCTCTTGATTCTCTTAAGTGCAACTTCATTAATTCCAGTTCTAATAATGTCTTGTATCTCGAAATTTATTTCACTCTCCAATTCTTGGAGACTTACTCCAGAGGCTGGTGTAGCGTCAACTACAAAGTAACCCGGTCCTCTAGACATCCATGACGACCCTACTGAAATCGAAATAGCTTTTCTATCTTTTCTAACAAGTTTTTTAATTAAATGCCCTGTTTCATTATCCCCCAGTAACAAGCTTAAGGTACCCATAGCGACAACATTTCTTGCGACAATATTTGAACTGACCATTGGGCCAGATTTTTCGGTAATTACGGGAGCCTTCCATAATTTTACGAAAAAAGGCGTCTTAGTAGGTCCAGTAACTGCTACTCTTCTTTCCCCAGTCTGCAATGGTTCCAATCTAGGCTTTCTGGTCGGCAAATCTCTCTTTTGAAAATTACCATAATATTTGTTTACCCAGCCTAAAACAGCTTCCGAGTCAACATCACCCGCAACTAACACTGTTAAATTGTTTGGTACGTACCAATTGCTGTACCATTTCTTTGCATCCTCCAACGTTAGGTTGATGATGTCGTTTTTCCAACCGATTATAGGTCTCCGAACGGGAGAAGCGTGGTAAGCCTGAGCAAAGAGGGTTTCATAAGCAATACCTCTGGGATTATCGTCTGTCCTAAGAAATCTTTCTTGAAGTACAACATTCAGTTCTTTCTCAAAATCAGACTGCTCAAAGATTAAATTTTGCATACGATCCGCTTCCAACATAATAATTTCCTGCAAAAAATCTTTGTGTACTTGCTGATGATATCCCGTTAATTCTTTTGAAGTAAAGGCATTCTCTTGTCCTCCAAGCACGTTTATTCTTCTGCTAAATTCACCTTCTCCCATGGTTTCTGTTCTCTTAAACATCATATGCTCTAGCACATGAGCAACACCAGAGGACCCATCGACCTCGTCAATTGATCCGGCTTTAACGATTGTCATCTGAACCACAGTTGGAGCGCGACGATCTTCATAAACAACAAGCCTTAAGCCGTTTTCTAGGGTCGTATCTAAGGTAGGTTCAGCAACGGCTGAAAAACCTTTGGGGCTAAGAAAAAAAACAAAAAAACAAGTTGAAATTAAAGTTACTATTTGTTTTGAACGCATAATTTAATTTTATATTAATAGTGATGGACTTGATTGGAAATGAATAGTTTCAATATTGGCAACATAAAGAACAAAGGAATTAGCCTCTGGAGCTCCTTAAAAAAAACGCGTATAAAATTCTCAGGTTTGTTCTCTCAAGACCTACTTAATGATAATTGGTACGAAGATTTAGAAGAATCTCTAATACTCGCCGATTCTGGACCTAGAACTGCAAGAAAATTAATTGATGCCTTAAAAGTTGAAGTTTCTATTAATAAGTCAGTAAAAAATACTGAGGATGCCAGAGTAATATTTGAACAACTTTTATTCAATATAGTTAACCCGCTCGCACCAAAACACTCAGAACTCAAAAAAATCGAACAAATCAACGATACCGGAAAACCTTTTGTCATAATGATAGTAGGCGTAAATGGTAGCGGTAAAACAACTACTATTGGGAAACTGGCAAACTTTTATAAATCAAGTAATAAATCCGTGATGTTAGCTGCCGGGGACACATTCAGAGCGGCTGCGGGTGAACAATTGAAATATTGGGGAGAAAAAAACGATATACCTACTATTTTTCAAAAGAATGGTGATCCAGCGTCTATTGCTTTTGATGCGGTTAAATCTTCTGAGGCAAAGGAAAAAAATGTTTTATTAATAGATACGGCAGGAAGGCTTCCTTCGCAACTCAACCTTATGGACGAACTGAAAAAAATTAAAAGAGTTATAGGGAAAGCTTTACCCTCTGCGCCTAATCACACTTGGCTAGTAGTAGACGGGAGTAGCGGTCAGAACACTCTATCTCAAGTTCGGTTGTTTCATGAAAAACTGGTTATAACTGGCATAATCATTACAAAACTTGATGGCACTTCCAAAGGAGGATTCATTCTTTCATTACAGGACGCGAAAATTCCAATCCAGTTTATAGGAGTTGGAGAAAAGATTCAGGACCTGAAAAATTTTGAACCAGCTGATTTAGTAGCGTCTCTTATTGGAAAATAATAGCTAAGGCCTGGCTGATATACAGTCGACAAAATATCTTTTTTCTCCGGAACTATCTTTTTCGACTACTAATCCGTGAATATCAGCCTCAAAACCCGGAAATGCTTTATTGAAATCTCTTGCAAAGCAAAGATAATCAACAATCACTCTGTTAAATCGCTCTCCTGGTATTAAGAGTGGAATGCCAGGTGGATAAGGAGTTAATAATGAGGTAGTAATCCTTCCCTCCAATTTTTCTATTGGCACTCTGCCAGTTTTTTTTCTAGCCACAGCGGAGAAAGCGTCAGCCGGTTTCATAACTGCTTCCATATTTGAAAGATACATTTCTGTAGTAAGCCTAGCAATATTATTTTTCTTATAGATACTGTGCAGTTTGCCGCAGAGGTCTTTTAACCCAACCCTCTCATAGCACTGAAAGTTACTGCAGAATTCTGGCAAAACTTTCCACATTGGCTGGTTTTTATCAAAGTCATCTTTAAATTGTTGGAGTGCAGCTAAAAGGGTATTCCATCGTCCTTTGGTAATTCCTATTGTAAACATTATAAAAAATGAGTACAGTCCAGTTTTTTCGACAATTACACCATGTTCAGAAAGGTAACGAGTAACTACAGAAGCCGGAATACCAGTCTCCGAAAACTCTCCGTCCATATTTAGACCAGGGGTTACAATTGTAGCTTTAATTGGATCTAGCATGTTGAATTGTGGTTTTATCGTTCCAAATCCATGCCACTCTTCATTTGGTTGTAATAGCCATTGTTCCCTAATAGACATTCCTTCACTATCTGGTTCGAAATCCTCAGGACCCCAAACTTTAAACCACCATTCACTACGTCCAAGTTCTATTTCAACTTTTCTCATTGCCCGTCTAAAATCTAAAGCTTCAATAATGGATTCCTCTACAAGAGCAGTGCCACCAGGAGGCTCCATCATAGCAGCTGCGACGTCTAAAGAAGCTATTATAGAGTACTGCGGGCTTGTTGAACTATGCATTAAATAAGCTTCATTAAACAAGCTATGATCAAATTGCTTGGAAATTGAGTCCTGAACAAGAATTTGGGAAGCTTGAGAAATACCCGCTAATAATTTATGTATTGACTGAGCTGAAAATATTGTAGTGCTATCTGCTTTAGGACGATCTGCTCCAATGGCATGCATATTTTTATAGAACTCATGAAAAGCCGCATGAGGTAGCCATGCTTCGTCGAAATGAAGAGTTTGAATCGTATCCCCAAGAACATTCTTAATCATTTCAACATTGTACAAAATACCGTCATAGGTGCTTTGAGTAATAGTCAATATTTTTGGAGAGTTTTCACCTTCTTTCTTTGCGCGATTATATGCTTTAAAAGCTATTGGATTTTGCTGTATTTTTTTTATGATATTTTCTGGTTGAAACTCCTCGAGAGGTATCGGTCCGATGATACCAAGATGGTTTCTCGTGGGCATGAGAAAAACAGGCACGGCACCAGTCATCGTGATTGAGTGCAAGACACTTTTATGACAATTCCTGTCCACAACAACAACATCTCCAGGAGCAACAGACGCATGCCAAATAATTTTATTAGAGGTGGAAGTACCATTGGTAACGAAGTAACTGTGGTCAGCATTGAAGATTCTTGCCGCATTTATTTCAGAATTAGCTACTGGTCCCGTATGGTCTAATAATTGCCCTATTTCATCAACTGCATTACAGACATCGGCTCGAAGCATATTTTCTCCAAAAAACTGGTGGAACATTTGACCAACTGGAGACTTTAAAAAGGCCACTCCTCCAGAATGACCAGGACAGTGCCAAGAATAAGAGCCATCTTGGGCATAATTCACCAAAGCACGAAAAAAAGGAGGCGCCAGTGAATCTAAGTAAGATTTAGCTTCCCTAATTATGTGCCGAGCGACAAACTCTGGCGTATCCTCGAACATATGTATGAAACCATGCATTTCTCTTAAAACATCATTGGGAATGTGACGAGAGGTTCTAGTTTCACCATAAAGATAAATTGGAATTTCGTTATTTCTAAATCTTATCTCTGAAATGAAAGCTCTAATACTCTTTAAAGCACTTTCGGTATCTTCTAGAGAACCATCACCGAACTCTTCATCATCAATTGAAAGTATGAAAGCTGAGGCTCTTGATTGCTGTTGAGCAAACTGGGTTAAGTCCCCGTAGCTAGTTACTCCTAAAACTTCCATTCCCTCTTTTTCTAATGCATCTGCTAAGGCCCTAACACCAAAACCAGAAGTATTCTCTGATCGGAAATCTTCATCAATTATTACTACAGGAAACCTAAACTTCATTTTTAAAATACCCTTTTTGGTTTAAAATCAAAAACTATAACTCAAAGTATCATTTATTTTTTAATTTTTACTAGACAATGGAGAAACTTATTCTATAATTAGCACTCTATAGTTATGAGTGCCAATTAAACTTATTGTTATGACAAAATATTCAACTGCTTTAGCTGATAGTATAATTTGCCCCAGTGCTGACTTAAAATCATATATATCAGCTGTTTATCAAATTCCTCTGCTGAGCGAGATCGAAGAGAAAGAACTTGCTGAGAGACTCGTCAAGAGTGAAGATTTAGAGGCGGCCAGGAGATTAGTCCTGTCACATTTACGGGTTGTTGTTGCTCTCTCCCGGCAATACATCAGTTATGGATTACCCCAAGGTGATATCATTCAAGAAGGTAACCTCGGGCTAATGAAAGCAATAAAGAGGTTTGACCCTTCAAAGGGTGTTAGGTTATTTTCATTCGCTATTCATTGGATCAAGGCGGAAATCCACGAGTTCATATTACGAAATTGGAAGATCGTTAAAGTTGCCACAACTAAAGCTCATCGTAAATTATTCTTCAATTTGAGAAGTTTGAAAAGGAAGCTAAACCTCGATAATAATTTAAAAAATGAAGATATCGGAATTATCGCAAATGAGTTGAATGTTGAATATTCTGATGTAGTGGAAATGGATAAGCGTTTATCTTGTAGCGATTCGCCTTTAGAATCTGACGGCGAGGGATCTAGCATTATAGATTTTCTTGAAGCGAATAACGCTGATCCGGCGGAAATTTTAGCTGATCAACAATCAAGCTCAATCAGAAAAAAACTCCTCATGAAAGCTTTTAAAGAACTTGATGAAAGAAGTCAAACCATATTGAAGTCCCGATGGCTTAATGTGAAAGAAGGTAAGAAGGCTAAGACTTTAAAAGAATTAGCTAGCGAGTTTGGAATTTCAGCAGAGAGAGTTAGACAATTAGAGGTGACAGCTTTTGGTAATCTTCGGAAAAAAATTACTTTAGATGAAAGAGATATTTTAGAAATTTAAAAAAAATATACCTCTAAGAATTTATCCACTAATAGGGCAAAAAAAAGTAATGCGAGATAGTTTATAGAGAAACGGAAAAGCTGCCTGGCTCTTTTCTCTGAATACTCTAAATATAAATTCCATGAAAATTTTACGAAAATACTGCCCAAAAGAACTGCTGAGGTAATGTAAAGTGTTCCACTCATCCCGACTACAAAAGGCATAATACTAGTTACTAGTAGAAGAATTGCATAAAGTAAAATTTGTAGCCTTGTAAATTTTGATCCATGAGTAACTGGCAACATCGGTAGGCCAGAGCGCCTGTAATCATCCACTCGATACAAAGCCAGGGCCCAAAAATGCGGGGGTGTCCAAACAAATATTATTAAGAACAGTAACCATGCTTCAGGTGCTATGGTTCCCGACACTATTGACCAACCCAAAACTGGAGGCATCGCTCCAGATGCCCCTCCGATAACTATATTTTGAGGCGTCAAGGGCTTTAAAATGATCGTATAGATGAAGGCGTATCCAAAAAAAGTTAGGAGAGTCAAATAGGCGGTCAATGGACTCACAAACTCTATTAGCAACCAGAATCCAAAGCTAGCAAGCATTATAGAAAACAACATAGTTTGGAATACAGTAAGATTACCAGAGGGCAGTGGTCTCCAAGCAGTCCGCGCCATTTTAGCATCAATTTTCCTTTCCAAAAGACAGTTTACTGCTGCTGCTGCACTCGAAACAATCCCAATGCCAACAAGTCCAATAGTGAGCCTAACTAACAAAGAAAAGTTATAGTTTTGAGATCCAGCAAGAGCCATTAGCATACCAATTAACGCACAAAATACAATTAACAAATTCACGCGTGGTTTAGTCAAGTTAATAAACTGATAGAGAGAAGTTCTTGAGATATGTAATAAAGTGACAGACATGGCCTTACCCCACCCTCGAGACTTTTAGTAACCTTGACAAGTCTTTGTAAACTTTTCTGATATCGGGAGAAATTGGAAATTTCATCATAAAGGCTCCTCGAGGATCTACCAGCCAAATACCATCTAGATTGTTTTTTTTAGATTGGAGATTTTCAGGTAGGGAGGAGCTTAGAGACTTGTAAAATTCAGATCGACCATCCTCGATACCCACCTTCCAAGTACCAGCATATTTTTCGGACATATTTCTTTTGGCAAGCTCAGTTTCTTCTGAACTGAACCAAATCCTCTCTACTCTGTGACGATTCTTCCCTGTCATTAGCCTGACTTGTCTCATAACGTATAACTCATTCTCACATCTTTCATCGCAAATATCTCCACCAAATCTAGCTAATAACCACCTCCCCTTGAAGTTTTTTAGAAATGTTAATCCAGATGGAGTTCCTGTCATCTCCAATTCTTCACCAAATGCACTTTCAATACTCGGTCTTTGAACTTCGAAAATTGGTATTTCTCGAGCATTAACCGGGGATTCGAGAAGAAGACCATAATTTACAGTTGAGCTGGGTCTGAAAAAGTAATAACTTAACGTTGAAAGGATAACAGGAGCGATGCATAAGGAGACTATTAACCAAAAAATTAGGTTTTTTCGAGAACTATCGATATGTGCCTGTTCCTTCACCTCGACAGTCTCCACGAAAAAAATAGTGCTAACGTCCCTAATAAAAGCCACTGAATAGCATAGCCAATATGCTTTTCCATTACGTTCCTAATAAAAGGAACCACCTTGGTTAAACCATTATTATTTTCACTACTTTCCCAAATAATGAAGGGCCACATAACAATGGTTGAGTTACCCTCAGCAGAACCGCAGCAGACCCTGAATAATTCCTGCCAACTCAAATTTTGCCAAAGATGTCCATCGCGAAGAAGCCTTTCATCTTTAGCTAATTCAATTCTCCTCATAAGGCTAGTTTGAGCTATCCCACTGTAAATTGAGTAGGTATCATCGTTTTTGGGTAGATATAAAATTCCCTCGTTATATTTGTTACTGTTTTCTAACGATCCAGGAAGTTTCGGCGCCCAACCCCTATTAACCCACACTACAGTTTTACTATCCCTCAATCTTAGAGCTGATAAGACATGAATTCCTGGAACTCCTTCGTTTGAACGATTATCAATGTAAATGGTTGCATCAGGAACCCAAACCCCCTCAACTGTCAGGGCTTGCTGGTCAAAATTATAGACTTCCGATTTAGTTGTTGGCATCATGTCAGGGACGAGCTTTATAAAATTTTTTCCCCGTTCAATCTTTGTATCAAAAAGTTGTTTTTTCTCGAACGCTCTACTTACTTGCCATAAAGACAATGAGATACACAAAAGAAAAACTATAATCATAAAAAAGCAACCGAGAAATTTTTTTTTTATTTTTTACTCTCTTCTAAATAACGAATTAATGGGACCTACATGTTTCAGATACTAGTCGTAATCGGCTTCACAATAGTTATATATAACTTGATAGCTGCTCTATTTAACATGGTAAGTAGCAAACGCGATTCAAAAAAGATGTTGAGAGCCTTGGCACTTCGGGTATTCTTCTCAATATTAATTTTTGTGTCAATATTGACAGCTCACCACTTTGACCTAATAACTTCAAGTGGAATACCAGTGAGCTAATAAATTCAGAACACGTTTCACATCCAATAAACTATAACGTAAAGTCCCAACCAAACCACATCAACAAAATGCCAGTACCACGACGCTCCCTCAAAAGCAAAATGCTGCTCCGCGGAGAAATGACCTTTGAACAACCTACACCAAACAACTAATAACATTATTGCGCCAATGCAAACGTGAAAACCATGAAAACCAGTAAGCATGTAAAAGGTTGAACCGTATATTCCAGAGGAGAGTTTCAAATTTAAATCAGAATATGCGTGCATGTACTCATAAGCTTGAAATCCCACAAATACAAATCCTAGCAATAGTGTTATCGCAAGCCAAAGAAGGCAATTACCCCTGTGGTTTTCCCGCAGGTAGTGATGAGCCAAAGTTAATGTAACACCTGAACTTAAAAGTAAAGCGGTATTTATGGTTGGAACCCAGAATGGACCCATAACCTGGAAATTCTCAAAAACACCCTGAGCAGGTCCAGTATTTGGCCACTGAGCAATGAAATCAGGCCAGAGAACAGCTCTATGATCTATATCACCAAGCCAGGGCATTGCTATTACCCTAGCGTAAAACAAAGCACCAAAAAAAGCCGCAAAAAACATCACTTCACTAAAAATGAACCAGCCCATTCCCCAACGGAAACTTGCATCTACTCTTCTGTTGTATTGCCCCCCCTCAGATTCAGCCGCTACCTCAGCAAACCAACCGAAAAACATGTACAAAAGAATCGCTAGGCCAATAAGCACGGCCGTTGATGAATAAGGAATCTGATTTACGATTCCAGCTGCGCCGAACATAGTAAAGATCATTGACACGGAACCCACAGCAGGCCATTTGCTGGGGGACGGAACATAATAACTGGTATCGTTTATGGCTGTACTCATGGTCTTCCCGTTTAAGAAATAGATGTAACTAAGTTTACCGCAACAAGAATCAACCCTACAAATAAAAAAATTCCTAAAACTGCAAGTAAAACGACTTTTGTGAAGGTTAAATCTTTTAAATCTCTCATGTGACCAGATTTACTCCGAATTCCCATAAGAGACCAGAACAGTGTCGCCAACATTCTCGCGTTACCCATAAATCTTATCCCTCAAACTATATGAAGACAATAAATCAAAAAACGTATAACTCATGGTGATATTAGAAATAGTATCTGGCAAACCATTATCGACAACAAAAACCACCGGAAACTTCTTAGTCTCTCCAGCTTCAAGCTTTTGCTGCTGGAAACAAAAGCATTCAATCTTCTTGAGGTAACCTGAAGCACTCAAAGGAGCATAGCTTGGTATAGCCTGACCGGACATGCTTTGCGTGGAGGGATTAGTAACAAAAAAATTCACTGTTACCAACTCACCTGGGTGAACATCTATAAATGGTTTTTCAGCCACAAATTTCCAGGGTCCATGGGAATTAGAGTCAAATTCAATACTGACCTTCCTACTCTTGTCTACTTGAGTGTTTGACTCTCTGCTTAATACCGAGGGGTCTACCTTTTCTCTAGCTGCCAAAACATTTATACCAGTTGCCTCGCAGATAGCCTCATAAAAAGGTACTAATAAAAAACCGAAACCGAACATGAGGAGAACTAAAACAAACAGTTTGAAGGAAGTTTGCCTCTTATTTAAATCCGCAGGGTCGCTCATCTTTTACGAAACAGGAAACAAGATGTATTTGGCTATTACTCCAAAAAAGAAGATCAAGGCGACGGATAAAAGGGTTAGCGCAACTCTGACATTGAGTTGCGCGATGCCTAATTTTTTCTCATTTTGCTCCACGATATAACCTCATCACTTATTAACGGTAGGTGGAGTTTCAAAGGTGTGAAAAGGAGCCGGCGAGGGAACAGTCCACTCTAATCCACCATCTTTTGCGTCCCATGGATTTGCAGACGCTTTCGGACCACCATTGATGCATTTTACAACACAGTAAAGAAAAACTAGTTGCGCGAAACCAAAACCAAACGCTCCTATGGATGCAACTAAATTAAAATCAGCAAATTGCATTGGGTAGTCAGCGTATCTTCGAGGCATTCCAGCAAGACCAAGAAAGTGCATAGGGAAAAAGGTAACATTGAAAAAAATCATTGATAGCCAAAAATGCAACTTTCCCAGAGCCTCATCATACATGTGCCCGGTCCATTTCGGAATCCAATAGTACACTCCAGCAAATAAGGCAAAAAGTGAGCCGGCTACCAAAACATAATGGAAATGGGCGACTACATAGTATGTGTCATGTAGTTGAATATCCAGCGGGGCTACCGACAAAATGATGCCCGTTAATCCGCCAATTGTAAACACTACGATGAACCCAATCGCAAAGAGCATGGGAGTTTCAAAGGTCATAGAACCACGCCACATCGTAGCCAGCCAGTTAAAAATTTTGACCCCTGTAGGAACAGCGATCAGCATGGTCGCGTACATATAAAACAATTGTCCAGTGAGAGGCATGCCGGTAGTAAACATATGATGTGCCCAAACCACAAAAGACAGAATTGCAATTGAAGCAGTTGCATACACCATTGAACTATATCCAAACAACCGTTTTCTGGAAAACGTAGGTATTATTTCGGAAACAATTCCGAATGCAGGAAGTATCATTATGTAAACTTCTGGATGCCCAAAAAACCAAAAAATGTGCTGATACATCACGGGATCACCACCGCCGGCGGCATTGAAAAAAGAGGTTCCAAAATGCCTATCTGTAAGTATCATAGTTATGGCTCCAGCCAGAACGGGCATTACCGCAATAAGCAGGTAAGCAGTAATAAGCCAAGTCCATACAAACAATGGCATTTTCATCAGAGTCATACCAGGCGCTCTCATGTTTAATATTGTTGTAACAATATTGATGGAACCCATTATCGAAGAAGCTCCAAGAATATGTATTGCAAATATTGCCATATCCATGCCAATTCCCATTTGAATTGAAAGAGGAGCGTAAAGAGTCCAGCCCGCCGCGGTAGCACCACCGGGCGCAAAGAAAGAACCAACAAGTAGCAATCCAGCAGGAATTACTAACCAAAAACTTAAATTATTCATCCGAGCAAATGCCATGTCGGAAGCACCGATTTGTAAAGGAACTAACCAGTTTGCAAATCCAACAAAGGCAGGCATAATCGCACCAAACACCATAATTAGCCCATGCATGGTAGTCAACTGATTAAACAACTCAGGCTGAACCACCTGTAAACCAGGCTGGAATAATTCAGTTCTAATTCCCAGAGCAAGCACACCACCAACGAGAAGCATGCTGAAGCTGAACCACAAATACATGGTTCCAATGTCCTTGTGATTTGTCGCAAAAACCCAACGTCGCCACCCAGTGGGGTGATGATCGTGAGATTCACTACCTGAATGCTCGTGGGGATCTAAAACGGCGCTCATTCTTTACCTCCTTGCTTTTCTGTAAATTTTGAAATAACGACGGACTCTCCATCTTTCAATGCCTCGTTTGAACTTCTTCCTTCTGCTACATCGACTGACTGCTTCGTGACAGCAATTTTTTTATTTACCCAGTCTGTGTATTCTTCACTGGTCACTACTTTTACGGATATAGGCATAAATGCGTGATCCTTACCGCATAATTCCGAACATTGTCCAATAAAAGTGCCGGTTCTCTCAGCTTTGAACCACGCGTCCCTGACAAAACCAGGAATTGCATCCTGTTTAACCCCGACGGCGGGTAACGACCATGCGTGAATCACATCATTAGCGGTGATAACCACCCTTATTTTTTTATTCACCGGAACTACTAATGGGTTGTCAACTTCTATCAAATATTCGTTTGTCTTATCCTCATTATTAATTCGCTGGTCGTATGGAGTAGTGAGTGTCTGAAGAAACTTTATACCTTCCCCTTCACCTTTAAGGTATTCGTAACCCCATTTCCACTGGTAACCAGTTACCTTTATAGTTAATTCAGCATTTGAAGTGTCCTTCTGGGCCATTACCACCGGCGTTGCATAAATACCTATCCCTAAAACGATTAAAAATGGGATTAAAGTCCACGTAATTTCCATAGTAGTGTTTTCATGAAAATCAGCAGGTTTAAACCCTTTGGATTTACGATGTGCGTAAATTGAATAAAACATGAATCCAAAAACAACGACAAAAATTACTAAACAGATTCCCATCAAAACATAATGCATGAAGTATAATTCAGCAGCAATCGCGGAGGCTGGCTCTCTCAAATTATATTTTGTGGTTAAATCATTAGCAAAAGCACCCCCGCAACCCAATAACAAAGTCACCCTGCTAAAAATAATTATCAACGTTTTTCTAATGGCACTTAAGCCAAAATCAACTTTCATAAATAACCTCTTATTTCTCCGTAAAATTTTTGCCTACTTTCAAAATTTACATACCTTCCTACAAAAACTCTATCTTTTCCCCAAGAAAACGATACTAAACCATTCTCTTTGTTTTTCTGCAAACTTGTCCTCACCAAGTATCTTGGCAAACGACTAAGTATTTTGACCCCTGCATCTTCACACTCAACCACTATTTCGTCTTCGGTCAAAATAACTTTCTCTGAATCAGTGGCGTGCGAAGCGTAACAAAAAAAAGCTATTAATAATCCTAAACACTCTACGAATACAAAAGGGAGTATGATCCAAACACCCATGGAAGCCCACGCTAATCCGACTATTACTGATAAGAAACAAGCAAAAAAAATACCCAAACCGAATTGTCGAGGAGTTAAAACACAATTGCGTTGAAGCTTCCACTCTCTATAAATTTCGCTAATCTCTCCCTCCAATACTCTACCACAACTTGCACACTCTTAACTGTACGTAAAAAGCGCACTAAACACGAATTTTAGCCTAAGGAAAACCCTTAAAAGGAACGCGCTCGGATAAATTCTTAAACTAATTTTTGTATTTGGATCTTTTTTTCAAGATTTGGTTCAGTATGTGGAAGATTTTTTTTCTTTTCTCCTCTCTTAATCTTCCAAGCGTGCCCATAAATCAGTTCAACTGTAAGTTCGATATTTCCATCTTGACTCTGACACTCTTTTAACGCTTCTTCAATTGATTTCTTAAACCCTTTTCCTCTGAGACAACTAAAACGTCCATTTGAAGGGTTCATCAAAAAGCTTCTCAGGTCTCTAAAAGCAGATTCTACTGACTTATACTTTACTTTCACGACCTGAGAGGATACGATTGGATCGCTAAAACCAGCTCTTACGCAAATATCCCCAATATCATGTAGATCTATCAGTTTAAAAAAATTTGAAGTATTGCCGATGCCGACAATCGAGCTAAGCTGTTTTATGAACATTTCTAGAGTAGTTAAGCCAAAGCTTGCAAATCCAACAAGACCTTCTGGCTTCAAAAGTCTGTTGAGTTCCAAAAAGAAAACCTCTGGATTTGCACTCCAAGTAAAAACCGGTAAGGCCTCTATATAGTTAAAACTGTCATCTTCAAACCGGTATTTATGTTTCTTTTCTTTCTCGTAAAAGAAAACCTCCTCTTCTCTTTTAAAAATCGAAAAAGGCAAAATGTTAGGCCATGTAGTTTTTCCCGAAACCACTCTGTCGTATAACTTTTTAGCAAAGATTGTGGCTTTTTTCGCTCGACGGTCAAGCTTTATTACTGACACATCATCTCTAGGAAATAAACTCACAATTAATGAATTTTGCGTTGAATAGTTTAAATAAGAAAGGCTGTCTGCGTAAAGATTTTTCAACCTTTGATTTATAAAATTTTCCTGCGATAGCAGAAAGTTACGCCTTCGCTCCATTTGCTGCAACAATGAAAAGTCATTTATATTTCGTTGTAACATAGTCCTTAACAAGTTCTTGTGAATAATATCCCAATCTAACGCTCATCTGTTTGATCTCTAGCTAACAACTCTTTAACTATTTCAACGGCAGTTAAATTTCCATTAACCAAGCTATTGACACCGGAAGTAATTGGCAAAGAAACGCCTATACTTTTTGCACATCTGAGAATTTTTGACACGCTATTTACCCCTTCAGCAACATGGCCAAGATCCCTAAGTATTAACTCAGTAGATTTCCCCTCGGCTAGATCAAGTCCTACCGACCTGTTTCTGGATAAACTGCCGGTAGCAGTTAATACAATATCACCAAGAGCTGAAAGCCCCAAAAAAGTCTGAGGGTGTGCTCCAAGTGCTTCGCCAAAACGTGAAGTTTCAGCAAGTCCACGAGTTATTAATGAGGCCCGCGCATTGTAGCCCAAATTTAATCCATCACAAACCCCCGCAGCAATGGCTATTATGTTCTTCATCACGCCCGCAATTTCTACTCCTAGAACATCTTGTTCCGCGTAAACTCTAACGCCATTTCCACTCAATAATTTTGCCACTTCCCGAGCTGAGGATATATTTTTACACGCACAGGTCAGAGCAAATGGAAGGCCTTGTATTACCTCTTTGGCGAAGCTGGGGCCTGAAAGAACGCAAATGTCTGATTCATCAAAAAATTCCCCCAAAATCTGTGTGGGCCAAACTATCTGTTCATCACATTCCATAACACCCTTACAAAGAGATACCACCTTCATTCTTTGAGGAAAATCGAAAATTTTTAAATACGAGCAAATATCTAAGAAACCGCTGGATGGAACTGCAATAAAAATAATGTAGTCGCAATGGGTTTTATTTGTTGATTGTTGCCAATTTTCAAATAACGTTTCCAAGTTAGAGGAAACTTCCAATCTGTCATGAACGGTCATTCCTGGCAGGTACCGTTTATTTTCTCTTTCTTTTTGGATCTCAGCTGACGCCCTTGCATCCCTGGACCACAAAAAAACTGAAAAGTCTTTTTCCCTAGCTGACAGCCGGGACGCAAAAGCGGTGCCCCAGGCGCCTCCGCCTAACACTAGGATTTTGGTTTTAGCCAACAATTTAAATCAAGGCAAAGAGAGAAATAAATTTGCCATAATCATATGGCCATGGGAGTTTAATTCTCGATCTTGTTGTTGTTTTTTCCATTGGATTCAGACTTTTTCATTTTTTCTTGATAAAAAAGCTCCCAATTAATTTCAGTAAGATGTACAGGCGGAAAACTAGCCCTTTGGAGTATATCTGCTATGTTAGCTCTTAAGTAGGGATACACGATGTTGGGACATGTGATTCCCTTCAACAGTGTCCTTTGCTCCTGTTCAACATTTCGTATTTCAAAAATGCCAGCCTCACAACTCTCAACTAAAAAACCCACTTTGTCCTTAAGTTTACAAGTAACAGTGCATTTTATAGCAACCTCAACCATATTGTTTTCCAGCTCTTTGTCTTCTGAATCAATTTGAAACTCTAGCTTAGGTGGCGTGTTATCCAAAAAAATTTCGGGAGCATGAGGTATCTCAACAGAAAGATCTTTCAAATAAACCCGTTGAAGGTGAAAAACTGGTGCTTCACTATCAATTTCTGATTTTACATTTTCTTCCGCCATTGGATTTCCTTTACTTTTAATTTGTTTTACCCATTTTTCTCCATGAAGCCCAACAGAGAAAAAACGAATTAACTTGTAACTTTAACTTTTGCCTCTAAAACGTTAGCTGCTTTTTTTTACAGGAAGCCCAGCTTCAGCCCAAGCTGAGGTGCCCCCTTCCAGTTTAAATAATTCATCATACCCAGCTTGTTTGAGAAAATTTTCAGTTTTTGAAGAAGAGTGGCGAGAGTGCCCTACTAAGATTATAGGTTTCTTTGTTTTTTTTTGATTGTCACTAAACTTAGAACGCATTTTTTCAAACATAGTTTCAAATTTAGATTGAGGCATTCTCAAAGCCTGAGGAATCACGCCCTCGGATAAATTATCATCTTCTCGCAAGTCTACGAGGATTGCGTTTTTTCCATTCAATAACTGAGTAGCTTCCAATGTTCCGATCCTCCTAACACCCAATCCCTGACCAATGAGCGGCCACAAAAGAAGGGCTCCACTAGCAAAAGCTATGGACAATAATAATATGTTTTCGGTTAAAAATTCGCTGAAATTCGTCATTAGAGTAAAAATATTATACGCTAATCATGTTATCGCAAAACAAAAAATTTGCTTATCCCAATTTTTACGAAAAATGACTAAAACAAATTCTTTAATCATTATCAGGCACGGTCAGAGTGTTTGGAACGAGAAAAACTTATTTACCGGTTGGGAGGACGCTGATCTAACGAATCTTGGAAGGAAAGAAGCTATTAACGCCGCAAACATATTGAAGAAATCTAATTTTGTGTTCGATTTAGCTTACACCTCCCTGCTTAGTAGAGCAATCAAGACTCTGTGGATTACGCTTGATGAACTAAACCAAGCGTGGATCCCTATTAGAAAGTGTTGGGAAATCAATGAACGTCACTATGGTCACTTAACTGGTTTAAATAAGGTAAAAATGGAGCGGGAATTTGGCTCAGATATTGTAAAAAATTGGAGAAAATCATATGCATATTGTCCTCTACCCATAGAAGAAGATAGTAATTTGTGGGCGGGCTTGGATAGTCGATACGATAATATAGATCCCAAATTAATTCCAACAGCCGAAAGCTTGAAAGATACTGTTGTACGAGTTAAAAAATTTTGGATAGAAAATATTGTTTCAGATTTGATTGAGGGTAAAAGAATAATAATTTCAGCGCACGGGAATTCAATTCGAGCATTATTGATGTATGTTGAAAATATAACTCCAGAGGCTATAGAGGAGATAAATATACCAAGGGCAATTCCCATACATTTGAAATTTTCCTGTGATGGCACTTTTTTATCTCGAAAATTTCTAGAAGTATAGTTATGATAATAGAACTATTGATTTACTCTACTGTCCGATATCTTTAAAAACAATTAAAAGCGTGCCCTATAATCATGAATTATTTCAAACTAAATAAAGTAAAAATTAAATCGATATATCTGGTTCTCTCCGGTCTGCTGGGTGGTGTTTTAATAAGCCTAGCTTTAGGGGTTGCTGCCGACCGTTCTGCTCCATCTAATCTCCCAATAGAGGATTTGAAAAAATTTGCTAGTGTTTTCAATGCTATTAAGGTGAATTATGTTGACCCTGTCGATGACAGTAGGCTAGTCAAAGGTGCAGTAAGCGGCATGCTCTCTGGACTAGACCCGCACTCGAGTTACCTTGACGCCGATGCTTTTAGGGACTTGCAAGTAGGAACCCAAGGTGAGTTTGGCGGTCTTGGAATCGAGGTAGGCGTTCAAGACGGCCTCATCAAAGTAGTTTCTCCAATCGAGGATACGCCCGCTGCCAAAGCAGGAGTAAAAGCAGGAGATTTGATTATAAGAATTGATGACAAAGCCACAAAAGGAATGGATCTGGGTGATGCTGTAAAACTAATGAGAGGTAAGCCAGATACTAAGATAGAGTTGACTATTATGAGGGAAAAGGAAGCGTCCCCCTTAAAAATTAATATTGTTCGGGCAGTTATACAAGTAAAAAGCGTCAGGTCTAAGTTAGTGGATGGAAATATTGGATTCCTGAGAATTTCTCAATTTCAGGAAAAAACGATAGCGGGTGTAGTTCGAAATTTCAATAAATTGGAGAAAACGGCTCGGGATAATGGTGGCAAACTTTCAGGACTTGTTTTGGATCTTAGGAATGATCCAGGGGGTTTGCTTCATGCTGCTGTTGGGGTTTCAGCTGCATTTCTCCCCGAGGGAACCATGGTAGTTTCTACCGATGGGCGTCAAAGAGAATCTAAGAAGAAGTTTTTTGCTGACCCGTCCGACTATTCTAGGTCAGGGGTAGACCCGCTTCGAAAGTTAACTTCTTTATCCAAAGAAATCCCAATGGTAGTTCTCGTAAATGCTGGATCTGCCTCAGCCTCAGAGATTGTTGCCGGTGCTTTGCAAGATCACGAGCGTGCGCAGATTATGGGAACTCAATCATTCGGTAAAGGTTCCGTTCAAACAATTTTACCTCTCAGTCGGGATACAGCAATAAAGTTGACAACGGCGCGATATTACACACCCACCGGCAAAACCATCCAAGCTAAAGGTATTGAGCCTGATTTTTGGGTTGAAGAAACAGAGTTTGGTGATCTGACAGATCGACTTAGGGTTAGGGAGGCTGATTTGAATCGGCACCTCAATCCAAACAAAGACGGTAACTCAGACGGTAATCTTAAGGCAGCTGATTCCAGTAGAACAATAAATAAAAATACTGAAAAGTCAGAACAAAAAAAACCTGTCACATTTGGCTCGGAGGAAGATTTTCAATTGAGACAGGCAATAAATTTGCTGAAAGGGCTTCCGGTTAAATCCATCAATCCAAATAAGCAAAATCTTTCCTGAGTAAAATCGTTTCAAACTGGAGAGAACATAGTGAGCCTGAACGCTAATGGCTTACTCAGGAATAGTCGCCACCTATTGCTGAATGATTTTGATGAGGAAAAAATTTCCTCATTGGTTAATTCTAAAGTCTTAATCGTTGGTGTTGGTGGATTAGGTTGTCCGGCAGCGCAGTACCTGGCCGCTTCTGGCATATCCAATTTTCGATTGGTAGATTTTGACAAAGTAGAGGAGTCGAATCTTCCCCGACAAATTCTCTATGGCCCTCTGGACGTTGGAAAATACAAAGTTGAGGTGGGAAAGAGAATACTAAAAAATATTAATCCCGCTGTAAATGTTATCGCGGAAACTGCAAAAGCTGATAGTGAGAATTTGCCATATTGGATCGAATGGTCCGACTTGGTTTTGGATTGCACAGACGGTTTCCAAACAAAGCATTTATTAAATCAATTATGTGTAAGACAAAAAATTCCATTAATTATTGGGTCAGCTATTCAGTGGGAAGGTCAACTATTTGTTGTGCATCCAAAAGAATCTGAATTTGCTTGCTACGAATGCATTTTCCCGATTTCCTCGGGTGCTGAAGATGCCTCCTGTGGTGCTTTTGGAGTTTTAAGTACTGCCGTAGGAACCATTGGGATTTTCCAAGCTAATGAAACGATTAAAATTTTAACAGGAACTAGGGTAGTGAAAAACCAGTTAATTCTCTTCGACGCCAGATCTCTTTCGGTTCAAATTATAAAAGTAATAAAAAGGAGCGGTTGTTCCGTTTGCGATTTTACTTAGTATGAAAGATTTCCAACTTTCTTCCCATGTTATTAAATTGGAAAATGTTATTTATTTTGTAGTCTACAAAAATAGGCTTGGGGCGAAAATTTTTCACATGTGTTTTTTGTTGAAAAAAGTTTATCCAGACTGTGTTAAATCCAGCTAGTTTTGCGGTACGCAAATTTGCTAGTGAGTCATCTACTAAAACATATCTAACCTTTGAAAATTTAAATCTTCTTTTAATTTTTTCCCAAAACAGTAGGCTTGGTTTTGGACGAAGGCCTCCAAGAGCTTTCATGTTTTCAATAGCAAAAACTCTTTCAAAAGCAGTCGATAAACCACAACCTGTCAAAATAACTCTTGCATACTTACTGTAGGAATTAGTGACAACCCATTTTCTTCCTTTTAGTTGTCGTAAGCGATTTTTTAACCCCCGCTTTGTGTTTATCTGACTATGTAGATCGTCAACATTGTGCGAATACTCAAGAAATTCTTGAAGATTTACTTTCTGTTCCAAAACTAATCCAGCCGATGTTGTTCCGTACTTATTCCAATACTTTTTTCTAATTACATCCGCATCGGCCCTGCCAACTTTTAACAAATCACTGATGTACTCCGACATACGATTATTTATTCTCTCCATAATTGGTCCACTAGCTTGATGTAAAGTATCATCAAGGTCAAACAGCCAAACCAAAATTTCCTTACGATCCTCCATGTGGTCACTCAAAATGATTTAATCATTGTTCCAACTCCTAAATCGGTCAAAACCTCTAGTAACAAACAATTTTTAACTCTGCCATCGATAATATGTACAGTGCGTACACCATTTTTTGCGGCGTCCAGGGCAGAAGTGATTTTTGGTATCATACCTTCACTAATTTGTTCTTTTTCAAGCATTTCCGAAATGCCTTTTGCGGTTAAGTGGTTTATAAGCTGCCCATCATTATCCAAAACACCGCTAGTATTAGTTAGTAAAACTAATTTTTCAGCTTGTAGTACCTGAGATAATTTTCCTGCAACTACATCTGCATTGACATTATAAGTTTCTCCATCAAAACCAGATGCTATTGGAGCTATAACAGGGATAAATCCACTCTTTTGCAAAGAAAACAACACCTCCGGGTTGATTTTTTTTATTTCGCCCACGAGTCCAATATCTACCGATTGATTTTCGCCACCTGCACTCTTTATCGTCATTTTCTGGGCTCTTATTAGTCCCCCATCTTGCCCAGTTAATCCGACAGCCTTGCCTCCCTTATGATTTATAAGCTCAACAATTTCCTTATTCACACCTCCAGCCAACACCATTTCCACTATGTCCATAGTTTCGGCATCGGTTACTCTCATACCCTCAACAAAATGAGCTGTTTTTCCTAGTTTGTCCATCTGTGTTTTTATCTGAGGGCCTCCGCCATGAATGACGGTGATGTTGATTCCAACAGATTGTAACCAAGTAACATCATGGGCAAATGAGTTTTTCAAACCTTGCTCAGTCAATGCGTTACCACCTACTTTCACAACAATAGATTTATTCCTAAATTTCTTTATGTAGGGCAATGCCTGAGCCAAAACTTGTGCTTGGTCCGATTTTTTCATCTTATACGTAAATTTTAAGTTTTTATTTGGGCTAAATCATCAATAGCGTGAAGAGTTGTCACCAAATTGACGCTGTCGTTTTTCTCTCCTTTGCTGAGCCTCAACAGATAGTGTTGCAGTAGGTCTGGCAAGCAACCTTTCTAATCCAATAGGTTCACCGGTTTCCTCACAAAACCCATACTCTTTTTTTAAAATGCGTTGTATGGCTTGCTGAATCTTTTTCAACAACTTTCTTTCTCGATCTCTGGTCCTTAATTCCAGGGAATGTTCCTCCTCAATCGAGGCTCGGTCTGCAGGATCTGGTATTAGACTAGTTTTCCTGAGTTGCTGAGTAGTTTCCCCCGCATTGCTCAATAATTCATTAGCTAAGGAAGTCAATTTGAGGCGAAAAAAACCTAGCTGAGCATCATTCATATAGTTCTCAGGCGCATCACTCAACAGTTCCTTTTCAGTTTTTATCTCTCTTTGTTTTTTCATTTAACGACCCAAAAAACTAATTTCAACCTTTACTAAAAACATCAAAAATGTAATCCGGAGTTTTACTTTAATCTAAGAGCTCAATCAGATGCTAACTTAGCTCTAGGGTGTGAGTCATCATATATTTTAGCCAAATGCTGATGATCTAATTTTGTATAAATTTGAGTACTTGTTATATTTGCATGCCCGAGCATTTCTTGAACAGCCCGCAGGTTTCCACTTGACTGCAAAAGATGGCTCGCAAAAGAATGTCTTAACATATGGGGATGAACAGAAACCTTCCTGCCATTTTTAATTGAATGAGTACTGAATCGTCTTTGTATAGACCTAACCGAAAGTCTCTGTCCACGGTTATTAAAAAAGAGTGCGGTTTCATTATTTTCCGTTCTTTTCGTAAGGTTAAAGTCGTTTCTAAATTTAATCCATTCATTTATAGCCCTTAATGCAACTTTGCCCAATGGCACCTTTCTCCACCTAGAACCCTTACCAAAAACGATCACCATCTCCTGATCAAAATCAATCCACCCCATGCATTTCCGAGATTTTTCTAAATTCAAACACTGCACCTCGGAGACCCGTAAACCAGACGAGTAGACAAGTTCAAATATAGCTTTATCACGAATGTTTATCCAAGAATTTTTTCCGTAGGCGGTATTCAAAAACTTTTGAGTCTCATCAACAGACAGTGCCTTGGGCAAAGAATGACTTATTTTGGGTCCTTTAATTAATTTCATTGGGTTGGCATTTAACCATGTTTTTAAAAAACTATTATCCCTCTCTAGCTCCCAACTGTAGAAATTACGAATGGTCGACATTTTTCTAACTATAGTTCTATTTCCCAAATTCTTCTGTTTTAAATAACTTACTAACTTACGCATGTTTTGATGACATATAAGGTCATTAGGATCAGTATTCTTGCAACAATCCTTTAGGTAAAAAAGTAGCGTTTGTAAGTCGCCTCTATATGCCTTGAGAGTATGCTTAGACACCTGATCAATTTCTTTTAAGTATTTAAGAAATATTTCCACGCACTTGTTTAGACTATTAAAAAAAAATTTTCTATCCCTTGACTGATTCCACATGCTAACTTTTTGCCTTTGTAATAATCGAGGAGGCGAAAATGTAACCCAAAGAATCAAGAAAAAAAGTACCGAGATCCGCAGCAAATTGATTTTCATCAACAGCAGCAAAAATCAATACGCCACATGTTTGATCTGATTTCGAAAAACGTATGGGAACGATAGCCACGCTATTTATTTCCTTCGCAAGATCGGAATTACCAACAACCAGATTACTAACTAACAGCTCTAACCAGTCAGTTAATTTTTTTTTTGAATTAATCACTAGTGAAGTTTTCAAAGCCTTTATTTCAGCCTCCGCAATGCTATCATGGGATTTATATTGTTTTGATATGTTAGCACAACCAAGTGAGGGGTCACTTAAAAAAAAGACGCCTCCAAGCTGTACCCCAAACTTTGTCATCACTGATTTGACTAAAAATTTAACTCTATTTCTAGATTTCATATTGATAATGCTTTGACACCAATCTACAAATTTTAAATGAATGTTTTCATTTTCTCTTGCAATGGTCGAAAGACAGTTTATCTTCTTCTTTAATTTTTGTAATTCTTTTCTCAACATTGAATTTTGCTTGACAAGCAGCGAAGTTGAATTGCCGATGTTTTCGTGGGGAAAATTTAGGTTTGCAATTAAATCTGGATTTCTATTAAAAAAATTAATGTTGTCAGATAAATATTGTTTCACATTGTCTTCTGTTATGAAATTTGAGTCCATTTTTAATCACCTATAGTTTTGTGCTAATTTCATTACTGCTCTATATCAATTTCTCCAGTAAAAACTGTTTTTGCTGGGCCGCTCAAAAATACGCTATCTTCACTACCACCCGACCAAGATACGATCATATAGCCTAAACACACATTTACGATTATGTCAGTTTCCGATTGTAGTTTTTCCAGGCAAATCCCACTAACTGCTGCTGCACACGCCCCGGTGCCACAGGCTCTAGTCTCTCCTACTCCTCTCTCAAAGACACGCATCTGAATCTCTGTAGTAGAAATTAACTTGCATATTTCCAAGTTTACTCCGCTTGAAAACATTTTAGACATCATTATCCAATCTGCAAATTCACTTACTCGAGGGCTGTAAAGATCATCAACCCAACAAACCACATGAGGGTTACCAATTGAAACAGGAAACAAACAAAACTTAAATTGACTTTGCCATGGCACCCAATAAGCTTCATGATTTTTAAATTGATTTTTTTCTAAACCTTTAACATTGAAACCTATCTCTTTTGCTCCAGGTTTTGGAGTTGTCATTTCAACTCGAATAAAATCATCTCCAATTTTTTCAACGTCTATTAAACCTGCGCGGCAAGATAAAGAAATTTTATCTTTATCACTTAGATTGTGATCTTTGATGAATTTAAAAATGCAACGAGCGCCATTTCCACATTGCTCAACTTCTTTTCCATCTGCATTAAATATTCGATACTCAAAAATATCGCCTCTTTGATCTTTTAATTTCTTGATAAGAAGAATTTGGTCAGCTCCAACCCCTAATCTTCTATCAGCTAGAAATTTAAAATTAGTAGAGTCTAGACGTAATTTACCACCAATAAAAAAATCTTGGTTTAGAACTAAAAAATCATTGCCCAAGCTTTGCATTTTGACAAACTTAAATTTCATTAAAATTTTCTCTTACTTTTGGTTTCTTATATCTATCGTAGCTCCATAAATAATGGTTAGGATCTGAACAAACCAACCCCTCAACATACTTATTCATCAAAGTGGATAGCTCAACTGTTTCAGAAACAGTTTTTTTTATTTCCTCAAACTGCAGCCATTCCTGAAAATTAAGTGTCCAACCCGACATTCTACGTTCGCATGTTACCCACACAATTGGAGCTCTAGTAATAGTGGCTAGCCTAATAGCTAATAAATTGGTATACGCGGCCTTACCAAAAAAAGGTGCCCAAACACCAGCATTTAGAAAGGGAACTTGATCAGGAAGTATTCCGACAGACTCTCCTCGCCTAAGAGCCTTCAGGAGTTCCTTTACGCCAGAATAGTCAGAAATTACAAAATTTATTTTTGAATTATGACGCAAGTGTAGCAATAGTTTTCTTAGCAGCTTATTTTTTGGAGGTTTGTACAGAACTGTAATTGGAAAATGTTCGGAGTAAAGCCTCGGAGCAAGCTCAAAAGCGCCCAAATGAGGCGTTAAACAAATTAATCCTTTACCTTTCTTAAGTAGGTCAGCAACTTTGTCTAAACCATTCATCTTAATCGCCACAGTTGGCTTTTTGTTAGACCAAATTTTCGGTAACTCCGAGATTAAAAGACCGGCATTTCCTACAGCTAATGGAAAGCTAGCCTTATTCATGCCAGGTTTAACCTCAGACATAATAGCCGTTTCCCAGTTTTCCCGAATCTTTTTCCTGTATTTCGGAGATACAACCCAGAATACCCAACCTAAACCAAAACCGAAGAGTCTTAAAATAGAGATAGGGAAATAACCCAAAATTCCGAAGATAAAACTAATAATCTTTAAAGTTAGGTCCATCAATTTTTTTTTATCCTTTAAATAAATTATAGTTACAAATTAAGACATATATTAGAAAAGAAAGAAAATGATGAAGAATTCATACTTATTTACCTCAGAGTCGGTGTCAGAAGGACATCCTGATAAAGTGTCAGATCAAATTTCTGATGCTATTCTTGATTCAATTTTAGAAATTGATCCTCATTCCAGAGTGGCCGCTGAAACCCTGTGCAATACTGGCTTAGTGGTTCTAGCTGGAGAAATTACCACTAATGCTGAAGTTGACTACATTCAAGTGGCTCGAGACACTCTGAAAGAGATTGGTTACGACAATACCGAATATGGAATCGACTATAAAGGAGCTGGTGTTTTAGTTGCTTACGACAAGCAAAGCCCAGATATTGCGATGGGAGTAGACAAAGACGATTCTTTGAACCAAGGTGCTGGCGATCAAGGCCTTATGTTCGGGTTTGCTTGTAAAGAAACTAAAAATCTCATGCCAGTTGCTATTGATACTGCTCATAAGATTGTCCAAAGACAATCTGAACTGCGAAAAAATGGAACACTTAACTGGCTCAGACCTGATGCCAAATCGCAAGTGACCCTAGAGTATAAAGACAATCGACCATTTAGGATTGACACCATAGTGCTCTCTTCCCAGCATGCTCCTGACATAGAATTGTCTACCCTTGAGGAGGCAGCCATTGAGGAAATTATTAAACCTATTATTCCCAAAGATTTAATTAAAGGAGACATTAAGTATCTGATCAACCCAACTGGAAGGTTCGTAATAGGTGGACCACAGGGTGATTGTGGTCTAACTGGAAGAAAAATTATAGTCGATACTTATGGGGGTGCTGCTCCTCATGGGGGAGGAGCATTTTCCGGTAAGGACCCTTCTAAAGTAGACCGATCGGCAGCTTATGTCGGAAGATACGTCGCGAAAAACATTGTTGCGGCTGAATTAGCAGAAAAAGCATTAGTACAAATCAGTTATGCCATTGGTGTTGCTGAACCAACATCAATTAATGTTTCTACGATGGGTACTGGAAAAGTTCCGGACGATATCATTGAAAAAGCGGTAAGAGAATCCTTTGATTTAAGACCGAAAGGTATAGTTAATATGTTGGATTTATTGCGTCCAATCTACAAAGAGACAGCGGCTTACGGGCACTTCGGTAGAGAAAATGCAAACTTTACTTGGGAAAATAGAGATAAAGTTGAAAAATTGCTTTCAATCTGTGGTTTATAAAGTTCCATTGCCTTGATCTAGTATGAACTTTTTAGTTTTTTACCTTTCTAATTGTCTGAATATTGTATAATGGTGAGTTATTTAAGGAGCGTTGCAGGTACCCTAATCCCCAGGCTTAAATAACTTATAGTAATAACGGCGCTCGTAAATTTCAATTCAGGAGACAAGTATGAGTGCTGTTTTAAAAAAAACTTTAACGCAAAATTACGTAATTTCAGACCTTAACCTTGCTGAATGGGGGAGAAAAGAAATTGAAATTGCTGAGACCGAAATGCCGGGTCTCATGGCGATTAAGAAAGAATTTTCCGAAAAAAAACCTTTACTTGGAGCAAAAATTTCTGGATCACTCCATATGACGATCCAAACTGCCGTTTTAATCGAGACTCTTATTGAGCTTGGTGCAGAAGTCCGATGGGCATCATGCAATGTATTTTCAACACAGGATCATGCGGCCGCAGCCATCGCGAAAAGCGGGATTCCCGTTTTTGCTAAAAAAGGGGAGAGTCTAGATGAGTACTGGGAGTATACGCACCAGATTTTCTGCTGGGAAAATGGTGAAAGTAGCAATATGATTCTAGATGATGGGGGTGATGCTACTTTGCTATTACATCTTGGAGCAAGAGCGCAGCATGATAAGAGTTTGCTTTCCAACCCTACTAGTGAAGAAGAAGAAGCTTTATTCAAAGCTATTAAAAATAAGCTTAAGAAAGACCCTGGATTTTACCAGCGAAATTTAGATTCTATAATTGGAGTTACTGAAGAAACCACGACCGGCGTTTTGCGATTAAATGAAATGGCTGCTGAAGGAAGTTTGGCTTTCCGGGCTATTAACGTTAACGATTCAGTTACGAAAAGTAAATTTGATAATTTATACGGATGTAGGGAATCCCTAGTAGACGGAATAAAGAGAGCTACAGATGTAATGATTGCAGGCAAAACTGCTGTGGTTTGTGGCTACGGTGACGTTGGAAAGGGTTCTGCACAAGCACTTAGGGCTCTATCTGCTCAAGTATGGGTTACTGAAGTCGACCCAATTTGTGCGCTCCAAGCCGCCATGGAGGGGTTCAAGGTAGTAACAATGGAGTACGCTTCGGACAAAGCGGATATATTCGTTACAGCCACTGGAAACAAATCAGTGATCACAAGAAAGCACATGGATTTAATGAAAAATGAAGCAATTGTTTGTAATATTGGACATTTTGACAATGAGATTGATGTTGCTGGAATTGAAGAATTAACTTGGGAAGAAATTAAACCTCAAGTTGACCATGTAATTTTTCCAAATGGAAAAAAAATAATCTTGCTGGCTCAGGGAAGACTAGTAAATTTAGGTTGCGCGACGGGCCACCCAAGCTATGTAATGAGTTCTTCGTTTGCTAATCAGGTGATCGCTCAAATAGAATTATTTTGTAACCAAAGTCGTTACGCCAATGGAAAAGTTTACGTTTTGCCTAAACACCTAGATGAAAAAGTCGCTAGGCTTCACTTAGATTCTATTGGTGCTCAACTAACAGATCTTAGCTCAGAACAAGCGAAATATATCGGCGTAAATGTTGAGGGCCCATACAAAGCTGAGACTTACAGGTACTAAGTTGGAATTGAGTGTAGAATTCTTTCCTCCTAAAACGGAGGAGGGAATGTCTAGATTTGTTAATGCTGCGAAAGATTTGTCTAAAGTTAATCTCAATTACGCGTCAGTAACTTACGGCGCAGGAGGCTCCACTAAAAGCGGAACAATGTCAGCTGTAGACCAATTAAATGGGTTATTCCAGTCCGCAGTTCCCCATATTTCTTGTGTGGGATCGTCCGAAAAGCAAGCTCAATCACTTCTGGACCAGTACGTTGCTAAAAGGCTTAACCATTTAATAGTTTTGAGAGGAGACTTACCCTCTGGGTTCGGTGGAAGCGGGGAATTTCAATATGCAAGCGATTTAGTAAGATTTATCCGAAAGAAATTCGACAGCCATTTCAGAATTGAGGTAGCAGCTTATCCAGAAACCCACCCTCAGGCAAAGAGTTGCAGAGACGATATAGAAAATTTCATTGCAAAGGTGGAGGCCGGAGCAGACGGGGCGATTACACAATATTTTTACAACTCCGATGCATATTTTAGATTTGTAGATGAGGTTGGGAAATTCGGAGTTAAAATTCCCATAGTGCCCGGCATCATGCCAATTACTAATTATACGCAACTTGTTAGATTTTCAGACGCCTGTGGCGCTGAAGTTCCAAGATGGATAAAGAACAGGTTGGCTCAGTTTGCTGATGATTCGAAATCAATCAAAGAATTCGGACTAGAAGTTGTATCTAATCTTTGTGATCAGCTAGTTACCGCTGGAGTTCCAGGATTACACTTTTACTCTATGAATAAATCTAATATGACATTAGAGATTTTAAAAAATGTTGGTCTCGTGAAATAGGATTAAATGTTCGTAAAGAACTTTATTTTAATTTTTTGCTTAATTTTTTTTTCTGAGGTTTGCTCTCAAAACCTAGACAGTGAAGATGCTTTACTTCAAGCGAGAGAAGCTTTCGAAGCAGAAGATTTGCATAAGTTATCCAAAGTAAAGTCTTTAACGAATAATGAAGAACTCAAAAGATGGTTGGATTTTTGGCATCTGAGAATTTTAATAAATCAAAAACAAGCCAGTAAAGAAACAGACCAGAGATTGAAAACTTTTTTAGAATTAAATTCTTTCCATCCTTTAAAAGAGAGAATAACGGATATTTGGGTTGAATCATTAATCGAACTATCTAACGAGACCAACATAGACTATCTAAAGAAAAAAATCAGCAGCACCTTTCCAAAACTACAAAATCAATCCGCTGAATGTTTTTTGGCTGCTCGTTCAGGCATCACATTAGAAGAGACTAGAAGACTCATTTATGGAAATGAAAGCATTGTTGGCTGTGTAAAACTTCTTCTTTTTACCATTAAAGAAAAAAAAACAACTCCGGAATTTATAGTTTACAACGCGAGGCACGCTGCAAACGCAGGGAAGCTAAATGTTGCACTTCTTATACTAAAAACTGGTAGGTCATTTCTTTCCAAAAAATCTTATCAATCCGAAGTTAGGCTAGCGAAGATCATAGCTTTGTCAAAAAAAAATAGCAGACGAGCTTACAAGAGATTCATCAAAGGACAAAAGTTTTTAAATGATGAGCAGAGAGATTATGGTGCTATTCAAATTGGCTCAGCCTTATTCGGTGTTACTCACTCAAAATACAGAAATTTAATAAAAAATAGATTGAAAAATATTAAAAATTACCCAGATGATATTATTGAAACTTTAGCAAGGATAGCTCTCAGGGACGGAGACTTCAATACACTAGCGTTCATTATTGAAAAAATGTCAGCTAACCTGAGTAAAAAAGACTCTTGGCAATATTGGAAGGCAGTAACGATGACGGAAAAAGGGTTAACAATTCAGTCATATAAAATTTTTGATCAATTACGAAAAAACTGGTCTTTTTATGGAATTCTAGCCAGAGAAAAGCTTGGTTATCTTAGTAAACCAAAATTCGATAAGGTAACAACCGCTATAGACTACAGTTATGAGAAAAAAATTAATAGTCAGAGGTTTAAGTTGGTTATGCTTTTTTATAAACAGAAATTATATAAAGAAGCCTTACTTGAATGGAATGATATGCTAAAAAATTTAAATGATACCGAATTAATAAATTTTTCTAGATTTTTGAGAAGAGAAAAAGTCTATGATCGATCTATATCCGCAGCATTAAAAACAAAACATTTTCATGATTATTCTTTACGATATCCTGTTCCCTACCAAAAAGTAATAGTAGCGGAGAGTAAAACACACTCAATCCCCCCATGGCTTACCATGGGGTTAATTAGACAAGAATCACGTTTTAATTCCTCGGCAATTTCTAACTCTGGCGCCAGAGGGCTCATGCAAATAATGCCTGCTACCGGGAAGTCGATTTCTAAACAATTAAAGTTAGGGTATTCAAAAAAAAATGATTTATTGGCACTAGATGTAAACGTTTCGATGGGATCTTATTATGTTAAAAAATTAATGGCTAGATTCCAATCTTTCCCCATTGCCATAGCAGCCTACAATGCCGGGCCCTCTCGCGCAAAGGTTTGGAAAAATGATTCGTCTAGCAGTTTATCTGGTGCTGCTTTTACAGAATCCATTCCTTTTGATGAAACCAGAAACTATGTAAAAACTGTTTTGTCTAGTGCGATTATTTATTCTAGAATTTACGATGATGCTCCGCCATTTGGGTTGAGAACTAATAAACATTCATTCGTAATATTGAATGAACTGTTGGGGATATTAAATTAATTTATTTGGATAATCTATGGTGATGTTACGGAAAAAAATAAAAGAGACTATCGCAATTTTAGGTGGTAGTGGGTTTATCGGCAAAGCACTTACACTTGAATTATCTAAAGGTAATTTTAACTTAAAGGTCTTAACAAAAAATAAAGTAAAAACCCGTCCTTTATGGCCCATTCCTAATGTTGAAGTAATAGAATATGAAAATGGCATCGACAGTCTGTCAAAGGCGCTCCAAAATGTCGATATAATCATTAATCTTGTCGGGTGCCTCCAATCTAGCATTGGTCAACCATGGGGACCAGAGTTTGATGATGCCCATGTAAAGTTGGTTGAAAACCTTGTAAAGGTTTCAAATAAAATTAAACACGACAAAATAATTCATATCAGTGCTTTAGGAGTCAGTGATGATGCTCCTTCGATGTATTTGCGATCAAAAGTAGAGGGTGAAAGAATAATAAATAGTATCAATTGTAATTCTGTAATTCTTAGACCATCTGTAGTTTTTGGGCCAGGAGATTCTTTCTTAAATCTCTTTAAAAAGTTACACTCTATCCTCCCTGTTTTACCACTTGCATCGGCGAACTCTTTATTTCAACCAATTTTTATAGGTGATTTGGTGAAAATAATTGTCGAGTGTATCAACATAAAGCAACCAAGTCACAGGCTAATTTATGAATGCGTTGGGCCACAAGTCTTTTCGCTTTATGAACTTGTAAAAATCGTAGGGAAACATTCAAAAAGATCTGGAATAGTTGTTCCCTTACCGAAACTATTAGGATATTGTCAAGCCTTCTTGATGGAGTTACTCCCCGGTGAACCTCTCATGTCAAGGGATAATTTAGCATCTGCCTCCATTCCCAATGTCTCTAGTAATGATGGCAAGATGATTTACAAATTAAAGGAACCTACGGATATTGAATCTGTAGCGCCGACATTTCTTTAAATATCAGGGTTTTAATAAATAAGTGATAGAAAAAATTCTCTCTTTGGCACCAAATAGAGCTAATGATTCTTTTTTCTGCAAATTGCCCTCATCAATAAAAATTTACTGTGTTGGCGGGGCTGTTAGGGATTTTTTTCTTAATAAAAAAGTTTCTGATCGGGATTATTTGCTAGTTGGAGCTGACTTAAAGACATTACAACAATTTAACTTAAAAGCTGTTGGAAAAAATTTTCCAGTCTTTCTTCACCCGGAAACTAGCGAGGAAATAGCATTAGCAAGAACTGAAAAAAAAATTGGGAAGGGATATAAAGGATTCATTTTTCATACAGATAGTTCAGTTTTAGTGGAACATGATTTGCGTAGAAGAGATTTGACGATTAATGCTATGGCTGTCGATGAAAGCGGTGCACTATTAGACCCTTTTAATGGTAGGAAAGACATCGAAAATAAATTACTGAAGCATGTTAGTCCATCTTTTGCAGAGGATCCACTGAGGTTGATGAGGCTAGCAAGATTTTACGCTTGTATGAGAAACTTTAAAATTGATGGCCAGACAAAAAGCCTGTGCAGGCAAATTATTGATGCCGGTGAGTTGAAATATTTATCTGGCCAAAGAATTTGGCAAGAGTTATCAAAAGGGTTAGAGAGTCCTGACTCTATTAAAATGATAAGAGCTCTGCAAGATTTTAAAGCCTGGAAAGAGATTACTGGACAAGATTTTACAAGTCATTCAATCGCTGCATTTTTAGATTCAACCTGGGGTTGTGACTTACCGGTCAACTGGAAAGCAGGGGTAATTTTTAAAAATTATGACATAACCACCAACTTATGTTTTTTTCCCAAAAGGGTGACCAATAGCATAATTTCTCTTAAAAGAGCTGAAAGAGTACTCAGGACTTATTCATACAATCTGGGTTCAAAAACCATTTTAAACCTTGCAGAGATTGGGAATTTATTTAGAGCACCTGCAGACATACCTTTTTTTTTGAGGTCAGTTTTTTATAGAGACACCGATAAAATCCTAGTAATGGAAAAGTTGATAAGTAGGCTTATTGAATGGCCAATAGGAGATATAGTAAAAAATACGAAAAATAAGGAAATGCTCAGAGAAAAAATAAGAAATGCTAGATTGGATTTTTTAGAAAAAGAATTATGTAAATGAGATCAATACTCTTTCAATATGTCTAAAACCAAAAATGATGACCCCATCTCCGACTCAAGTAATAAATATTGTAAAGATTTTTTTAGCTCTAGTAGTTCAAGATTGTTGTTTTCTAATTTTAGAAAAAGTTTCTCTGCATCTTCCAAGATTCCATTATCTATCAACCAAGCTGCTTGTGTCTGTAAGGTAAATGTTAGTTCTTTATCTTTAGTGATCTCTTCAATAAGGCTTGTGAAATCGACTTGATGTGTTATGTCGATATTTCCAGTCCTTGATATTATCTCATTCAAATCGGAAATTTGATGGTGATTACTAAATGCCGAAACTGTGGTGTCTCTCCTTTCTGAATGATCTATATCTAGACGCTCTGATCCATAATCTATAATTACCGCAGCCCCATAATCAAAACTGTCTAATACTTTTCTTATCCAATCCTTTGTATACACATTCCATTCACCTAATCTTGGATTTTTCCAAGGTTTTCCTCTCAATCGAGATTGAGTACATCGTTTTAGTACATTCTCTCTAAGAGCAGCACATGCCTCGTTAAATTTCCCGACCATATTTCCATTGCCGTCGACTGAAACACCGTATTCCAAAATTTTGTTCGTTTCAGCTTGATTCTTTGGTTCCCAAGAAAAAATTTTTACGGGAAAAGAATCCACGACTTCATTAGCTATCACTAGTCCGTTAACTAACTCATATTTATCTGGAATGAATTTATTTGGTTCAGGCACTACTAATTTCCAGAAACACAAATCCATAATTTTTTTCCGGGTATCTTTTGAAAACCTTTCAATTGATAACTCTATTGTTTTTTTTTGATTAGTTATCATGCTACTACTGACTTCATAAAACTCATATCGGTGAGGTAGGCAATTCACTTGATCTAGCTCTATTAATATTTCTAAAGCTAATTCACCAGTACCGGGGCCAAATTCTCTAATTATTAAATTATTTCTTAAGAAATTTGGTGTTGTTGATACTAACTTTTTAAATCTTTTAGCTAAAACTTTTCCTAACCATGGACCTAAAGAAGCCGAAGTGATAAAGTCGCCTTTTTTCCCAAAGGGAGTTTTATCAGTATTATTTTTTATGTAATAACTGTCCGAATAAAGATATAATGCTTCGAGCATTAGCTTGTCAAAGCTCAACCAACCAGAAGATTCATTTATTCGGTGTATTATTTTGTTATAAATCATGAAAAAAGAAAAAAAAGTATGTTTAGTTACTGGCGGTGCTAAACGCATTGGGAAAAGCATTTGCCTTCATCTAGCCAAAAATGGCTGGGATGTGGCCATTCATTACAATACATCTAGTGATGCTGCAAAAGAAACCGCTGATCAAATTATAGCCCTAGGAAGGAAGGCAATGGTGACAAAAACATCGTTGCCACCGTCCACAGATTCGGAATATCGAGCCCTATTAGAGAAAGTCAAGCAGGAATTAGGAGACATTACACTTTTAGTGAATAATGCAGCTAAATTCGAATACGATAATCCATCAAGTATTACCAGTAAAAACTTGGCCAGTCACTTCTACTGTAATTCTGTTGCTCCAATGATGCTCACACATGCTTTATATTCTCATTGGATTAATAAGAATGCTGATAGCCTGTCTGCAACTGTGATAAATATACTTGATCAAAAGTTATGGAATACAAATCCTGATTTCTTCTCATACACGATTTCGAAGTCAGCCTTGTTTGAAGCCACTCACATAATGGCGACGAGTATGGCGCCAATATTGAGAATTTTGTCTATATCCCCCGGTATTACACTTAAATCGGAACATCAAAGCCAAGCAAATTTTAATCAAGCGCACAAGAAAACTCCTCTTGGGAAAGCTTGTTCTGCCCTTGATATAGCGAAAGCTGTACATTGGTTGGAGGAAAACAAGTCAATTACTGGTATCAATTTAACTATAGACGGGGGACAACATTTGAATAAAATTTCCAGAGATGTGATGTTCACTATCCAATGAGTCTATTAACAACTAAAGAGTTTACTGACTGTCGCTGCATTTTTTTTGATGAACTTGAATTATCTGCTCGCATTGGTGTGCACCCGGAGGAACAAAATAGAACTCAAAAAATACTAGTCTGGCTGAAGCTCTATCTACCACAGAAAAACGCATCATCTCCTAGTGATAATATTAAACATGTACTTGACTACGATAACGTTAGAGCTGGAATTACTGCCATAGTAAGTGAGCGTCACTTTTACTTACAAGAAACATTGATAGACAAAATTGCTGCTTTTTGTATTGAGCTAAGAAATATAAAGGCAGTAGAGGTAAAAATAGCTAAAGTGGAAGCATATGAGAATTGTAAAGCTGTAGGAATTGAAGTTATAAAATGGAAGTAGTTACCACGTGAATAGACAAGTATAGAAAATGAGCATTTCACGTTTCAATTTATTGCTTTCTGAAATGAAAAAAGTATTTTCTTGAGTAACTGTGAGATGAACTCAATTATTCGTTTGTTAAAAATTTGTATGGTAATCCGATCATTTGGAATTGATCAAATTATTTGGAAAAAAAAAGAAACTCCGATTTTCATTAAGTTCGTGCTGTCTTTTTTAAATCTTTCAAGACTTTTTAAAAAATTTCCTGAAGCAAGAGGTATCCGGCTAAGAAAATGTTTGGAGTCTTTAGGACCGATTTTTGTCAAATTCGGTCAGTTGCTCTCAACAAGAAGAGATTTATTACCTGAGGATATAGCCGATGAATTAGCCTATCTTCAAGATAGAGTTAAACCTTTCGAATCGGAGTTCGCAGTAAAGAGTATAGAGAAATCCTTCAACAAAAAACTTGATGAAATTTTTTCTGTTTTCTGTCTAGAGTCAGAGGCAAGTGCCTCAATCGCTCAAGTTCACTTCGGAACACTAAAAAATGGACGAGAGGTAGCGGTAAAAATTTTAAGACCTAAAATGCTTGAAGCTATTAAAAAAGATATTCAACTTCTAAAGTTAGGGGCTAATTTAATTGAAATTTTTTTTACCGATGGAAAGAGATTGAGACCTAAAGATGTTGTTGCTGAATTTGACTTTTACTTACATGATGAACTTGATTTAGTTATTGAGGCTTCTAACGCCTCTCAACTAAAAAGAAATTTTAAAAATAGTAAAATACTACAAATTCCAGAAATGATTTGGGAATACTGTTCGAGCGACGTAATAGTTATGGAAAGAGTCTATGGAATACCTATTAGTAGGATAGATTTATTAGAAAAGACAGGGATTGATTTAAAACAACTTTCTTACGACGGAGTTCAAATTTTCTTCACTCAAGTATTCCGAGATGGATATTTTCACGCCGATATGCACCCAGGGAATATCTTAGTATCTACCCAAGATGATTTTTTTGGGAAGTATATTGCACTCGATTTTGGCATAGTAGGTACCCTCACAGAAAATGACAAAAGCTACTTAGCAAAAAATTTTTTAGCTTTTTTTAGAAGAGACTACAGAAAAGTGGCTGAGCTTCACATTGAGTCGGGTTGGGTACCGGAGCATACCAGGGTTGAATCTTTGGAGTCTGCAGTTCGGGCCGTATGTGAACCTTACTTTGACAAACCTTTAAAAGATATTTCGCTCGGACAAGTCTTGATGCGATTATTTCAAGCTTCAAGACGTTTTAACGTGAGGATCCAACCTCAATTAGTTCTCTTACAAAAGACTTTACTTAACATCGAAGGGCTAGGGAGACAACTTAATCCTGAATTAGACTTATGGTCGACCGCAAAACCTTTTCTAGAAACTTGGATGAAAGAGCAAATTGGATTTCCTGCTCTTAAAAACCAGTTTGAAAGAGAAGTAGAATCCTGGGCTACACTTATTCCTCGAATTCCACGACTCACTAGTGAAGCTTTATTGCAATTGAAAAATACAAAAACAGAAAAGATTGAACTTGAGCTTGCTAAAATTTCAAAAGTACAGCGAAATTTAAGGTTGTGGTTAGTTTTAGGAACTTTCTTTAATTTAATTACAGTAGTAGCTATTATTTTAGTTTCAATTTACATAATGAATCTTTTTCTTTGATGATAGAAATCATTTTTATTTATATTTTTTTGTCAATCTGTGTGGGCTTATATGCATCTCGATTTGTAAATAATATTGGTGACTTTATCACTGCTGGAAAGAGTCTTCCCTTGGTAATCATTTTGGCAATGGTATTTGCGACCTGGTTTGGAGCTGAGAGTGTGCTGGGTATTTCAGCTACCTTTTTAGAGGAAGGTCTCTCTGGCTTGGCCTCTGACCCTTTGGGAGCGTCAGCGTGTTTAATTTTGTTTGGTTTATTTTTTGCAAAGCCGCTATACAAGGCAAACTTGCTAACTCTCGGTGATTTTTTTAAAAGAAATTATAGTCAGGAAGTAGAGATAATTATTTCAGGCTGCATAATCATCTCTTACATTGGTTGGATATCAGCTCAAATTTCAGCTTTAGGTTTAATATTTTTTGTACTAAGTGAAGGGAATATCTCTGAATTTACGGGCATCATTGCTGGAGCAATGATAGTGTTAAGCTACACCTTAGCGGGAGGAATGTGGTCAATTGCTGTAACGACTTTCGTTCAAATGATCTTTATAGTTCTTGGACTAGTGCTTGTATCTATGGAGGCCGCAAATTTATCGGGAGGAGTAACTGAAGTTATCCAACAAGCAAACGCAGACGGTAAACTGGAATTGTTCCCAAGTCCAAGTTTTTATGAATTTTTTTTGTGGGTTGCTGCTTTTCTAACTATGGCATTAGGTTCGATTCCGCAGCAGGATGTATTTCAAAGAGCCAATGCCGCCAAGTCCGAAAGGGCTGCTGTTTGGGGGACGACCCTTGGAGGAATTTTTTATTTTTTATTTGCTGCTGTTCCTTTATTTTTGGCTTATTCTGCCTTCTTAATTGACCCAACTGAGACAGCCAGACTAATGGAACAAGACTCACAACTCGTACTACCAACTTTGGTCTTAAATCATATGCCTTTTTGGCTGCAAGTTCTTTTTTTTGGGTCTTTAGTTTCTGTAATTTTGAGTACTGCCGCTGGTACTTTACTGGCACCCTCAGTTCTATTTACGAATAATGTCGTAAAGTATTTCGTTCCAAATATCTCGAACGTTCGACTTTTACTCTACACCCGATTAGCTATAATATTTTTTACTGTTATCGTTATTTTTTACGCTGTAAATTCTAAGATTGGGATTCATGAAATGGTTGAAAACGCATATAGGGTAACATTGGCCGGAGCATTTGTCCCCTTAGCAGCAGGTTTGTTCTGGTCTAAAGCTAGTAACTTCGGAGCTGTATTAGCAATAGTATTTGGCGTCAGTAGTTGGCTATTGTTAGAAATTATAAAATTTGAAATTCCAATTGAACCTCAGCTAATTGGTTTATTTTTTAGTTTAATTGGTATGATTGTCGGTACTTATTTAAAACCCTCTAAAACTAATGCTATGTCAAAAAGGGAAGAGTCTGTCGAATGAACATCGTTATTTTAGCTGCGGGTATGGGTAAAAGGATGAACTCACCTACACCGAAAGTTTTACACAAAATCGCAGGCAAATCGATGCTATTTCGAATTTTGGAGACCGTGAAAAGATTAAGACCAACTAGTATTTTTGTAGTGAAAAATCCTCATCATAAAGAGGTAGAGAAAACTATAATACAGGAATGTACAAAAAGTGGTTTCAATATACCGTTGAGATTTATTAATCAAAGTAAGGCTCTAGGAACGGGTCATGCAGTTAAAGTAGCTTCAAAATTTCTCAATAGCGAAGTTTCAACTTTAATCCTGTTTGCCGATGTTCCATTAGTAAAATACGAAACACTTAAAGACATGAAGGTGAAAAATCGAAAGTCTGGATTGAAACTACTAACCGCTAAACTAGAAGATTCATTTGGTTACGGAAGAATTATCAGAGACTATAATAATGAAGTTAAAGCCATTGTTGAGGAAAAGGATGCTGACAAACAGATTAAAAATATCTCAGAAATTTTTGTTGGACCGATGTTCGTTGATACCAAATGGTTAAAAAAATCGATACTAAAAATTGATAATGCAAACAATCAAAAGGAATATTACTTAACGCAATTAGTCGGATTAGCCAACAATGAAAATATGATCATCAAAACTATAGAAGTATCAGATAGAAGTGAAATTCTTGGCATCAATACCATACGTCAAAAATTAAATGTTGAAAGAATATTCCAAAAAAGACAAGCAGAATCTCTGATTGAAAAAGGCGTTGAGATTTTCGATCCCGATCGGTTCGACTTGAGAGGGGACATAAAATACAGGGAGGGAGTAAAAATTGATATTGGGGCGGTTCTAATAGGCGATATAATTTTAGGTAAGAACGTAAATATTGGACCGTACTGTATTATTGAAAATTCTACAATTGGAGATGACGTAATTATTGAAGCTTTTTGTCACATTGAAAATAGTGTAGTCGGACAGTGCTCGGTTTTAGGTCCATACGCCAGACTTAGGGTGGGAACTACAATTGGCAAGAATTGCAAAGTTGGCAACTTCGTGGAAATAAAAAACACCAGCTTCGAATCCGAATCCAAAGCTAATCATTTATCCTATCTTGGTGATGCAAAAATAGGCAATAAAGTGAATATTGGAGCTGGTACCATAACATGTAATTATGATGGAAAAACAAAACACCTCACCTATATTGAAGATAACGTTTTCGTTGGCTCGAATACCGAACTTATTGCCCCATTAACTCTAAAGACAGGATCAACAATAGCAGCTGGCAGCAGCATCACAGACGATGTTCCCGGAAATGCTCTGGGTATAGCCAGAAGTAAACAACTATCCATAAAAAACTGGAAACATTCAAAAGCTCGCCCAAAGAAAAGAAAATAGTAATGTGTGGAATTTTTGCAGGTGTTAACGAAAATAATATAATTCCAAAAATCATTAGCGGTTTGAAAAAGCTCGAATATCGAGGATACGATTCATCTGGTATAGCGTGGATAAAATCAAATATAGTTAAAAGAGATAGATCGGTAGGTAGAGTAAAAGAATTAGAGAAATTACTTGGAGCTGTATCTTCCAATATCGCTATCGGACATACTCGTTGGGCGACACATGGTGAGGTGAATAAAAAAAATGCTCATCCACACATGTCAAAAACAAAAGATTTATCAGTCTGTATCGTGCACAACGGGATCGTAGAAAATTATTTGGATTTAAAAAAAGACCTACTCAAAGAAGGTTATAAATTTCACTCAGATACGGATACAGAAGTAGTCGCTCATCAGTTACACTTTGAAAGAAGAATTGCAGCCTCTCTTCCAATAGCTATAAATGCTTTAAGTAAAAAGTTAATTGGAGCATATGCATTAGTAGCGCTTAGTGATTTAGATTCAAACACTATTTGTGGTATTAAAAAAGGGGTGCCTTTAATCGTTGGGGGACCTGATATATTCAATGGTAATTTTTTTCTATCATCAGACTTATCTGGTCTCATTACTTACTGTAAAAAGGTGGTTTTCCTAGATGACGAAGAAATTGTTGAGATTTCTCTGAATGAAGCTAAATTTTTTAATTCGAGAGGAATTAGGTTTAGGAAAAGAACAAATAAATTAAGCGTAAAACAAAATGAAAGTAATCTTGGACCATATACTCATTTCATGCAAAAAGAAATACATGAACAGCCAGGCGCAGTCGCTGCGACATTGGAAACGATTGTATCGGCAAACTCACTCACACCAAATTTATTTGGACCATATGCCGCAAAATATTTTGAAAAAGTAAACTCTGTAACAGTCGTAGCCTGCGGAACAAGTTACCACGCAGGACTAGTTGCAAAATATTGGATTGAGGAGATAGCAGGACTACCCGTATCAGTTGAAATAGCGAGTGAATTCAGGTACCGGAAGAGTGTGATTTTACCTGATACTCTTTTTGTTGCTGTCTCTCAATCGGGTGAAACGGCTGATACCTTAGCTGCAGTTTATCTAGCAAAGACGCTAAAACTTTCGAGAACTTTAGCAATATGCAATGTTTCTGAGTCAACGCTAATTCGTGAATGTAAGATGTTTTTTCTTACTCGCGCTGGTCAAGAAATTGGTGTTGCTTCCACCAAAGCCTTCACAACGCAATTGGCAGCTTTGTTTGTACTTACGCTAGTACTTGCAAAAAGTAAAAATTTATTAGATGGAAATAAAGAGCGAAACTTTCTTAATGAATTGAGGCATCTACCCAGCGCTTTAGCTGCAATTATTGCTGCTGAAAAGGATTTCAAAAAATGGACAAAGTTTTTTAAGAAAAAGAAAAATGTCCTATTCTTAGGTAGAGGAATTCATAGTCCGATTGCGATGGAAGGAGCATTAAAGCTTAAAGAGATAAGCTATATACATGCGGAAGCTTATGCAGCAGGGGAATTAAAACATGGCCCGTTGGCTCTCATTGATAAAGAGATGCCAATTATTGCTGTCGCTCCAAATGATGAGTTAGTAAATAAATTAAAAAATAATTTAGAAGAAGTGCGTGCAAGAGGGGGGAAATTATTTGTAATTGCTGATCTAGGTTCAGGGATCGATGAAAATAAAAATATCAAAGTTATTACTCTTGGTGACCATGTAGGGCACTTATCGCCTATACTTCACGTTATTCCACTTCAAATTCTTGCATATCATATAGCAGTATCGAGGGGTAACGATGTTGATCAGCCAAGAAATTTAGCAAAGAGTGTTACTGTAGAGTAGATAAAGGTGTCTACTTTTCAAAAAAAATTAGTTTGAAATTTGTAGCAAGAGTTGAAACTAACAATCTTCTGTATCAAAAAGAAATTTCACAAAGACACATATTGTTATACAGAATTATAAAACATTTTAACGAAGAATTAAACATTGGGCATAGAACAATTTGTTCAATTTTGAACAAACACGGAATAAGAACTCATCACGGAAAAAAGTGGAGTAAATCGGGCAGTTCATCATACAGCGTGATTAAAAGAATGAACGAAAGAGAAGATAGAATAAAAAACGTGCGAAAGAAAAAGTTCGGAATACAAGTGAGCGATTTTGAGATAGTATTTAGCAATTGATAAGAAGATGTGATGTTCCTCGAAGCAAATAATCAGAGATGAATAACTGTTACTCATTCATCTGTAGTTGGGACTTTCGGACTGTTAATAAGCTAAGGTGAAGATAAGATAAGAACTAATATTGATTTAAGTTGAAATTATGAGATTTATAGGTTCTAAAAGATTGCTTCTTAAGAATATAGAGTATGTAATAAGTCAAAATATTACAGAACATGAAAAATTAAATACTTTTTGTGATATTTTCTCAGGAACAACTATTGTTTCTCAATATTTTAAAAATAAATATAAAATAATCTCTAATGATCTTTTATATTTTTCTTATTGTCTTCAAAAATCCTATGTAGAATTAAATCAAAAACCCAATTTTAAAAATTTAGATATGAGTTTGGAAGTAGAGGAATATCTGAATAATCTTAGTTTTACACAAAAAGGTTTTATATTTAAAAATTATTCCCCGGGTGGAAAGGAAGATAGGAAATACTTATCAAAAGAAAATGCAACTATTATCGATGGTTTAAGGGTTTGTTTTGAAAATTGGTTAAGCAAGAAGAAGATTAGTGATCTTGAATACTTTTATTTGGTGTCCTTAGTAATTGAAGCAACTCCCTTTGTATCCAATATAGCAGGAACTTATGGCGCATATTTGAAGACATGGGACAAGAGAAGTTTTAAAAAAATTGAATTAAACCCCTTGAATATTATTGATAATAAAAAAAACAACAAAAGTTACAATGAAGATTGTAATAAGTTAATTAAAAAAATTGAGGGAGATATACTATATTTGGACCCGCCTTATAATAGCAGGCAATATTTGCCAAACTATCATTTGCTAGAAACAATTGCAAAATATGACGACCCAGTTATTAAAGGCAAAACTGGTATTAGAGAGTATAAAAATCAGAAATCTGAATTTTACAACAAGTCTTTTGCTGAAGATGCTTTGGAAAGTCTGATTGAAAATGCAAAATTTAAATATATTGTTTTAAGTTATAACTCAGAAGGAATTATCCCTGAAGCAAAATTAGAAAGATTAATGAGAAAATATTCAAAGAATGTTTTTAATAAATACAAAATTAATTATAGAAGATATAAGAAAGATAGAAAAACGAGTGATAAAGAAAAACTTTATGAACTCATTCATATAATAGACAAAGAATAATGAACTTAATTGATAAAAAAAAACTTTGGGAAGTGTTAGAAGCAAAATTATCAAATAATGATATTGATGAAGTAAGTAATGAAATTCTTAGAAAAGTTAATGAACTAAAAAAGAGGAAAAAGAATAAAAAAAGAAGAGAACAATTAGATCTACTTGCAAAGAAATATGATTTAAATATTCTTAGTAATGAACAAATTATCAAAATACCCAAGTGGATTAAAAAGGATTTGAAGAGTTGTAAAGTAGTAAGTAATTCGAAGAAAGTAATTTTAACTAAAAATGGGCAAAAATATCACCTTGATAACAAGTTAAATGATTTAGCAGGAAACGAGTGGAGTTATTTTTTAAGGTCTGTAATTAACACAAGGTATTTAACTTCTGGCGAAGAAGGATATGCACATCATATAAGAAAGATACATCCTTCACCAAAACCGCCACAATTGATGAGAGATATAATTAAATTTTTTACTAAAGAAAATGAATATATTTTAGATTATTTTATGGGTGTTGGCGGAACATTGCTTGGAGCATCATTGTCGAGCAGAAATGCTTTAGGAATAGATTTAAGTTCTAAGTTTATTAGTGCGTATAAAAAAGCAAATAAGGAATTAAAGCTCAAAGAACAAACTACAATAAAAGGTGATTGTATAGAAATACTTAAAAACAAAAGGTATATTGAGGACTATTTAAATAATAAAAAATTCTCATTAATTGCACTAGACCCTCCATACGGAGACATGATGAATAGAGAGAAAACTGGAGAAACAATAAAAAAAGGGCAGTCAAAAGATGCAACACCATTTACAAAAAATAAAAAAGATCTTGGGAACATGAATTGGTTAGAATTTAGAGAGAAATTCATTGAAACAATCAAGTATTCAATGCCTTACTTAAAGGACAAGGGACACTATGTTGTCTTTATTAAAGATCTACAACCAAAAAAAGGTAAAACTAATTTATTACATTCAGATCTGATTGAAGAAATTAATAAAATTGAATGTTTAAATTATATTGGTATGAAAATTTGGGCAGATGAGTCTATTAATTTATATCCCTATGGATATCCTCATAGTTTTGTTTCTAATCAAATCCATCAATATATAATGTTTTTTAGAAAGAAAAGTTAACTCTATTTTTAATAGATTAAATTGTTTTCTTTATCTATTTGAAATCTATTTTATCAATGTTAGTCTTTTCTCCACCATTTATAACTAAACTTCTTTTATATTTATATTCTGGATAATGCTTACTTAGAAATTTTTTTTCAAATAGATCAAAATGTTTTATTTCATCTAAACCTTTATAAATTGCATTAAATTTTTTACCTTCGAATTGATAAATTACTTTATTTTTATCATCTCTCATTACTAGATCTGGGATCTTACCCCCATCTGCTGAAAATTTTTTGTCAATTTTAATTTCATGATTATATTTATTATAAAAATAACTTTTTTCACAACCTCCATGATTGTCGAATATTGTAACTAAGTTATTATTCTCAAAATAATGAAAAAGTATGGTTGCGACTTTCTCTTTATTTGTTTCAAATCCCCAATAATCAAAATTAAACTTTGAATTTGGTAATTTGCAATTGTCTAACTCAAATTTTATAAAATTTGCAAGATTAACAAATTTGTTTATACCAATTCTATCTTGTAGAACTTGGTAATTGATGACAATGATTTTTTTAGTCCAGCCTAAACCTCTTATTACCTTTGCAATTAAAGGTATTTGACCCATATTAGGATCGTGGCCAATCCTACCTGTATAGTTTTTGTTGTTATTATTTGGATTTGCTAAAAGTGCTGAGATTTTAATCGCATTTTTTTCTTTTAAAATTCTAATTGGTGTATCGTTTTTTCTAGTATTAGTATCTGCTATTTGATATTTTATTTTTATAAATTCGTCTAATGATTGGAATTTCTTGAAATTTGAGCTATTTTTTCCCCAAAACTCAATTCCACACTCAAGATGATATAGGGATCTATTAATAAAATTTACAGATTGATGATCTTCGTCTGCTTGTTTGTGAGAAGAAACCTTACAGGTTTAGTTAATGCCTTATATTTTTGAATATAATAATTTAGGGTATTAAATTTACTTGACCTTTGCCCCATTGCAGTATTACGGGAGTCATATGAGTTAGTTTTAGTCTCCTCTATCGCAAAAATACAATTTTTTAAAATCTGTTCAGGACAAGGTTCATCTTTTTGAAGAAAAACTAAAAAATCGACAAAACTAGATTTGCTAGATATCAATTTAATATAAATATTTTTAATTTGATGTGAATTTACATCTGAGATTTGAAAGATATGTAGAAATTTATTGTTCTCAATTATTGGATTAATTTTGAAATATTAATAACAATATTTAGGTTTTTATTATAACTTGATTCCTCTATGATTTTTTTAATTACTTTCTTTTTGGGTCTTTCCTCAATTAGAATCCATAGATTATTATCAATGTTTTTCATAAAATAAATATAGCAAGTTCTTTAATATATTAAAACCGAAATTTTATTTTTTTCTATTATTAAAATGTTAATCGCCGGATTTTTTTTGCACCATCTGTATTTGTTATAGTTAACAAAACAAATGGGGTTATTCACATATTAAAGAATTGTGGAATATCTAAATGGAAAAAAATTGCTTTAGGTTTTGGGTTTAGTCAAGTCTATACATTACCTCTTTTTGGAGGTATTTTGTTTCTATTTAGACCTACTTCTTTTTGTTATCAAAATTGGTAAGAGTAAAGGTATAACTGTTAAACTAGGCAGAAGTGTGAAAAAAAAACTTTTGGGAAGTCAGATAAGGTCTCAGTTTAATGAAAGTAGACACCTTTACACACTCAATGACTGTAGAGTAGATAAAGTTTCTACTAAACCCTATAAAAAAAATTATTTGTCAAAAAAAAATTTGAGGGTAATAGAGAGTGATTGAATGAGAAAAAATTGGTGATGATTTGTGAATTATCTTAATACTTCAAAATAAAAAAAAATTTACAAAAAGAAATATTGCTAGTGCAAAGAGTCAAGAAATAAAATCTATCACTCTCCTTTTGCTTAAAGCATTGGGTTCACTTTGAAAAAATAAATTATCATTAGAGTATAACTAAAAACCTTTTTCCCAGATTACTATATTAAAATTGACGGGCCAAGGATAATTATCGAAGTTGAAAGAGGTCAACTACTCAGAATAATGGTGCGCTCAAAAATCTGTGGAAAGAAAATATTTGAGATAAAGCAAATGGCTTTATTTTATTTTTTACAGTAATCTTAGTGCAAAAAAATACGGAATTGTTAAAGAAAGACCTATCGAATAGTCTGTAAATCAACTTTCAACTTTTTTCGAAACAGAGGATCATACAGACGTTAAAAAACTAATAATAATTGGTTAGTTGTACTTTATGAGAAAAACACTTTGCAACAAGATATTTAAAACGGGCAAGATTGAAACTTAACCTGTTATGATAAGTAAAATAATAAGAAAAAGTTTATGTAACTCAAGTAGAGTCTCAGTTGAATGGAAGTGGATACCTTTACACACTCTATGACTATCGAATAAGTTGTTGCTTCTATTCAATAAAAATACCGTTTAAACCTACAAAACAAGTATTTCTGAAGGGCTGTAGTGCTGATCTTGCTAAATTTATCGGTTCAAATGTATTTAAGTGAATTTTTGAAATGTCCATCTTAATCAAAAAACGAAATGATGATGTTTTCGAGGTCACTGTAGTAGACACCATCACCACCACACATGCGGTGACGGTTACAAACATGAGTCTCACTGACCTTACTAAAAATAATATTACTAAAGCAGAATTGTTGGACTTTTCTTTCAAATTCCTTCTAGATAGAGAACCAAATACCTCAATTTTATCTTCGTTCGATATCAATGTAATATCGGAGTACTTCTCTGATTACAAAGATGAAGTAAGGCGATGGTGTAATGAGAGTTAGAACCAAAGAATGCCATATGTGTAATCACTCAAAGGAGGTGCTATATCGATGTAGATACCGAGATGTGAAGCGATTGGGTGTTTTTCTGTGGGAAGTGTCTGACGGACGTTAAATCGAGTTATGAAGGAACGTATCAATACGGTGGAACTTGGAAGAGTAAAAAGAAGAAACCTCTCTAACTTGATCTTTTAGAACCAGAGTTGATTATAGAAGTATCTGCTTCAATAGCTTTGCACTCACCAATGTCGGTTCGATTAATTTGTTCGCCCAATTCTATCATTTACGGACCAGCGGTTCTATTTCTATCGTATGAGAGAGACTCTCTTGAGACTCTAAGAATAATATTTGCAACTTCGCCTGGTTCTTTAATATTGATCTAAGAGGGTGTGATAACGTTTCTAAATTTGTTTTTCCCGGAATCTTTCCGTCTTTACCTGAGAATTTATATTCCGAAACACCGTTTTTCATATCGATAATGAAACTATTTTTCCACTCAAGACCATCAAACTTATACTCGTATTCGAGACCGACATATTCAGCAGAAAAGCACCACTCAAAGCAGTTAAAAATAATATTGTCTTTATTTAACTTTTTATACTCGTACACTGCTCCTAACAATTTATTCTCATCTCTACCAATAAATTTTAGTAGTTTTTAAAATTATTTAATCTGGAAAAAGTTAACCAAAGTCTTATGCGCCACCTCTATACTGGAATCAGACCAAACTGTTGGATGCTCTCGGTTCAGCAATACTTCCTTTATTAATCTCTTTTTCAAGATTGAATAACCGTATAAGGATACCGTAAAATAGGTTTAAATGATGATAAAGTCCCGAAAAATTTTCAGCATCATCTTTTTTTTCAGTGACTTTTTCTGCAAAGTGGTTTTTTAATTCTATAACCGTCCAATTCGGTCACAATCTAAAAAATAGGTTCATGATCAAATTAAATCCCTTAAGAACTCTAGAATAAAATACAAACTAATTGAAAAACATCTCAACGCGTTTGAAGTTAAAACTTTTTGACGAAAAAAAAGGAGCGTAACAAAGTTTATTCTGTTCTGAAAATAAATGAGGAACAATTGAACAGTTTAGATGTTGAAAGGCTAAGATCAGAAATTGACCATAGCAAACCGAAATTAATTTGGTTAAGAGAGGGACATTCTAAGTCGGATATAAAATAGGTGAATAATTTAGAAAATTAATCAATTGACCTAATCTATCCATATAAATCTACCGAGGTAAAAAAAAATTTCTCCCTACCTCGTAGACAAATTACCGCTCTTTTCCTCAATTATATCTAAAGGTCTCCTTAGCCAAAACAGCATAAATATACCAGGTAAGGCAATTAAAAATGAGAGCATAAAAAAATAGGGCCAACCAAAATTGAAAGCTAACTCTCCTGCAAAAGGACCAATGAATACTCTCCCTACTGCCGCAAGGGCTGATAACAGTGCAAACTGCGTAGCCGTAAATCTTAAGTCACAAAGTATCATCAAAAGCGCTACAAAAGCAGCTGTTCCCATTCCACCAAATAAATTTTCGGCCACAATCACTAAAGCCATATCCCCAATACTCGGTTCTATTACGGCCAACCAATAAAAGCCTAAATTGGTAACAGCTTGGAAAACACCAAAAACAAGGAGGCAGGGAAGTAACTTGAATTTTGACAGAACAAATCCTCCTACCAACCCCCCTAATAAAAGTGATATGAGCCCAGCTCCTTTACTAACAGCTCCCACTTCTGCGGCAGTAAAACCAGCTCCTCTAATTAAGAATGCTGTTGACAGAGAACTAGTAAAAGCATCTCCAAACTTATAAAAAATTATCGCTAGTAAGACTAAAACTGCGGCAGGCCGGCCAAAGAATTCCTTAAAGGGTTCCACCACTGCCATATACAGACTGGTGGGACGCTCTGTGCTGGTTGGCTCGGGGGAGAAAATAGCGAGGATGGCTAGACCAAGAGTCAGAACTGCAAGTAATCGATAAACGCCCTGAAAGCCAAAGTAGAGATCTGCTAACATCAGCGCTAGGGCTCCAGACGTAAGCATTGCAATTCGATAGCCGATGACTGACCAAGCAGCCCCTAATCCCAAAATTGTTTTTGGTAAAGACTCGGCCCTCCAAGCATCGAAGACAACATCAAAACTAGCTGACAAGAAAGCTAATGTAATAGCTAATGCCGCGATAAGCAAAACTCCGTCCTTTGATGGATTTATAAATGATAATAAAAAAAGCACCAAAGCCATGAGGAATTGAAAGACTACTAACCAACCTTTTCTCCGACTGAAGAAACTCAGGGGCACTACAAACCTATCAATGAGTGGTGCCCATAAAAATTTGTAAGTATAAGGCAAACCCACAAGACTTAACCAACCGATAACCCTAATATCAACCTCTTCGATCACCAGCCACGCCTGCAGCGTGCCAGTACTCAATGCTAAAGGTAGTCCACTGGCAAACCCAAGAAGGGTAGTAAACCCTAAAAGATGTAGTTTTTGCTTGTAAGTTAAAATAAGATTCATTAAAAATGATATTTTTAAAGATTGTTTTCGGAGAGTAACTTTTGCTATATACATCATACCCTGCTCGACCGGTTTTAGATCTGAGGATACTAGTTTTACCTATAACTTTTTCTGTAATTTTTTGTGCCGGTTGTACTTCCGTAAGTGACTCTAAGCAACTGACGGGACCAGATAATGGGATTAGTGTAAGAGGGGCGTCTAATTTAAGATACATTGTGCCTGCAAAGGAATTAGAAATTGATGCAGCAAAAGAGTTTGAACGAATCAAAAAATACGCGCAAGAAAAAAATGAACTAGCAGCGGAAAACGATTCTTCCTTAATAAGCCTTAAGTTAATAGCGGACGAATTACGACCTTTTGCAAACCAATGGAATCCTGCGGCAGCTGCATGGAACTGGGAAGTTATTCTGATAAAAAATGAAGAAGTAAACGCTTTTTGTTATCCAGGAGGAAAAATTGTATTCTTCTCTGGAATCATAAAAAAGCTCAAACTCAACAGTGATGAAGTTGCTATTATTTTGGGCCACGAAATGGCTCATGCATTACGTGAGCATTCAAGGGCTAGGATCGCGAGAGCTCAGCTTTCTAATCTTGGTGCAGATATTCTTTCCCAAACTCTTGGATTGAGAAGAAGTGAAAGAAGAATATTGGGTTTTGGTAAGCAAATAATTGGTTTAAAATTTTCGAGGGCTGATGAGACAGATGCAGATTTAGTCGGACTTGATATTGCTGCAAGGGCAGGATTTAATCCTGAATCAAGTATAACTCTCTGGCAAAAGATGAGGAAGTATAATAAAGTATCTCAGCCAGAATGGTTGTCAACCCATCCGACTGACTCAGACAGAATTGAAGACATAAGAAAGAGTTTATTTGCGGTCATGCCGATCTATAAAAAAGCTTTAGAGAAAAAAATGGAGCTTTGATCAAGCCCTAAAATTTATTATTAGTGGGGCGTGATCAGATAGAATAGGGGTCTCTGCTACCTTAGCTGAAGCTGCCGAGATAGCTAAGTTCGCAGTTGCAATTTGGTAGTCTATTCTCCAGCCAACGTTTTTTTCTCGGGCTCTTCCCCTTTGACTCCACCATGTAAATTGTTCTTTTTTCGGCTCTAAAACTCTAAAAATATCCTTCCAACCTGCATTGAAGAGAGTTTCAGTTAACCAACTCCTTTCAGCAGGAAGAAATCCTGAATTTTTTTGATTATTTTTCCAATTTTTTAAGTCTAAGTTCGTATGCGCTATGTTTAAGTCTCCACATAATAAAAATTCTCTTCCGGTCTTCGAGTTTTCCATTTCCCAATTTTTCAGCGTGGATTTAAAAGATTTTAGAAATCTAAATTTTGAAGCTTGACGACTTTCAGAAGCAGAGCCCGATGGTAAATATAATGACACAATGGAAAATAAGGGAAAGTTTTTTAAGTGATTATCGAAATCTATTTTTAAAACTCTTCCCTCATCATCAAACTCTTTGACACCGATACCAGCAGTTATACTAGTGGGCTTTTGTTTGCTATATATTCCAACTCCACTGTAGCCGGGTCTTTCGGCACAAAAAATTGTGCTTTTTAAGTAAGACCCATCCTTGGATCTAAATTCTAAAATTTCATTACCCAGGTCTTTTCTTTGTGCTTTCAATTCCTGTATACAAATAAAATCAGGGTTCTCTTCAATCAACCATTGTATGAGTCCTTTTCTTACAGAGGCTCTGATACCATTAACGTTTAGAGATATGACTTTCAGCATTTGTGTGAAGAGTATTTTGTAAAAAAATCAAAAGGGTAGAAGATGTGACAGAGAATAGTATCGAATTCTTAGAATTTGCCATAAAAAATAAAGTGATCCAGTTTGGTGAGTTTACAACAAAAGCTGGTAGAGTATCACCATATTTTTTCAATACAGGAGCTTTTTCACATGGTGGTGTTTTGAGATCTTTAGGGTCTTTTTATCACAGTAAAATCTTTGAAATTGAAAAGACTCTACAACTAAAATTGCACTGTCTTTTTGGTCCTGCCTATAAGGGCATATCCATAGCCTGTACAACCGCCATAAGTGCAGCTGCACACGGTAAAGAATTAGAATTTGCGTTCAACAGAAAAGAAAAAAAAGAACACGGCGAAAAAGGAACTATTATCGGAAATGTAAAAAATAAGAATGTATTGATATTAGATGATGTAATATCAGCCGGAATATCTAGTCTTGAAGCCATAAGAGTCATCAAATCTGCTCAAGGTAATCCTGTTGCTGTTCTAGTGGCCTTTGATAGGCTTGAATTATCTAATAGTCAGAATGCAAGGAACTACCCTTCCGCATCTTTTGAAATAGCTACTGTCGAGAAAATTCCAGTTTTTTCAATAGCAAATTTAAAGGATTTAACTACTTATTTGGCGCGGAAAGGTTCCAATGTTGATGTGTTCAAAAATTACGTAGAGAGATGGAGCAATTTTAAATTACCCAATTAGGAGTAGTATTTTTTCTTTAACATCTTTAGCCTCTGCTCTGCCCCCAGATTTTTTCATTACCTGTCCAACTAAAGCATTCAGTGCTTTTTCTTTACCTGATCTAAACTCATTAACCATTTTTTGATTTTTTGAGATAACTTCTCCTATTAAGTCTTCTACTGCGGAGTCGTCCTCAATTTTATTCAAATTTTTATCAATTATGATTTTATTTATGTCTCCTTTCTCGCCATTCCAAATAAGACTAAAAAGTTGTTTTGCTGTTTTTTTTGAGAGTGTATTGTCCTCTAACTTAATTAAGACTTCCGATAATTTCTTCGGCGAAATTTTGCTTTCGCAAATATCTATGTTTTCTTTATTCAATATCGAAAATAATTCTCCGGTCAGCCAATTTGCTAAAATCTTGGATCTTCTAATCAAAATCTCGTCAGGGTTGTCAAAATTGAATTTTAATGATGTTAAGCGGAACCAGTATTTTAAACTTTCTTCAAAGAAAATTAGGTTTTGCTTTTTTGAGCAGATACTCATTACAAGATCATCTGGCAAACTCCACTTTTTCGAAAGCCTCGATCTAGCGTGATCTGGAAGCTCGGGCAAAGTACTTCCAACTTGTTCTATGTAATCCGATTCAATTATAAGAGGTGGTAAGTCTGGGTCCGGGAAATAACGATAATCGTCAGAATTCTCCTTACTGCGCATTTCTCTTGTCTCATTTTTCACTGGATCAAAGAGCCTTGTTTGTTGGGTTACCATACCACCACTTTCGATGATATCAATTTGCCGAGCAACCTCGTATCTAATAGCTTTCTCCAGGTAACGAAATGAATTCAAGTTTTTGATTTCACATCTAACACCTAACTTTTTCGCTCCTCTCGGTTTAATAGATACATTTGCATCCATTCTGAAAGAGCCCTCTTGCATATTCCCATCACAAATTTCTATCCAAGTGACTAAGTTATGTAGCGTTCTGCCATAGGCCACTGCCTCTTGAGCGGAAGTTAGAGTTGGCTCAGTAACTATCTCTAAAAGAGGCATACCTGCTCTGTTTAAGTCAATACCGGAAAAACCGGGGAAGAAGTTTTCTACGCCATCATGAACTGACTTACCGGCATCCTCCTCCAAATGCGCCCGTACCAAGGGAACATTAAAGACTGAAGAATCAAAGGACTTTATCTCTAAAGATCCTCCAACCACAATTGGTTTTTCAAATTGACTTATTTGATAACCTTTTGGAAGATCGGGATAAAAGTAGTTTTTTCTAGCAAAAATAGATTCATTTGCGATCTGTCCGCCAACAGCTATACCAAATTTAACTGCGAGCTCAACTGCTTTTGCGTTCAACACGGGTAATACGCCAGGCAAACCAACATCAACGTAATCGATTTGGGAATTTGGAGAATTTCCGAACTTTGTACCCCCAGTCGAAAAGATTTTTGACGATGTAGCTAATTGCACGTGGGTCTCAATACCAATTACCGTATCCCACATCAAACTAAATCCTCACTTGAGGATAAAGTGTGCCAGTGGGTCTCAGTTTGAAATGCATTAGCAACTTGTAATACCTGGGGTTCTTCAAATCTTTTTCCAATTATTTGTAAACCAATTGGCCTATTACGATTATTCACTTCGAGAATTCCACAGGGTATGGAAATTGCGGGAAGTCCAGCCAAGCTAGCGCCAACGGTTAAAATATCTGCTAAATATTCTTTTGGAACACCTTCAAAATTAGCTTCGCTTTTTTGTAAATCTGGACTTCCATTAATATCCCAAGCTACAACAGGAGAAGTGGGGCTTAAAATAAAGTTACATTCTTTAAAAGCTGCATCAAAATCAGCGATTACTAAATTTCTGACTTTCAATGCTTGCAGGTAATATGCATCGTAATATCCATGCGATAAAACAAAGGTTCCCACTAATATTCTCCTTTTAACTTCCTCGCCAAAACCTTCAGTTCTAGAGCGAGTATACAACTCCTCTAAACTCTTTACTCCCCGGCTTCGTTGGCCAAATCTAATACCATCAAATTTTGCTAAATTGCTTGAGGCCTCTGCCGGGGCAATCACATAGTAAGCTGCAACTGAGTATGGGGTACTTGGTAATGAAATCTCTCTGATTGAAGCTCCTAAAAACTCAAAAGTCCGAATGGCCTCTTGGAAGGCTGGCAGAACACTGTTAGAAACAGCCGCCAAATATTCTTTTGGAATACCTATTGAAACTTTTTCTAATGGCCGTACGATTGAGGAATCCGAGAAACCTTCATTCATAAACTTGCAAAAATCTGGATTTGGCTCAGGGAAACTAGTCGAGTCCTTCATGTCATACCCCGCCATAGAATTCATCACAAGTCCACAATCGTAAGCGCTTTTTGTGAGAGGTCCAGCTTGGTCTAAACTTGACGCGTAAGCAATCAGCCCCCAACGGGAAACTCTTCCGTAAGTGGGTTTTAATCCGGAAATTCCACACATGGCAGCTGGCTGACGAATTGATCCCCCTGTGTCTGTTCCTGTAGCTACAGGAACAAAGTTGCCACCAACTAATGCTGCTGACCCGCCAGAAGAACCACCAGGAACTGCTAATTGATCCCATGGATTTGAGCACTTACCATAAGCACAATTTTGATTAGCCGATCCCATTGCAAATTCGTCACAACTTGCTTTGCCGACACAAACCATTCCAGCTTCAAACAAATTTTTTACGACAGTTGCATCAAAAGCACTGACATAATTTTTTAAGAATTTCGATCCAGCTGTAGTTTTCCATTTTTTGGTAACTAATACATCCTTATGTACAACGGGTATGCCCAAGAGACTACCATCTTCACCCTGGTTAATTCTGTTTTGTACTTTTTCAGCTTCGTCAATTGATGCTTGAAGGTTCAAATCTAGAACGGCTCCAAAGGGGTTTTTTTCGAGGTTCTTGTAAGTTTCATGAACTAACTCCTTCACACTCAACTTCTTAGTTTGCAATAACCTCTTTAATTCTCTTATTGATTGCACACTCATCCTTAAATTAAAAATTTTTATTCAATTACTCTTGGTACAATAAAATAAGAGAGTCGAGCATCAGGAGCATTTGATAATGCCTCTTCTGCAGTAATTGTATTAATTGAAACATCCTCACGGTATCTAAGAGTAAGTTTACTGGGATGTGCCATTGGAGAAACATTTTTGGTATCCGCCATTTTTAACATGCCCACCCAAGATAAAACGGCCGATAATTCTTTGGATACTTCCTCCTGGTCCTCTATTGACAAAGATATTTTAGATAACTGCTCTAATTTTTTTAAGTCTTTTTTTTCTAATTTCATTTATTCTGTAAAAAATCTTTATACTCGTAATATGTTTAGTTTTATCACAATGTACACCTACTGAGGATATTATGATCGGTTTTTTAAGTGGATATTTCTCTCAAGACTTAGCTATTGACCTAGGTACAGCGAATACCCTCATTTACATGCGTGGAAAAGGCATTGTTCTTAATGAACCTTCGGTAGTCGCTATACGACAAGAGGATGGTCCAGGAGGAAAAAAAATTATTGAGGCCGTCGGAGCTAAAGCGAAGCAGATGCTCGGTAAAGTTCCTGGAAATATTGAGGCAGTCAGACCTATGAAAGATGGAGTTATTGCTGATTTTACTGTTACAGAACAGATGCTAAAACAATTTATTCGTTTGGTTCATCAAAAAAAGCTATTTTCTCCGAGTCCGAGGGTAATTATCTGTGTACCTTGCGGTTCTACACAAGTTGAAAGAAGAGCGATAAGAGAATCTGCTCTCTCAGCAGGAGCTTCTAAAGTATATCTAATTGAGGAGCCTATGGCCGCTTGCATCGGTGCAGGTATGCCGGTGGGGGAGCCTTCGGGTTCCATGGTAGTAGATATTGGGGGAGGAACAAGCGAAATAGGGGTTGTATCACTCGGGGGTTTAGTTTACTCAGCAAGTGTCCGAGTGGGTGGAGATAAATTTGATGAAGCTATCGTTAATTACATCAGGAGAAATTATGGGATGCTAATAGGCGAGCAGACCGCTGAAATGGTTAAAAAACAAATTGGTTCTGCGTTTCCTGGTAGTGAAGTGCACGAAATGGAAGTTAGGGGTAGAAATTTATCAGAAGGCATTCCTAGAACTTTCGCTGTTTCGAGCAATGAAATTCTCGAAGCGTTAACTGATCCAATAAATCAAATTGTTGTTTCTATAAAAAATGCTCTTGAAAATACTCCCCCTGAACTGGCAGCAGATATCGCTGAAAGAGGAGTTGTAATAACTGGCGGCGGCGCTTTACTTAGAGATTTAGATAGATTATTGATGGAAGAGACTGGACTGCCAGTATATCTTGCTGAAGACCCTCTTACCTGCGTGGTCAGGGGTTGTGGTGAGGCAATAGATCGAGTCGATGAATTGGGTCCTTTATTAGCAACTGAATAAAATTTAAATTAGGTGTCTCTATCTCAAAACCCACCTCCATTATTTAAGCAAGAGAATTCTGCGAAAGTTAAGATCGCTTCTGCAATTATATCCTCAATTTTGCTAATAACCGTTGACTCAAAATTTAATTATTTATTTGATCTTCGCTCAGCATTGACGTATCTACTAAACCCCTTCGTTGAATTATTACTCCTACCGCGTGATATCGCTTTTAATGCAGCAAGTCATTTAACAAACATTTCTGAATTGAACAAAAAGATTGAGATTTTGGAGGACACTCAAAGATTGAATGGGGAGACTTTAGTTAAGCTAGAGCAATTAGAAAAAGAAAATATAAATTTACGAAAGTTACTTTCACTAAAACCTAGATTAAAAATTCCATCAATTAATGCAACTGTCAGATACGAATTGCCCGACGCCTACAGTCGCAAAGTAGTTGTAGATAAGGGTTCAAATCACGGAGTAAAAGCAGGGTTTCCTGTAATGAGTGCTGAAGGAATAATTGGTCAAGTTAGTAAAGTTCATTTTTTGACATGTGAAATCACCTTAATTTCAGATGCGAATCTGTCGATACCAGTAGTACTCCCTCGAGCTAAAATTAAAGCTATAACAAGAGGCAAAGGTGACACAGAGCAATTTAAGCTCCAATACGCTGACATCAGTGCCAATTTACAGATAGGAGACGAGGTATTAACTTCAGGTTTGGACGGTATTTATCCATCTGGATTACTTGTTGGGTACATCCATGAAGTGACTCCAGCGATTCCAGGTCAGTTTCCTGTAGTTTCAGGTAAACCATCAGCAATAATTGGTATTCAGCATAATGTTTTACTTTTACAACTTATGAACACCCAAAATGATTCCTGAAAGCTTGATAAGAAGTAACCCTTCCTGGAAAGTTGTTTATTTTTCGTTACTATTTGCTTTTCTTATTAATCTAATTCCTAAAGGAGGAGCTTTTCCCTTCCCTGATTTTTTAGCAATTGTGATAGTTTTTTGGAGTGCTTACATGCCAGCAAGATTTAGTTTACTGAATGGCTGGTTGCTAGGTATAGTTATGGATATTCATACTGGCGCACTGCTCGGAGAACATGCTTTAATTTACTCTTTTTTGAGTTATGCTGGAATGCTAATTTCGAGGCGTATTTCTTGGACGTCAATGTCTGCACAATTTCTACAACTTTTGCCACTCTTTCTTAGCGCGTTCATCATGCATAGTTTAGTCAGGTACGCTGCCAATGATGGAACTGCACCTTGGTGGTTTATTTTTAAATCTCCATTGGAAGCCATTTCTTCAGTTTTTATTAGTTTTGCTATCTTAAAGGTACTCAACCGGCGTACAGGACCTTCTATTCAAACTAGATCATCAAAGAGAGGTTTGAAAATATGATTTTTTCTAGAGAAAATCATAAAATATTTAGGTTCAGAGCCAGTGTCCTCGCAGTACTCGTAACCTTTATTCTGTTAGGTTTGCTTAGCAGATTAGCTTGGCTTCAAATTTATGAGCATGAAAAGCATTCTGCTCGGGCCGAAGACAACAGGGTTATTCTACTTCCTCAGCAGGCACCTAGAGGAAGAATTCTTGATCGAAATGGAGATATACTCGCTCGCAATGATGGTGGTTTTTATCTGGAACTTCAACCATCAAAATTAGCCAGTGTTCGGCAAACTATTAACAAATTAAGTGAAATTGTTGAAATATCGAAAATCGATATTGCTAGATTCGACCGTTTGAGACGAGAAATACGATCATATGACGGATTACCTCTTAAAGGAGCTTTAACAGACGAGGAAGTAGCAAAACTTGTAACAAGAATACAAAATCTTCCAGGAGTGAAGGTTAGGCCTAGGCTAATTAGGAGTTATCCATATGGGGAAAGCTCTTCCCACCTAGTTGGACACATCGGAAGAATTTCTAGGGCTGATCTAGAAGAGCAGCTTCGAAACCGAAGTCAAGAGGCTTATAGAGGTTTTACGCACATTGGGAAACTTGGCGTAGAGCAGAGTTACGAAGGATTATTAAGGGGAAAGATTGGATATCAGCACATTGAGGTGACTGCAAGCGGAAGAATGATTAGAGAATTGAACAACAGTAAAGCAATTCCAGGTAAAAATGTGCAGTTAACCATTGATGCAAAACTCCACCGACTAATCGAAGCAGCATTTGAGAATAGACGAGGTGGTGTAGTAGCATTAAATCCAAAATCTGGGGAAGTCTTAGCTTTTGTTTCAATGCCTAATTTTAATCCAAATCTTTTTATTGACGGGGTTGATGGAAGAATTTGGAACAATCTAAATAATTCTCCAAATAAGCCATTATTAAATCGACCATTAAAGGGAGCATACCCTCCAGGATCTACATATAAACCGTTCATGGCACTAGCTGCTCTGACCTCAAAATCCAGAGTTCCAGAGGACCAAATAGTTGACCCAGGTTATTTTATTTTGGGCAGTCATAAATTTCGAGATAGTACTCCGGGAGGGCACGGACAAGTGGATCTTCATAAGTCGATAGTGGTCTCAAGCGACACATACTATTACAAATTAGCAATGAGTATGGGAGTTGACCTGATTCATAAGCATATTTCGCCATTTGGTTTTGGAAAAAAAACCGGCATTGACCTCGAAGGAGAAGTAGCGGGAATTCTACCTTCCTCAAAATGGAAATTAGAGAAGCTTGGAAAGCCATGGCTTCAAGGAGAAACGCCTTCTATTGGAATAGGACAAGGCTACAACACGTTTACAATTCTGCAAATGGCAAAGGCGGCATCGATAATAGCAAACAGGGGAATTATAATGCGGCCAAGGCTTTTTAGAGGTTCTCAAGACCAAACTTCTGGCAAATATTCACTTGCAAAACCGGTGACTGAGGGTAAATTAGACATTGAAAAAAAGTTTTTTGATCTCGTTATAGATGCCATGGTGGAAGTGAACCGAACTGGGACTGGAGCCAGAGTCTTAGGTAGAACAAAATACAACGTTGCTGGAAAAACTGGAACTGCACAAGTTTTTACCGTTGCGCAAGACGAAGAATATGATGCAGATAAGGTGCCTGAACGACTTAAAGATCACTCCTTATACATAGGCTTTGCGCCGGCCAAAAAACCGGAAGTAGCGCTTGCTGTGATTGTTGAAAACGGAGGATTTGGTGTTTCATCGGCAGCCCCGATCGCTAAACTGGTTTTCGATTATGTGATTAAAAACAGGAGGTAATTTAAAAAAGTATGCTTTTTACAAAAACAGAAAGAATACTCCCTTCAGGCATATACAAAATATTCGCTTACTTGGACAGGCCATTGACAATCATGATTCTAATGGTTGCTATGATTAGTTGTTTTGCTGTTTACAGCGCAAGTCACGACGAGATATCTCGTTTTTATTCCCATCTAAGAAATATTTTCATAGCTCTGATTTTAATTGTTATCCTCAGTCACCTGCCATCTGTGATGTTAGAAAAGTTTGCTATTCCAGTATATGTAGCATCTATTTTTTTGCTCATAGCTACTGAACTCTTTGGGGAAACAGTGAACGGCGCAACTCGATGGATAAATTTAGGGTTGATAAAAATGCAGCCCTCGGAAATCTTAAAAATTGCCTTGCCGCTGTTGATGGCTTGGTTTATTCAAAAATCTGAGGGATTAAACTCTAAAAGGGATTGGTTCTTCGTTTTGATACTTTTCCTTTTACCCGTAGTTCTCGTTTTAAAACAGCCTGACCTAGGGACTTCCATTTTAATTTTAATTTCGGGTTTAATTCTTCTATTTTTTGCAGGTATGCCATGGAAATTAGTTATATTTGGTTTTTTATGCTTTTTACTGTTTGTTACCCTTTTAATAGCTTTTGGTGATTTAGCCTGTGCGGAAAATGTAGACTGGCCCGGATTACGGAACTATCAAAAACTTCGTATATGTACTCTTTTGGACCCAATGAGAGATCCACTCGGTTCTGGATTTCATACTTTACAATCAATTACGGCAGTTGGCTCAGGAGGTTTTTTTGGTAAAGGATGGCTTCAGGGAACTCAGACTCAATTAGCATTTATTCCTGAGAAATCTACAGATTTCGTTTTCTCTGGGTTTGCTGAAGAGTTTGGTTTTTTTGGGGCCTTGATCTTAATATTACTTTATGGTGGGATAACTTTAAGAGGTCTTTGGATTTCAATCGGAGCACCGACTGATTTCGCTAGACTCTTGGGTGGTACACTTTCCCTAATGACATTTACTTATGCATGTGTAAATATTGGGATGGTATCAGGTCTCCTACCAGTTGTTGGAGTTCCTCTTCCTTGGATGTCTTACGGGGGTACAGCTCTAATTACACTCGGTGTAGGACTGGGACTTATAATGAGTATCGCGAAAGATCGCTCTACCACTACTCAGGGATTCTCTTTCCAGCGTTAAATGAACAACTCTCCAGAATCCATAGCAAAACTAATTTTAGAGGGCTTTGAAAGACATTATTCTGTTTTTCGTGCAAACTCACGGAAAGCTAAGGAAAAATTTGAAAATGGTGATTATGCTGCCATTAGGGAATTGCTGAGCGAAAGAATCAGCTATTATGATCAGAGAGTGAGAGAAACTTCCGAATCTCTAGAAAAAAAATTTGGGCAGAAAATAAAAAAGGATGTTATCTGGCCTGACGTGAAAAAAGCTTTCATTATGCTACTCACCGACCATAAACAACCTGAATTGGCTGAATCATTTTTTAATTCAATTACCACGCAACTATTAGATCGAATTTATTTTAAAAATAGTTATCTTTTTGTCAGGCCAGCAATTAGCACTGAATATTTAGATTCAAAATCTTCTTCCTACAATGTGTACTATCCTCTAAAGCAGGGAATCAAAAATACCTTAGGAAAAATAATTTTGGATATCGGTTTATCAAGTGCTTGGGAAGACATAAAAAGAGATACTCACGCGCTTTTGAGAAAAGCCTTAAAGAATTTAAAAAGACCTTTTCGACCCACGAAAGATTTACAAATTCATATCTTAAAATCACTATTCTTCAGAAATAAGGGGGCGTACTTAATCGGAAGACTTGTAATGGATGGTGATCCTATGGGATTTGCTGTTCCAATCTTAAGATCAAAAAATGGTTTTCTGTTTTTGGATACAATTATTTTCGAAAATGAAAACCTCACTTTATTATTCTCTTTTTCTCGAGCTTACTTCATGGTGGACATGGAAGTACCGGCAGCCTATGTAAGTTTTCTAAAGTCTTTAATGCCATCTAAACCTACAAGTGAAATTTACACAATGCTTGGACTACAGAAACAAGGTAAAACTCTTTTTTACAGAGATTTGTTACAACATCTCAACAACTCCACGGATAAATTCACAATTGCAGATGGTATTAAAGGATTGGTGATGCTTGTTTTTACTTTACCTTCATTCCCATATGTTTTCAAAATTATTAAGGATCTCAGAGATAAAGAGGTCACAAGAGAACACATTACAAATAGGTATCAATTGGTCAAGCATCATGACAGAGTTGGTAGAATGGCTGATACATGGGAGTATTCAAACGTAGATTTTCCACTTGAGCGTTTCGAGCAAGAACTTTTAGAAGGTCTAAGGAAATATGCACCAAGTATGCTTGAGCAAGTAGAGGATAGGATAATTATTAAGCATGTATACATTGAGCGTAGAATGACACCTTTAAACATTTTTCTTGAAAATGCGTCTGATGGGAGTCTCAACACTGCAATGAAAGAGTATGGAAATGCACTTAAAGAATTAATTTCGGCAAACATCTTCCCTGGTGACTTGCTCTACAAGAATTTTGGGTTGACAAAAAATGGACGAGTAGTTTTTTACGATTATGATGAAATTCAATACATAACTGAGTGTAATTTCCGAAAAGTTCCAACAGCAATTAACCCCGAGGATGAACTTAGCGATGAACCATGGTATGCAATTGGAAAAAATGATGTTTTTCCAGAAGAATTTGAAACTTTCTTACTATCAAAAAATAAACTCAAAAACGCTTTCTTAAAACATCACTCTAATCTTTTGGATCCGAATTATTGGTTGGTTCAACAAGATAAAATACAAAAAGGTGATTTTGTAGATATTTTTCCATACTCCAATGAGGAAAGATTTTTTCCAGATAAAAAGGTAGAACAATAGATATTGAAGTTAAGTAAAAATCAAGTGACGTCCTTTAGCAATAATATATTCTCTGTCGATACAGGGTATACGCGTGAAAAATTCGCTGCGGTGCATCTTGTTATAGAGAACGATAAGGTTTTAATTATTGACACGGGAACCGTTTTCTCTGTGAAAAATATCCAAAATGCCCTTGAACGTCTGGGCTTAAGTTTTCTACGCGTTGAGTGGATAATACTGACCCATATCCATCTTGATCATGCTGGTGGCGCAGGTCAATTAATGAAAAATTGTCCAAATGCAACCTTAGGAGTTCATAAGAAGGGGAAAAGGCATTTAGTTGATCCTACAAGATTATGGACATCTGTGTTATCAGTTTACGGCGAAGCTAAAGCAAAAAAATTATATGGTGAGTTGATAGCGATTGAAGAAAGCAGAATTGAAGTATTAAATGAGGGTGTGGAGATAAATTTTCATGGTAGAGTTTTCGAAATATGGGACACTCCAGGACACGCAAAACACCACATACTGATCCGTGATACAAAAACAAAAGCTATGTTTTCTGGTGACACCTTCGGAGTATCTTACCGGGAATTCGATACAGAGCAAGGCTGTTTTTGTTTTATTTCTTCCACTCCAACCCAATTTGAACCCTTTGATCTTAGCAAGTCAATTCGACGAATTTTGGCAGCCAGCCCTCCGGAAATTTATCTTACTCATTACTCTAAAGTGGGGCATATACAAAAAATAGGTCAAGAGCTACTCTTACAAGTCGATGAATATGTACAGATAGCGAATGAGTCAAAAGAATATGGTGCTCAAACTCTGAAAGTCATTCAAGAAAAGATGCTAGCATTATTGATGAATAAAGCAATAGATCATGGCTACACTGGCTCTAAAAAAAGAATTACAGAACTTATTTGGTTGGATGTAACTCTTAATTCTGCCGGTCTTGCAAACTGGTTAAACGCTAGCTCCTAAAAACTTACAGAGATGAAATAAATTGACTAAAAAAAATACTAGAGAACAGCTGGAAAAATTGATAGAAAATAGAATTCTCATCCTTGATGGGGGGATGGGTACCATGATTCAACAGGAACACTTAACAGCTGAAGACTACGGTGGGCTAGAAAACAAATCTATTTCTTTAGCTAAATCAGTCCAAAGAAAAATTGAAACTTCCTTAAAAAAAGGATCCGAATTAAAAGGAAATAATGAATTACTCTCTTTGACAAAACCTGATTTAATAGAACGAATTCATTTTGATTACTTGAATGCCGGAGCGGATATAATTGAAACCAATACTTTTGGAGCAAGTTCAATAGCTCAGGCCGACTATAATCTTGAGACCCTTGTAAAAGATTTAAACGTAGCTTCAGCTCAGATTGCGACAAAAGCTTGCAAGAGTTTTCGAGAAAAAGGTTTAAAAAAGTTCGTGGCTGGGGCTATCGGACCAACTCCAAAAACTGCCTCAATCTCGCCTGAAGTGAACGATCCTGGGGCAAGAAATATTTGCTTTGACGAACTAGTCCTATCATACGAAGAACAGGCTCTAGCCTTATTGGAAGGAGGGATTGATTTATTTCTAATCGAAACTGTTTTTGACACCCTAAACGCTAAGGCAGCGATTTTTGCTGTTGAGAAAGTTCTCTCTGAGAGCGACGAGGCCTTGCCTCTAATGATATCCGGAACTGTTACTGATGCCTCCGGGAGAATACTGTCAGGTCAAACAGTGGAAGCTTTCTGGAATAGTGTCAGGCATGCTAAACCCATAACTATTGGACTAAATTGTGCATTAGGGGCCGCACTAATGAGGCCTTATGTTGAGGAATTAAGCAATCTGTGTGAAACAGCTATCTGTGTATATCCCAACGCTGGATTGCCAAATCCAATGGCCCCAACGGGATTTGACGAGACTCCTGATATAACCTCAAAATTACTTTCGGAGTTCGCTGAGTCTGGTTGGGTAAACATTGTGGGGGGCTGTTGCGGAACTACACCGGATCATATCAGAGAAATAGTGAAAAAAATTCAATTCTTCAGACCACGGAAAATTCCCAAAATTGACAAACAACTAAGATTATCGGGACTTGAACCTGTAAATATTAGTGACGATAGTTTATTTGTTAATGTAGGAGAGCGAACCAACGTAACGGGATCAAAAAAATTCTCCGACCTAATTTTAGCGGGAAAATTTGACGAGGCTACTGAAGTAGCCCGGCAGCAGGTTGAGAATGGCGCTCAAATTATTGATGTGAATATGGACGAGGCCATGCTAGATTCCGAGGCTGCAATGGTTAAATTTTTAAATTTAATTGCCTCCGAACCTGACATTTCGAGAGTACCAGTGATGATAGATTCGTCGAAATGGTCCGTCATTGAGGCAGGATTAAAATGCGTGCAAGGTAAGTCAATAGTAAATTCTATTTCGCTGAAAGAAGGAGAGTCTGAGTTCTTAAAACAAGCTAAGCTTTGTAAAAAATATGGGGCTGCTGTCATTGTTATGGCATTTGATGAAAAAGGCCAAGCTGATACTCTTGAAAAACGTAAAGCTATTTGTGCAAGAGCATATAAGCTACTCGTAGAAATTGCGAACTTTAACCCAGAGGACATAATTTTCGACCCTAATATCTTTGCGATTGGTACTGGAATTGAGGAACATAACCGCTATGCAATTGAATTCATAGAATGCATTAAATGGATAAAAAGAAATTTACCCATGGCAAAAATATCTGGAGGAGTTTCTAACGTTAGTTTTTCCTTCAGGGGAAATAATCAAGCGAGAGAGGCTATTCATAGCGTGTTTTTATTTCATGCAATTAAAGCTGGAATGACAATGGGGATTGTAAATGCTGGCCAATTAGCTATTTATGAAAAACTGCAGCCAAAATTAAAAGAGTATGTTGAAGATCTTGTTTTTTGTAAATCGGAAGACGCAACTGAAAAATTAATAGAGCTGTCGAGTACTCTCAAGGGAGGGAACACGGACAAGAAACAAAAAGTGGCTTGGAGAAAATACAAATTAGAAAAAAGAATTGAGTATGCGCTAATTAACGGAATTACCGAATTTATTGTTCAAGACACAGAAAAAGTTCGAAAAAAAATTGAAGGGATTGGAGGAAAGCCGATTGAGGTTATTGAGGGGCCTCTAATGGGAGGAATGAACGTTGTTGGTGATCTATTCGGTGAGGGTAAGATGTTTCTGCCTCAGGTTGTAAAATCGGCGAGAGTTATGAAAACTGCTGTTGCTCATCTGGTGCCCTTCATTGAAAAAGAGCAAGAAATTAGCGGAACAAGTAAAGCTAAAGGTAAAATGATTCTCGCTACTGTTAAGGGGGACGTTCACGATATAGGTAAGAATATTGTTGCAGTTGTTTTACAATGTAATAATTTTGAGATAATAAACCTGGGTGTAATGGTTCCATCAGCTAAAATAATTGAACAGGCTAAAGAGCACGAGGCTGATATGATCGGGTTGTCAGGACTTATAACCCCCTCTCTTGAGGAAATGGCCCTCGTCGCTAGAGAAATGGAACGCGATGATTGGTGTCGGGAGAGAAAGATACCTTTACTTATTGGAGGGGCTACAACATCGAAAGCTCATACTGCAGTTAAGATAGCTCCCTATTATTCAGGCCCAATTATTTGGGTTCCTGACGCTTCCCGATCCGTGCCAGTGGCTCAGGTCTTAACATCAAATGCCTCTGAAAAAAAAGAATATCTAAATCGGGTTAAAACAGATTATGAAAAGATAGAAAAAAAATATGCTAATAAAAACAAAGTCCAGATCGTCTCGATTGAAGAAGCTAGGGAAAACTCTTTTAAATCAGATTTCACTTTAACTACACCAACACCAAAAATTTTAGGAAAACGATTACTAAAGGATTTTCCTTTAGCCAAGTTAATAGAAACAATTGATTGGTCTCCTTTTTTCAGATCTTGGGATTTAGCTGGAACATTTCCTGATATTTTGGACGACAAAATTGTTGGAAACCAAGCAAGATCTTTGTTTAAAGATGGTAAAGAGTTAATGGATAAAATTGTAAATAGAAAACTATTAACAGCTAATGGATTATTTGGGCTTTACCCTGCTAGAAAAACTGATTTTGAAGATATAACGTTTTTTCGCGATGAAAATCTTAATACTGAGCTATTCACTTGGTGTGGACTGCGTCAACAAAGTAAAAAGTTGAGGAATGAAAAAAATAAATGTCTGGCCGATTTTGTTTCTCCCATATCATTGAGCAGAAAGGACTATCTGGGCATCTTTTTTGTTACGATTGACGGAGCTAAAACGCTATCAGAACAATTTGAGAAAGACGGTGATGATTACTCAGCGATAATGGTGAAAGCATTAGCTGACCGATTTGTTGAATCATTTGCCGAATATTTGCATCTTCTAATCCGCAAAGAGTTTTGGGGTTACTCGTTCTCTGAAAATTTAACTACAGATCAATTGATTAATGAAGACTACCAGGGAATTCGACCAGCTCCTGGTTATCCAGCTTGTCCGGATCACAGCATAAAGAAGAAGCTAGCAAATATTTTTTCAGTAGAAGATATAGGAATAACGCTAACTGAAAATTTAGCAATGAATCCCGCGTCCAGTATATGCGGTTTTTACTTTTGGCATCCTGAAGCTTCATATTTTAATGTGGGCGAAATTGGTACTGACCAATTTACAAACTATAAAGAGCGGCAAAACCTCAGTTTAGAATCAGCAAGATCTAATTTGTTATCTGTACATAAGTCATAGTAAACTATAGTTCTTCCACCCAATAAACGAATTCTGTTGCTTTGTTTGCGTCCTCTAGCATGCGTATAAATGGAAATAGCCTAGCCGATAAATTTACAGAATCCTTTTCAAACTCTACTTCCTGATTTGTAGCTTTTATCTTTTTATTGTGTATAGTTTTTAGTGTAGCAGATATGTCTTCTTTTGCTATAAACCCGCTGGAGATATCTTCCCTGCCAATGGCGCGTATCATTTCTAGCCCAATTCTTCTCGTCGTAAAAAAAGTTGCAGATGCAGGACATTTAAAATAAACCATAAAAGGCAAAAGATGTTTAGACACGGCTATTATTGCATTTTTCTCATTTGTTTCCTATGCATAAATTCTTGCTCTCCGACTTTCAATTGGCGTGAGGTATATGGGTTGCAGGATGAGTGGCGCGCCTTATTACCAGGCAAACCATTTAAGGAAAAGAGAGTTCTAACTCTGCAAATAGATAACGAGAGTCATCGAGTTGAAATATCAAGGCACACTTGTGAAATAAACCAAACGATTTTTTTGGTCGAATCTGCAAAACTAATCAATCCTCAAAGTAACTTATCCCCTAAAAAGCTAAAAGACTTTCTTGAAGAAAGACTTTTAGTAAAATTTAAAGGTGTTCAAGTGAAAAACAAAAAAAATGCTCAGCTATACCGCGGAGCTTTTAATAGTTTTAATAAAGCACAGCCAAAAGAAATGATTTTAGCGTTTAAATATAAGATAAAAACTGAATATGTATTGTCGGCTATAGTTCTGGCAGATTCTTTATCTTTTGATGAGGAAAAATCTTTTTTCTTTCTCAACTCCTTGGAATGAAACGTTTTCAGTCACCTTTATTTTTCTTTATTATCACCTCTAGTTCTTCAATTTTTGCTAAAGCCTTTTCTAGAGCTTTTTCCTGCTTTTCAAAATCTTTTTTTGAAACCAGTTCAAATTTATCAATCAACTCAATAAAAATCATTTTTACTTGCTCTTTCAATCCCTCTGGAATCCGATTAGCAATGATCTCCTCAAATTTTTCTTTGAATATTGGCATGTCAACCTCCCTATTTATCGATAATTCTACACGGTTACTGAAAGCTTAGTTTGCGCACTAAATAAGAGCATCCGCTTCATTGCAGTGCAAAAAATGCTCTATTAAGAATTTTTAAAAATATCGGCTTTTTTCAAATTTTGTAATTAACTGTTTTTAAAAAGAAAATTTATTATTAAATATTTTTCATATTGGCATAAAAACAGCCTCTACTACATAGTCTAAATATTAAGGTTTGGAGAAATTTTTATGAAAACATTTAAAGTTTGTGTATTGGCTGCCGCAATGGGTTTTCCTCTCGCACTAATTTCAACAAAAGCAATGTCTCAGGAATCCGCCTGGGAAGCTTCTGCAAACGTAGCTCTATACTCTGAGTACCGATTTCGCGGAGTAAAGCAAACTGAGGACGCGCCTGCTATTCAAGGTGGTTTTGACCTGGCTCACTCAGGTGGATTTTATCTAGGAAATTGGAATTCCAACGTAGAATACGCTGGAACATCAATGGAAATGGATTTTTACGGTGGGTATGCATTTGAAGTTGGTGATTTAAGCGTTGATATAGGTGACCTATATTATTACTACCCAGATAAGGTTGGAGACGACGTTAATTCCAATGAAATCTATGCAATCCTGGGTTATGGTCCAGTAAGCCTTGGAGTACACTACTTTACGACTGATTGGTATGGAGCTGATGGAACAGACGGTACCACTTATACACAAATAAACTTTGAATATCCACTTTCAGACACGGTGACTTTCTCCGCACATGCTGGCACTCATTCTGTTGAAGGCGATTCTTCTTCTGATTATGAAGATTATAGTGTTAGCATAGCCTGGGATATCGGTAATGGCTACGGCATGGGCGTAGATTTTATCGATAACAGCGGAGACGCTGCAAGCTCAGATGGATACGAGTCCGCAGTAGTGGTTAATTTTTCGAAGTCCATGTAAAACATCTGCTGCCGTGTTTGTCCGTGGCTTCTTCACTGGACTTTTCACAGTTAGCATTTGCGACCAAAGGATACTTATGAAGTTAATTACCGCAATAATCAAACCTTTTAAACTTGATGAAGTGAGAGAGGCTCTTTCCGAAATAGGGGTACAGGGAATTACTGTTACCGAAGTAAAAGGGTTCGGAAGACAAAAAGGCCACACTGAACTTTACAGAGGGGCTGAATACGTTGTGGATTTTCTTCCTAAGGTAAAATTGGAATTGGCTATTGACGATGACCTTTCCGAAAGGGCAGTAGAGGCAATTGAATCTGCTGCTAAAACAGGAAAAATTGGTGATGGGAAAATATTCATTGGCAAATTGGATGAAGTTGTACGGATACGCACGGGTGAAACAGGTAAGGAGGCTCTTTGAGGTTTTCATACCAGCTTGAATATCAAACTATAGAAAGGTTAAATCTATGAACTTTTTAAAACGCTTTCACGGAATGGTTCCGTTGAAAATTTTACTTTTACTTGCCGCCTTTGGGGTTGATCCAGCTCTAGCGCAAGACGTTGAGATGGAGGTTGAAGCTGCTCCCGTCGGTCCCGAGGTTTTCAAGGGGGACGTAGCTTGGATGATGACCGCAACCTTATTAGTAACTTTCATGGCTGTTCCTGGACTTGCCTTATTCTACGGGGGTTTAGTAAGAGTCAAAAATATGCTTAGTATGCTGATGCAAGTAACCGGCGTATTTTCGTTAATAGTTGTCTTATGGGCTATTTATGGGTATTCACTTGCTTTGACAGAAGGGACTCCTGTCATCGGAGGGCTGTCTCAGCTGTTCCTTGGTGGTACTGACATAGATTCAACTGCAGGTACTTTTTCCGACGGAATAGCAATCCCTGAAACTCTATTTATTGCTTTTCAAGCTACCTTTGCTGGGTTAACTTGCGCTTTAATAGTAGGGTCTATGGCTGAAAGGGCTAAATTTTCGGGGGTTCTGATCTTTGCGGTCATCTGGTTTACCTTCTCTTATGCTCCAATATGCCATATGGTGTGGGGTCCCGGGGGCTACTTGCTCGACAAAGGCGCCCTAGATTTTGCAGGCGGAACTGTGGTTCACATTAATTCGGGAGTTGCAGGGCTAGTTGCTGCTTATGTGTTGGGTAAAAGACTTGGTTATGGTAAAGAGCCGATGCCTCCACATTCATTAACAATGACCATGATTGGTGCAGCTATTCTTTGGATAGGCTGGTTTGGATTTAATGCTGGATCAAATCTAGAGGCCACCTCTGGCGCTACTCTTCCATTCGCTAACACTTTGTTTGCTACTTGTGCTGCTATTCTAGCTTGGACTCTCGGAGAGTCGATTGCGAAAGGAAAACCATCTATGTTGGGGGCAGCCTCTGGTATGATTGCCGGACTAGTAGCAATTACGCCTGCATGTGGTTCAGTAGGAATAATGGGAGCGCTTGTTATTGGAGGCGCAGCCGGATTTGTTTGTTTGTGGGCCTGCACTGGTTTGAAAGCCATGTTGGGTGCCGATGAATCGCTAGACGTATTCGGAATCCACGGTGTGGGAGGTATTTTGGGAGCAATTCTTACCGGAGTATTTACAGCACCCTCTTTGGGTGGAACTGGTGGTGATGACTTCGCAATCGGCTCGCAAGTAGTAATTCAGTTGGAAGCAGTGATCATCACAATAATTGTATCTGCGGTAGTTGCATTCATCGCTCTGAAGGTAGCCGACTTGCTGGTTGGTATCAGAGTTCCAGAAGAAGAAGAGCGCGAAGGTTTGGATACAAGCACACACGGCGAGAAAGCTTACTATATGAATTAAACTGGTTTCTCCAGGTGGGTCGTAGCAATATTACTGCTTCACTCACACCTTTACCCCCAGCCACTTATTGCTGGGGGTTTTTTTTTGTGATTTACGAACTTGGCTTCGATTTCATAGATATAGGAAATGTAATACAATCTCCCAATGGGACCTCAACTTAAAGCCTCTTTGTGTGGCGAACTTCTAACACTCGAAAAGAATATTATTCAAAATACTGCTTCTGTAGAGCATTGGTTTAGAGAAATGTTTAAGATTCACCCAGCACCAGTTTATTCCTCAGTGGATCTTAGAAATTCTTGTTTCAAAATTGCTCCGGTGGACACTAATTTATTTCCTGCTGGATTTAATAATATTGGGGAAAATGACATGCGATGTGTCGTTCAGGCCTTTATGTCGACGATCGAAAAAAAATGTTGCCATGTAAAAAAGGTTTTATTGATCCCAGAAAATCACACACGGAATACTCATTATTTTGATCACTTAGGCCACTTGGCTACATATTTATCAAACTCTGGATTAGAGGTAAAGATCGGCTCTTTTAATAAAGAATTATACGACCTCGAGACAATTTACTATAAATCCTCCAATAACATTCCTTCGTCCTTTAAAATTTTTCCGATTAATACGGTGCGAGGAAGGCTAATAGTAGACGGCATTATTCCTGAACTAATCTTAATTAATAACGATTTTTCGTCAGGTGTGCCAAACATATTAAGGCATGTCGAGGATCAAATTATTCTTCCCAGTTTAGATGCATCCTGGAGTTTTAGGCGGAAATCAGAACATTTTAAGCAATATAAAAAGACAACTAAAGAGTTTTCTAGCATGTTCCAATTTGATAGTTGGTTGACAACACCCATTACGGAAAGCTGTTCAGATATTAATTTCCAAACGAAGGAAGGGGAAACTTGTTTAACAGATAAAATCTCAGATTTAATGAAAAAGATTTCAAAAAAGTATAATGAACATGAGATTAAAAAAAAACCCTTTGTGGTCATCAAAGCAGATTCTGGCACTTACGGGATGGGCGTTATGACCATAAGGGATGCAAATGAAGTCTTGAAAATGAACAGGAAACAAAGGAACAAGATGTCTAAAACTAAAGAGGGTATGCTTACGAAAAATGTTCTCATTCAAGAAGGTGTTTACTCATTTGAAACAGTGGTGAATTCTAATCTAAGTTCTGTAGCTGAACCAGTCGTCTATATGGTTGATAAGTATGTTGTTGGTGGATTTTACAGGATTCACTCAAATCGCGATTTAGATGAAAATCTAAATGCCCCGGGAATGCAGTTTGTACCCTTAGCTTTCGAGGATAGTTGCCAATCCCCGGCTATATCTAATGATCCGGAATCTACTACGAATCGTTTATATTTTTATAGTGTAATTGCTAGACTTGCTGCACTGTCAGCTGCTAGAGAGTTTACCTGTTGATTCATTAAAAATGAACCTTCTTTTTGTCGCTGACGATGTAAATAAATTAAATGAATATAAAGACTCCACAATATATCTAATACAGCAAGCATGGCATCTGAACTTAAATACTTGGTTAACTACATTCCAAGATTTGAGTTTGAATAAAAGTAAAAACCTAATTAATTGTATCGCTCTGGCAAAGTTAATTAAACACGGAAAATCACAATCTTGGTTTGATAGAGAAGAATCAAAAACTTTACAAGTAACCAGTTTCGACTATATTTTTATTAGAACCGATCCGCCCATAAATTATGAATATTTAGCCTCGTCGTACGTATTAGACTTTGCTGAGGAAATTGGAATACCGGTAGTTAATTCCCCAAAAGTATTGCGAAACTTCAATGAAAAATTGTTAGCTTTAAAATTTCCAAACCATACACCGGATACCATTGTAACTTGTGATAAAGAAGTTATTTTAAATTTTTTAGGACGCTTCGAGAGGGTGGTCTTAAAACCCTTGAATTTGATGGGAGGCAAAGATATTTTCACTGTTTCAAACTCTGACCCTAACACCGCAAACATAGTTGCAAACCTTACCAAAGACGGGAGACAAAAAATAATAGTTCAAGAATTTTTACCCGAAATAAAGAAAGGGGATAAGCGAATTATACTAATCAATGGTACTGTTATTGAGTATTGCTTAAATAGAGTTCCTGCTAAAAATTCCTTCTTGGGAAATTTAGCTAGCGGAGGAAAAGGTAATATAAAGAAATTAACAGCAGAAGAAAAATTGATTGCTCAGGAAATAGCGATTAAGCTTAAAAATTACGGTATCTTCTTGGCAGGGATAGATATGATTGGAAAGTTTTTAACTGAAATTAATATTACAAGTCCTACGGGATTTAAAGAAATATCCTCTTTTGAAAATGTTGGAGAAGTCTTTTTTAACGAACTATTTAAATGCTATAAAAAATGATTATCTTACTTGTCTGCCACGATCCATTAAGCACCGCAATGAAAAATATAATTGAGTCATCATTTAAAACTGATCTCCGTGATATAAAAACAGTAAATGTTAAACCTGAGGAAACTATAGATAGCATAGTCTCCGCTATTAATTCTGAGTGGGAGGAGGCTGGAAAGCCAAAAACAGTTATTGCCCTTACTGATCTTCAAGGAGCTTCACCAAGCAACGGACTTCATGCTTGGCTGATGAAAGGATTAGTTGATTATATTGGCTTTGTGGGAGTAAATATACCTATGCTTATTAGTGCAGTAAATCATAGGTTTGACGAGACTAAAGAAGTATTTAAAAAGATTAGTGAAACATCTCAATATTGTTCCAATTCCATAATCACAAAAAATGTTAAGAAAAGAAATTAAACTTTCTAATAAGCTAGGTTTGCATTTAAGGGCAGCCTCTAAATTGTCTCAGCTTGCTACAGCTTTTTCTTCTGACATTCTAATTTCTACTGGAGCAAAAAAAAACATCAATGCAAAAAGTGTATTAGGAATTACGATGCTTGCAGCTGGTTACAAAACTAAAGTATCGGTAGAAGTACGGGGGCCAGATGAAGAATTAGCCCTGGATGCAATTATCAACTTGTTTGAAGATAAATTTGGAGAGAACGAATAGAAAATGTTTTCTTTACAAGGTAAAGGAATTGGCAACGATATAATTATCGGCAAAGCCCGTGTCCAATCAAACTATTCAAATTTTGATGTTCAGCTTAAAGTTATCTCAGAAAAATATATTCCTAGTGAGGAAATAAGGCTCGAGGAGGCAATTGCAGATTTAGATAACGATCTTAAAGAAATCATTGCTAATTACAACTTAAATCAAAAAGAAGATTTTAGAAATCTAATTGAGAGTCACAGACTAATATTAAATGACTCTCTTTTAGTTAAAGGTGCACTGCACCAAATAACCAAAAATAAATGTAATGCTGAATGGGCGCTTGTCCAACAATTAGAAATGTTGTCAGAACAATTTGATAAAATCAAGAACAATTATTTCAGAGAAAGGAAACATGATTTAGAACAATTAGTTTTACAACTTCTAAATAAACTTACTTCAATAGGAAACAATGATACTCAAAATAGTAATGTCAGTAAGCAAAGTGCCAACAAATTGGACCCTAAATATATCTTAATAGCAAAAGATATATTGGTGACAGATTTACCGAAATTAGAACAGCAGGGAATACTGGGTTTTGCCATAGAAAATGGAAGCCCTACTTCTCATATTGCAATACTAGCAAGGAGTCTCGAAATCCCATCGATTGTTGGAATACAATCAACAAAACAATTAATTCTACAGGGTGAGGAAATTATACTTGACGCAGAATGTGGGGTACTAATTACCGGAGCAGACAAAGAAGTACTAAGCAATTACGAGGCGAGGCAAAAGAATAAGTACATTAGAAAAGAGAAACTTCAATCACTAAAACATATTGAATGTGAAACTACTGATAAGGTCAAAATCAAATTAATGGCTAACATTGAGCAGCCCGAAGAGGCAAAAAAAGCGATAGATAATGGTGCTGTTGGGATAGGTCTTTTAAGAAGTGAATTTTTGTTTTTAAATAAAAATGCTATGCCCACTGAAGAAGAACATTACAATGCTTATCTCAATGTATTAAAAACAATGAACGGCAAACCAGTCACTATAAGAACACTGGACTATGGAGCGGATAAATTAATGCCTAGTGATACCTCAAAATCTATAAATATTGAATTTAACCCTGCTTTGGGTCAGAGAGCTATAAGGTTTTGTTTGGCAAATATCCAACTATTTTTGACTCAATTGAGGGCAATTTTAAGAGCGTCTTTTCACGGACAAACAAGTATTCTTCTGCCTCTTATCACTCATCACGACGAAATAATTAAATGCAGAGAAATTATTCAAAGTGCAATGGTTGAGCTTTCATCACGCGGCCAAAAATTTGATAAAGATATTAAAATTGGTGCAATGATTGAAGTTCCGTCAGCTGCAATTTCAATTTCAGAGTTGATTCCTTATTTAGATTTTGCTTCCCTTGGAACAAATGATTTGATTCAATATACACTCGCTATTGACAGAACAAATAACAAGGTATCAAACCTTTACAATCCAAATCATCCAGCTATCATGAAACTAATTGAGCATGTGGTAAGCTCGTGTAAGTCAAAAAGTTGTCCTGTATCAATCTGCGGAGAACTAGCAGGTGACACTAATCAAACTGATTATCTTCTTAAAATTGGACTTCGTAACTTTTCAATGAACTACACTGAAATTTTAAAGGTGAAAGAGAAAATTTTAAAAAGTAAAGTTAATTCAAGTTTTAATCAGTAGATGCTAGTCCAAGAAAAGAAGGTAAAATTTAATTCAAAAATAACCTTGAAAAGCGGTGATAAGCTTGAATCATTTGAGTTAACCTACGAGACGCATGGAGTCTTGAATAAACAACACTCAAATGCGGTTTTAGTATGTCACGCCCTTAATGCTTCTCATCATATTGCTGGAAAAAGCGACAAAGACAACCAAATTGGTTGGTGGGACAACATGATTGGTAAAGGAAAACCAATTGACACTGAATTTTTTTTTGTTATCGGTGTGAATAACCTTGGCTCCTGTTTTGGATCAACCGGTCCTGCTTCCATAAATCCTAAAACTAATAAGCCCTACGGTAGTGACTTTCCTCTTCTCACAGTTGAAGATTGGGTAAATACTCAAGCGATGCTAGCAGATTTTTTAGAAATTGAAAAATTTTCGGCAATTATTGGTGGAAGTCTTGGTGGCATGCAAGTACTTCAATGGAGTATCTCATTTCCAAATCGGTTAAAAAATGCTGTTATCATAGCATCGACTGCTAGGCTCACTGCTCAAAATATTGCTTTCAATGAAATCGCAAGGAGAGCAATAATTACGGACCCCTTATTTCATGGTGGAAATTACTATTCAAAAGACACATATCCAAAAGTTGGATTATCAATCGCGAGAATGCTAGCGCACATTACGTACTTATCACAAGATGGCATGACTAGGAGATTTGGTAGAAACCTACAGTCCAAAGAAAATTACTCCTTTTCATATGAAATCGATTTTCAAATAGAGTCTTATTTGAGATATCAGGGAGAAAAATTTTCTCACAATTTTGATGCGAACTCTTATTTACTAATAACGAGAGTGCTAGATTATTTCGATCCAGCAGAAAACTTTGCGGGAGATTTGACCAAAGCCTTATCCTCGGTTGAGGCTAACTTTTTATTAGTATCTTTCACATCTGACTGGAGATTTCCGCCAAGCCATTCCAGAGAGCTGGTCTCCTCGTTACTGGCTAATGAGGTTTCTGTTTCCTATGCGGAAATTAGTTCGAATTATGGGCATGACTCTTTTTTACTAGTAGATAGAAACTATCATGAAATTATAAAAACATACTTTGGAGAAATATATAAAAAATTATTATGAAACTTTTAAGAGATGACTTAGAAATAATTGCGCAAATGATCAACCCCAGATCGAAAGTTTTAGATCTTGGTTGTGGCGATGGTGAGCTACTAAAGTGGTTAAAAGATGAAAAAGGATGTAAATGTTATGGAGTAGAAATTTCTTACAACAAAGTTCTTATGTGCCTCGAAAAAAAAGTTAATGTCATTCAAACGGACATTGAAGGGGGCCTGTCAATTTTTGATAAAAATAAGTTTGATGTAGTTGTATTGTCACAAGCTTTGCAGGCAACTACAAAAACCGAATTGGTTCTGAAGAAAATAAGTGGCTTGGGAAATAGAGTTATCGTGAGTATCCCTAATTTTGGTCATTGGAGCCACATAATTCAATTATTGGCAGGAAATATGCCCGTCAATCACAGACTACCCTATGAGTGGTTTGACACACCTAATCTTCATTTCGCTACAATTGACGATTTCGAAAAACTTCTTTCCAAATTAAATTTTGCCGACATCAAGCCAACATACTTAATGGAGTCAAAATCACAAAAAACGAAAATTATACATAAATTTACCAGATATAGATGTACAACCGCAATTTATGATTTTTGCATATCTTGAGTCTATGCCTTCCAAAATGCGTATGAAAAAAAGACAAAAATTGTCAATAATTCTAGTCTACCCAAAAGCATTGCTGCAGCTAAAATTAAAAGTTGGAAGTTGTTAAGTTGCCCATAGTTTGAGCTCGGACCTAATTCGAACAAAGCAGGTCCTAGATTGTTTAAACAGGCAAGAGTTGTGGATATTGAGGTTCCAGCTGACATTCCTGATGCTGTCAATAGCAAGAATGTTACCAGCATAGTCAACAAATAAAAAAACATAAAAGCTAAAACAGCTAGAACAACCCGATTCCCCACTACTGATTCTCCTATTTTTATTGGAATAATTGCGTGAGGATGAATTGTCCTGAATAGCTCTCTCCGAGCTTGTTTTAGCATTATTATTACTCTAATCATTTTCACACCGCCCCCTGTCGATCCTGAGCAAGTGGTAAAACACGCTAACAAAATCATCAGTGTAAAGGCAATAGTTGGCCATTGATTATAGTCCTCTGTGGCATATCCAGTAGTCGTAGCGATTGAAACAACATTAAAAATAGACATCCTTATTAGCTCGATATATGTGCCCGAAACATCATAAACAATTAATGCAGAGAAGACGATAAAAATCCCAAGAACAATGACGGATACAAAATAGAGATTTTCTAAACTTCTTAAGTAGATTGAGAAATTTCTATTTCTAATAGCGGCAAAATGAAGTGTAAAATTCATACCAGAAATAATCATAAAAATTACTGCGGTTATTTCTATTAGTGGGTTATTGAAAAAGTTGAAACTTTCATCGTGGGTTGATAACCCGCCTATACTGACGGTCGTGAAAGAATGGGCTATTGAATCGAAAGGAGTCATTCCAGCTATAAAATAAGCAAACGCACAAAGGAATGTCAAAGAGACATAAATAGCCCACAGAGCTTTTGCAGTTTCAGCTATTCTTGGGGTAAATTTTTTATCTTTCATGGGGCCAGAAACCTCAGCTCGAAAAACCTGCATTCCTCCAACTCCTAAAATCGGAAGAACTGCAATTGTTAAAACTAAAATGCCCATACCACCAAGCCACTGTAACGTAGCTCTCCATATAAGTATGGACTTTGGCATTACATCTAACCCACTAAAAATCGTAGCACCAGTTGTAGTCAAACCCGATACAGCTTCAAAGAATGCTTTTATAGGAGCATCATCCGTGTTAGTAAAATAAAAAGGAATGGCAGAGATAATGGATAAACTTAACCAAACAGATACAACGAGTAACAAACCGTCTTTTGGTTGTAATTCAATAGTATTTGGAACTGACTTAAGTGCCTTTTTACATAACGCAAAAACTAAAATGCCAAATGCAAAAAATAGCAACCCCAAAAGAGTAAACAAAATCCATATTTCCTCTCCAAAATATAGTGCAGTACCGACTGGAATTATAAAAAATAAAGAGAATATCGAAATTATTAATCCAAGAATTGAAAAAATTTCACTAAATTTTCGGAAAGTTCTCAAAGAATTTCTCTCTTAGAAAAAACTGGCTGAAACTGAGAAAAGTTTTTCTATTTTTGGAATTATTTGCCTATTCGATACAAATACAATCAAATGATCATTATTTATTACTTCTGTGTCGTGATGAGCCATGAGGACTTTTTTTTCTGACCCTTCATCCCGAACAATTGCCCCAAGGAAAGCTCCAAAAGGCAAATCAATTTCTTCAACCATTTTTCCAACCACTTTAGAGCTTTTTTCATCACCATGTACTATGATTTCAAGAGCCTCAGCCGCTCCGCGCCTCAAACTGTGAACAGCTTCAATATCCCCTCGCCTAATATATTTTAGTAGCTCACCTAGCGTAGTATGTGATGGAGTAACCGTAATATCAATGTTGCCTCCTTCTACCAATTCGGCATAAGCTTTTCTATTAATAAGTGCCATCACACGTCGTGCTCCAAGCCTCTTTGCCAACAATGCTGACATGATATTATTTTCGTCATCATTCGTAAGAGCAACAAACATATCTACTTCAGAAACATTTTCTTCAACAAGAAGAGCCTCGTCAGTTGCATCTCCATTGATAACTAAAACTTTCCCTCCTAGGGATTGAGATATCCTATCGCATCTAACTTTGTTATGGTCTATTATTTTGGGGGCCATTGTATCAGCTATAGCCATAGCAACTCTGGTACCTACATTTCCTCCACCAACAATCATCACACGCCGTACAGGATCCTCTATTTGCCTTAGTTCCCTGAGGACTTGGGAAACATTTTCAGTAGCAACTAAGACAAAAACTTCGTCCCCTACTTCGATGTGAGTAGTAGCGTCCGGAAATAAGGCTCTTCCCTTTCTGTAGACCGCTACTATTCTGCAGTCGACCGAGGGCAAATGAGATCGTAAATCACTTATTGGGTGACTAACTAAAAGGCCACCAGCATGGGCCAGCACCACTAGCATGGTAACTTTCCCATCCGCAAACTCTATAACTTGAAGAGCTTCGGGAACTTGAATTAACTTCTTGATTGTATTGGTGACGGAGGATTCAGGGCTAATTAATTTATTAACGGCAAAGCCGTCATTATCAAGTAAATCTGTGGCTCCCAGCCACTGGGTGGACCTGACTCGAGCTATTCTTTGAGGTACGTTAAATTTACTATGAGCAAGTTTGCAGGCAACTAAATTAACTTCATCATTAGCTGTTACAGCAACTAACATGTCTACCTCATCTATGCCGGCTTCTTCCAGAACAGCCAATGATGTCGCAGTTCCAATGACAGTGCGCAGGTCAAATCTCTCTTGCAGCTTTTCCAATGCTTCAATGTCTGTATCTACCACAGTAACATCACTTTTGTCGAAAACTAGCATTTCTGCTAAATTAGCACCAACTCGTCCCGCACCTAAAATTAAAATCTTCATTTATTGAGTCTTTTTAAAGATTCCTCTTTGTAACTCCATTCCCAGTTGTCTAATTTTTCTGTAAAGATGAGTCCTTTCCAATCCTGAGCGTTGCGCAAGACGAGTCATACTTCCTTGCAATTTTGCGAGTTGATAACTTAGGTAAATTCGTTCGAATGAGTCCCTTGCCTCACGTAAGGGAATATCAAGATCTATTTTAGCCAGACTATCTCTTGCTTCAATTAATGCATCAAGCTCCTTAGACAATTCTGTTGAAACTGATTTTTTATCGCTAGTAGCTGAGATTTTCGCTCGCTGACCAATCTCTTTGACAGCTTCATTTTTCCTTGAGTGATCAGACTGTATAAGCTCAGCATGCCTCATTTTGTTTTCTTGCTCTTTAGGTTCCCCGGAAGGAAAGTTTTTTAGAGTAGCCCCATTTATCGTTTTTAATAGCTTAGATAACGTAATCGGCTTCTCAAGATAATCGTAAGCTCCAATTCTAGTGGCCTCAACGGCAGTATCGATAGTTGCATGACCTGACATAACAATTACAGGTACTTTCGATTCTAAAGTCATCCATTCCTTTAATAGAGTTATTCCGTCAGTATCGGGCATCCAGATATCAAGGAGCACGAGATCTGGATTTAGTTTCTTCCGCACTTCCCTGGCCTCCGCACCGTTTGAAGCAAGTGTAATCGAGTGTCCCTCATCTTGAAGAACCTCGGTGAGCAGTTCCCTTACACCAATTTCATCATCAACTATTAGAATTTCAGCCATTTTTATCCCGGTTTTCTAATATTCTATCAAATTCAATTCTGGCAACAGCCCCAATTACTTTACCAAAGCTATCTTTTTTATTTCTTAAGGTTATTTCGGAGTCATTCTCCCCTACGATTTTTTTTACAATTGCGAGACCTAACCCAGTGCCTTTGAATTTTGTTGTAGTATAAGGTTCAAAGACGTATGGCAAAAGTTTTTCGTCTATTCCTGGACCAGTATCTTCGATAGTTAGCTCAATTTTACTTTTCTTTTTATCATCTAAGCTACTACATTTAATTGTTATCGTACCATTTTGTTTATTTTTGATCGCATCTTGAGCATTTTGAAGTAGATTGTGTAAAACTTGCAAAAATTGTTCCTTATCGATATTAACTGAAACCCTATCATGTTCAAGATTGTTAAAAAACTTTATTCTATTATCACTTAGATACATTTGGAGAAATTCTTTAACAAAATGCACGATCAATACATTAGATGGTTGGGCTCTAGGAAGTCTAGCGTACTGTTGAAATTCATCTATCATACTTTTTAAAGCTATTACCTGTTCAACAATCATTTTTGTTGACTTAGTTAAAATCAGTTCTTGATCTTTCTTGAGCTGGCCAGACAACTTTACTTGCAAACGCTCTGCGGACAAGATAATTGGCGTCAATGGGTTTTTTATTTCGTGGGCTAAACCTCTAGCCATATCCGCCCAAGCTTGAGTCTTTTGAGCTTGTAAAAGTGCGGTGATATTATCAAAAACGAGGATAATTCGGTTATCGTTATCTGGCTCAACATTAGGCAGAAAAAAAGCTGTCAAAACTAAACTCAAATTCTCACCATTTGGTTTTTGTACGTCCAAACGCCTCGGTTTTTCATAAAAATCCTCACTTATTTCTAATAAAAAAGATTTTTTACCACTAAACATACTTATTTTTTCAATGGATTTTTCAAGATTATGCACTAAATTACAACCTAAAATCTTCTGAGCACTAGAATTGAATTGCTCAAGATTCCAATCTTTGTCAAAAACCATTACTCCCGAAGTCAAATGGGCTAAAACCTGCTCAAAAAATCGACTAGAAATCTTAAGTTGTCGGGCACTTTCTAAAGCTTCAGTTTGCGCTACGTTAAGTTTTACCATCATTTGATTAAAAGACGCTACCAAGTCATTGAGCTCATGATTAAATTTATCAGTTTTCAAAGGCCGAAAATCTCCTAAAGCAACTCCCTTTGTAGCTTTCTCTAAAGAACGCAGCGGATTAACCATCCAGCTACTTAAAAGAACTGAGGCTATCAATGATCCTAACACCGCTAGTAATAATGTGAATATCAAAGTTACATTGTAAATTTGTCCAATACCTTCTTTACCCAGAAGTAACTGCTCGTAGTCATTAAAACCTTTATTCAGGGCTTCAAGATCTCTAACTAATAGCTCTGGGAGGGGTTCTATCCATTGAATAATTAGGTCCTCTTCTAAATTTCCGATAACTTTCGTTAATACGAGAGCCCGTACCTGCAAAGCGGAATCTTTACCTACGGGCGTTTCAATTTGTACAAGAGATCCAGCTGCTTCTAGCCTGTTTAAAAGAGCGCTCGAGGGGATATCCGGCGCTAAACTTTTCCCCAATCCTTGTACAACTAAGATTGAGCCAGCTTCATTGAAAACTGTTATTTCCGAAAAATTATTACTGGAGGCATATTGATTTACTATTGAGGATATATCGTTGTTAGGTTCCTCCTCAATCTTTAATGCTATTTGTTTTGTTTGTGATATTACGTCCGATTTAATAGCATCTAAGGTTGCACGACCCAATGCAAATCCCGAGTCTAAGGCAACGTCAACACTATTTGAAAACCAAGTATCTATAGTTTTTGCTAAAAATTGATTTGACACAGTGAAAACCATAAAGACTGGTAAAATTCCAATTATTGCAAACGCCACTGCAAGCCTCACCATCAATTTAGAGCCAAAAACTCTCTGTTTGTATCTTAACCAAGCTCGCCTAACAACTGCTAGGGTGACTAAAATCAGCATTATTACCAAACATATATTTGCAATAATTAAGTAGTTGTACTCTTTACCGAGCTGATTCGTATTTGCTGACGAGATTGATAGAAGGACAATTAGAAGAGCGGAAGCAACAGAAACTAAAATGAGAATACCTCGTAACGTTAAACTCATTTTTCTAATTCTTTAATATCAACATTAATCCAACCAGTGGAGAGATTCCACGCAGGCTCCTTTGCGGCCACTAGAGCCAAAGGTTTCGGTAGGGACTCTGTATCCAATCTAAGCTTTACCTTAACGACTTTATCCTCAACAAACAACTGTTTCGGAAGTGAAATCCAATCTTTTAGACTTAAACAAGCTGCTAAAGAATTGGTTAAACTCTCAAAAAACAAGAGTTTTTGATTTACAACAACAGTAAACCTCCTAGTTATACCATGATACGTCAACTTGGCTTTCCTTGTTTTTTGGTAGTGAACTCTCTTAAAAAAAAAATTTGTAGGTTCAATTATCTTAAATTCAGATATAAATTCTAACGCTACGCCTTTTTTTAGCGCATCCAACAAAGTGCTTTCAAGCGATACAGAAACGTCGCCTGACAGCCGGTAAGTTTGCTTTTCTAAAATCAGAAAAACCTTTTCAATTTTTATTTCCGAAATTTCTAATTGAGTATCATCGCAAGTAGCTATAGTGCAAAAGATAAAAAAAGGGATAAATAAGATCCACTTAATAATGACCATCCTCTTTTTTTATTTGAGCGTAAAAAAAACCATCCTTCCCCAAAAATAATTCCTCCTTTCTAGAGAGATTAGCACCGACCAGAAATTCGTAGGGAGAGGAGCTCTTTCCTACAGATGGGAGCAAAAGACCAGGAGCAGTCATACGCACGGCATTTTTATTTTTTTCTATGAAATTTAAAATCTGATTTTCTCCTTCATCTGAAAAAATGGAGCAAACACAGTAGACTAGGACACCTTTATTTTTTAATAAATACCAACATGATTCTAGAATCTTACTCTGCTGATTTTGTAAATTTGTTAGTTGCCTTGGCGTTCTGCTCCAAGGAATTTCAGGATGTCTGCGTACAACTCCAGATCCAGAGCAAGGCGCATCTAATACTATTAGGTCGTATCCGTCGAAGGTAAATGACTTTAGTTGTTTAAGATCACTGTCCTTTGTTAAATCTGCAGCCATAAGTTTTGGAGTAGATTTTAGAAGATGCCCTAATCTAAGAAGATCATGTTCCAATAATTCTAATCGCTTTTTTGACACATCATTGGAAACTAATTTAATTTTGTCAAATTTCAAAGCTAATGAGAAAGTTTTTCCACCGGGAGCTGCGCACGCATCCAATACTGACATGTTTGGCTTAATCTTGATGAAATCCACTAATTTTTGTGCATTATAATCTTGAATACTTACTATTCCCTTACTAAAAAGCTCAGTCTTACATATATCAAATGGAGGAATTACGGTAATTATGCTGTTTTCTTGTTTAATTATCTTCTTGCCCATCTTCAATAAATTATCTTCAACTAAACTGAGAAATTCGCTTGGTCTTGAAATTCTTAGGGTAAGCGGAGGCTGAAACTTCGCCGCTGACCAAACTAAATTCTCTCTCATTTTTAGCTGATGACGCACCTTATTAATCCACCAAGATGGAGCATTACAAACTGATTCTTCTTTTTCTGAATCTTCGATAACATCACTACCTAGGGGAGCAGTTTTGCGCAGAATAAAATTTACAAGAGCTGCTATTTTAGAGCCGTTCATTTTTTTTGCTGCTTCCACACATTGGTCAACAATAGTAAATTTCGAGTACCTTTTATCTAGCAACAGAAAACAAGATATTGCTAAAACTGCAACAATTTCCAACGGAGGCGATGATTTACAAAATCTTTTCAGCCTAGTAGTGGCAAAACCCCATTTGCGGAGACCGGAAAAATATAGGTTTTTCTGATGAGGAGTTAACTTGATTTCCCTATCCGTTTTTTTTCCTCGAATCCCCATACTAATTTCATTGGCAGTAACCATAACGTCATACCAAAGGGGATTTTCCATTTTGAGAAAACCTTTACCGTGTTGTGTTCGCTAAATTTTTAAGTCTTAAAATCCTCTCATGAGTCGTGGGATGCGTTGAGAAAAGATTTTTAACTCCATTTGAACTTAACGGAGACATAATCATCATCTGAGCAGTTTCAGGTCTGTTTTCTGCTTTTTCAAAGATCGTTTTTCTTGCCATATTGTCAATCTTTGCAAGGGCAGACGCCAAAGCTTCAGGGTCGCCACAATAGGTCGCTCCATTGAAGTCAGCTTCAAATTCTCTAGATCTTGATATAGCCATTTGTATTAAGGAGGCAGCTAAAGGTGCCAAAACAGCGAGTAATATAGCAAAAACTGGGTTGAACCCTCTAGCACCACCTCTACCGCCGAAAAACATAGCAAAAGTCGCTAAAGAGGAAATAGCACCAGCGAAAGTGGCAGATACGGTTGAAATTAATATATCCCGTTTTACAATGTGAGCAATTTCATGAGCTAAAACTCCCTTTAACTCTCTCATCGTCAAGGTTCTTAATAAACCTCTGGTAACTGCGACAGCCGCATTTTCTGGGTTCCTGCCGGTGGCAAATGCGTTAGGAGCCTCCTCTTCGATTATGTAAGTTTTAGGGGCCGGGATACCAGCCTTTGCAGCAATTTCTTTAACTGAATTAACTAACTCGGGAGACGAGTTTTTATCGACTAAGGTGGCAGAGTAATATTTCAACACCATCTTATCAGAATGCCAATAGGCAGTTACATTACCGATTGCCGCAAACACCAGCGCAATTACCATACCAGCTTCACCCCCGATTAGAAATCCAAAAAACCCAAACAAAAAAACTATAAGACTCATTAAAAAAATAGTTTTTGTATACCCCACTTAAATACCTCCATTTAGCTGAAAAGATCGCCAAGTTTTATTCTAAACCCATTAAAAAATATTTTTGCATCTGACCACTTACCCCCTGCTCTTTGGAGCCGATGCACTCCTAAAACTCCATCTTTGCAAGCTATTTTCAAAATCTTATTGTTGCCATTCGGTAATTCTATTACTGTTCCAGGGTGTTCAGTGGTAATTCGTTTCTCGAGAATTTCTGCTGAGCACAATTTAATTCTTTGATTGCATAAAAAAGTAAAAACCCCTGGGTCAGGGGAGAAAGCTCTTATTTTATCAGTTATCTCTCTTATTGGTTTGTCCCAAATTAGTTTAGTATCTGACACTGTGATTTTCTTTGCATAAGATATACCGACGTTTTCCTGATCATAAAACTTAACTTTTTGAAGGTTTCTTGAAGACTTAAAAAAAGCTTTCAATAATTCAACAGATTCTCTCGCTAAAGAATTACTCAATGAAAAAGTTGAATCTAATGGTTTTATGGGCAAAATGCGCTTTCCCCATACCGGGCCCGAATCCAATTCAATATTCATTTTCATCAAACAAACGCCAGTGTACTTATCCCCCGCCTCTATTGCTCTTTGTATCGGGGCAGCGCCCCTCCACCTTGGTAAGATTGATGGGTGAATATTAAGACAGCCATTTGTGGGTAAAGACAAAAGCTTGGTTGAAAAGATTAAGCCAAATGAAACTACAATTAAATAATCAATCTGTTCCAAACAATACTCTAAGTCTTCACTTAATTGTGAAGATTTTTCGAGCGTAAAGACCCTTATTCCATTAGAGACACTAAAATTATAAACATCTGAGTGTCTTAAAGACTGACCCCTCCCCCTCTTTCTTGGCGGTTGGGTAAGCGTAAAATCTAAATGAACATCATTCGGCAATGCTTTCAGTAACCCACACAATACATCTTTAGAGAAATTTTGGGTGCCGGCAAATGCAATTTTCATTGAATAATTTTTCTAATTTATTACGCTTAATTTAGCCTTCTCTTTAATAAGCTTTTTTTGAATTCTATGCTGTTTCAACCGAGATAAGTAATCTACAAAAACCTTTCCATTTAAATGATCCATCTCATGCTGTATGCAGACAGATAGCAGCCCGCCGGCTTCGAGTTGATGTTTACTCCCATCTGAATTGAAGTATTCCACAAGTATTTTATCGGGTCTTTCAACACTCTCATAAAATCCCGGTACAGATAGGCACCCTTCATCATGCAATTTTTTTTCCTCACTAGTTTTTAGAACAGTAGGATTCAACAGAACAAGCTGTCTATCTCTTTCCGGACTTACGTCTAATACTATTAACCGCTTGTGAATATTTACCTGTGTTGCAGCTAGGCCTATTCCTTTCGAAGCATACATTGTCTCAAACATATCGGCTATTGTTTCCTTTAGAGGTTTATCAAATAACTCAATAGGTTTGGCTTTGATTCTCAACCTCGAGTCCGGATATTGAAGGATATTTAAAATGGCCATAATTAAAAAATTTCCAAAGAAAACTTGCAAAAACACCTGAATGAGTAATATGATGCAAAAAATTTGAACAGAATTCAATAAATTTATAAAAAATGGAAAAAGCACTGGTAATAGCGGAAAAACCCTCCGTGGCAGCTGATATCGCAAAAGCATTGGGTGGGTTTAAAAAAGATAAAGATATATATGAGCGCGATGATATGGTTATTACTTCCGCAGTAGGGCATTTGCTGGAGATGGTAGTTCCTGATAAATATGTGATAAAGAAAGGTAGGTATAACTTCAAAAATCTTCCGCATATTCCCCCAAAATTTTCTTTAGCACCGATATCTAAATCAGAACAAAAACTTAAGACAATTCTAAAACAACTGAAAAGGAAAGACATTAAATTACTGATAAATGCATGTGATGCTGCAAGAGAGGGGGAACTAATATTCAGAAATATAGTTGAATACAGTAAGACAAAATTAGAAATTAAACGATTATGGCTTCAGTCAATGACTGCAAATGCTATTAGAGAAGGATTTCAAACATTAAAGTCTGATAAAGAGTTAACGCCGTTATCGGAAGCCGCAAAATGTAGGGCTGAAGCAGACTGGCTGGTTGGAATTAATGGAACCCGGTCATTTACAACGTTTAACAACATGGACGGAGGATGGTTTCAAACTCATGTGGGCAGGGTACAGACCCCTACCCTGGCCATGATTGTGGAAAGAGAAAAAAAAATTAAGCAACACACACCAAAAACTTTCTACGAGATTTTAGTCCTTTTTAATACTAAAAATGGTGGTTATGAAGGCAAATACTTCGACCCAAAGTTCAAAAAAAATAAAATTAATACTGACGAAAAAGCAGAAAGGTTGTGGGAAAAATCTGAAGCTGAAGAAATTATTAAAACTATCAGCAACTACCCAATTGCCTTTAACGACGAAAGTAAAACTAGTTCCCAATCACCTCCTCAGCTTTTCGACTTAACTAGTTTGCAAAGGGAAGCGAACTCAAGATTTGGTATGTCCGCAAAAAATACTCTTGGTCTAGCTCAAGCCCTTTATGAAAAACACAAAGTTATAACCTATCCACGGACCGACTCAAAAGCATTGCCTGAAGACTATGTTACAACTGTAAAAGAAACTATTGGTAAATTAAAAGGTATCGCGGAAATCAGTCGATTTTGTGATGATGTCTTGAAACTGGGGCTGATTGAAAACAACGGCAAAGTTTTTAATAACAAGAAAGTTAGTGATCACTTTGCAATAATACCAACAGGCAATATTTCTGAGAGGCTATCTGTCCCTGAGCAAAAGCTATTTATTGCTATAGTCAAAAGATTTCTCGGTGTTTTCTTTCCTGCCGCAAAGTTTTTAAACACGAAGAGAATAACATCAATCCAAAACTTTAAATTCAAAACTGAGGGGAAAGTTTTAGTAGAGCCTGGTTGGTTGAGACTATTCCAAGGAAAAAATCAGGGGATGGACAATGTGCTTGTGAAATTAAGCGAAAACGATGAAATAAAAATTGAAGACATAAACTTAGTAACAAGTCAGACTAAACCAGCCCCGCACTTCACTGAAGCAACCCTGTTATCCGCAATGGAAACAGCAGGTAAGTTGGTTAGAGATGAAGATCAAAGAGAAGCAATGGCCGAGAAAGGAATAGGAACTCCTGCTACTAGAGCAAAAATAATTGAAGACCTTATTAAAAATAAATATGTAATAAGGGATGGGAGAGATTTGCTAACTTCCCAAAAAGCTTTTCTCTTAATGCAGCTTTTAAAAGGTTTGGGTATTCAGGAGTTGTCCAGGGCTGATTTAACCGGGGAATGGGAGTTTAAACTCAAAGAAATTGAAAATGGAAGAATCAAAGCAGAGGCATTCATAAAAGACATTAAAGCAACAATTGTTAACTTTGTTGAAAAAACAAAAAGTTACACAAGCGACACTATTCCGGGAGATTATTCTACTCTGAATGTACCTTGCCCCAATTGCGGCGGCGTTGTTACTGAGACTTACAAGCGATATTCTTGCACAAATTCTGACTGTGATTTCTCCATTACAAAAACCCCAAGCGGTAGATTTTTGACTGTTTCAGAAGCTGAAGAATTTATACAAACAAAATCGTTAGGACCGATCGATGGTTTTTTGAATAGGTGGGGGCAACCATTTGCATCAACGATAATTTTAAATGAAAAAAATAAATTGGAATTTTCATTTCAAAAAGAGAATGAAGTGTTAGATGAAGAGGAAATCAGAAATCTTGAAATTATTGGTAAATGCCCTAAATGTTCAGAAAGTGTTGTTCTATTTAGAACTTCGTACTCTTGTATTGACTCGCTGAGAGAATCAAAAAAATGTGATTTTAGATCAGGGTTAACAATATTACAGCAAACAATTGCCGTTGACCAAATGAAAAAATTGTTAACCAATGGAAAGACTGATTTACTTGAAAATTTTGTTTCAAAAAAAACTAAAAGAAAATTTAAAGCCTTTCTTATTAGGCAAGAAGATGGAAAAATAGCATTTGAGTTTTTTAAAAAAATAGTAAAAAAATCAAACGTCTAAATTAGTAACCTTTAGAGCATGAGTCTCGATAAAATCTTTTCTTGGCTCAACAAGCTCGCCCATTAATCTCTTGAAAATATCACCTGTTGATTCGTCGTCTTCAATCTTAACTTGATGCAATGTTCTTACGGCAGGATCCATGGTGGTTTCCCAAAGCTGATTAGGATTCATCTCCCCTAATCCTTTGTATCGTTGTTTAGTAACTTTGGATTCCACGAAGGACATTATATCTTTGGTACCCTGTACAAGATTGACAACTTTCATTTTTTCACTGCTATCTCTGTAACGGAATGAGATTTTATGCTTTGCATAAGTTATTAAAATTTTTGAAAGATTTGTTAAGAACAAACAATCATCGTTTTTAAAAAATCGTTGGTCCACTAGTTTGATTTTTTCGCTACCATGAAATGTGGTTTTCATTTCTAACAAGTTTTCAGCGCTCTCTGTTTTTTTTAAAGCGATATCTATCATGAAATTGCTTGTAGTCTCGCGCCATTTATCGAAATTCTTAAGAGTCTCTTTCGCTGACAGGTCAGAAGAAAAATCAAAAACAACGCCGTCCAACATTGCTCGCAGAATACTCTCATCAACGTGCATGGTTAATTTATTTATAATTTTGTTCGCTTTTAATATTTGTTTTACCACTTGTCCAAAATCGTCATTTAAATGATGCTCTATAAAACCATTGTCATCTTCAAGAATTAATGTAATGGTTTTAGAGGCTATCTCGAAGATTAGATTTTCTAACTCTGATTCATCTTTTAAGTAACTCTCCTGTTTGTCGTATTTAATTTTGTATAGTGGCGGCTGCGCTATATAGATGACCCCCTCTAGAAGTAACTCTTTCATTCTGCGATAAAAAAAGGTGAGTAGCAGAGTCCTAATGTGGGATCCATCAACATCTGCGTCCGTCATTATAATAATTTTTTTATACTTAACCTTTTCAGGTTGGTAATCCTCGTCACCCCATAAACCGATACCTAACGTTTGTGTCAAAACTGCGATTTCTTGAGATGAAAACAATTTATCTCTTCCTGCTTTCTCCACGTTGAGTATCTTTCCTTTAAGTGGCAAAATTGCTTGAAATTTTCGGTCCCTTGCTTGTTTCGCAGACCCCCCAGCAGAATCACCCTCAACAAGAAACAATTCAGATTTTTCAGGATCTTTTTCCTGACAATCAGCTAATTTCGCGGATAATCCAAGGTTATCCAAAATTCCTTTTCTTCTAGTTAGATCCTTTGCTTTTCTAGCAGCTTCCCTTGCTCTTGCGGTATCAATGATTTTTGCTATGATTAGCTTCGCATCTTTTGGATTTTCATTTAGAAAATCTTCGAGGTCAGTGCTTATAATGTCCTCTACAGGTTGTCGTACCTCGCTTGAAACCAACTTATCTTTAGTTTGAGAAGAAAATTTAGGTTCTGGTAATTTAACAGACAATATACAAGTTAAACCTTCTTTCAAATCTTCTCCAATAATACTTATTTTCTGTTTTTTTTGAATGTTATTTTTCTCAATGTAGCGATTAATACTGCGTGTCATTCCAGACCTTAAACCAGTAAGATGTGTACCACCATCCTTTTGCGGAATATTATTCGTAAAGCATATTGTGTTTTCTGTGTAACTAGAATTCCATTGAAGAGCAATTTCTACAGCAACTTGGTCTTTTTCCTTGTTACTTGTGAATAAAGTAGTATGCAGAACTGTTGAATGTTGATTTAAAAAATTGATATACCCTGTAAGACCGTTAGTGTAAGAAAAAAATTCCTCTTGATTTGTCCTCTCGTCAACAAAATGAATATTCACTCCCTTGTTTAGAAAACTTAACTCTCGAAGGCGTTTTGCTATGAGATTGTAATTGTAATCTAGCGACGAAAAAATTAATTTGCTTGGTAAAAACTGGACCAGCGTTCCAGTATTGTCTACACTTCCAATTTCCGTAATTGGTTTTACGCATACCCCTTCTTTAAACTCTAATAAATACTTTTTTCCATCTCTCATTATTTCTAACACTAACCAACTTGATAAAGCGTTAACCACCGAAACGCCAACACCATGCAATCCACCCGAGATTTTATATGTTGACTGATCAAACTTGCCACCTGCATGCAACTCTGTCATTACGATCTCCGCAGCAGACCTGTTTTCTTCATCATCATCATGTTTATCGACTGGAATACCTCGTCCGTCATCTTGAATAAGTACTGAGCCGTCAGTTTTAAGTGATATTCGAATTTGTGAACAATAACCAGCAAGAGTTTCATCAACGGAGTTATCTAATACCTCGAAAATCATATGATGCAAACCTGATCCATCGCTGGTATCTCCAATGTACATACCAGGTCTTTTCCTGACTGCCTCTAACCCTTTTAAAATTTTTATTGATGTTGAAGTATAGCTCATTATTATATTCGCATTGGCATAACAATGTACTTGTAGTCATCATTATTTGGTATTTTTATAACTGCACTAGACTGAGAATCTATAAGAGATATGCATATATCTTCTGTTTTCATATTCGCTAAAACATCTATCAAATAAATTACATTAAACCCTATGTCTAGTTGGTCCTCATTTTCACAGATTATTTCCTCTTGGGCTTCCTCTTGCTCGCTATTTACAACTTTCAGAATAATTTTTTCTTTCTCTAGTTGAATTTTTATACCGCGATATTTGTCGGAGGTTAAGATTTGTACTCTTTGAAGTTTACTCAAAATATCCACTCGCTTAATCAGAATGTCTATTTTCGACTCATCCGGGATTACTCTAGAATAGTCAGGATAATTTCCTTCAATCAATCTAGAAATAAATGTATGTTTGTCCGTATTTATTTGCAAATGATTCTTGTAAAAATCTATTTCTACAAGTTCATCTTTATCACTTAATAACTTCTGAATCTCGGTTATAGCTTTTCTAGGAATGATGCAAGAAAACTTGCCTTCGAATGAAGCGTCAATTATTGTTTCTACTTCAGTTCTGACAGCATTGTAAGATAAACGGTGACCATCAGTTGTTACAGCAACTAAAGATGTGGGAGTTAACTCAAGATAAAGGCCATTTAGAAAATATCGTACATCTTGTATGGCCATCGAAAATGAGACACTGTCTAAAACTGACTTTAAAGAAACAGATGAAATTTTCAAAATAGTCTTCGTGTCCTCATTCACACTTACTAACGGGAAATCCTCTGATGGTAAAGTATGTAGTGAATATTTTGATCGATCCTGATTAATAAATAATTTATTATCTCTTAAAGAAAAATTGATTTGCCCATCATTGAGAAGCTTAACAATATCAAGTAACTTCCTCGCCGATACTGTAAGTTTTGACAAGTTCTCTGTTGACTGTAATCTTACGCTTGAAGATATTTGCAACTCAATATCCGATGTAGTAAAAACTACCTTGTCATTAGTTTTTTCAATTAAAACGTTTAACAATATTGGTAGAGAATTTCGTTTTTCTACAACGCTAATAATGCTTTGTAAAGCGTTTAAGATATGAGTTTTGGATATGGTTAAGTAATTCATAAATATATATATATAATAATAGTAATAGTAATAGATTGGTATGTTTATGAGTGTTTTAGTAAGTAACTAATAAATCTGTAATTTTTATCTTAGAAGAGTTTGCGTTAAGCCTGATAAGATGTGGATAATTCTTCAAATTTGTTGGAATTTTCACTTTATTAACACTTTATACAGGTTAATTTCTTAACTGTTGTTCCAAAATGTGAAGATTGTGATTCATGTTCGCATCAGATTGTCTTGTTTGCTGTATTTTTTTTACGGCATGTAATACTGTAGTGTGATCTCTTCCGCCAAAAGCATATCCGATTTCAGGAAGGCTTTTTTGCGTCAATTCCTTGCTTAGGTACATCGCAATTTGCCTGGGAATGGCGATTGAAGCTGGTCTTCTTTTGCTGTACATGTCACCTATTTTCAATTTATAAAATTCAGCCACTGTCTTCTGTATCATTTCTATGGTGATCGCTGTTCGTTGGAGAGAAAGAAGATCTTTTAAAGCCTCTCTAACTACCTCTAAAGATGGACTTTTGTTGTGAAAAGAGCAAAAGGCGACAATTTTTTGCAGGGCACCTTCTAACTCTCTTACATTTGATCTTAAGTGCTTCGCTATAAAGAAAGCTGCGTCTTCTGGTAATGGTAATTTTTCTCTTTCAGCTTTTTTCAATAATATGGCTACCCGCATTTCAAGCTCTGGTGGTTCGATAGCTACAGTTAAGCCTGAACCAAATCGAGAAATTAATCTATTATCAATTCCACCCAATTCACTTGGATAAGTATCGCAAGTAATTATTATTTGTTTTTTTGCTGCAATAAGAGCTTCAAAAGCATAGAAAAACTCTTCTTGTGTACGAGATTTTCCAGCAAAAAATTGTATATCGTCTATTAATAAGATATCTAAGCTGTGATAGCTTTCTTTGAATTCTTCAAAAGATTTACGTTGGTATGCTCTTACTACGTCACTTACATAAGATTCCGCATGGCTATATTTAACACACGTATTAGGAGCACCTTGTAATATTGAATTGCCAATAGCATGAATTAAATGAGTTTTTCCTAAGCCTACGCCACCATAAAGAAAAAATGGGTTATAACCATACCCAGGATTTTCGCATATTTGCTGCGCCGCAGCACGAGCTAATTGATTAGCTTTACCTAAGACAAATGTTTCAAAGGTCCATTCCGGATTAAGATGAGACGCTTTGGAGTTTTTCTTATCAATTTTTTGGCTTGTTGGCGTTTGACTAGTGTTGCTGTCATTATTTTTTTTCAGGATATTATTGTTGACGACTTCCACATTTATTGTGACGGGTTTTTCAAAGTATGTTGTCATCCATTGCTTTATCCCTTCATTAAGTTGTTCGATAGCCCACTTTTGTTTAAATCTATTTGGCGCTACAAGGGTTAGTATTGTTTGGTCACTGCCGACTTTAATTTCCTTGATGGAAAGTGGTTCAACCCATGTTTTAACTTGTTGAGCCGTAAAGTTTTTTTTTATATCAGCTAAACATTTTTGCCAACACTTTTCTTTTTCAACTAAATTCATAACAAAGCAACATGTCTATAGGAAGATTGGGTTTTGAAAAACTATTTGAAGCGTGTAAACTGTATACTTCAAATTGAAAGGGTATCATGAAAAGAACATATCAACCCTCTGTGACTAAAAGAAAAAGAACTCATGGATTTTTGGTGAGAATGAGAACTAATGGTGGACGAAAAGTCATTAGGTCTAGACGGGCGAAGGGTAGAAAAAGATTGGCTGTATAAGAGTTAATGAGAAAAGTAAAATCTTTATGTGATAAGGAAATTTTTTCAGGTTTACGATTTAAACTTAGAAAAAACTCAAAGCATTTTAGTATAAATTATCAGTTAAAAACTAACACAAGCAAAAATTCTGAGAACTCCAATTGCCACATTTATATAGGTTTTATACTTCCGAAAAAATATGTAAAAAGAAGTGTCGATCGAAATTTAGTAAAAAGATGGTGTAGAGAGCTTGTGAGGCACAGTACCAAAATTTTGTATTTAATCGTGAAAGTAAAGGTTCACATCCCGTTTTTCGGCAAGCGTAAAGATAAATATTTTACTGAGCTCGGCTCTCTTATCAATGAAATATAAATCTATTACTAAGTGGCCTGAATACTTTTTTATTGGGTTAATACTACTATATCAACTTTTAATTAGCCCATTCAAAACTCCATGCTGTAGGTTTTTACCGACTTGCTCTCAATACTTTTTGGAAGCAATTAAAGAGCACGGGGTGCTTTATGGTTGTTATCTAGGTATTAAAAGACTAGCTAAGTGTCACTTTTTGAGCGAACAAGCTGTTGATTTAGTGCCAGTCAAAAAATGCAGACACGAAGAAGATGAAATTTAGAACAACAGTCTTATTAATAATTTTTTCTTTTTCCTTAGTTATGCTATGGGAGCGGTGGGTGTCTTTTAACAGAGTAGATAGTGTTAGCATTAGTCAGAAAAATCAGACGCTTAATGAAAAAAATAAAGGTTTTGAAGATAATAAACTTGAGAAGAATGAGGAGATACCCAGAGCTATAAATTTAAAAAGGAATTTAATTACGGAAATAGATAGTTCCTCCAAACCCAAACGGAAAGAGCAAAATTTTCAATTAAATAACAATAAATTAAAAGTTAGCGTTAATAGTGTTGGAGGGAAAATAGACTATTCAGAATTTTTATCAGAGTCAAAATTAGAAGAAGAAGAAAAAGATTCTGTAGTTCTATTTGATAATTCGCAATCTAGGCAATATGAAGCTCAGACGGGAATAATAGATTTAAATCAAGAGAATAGAATACTACCAAACCACACCTCTCAATTTACTAAAAATTTGGCAAAATCGAATTCCAAGTACTTAGTTTTAGAAAATGAAACAAACAGTGTAAAACTAACAAAGATTTATGATTTAGTAGATGACTCATTTGTCGTGAAAGTGCAGCATCAAATAGAAAACAAGTCCGATGAACCAATTGACATCGGAATTTATCTTCAACTATTGAGGGATAGCGGTGATCCAGCTGGGGGAAGTAGTTTTTATCATACATACACTGGTCCCGTGGTCTACTCTGAAGAAGCAAAGTTTCAGAAAGTTCCATTTGACGATATCAAGGATAACAAAACAGAGCATGTAAAAATAGCCGACAGTGGGTGGATAGGAATAATTCAACATTATTATGTATCAGCTTGGATTCTTAGAAATCAGTTTGAAAGAGAGATCTATACTCGAGAGTTAAGAAATAATCTTTTTACTGTAGGTACAATCCAAAGTTTAAAAAGCTTAAAACCAAGCGAGACTGCTGTTCATGAGAGTATTTTATATGTCGGACCGCAATATCAGGAAACCTTAAAAAAACTTGCCCCTGGCCTTGATCTGGTTGTCGACTATGGAATCTTAACTGTCATAGCAAAGCCAATTTTTTGGCTTCTTGAAAAGTTACATTCTTTTATAGGCAACTGGGGCTGGGCTATTGTAGCTTTAACCATAATAATCAAGCTGATCTTTTACCCCTTAACCGCAGCTAGCTATAAATCAATGGCGAAAATGAAGAATGTGACACCCAAGATTATGCAAATTAGAGAGCAGAACAAGGACGATAAACTAAAAATGAATCAAGCAATGATGGACCTTTACAAGAAAGAGAAAATTAATCCATTAGGGGGTTGTTTGCCAATATTAATTCAAATCCCCGTTTTTATTGCTCTTTATTGGGTTTTGTTAGCCAGTGTCGAGATAAAAGATGCGCCATGGATTTTTTGGATAAGAGACTTGTCCGCTCCGGATCCATTCTTTATTTTACCCCTCATAATGGCAGTTACAATGTTTATTCAAATGAGACTAAACCCAACCCCCCCTGATCCATTACAAGCAAAAATAATGATGTTTATGCCTGTGGTCTTCTCCATTTTCTTTTTCTTTTTCCCCGCGGGGTTGGTTCTGTACTGGTTGGTTAATAATATTGTGTCCATAGCCCAGCAGTGGTCGATAATGCGCCAATTGAATGTCAAGGTTTGATGACACTATCGTAGCATTATCCACAGCACCTATTTCAAACTCGGGTGCTTTAGCCATAGTAAGAGTTTCTGGTGGCTCAACCAGAGCCGTAATAAAAAGAATAACTGGAGGCGTTCCGGAGGCGAGAACTGCAACTTTTAAGCAATTCTATGATTATAACAAAGAGAGATTCGACTCTGGGATTTTGTTGTTTTTTGAGAGCCCTAAATCCTTCACGGGTGAAGATCTTGCAGAATTTCACATTCACGGGAGTGATGCAGTTGTAGAAATATTGATAGAGTCCTGTTTGAAATGCTCAAATTCGGAGGCGTTGATACGTCATGCTCGGCCTGGGGAGTTTTCTGAGAGGGCTTTTCTTAACGGTAAGATTGATTTAGCCCAGGCTGAAGCAATCTCTGAACTTATTGGCGCTAAATCCAGGAATGTAGTCAAAGCATTAAATAGAATTTTATCTGGTGAATATGGTGAGAAGATTAATAATCTTGGAAAGGATATTTTAAAAATCAGGTCGGAAGTTGAGGTACAGATTGATTTTTCTGCTGAAGATGTTGGATCATTTCAAGCTGTCAGATGTAAGAAAAGTATTGACAATATCTGTTCTGAATTGAACCAATTAATTAAGCAGGGTAAGGAAGGAAAAAAATTAAATCAAGTTTTTAAAGTGGTAATTGCAGGACCACCAAATGTAGGGAAGTCATCTTTGTTGAATACCTTCCTTAATGAAAATAGAGCGATTGTAAACTCAAACGCAGGAACAACAAGAGACTTAATAAAATCTGAATTGATATTAGCTAAATGCATCATAGAGTTAAGTGACACCGCAGGTTTTAGGGAAACAAAAGATCCTGTTGAGAAAGAGGGTATTAAAAGAACCTTTGATGCCTGTAAGAACGCAGATCTGATTTTATTTCTACTCGATAGAAATTGTTATAAGAAAAAATTTGGAATTGATTGGTTACAACTAGTAAAGACATTAGAAAAATACACAAAGGTCTTTATTATTATTAACAAAACAGATACTACTTCAAGAAAAAATTTGTTATCCCATAAGCAAAAAGAGCATCAATTTATTTACGGGACTTCAACGAAAACTCGTCGTGGTTTGGACGATCTCAAAATTGCAATTGAGGAAGTTTTTGCGTCTGAACAGCTACAGAATGAAAGAACAGATGCGCTTTCGTTAAATCAACGCTCTTTGAGTAATATGGGGACATGTGTGAAATATTTGCAGTCAGCAAAAAAAAATCTTAAGGAACTTAAATTTGACTTGCTTGCAGAGGACTTAAAGGTAGGACACGCTAAACTGTTTGAGATTACCGGTAATGTTACGTCCGAGGACGTATTAAGTAAAATATTCTCAAGTTTTTGCATTGGCAAGTAACTTTTCAACCATCTTCAAACAGACCCAACTTTTTATTTTTTCTTACCTTATCAAATTCAAAGATCTTTCCATTCATAGAAATCCAAACACCATTTTTTAAAAACGGTAATGCGCCCACTGATACACCAAAATTAAAGACAGCATCTGAGTTCTCTATGGTGAAGGGAATCATTGCTCCGGTAAATACAACGGTTTTTTTCTCAGGTAAATGTTTAGCGACAGCTCTTGCTGTCTCAATCATAGTATCTGTACCGTGAATAATAATTGTAAATGGTGCCAAATCCGAGTGCACCTTACTAACAATTAATTTTCGATGCTTGTCAGTCATGTCTAAGCTATCAACGAGCATTATTTGCTCAAATTTAGTGGGTATCGTAACTCTACAAATCTCAAGAATTCTCCCTATACTACTGTTATTAAAGGATAATTCTCCTGACACTGGATCATAAATTTTTTCGAACGTGCCCCCACAGGAGAGAATTTTAATAGAAGATCCAATCATTTTTTTTCAATCATTCTCTGTGTCATTTTTATAGCCTTCAACAAGGGGACTTCTGAGGCAAGACCTTTTCCAGCAATGTCGAACGCAGTGCCATGATCCACGCTTGATCTAAAGAAATCTAAGCCCATCGTTATGTTAATACCTTTATCAAGACCATTCAACTTAAATGGAATCAGCGCTTGATCGTGATAAAGAGAGATAACAACGATTTCATTATTCATTGCATTCATGAAGATAGTATCTGCTGAAAATGGCCCTGAAATATTTATATCTTTTGTTTTCGCAAGAGCTACTGTTGGTTGTAATATGGATTTTTCCTCTTCCCCGAAAGCACCATTTTCCCCTGCATGAGGATTTAAAGCCGCCAGAACAATTTTTGGCTTTTTGTTGAGATTCTTTTGAAACCAAGCATTTGTGATTATTGCTGTTTCAAGTAAGTTAGAAGAATTTAGATTACTAATGGCCGATTTTAAGGACAAATGAGTGGAATCAAGTACAATGTTTAGACTGTCGCTTTTCAAAAGCATTCTTACTGTTGGAGGTAAAATAGGGTTGCTTAATTTTGCTAGTAGTTCGGTGTGACCAGGAAATTCTATGCTCGCAAGTTTCCATGCGAACTTCGATATTGGAGCAGTAACAATCGCTTGAATTCTGTTATTCAAGCAGTCGGACACCGCACTTTTAACGTAATTATAAGAAAGAAAACCAGATGTTTGAGTTGGTTTTCCTAATTCAAGTGAATCTTTTCCGTTATACCCGTTATCAATATTGAAAATTGTGCTATGGTCAAAATTTAGGCCCAATTGTTTCGCGGTTCTTACTAAAATGTCCAGGGTTCCATATACTCGCAAGTTGGGACAACCTTTGGCAAGTACCTTGACTATAATTTCTGGGCCTATTCCTGAGGGATCGCCCATGGTGATTCCAATAAGTTTTTTCATTTTGGGACTTTTAACTGAAATATTCTATTCAACAAGAATTGTAATGCAAATCAGTTATCGGAAAAAATTTTTAAACGTTATCTAGCTTATAATAATGGAACAACTTTCAGAAAAGTTTGATTTAATAAAAAGTTTGAGTTTGAAAATTGAAGGTCGGAAATATCTTAAAGTTTTTGACCCCTTTTCTGACGAATTAATTGCTGAAGTTCTTCAGTCCCAAGATAATGAAATAAAATCTACTATTCTAGACTCTCATAAAGCCTTCAGATCATGGTCAAAAGAAACTGCTTTCGTGCGTTCTGAGATATTGTTAAATTGGCACAATGAAATAAAACAGAGCACGGACTCTTTGGCTCGTTTAATGGTTAGGGAACAGGGTAAACCGTTCGAAGAGGCTAAAGCAGAAATTTTGTATGGAGCCAGCTTTATAAAGTGGTACTCAGAAGAGGCAAAAAGAGTTAACGGTGAAATTCTTCCTTCGCCTTATCCTGAGAGAAAATTTTTAGTAAAAAAAGAGCCTGTTGGCGTTGTTTTCACGATAACTCCATGGAACTTTCCTTTTGCTATGTTTGCTAGGAAAGCATCCGCGGCTCTTGCCGCTGGTTGTACAGTTATAACGAAGCCTGCAGAGGATACTCCTCTTACTACCCTTGCGGCTATATCTTTAGCATTGAAGGCAGGTATTAAAAAAAACATTTTAAAGTTCATTATCTGCGATCGGGGTAGAGTGGATAAAATTTGTCAAGAACTTTGTTTAGATGATAGGGTTAAGAAAATATCGTTTACCGGATCGACGAACGTTGGAAAAAGACTATTGTCTTCCGGAGCCTCAAAAGTAAAGAAATTTTCGTTGGAACTGGGCGGAAACGCGCCCTTTATAATTAGGGAGGATGCCGACCTTAGTTTTGCTTGTGAACAATTGATTCTTTGTAAATTTAGAAATGCGGGACAAACCTGCGTCAGTGCAAATCGAATATTTGTCCATGAAAAAATTTTTTCAGCTTTTTTAAAGGTTTTTCTAGCTCAAACGAGTAAATTAAAAGTGGGAAATGGTAGTGACGCCAACGTGTCTATGGGACCGGTTATTAACCCAAAAGCCTTGGAGAGATTGAAAGGTTTCATAAGGGATTTATTATCTAACGGAGCAAGAATTTTGCTTGGAAGCAAAGAAATTTATGGCGAAAATAACCTTGTCAGTCCAATTATAATTGAGTGCGATAATGATTTTGTAAAAGCTTTTAATGAAGAAATTTTTGGTCCTGTTGCCGTGCTATATAAGTTCAAAAGTGATAAAGAAGTGATTAGTAGAGCTAACGCTACAGAATACGGTTTAGCCTCGTACCTGTTTACAAAAGATGCCAAGGCAATAGAATATTTTTGCGATGATTTAGAATTTGGTATTGTTTGTGTAAACAGCGGAACATTCTCAAATCCAATTGCACCTTTTGGTGGCGTTAAAGCCTCGGGCATTGGAAGAGAGGGTGGTTCTTATGGCATAGACGAATTTTTAGAAACAAAATTTTGCTCAATTAAATTATGATAATGAATACTGTTCCACGTGAAACGTAGAAAATGAAATACTCGAAATCATATGACGTAATAGTTATAGGTGGCGGCCATGCCGGTACTGAGGCCGCATTGTCTGCGGCAAGAGCTGGAAGTGTTACATTGTTGATAACCCAGAATCTGGACACTGTAGGTCAAATGTCGTGTAATCCTTCTATTGGAGGTGTTGGCAAAGGCCAACTAGTTAAAGAAATCGATGTTCTTGGTGGCTTAATGGGATTTGCCGCCGATCGTGCTGGAATTCACTTCAAAAAACTCAATGCGTCTAAAGGTGCAGCTGTTGTTTCTACTCGAGCTCAGGCTGACAGAGTAGTTTATAAAAAATCAATTAAATGGGCCTTAGAGAATCAGCAAAATTTAGATCTCTTCTCAGATTCTGTTGAAGACTTAAAAATTATTAATACTGCTGTAGTAGGTGTTTTTACTAAGGGTCAAATCCAATTTTCTTGCAGAGCTGTAGTTCTTACAACTGGAACATTTTTGAATGGGAAAATTTTCATAGGTAGGGATTCACATCCTGCTGGACGAGCTGGTGAGCCTCCGTCAGTAAAACTTGCAGATCGCTTAAAGGATTATGGTTTTATTTGTGGGAGGCTTAAAACTGGCACGCCGCCGAGAATAGATGGGCGTTCCGTTGATTTTGGGGCTTTTGCCCCTCAGTGGGGAGATATTCCTATTCCATATTTTTCACTACGAACCAACGAAAATTTCAAACCGTTGAAGCAAACTTGCTGTTGGATGGCAAAAACCAATGAACAAACCCATGACTTAATAAGAAATTACTTGCATCTTTCTCCGATGTATTCGGGAATAATTGAATCAAACGGTCCAAGATATTGTCCCTCGATAGAAGATAAGGTTGTAAGATTTTCTGATAAATCTTCTCACCAGATTTTTTTAGAGCCTGAAGGTTTAGATACAAATGAAATCTACCCTAATGGTATTTCGACTAGCCTGCCATTTGAAATACAACTGAAACTTGTAAGATCAATCAAAGGGCTAGAAAAGGCTCACCTCCTTAGACCTGGATACGCAATTGAATATGAATATTACGATCCACGAGGCTTGAAATCTAGCTTAGAAACTAAAAGTGTGAAAGGGCTTTTTTTCGCTGGTCAGATTAATGGAACTACTGGCTACGAAGAAGCAGCAGCTCAAGGGCTTTTAGCGGGGGTCAATGCAAGCCGGTTTGAAAAACAGCTAGACCCCTGGTTGGTGCGTCGGGATGAGGCTTATTTGGGAGTTTTAGTTGATGACTTGGTAAACTTAGGAGTAAAAGAACCTTACCGGATGTTTACAAGTCGAGCTGAGTTTCGTTTAAACCTTAGGGAAGATAATGCAGATTTCAGACTTTGCGAGAAGGCTCTTTTGTTAAAACTTATAAGTCCTGACACTTACAAAAAAATTAATTTACGTAGGAAATTTGTAAAAAATCTTCTCAAAGAATTAGAAGCAATATTAGTATCCCCCAATGAGCCTAATAGAAACCTTGCAAAAAAAATTTTTGGTTCTGTTTTATCTAAGAATTCATCTGCCTTAGACCTTTTGAAGAGACCAGAGGTCAATTTCTTAAAATTAAGGGAATTCTTAGATCAAAGTAAATCGAGCAAGATGGCCTTAACTTCTTATTCTATTTTGGTAGAAAATAAAGTTGAGACCATGGTTAAGTATCAAGGTTACATTGACAGGCAGCAAAGAGAGATTGAACATTTTAAATCTATGACATTTATAAAAATTCCAGAATCTTTTAATTACGACAGCGTAAGAGGGTTATCCAATGAGGCATTACAGAATTTAAAAAAAATCAAACCTTCTAATCTCTCTCAAGCTTCTAGGATTGCGGGGGTTACGCCAGCAGCCTTAAGCATTTTATCGATCTTCTTAAAAAAGTTTAAATCAGTCGCTATTTCAAAGTAAAAGGCTAAAAAATTTTCTCCTCCGAATCTATCTCGTTTGAGCTAAAAAAATATGGCTATGCACTGCAGCCTGAACAATTAGAAAGTATAAAAACTTTCATTAATGCTCTTTCTAAATGGAATAAAGTTCACAACTTGACTGCAGTATCTGGCTTAGAAGACATGGTAAGAGTTCACTTGTTGGATGCACTTTTAGCCCTACCTAGCTTGACAAATAGGTTGAAGCTGTGTGAGCAAAGGAGAGTCTTAGATGTAGGCTCAGGTAATGGTGTTCCTGCTTTAATTTGGGCATTACTATCCTCAAATATCCGCATATCATTAGTAGAGAAATCCTCTAAAAAAGCTAGTTTTTTACAGTACGCATGTGGGATATTAAACTTACGGAATAGAGTTACGATACTCAATCGTGATATAAAAGATAAAAAAAACATAGGGATTTTTGATATTATTACGTCTAGAGCGTTCTCAGATTGTATAAATTTCTTAAAAATTACAACTGATTCTGCTCACGAGGAAAGCGCATGGTTGCTTTTTACCACTAAGAAAAGAATTACAGAATGGGACGCAAATATACTCAAAGCTGATAGGTTTATGATTGGAGAAGTTTTAGATTTTTCTAGCTTCTGCTCTAAAGATCGTGCGTTAGTTTGGTTAAACAAATTTTGAAAGTATGTTTGGAATGACAGTTATTCTAGCAATTGCTAATCAGAAGGGCGGTGTAGGAAAAACCACAACAGCGGTTAATACATCTGCGGTCTTAGCCCAAATTGGAAAGCGTGTGCTACTCGTTGACCTTGACCCGCAGGGTAACGCCACAATGGGGAGTGGCGTAGATAAGCAGAGTCTTGATGAGACTGTTTATCATGTGCTTATTGGCGAAAAAGATATTGTGTCATCAATAGCGCAATCGACGTGTGGCTATGATGTTCTTCCTTCAAATAGAGACTTAATAGGAGCAGAGCTGGATTTAGTAAGTATGAAACGAAGAGAGTTTCGTTTAGCTGACGCGTTAACAGATGTTAAAAATAAATATGATTTTATTTTTATAGATTGCCCTCCGTCTTTATCACTTTTGACTCTAAATGGATTATGCGCGGCGAGAGGTATACTGATACCAATGCAATGTGAGTATTTTGCCCTTGAAGGCTTATCAGACCTAATAAACTCTGTTAGAAGAGTGCATGCTAATCTTAATACTAATTTGGATACGGTGGGACTTTTAAGGGTAATGTATGATCCACGGGCTACGCTGTCGCAGCAGGTTAGCAACCAGCTGAAAACATATTTTGGAAAAAAAGTTTTTTCAACCATCATCCCAAGAAATGTTAGACTCGCGGAGGCACCTAGCTATGGGTTGCCAGCTGTAATGTATGACAAGGCTTCTCGAGGTTCAAAGGCTTATGTAGAGTTTGCGGAAGAATTATTGGGACGAGTGACTACAAATAGCATCGATCGGTCTTTAGTAGAATGAGGCGAAGGGGACTAGGTAGAGGGTTGGACGTTCTATTAGGAGATCAGAAGCCGCTTGCAAATGTTACCAATCTTGCAGTCACTGAACTAAAACCTGGTATGACTCAGCCCAGGTTGTCCATGAATGAAAAATCATTGAGTGAACTCGCTGGATCAATTAAGGCTCAAGGTTTAATGCAGCCAATCATAGTGCGTAAATCTCGCGACGAAAATGTATACGAGATTATCGCCGGCGAGAGAAGATGGAGGGCTGCTAAACTTGCTGGGCTCGAGACAGTGCCGGTTGTGGTGAAAAACGTTGATAATAAGTCTGCACTTGCAATGGCTTTAATAGAGAATTTGCAGAGGGAGGACCTATCGGCAATGGAGGAAGCGACCGGTATATCTAAATTAGTTGATGAATACTCTCTTACCCACGAGCAGGCCGCAACAATATTGGGAAAATCAAGGGTATCAATTTCAAATTTAATTAGGCTCTTATCATCCCCTGCTGAGGTAAAAAAAATGTTGCAGAATGGTTTCCTAGAGCAAGGTCACGTAAGGGCCTTACTTTCATTGGAGCCTAGAGATCAAATTTTTTTAGCTCAAACAGCTGTTGCGAAAAGCTGGTCCGTTAGACAGGTCGAAAAAGAAGTAAATATCTTTATCACGAGAAAAACACCAAACCAATCCAAAGTAAACAAATCATCCAAAATCAAAGATGCAGATCTCAGTAAGTTAGAGAGTGAACTCTCATCTTTTTTTAACTTAAATCTGAAAATCAATCCAAAAACTGTTAAAAGCGGAGAACTGTTAATAAAATACTCTAATTTGGAGGAACTAGAAAGCTTTTTATTTAAGGTTCGCTTTAAAAAAGTAGGTGAAACGTGACTGCAATTAGCAGAGCGATACAAATAGTTATATTTGCCATTATCGCTATTTTTCTATTTCTCATCTTTAATTTATCAGTGGGCTTCAGTTTTGTTTTAGGATTGTGTATTTCTTATCTTGGCAGCTTATTGTCTTACGCGCATTTTTTAATATTGCAGAAATTAAGATTTAATGCTTTTTTTCTTGTGGGCTTGTTTTTTGGAGAAATGATAAAAGCAATAGTTATCCTCATCGGTTTATCTCTAGCGTCTCACTACTACCAAGATTTTTATTGGCTATCAGCTATTGTTGGGATTGTCTTTGGTTTGTTTTTTTTTATGTTGCTTCATGGAATACCTAGGGTATTAAATATTGCAAAAATTGAACAATTTATGCATAATTCAACCTGCGCAATTTTTTTCTCAAGTATTCTAAAATCACGAATATTAAGTCTCTTTAATTTATATTATTGTTAAATCCTATGGCGTCCGATAGTCAAACTCCATCTGAATACGTAAACCATCACCTACAGCATTTGAATAATGTGGGTACATCTCAGTCTCAGCTATTTGATATTAGTATTATTAATTTGGATACAATGTTTTGGAGTTTAGCTTGTGGAATATTTGTTATCATAATATTAAGGATTGCCGCGGTTCGTGCTACTTCGGGTGTTCCGGGGAGATTTCAAGCATTTATTGAAATGTTAGTAGAGTTGGTTGAGGATCAATCCAAGAGTATCGTTCACGGGGATAGGTCTTTCGTTGCTCCACTAGCTTTGACAGTTTTTCTCTGGGTGTTTATGATGAATGCTCTTGATTTGCTTCCTGTAGAGTTACCACATTACATATTCATGATTTTAGGCCTGAGTGACATCATTCACTACCACCGTATCGTGCCTACAGCCGATCTAAATGGCACCATGGGTCTAGCACTTGGGGTATTTATTTTAATGATGTATTACAGTGTCAAAGTGAAGGGTTTAATAGGGTTTTTTCGTGAATTATTGTTTGCTCCCTTCGGAAGCCATCCTAGTTTATGGCTGTTTAACCTAGGATTGAATGTAATAGAATTTGTGGCAAAAACTTTTTCTATTGGCATGAGATTATTTGGAAATATGTACGCTGGGGAGTTGATTTTTGTACTCATTGCGTTGTTGGGAGGAAGTGCTACCATATTAGGCTTTTTTGGTCATGTTGTAGCTGGAACTATATGGGCTATTTTTCATATCCTAATAATTACTTTACAAGCTTTTATATTCATGATGTTAACCTTAGTTTACATTGGTCAGGCTCATGATTCTCATTGATTTTGAATGTTCAGTTTTTTTAATAATAAGGAGATAGTATGGACTCTGTCGTTGGGTTAGTAGCCATTTCAGCTGGCTTAATAATAGGATTGGGTGCAGCGGGCGCATGCATCGGTATTGGCATAATGGGTAGTAGATTTCTTGAAGCCTCCGCAAGGCAACCTGAGTTAATGAATACCCTTCAAACAAAAATGTTTCTTCTAGTTGGGCTTATTGATGCGGCATTCATAATAGGAACTGGTATAGCCTTATGGTACACAACTGCAAATCCTTTTGTTAGTTAATTTTTTCAATTGCAGTAAAAAAAGGAACCGTAATGAATTTAAACGCTACGCTTTTTGCACAGATGATTGTTTTTTTTGTTTTGGCATGGTTCACCATGAAATTTGTTTGGCCTCCAATCATCAAGGCGATCGACGAAAGAACTAGAAAAATTGCAGAGGGATTAGACTTCTCTGAAAAGGTAAAACTTAAACTTGCCGATGCTGAAAAAGATATAAAAGAAAAATTTAAAGACGCTGAGGTTCAGATTAACAAGAAGATCATTGACTCTGATCGTAGAGCGTTAGAAATTATTGAGAGCGCTAAGGCGGATGCTGCTAAAGAGGCTGAAAAAATCCTAAATAGCGCCCGGGAAGAAGCATCAGTTGAATTTTTGAAACTTAAAGATCAATTGAGAAAAGAGGTAGCTGGTATAGCTGTCTTGGGAGCAGAGCGAATACTTAAAAAAGAAGTGAATAAACAAAAACATGATGATATTTTAAGAGAACTTGAGGCACAACTCTGAAATGGCTGAATCACTTACCTTAGCGAGGCCCTATGCGGAGGCTTTGTTTAAAGTTTCCCTTCATAATGGTAAAAACTTTATCGGGGAATTAGAATCTCTGAATGCTGTTTGTAGCGACGGTGCATTTAAAAACTTAATGTTAAATCCAGCCGTTGAAAATAAAACTTTAGTTGGAATTTTAACGGCCGCTTTGCCAGTTATTCCTGACGAATTGAGAAGCTTTATTGATATACTACTAGGTAATTCAAGATTACACCTCATCAAACAGGTCACTGAACTCTATTCTGATTTAATGAATGAGCATAGTGGAGTTGTCATAGTAAATATTTTGAGCGCTTTTAAATTAACCTCTGATCAGACAAAAAAGTTAAACAAAAGCCTTGAGATCCGCTTAAAGAAAAGTGTAAAAATAAAATCATCAGTTGATGCAAGCCTAATTGGTGGACTTAAAATCATTATGAAAGACACAGTGATTGATAAATCCCTAAAGTTTCAATTACAACGATTAAAGTCTGAGATTTTTAGAAATTAAAAATTAATATAATTCACAGTTGGGAGTACTAATGCAGTTAAATCCGTCAGAAATTAGCGAAATTATTAAGGAAAAGATCAGTAGCCTGAATGTTGATGCTGAGGTAAGTAATCAAGGAACAGTAGTTACCGTAACTGATGGCATTTGCAAAATCCACGGGCTATCAGAAGCCATGCAAGGAGAAATGCTTGAGTTCCCAAATAATACTTTTGGCCTTGCCTTAAATCTTGAAAGAGATTCTGTCGGGGCTGTGATACTTGGTAATTATGAACATATATCTGAAGGTGATGTTGTTAAATGCACTGGGAAAATACTTGAAGTCCCTGTAGGAAATAGCTTGATAGGTAGAGTTGTAAACGCTTTAGGTCAACCAATAGATGGAAAAGGTCCGATTAGTGCCTCTAGCACAGGCCCTATCGAAAGAATTGCGCCCGGTGTAATTTCAAGGCAGTCTGTATCTCAGCCGCTTCAGACTGGTCTTAAGGCGATCGACTCAATGGTTCCAATTGGTCGCGGTCAAAGGGAATTGATAATTGGCGATCGACAAACTGGTAAAACTGCATTGGCAATTGACACTATAATTAATCAAAAAGGCAAAGATGTAGTTTGTATTTACGTAGCTATAGGACAGAAAGCTTCTTCAATAAAAAATGTTGTTAGAGCGCTGGAAGAAAATGATGCACTCAGTTATTCTATCGTAGTTGCTGCTTCAGCATCTGAGTCTGCTGCCATGCAGTATTTGTCGCCTTATTCTGGTTGTGCCATGGGGGAGTTTTTTAGAGATAGGGGGGAAGATGCGTTGATTATTTACGACGATCTCTCTAAACAAGCCGTCGCCTACAGGCAAGTTTCCCTGCTTTTAAGAAGACCTCCTGGGAGAGAAGCCTTTCCTGGAGATGTATTTTACTTGCACTCTAGATTGCTAGAAAGAGCAGCTAGAGTTAACGAAGAGTATGTTGAAAAATTTACTGATGGAAAAGTAAAGAATAGAACCGGATCCTTGACAGCCCTTCCTATAATAGAAACGCAGGCAGGAGACGTATCTGCTTTTGTGCCAACAAACGTCATATCAATCACTGATGGTCAAATTTTCCTTGAAACTAATTTATTTAATTCTGGGGTCAGGCCAGCAATTAACGCTGGTATCTCAGTCTCAAGGGTTGGTGGGGCTGCCCAGACAAAGTTAATAAAATCTCAGTCAGGCGGAATCCGGACTGACCTTGCCCAATATCGTGAGCTCGCTGCTTTTGCCCAGTTTGCATCTGACTTAGATGATGCCACGCGAAAGCAACTTGATAGAGGAGCTAGGGTAACTGAGTTACTCAAGCAACCTCAATATTCACCTTTATCGATTGGTTTGATGGCTCTATCTCTATTTGCTATTAACAAGGGATACTTCGATGATATAGAGGTTAGTGGTGTTTTAGACTTCGAAAAAAATCTCCACGATTTTTTTAATAACAGTTCTGGTCTTAAGTCTCTTTTAGTATCGTTGGAAAAAAATAAAAAGTTAGATGAGACTTCTGAAAGCAAACTGGAAGACGGAATTAAGCAATTTTTAAAAGATCGAAATATTTAAATCTCTTACTAATAATAAAGAATTGTTATGTCAGCTGCCAAAGAAATTAGAAATAAAATAAAGAGTGTTGAAAATACAAGGAAAATTACAAAAGCTATGGAGATGGTTGCGGCTTCTAAAATGCGCAAAGCACAAATGAGAATGAAAGCATCTCGCCCTTACAGCAAAAAAATTCGTGATGTTGTGGGTCATCTTACTCAGGCAAACCCGGAATACACACACGGTTTTATGAAAAATAATGAAAACGCCAAAGTTAGCGGCTTAATTTTAGTGTCAACTGATAAAGGGTTATGCGGCGGTTTAAACACAAATGTTTTCAGACTCGCATTGAATAAGATTAGAGAGATAGAGTCTGCAGGCAAAGAAGTATCGGCTTTGTCAATTGGAACCAAGGCGTCAGGGTTTCTTTCAAGAATTGACGTACCGATTATAGCTGGTCTCACTCAAATTGGAGACTCGCCAGACGTTGAGAAACTTAACGGTGCGCTGAAAGTTATGACAGATGAATTTTTGGACGGGAAGTTAGATGAGGTTTTCATCTGTTATAACTCTTTTGTTAATACTATGAGGCAAGAACCAATCTTAGATTCTTTGCTACCTTTGTCTGCAAAAGACTTAGAGCCAGTGAATAACTATGTATGGGACTATATTTATGAGCCAGACGCGACGTTGGTTATAGATGATTTGCTTTTAAGGTATGTGGAGGCTTTGATTTACCAAGCTGTTGTGGAAAATCTAGCCTCTGAGCAATCTGCGAGGATGGTTGCCATGAAGGCTGCTACGGATAATGCTGGCAATGTCATCAATGAACTTAAGCTCGTATACAACAAGAGCCGTCAAGCTAGTATCACTAAAGAGTTGTCTGAGATAGTTGCCGGAGCAGCAGCAGTTTAATTAAATTTTGGGGTAAAAATATGATAGAAGGTAAAATTGTTCAATGTATTGGTGCAGTTGTTGATGTTGAATTCCCGAGAGACAAAATGCCAAAGATTTATGATGCTCTAAAGATGGAAGATTCAGAATTAACCTTGGAAGTGCAGCAGCAATTAGGTGACGGAGTTGTAAGAACTATAGCATTGGGTTCTTCAGATGGTTTAAGACGAGGCATGAAAATAAAGAATACTGGCTCACCAATAACTGTGCCAGTTGGCACGGCCACCTTAGGGAGAATTATGGACGTTTTAGGAAACCCAATTGATGAAGTTGGTCCAGTGAGAAATGAAAAAAATGCTGTAATTCATAGGGACGCACCTCCATATGAGGAATTGTCCCCTTCTCAAGAGTTACTTGAAACCGGCATAAAAGTTATTGACCTTGTGTGTCCTTTTGCAAAAGGAGGTAAAGTTGGTTTGTTTGGGGGTGCCGGCGTTGGAAAAACTGTAAATATGATGGAATTAATAAATAATATTGCTAAGGCACATTCTGGATTATCCGTTTTTGCTGGAGTGGGTGAAAGAACAAGAGAAGGCAATGATTTCTACCATGAAATGATTGAAGCCGGTGTGGTTAACCCTGAAAACTTTGAAGACTCAAAAGTTTCCATGGTTTATGGACAAATGAACGAGCCTCCAGGAAACCGTCTAAGAGTTGCTTTAACCGGTTTAACAATCGCAGAGTCTTTTAGAGACGAGGGTAAAGATGTACTATTTTTTGTAGACAACATTTATCGATATACGCTAGCTGGAACTGAGGTCTCCGCGTTGCTGGGTAGAATGCCATCAGCTGTTGGTTATCAACCTACTCTTGCTGAGGAGATGGGTAAACTACAGGAGCGTATTACTTCCACAAAAACAGGATCAATTACATCGATACAAGCAGTTTATGTACCTGCTGATGACTTAACTGATCCCTCTCCAGCAACAACTTTTGCTCATTTAGATTCAACCGTGGTGCTGTCCAGAGATATTGCAGCATTGGGTATTTACCCGGCTGTTGATCCTTTAGATTCGACCTCCAGACAGCTTGATCCAAATATTGTAGGAACTGAGCATTATGAGACAGCTCGTTCTTTGCAAGGTACTCTTCAAAGGTATAAGGAGTTGAGGGATATTATTGCAATATTAGGTATGGACGAACTAGCACCAGAGGATAAGCTAGTGGTGGCCCGAGCCCGAAAAATGCAGCGCTTTTTGTCTCAACCTTTTCATGTAGCTGAAGTTTTCACTGGGTCTCCTGGGAAGTACGTTAGTTTAAGAGATACGATCAAGGGTTTTGGAATGATAAGCTCGGGGGAATTAGATCATCTTCCAGAGCAAGCATTTTACATGGTGGGTACTATCGATGAAGCTATAGAGAAAGCAAAAAATTTGCAATGAGTTTGAATCAAAATAGACTTGCATTGGAAATAGTATCTGTAGAAGAAATTTGTTTCTCAGGTTTTGCGGGGTATGTAATTGTTCCAGGAATAGAAGGGGAAATTGGTGTCTATCCCAATCACACGCCGTTGATTACTAAGATTAAGCCTGGAACTTTAAGGTTCAAAAATATTGATAGTGATGTTGAGGATATTTTTTTTGTTGCTGGGGGAATTTTGGAAATTCAGCCAAAAATAGTTACAGTCTTGGCGGATACAGCAGTTCGAGGAAAAGATTTAGACGAGCAGCGAGCTCTAGATGCAAAGAAAAAAGCTGAAGACCTTCTCCAAAGTTCTGGGGATAAAGTTACATTGGCTGTTGCGCAGTCAGAGCTAGCTACTGCAATTGCAGAGCTATCAACAATAAGCAAAGTCAGAGGTCAAAAATAGTTTCAGTTGAAACAAATTTATTGCATCGGGCTTTATCTAGGCAACCCGTGCAACGAGTTCCAATGTGGCTGATGCGGCAAGCTGGAAGATATTTACCTGAATATAATGCCACCCGAAAAAAAGCAGGATCTTTTTTAGATCTTTGTAAAAATCCGGAGTTAGCATGTGAGGTCACGCTGCAACCGATTGAAAGGTTCAACTTAGATGCTGCAATACTTTTCTCGGATATCCTTACTATTCCAGATGCATTAGGTTTAGAACTTTACTTTGTTGAAGGAGAGGGGCCTAAATTTAGAAAAGAGATAAAAAGCGAAAGTGACATTGAGGCAATTCCCTTAATTGATGTAACTGAAAAACTTGATTATGTAGCTGCAGCCGTAAAAACTATCAGACAAAGTCTAAATACCGATATTCCTTTAATTGGTTTCTCAGGTAGTCCTTGGACTTTAGCTTGTTATTCTTTATCAGGTGGCTCGTCTCGTGACGATTTTTTAAGAGCTAGAAAATGGCTTTACAGCAGACCAGAAATGTTTAAATTACTGCTTGATAAACTCACGATAATTGTTTGTGACTATTGTGAAATGCAAATATCTTCTGGAGCAAACGTAATTATGCTCTTTGATAGTTGGGGAGGGCTGTTACCAGGCCATAATTTGTCAGATTTTTCATTAAAGTACCTGAGAAGAATCATCAGACATTTAAAAACAGCCCATGACATTAAAATAATTACTTTTGTAAAGGGTGCTGGACAGCATTTAAACCTCATCGCAGATTTAAATTGCGATGCTATTGGAATTGATTGGATGACAAGTTTGAGGTCTGCTAAGGACGAGATTGGTCATCGTTGTGCATTACAAGGAAATCTTGACCCGGCAGTTTTGTTGGGGACTCAAACACATATTGAAGCGGAGGTAAAAAAATTATTTTCTTTATTTGGTAATAGAGCCAAAGGAATCGGACATATTTTTAATTTAGGGCACGGCATCTCTCAGTTTACCCCTCCGGATAACGTTTCTCATTTAGTTGAAATGGTTAAAAAGTACAGCCAACAGGACTCATGATAGTTGATGTTGCATTAGATATTCCACAAATAGACTGCCTTCAATATGAGCTAGACTGCCAAAGAGCCTTAAATGAGGACGTTATTGGTCAATGGGTGTTGGTAGAACTCAGAAGTAAGCTAACCATCGGCTTAATCTTTCGGGTATGCGAATCAATTCCTAAGGTTAAGAATTTAAAAAAGATAATTAAGATATTGAGTAACCTCCCAAAGGTTAACTCTAGTTGGTTACGATTCATAAACTTCACGGCTATTTACTATCATAAATCATTGGGCCAAGTAATTTTTACTTGCTATCCAAACTATTTAAGAGATCCTAAAAGATTCCTCGCTACGCAAAAAATAGTAAAAGCTGGTAGCTTTGATGCACTGTTGAGAGAACCTCAACACGATAAACAACAAACAAAAGTTTTATTTAAAGAAAGCACCTTAAACCCGGAGCAAAAAAAAGCTACAGGTTTAATTATGTCAAGCTCTAAGCCTATATTATTACATGGGGTAACGGGATCAGGAAAAACTAGGGTTTATTTGTCCATAATAAAATCCATTTTTCAAATAAATCAAACAGCACAAATCCTATTTTTGGTACCCGAGATATCTCTAACACCACAGCTAGAAGAAATATTTAGGAAAGAATTTCCAAATCTAGATTTTGGAGTATTTAATAGCAGTCAAACTCAAGTAAACAGAAGCAAAGTATGGTTAAAGGCCGCCAGAGGGCATTTAAGGTTAATTTTAGGCACAAGAATGGCAATTTTTCTTCCTTTACCAAATCTAGAACTTATAGTGGTTGACGAGGAGCATGACTCATCTTACAAGCAAGTGGAAGGGGGTCTCAGGTATTCTGCGAGAGATTTAGCAATTTGGAGGGCTTCAAAACTGAACATCAAAATCATTCTAGGCTCTGCAACGCCTAGTTCCGAAACTTTCTTAAATTCAAAAAGAAATAAATTCAAGAGGGTTTTATTGAAGAAACAAGCAAGTGGTTCTCCCCATGCTGAATTAGTGCTCGTAAAAAAAACTAATTCGTCATATGTCAACGGTTTATCCGAAAAGTCAGTTTCACAAATTAAAAAAATTTTGAAAGCTGGGAAGCAAACCATTATCTTCTTGAATCGAAAAGGTTGGGCACCTGTGATGATCTGTAAGGATTGTGGGTCAAGTGCAACATGTAAATTTTGCAGTGCTAATACTGTACTACATAAGAATAAGAATAATTGGGTGATGAAGTGTCATTTTTGTGGTGATAAGACTCCCCCGCCTTCAAAATGCACAGACTGTCTTTCAGAAAACTTAGTTTCTGTTGGTATTGGTACAGAAAATCTAGCAGAGAGAATAGGACGCTTATTTCCGGAAGCTAAAATACTTAGGCTGGATAGAGAAGCAATTCGCGGGAGAAAAGCACTTCAAGACAACTTAAAAAAAATTCGTGCTAGAGAGGTTGACATCATTATCGGTACTCAAATGTTAACAAAAGGACATGATTTTTCTGAGGTAAGTCTCGTTGTTGTTGTGGAGGTAGACGCCTATTTGAGAAATCCAGACTTCAGATCTCCAGAAAAATTATTTCAGTCCTTGATACAAGTGGCCGGAAGAGCAGGTCGGAGAGAAAGCTTGGAAAAAAACCTTGCTAAAGTTTTCGTTGAAGCAACCAACTTTGACTCTAGTTTCTTTGATCACCTCAGAAATTATGATTACGATAACTTTATTGAAGCAGTTTTGAAGGAAAGGTCAAAATCTTCCCTGCCTCCGTTCACAAATTTTGCAACCATACGACTCGCGCACAAATCAAACAGCACTTTGAGTCTGGGCCTTGAAAGTTTGATGACCTTTTTGAAAAACTATGACAAAAGTGACCCAATTCTCGAAGATGTCCTAATTAACGGCCCATTACCGGTATATCCGGAAAAAATATCCAATCGATACAGAGGTCAAGTGATTTTAGAGTCAAATGTAAGAAGTATCTTACACAAACTTTTGAAAAATTTTTCTAAAGAGGAAACTTTCATTAAGAAATTTAATGCTTCTATCGACATAGACCCAATTGAAATTTAACTAAAGTTTCTCTGCAACTTTAATCATAATTTTTGACCCCAAAGCCATCGATTTTTTCATGAAAATCGGTAGGTTCTCATGGTGAGACGATCCTTCTGCCCATTCGGCATGCTTAGTCTCATCAGCCAGCATCGTTTCCAAAACCGCTAAAGAGAGCTTATCCGTTTTGGGAAATATTTCCAAATGTTTTCTTAAATGAGTTTCAACCTGTCTTTCTGTTTCAGCTAAAAAGCCAATGGAAGTCGTTTTCCCGATAAGTCGAGCAAGTAAACCAAGCATCAAAGCACCCGAATACCATACTGGATTTAAATAACTAGGCTTAGTGTTTAAAGAATTTAATCGCTCAGAAGTCCAATTTAAGTGATCGGCTTCTTCGTTAGCAGCTGTTAATAAATACCTATTAACTTCTCGGTCTGTTTCTACTAGCATTTGACCTTGGTAAAGCGCCTGAGCAGCCACCTCTCCAGAATGGTTGACTCTCATTAGGGAACCAGCTTTCGAAGCGTCCGAAATGTTTAACGTCTCTAAAACCTTAAAATTATCTTGTTCAGAAAAAACTTTCCGTCCGGAGCCTTTAATACCGCCGAAGTTAGTTTTGAGGAAATTATCCCCAATACACAACAATTTATCCAAAAACGTAAAGTTAGGTGTAGTCACTATTTAAACTCACCTCCTGATTCATTTAGTAAATATATGACTGCCCTTTGTATTTCATCATCCGAATGTTGACTCCCTTTCTGCGCGCCCATACTACCTTTCCCATTAAGTGCTGAATAAACCAGTGCATCAAGACCCTGAGCCAACCTAGGTTTCCAAGTATCAATGTCTCCAATCTTGGGGGCATTAAGAGCTCCGGCTGCATGACATGCAGCACATCTAGCTGTGTAAACCTCTTCGCCAGTAGCCAATGAGGTCTTGACAACTAAAGCTTTATTTATCTCAGATCCGTCGACTCCAGCTAAAGGTTGTGTGCTTATTTTGCCTAACGGCGATAATCTCTCCTCAATAGCTTCTTCTGTGTAAGCATCTGAATTACTGGTTGAGTTTTTTGTAAAACCAACGAATTGAGTCAACAACACAATTATAACAATTGGTAAAATAAAAGCCGCCAATATAGCTAATATTAAATCCTTTGGCGTTTTTATTGGTGTTTCAGATTCACTCATATCTCACTTTCTGTTTAAATGTTATCGTAAGTTTAGTTTAAATTATAATATTTATATAGAGATTCGTTTCTTAAGTTAGTTCTGCAAAGACTTGAAAGAAGCGTCTGTAGCTCAGTGGATAGAGCGCTGGCCTCCGAAGCCAGGTGCCACAGGTTCGATTCCTGTCAGACGCGCCAAACTTGCTTATGAGATATTTACCATTTTTCTGAAAAGACACTTAAATGCTACAAATTTGGCAAAATCACCTAGCTAACATATTAAAAAAAGTCGTAGTTGAATTTTTAGCAAGAGATCATGAAGGCGGTGAGGATATTATTCAAAAAATAAATGTCCCAAACTCTATTGAAAAACCGAAAAATATAGAAAATGGTGACTTTTCTAGTAATATTGCTTTCAAATTAGCACAAATTAAGAGGCAAAACCCTACAGATATTGCTCAAGAATTAGGACAAAAATTTAGAGATTTGTGCCTTCACAAAAAATTTTTGATCAAAAACTTGCCTGTTTGGTCGAAAGTAGAAGTTAAAAAACCTGGGTTTACGAATTTTTTTCTAACGCCAGAAATTAGAGCTGAAACTATTGCGTTGATATTAGATGATCCTAACTTTGGTAATCCACATATTCCTCTTAAACATAGGCAGAAAATTATTTTAGAATTTGTATCCGCTAATCCTACAGGACCTTTACATGTTGGCCACGCCAGACAGGCTGTTTTGGGTGATACGATCGCAAATTTATTAAGAGTCGAGGGACACTCAGTCTATAAAGAGTTTTACTACAATGATGCTGGGAAGCAAATTGATAACTTGGGCTTATCAGTTTTTGCAAGATTGAAAGGTCTTAACCCTGAAGACAAAAATTTCCCAACTGATGGCTATAAAGGAGAGTATATTTCTGAATTAGCGAGAGAGTTTTCTAAGAGTTATGAGAGAGAAGGTTTTTCAAAAGCTAAAAAAAAAGCTCTGTCAGATTCTGATTTGATAGACAAAATTAAAAAGTTTGCCGTCGCTAGTCTTAGGGCTGAACAAAATATGGATCTTGGACATCTTGGAGTACAGTTCGATAATTTTGTTTTGGAGTCAAAATTCTACTCAAACGGTGCAATACAAGAAATATTGGACTTAATTGAAAAAAATGGATTTTCTTTTGTCAAAGATGATGCTGTTTGGCTTAAATCTTCAAGTTTTGGCGATGACAAAGATAGAGTGATGGTGAAAAGCGATGGAAGTTATACCTACTTTGTGCCTGACGTGGCTTATCACCTGGAGAAGTGGCGAAGAGGTTTCGATAGAGCCGTAAATATCCAGGGATCGGATCATCATGGTACCCTTAAAAGATTAAAAGCTGGCCTGCAAGCCTTAAAAACTAATATTTCAGAAAATTTTCCTCAAACCATTCTTCATAAAATGGTTAGAATTTTGAAAAATGATAAAGAAATTAAAGTTTCAAAAAGAGCTGGAACCTACGTAACTCTGAGGGACTTGGTTTTTTGGGCCTCTGGGAAGGAAGAGGATGTTTCTCTAGGCGGAAATTCTTCGTCGTTACGGGGTGTAAGTTTAATCAAAGGAAGGGACGCAGTAAGATTTTTTTTACTATCTAAAAAAGCGGAGACTGAGTTTTCTTTTGATTTGGATATTCTAAAAAAAACGAGTGAGGAGAATCCAGTCTTTTACATCCAGTATGCACATGCAAGAGCCCACAGTGTGATTCAACAATCTGGGCTGTCAGCGGCGAAAATGCGAGAAGTGGTGCATCAGCCAAACTTCTTTCCTGGTAAACATTTAACCTCGAGAGCGGAAGTTCTTCTTTTGAACAGACTTTCTGAATTTCCGAGCGTCCTGAAGGAGTCTATTACCTTGCTTGCACCACATGTTCTAATTTTTTATCTAAAAAACTTGGCTTCCGATTTCCATTGCTTCTATAATGATTGCAAAATTTTAGTCGAGAACCGAGACATAAAATTTGCAAGGTTACTTCTTGTTTTTTCTGCAGCACTTATTATCAAAAGAAATTTGACACTTTTAGGCATTTCGGCTCCCAAAAACATGTAAGGTACCTTATGAAAATATTAAACCTTAAATCGAAACCTAATGGGTTTGGATTGATCAGTTTTTTTCTGGGTTTGACATTGGGCCTCGCAGTGGCGGCCTACATAGCTTTTTATGTCACCAAAACGCCAGTTCCCTTTTTAGATAAAGTTGATGGAGATATAAGTTCACAGCAGTTGTCAAATATAAAATCAGAGGAAAATGCAGTTGTGAAAATTGCTCCTACTGAAGAGTCAATTTTCTTAGCCGACCAGTTACCAGACGCAATCGTCCAAGAACCGCAAGGAGCGAAAAGCAATTTTAATAACATAACCCGGGGAAGAAGCCCAGTCGTGGTTGCTCCATCAATCAATAACTTAGAAGAAGATGAATCTCAGAAACGTAAAGCTTATTTTTTACAGGTTGGTGCGTTTAGAGCTTTAGAAGAAGCTGATAGGATGAGAGCTCGACTAGCTTTTTTAGGATTTGAGGCTTCGATTTATAAAAAAAATAAGAAAGGTAATTTGTTCTACAGGGTTAGGATGGGGCCTTATTATGATGCAGAGGAACTTAAGCAAATTAAGGCACGTCTCTCAACTAGTAAGGTTAAGTCTCACGCTGTTCTAGTAAATTAAGGAATTTTTAATAATGATCAAAAACTTTGCCGATAAATTTTTAAAATTAACTATTATATTTGGCTGTTGCTCGTATGCTTTTGCAATGTCTGCATATGACGAGGGCATTGATTACGAAATCATTTCAGATAAACATGCCTTTGCTGATACAAGAAAAATTGAGGTTATTGAATTCTTTTGGTTTGGTTGTCCTCATTGTAAAAACTTTTATCCATCACTGAGTAGATGGGCAGACCAACTTGACGATGAGGTTGAGTTTAGAAAATATCATGTTCCTTTTCGAGAGATAAACCACCAAAAATTATTTTTTACGTTAAAGAAAATGAATCTTGACAAAGATGTCGTGCCTCGGGTTTTTATCGCTATGCAAAATAAACGACTTCCGCTGAAGAACTTTTTGGACATTCTTTTTTGGGTGGAGGAGCAAGGTATAGATAGCAAGGAATTCGAAAAGAACTGGAATTCCAAGGAAGTTAGAAATTCAATGGATTTGGCTACAAAATTGATGGGTGAATTTAAAATTACTGGGGTTCCACAACTAGTAGTAGACGGAGTTTACCGAACTGGACCATCAATGGTTGGTGGAAGTCATAGAAAAGCTATTAAAGTTCTGGATTTTTTGATTGATAAGAGGCGTAGCAATTAGTTGCGAATCACATAGCTATAAACTTTTTTCTTACTTACTTGCAGCTCTCTGGAAAGAATCTTTACAAGGTCAGCATTCGTCATGTGGGGTTGCAATGCATAAATCCATTTTCTAAGCCTTTCATCTTCTAGGTCAGTCTCAACAGCTTTAGGGACATCAAGGGTAACAACAAATTCTCCCCTAGTGGCATCGACAGGAGAGCTATTACCATCCTTAAATTTAGTAAGATGATTGTCTACACTGTCAAACCAATGCGCTTCATATACTTTAGTAATTTCCTTACTTATAAACACTTTAGTTTCCGGCCCAAAGGCCGCTTGTATGGCAGTGAGTGTTTTCAATAGTCTACTGGCTACTTCAAAAAAAACTACAAAACCACCCATATTTCGCATTTTCATGAGTAAATTCGTTTGCTCTCCAATTTTCCGAGGAAAATACCCCCAGAAAGACAAAGGTTCGTTTTTACTCAACTCAAAGCCACTTACCGAAAATGACGATACGAGAGAGCAAGGCCCGGGAATACTAAAAATTCTAAGACCTATGCTTCGGCAATGGCTGATCATCCTAGCTCCTGGATCGCAGATTGCAGGTGTGCCAGCATCACAGGTAATAACAATTATTTCATTTTTTTTTTTATATTTAGGTTAGCTACAGTCTTAGCCTCGCTAAATTTATGGAGTGATTTTATTCCTAATGGCGGTTTTTTCAAATTTAAAAGAGTCAGAAGTTTTCGCGTAATTCTAGTGTCTTCAGCAAAGATTAGGTGGCAATTGCTCAAAATTAGTTTAGCTCTTTCGCTCAAATCAAGTAAATTTCCGATGGGTGTAGCTAAAACGTATATACCCGACATCATCTGATTTTGACGTTTATGGAGTGTAGCTGTATCTGTCATATTTTCTTCTCTAATTTTTTATCTGTAATTTATACTATAATTTAAGATTTATCACTGGTGAAGATTATGTCGCAGCAATTGCAGCGTGTGTGTTCGTTTATGATTGTTTCAGTAATTACAATTGCAAATTCTGGGTGTTTTCCAGTTGTTGCCACTGGGATGTTTGCCACTGCAGTTGCAGTTACGGACCGCAGAACGCCGGGTATTATTCTTGAAGACGAAACTATTGAATTGAAGTCTATCCAAAGAATTTCCGCTGAGTTTTCTAAGTCCAGTGTGTCAGTGTCGGTAACTAGCGTCAACCGAATAGCACTTATTACTGGCTGGGTGCCTAATGAGGGAGTATCAAAGAAAATCAGTGCTTTAGTTGCTGATATTGAAAATGTCAGGGATGTTTTCAATGAGGTTAATATTGGTCCCGTTACAACAACTAAAACATTTGCAAAAGATGCAATACTGACAACAAAAGTAAAAGCCAGTTTGATAGACGAAAAAAACTTAAACGGTAACGTCATCAAGGTAAAAACTGAAAATGGTGTAGTTTTTCTTTTGGGTTTAGTAACTAAAAGAGAAGCAGATTTAGCTGCAGATATAGCTTCTAGAATAGATGGTACAAGACGAGTAGTTAAGGTCTTTGATTATATTACTGAGGAAGAATTAACCAACCTACAGAGTAGATTAAAAAAAACTGAGTAAATTTTACTCAACAAGTATGATTCTGGATAAGTTTGTCATACTCTCTTCTAATCATTTTAAAGATAGGACCAGGTTCTGCTATTCCATTTTTATCTACAATTTTTTTATCTATTTTTGTAATTGGTAAAACTTCTTTGGTTGCAGACGTTAAGAGAATTTCATCAGCTGAAAATAAATCTTGAATCGATAAATCTTTTCTAGTTATCGAAATATTCAAGGTTTTACAAATGTCACTTATAACTTCAATTCTTATTCCTTCTAATATTTTTTTGCTTTTCTTCGGAAAATAAAGTTTTCCATTTTTGACTAACCAGATACTGGAGGCAGCACCCTCGGAAAGTTTATTATTTCTAAAAAGTATCGCCTCATCTGCTTTTTTTTCTGCTGCCTGCTGACGAGCAAGTACATTTGCCAGAAGGGCAGTAGATTTTATATCGCATCTTAACCAACGATTATCCTTTAAAGTTATGGCTGATAAACCAAGTTGAATATCTTTCTCAGAGGGCCTCTCTAGCAGGCTTGTCATTGAAAAAAAAGTTGGACAGAGGATTTTACTTGGAAAAGCATGTTTTCTAACTGGGCTGATGCCTCTAGATATTTGAATGTATATTTGCTGGTTGAAGTGATTATCTAAGTTTATTAATTTGTCGACTATTTGACGGATATCTTTTGTTTGAAGGTTAAGGTTAATTTTTAGTCTACCCAAGCTTCTAAAAAGTCTGTCTATGTGACTTTCTAGGTAAAAAGCTCTTTTCTGGTAAACAGGTATAACCTCATAAATTGAATCAGAAAATTGAAACCCACGGTCTAAAGGAGAAATTCGTGCTTCACTTAGTGGCAACCACTCACCGTTTAGGTAAACGATTGGATCCTGCGCAACTGAGTTTTTAGAATCACTTTCCGACGAATAAGATGCCAATATATAAACCCTAAAGAACCAATCGGTCAACGATCTTACCGTCAATTAGATGGCTAGTAATGATTTCATCAATATCATTCTTATCAAGATATTGATACCAAACTGCTTCCGGATAAATAACTAAAACTGGACCAAAGTCGCACCTACCCAGACAGCCGGCTTTATTGATCCTAATCTTGCCCTCACTGAGGTTACTAAATTCTTTAATTCTGTCTTTAGCGTAACGTTGGAGGCCTTGGGCATCACAGTGGCCGCAACAAGTCTCGTTTTCATTACGAACATTGATACAGAAAAAAACGTGCTTATCAAAGTACATATAGTCTAATTTATACAACATAATAATAAAATGTGGAACATTAAATATCTCAAAGAAACCAGATCTACGCAAGATGATGCATTAAATTTTTTAGCTGAAGCCGTAAATCCAAAACCACACATTTTTTACTCATTTAATCAGCTTAGCGGTTATGGGCGAGGGGGGAAAAGATGGCTTTTGGGCGAGCTCACCCTTGCTTCAACTTTTCTTGTACCAGAGCAAAGCCATCGCAAGAGTCTAGTTTTAAATCAGTCCATCTCAGTTTGTCTTATAGTTTTAGAACTATTAGAGAGGTATCTAAATAAACCAAGGTACTATTTTTCGTTGAAGTGGCCAAACGACCTACTAAAAAATGGAATAAAGTTTGGAGGAATTCTAATTAACAGAGTTACTGTTAAAAATGAAACCTGGTTAGTTGTTGGTTTAGGGCTGAATCTCTTCTGGGGTAGAGAAAATACTGCGTTTTATGCTGTTGGCGTTTTTGACTCGTTAAATGCCGCAAAGAAATTTAACTCCAGTAACTTTCTTATCCAACTTGGAGAAAAATTCTTAGAAAAACCGCCGGCAAGTGAACAAAAAGATAACGCCAAAGAGTTTAATAGAAGGGATTTTTACCATTTAAAAAATGTTACTCTTCTGAATGAGAAAAATAAACAAATATCAGGAACCAACCTTGGCATCGATAGGTTCGGATCGATAATTATTAAGGTTTCTGGTGGGAAAAAAATTCATATACCCAATGGAAGTTTTATAAATAAGTGAATCTCTTAGTAGATATTGGTAACAGTCGAATTAAGTGGGTTTTCCTTCAGGATTTGAGGTCCACTAGGGTAATGGTTGGCGAGTTCGCTTCGTTAGAAAATAAGTTTATTGGAAAAAATGGATCACATTTTTTAAAAGTACTGAATAACACTTTTCTTAAAATCAGCTCACGCAGTACCGCCCCTATAATTTCCGACTGTCAATGTATAATCTCGTCTGTAGCATGTAAAGATATTGAAAATATTGTCGCTAAAGTCCTAAGGAAATTTCTTTGCCAAACGAACATTCCAACAATAAAAGTGGAACCTGAAAAAAAATTTTCGTTTAAGTGGGGAACTGCTGTTTTAAAAACTAGCCGGGAAAACCCTGCATCCTTGGGTAAAGACAGATGGGCTGCGTTAATTGGCTTTGCTTCTAATATACCTCTTAGTAAATTAAAAAATGAAAAGGTAATTATAGTTTCTGCAGGGAGCGTAACAGTAACGGATGTAGTATCCATAAAAAAGGTTGACAGTGGTACAGTGATATTTTCTCATCTTGGGGGATTTCTCACTCCGGGATTTGGGAAAATGAAAGATAGTTTGTCGGGGATAAACCAAAAGCTAGTGTCTACTCTCAAAAACTTTTCTTCATTACCAAATGATACGGAAGACTCTTCTTCAAGCGGAATAGCACTGAGTCAAATTTCACCATTGTTTCATCTCAAGGAGATAAAAAAAATTACGCTGTGCGGAGGATATTCTGAACAGTATTTAGAATCTATGAATCACTTTGGTGCGAGAAAGCTGATAATTACTATTGATGAGTGGTTGATCATGAGAGGGCTTTATTGGTATTCGCAGAACTACTCATAATTTTAAGGACGCACTATTTCTCTTTTTTTAGCTCTTGAAGAATACGTTTCCTAAACAGATTCAATTCTCTTACATTTTCAAAGGATTGATTAAATAGAAGTGATAGATTATGTAAAATTCTATCAGCAACCTTCTTTTCCCAGCCGCTATCAAATTTTATCTGATCGTCGAGCCACGTTTCAAGCCAGCCAGGTTCAGGCAATTTGCTTTGTACTGTATCGTTTGGAAAAAGAGATTGGTTTACATGTAGATTAGTGGGATGCAAAGCTTTCGCGCTGCGACTAGCAGAAGCCATCAAAACACCAACCTTGGAGAATGCCGCTTGAGCAGTTTCGCCAAGTTGATTTATAGCTCTCTTCATATATTTTAAGTAAGCACCGCCATGTCGAGCCTCATCCTTTGCAATAATCTCATAAATACTTTTAATAACTGGCTCAGTGTGCCACTGAGCCGCACATCTATACCAGTGGTTGAGTCTAATTTCACCACAAAAATGTAGCATAAGGGTCTCAAGAGCAGGAGCAGGGTCAAATTCGAATCTTACTGCGTGTAGTTCCTCTTCAGTTGGAACCAAGTGGGGGCAAAATCTTCTTAGATATTCCATTAACACTAAACTGTGTTTTTGTTCTTCATAAAACCATACTGACATAAAGGCTGAAAAATCACTATCGTGTTTATTGTCCCTTAAAAACATTTCAGTCGCTGGTAAAGCAGCCCATTCCGTAATTGCGTTCATTTTAATCGTAACTGCCTGATTTTCGGTTAGCTTATTTTTTTCGAACAAATTCCACGGTATGTCTTTTTCTAAATTCCAACGAACCCTTTCGAATGATCTAAAAAGGCCAGGGTACAACATTGAGGACGGCGGGTTGTCATTTAGATTTTCAATTGTCTTCATATTTGATTGTCTTTTTTGGCAGTTTCGAAATTTGTTTTTTTATCCAGTTGATTGGATACTTCATCGGGGTAACCAAGGATATTAGTTCGCTGGCGTCCCAAAAATCCGTGTGAGACTTGATTAAATTCTCCTCATTAAGTGCTATCCAGCTGACGCCGGGAAATTGATTTCCAGTTTTTATTCTTTTGACAGTAAAAGTAAACAGCCATCGCACGACAATAGTATTTTCCATTTTTACGATCTCTAAGTTACCGAACCTAGCATCCTCCAACCTAGTGTACATGGCTTTGTACATGCTATCTATTTTATCTTTGCCTTTAAGTGTATGCAATGGATCATTAAATGTAGCATCTTCTGCATAATATTCCATGAATTTATTAAGGTTATCTTCCCTTAGAGACGAGATCGAATAACTAAATTTTGCTAAAAATTCAGGACTAATCATGCCACCTTCCATTCTTAAAAAGAATATTCATCAGGAAAAAAAAAATTCTTTTTGGTAAGATTCGCAACAGCTTTAAATAAAGTGAAAAAACCAATGGAAAATGAATTTCGAAGCGACCCTTTTTTACACCGTCAACTATTTGCTTTGCAGCTAGGTCTGAAGTCATTATTAAGGGCATAGATCCTTTATTTTTTTTTGTCAGCCGAGTATCTACGAATCCAGGACAAACTAAAGATATATGAATATTAAATTTTTTTAACTCGATGTAACTCGACTCAGCAAAATGATTCATTGCTGCTTTGCTTGCACCATAGGTAGTAGCCCCCGGTAGCCCAATATAGCCCCCAACACTGGATATCCAAATCCACTGAGGCGAGTTACGCATGGTGCATTTATTTTCAATCCAGTAATTCTTTAATTTATTGAAAGGTCGGATTGTTTTTAAAAAATTCACTATTATTATTTCCTCCGCGAGTTCTTCATTAAGATCTTGAATGTGCATCGGTGCATAGATAGCAGGACACCAGAAAACCATGTCTATACTTAACTCCTTGGCAACCATTGTTTTAAAAAAGTTTTCTACAGAAGAATCGTTTTTTATATCGAGTGGGCAAACAATACTATTTGGGAAATTTTCTTTTAATAGTTCTTCGCGCCTAGCTGACAGAATTAGAGTGTTCTTTGATTTTTTAAGTATTTTAGCTAAAGAAAATCCAATTCCACTTGAGGCACCAACTATCCAAATAGTTCTCCCTTGAAGCTCTTTAATAACAGGATTTAGAGCGGAAAATATCAAGGTAAGCTCTTTGTGAAGGTGATTGTCACACTGCCAAGTCTTATTCCATATTTAGAAAAAGTTGCTTGATTCAGAAGGATGTTTTCATCTAGTAAATACATCCAATCTTCGAAATTAACCGATATACTCTGCACCAAACTATTTTCCAATTCCAGGTTATATAAATATTGCCACTTAAGAGTGTTACCAGAAAGCTGCCCGAAAGCCACCCCAATCACGTTTTCAGCCTCACCAGTCCATGTAAGATCGTTTTCTTTTTTTAAATACCAAATCCTAGTTTCCCTCTTACCATCGCTCCATTCAAAATCTTCAACTAATTTACCCTCGTTTGCAGAAAAGCTACCCTTAATATCTACTTTAAATCTTTTTAAAATTTCCCCAGATCTATCCTGGACTACTCCCCAACCCACAGTGTTACCGCTGAAAAATTTCTCTAAATTTAATTCAGGCTTTTCATTCTCATAAAGTAGTACACTTTTTGTGCCGCAAGAGGAAACTAATGCTAACAAACAAAAAATTGCAACTTTTCCTGCTATCGTTTTGAATTTCCCTAACATTTTCAAGGTAATAAATCCTCTCTATTTTTTATAAATAAGATAATTAAAATTAGACTTGTAATTTTAATTATGCACGGTATCCCAGCGTAGAAAAATTGTAACCAAAATAAACCATTCTCGCTGCCTTCGTTAACTGATGAGTATCCAAACACATTTAAGAGCGGTAGTACTGTTCCTGATGCTATTGCGAGAGATAGCTTATTACAAAGATTCCAAATACTAAAATAAGATGCCTCCATTTCCCCCCTATGATTTGAATTAGTAATTAAATTAGAAAGTATTGATGGTGGGCAAATCAACTCAGCACCTAATAGAAAACCTGTTAACATACAAATGACTAAAAATCCTACAAAGTCTCCTTCGCTTAAAAAATAGGTAAAGGAAAAAAATACAACGGAAAAAGCAATCGAGACACACCATGTAGGCATAGTTCCGTATCTGCTTATAAAAATTTTCCAAACTGGAATGCCGATAGCAGAAAACAAAAAGTATATAGCGAGGAGTATACCTCCTTGAGAATTATCTAATTTTAAAATATCACGAAAGAAAAAAATAAACAGCAGGGCTGGTATTGCATTTGCAAGTGCGTTAACAAGAAAAATAAAATAAAGTAAAATATTACTACTAACTAATATTTTTCTCCAAGACCTTTTTTCGCTTTTCGGCTGAAGAATTTGCTTGATATTGCTTTTTTTTAGACTGATGAGCATAAAAAAAACCAAGCTTAACAACAAGATACTAACTAAGGATAAAACCTTAACCATATTGAGCGTGACTAGCATGGAAGCAGTTATAACACCACTTAAAATAAAAAACTCTCTTAAAGCTATAAGCCGAGATTGAACCGCCGGATCTGCCGACCATGATACTGCCCAGCTTTGGTAGCTCAAAAGCGCTATACCACTAAAAATAGAGACTGCTAAAGTTAAGGTTGTCAGCCAGAGAACTGCAGCATTATATGTTTCAAAGACTCGTGGTGGATTTAACAGTAGGCATAAACTTCCAATCATTATAAATAGAGAGGGAATGAGCCACTTTATATATTTATTGGAACCCGAAGATCCATCGATTATCTGCCCAAATATTGGATCAGTAATAGCATCAGACAATCGGACAAACATTAAAATTATTCCAATTGTGGTTAGAGTTAAACCGTTTACTCCTTCATATATAACTGGCGTTGCTAGGTAAAGAGGAAGAGCCGTGAATGCGAAGAGCAACCCAGTAAATCCATAGTAAATTTCATTCTTGCTTACCTTAATCATTCATTGATGTTCAACAATTTTTTTCGTAATGAGGGTTCAGAAGTTTTTACGTCTAACCATATGGAGAAAAAAGCCCTTGTAAATTCTAGATCATTAGAAGAAGAATAGAACTTTTCATTCAAAAAAAGTTGTATCCCTGTTTCAGGTGAAAAAAAAGCACTTACCAAATCACCTTCCTTAACAGTTGGCAAGTTTATCGTCATCCAATTTTTCCACCTGTAATTTTTTTCTTCGTCACTGTATCCTAATTTAATTATTTCCTTAAGGCTGCGTCTAGCTATGGTTGAGGAATCCCAGCTTTGAAAGTAATTTATTTCGAGAGCAAAATTAGATCCAAAAACGTTTTCGCTATCAAATGCGCTATTACTAATAAGTCTAGCCCTGTAGAGCTTGATACCGAAAAGATAATTCAAATCACCACTCCCTATTTCTTTAGGCACTTGCGAAATAAGATTATCATAAGCCAACAAACCATTACTTGTTTCTCCAATGCATTTTGTAGATGAAAATAATACAAAAGCACAGAACAAAATTGTACTAACTATTTTTTTTGAAAACATATTGAGCTACCGTAATCTCCTCAGAGTTGAAACCCGCTTTACAATATTCCAGATAAAACTTCCACTGCCTACGAAACTTCTCGTTGAACCCCATTTTACAAATTTCGTCGTTTGATTCTGAAAAGTTTTTTGACCATCTAGCCAGCGTCTCAGCGTAATCTTTCCCAAAAAATAACTCATCTATGATTTCAAATCCCACGTTCTTTGCCAAACTACGAAAAACTTTTGGCGAGGCTAACATTCCTCCTGGAAAAATATATGTTTGAATATAATCTATTCGGTTCCTGTAATGGTCAAATTTTTCGTCACTAATTAAAATTGTCTGAATTAAAACTTTCCCACCTTCTTTAAGATTGTTGAAGAGGCAGTGAAAAAATCCGACCCAATAAGCTTCGCCTACTGCTTCAAACATTTCGATAGATAAGATAGCATCAAATTTTTTATTTATGTCTCGATAATCTTTCAGTTCTACAGTGCTTTTTCTCTCCGATCTTTTTGATATTTCCTCTGATACGTATTCATATTGTTTGTTTGATAAAGTTATACCGTGGTAATTCCAAGAAGTCTTTTCAATTATAGTATAAGCCAAACTCCCCCAACCGAAACCAATCTCACAAACGTCAGAACCATTAGGTAGGGGCTGAATTATTTCTATCGCTCGATCTAATTTATTTCTTTGTGCCTGATCTAAAGTCACTGAAGAACAACTTTCATCATGACTTTTGAATAAACCACTCGAGTAAGTCATTGAGGAATCTAACCAAGCTCTGTAAAAATCATTGCTGATGTCATAGTGAAATTCGATATTTTTTTTTGCATTAATTTTTGAGTTGAATCTAAAGTAATTAGCAATAGTTCTAAAAAATAAAAAAAATCTATTTCCATGTATTACAGAATCTAAAGACTCTTTATTTAAGACTACAAAAGTTAATAAATTAGATATGTCATCTGAATTCCATAACCCCTCTATGAAACACTCCCCGAATCCTACATCTCCCCGTTCTAACACTCTGGAGAAAACCTGCCAATCTTTGAGTTGCAGATCAGCAATAATTTTGCAGGGCTCATTTTTCCCCTCAAATTTTAATATTTTCTGATCAGGTGTTTTCAAGTATAAAGTGCCAACTTGAATTCGATTAAGTAATTGAACAACAGCTTTTGATTTAAAATTCATCATTCTTTGTTAATATTTCCTTTAACATTTTGTCTATCTACAATTTTTATGCCTTTTAACCAAAGAATTAGCGCTTGGAAATTTATCCTAGAGAGCGTAATAACTGGAGAAAAAAGAACTTTCATCAGCTTAAGCAAACCATTGAGATTATCAAGTTCCAAAACTCTACCACTCAATGAGGTAATCATTAGTGGTTTATCATCAATCTTCAATTCTATTCTAGTTGTTTCTATTTTTTTTTTGTCATCGCGGTAAAAACGAAATTTATAAACACCTTTCACTTCAATAAAAGGTGAAACATAGAATGACTTGTCTGCCTCAATGGTTTCTCCGTTCTTAATTACATCCCCCATATTTTTTTTTAAAACGTAACATTTTTTTTCACCGAAAGTATTGTTTACTTCAGCAATAATCCCAATCATATTTTTGTATTTATCCTCACAAAACCAAAAGCTAACTGGATTAAAACCCAACCCTAAAATTTTTGGGGTTGTTGATAGCCAAATCTTATAAATCGGGCGGGAAAAATTTTTCTCTCCCAGTAAGTTGATAACCCATTCTTTAAAACCCTTACCATTACCATAGTTTTTTTTGCTGACCGAGAGTATTGAATATCGGTTTATTCCGAAAAGTAAATTACCATACGGCTCTGATATAGAGGTAATTGGAATAGAGACGAAAAAACTTTTGTAAAGGAACCTATGAGGTATTTCTCCTAATCTGTTGTGAATGATCTTCGCGAAAAAAAATTTGACAGAGTCATTCAAATTATTACTCTTGAAAGTTAGGTAAATGTATCTTGTTAAAGGCTTTAGCTATTCCCATTCCAGCTGAGAAACCGTCTTCATGAAAACCATTACCAAGCCATGCGCCAGCGTACCAAAAATTAAATGTTCCTTGGTGCTCAGCTAAGTCCTTTTTAGCTGACAGGGATTCAAAGTCAAATATAGGGTGTTGATATTTGATCGGAATTTTGATGCTTGAGTTAGCCGGAGAGATCTCGGCATTAAGAGTAACGAATAGATTTTTCTTTGTATTTAGATTTTGTAACTTATTCATCCAGTAAGTTATAGAAATTCCGTTTTTATCTAATTTTTTATTATTTGTTCGGTAATTCCATGCCGACCAAGTAACCTTTCGTTTTGGCATAAGAGAGTCATCATTATGGAGGTAACCAAAGTTTTTTTGAAACTTAAATTTTTTAAGAATAGAAAATACTGAATTTGATTCATTAATTATTTTTACAGTTTGGTCGGCATGACAACAGAAAAATACTGCATCGAAATCTAACGAAAATGTTTCTTTACCTTTTGCTCCGCTTATACAAATTTTATCCTCTTTACTTTTACAGCCCACTTTCTGCACTTTATGACCTAAATGGATTGTCATTTCCTTTCCTATTTTTTCTTTAAATTTATTAATGTAAGACGTGCTCCCGTTTTCGATGGAAAACCACTGGTGATGGCCCCCTACACCCAATAGCCCATGATTGGCAAAAAAGTTTATTAAACTGACGGCTGGATACTCTAAAATCTTGTTAACTGGAGTTGACCAAATTGCCCCAGCCATTGGAAACAAATAGTTCTCCCTAAATGAATGACTGTATCCAAACTTATCTAAAAAATCCCCTATTGTGTATTGTGCTGCATTACTATCAGAGAGTAGTATCTTGGAATCAGAGTTGAATCGTATGACATCTTTGATCATCAAGTAAAAGTCGTAAGACCATATATTACTCATCTGTCCAAACAAAGAAAAGATAGACTTACCTGACCACTCAAACCTTCCACTATCTTTTGAAACTGAGAAAGACATTTCAGCTTTGTTATATTCAACTTGAAGTTCAGTCAGCCAACTAAAAAAATTAGGATAGTTTACTTTATTGAACACTATAAAGCCGCTATCCACATGGACTAGATTATCATCAAGCTTAAGATGGTGGGTGTGTGTATGACCACCTAATCTTTCCTCTTTTTCAAATAAAACGACATTAGTGCTCGGGTTTAAGTGCCATGCGACGGACAAACCAGTTATGCCGCTGCCAATAATAGCAATCGTTTTTTTTGCCATAGGCTAGTGAGTTAGTAACTTTCAACTCTGGCGTAGGCAGAGTGATTATGGATGGATTCAAAATTCTCCGATTCAATAGAAAACTTCAAGATTCTTTCTGATCTTTTTAGTTGCTTAAGGTGAATCGCTACATCCCTCACTAAATCTTCAACAAATTTTGGGTTGTCATATGCTTTTTCAGTTACATATTTTTCATCAGGTCTTTTTAGCAAACCCCATAATTCACAAGAAGCTGACTTTTCTGCTATTTCAACTATTTTCTCTACGTCAATGTTTAAATCGATTAAGGTAACGGATACAGATATGTGAGAGCGCTGATTGTGCGCACCGTAATCTGAAATATTTTTTGAACAAGGACAAAGACTAGTGACAGGTACAACTACGTTCAATGTTAGAAAATTATCTTTGGAAGTTGACACTGCTACTTCCCAAGTAACTTCATAATCCATTAAGCTTCTTACTTTAGACACTGGAGCTTCTTTTTCAATAAAAAAAGGTAATGTTAATTTTATCCAACCTGATTCAGCATCAAGTTTATCAAGCATTCTGGATCCTAAGGATATTAAGTTTCGATGATTTATTGGTTGCTTATAATCGCGAAGCACCTCAATAAATCTAGACATGTGTGTTCCCTTAATATTGGCTGCCAGACTAACTGTCATATCTAGTGTTCCGATGGAAGAAAATTTACAGTTTCCCACGGAGACATCTAAGGGATATTTGAGTCCTCGTATACCAACTTTTTCGATCTTGACGGCTCTTGCATCCGTCTCAGATTGAACGTCTGGAAGTTTATCTATAGTTAGTTGTTCTGGGGCGTTCATAGGTTTCCTTTAAGCTCAGTCTCTCATCGGAAATGAGTTAACTAGATTGATTATTTTTGTCTACCGCAAGCAATTTTTCAATTTCGGCCTTCATCCTCTTGCTAGTTGGGGATGTAAATGGAGAGAAGCTTCTATGAAATGTCCCATTCTTGTCAATAAGATACTTGTGGAAATTCCAAATCGGCTCCTCAGATTTCTGCGCAAGAGTTTTAAATAGTGAATTCGCTCCAACTCCCTTCACGCTAGAATTAGCAAACATCGGAAATTTCACTCCATAAGTACTTTCGCAAAAGTCGGCTATCTCTTTATTTGACCCCGGTTCTTGATTGAAGTCGTTCGAAGGAAATCCTAGTATGACAAGGCCTTTATCTTTGTATTTTTTGTGAATTTTCTGAAGGCCGCCGTACTGCTTAGTGAAACCGCAAAAGCTGGCTGTGTTAACCACCAAAACAACATTTCCGACATATTGACATAAGTTAACAGGTGTATCATCTTGCAGTTTCGGGAAAGTTTTATTCAATAACTCGGAACAGTTTTGACCTGCATGAGTGAGTGTCCATGTAGACGTAAGTAAAATAGACGACAGAAAAGTGAGTAATTGTTTTGATTTCACTAGGTTAATATAAACAAAATAACATAATTACAGTACCAAGCTAATAAAAATCCCTCAACTAAAACTTTAAATTTCAGGGGTTAATAATCCCATATTTACATTTTTTTTGTGGCTTTTTTTCTTTTAATCGTGCTTGATGCTGAATTTTTATGCTCTTTTTGCCCGCTGTCGGGTTTAACCGCTGCTTCAGTCTTAAAAGATTTATTGGAGACCTCTTCTAAAACAATATTCATATTCTTTTCAATCTGACTCCACCATGAACTAGCTGTTGACAAGGTAAGTTCAGATATTTTCCTGTTGATCTCCTCCTGAAAGTTTTTATTTTGCCCCTTTTTTAATTCTTTAAGGGTGTTTAATGTGTTTAATTGGACCTCTAACGCCTGAATAGTAGCTTGAAGAGTGCTAAGATTAAGCTCTAACCATTTTTCAATAGCTTTTAACTCTTCAATTTTTTTTTGAAAATCCGTCATATTGAAATCATTGGTATTTTCGTCGGCAAATAACTTAGTCATATGATTCCAAGGGTACAATGGAGGAAACGAATATTTATTTTCCTTTTCTGAAGACAATGTACTGTCCCTTTCTCTTTATTCAAAAAAATAGAAATGTTTAGGCTTAATTGGTTATTTTTTGCTTTTGCAATTTCAGCCCTAATACATTTAACCTTATTATTGTTTTTTAATTCCGAACAATTTTCAAGAGAAAACAAAAAAGAAATTTATTCAATTTTAGATTTCAGCTTAAATATCGAACCCAACGAAAAAAAATCAGTTTTTTCGGACGTAAAACCAAAAAAATTAATTGCTAAAGAGAAACCACAAATTATTGAAAAGCTGCAAGAACCTGCTAAATCTCTGACTAAGCCCCCAGTAGAGGAAACAGCACTGAAACCAGATTTCGTTAGAAGAAAACATAAGAAAAATGATTCTGAACGCACAGAAAGTGATTTAAAAACACCTAGTACAGTGGGTAAGTTTCCTATTCTCGTATATTTTGGCGAATATGAGTTTGGATCTGAACCGGTTGGAAAAGGAGTTCTGGAATTCACAGTAATCGAAAAAGAAAAATATACTATATCCCTTACGGCAGAAGCGATTGGTTGGACTAAGTTTTTTCTGCGAAAACCTCTAGCTTACAAATCAGAGGGTAGATTTTCGACGGGAGGTTTCATTCCAGAATACTACGAAATGGTAACTCCAAAAAGAGGTAAAAGCTATGCAAGCGTAGACTACAAAAAAGCAGAAATTTATTTTTCATCCATTGACAGAAAAACGGAGTTCGATGGGAACATTTATGACCCGTTAAGTCTCATTTTCCAAATTGCCTTGCTCGCAGATGTAAATGATATTTTTGCTACAAACTATTCAAATATTTTTTCAGTATTTAGTCGAAAGAAAGTCGATAACATGACTGTTCTGCCTGCTCCTTCTCAAGAAGTGGTTTTACCTGATGGGTCATTTATTTCTGCTTTAAGAATTAAAAGTCAACTTGTTAGTGGTTCAAAAAAGGGACTTCTGGAATTTTGGCTCGACCCATCTGATGGTCACTTACCTGTCAGGATAGCGCTAACAGATTTGAAGAAAGACAGAAAATTAGAGTTCTTAGTTCTTCGTGGTAAAGATCAAGAGATTAATAAAATGATAAAAAACCAACCATCTGATGAAACAAAAAAAAAATCACACCCTTATCATCAGTTATATTGACTTTAAATTTCAATAAGAGGAAAATATAGGGTTCGGTGCGGAGGGGTGCCCGAGTGGTTAAAGGGGGCAGACTGTAAATCTGTTGGCTTTGCCTACGTTGGTTCGAATCCAACCCTCTCCACCAATAGTTAATTACTGATGGTGGAGTAGAAATTTTGAAGGCGGGTGTAGCTCAATGGTAGAGCAGAAGCCTTCCAAGCTTAAAACGAGGGTTCGATTCCCTTCACCCGCTCCAGTTTGATGTAGTTGTGCCGCCCATGTGGCTCAGTGGTAGAGCACTCCCTTGGTAAGGGAGAGGTCACGCGTTCAATCCGCGTCATGGGCACCAGGTTTGTAAAATTTGAACGGGAAAGGAAGCCGGAAATGGCAAAGGATAAGTTTGAGCGGACAAAGCCCCACATCAACGTGGGCACCATCGGTCACGTAGACCATGGTAAAACAACCTTAACTGCAGCGATAACTGCCGTTTTATCCACTAANTTTGGTGGTGAGTCCAAAGGCTATGCTGACATAGATGCTGCTCCAGAGGAAAAAGCAAGGGGAATAACCATTAATACAGCCCACGTGGAATATGAGACTGAGGGTCGGCACTACGCCCATGTTGATTGTCCTGGACATGCTGATTACGTTAAAAATATGATAACTGGCGCTGCCCAAATGGATGGGGCTATTTTAGTTGTTAACGCAGCAGACGGTCCAATGCCACAAACTAGAGAACATATTTTGCTTGCTCGACAAGTTGGAGTTCCTTACATCGTCGTATTCCTCAATAAGTGCGACATGGTCGATGATGAAGAGCTTCTAGAATTAGTAGAAATGGAAGTTAGAGAACTGCTATCCAAATATGATTTTCCTGGAGATGACACTCCCATCATCAAAGGGTCTGCAAAGTTAGCTTTAGAGGGCGACAAAGGAGAACTCGGCGAGGATGCTATTGCACAGTTGGCTGCGGCTTTAGACACCCATATTCCCGAGCCAGAGAGAGCTATTGACGGCGCCTTTTTAATGCCTATTGAGGATGTGTTTTCGATATCTGGTAGGGGTACAGTTGTTACCGGTAGGGTAGAGAGAGGAGTAGTAAAGGTTGGTGAGGAAATAGAAATTGTTGGAATTCGTGATACAACTAAAACAACGTGCACAGGCGTGGAGATGTTTAGGAAACTTCTTGATCAAGGTCAAGCTGGTGATAATGTCGGAGTCTTGTTAAGGGGCACAAAAAGGGATGATGTGGAAAGGGGGCAGGTACTTTCCCAGCCCGGGTCAATAACGCCTCACACAAAATTTGAGTGTGAAGTTTATGTTCTTTCAAAAGACGAGGGCGGTCGACACACTCCATTTTTCAATAATTATCGACCCCAGTTTTATTTTCGGACAACTGATGTAACAGGTTCCGTTGAATTACCACAAGGTACCGAGATGGTAATGCCCGGTGATAACGTTAAAATGAATGTTGATTTAATCGCGCCTATAGCAATGGAGCAAGGCTTGAGATTTGCAATCAGGGAAGGTGGAAGAACTGTTGGTGCTGGAGTCGTGTCGAAGGTAACCCAATGAGAAAAACTAAATTGGCGGGGCGACTTAAATTTAGGGGCATAGCTCAATTGGCAGAGCGTCGGTCTCCAAAACCGAAGGTCGGGGGTTCGAGGCCCTCTGCCCCTGCCATTAGTTGACCTGGCAGGTTATATGAAAAAAGACTCGAATTTGTTGTCGAAAGTGTCGATTCCGGTTGCCGGTATAGTTGCGCTAGCCTCTCTCATTGGATTCCAGGCCTATGCCGAAGAAAGTATAGCATTCAGGAGCATTGTTTTGTTTGGAGGGGTTGGTATTGCAGTAGCAATTATACTTCTATCTCCGAGTGGACGGCAATTTATTGTTTTTTTCAGAGAGGCTATCCAAGAAGTAAAAAGAGTCGTTTGGCCGACCAAAAAGGAAACTTTGCAAACTGTGCTTATTGTCTTTGCTTTTGTTCTTGTTGTTGCTATTTTTCTTTGGGTTGCTGATAAATTTTATGAATGGTTTTTGTACTCAATTGTACTAGGTTGGAAATGAATGCCTCAAACATAGAATCCGAGACAAATAAGAAGTGGTATGTGGTGCATGCTTTTTCGGGTATGGAGAAGAGTGTTGCCAAAGCGTTACAAGAAAAAATTGAACTTGCAAAGATGCAAGATAGTTTTGGAAAAATCTTAGTACCTGTCGAGGAGGTTGTGGAAATCAGAAAGGGTCAGAAAGCGATTTCGGAAAGGCGTTTTTTTCCTGGGTATGTTTTGGTAGAGATGGAGATGAACGAAAAAACATGGCACTTTGTTAAAGAGACCGACAAAGTCACTGGCTTTGTGGGGGGTGTTTCCAATAGACCAAGTCCAATCTCGCAGACTGAAGTTGACAAAATTATGGCTCAAATGAAGGAGGGTGTGGAAAAGCCAAAACCTAAAATATTATTCGAGGTTGGTGAGATAGTTAGAGTTAAGGAGGGTCCATTTACAGACTTCAATGGAAACGTGGAAGAAGTGAATTATGAGAAAAATAGAATCAGAGTATTAGTTACTATTTTTGGAAGGTCCACGCCGGTGGAATTAGAATTTGGTCAAGTTGAAAAACTCTAAAAAAAAAGAAAGTGATTTAAATAGATGGCAAAAAAAATAGTTGGTTTCATAAAACTACAGGTACCAGCTGGAAAGGCTAATCCTTCCCCTCCGATTGGACCGGCATTGGGGCAAAAGGGTCTTAACATTATGGAATTCTGTAAAGCATTTAATGCTCAAACCCAGGGCATGGAGGCTGGGTTACCTGTCCCTGTTGTTATAACTGCTTTTGCAGACAAAAGCTTCACTTTTATTATGAAGACTCCCCCTGCCTCTATTTTGATAAAGAAGGCTGCTAAATTAGAGAAGGGGTCTTCAAACCCTCTTACAAATAAAGTTGGGTCAATAACTAAGGCGCAATGTGAAGAAATTGCAAAATCAAAGGAACCAGATTTAACAGCGTCTGACTTGGAGGCAGCAGTTAAGACTATTGCCGGAAGTGCTCGCAGCATGGGAATTACAGTGGAGGGTATTTGAATGGCCAAGGCTTCGAAGAGATTAAAGGAGATTCAAAAGGGAGTTGAGAATGAGAAGCTTTATGCCATGGAAGAAGCTTTGGAATTAACTAAGAATTTAGCCAACGCAAAATTCCAAGAGTCTGTTGATGTTGCAATTCAACTCGGGATCGACTCCAAAAAGTCGGACCAAACTGTTAGAGGCTCCTTAGTTTTACCTAGCGGAACCGGGAAAAATGTTAGAGTCGGGGTATTTGCACAAGGCGAAAAAGCGGATGAGGCAAAAAGCGCTGGCGCAGAGGTTGTAGGAATGGAAGACTTAGCGGAGCAGATCAAAAAGGGGGAATTCGAGTTTGACACACTTATTGCCTCCCCGGATACCATGAGGCTTGTTGGGTCCCTGGGTCAGATATTAGGTCCCCGGGGTTTGATGCCTAATCCTAAGGTAGGTACCGTTACACAGGATATTTCTAAAGCTGTAAAAAACGCAAAAGCCGGTCAGATTCAGTTCAGGGCTGATAAATCTGGTATAGTTCACTGTTCAATAGGTAAGGCCGAGTTTGATGTAGATAAATTAAAAGCAAATTTAGTTGCGTTGATAGAGAGTTTAAATAAAGCAAAACCCGTTGCTGCGAAAGGTGTTTATTTACGAAAGGTTGCAGTTTCAACTACAATGGGTCCGGGGATAAAGGTGGAGCCCCAGTCAATTATTGTGTAAGTATTAAGGGCTGTTATCCGGTGGATAATAGGTTATCAATGACCGTTGGGGAAATTCTTAAATCTCAAATTTTTTGAGACCCACCGTAGATGGCGAGCTTAATTAGTTTAGTTTTGGCGGTATATTAGACTAATTTTCGCCAGTTTTATTCGGTTACGGCCGAAAATAGCTGGAGCAGATTATGGCAAAAAGTAAGGCGGTTAAAGAGGAAATGATTAATGATGCCTTGAAAAGTTTAAATGAGGCCGAGTCAGTGGTTTTTGCAGAGTATCGAGGTATTGATGTTTCGAGCATGACTGATTTAAGAAAAAACTCTAGGTCGGCAGGCGTAAAGTTAAAAGTTTTCAAAAACACTCTTTTTCGAAAAGCAACGGAAGGGACGAAGTTTGAAATAATTAATGAGCACCTTAAAGGCCCTCTAATATATGGAGTGTCTAGCGATGCAGTTGCGCCAGCAAAGCTTTTGGTTGACTATGCTAATGATAATGATTCCATCGTGGTAAAAGGTGGCGTTCTGCAGGGTGCTATGTTAGATTCAGACGCTGTAAATTCTCTAGCTAAAATTCCGCCGCGTGAACAATTGTTAGCAATGTTGGTTGGCGTAACTCAAGCACCGATTTCAGGATTCATTCGCACACTCAACTCAGTTCCGGCTCAGCTGGTCAGAGTTTTGTCTGCGATTTGCGATAAAAAAAAATACTTAATTTAACTTTATTTGGAGACCGTTATGGCAATGTCAAAAGAGGATGTTTTAGAAGCTATTAGCACAATGAGTGTTTTGGATTTATCCGCACTAATAAAAGAGATGGAAGAAAAGTTTGGGGTGTCAGGAGCAGCTATGGCTGTTGCCGCTCCTGCTCCAGCTGCGGCGGCGGGAGCCGGAGAAGCTGCGGCAGAGGAGAAAACTGAGTTTACGATTATGCTGGTTGCAGCTGGAGACAAAAAGGTAGAAACCATTAAAGCTGTGCGGGCTATAACCGGGTTGGGCTTGAAAGAAGCTAAAGAGTTAGTGGACTCTGCTCCTAAGCCCGTTAAAGAAGGAGTAAACAAGGCAGAATCCGATGAGGTTGTTAAACAGCTCGAGGCGGCTGGTGCGAAGATAGAAATCAAATAAAATAATTTTTTGCCTTTTCAAATAATCGTTTAATATCAGGGAGTAACTTAACCCATGCCTTATAATTTTACTGAAAAGAAAAGAATTAGAAAAAGTTTTGCAAAAAAAACTTCGGTACTTGATGTCCCCTACTTATTAGAGACGCAGTTAGAATCGTATAAAACCTTTTTACAGCAAGAGGTTGCCCCAAGTGATAGAAAAAGTCACGGTTTACAAGCGGCATTTGAGTCTGTTTTCCCTATAACTAGCCATAATGGTTTTGCAAGACTGGATTTCATCGAATACTCTTTGGGTAGCAATCTTTTTGATGTCAGAGAGTGCCAACAAAGAGGTCTTACTTATGCGTCTCCACTAAGGGCCAAAGTGCGTTTAGTTTTAATGGACAGAGAGTCCCCAACCCCCAACACTGTTAAAGAGGTAAAGGAAGAACAAGCTGTTTACATGGGGGAAATTCCTCTAATTACCGATAATGGATCGTTTGTTATTAATGGAACTGAAAGAGTNATTGTTTCTCAGCTCCATAGGTCCCCTGGGGTTTTTTTCGAGCATGACAAAGGCAAGACGCACAGCTCTGGAAAACTTTTATTCTCTGCTAGAGTTATTCCCTACAGAGGGTCTTGGTTAGACTTTGAGTTTGATCCGAAGGACTTTCTTTACTTTAGAATTGATCGCCGGCGTAAGATGTATATTACGATTTTATTGAAAGCTCTTGGTTTTTCCAACGAGGATATTCTGCGGGAATTTTTCGAGTTCGATAGTTTTTCGCTTTCAAAGGAAGGTGCTCAAATGACTTTGCAAATCGAGAGGCTTAAGGGTGAAGTTGCTAGTTTCGATATTAAAGATAAGTCCGGAAAGGTTATTGTTGGTAGGGATAAAAGAGTTAATGCTAGGCATTTAAGAGAGCTTCGGGAGGCAAAAATCAAGCAAATAAATGTACCCGATGACTTTTTAATAGGACGAGTGTTAGCTAAGTCAATTGTTAACTCTGAGACAGGGGAGGTGTTTGAAAAAGGAAAAGCTAACGATGAAATAACCGAAGAATTATTGATGCAAATTAGGGCTGCAAAAATAAAGGATATAGAGACCATTTATGTGAATGACCTTGATTATGGGGCCTATGTATCAACAACTTTAAAGGTTGATGAAACCAAGGACCAATTTGAGGCAAAGATTGCGATTTATCGTATGATGCGTCCAGGCGAGCCACCGACTGAAGACTCGGTCGAAGCGCTTTTCAAGAGGTTGTTTTTTAGTGGTGACACTTATGATCTTTCCACCGTCGGCAGAATGAAGTTCAATAAACGTATCGGCAAGGACGAGTCTGACGGTGAGACTGTTCTTAGTAGAAGAGATATCCTTGACGCAATCAAGGTTTTGGTAGAGTTGAGGAATGGAAGGGGAGAAATTGACGACATCGATCATCTTGGTAATAGAAGGGTTAGGTGTGTTGGCGAATTAGCTGAGAATCAATTTCGCTCGGGTCTTGTAAGGGTAGAAAGGGCTGTTAGAGAGAGATTAGCGCAAGCCGAGTCCGAGAATTTGCTGCCACATGATTTAATCAATAGTAAACCGATCTCGGCTGCGATAAGAGAGTTTTTTGGTTCCTCCCAGCTTTCGCAATTTATGGATCAAACAAATCCCCTTTCAGAGATTACACATAAGAGGAGAATTTCTGCTTTAGGGCCGGGGGGTTTAACTAGAGAAAGGGCTGGATTTGAAGTTAGGGACGTACACCCAACTCACTACGGAAGGGTCTGTCCGATTGAGACTCCGGAGGGTCCAAATATTGGGCTCATAAATTCATTAGCTTTGTACGCCAGTTTGAATAAATATGGTTTCTTGGAAACGCCATATCTAAAAGTATCTGAAAAGAAGGTAGCTGGTGATGTTTCATATTTGTCGGCAATTGAAGAGGGTAGATATGTCATTGCTCAAGCAAATACGTCCATCAATGAAAATGGACAGCTTTCAGGGGATCTGGTGTCAGTGAGGGTTAATGGGGAAGCTACCTTATCTCCACCAGACAAAGTTCAGTACATGGACGTCGCTACCTCGCAGATTGTTTCTGTTGCAGCTTCTTTGATTCCCTTTCTGGAACATGATGATGCCAATCGGGCGCTTATGGGATCCAATATGCAAAGGCAAGCTGTTCCATGTTTGAAACCTGAGAAAGCTTTGGTAGGTACTGGTATCGAAAGAACCTGTGCCATTGATTCAGGTACAGTGGTTAGAGCGAAGAGAGGTGGGGTTGTAGATTTTATCGACTCAAGAAGAATTGTTGTGCGCGTAAATGATGATGAAACAAAAAGCGGGGAATCGGGTGTTGACATCTATAATTTAATTAAATACACACGCTCTAATCAAAATACTAATATTAATCAGAGGCCATTGGTAGAAACAGGTGATAAAGTCTTATCAGGTGATGTCATTGCTGATGGAGCTTCTACTGATTTGGGCGAGTTAGCACTTGGTCAAAACATGCTTGTGGCTTTCATGCCCTGGAATGGCTATAATTTCGAAGATTCTATTTTGATCTCTGAGAATGTTGTTGCCGAAGATCGGTTTACCTCTATTCATATCGAAGAATTATCTATCTTAGCCAGAGATACCAAGCTCGGCCCTGAGGAAATCACCAGGGATATTTCAAATCTTTCTGAAGCCCAGCTTGGTAGACTAGATGAGTCTGGCGTAGTCTACATTGGAGCTGAAGTAGAAGCGGGTGACGTGCTGGTCGGAAAAGTAACTCCGAAGGGAGAAACTCAGCTAACACCTGAAGAAAAGTTATTGAGGGCTATTTTTGGTGAAAAGGCATCCGATGTTAAAGATACCTCTTTGAAAGTTCCTTCCGGTATGAGCGGGACGGTGATAGACGTCCAAGTTTTTACGAGGGAGGGGGTAAACAGAGATCAACGAGCACAGGAAATCATTGATAATGAATTAAGAAAATATAAAAAAGATTTAGATGACCAGCTTAGAATTGTCGAGTTTGATACCTTTGAGAGAGCTAAAAGGTATTTAATTGGGTCAGTTGCAACTGGTGGTCCAAAAAATTTAGAACGGGGGTCTAAGGTTTCTCTGGAGTACCTTGAAGATGTAGGTAAGCATAATTGGTTTGACATTCGATTAGCTGATGAAGTAATCGTCTCGTCTCTGGAAAATCTTAAAGAGTCATTAGATCAAAAGAAAGAACAATTTGATACAGCTTTTAAAGAAAAAAAGAAAAAGCTATTACAAGGTGATGAATTACCACCGGGCGTCTTAAAGATGGTGAAAGTTAACATGGCGGTTAAGAGACGGTTACAACCTGGAGATAAGATGGCGGGGAGGCATGGTAATAAGGGTGTCGTCTCAAGGATTGTGCCTGTTGAAGACATGCCTTATATGGCTGATGGGCGTCCAGTAGATGTCGTATTGAACCCTTTAGGAGTTCCCTCGCGAATGAACGTTGGTCAAATCTTGGAAACCCACTTAGGTTGGGCTGCGAAAGGTCTCGGTGAAAGAATTGGTGGTATGTTGGCCGGAGCTAAATCAGCGGACGATATTAGAGAGTTTCTTGGAAGAATGTATAACAGCAGTGGAAAGAAAGAAGATTTAAAGGGTTTTTCAGAGAAAGAGATTCATGAATTGGCTCGTAATCTGAAAAGTGGAGTGCCCTTTGCAACGCCCGTCTTCGATGGTGCCTCTGAGGTTGAAATTATGGAAATGTTAAAATTGGCATACCCGCCAGAGGTGAGTGATGCTGTCGGACTTACTAGTTCCCGTACGCAGGTAAAGTTGTATGATGGTCGGACGGGGGAAGTCTTTGATAGGGCAGTTACAGTCGGCTACATGCACATGCTTAAACTTCATCATTTGGTCGATGATAAGATGCACGCTAGATCCACTGGGCCGTATTCTCTGGTTACCCAGCAACCTTTAGGTGGTAAGGCTCAGTTTGGTGGGCAGAGATTTGGGGAGATGGAAGTTTGGGCGCTTGAGGCATACGGCGCATCATATACTTTGCAAGAAATGCTGACTGTAAAGTCGGATGATGTTAACGGTCGTACCAAAGTGTATGAAAATATTGTTAAAGGCGACCATGTAATAGATGCTGGGATGCCCGAGTCCTTTAACGTTTTGGTGAAAGAAATTCGCTCTTTGGGTATCGATATAGACCTTGACAGAAATTGAGTAAGGAAATTATTTAAATGAAAGCACTTTTAGATTTATTTAAGCAAGTTCAACAAGAGCAGCAGTTTGACTCGATCAAGATAGGGCTGGCCTCTGCCGAAAAAATTCGCTCTTGGTCTTTTGGTGAAGTCAGGAAGCCGGAAACCATAAACTACAGAACTTTTAAGCCAGAAAGGGAAGGCTTATTCTGTGCAAAAATTTTCGGTCCAGTGAAAGATTACGAGTGTCTGTGNGGAAAATATAAAAGGCTAAAGCATAGAGGTGTGGTTTGTGAAAAATGTGGTGTTGAAGTAACCCTTTCAAGAGTAAGAAGGGAGCGTATGGGCCATATTGAATTAGCTACGCCGGTTGCGCATATTTGGTTTCTGAAGTCGTTACCGTCCCGAATGGGAATGGTTTTAGATATGACATTACGGGACATCGAACGGGTTTTGTATTTTGAGGCGTTTGTCGTGGTAGATCCTGGTATGACACCTTTAAAAAAGGGTCAGATTATGTCAGAGGATGACCATATGGATAAGATAGAAAAATATGGGGATGGTGAATTTGTTGCTCTAATGGGCGCGGAAGGCATTAAAGAATTGTTGAAATCGATAGACCTTGATCGGTCAATAGCTAGCCTGCGTGAGGAGCTTGAACATACCTCCTCTGAACTGAAGATAAAGAAAATTGCTAAGCGATTGAAAGTCTTAGAAGGTTTTTCAAAGTCTGGAGTTAAGCCGCAGTGGATGATTTTGGAAGCATTGCCAGTTCTGCCACCAGATTTGCGACCATTGGTACCGTTAGATGGAGGAAGGTTCGCGACGTCCGATTTGAATGATTTATATCGGAGGGTTATAAATAGAAACAACAGGCTGAAAAGATTATTGGAACTAAAAGCTCCTGACATAATAGTCAGAAACGAAAAAAGAATGCTTCAGGAGTCAGTAGATTCTCTTCTCGACAATGGCAGAAGGGGTAAGGCGATGACCGGGGCAAACAAGCGGCCTTTAAAATCACTAGCAGACATGATTAAGGGTAAAGCTGGAAGGTTCCGTCAAAACCTGCTTGGAAAACGAGTTGATTATTCTGGAAGATCTGTAATTGTAGTTGGGCCGACTCTTAAGTTGCACCAGTGCGGATTGCCAAAATTAATGGCTTTGGAGTTATTTAAACCTTTTATTTTCAATAAGTTAGAATTACGTGGAATGGCAACCACTATAAAAGCCGCGAAAAAGCTCGTCGAGCAACAAGTTTCTGAGGTATGGGATATTCTTGAGGAGGTGATTAGGGAACATCCAATAATGTTGAATCGTGCTCCAACTCTGCATCGTTTGGGTATTCAAGCGTTTGAACCGGTNTTAATAGAGGGCAAGGCGATACAATTGCACCCTTTAGTTTGTGCTGCTTTTAATGCAGATTTTGATGGTGACCAAATGGCAGTGCACGTTCCGCTGTCTTTGGAAGCTCAAATGGAGGCAAGGTCTCTTATGTTAGCTTCAAATAACGTTCTGTTTCCCTCAAATGGAGAGCCGTCAATTGTTCCCTCTCAAGATATAGTCTTGGGTCTCTACTACACTACGAGGGAGAAAGTTAATGGACTAGGAGAGGGCATGATTTTCTCTAATGTTGACGAGGTAGTTTTTGCCTATTCAAATCACACCCTTGAATTAGGGACCAAAATCAGTGTGAGGATTCGGGAATCGGTCTCTCTGAATGAAGCTGGAGAGCGAATTTGGGAGGTCAACAGGTATGAAACAACTGCTGGTCGAGCAATCCTATCGAAAATTTTACCTGCTGGATTGCCTTTTGCTGAGTTAAATAAGGCCCTAAAGAAAAAAGAGATTTCCAGATTGATTAACTCCTCATTTCGAAAATGTGGCTTACGTGCCACGGTTATATTTGCAGATAAACTCCTCCAGTCTGGTTTCTCGTTAGCAACAAAAGCCGGCTTGTCAATTGCTGTTGATGATATGTTAGTTCCAAGTCAAAAGCCTGGTATTTTAGATAATGCCGAGAAGGAGGTTAAAGAAATAGAACAACAGTTTGCTTCTGGTTTAGTTACTCAGGGAGAAAGATACAACAAAGTCGTAGATATATGGGGACGCGCCGGAGATCAGGTTGGTAAGGCCATGATGGACCAACTTGGAGGAGAGCTGGTTAAAGATAGGCTAGGGTCTGAGGTAAAACAGGAGTCCTTTAACTCCATCTACATGATGGCAGATTCTGGGGCAAGGGGCTCAGCTGCTCAAATCAGACAATTGGCTGGTATGAGGGGATTAATGGCTAAACCTGATGGATCAATTATTGAAACACCAATAACTGCAAATTTTCGTGAGGGATTAAATGTGCTCCAGTATTTTATATCCACCCACGGGGCTAGAAAGGGGCTGGCGGATACTGCTTTAAAAACTGCTAACTCTGGCTATTTAACAAGAAGATTAGTTGATGTGACTCAGGACTTAGTAGTGATAACGGAAGATTGTGGTACATCTCAGGGCATTACTTTGAAATCCATCGTTGAGGGCGGCGAGGTTATTGAGGCTGTCAGAGACAGAGTTCTGGGTAGGTTTACTATAGCTGACATAATTAATCCGGATACAAAAGAAGTTGCGATTGAATCAGGCGTTTTACTAGATGAGGCACATGTCTCAGAAATAGAGAAAATCGGTGTTGATGAGATTAAGGTTAGAACTCCTCTGGCGTGTGAGACAAGATATGGGTTATGTGCGAAATGCTACGGTAGGGATTTAGGTAGAGGCTCCCTGGTTAATGTAGGAGAGTCAGTTGGTGTTATTGCCGCTCAGTCAATTGGTGAACCCGGTACTCAATTAACTATGAGAACGTTTCATATTGGTGGAGCAGCGTCACGAACAGCTGCGGTTTCGGGTATTGAGTCCCGATCTAGCGGGACCATTAGATTCTCAAGTACCATGAGATACATAACAAACGCAAAAAAGGAGCCAGTTGTCATATCTAGGTCTGGCGAAATCTTGATTGTTGATGCCTCAGGACGAGAAAAAGAGAGACATAAACTTCCGTATGGGGCAACACTCTCGATAGTTGATGGTGACGAGATAAAAGCAGGTCAAGCCTTAGCTAACTGGGATGCATTAACTAGGCCGATTATTGCTGAGCATGCAGGGTCAGTTAGTTTAGAGAATGTAGAGGAGGGGGTTACTGTAGCCAATCAAATAGACGAAATTACCGGCGTGTCGACCTTAGTAGCTATAGATCCCACCCAGAGGGGTAGTGCCCTAGCTAAGGGTGTCAGGCCCCAAGCGAGGTTAAAAGATTCTAAAGGTGATGACATAAAAATTCCTGGGACAGAACATTCTGTTATAATCACTTTCCCTGTTGGAGCATTAATTACTGTTAAAGATGGTCAAGAAATTTCGGGTGGTGAAGTGTTGGCTAGGATTCCTCAAGAATCACAGAAAACCCGTGATATAACTGGCGGTTTACCTCGAGTAGCAGAGCTTTTTGAGGCTCGATCTCCAAAAGACGCGGGTATGTTAGCTGAAATAACAGGCACTATTTCTTTTGGAAAAGATACCAAAGGTAAGCAGAGACTTGTAATAACAGATTTTAATGGGACCTCTCACGAAACGTTGATACCCAAAGAAAAAAATGTGCTAGTTCATGAGGGGCAGGTAGTAAATAAAGGGGAACTCATTGTGGATGGGCCTGCTGATCCTCAGGATATTCTGAGGTTACTCGGTATAGAGGAACTGGCTCGTTATATTGTTGATGAAGTGCAAGATGTCTACAGGCTTCAGGGTGTCAAGATCAATGACAAACATATTGAAGTGATAGTCAAGCAAATGCTCAGAAGAGTACAAATCAAAGATCCGGGAGATAGTCGATTTATACCTGGGGAGGAAACGGAGCGGTCTGAAGTTTATGGAGAAAATGAGGAGTTAATCAAGGAAGGGAAAAAGGTTGCAACTTTTGAAAATAAACTTTTAGGAATTACTAAGGCGTCTCTTTCCACTGATTCGTTTATATCAGCCGCAAGTTTTCAAGAAACTACAAGAGTCTTGACGGAGGCAGCAATTATGGGAAAGAAGGATGAGTTACGTGGGTTGAAGGAGAACGTAATTGTTGGTCGTCTAATCCCAGCTGGTACAGGTTTGAGCTATCACCAGGCTCGTAAAAATAGGGAAGCTTTGGAAATCGCTGAAGCAAAATCTGTTTCTGAGCAAGCTGCTATTGATGCAGAAGCATTGTTCGACAAACCTCTTGAAGTTCCTGTTGATGGAGAAGAAAATTCTGACAGTTCGTTAAGTGATAAAAATTAGAATGAAAGCCTTGACATGGTTAGGAAGACAGGCAAAAATAGAAAGCTTTGTATCATTAGGGGGTTCCTTTGCCTACAATTAACCAGCTAGTTAGAAAACCGAGAATAAGAGAAGTTGAGAAAAGTAAAAGCCCCGCTTTGGAGAGTTGTCCTCAGAAGAGAGGGGTTTGCACTAGGGTTTATACAACTACTCCAAAAAAGCCAAACTCTGCTCTTAGAAAGGTTGCTAAAGTAAGGTTGACTAATGGTTTTGAAGTTATTAGTTACATAGGCGGAGAGGGCCATAACCTCCAAGAGCATTCGGTTGTGCTTATTCGGGGTGGTCGTGTTAAAGATCTTCCTGGAGTGAGATACCACATCGTTCGGGGGTCTTTAGATCTCCAAGGCGTAAATGATAGGAAGCAAGCAAGATCAAAGTACGGTGCAAAAAAAAGTAAGAAATAGTTTTATAGCTGCATTAAAAGTTTTTGTAGAGGAGAGGTAATGCCACGGAGGCGGGAAGTTCCAAAGAGAGAAATTCTACCAGATCCAAAATTTGGGGAAGTTGATGTTTCAAAATTCGTAAACGTTGTTATGCTTCATGGTAAAAAAGCTGTGGCAGAAGGCATAGTTTATGGGGCTTTTGAATTTATAGAAAAAAATGTGAAAAAGCAGCCCTTAGATATTTTTCAACAGGCGCTATCTAATTGTAAACCTATAGTTGAAGTAAAAAGCAGAAGGGTTGGCGGAGCTAACTATCAGGTCCCCGTTGAGGTCAGACCCTCAAGAAGGGTCGCATTAGGAATGAGGTGGATCCGTGAAGCTGCGAAAAAAAGGTCTGAGAAGTCTATTAAAATAAGGCTGGCAAATGAATTACTCGAAGCTGCAGAGGGTAAGGGTGGGGCTGTAAAGAAAAAAGATGAAGTCCATAGAATGGCGGAGGCTAATAAGGCTTTTTCCCATTTTAGGTTTTAGGCATAGTTTCGGTGAAAAGAAATGGCTCGTAAAACTCCCATTGAAAGATACAGAAATATTGGCATCAGTGCTCACATTGATGCTGGTAAGACTACTACCACTGAGCGAATATTATTCTACACAGGAATAAACCACAAGATCGGAGAGGTCCATGATGGGGCGGCAACGATGGATTGGATGGAGCAGGAACAAGAGAGGGGAATCACCATTACATCTGCTGCAACAACCTGCTTTTGGAAAGGCATGGATGCATCCTTAGCAGAGCATAGAATAAACATTATTGATACTCCAGGACACGTTGATTTCACCATTGAAGTTGAGCGCTCCATGCGAGTTTTAGATGGGGCCTGCATGGTCTATTGTGCGGTCGGTGGCGTGCAGCCTCAGTCTGAAACTGTTTGGAGGCAAGCGAATAAATATAATGTTCCGCGTTTGGCCTTTGTTAATAAAATGGATAGAACTGGAGCTAACTTTTTTAGGGTTTATGATCAGCTAAGGCTAAGATTAAAGGCTAATCCCGTACCTATTGTTATACCGATCGGGGCGGAAGATGCTTTTAAAGGAGTGGTAGATCTTATAAAGATGAAAGCAATTTACTGGAATGAAGATAACATGGGTACCCAGTTTAAGTACGGAGAAATACCGTCAGAGCTTCTAGAAACCGCTACAGATTGGAAAGAAAAATTGCTTGAGGTTGCTGCTGAGGCGAACGAAGAATTGATGGAAAGGTATCTTGAGGACGGATCTTTATCGGAAGAAGAAATTGTTAGAGGCGTGAGATTAAGGACGATCTCTGGAGAAATTCAGCCAATGCTTTGTGGTACCGCTTTTAAGAATAAAGGAGTCCAGCGAATGCTTGATGCTGTGATTGAGTTTCTTCCAAGTCCAATCGATGTACCTCCGGTGCAGGGTGTTGAGTCGGGGGACAAACCGGCAAGCCGTAAATCGTCGGATGACGAAAAATTTTCTGCGCTTGCCTTTAAGTTAATGACTGACCCATTCGTTGGCCAACTTACTTTTGTAAGAGTATATTCCGGGGTTTTAAAGTCAGGGGACTCCGTATTAAATCCTGTCAAAGGAAAAAAGGAGAGGGTAGGTCGAATTTTGCAGATGCACGCCAACAACAGAGAAGAAATTTCTGAGCTTATGGCTGGTGATATTGCTGCTGCAGTTGGATTGAAAAGTGTTACGACCGGAGAAACACTCTGTGATTCTGAGGCTGAGATAGTTTTGGAGAGAATGGTATTCCCAGATCCTGTGATTGCGCAAGCTGTTGAGCCTAAAACAAAGGCGGATCAAGAAAAAATGGGACTGGCGTTAGGCCGGCTTGCCAGAGAGGATCCGTCGTTTAGAGTGCGAACGGATGAAGAGTCTGGTCAAACGATAATATCGGGCATGGGCGAATTACACTTGGAAATAATTATTGACCGAATGAGGAGGGAATTCAGTGTTGAAGCTTCGGTCGGTAAACCGCAGGTTGCTTATCGTGAAACAATAAAGACGTCTGTTGAGATCGAGGGTAAGTACATTAAGCAATCTGGAGGAAAGGGGCAGTACGGGCATGTTTGGATGAGACTTGAGCCACAAGAAGAAGGTGCTGGGTACGAATTCGTCGATTCCATTAAAGGGGGGGTTGTTCCGAAAGAGTATATCCCATCAGTAGACAAAGGAGTCAAAGATACAATGAATTCTGGGGTTCTTGCTGGATTTCCGGTTGTAGACGTCAAGGTAACGTTGTTTGATGGTTCCTTTCACGAAGTTGATTCCTCTCAAGTTGCTTTTGAATTGGCTGGGTCTCTAGCTTTTAAAGATGGGATGAAAAAATCTAGCGCTGTTATTCTTGAGCCTATGATGTTGGTTGAAGTTGAAACTCCCGAGGAATTTGCGGGAACTGTTATGGGCGATCTTTCCTCAAGGAGGGGTATGGTTCAAGGGATGGAAGATATTCAAGGTGGTGGAAAAACGGTTAAGGCCGAAGTTCCGTTAGCTGAAATGTTTGGATACTCGACCATTCTGAGATCTCTAACTCAAGGTCGTGCAACGTATTCAATGGAGTTTAAGCACTATTCTGAGGCCCCAAAAAATGTTGCTGAAGCGATAGTTTCTAGCAGAGTTGGTCAGTAAAAAGGAAAAATGTATGGTTCAGCAAAGAATTAGAATTAGATTAAAAGCTTTCGACTATAAATTGATAGACCAATCCGCGATGGAAATAGTGGAAACGGCTAAAAGAACTGGGGCTGTTGTTAAAGGACCTCTGCCGTTACCCACAAAAATTAGGCGTTTAGATGTATTAAGGAGCCCGCATGTAAATAAAAAATCGAGAGACCAGTTTGAATTACGAACTCATTTGAGGTTGATGGATATAGTTGAGCCTACTGATAAAACAGTCGATGCACTCATGAAGTTAGATTTACCTGCAGGAGTTGATGTTGAAATCAAATTACAGTAATGAATTGTTATTGAAATGGATTATATTTTGATGTTACGATTCTGGGTTACGTAAAAGTTTTAGGTAATTATTGTCTATGGTTAATGCTACTGAAAATGTTGAAAATGATAAAAGTTTAATCAGTCCATTTGGACTTATTGCTGAGAAAGTTGGTATGACTCGTATATTTAACACGGATGGAGTGAGTATTCCCGTGACGGTACTTGATGTCTCAAATAATAGGATTTCTCAGATAAAGACTACAGAGAAAGATGGTTATGATGCTGTACAGATTGCTTTTGGTAAAGCGAAGCAGAATAAATTAAAGAAATCGATAGCGGGCCATTGTGCCAAAAGTGGGGTAGAGGCTTCAAGAGTTTTTAAGGAGTTAAGGCTTAATAAAACAAATAAATCATTATCGTTGGGTTCAAATTTGAGCGTGTCTGGGTTTAATGTTGGGGATCTTGTTAATGTAACCGGAGTTACTAAAGGAAAAGGTTTTGCAGGGGCTATTAAGCGACATGGTTTTTCTTCTCAAAGAACGACGCATGGTAATTCAGTGTCACACAGAGCCCCGGGTTCTATTGGTATGTGCCAGGATCCAGGTAAAGTATTTAAGGGGAAAAGAATGGCTGGGCATTTAGGTGTTGTAAGACAAACAACTCTGAATTTAGAAGTTGTTAAAATCTATGAAGAAAAAAATCTCTTACTTTTAAAAGGAAGCGTTCCTGGCAACAATGGAGCTAAATTAGTCGTAAGAAGCTCCCTTCGTTCGTCAATGTCTGGAAATTAAAATGAATCTAAGTATTTTGGATAATAATGGGAAATCTTCGGCCACTGTAGAGGTGTCAGATGATGTTTTTGGTAAGAATTATAATGAGCCTCTAATCCATCAAGTGATTACCGCTTACCGTGCCAATGCTAGAGGTGGAAACCGAGCACAGAAGGATAGAAGTCAGGTACGCGCCTCGACTAAAAAGCCCTGGAAGCAGAAGGGTACTGGTAGGGCGAGAGCTGGAAGTACCTCAAGCCCTTTATGGCGATCAGGGGGGAAAACATTCCCTAGTTCTCCTTTGGAAAATTTTTCTCAAAAAACTAATAAAAGAATGTTCAATGCTGGAATGAGATCAATCATTTCCCAGCTTGTTAGGGATGATCGTTTATTTGTTGTTAAGTCTCTAGACTTAAAGTCGTGCAAAACCAAGGAGTTGTTTTCTCNTTTGTTGGGTTATGGGCAAAGTAGGTCTAAGCTGTTAGTGGTTGAGAGTATTGATAGGAACTTAGAGTTAGCTAGCAGAAATATACCCGAATTAAAAGTTCTTAAACCGTCTCAAGTTGATCCTGTATCCTTGGTTAAATTTGAAGTAACGTTGGTAGCTGAGTCCTCTCTTTCTAATATAGAGGAGCGATTCTCTTGAGTATACCTAAGTATTATGATGTCTTACTTTCGCCTTTAGTCTCCGAGAAAACCACTATGATCGGGGAGGCTAGTAATCAGTTCGTGTTTAAAGTTAGGCGGTCTGCAACTAAAATGGATATAAAGAATGCGGTTGAGTTATTCTTTAAGGTAAAGGTTGACGCCGTACAAATTTGTAATATTAAAGGAAAAAAGAAGAGATATGGCAGACAGTCCGGTAGACGTGATCACGAAAAGAAAGCCTATATCTCACTAGCGGAGGGTGAGGAAATTAATTTTGGTGGAGGGGAGAGTTAAGGTGTCAACATCAAAAATGAAACCCACATCTCCAGGTAGACGGGCTGTTGTAAAAGTCTCCAGAGACATACTTTACAAAGGACGTCCTTACAGAAGTTTGACTTCCGTAAAACCTAACCGGGCCGGCCGGAACAATAAAGGAAGAATAACTGTTAGGCATAGGGGCGGAGCACACAAAAGGTTTTATAGGATAATTGACTTTAAGAGAATTAAAACCAATGTTTCGGGTAAAGTTGAGAGAATTGAATATGATCCGAATCGCAGTGCATATATAGCTCTTATCTTATATGTTGATGGAGAGAGAAGATATATAATTTGGCCAAAAGGATTGGCAGTAGGCGACGAAGTTATTTCAGGATCGGATGTTCCAATAAAGGTTGGTAATAGTTTACCGTTAAAAAACATACCTGTTGGATCAGTAATACATTGCATTGAAATGTTGCCTGGTAAAGGAGCACAACTAGCTAGATCGGCTGGTAGCTCTGTTCAATTATTAGCGAAAGAAGGTCCTTTTGCTCAGCTAAGATTGAGGTCTGGGGAAGTAAGAAAAGTTCATGTGGATTGTATGGCTACCATAGGTGAAGTTGGAAATGGCGAACACAATCTTAAACAGTTGGGTAAAGCTGGAGCCAATAGATGGAGAGGTATTAGGCCAACTGTGAGAGGTGTAGTGATGAATCCTGTTGATCACCCTCATGGAGGTGGTGAAGGAAAAACCGCTGCATCAGGAGGCCCTGTTAGCCCTTGGGGAACTCCAACAAAAGGCTTTAAAACCAGAAGAAATAAGCGGACTTCTGCGATGATTTTAGTAGATCGCCGTAAAAGGAAAGGCTAAATAAATATGTCTAGGTCAGCGAAAAAAGGTCCTTTCGTGGATCAACATTTGGTAAAAAAGGTGGAGAGCGCCTTAGCGACGAGAGATAAAAGGCCAATCAAAACATGGTCTCGCAGATCTACTGTTTTGCCTGAATTCGTTGGACTTACAATTTCTGTTCATAATGGCAAGCAACATTTGCCAGTTTACATAACTGATAATATGGTTGGCCATAAACTTGGCGAGTTTGCACTTACCAGAACTTATAGGGGTCACGCAATGGATAAGAAAACTAAGCGATAAGAGGACTATAAAAATGGCAAATACTAAAGCTTCGTTAAAAGGAGCTAGGATATCGACACAGAAAGGAAGGCTTGTTGCTGATCTAATTCGGGGATTACCTGTTGAAAAGGCTCTTGACCAATTGAGATTTACTCCAAAAAAAGGGGCAAAATTAATTCATAAACTTCTTGAGTCAGCAATCGCTAATGCGGAGCATAATGACGGCGTAGATATTGACGAACTTTTTGTTAGAAAGATTTCTGTAGAAAGGGCGACAAAACTTCGTCGATTTGCCGCTTGTGCTAAGGGGCGTGGAGTTAGAATAGAGAAACCAACAAGTCATATTTTTGTGGAGGTTGGAGTGTAGAAGCTTCAATTTATAATTATGGGACAAAAAATACAACCTACTGGATTTAGGTTACCAGTATCGAGAAACTGGACTTCGAGATGGTTTGCCAATTATCGTGACTTTGCAAAAATGCTTAATGAGGATATCAGGGTAAGGCAATATCTCAAAGTAAGGTTGAAGAGCGCAGCAGTATCAAAAATTTTAATTGAGAGACCTGCAAAAAATGCCAGAATTACAATACACAGTGCCCGTCCTGGTGTGGTTATTGGAAAAAAAGGGGAAGATATTGAGGCGTTAAAAACCACGCTTACATCTATGATGGGTGTCCCTGTTCACGTAAATATCGAAGAAGTTAGAAAGCCTGAAGTCGATGCGCAGCTTATAGCTGAAAGTATCACCCAGCAGTTGGAAAAAAGGATAATGTTTCGTAGAGCCATGAAAAGAGCTATGCAAAATGCCATGCGTTTGGGGGCTCAAGGAGTGAAAATAATGAGTTCAGGGAGGCTTAATGGAGCAGAGATTGCAAGGCGTGAATGGTATAGAGAGGGTAGAGTGCCGCTGCATACTTTGAAGGCTGACATTGATTATGGCTTCGCGGAGGCTAATACAACGTATGGCATTATAGGCGTTAAAGTCTGGGTTTATAAGGGAGAAATTCTAGACAGAACAGATAACTTGAATATTGGAACAGAGCCGGAGTTAGTAGAGGAAAAACCTAAACAAAAAAAAGGTCCAAGAAAAAGAAAGGCTCCTGCGGAACAAGGTAAGGAAAAGAAGGCTGATACTAAAGAGGCTGCACAAAATAAGCCTAAGCCTCCCAAGGCAGCCAAAAAAGTAAGAAGGGTTGCAGGAGTCTCTGGGGATGAGAAACCAAAAAAAGAAGATAAGGCGGAATAGTCAATGTTACAGCCCGCACGGAGAAAATACAGAAAAGAGCATAAAGGTAGAAATACTGGATTGGCTACTCGAGGCTCTTCAGTGTCATTTGGCTCATTTGGATTGAAAGCAACGGACCGAGGGAGGCTCACTTCCCGCCAAATTGAATCGGCGAGGCGTGCCATGACAAGACATATAAAAAGGGGCGGTAGAATTTGGATCCGAATATTTCCTGATAAGCCTATATCTAAAAAGCCTGCAGAAGTAAGAATGGGAAAGGGAAAAGGTAGTGTGGAATTTTATGTCGCTGAAATTCAGCCTGGAAAGGTTCTTTATGAAATGGACGGAGTGCATGAGTCCCTTGCTAGGGAAGCTTTTAAGCTCGCCGCTGCGAAACTTCCCTTGTCTGTCAAATTCGTATCTAGACAACTGGGAAGATAGTTGTTATGAATAACAGTGAGCTAAGGAAAAAGTCTGTTAAAGAATTAGAGGTTGAGTTAGAGTCCTTGTGCCGAGCATTGTTTAGTGCGCGTATGCAGTTAGCCACCCAACAAAACACTAATACTGCTCAGCTTGGGAACATAAAAAGGAATATAGCAAGAGTTAAAACATTAATTAAGGAACGTGAAACCGGTTTGGTTCCAAATAAGTAAACAATTTGGGGCGGTGCTCAGGTAGAAAAGCTTAGAGATATGAATACAAAAAAAGAATCAAAGCATGTGCGAGGTAAAGTTGTTTGCAATTCTCAAAGTAAGACATTGAGTGTTTTGGTTGAGAGAAAAGTTAAGCATCCTATTTTAGGCAAGTACATGGTAAGGTCAACGAGATACCAAGTGCATAACGATCAAGGGGAATTTGAGCTTGGTGATTCCGTTAGTATCAAGGAATGCCGACCCATATCAAAGACAAAAAAATGGGAAGTAGTTGGCTGAGTTTAGAATTTTTTTGTTGACGAGTAATTAGACAATCGGTTACCCTGGTAGGCTACTCTAACGAGGCTCAAGACTAAATCGGTAATACGATTAAAGTTGAGATTTTTGAAACGGATTAAAAATGATTCAGGTGCAATCTAGGCTAGGGGTCGCCGATAATTCTGGTGCCAAGGACGTAATGTGCATCAAAGTTTTAGGTGGTTCAAAAAGACGATATGCTGCAATTGGCGACGTTATCAAGGTGGCTATTAAAGAGGCATCTCCAAAAGGGAGGGTAAAAAAAGGGGAAGTCTACAATGCCTTAGTAGTTAGGACTTCGAAGGGAGTCAGGCGCTCCGACGGCTCGCTGATAAAGTTTGATAACAATGCTGCCGTCTTGTTAAACGCAAAGCTTGAGCCAATAGGCACGCGAATTTTTGGTCCTGTTACTAGAGAATTAAGAACAGAGAAGTTTATGAAGATTGTTTCTCTGGCGCCAGAAGTCATTTAGTTGGGGTAATCAAATTGAATAAATTGAAAAAGGGAGATGAGGTTTTGGTGATTAGTGGCAGGGATAAGGGAAAAAGAGGAATCATATCTGCCAGAATCGGAATTGACTTGGCTTTAGTTGATGGAATTAATATGGTTAAAAAGCATCGAAAGCCTAATCCCAGCAAGAATGAGCCAGGAGGTATAGTCCAAAAGGAAATGCCAATCCATATATCAAATCTAGCAATATTTAATCCAGAGTCGAACGCGAAGGACTCAATTCTTATTAAGACATCGGAAGATGGCAAAAAAATTAGAATTTTTCGGTCTTCAAAGGCTCAGATTGGTGTTTCGAAAAAATGAATATGCCTCGATTTAAAGAACAATTTGTTTCGGAAGTCATTCCAAAGCTGATGAAAGATTTTAAGTATGGGTCACCTATGGAGGTTCCCCGATTCCAGAAGATAACTATCAACATGGGTTTGGGAGAGGCTGTGTCAGACAAAAAGTTTGTAGACTCAGCTTCTCAGGATTTAGCAAGTATTTCTGGGCAGAAAGCAGTTGTTACCCGGGCTCGAAAAGCAATCGCTGGATTTAAGCTTAGAGAAGGGGTTCCAATTGGTGTAAAGGTAACATTGAGAGGTACCAGAATGTATGAATTCCTAGACCGCTTAATTACAATAGCCTTGCCTAGGGTAAGAGATTTTAGAGGTATATCTGGTAAGTCGTTTGATGGAAGGGGAAACTTTAATTTTGGTGTTAAAGAGCAAATAATTTTTCCTGAGGTTGAATATGACAAGATTGATAAAATTCGCGGGTTGGATATAGCTCTCACAACATCAGCAAAGACCGATGAAGAAGCGAAAGCTCTTTTAGAATCGTATAAATTTCCATTTAAATAAAGTTAGGAGTTTTGGTAAATGGCTAAGTTATCTCTGATCAATAGAGAAAAAAAAAGACAAGCGTTAGTGCGGAAATTTGCTGAAAAAAGAAAAAAATTGATGTCTATCATCCACGACTCCGGCCTTGCCGAGGAAGAGCGTTATGAAGCCAGATTAGCACTTCAGCTACTTCCAAGAAATTCGAGTCCAACGAGGCTCAGAAGTCGCTGCGAGCTCACAGGAAGGCCAAGAGGCACCTATAAGCTTTTTGGCTTGGGGCGGTCAAAGCTACGGGAAATAGCATTTAAGGGAGAAATACCAGGTGTTACGAAAGCAAGTTGGTAATATAAATAGCGTAGGAATTTTAATATTATGAGTATGAGTGATCCGATTGCTGATATGTTCACAAGAATTAGAAATGCGCAGGCAGTAGAACAACAGCTTGTTTCGATGCCCTCATCAAAATTAAAAGTTGCCATTGCAGAAGTGCTCAAGCAAGAGGGCTATATAGAAGCTTTCAAAATTAATAAATTGGGAGCGTCAAATGAATTGCAGATAGGTCTCAAATATTATTCAGGACAGCCGGTCATTGAAAAAATTGAACGGGTTTCTAAACCCGGACTGAGAGTTTACAGAAAAAAGGATTCCATTCCGAAAGTAATGAATGGTTTAGGTGTTGCAATTATTTCTACATCGAAAGGACTGATGACAGATAGAAAAGCTCGGGCGGATGGTTTGGGTGGAGAAGTCATCGGAATGGTTTCTTAGGAGGAAATAAGTTATGTCTAGAATCGCAAAATCACCAGTCAATGTTCCAGATAACGTGCAACTTGAAATAGAGGGAGGTTTGGTTACTGCTAAGGGGCCTAAAGGAAGTTTAAAACATGAATTTGCTACTGATGTTGTGAGTTTATCTCTTAATAACAATCAAGTTTCTGTTGTTCCGAATGATACCAGTGCGCACGCTAGGGCCATGAGTGGTACTGCTAGAGCGCTTGTTTCTAATATGGTTGAAGGTGTTGAAAAAGGTTTTGAAAAAAAGTTGCTTTTGGTTGGAGTCGGATATAAAGCCCAGGCTAAGACTGGAGAGTTAAACCTAGCGCTAGGGTTTTCTCACCCAGTTGATATTAAGTTGCCTTCAGATGTAAGTGCTGTTACCCCCTCGCCAACAGAGATCATAATTTCGGGAGCAGATAAACAGAAAGTTGGCCAGATTGCGTCAGAAATTAGGGCTTTTAGGCCGCCCGAGCCTTATAAAGGTAAGGGAGTTAGGTATTCTGACGAGACTGTTATTTTGAAAGAAACTAAAAAGAAGTAAATTATGAAAAAGAGAGAAGCCAGAGCGAGGCGAGCAAAGTCATGCAGGTCTAGGATTGGCAAAGGCAGTCTTCCTAGATTATCTGTTCATAGAACGAACCTTCATATTTATGCTTCAATAATTGATATAAATAGCACTAAGATTTTAGTCTCAGCTTCAACTTTAGAGCCAGATGTCAAAAGTGGTTTGGCTTCAGAAAAGAAGCATGGCGGAAATATCAGTGCTGCTTCTATAATTGGCAAGCGTCTTGCAGAGAAGGCAAAAAAGGTAGGTATTTCAGCTGTCGCTTTTGATCGTTCAGGATTTAAATATCACGGTAGGATTAAAGCTCTGGCAGACTCTGCTAGAGAATCTGGATTAGAATTTTAGAGGAGATTATGGGGAACTTATATGGCTAAGATGCATGCTAAGGTCAATACTGAAGACAAAGATGATGGACTCAGAGAAAAAATGATTGCCGTAAACAGGGTAACGAAAGTAGTAAAAGGAGGTCGAATACTGGGTTTTGCTGCTTTAACGGTTGTCGGTGATGGCGATGGAAAAGTTGGTATGGGAAAAGGTAAGTCTCGCGAAGTTCCTGTTGCGGTCCAAAAAGCAATGGATGAAGCCCGTAAAAAAATGATAAGTGTAAGAATGAAGGGTGGTTCTTTCCATCACAGTGTTATAGGAAAACATGGGGCTTCGTCGGTTCTTATCTCCCCTGCTGAGAAGGGTACTGGGATAATAGCTGGCGGTCCAATGAGAGCTATTTTCGAGGTATTAGGTGTTACTGATGTAGTTGCTAAAAGTTTTGGGTCCACTAATCCTTACAACTTGGTAAGAGCGACTTTAGATGGGCTGGCTTCAATGTATTCCCCATCTGAAATTGCGCAGAAACGCGGTCTCACAATAGAGCAGATAATTAACTGAGAATTAAAATGTCAGATGAAAAAACTATAAAAATAAAGCTGGTGAAAAGTGTCATCGGTACGAAGAAAAAACATCGAGATACAGTTGTCGGACTTGGGCTACGGAAGTTAAACAGTGTAAGGGAATTAGAAGATACATCGGCAGTCCGTGGAATGATCAATAAAGTTTCTTATTTAGTCAAGGTAATTTGAATTTTTGTTTGGGTAGATTTATGAAAATTAATACAATTAAACCAGCTCCAAACGCGGTTTTTAAATCAAAAAGAGTTGGAAGAGGGTTGGGCTCAGGGTTTGGCAAGACTGCTGGACGCGGCCATAAGGGGCAAAAGTCTCGTTCGGGCGGTTTTCATAAGGTTGGTTTTGAAGGGGGTCAAATGCCCCTTCACAGACGTTTACCTAAAAGGGGATTTTCTGCCCCATTTTCAAAATTNAACATTTCATTGCGTTTAAGCGACATAGAAAAATCTGGGCTCGATGTTGTGTCAATAGNGACTCTAATGAAAGCAAGGGTTATTAGTAAACTTGCAAGAAAAGTAAAAGTTTACAAATCTGGCAAGCTTTCGAGACCAGTTAAGTTTGATGGAATTGTTTTAACTTCTCAAGTCAAGAAAGAGGTGGAAAGTTTGGGCGGTACGTTTGTAAATTCCGAAAAAGTTATCAACGAAGAGTCATGATATGAAACCCTCTGGTGATAAGTTTAGCGATTTACGTAAGAGAATATTCTTTCTGCTTATGGCTCTTTTGGTTTATAGGTTAGGTGCTCATATTCCAGTCCCAGGTATAGATCCTGATCAGCTGGCTTTGCTTTTTAAATCCCAAGAGGGAGGAATTTTAGGACTTTTTAATATGTTTTCAGGAGGAGCATTGTCGCGATTTACAGTTTTTGCTTTAGGAATTATGCCTTACATATCGGCGTCAATAATAATGCAGTTAATGACCTCTGTATCTCCAACCCTTGAAGCATTAAAAAAAGAGGGAGAAGCAGGCAGGCGAAAAATTTCTCAATATACAAGGGTAGGAACTTTAGGGCTCGCTTTTGTTCAGTCCATTGGTATTTCGGTAGCACTCGAAGGTCAGCCTAATTTAGTTATAGATCCTGGATTAATGTTTCGGTTTACGACCATAATTACCCTTGTTACTGGGACTATGTTTCTAATGTGGTTAGGGGAACAAATTACAGAGCGGGGTCTTGGAAATGGCATTTCTCTAATAATTTTTGCTGGTATCGCTGCTGGTCTTCCTAGCTCAATTGGAAGTTTATTTGAGTTAGTTCGCACTGGGTCTATGGCACCGCTTGTTGCCTTGATCATTGTCGCTTTGATTATTGCAGTTACTGCTCTTGTTTGTTTTGTTGAGAGAGGTCAAAGAAGAATCACAGTAAACTACGCCAAAAGGCAAGTAGGAAATAAACTTTATGCAGGCCAATCCTCTCACCTCCCATTGAAGTTAAATATGGCTGGNGTAATTCCTCCGATATTTGCTTCGAGTATTATTTTGTTTCCCGCTACTTTAGCTTCCTGGTTCACTTCACCTAATATTTCTAGTTCAGAAGATTTTTCTGTGGCGGGTCTTTTCTCTGATATAGCAGCCTCTTTGTCCCCTGGACAACCGCTGTACATCAGTTTCTATGCTTTTGCTATTATCTTCTTTTGTTTTTTTTATACAGCTTTAGTCTTCAATAGTAGGGAAACAGCTGATAATTTGAAGAAAAGTGGTGCGTTTGTCCCCGGTATTAGACCAGGAGAACAGACAGCTAGACATATAGATAAAATTTTAATGCGTCTTACTTTGGTTGGAGCCATTTACATCACCGGGGTTTGTCTTCTTCCGGAACTACTAGTTTTTGGTTACAACATACCTTTTTATTTCGGGGGCACCTCCTTGCTTATCATAGTTGTTGTAACTATGGATTTTATGGCCCAGTTACAGTCCTACGTAATGTCACAGCAATATGAAAGTCTTTTAAAGAAGTCTAGCTTCAAACCTGGTGGAGCCTTGAGATAATAGTATGGCAAAAGATGATGCAATTCAGATGCAAGGAGAAATAATTGAGACACTTCCGAACGCCACTTTTAGAGTTAAGTTAGAGAATGATCATGTTGTATTGGGACATATTTCAGGAAAGATGCGTATGAACTACATAAGGATTTTGCCTGGAGATAAGGTCACTGTTGAAATGACTCCGTATGATCTTACAAGGGCAAGAATTATTTTTAGAGTTAAGTAAAAAATTAAGGGATTGTTATGAAAGTTATGGCCTCAGTAAAAAAAATTTGTAGAAATTGTAAAGTGATTAGAAGAAAGGGTGTTGTAAGAATTATTTGTATAGACCCTAGACACAAGCAAAGGCAAGGTTAAATTTTTTAAGGGAATTATTATGGCGCGTATTGCTGGTATTAACATATCTAACCATCAACATATTGAAATTGGCTTGACAGCAATATTTGGATTAGGAAGGTCCAAGGCAAGAGAAATTTGTCAACGACTACAGATTCCTATGACTAAGAAAGTTAAAGATTTGGACGATGGTGAGCTTGAAAAGTTGAGGGTAGAGATTTCCAAATTTGCCGTTGAGGGGGATCTGCGCAGAGAAGTTTCAATGAGCATAAAACGGTTAATGGACCTAGGATGTTACAGAGGGTTAAGACATAGAAAAGGGCTTCCTGTGAGGGGGCAGAGAACTAGAACTAACGCAAGAACAAGGAAGGGTCCTAGAAAGGGCAGTATAACTTTAAAAAAATAGAGAGGTAGATTATGAGTAAAGGGAGTTCCGGTAGGGGTAAGAAGAAAGTCCGTAAGAATGTCACAGATGCTATTGCGCATATTCATGCATCATTCAATAACACGATCATTACAATAACGGACAAACAAGGAAACTCTCTTTGTTGGGCAACAAGCGGTGGGGCAGGGTTTAAGGGAAGTAGAAAGAGCACCCCTTTTGCGGCGCAGGTTGCTGCTGAGTCGGCCGGTAAAGCTGCCATCGAATTTGGAGTAAAAAACGTTGAGGTTAGAATTAAGGGGCCTGGGCCAGGAAGGGAGTCCACTGTCAGAGCACTAAATTCATTAGGAATGAGGATTACTCAGATATCTGACGTAACTCCAGTTCCACATAATGGTTGTAGAGCTCCGAAGAGAAGACGTATCTAGAAAATCGAAAGGAGTAATTTGTGGCGCGATATTTAGGACCAAAGTGTAAGTTGTCGAGAAGGGAAGGCACAGACTTGTATCTAAAAAGTTCTCGAAGAACTTTAGAGTCGAAGTGCAAACAAGACAGCAAACCGGGTCAGCATGGAAGAGTTTCCGGAGCCAGGTCTTCTGATTACGGCAAACAGTTACGAGAAAAGCAAAAAGTTAAACGCATGTATGGAACTCTAGAGAGACAGTTCAGGAAATATTTTCAGACCGCATCTTCAATGAAGGGAAATACTGGGGAAACCTTATTACAGTTGCTTGAGTCCCGTTTAGATAACGTTGTTTTTAGAATGGGTTTTGGTTCTACTAGGAGTGAGGCAAGGCAATTGGTAAGTCATCGGGGAATTATGGTGAATGGACAGAGAAACAATATTCCTTCGGCTAGGGTCCGACCAGATGACAAAATTTCCTTAACCGATAAAGCAAGAATTCAGTTAAGAGTAAAATCGGCATTAGAGTTAGCCGAACAGATTGGTTTGCCGGACTGGGTCGATGTTGATATAAAAAAAATGGAGGGTATTTTTAAACGGGTCCCTGATCGTAGTGATCTACCGCCTGAAATTAATGAGAGCTTGATAGTTGAATTGTATTCAAGGTAAAAATTTAAAAAATTAGTATGAATGTTAAAGGTGGAGTATATGCAAAACCAGTTGCTAAAACCAAAAATAATTGATGTAGATTTAATAACTGATAATTCAGCCAAAGTTATTATGGAACCTTTTGAGAGGGGTTTCGGCCATACCCTCGGTAATGCATTACGTAGGGTACTTCTTTCCTCTATGGAGGGATTCGCCGTTACTGAGGTTCAGATTGGTGGTGTACTCCATGAATATTCGACAGTTGAGGGAGTACAGGAAGATGTAGTTGATATTCTCTTAAATCTTAAGGAGGCGGTTTTTCACCTTGAGGGAAGAGATGATGTCACTTTAAACGTTCAAAAAGAAGGTCCGGGAAGTTTTAAATTAAGTGATTTTGAGTTGCCTCACGACGTTCAGGTAGCTAATCCTGACCACGTACTAGCTCGGCTATCAAAAAATGCTAATATTGACTTGCAGGTTAGAGTTCAAAAAGGCAGGGGATATTTACCTGGATCCCTCAGATCCTCCGGTGAAGAGGAGACTAAAACTCTTGGAAAGGTGATCCTAGATGCCTCATTCTCGCCGGTAAAGAGAGTCAGTTATTTAGTAGAAAATGCCAGGGTGGAGCAAAGAACTGACTTGGACAAATTAGTTATGGAGGTAGAGACCAATGGGGTGATAAGTCCGGAGGATGCTGTCCGCCAGGCTGCCAGGATCCTGGTAGAACAATTATCTGTTTTTGCCGCCTTAGATCAAGGTGAGGCAGAGGATGAGCCACAGCCAGATCAGCAATTTGATCCTACTTTGCTGCGTCCCGTGGACGATCTTGAGCTGACAGTTCGTTCTGCTAATTGTTTAAAGGCTGAAAGTATTTACTATATTGGTGATTTAATACAAAGAACGGAGAATGAATTGCTGAAAACTCCAAATCTCGGACGAAAGTCACTGAACGAAATTAAGGAAGTTTTGGCGACTAAAGGGTTAACGTTGGGAATGAGGATTGAAAGTTGGCCCCCAAATGGTTTTGAGCATTAAGAGAGGAATACTATGAATCATAGAAATGGTTTGCGTAAGCTTAATAGAACAAGTAGCCATAGATTGGCAATGTTCCGGAATCTTGCAAATGCACTCATACAGCATGAAAGAATTTTTACAACTTTACCCAAGGCTAAGGAGTTAAGAAAGGTTCTTGAGCCTCTAGTAACGTTAGGAAAAACATCAACTCTGGCTAATCGGAGATTAGCTTTCTCGAAATTACGTGATCGAGAAATGGTTTCAAAGTTATTTAACGATTTAGGTCCTAGGTTTATTGGAAGACCAGGAGGTTATTGTCGTATCTTGAAAAATGGTTTTAGAAACGGAGATTGCGCACCAATGGCGATGATGGAATTTGTTGAAAAAACTTCAGCGGAAGAAAAATTGCAAGATAAAACTTAGATTTTATTTTAAACAAACGCCACCTTAATTCATTTGTAGCCACCTAGCTGTCTTTTCAGCAAAGTATGTAACAATTCCATCAGCACCTGCTCTTTTAAAACAGGAAAGTGATTCTAAAACACAATCCTTTTCATTTATCCAACCTTGTTTACTGGCAGCTTTGATCATAGAATATTCTCCACTAACTTGATATGCAAAAGTGGGAACATTGAAATAAGATTTAATATTTTCTAATATATCTAGGTAGGGAAGGCCGGGCTTCACCAGAAGCATATCAGCTCCTTCAAATAAATCTAGTTCAGCTTCTCTCAGAGCTTCTTTCTTGTTAGCCATGTCCATTTGATACTGCTTTTTATCGTATCCAGTTTTATTAAGTTTTGAATTTACAGCGTCTCTAAAAGGCCCATAAAAACTGGAGGCATATTTTGCTGTATATGCCATTATTTTTGTATTCACAAAACTATGATTTTCTAACTCATTTCTGATCCTACCTATACGCCCGTCCATCATATCTGATGGAGCAACTATATCTGTACCGGCCTCAGCATAGATTTTAGCTTGTTGACATAACACCTGATTAGTTTCATCGTTTAATACATATCCCGATTTATCTATTAAACCATCTTGACCATGAGTAGTGTAAGGGTCTAAAGCAATGTCAGTCATAATACCAATTTCAGGAACTGCATTTTTTATTTTTTTTATTGCTCTGGGAATTAAGCCATGCTGGTTTAGAGCCTCCGAACCGTCATGGGTCTTCAGATTATTCTCAAGACAAGGAAATAGTGCCACTAGGGGAACCGATAATTTATGAACATCTTCTACAACTCGTACTAGTTCGTCTAGAGTGTATCTGAAGGTTCCTGGCATACTCTCAACTTCAATTTTTTTTGAACTGCCCTCTATAATAAATAGCGGCATAATCAGGTCGTCTGTGGTTAACTTACTTTCAGCTACCAGTCTTCTTGACCAATTATCTTTTCTATTACGCCTAAGTCTAGTTGAAGGAAAATGATTAGTCATTTTGTGGCTCCGTTAACTGAACAGCCAAGTGTCAAAAACCTGAATCAAGGTTGACATACCAAGCTTTTTTTGAGCGGAAAAATTAGAAAAACTGCCATTTTTGCAAAAATCACTGTCGAGCCATTCCAATTCTTTAATCGCCGTAACCTGATTAGTTAGAAGTCGATTTTTTTTTAATTTATCCACCTTATTAAATAATACGTGATATTTAAGATTTCTTTCCAACATTATTTGCAATAATTGTTTATCCAATTTATTGAGTGGATGCCTGCAATCTAAAATTAAAACAAACCCAAGTAAGTTTCTCCTCTTCAAAAGATACTCTGATAAATTATTATTCCAAAGAGTTTTAGTACTTTTATTAACTCTTGCGTACCCATATCCAGGAAGATCAACAAGCCTAGCAATTTCCATATTTTGAATATTTACAGAAAAGAAATTGATAAGGCGAGTCTTCCCCGGTGTTTTCGATGTAAATGCCAATTTTTTTTTATTGCAAATAGTGTTTAATACTGAACTCTTTCCAACATTAGATCGTCCTACAAGAGCAATTTCCGGTAATTGATTGATTGGCGAGTTTGCTAAATTTGCCGAACTTACTAGATATGTAACATTGCTAAGTTTAAGTCTTTCAACCTGGGAATCGCGGGTAATCATTGTTATGGAGGATTTAATTGTTGGTTTTTGTTTGTACTTTGGCATGATATGCTACTTGCATAGAATAATTTAGGGGTTGTTGATGAGTCATTTTAAAAGAAAAAAGTTTTTTTACACAAAACATGTAGAATTTTTACTAGTTCTTTTGTTGTTTGTTGGTTTAGCTAATAAAGGTTATTCTTTGGAGCCAGAGAAAGCTTCCAAGGAAATAAAGGTTGATTTGGCAAAGGGTGCAGAGGTTGCACAGGCAGTGTGTGCAGCCTGTCATGCCGGAGACGGAAATAGCGTCGTCCCAGCATATCCTATTCTTGCGGGACAGCACCCAGCTTACTTAAAAAAGCAATTACACAACTTCCAGGTAAAACCCGGTGACTCTTCGGCAAAAAGAGCAAATGCAATCATGTTGGGATTCGCAACACAACTGAGCGACGCTGACATAAATAATGTATCTGAATATTATGGTAAGCAAAAGATAAAGCCATCGTTTGTAAAGAATATAGAGTTAGCTAACCGTGGAGAAGCACTTTACAGAGGAGGTGACATCGGAAGAGGCATTCCATCCTGTTCTGCATGCCATGGTCCCAGAGGTTTAGGCGTTCCTAACCAGTATCCTCGTTTAGCTGGTCAGTATAAGGATTATACTGAAGCCACACTCTTAGCTTATAAAAATGGATCAAGGGCTAATAATAATCAGATGATGTCCATTTCTATGAGGCTTTCTGAGGATCAAATTGAGGCTTTAGCGGAATATTTGTCTGGTTTGAGATAGATTCATAACGAAGCTAAGTAAATTACTCAAAGGGGTTTAGGCATTTTGGTTGATCAGGTTACTAGTGAAAAACATTACANGCACCGAAGGAAGTTTATAAAAGCAGCCTCAGCTGTTTTGAGCGTTAGCACTATCCAACAGTTTGCCAAAGCTGCAGAGAAAAAAAACGGAGCTTCCACAGTGAATGGAAAGAGGACAAATGCCGAAAAATTGACCTCCTTTCAAGATATAACTACCTACAATAATTACTACGAATTTGGGACTAGTAAGAGTTCGCCCAGTCGACTAGCCCCTAAATTCTTAGTAACTGAGCCGTGGTCTGTAACGGTGGAGGGGTTAGTTAGGAATCCTGGAGTTTTTAGTGTAGATGACTTAAAAAAAATTGGGAGGCTAGTTGAAAGGGTTTATAGAATGAGGTGTGTTGAGGGCTGGTCTATGGTAATTCCTTGGTTAGGTTTTCCCCTGAACGCATTGATGAAAAAGGTTGAACCTACGGGGTCAGCGAAGTTTGTGGAATTTATTACCTTAGCTGATTCCAGTATGATGCCGGAAGTTGGAGCAATAAACCCAGTTTTGGATTGGCCCTACAGGGAGGGTCTGAGGATAGATGAAGCTTCTAACCCTTTAACGCTCTTAGCATTTGGGTTATATGGGAAAGAGCTTTTGCCCCAAAACGGCGCTCCATTTAGGTTAGTTGTGCCGTGGAAGTACGGATTTAAAAGTGCTAAGTCGTTGGTAAAAATTCGATTTATTGAAAATATGCCAATTACAAGTTGGGTAAAAGCCAATCCGAAGGAGTATGGCTTTTATTCAAACGTTAACCCAAATGTTCCACATCGTAGGTGGTCGCAAGCTACCGAGAGACGAATAGGTGACGTAGGTTTATTTTCTCCAAAGCGGAAAACACTTATGTTTAATGGCTACGAGGAAGAAGTCGCTCATATGTATACTGGGATGAATCTCAAGCATTTTTTCTAATAATCTAGCAGGTATTCACCGTTAATTAGATCATGGAAATTTTCCCTTTTTTTAATTTCAACTACGTCTCCAGCCGTCCTAACAAGAACTTCAGAAGATTTTACTCTGCTGTTGTAGTTAGAGGACATCGAGGAACAGTATGCTCCTGCAGAAGCAAAAGCAAGCAAAGCACCTTCTTCTATATGAAGCAATCTATCCTTTGCTAACCAGTCCCCACTCTCACAAATTGGTCCCACAATGTCCCAGGATTTGATCTGTTTTCCTTCACGTTTTTCGAGTGGAAAAACTTCATGATATGCGTTGTATAGTGATGGTCTAAGAATATCATTCATTGCTGCATCGACAATCGCAAAATTTTTTCCAAAATCTGTTTCTTTTAAGTGAATAACTTTACAAATTAGAAGTCCTGAGTTTCCTACAATTGACCTTCCGAATTCAAAAGTGATTCTGGGTGTCTTTTTGTTTTTACAATGAGCCCAGAGCTCAACTTTATTGAGTATAGTTGAGAAAAAATGTTTTGCTGTCGGAGGATGTTCACTTTTGTAACAGATACCTAATCCTCCCCCTAAATTAATTTCATCAATTGAAATATTTAAATCCTCGAGGTTTGAAACAAATTCTAGTACTTTTTCTGTAGCGTCAATAAAAGGAGATATCTCTATGATCTGCGAGCCAATATGACAGTCCACCCCAATAACCTTTAGATTTTCAAGTTTGTCAGCTAATTTATATGCTTCATAACCCGCCGAAATGGATAATCCAAATTTATTTTCTCTCAAGCCCGTTGAGATATAGGGATGTGTTTTTGGATCGATATCAGGGTTTATTCTTATGGAGATCGGCGCTTTTAGATGAGCAACCTTCGCTCGCTCATTTAACTTTTTTAGTTCTGAAATGCTTTCGACATTGATACAACTGATGCCGCACGATAAGGCAAAATCAAGCTCGTCTATTGTTTTTCCAACTCCTGAAAATACTATTTTTGGTTTAAGTTTTGCTGCAGCACTTAAGACTCTTCTCAATTCTCCGCCGGATACCACGTCAAAACCACAGTCGAGAGATGAAATTATCTTTATAAGACTCAAAGAAGGATTAGCTTTTACCGCGTAGCAAAGATCAACAGGTTTATTGATTATTTCTGAACGCATATTTTTGAGGTTATTTTCAATTGTGCTCTCGGAGTACACGAACAAGGGAGTACCGTAGCTTTTTGCTATTCCACTTAAGGAATGTTCATCACAAAATAGTTTGTCGTTACGGTAGAAAAAATTATCTGATAATTGATTATTTTTCATTTTGCTGATCGGTTGCTAATTCTTCTTTATTATCAAATTGGCTTTCGGGATGTACTAATGGGCCTCTTTGGCCGCAGCTCGCTATGAGTAAACATAACGAGATACGTAAAAAAAACTTTTTAATAACCACAGTAGTAATCTTTCTGTGAATAATTTAAACTTGTCATACTTATAAACTCAGTGCGAATATGGAAGAAACTTTATTTCTTGAAAAAATCCAAAATACTTTTACCAGGATAGAGGCGATTGTTGATAAATGGAATATTGATTATGATTTAGTAATCGAAATTAATAAAGAGGCAAATGTCCTCGAAATTGAGTTTGAAAATCAAAAGAAGATTATACTCAACGCCCAAACGCCGATGAGGCAATTGTGGATGGCTTCCGAGCTTGGAGCTTATCACTTTAGTTTTGATGAAAAAGGTTGGAAAAATACCAGAGGTAGTGGTTTTTTCAAAGATATTTTCCTTAGAGATGCAGTCATATTATCTGAAATCAAATTCAGTCTCGAAGGTCTCATCGTAGACTGATTGTATGGAATCCGGGTCCAATGTTTCGACATCTATCGATTTAATTCCTCTCTGCGGCAAGGTCTCTTCGGTATACAATTCATTATTTATTCTTATGATTCCCGGAGGTTCGACAGGAAAACTAATAGGAATGTTTTTTAGGCTTTGTTGCATAAAATCTATCCATATTGGTAGGGCTACTGCACTTCCAGTTTTATTTTTACCAAGCGACTTTGGTGAGTCGAAACCGAACCAAGATACGGCGGTGATAGTAGGTTGATAACCAGCAAACCATGCGTCTATTGCATTATTGGTTGTGCCTGTTTTACCTGCTAAATCAGGACGTCCTAGAATCTTTGCTTTTCGACCAGTTCCATCCGCGATTACATTTGCAAGGAGGTCATTCAATATATATGAGTGTCTAGCATCTATAACTCTAAATTTTTCATTTCCAGATTTAATAGGTTCATATCTTCTTATAAGTTTGCCGTTGGCATCTACAATTCTGTCGATAAAATATGGCCGTATATAATATCCTCCATTAGCTATCATGCTGTACCCAACTGCAAGTTGCAGTGGAGTCACAGCACCCGCTCCGAGTGCTAAGGTAAAGTACGCTGGATTTCTCTTTAATTCAAAATCAAATCTTCTGATGTAACTTTGCGCAAAATCTGGAGAAATTTCCTTAACCAGCCTTATAGAGACCATATTTTGCGATTTTGTAAGTGCTTCTTTTATCGTTATTGGTCCAAGATATACGTCATTAAAATTTTTTGGTTCCCAAAGAATACCTCCAGTTGATTTGGGATCAAAATTAATTGGCAAGTCGTTTACGAAAGTATTTGTGGCAAACCCTCTCTCTAATGCGGCACCGAATATAAATGGTTTAAGCGCACTGCCGGGCTGGCGATAAGCTTGAGTAACTCTGTTGNATTTATTTTTATTGAAATCAAAACCACCAACCAGCGCTCTTATAGCCCCATTAGTAGTTTGAATTGCCACCAAAGCACCTTCTACTTCTGGGACATTAGCAATCTTTAATTTCCCGTTATTTTTACGAATTCTTACTATTGATCCGACCTTAATCTTATTTTTTGAGTTTTGTTTGATCGCTAGAGGAAGAGCTGACGATTTTGGCTTAGAAACAAAAAAAGATCTTTTTGAGCCATCAGATAGTTTTAATTTATTGTCTGTTATTTCAATAACTACCGCCACTGGCAAGCCTTCAATAAAAGGTTGCATTGATAATTTCTCTTTAATTAGCGGATTCGTTTTCTTTGCAGATTTTGGAAGTTTAATGTATCCCTCCGGGCCTCTATAATCTTCTTCCGAACTGTAATTTAAGACTGCTTTCCTCAAAGCTTTATTTGCTGCCCTTTGTTCACTTGATCTAATAGTAGTGAAAACCGTTAACCCCAAACTGTATGTATTTTCTTTAAACTCGGAAAAAATCTGTTGACGTACCATTTCAGTTACATAATCTGCAGAGACACTAAATTTATTTCTTTTTGGTGAGTTTTGATCATTTTTATTGAGAATAATTTTCTTGTTGTACTCTTTTTGATATTCCGTTAAATTTATTTTGCCTAGCTTGTACATTCTATTTAAGACGTAACGTTGTCGAATAGTAGCTCTTCTGTAATTTGAAAATGGATTAAATTTTGAAGGGGCTTTCGGTAAACCAGCAAGCATAGCTGCTTCAGCTATTCCAATTTCACTAAGTGGTTTTCCAAAATAGATCCTAGCAGCTGACGCAAAACCGTAAGATCGCTTACCTAAATATATCTTGTTGATGTAAAGCTCTAATATTTGTTTTTTTGATAACTTTCTTTCTATATCCAAGGCTAATAAAACTTCATAAATTTTCCTGGTAAAAGTTTTTTCAGAGGATAAGTAAAAATTCCGAGCCACTTGCATTGTTATAGTGCTGCCACCCTGAGCTTTACTACGTTTTATAAGATTGTTTACAGCAGATCGAAGAATACCGTTTAAATCAATCCCCTGGTGTTGAAAAAATCGATCGTCTTCAGCCGCTAAAATTGCGTCTATCAGTACTTTAGGCACGTTTGAGTACTTTATTACCTGACGACGTTCTTTCCCAAACTCTCCAATCTGAATACCATCAGCGGTCATAATTCTCAAAGGGATCTTAGGTTGATAATTAATTAATGCTGAAACCTCCGGTAATTTTGGAGATGCAACTGCTATTATTATGGCTACAACAGCGATAAATGCGATTAAAGTTAAGGAAATACATAAACAAAGCGTGGTAAAGATTCTAAACATAGTCTCCAAGTGTATCTTGTAAAAGAATTTGTTTCTAGGAAGTCGAGCATGAAGAATATAGTTTTAATTGGATTAATGGGGGCGGGTAAATCAACGATTGGGAAGAGGTTATCAAAGAAACTACACTGTAATTTCGTTGATACTGACTTAGTCATTGAAGAAAAATGCGGGACGAGTGTTAGTATTGTTTTCGAGGTAGANGGCGAGAGTGGTTTTAGAATTAGGGAACATAAGGTATTAGTAGAGTATATGAATAAAGCAAATATTGTAATAGCTACTGGAGGTGGAGCTCCTATTGAAAAAAATAATAGAACATTATTAAAAAATGGATTAATTTTTTACTTATTTTCTGAGCCCTCTTCAATTTGGAAACGTCTGGCTCATGACGATTCTAGACCAATTTTGCAAAACTCAGATAATATAAAGAAAACAATTTTCGAACTGTTTTCTAAACGGGATCCAATATACAGGGAACTAGCCGACCACGTTATAATTTGTGAAAATTTGCCGCTGAAATCAATAGTTGCAAAAATCATGAATATTTTAAAACTAGAAGGTTTTTTAAGGCAAAGCATGACCTAATGGGCTCTTTTAAAATTCAAAATAATAAAATACTTGATCAGGTAGAGGTTAAGCTTGGCGATAGAACTTACGATATTGTAATCGGAAATAACCTTATTGAGGAATTAGAAATCTATAATCTAAGTTCGTCCGAACAAATAGTTATCATTACGGATGAAGTTGTTAGTCCTCTTTACTTACAAAAAATAACAAATGCTTTAGGCAGATTAGGCTTCGCTTTTTTCTCAATTACTATTGCAGCTGGAGAAACTCAAAAATCATTGGATAACGTAGGAAAGATTGTTGGCAAACTTCTTTCAAAAAAAGTGAGTAGGGATGCAATGATTATAGCTTTAGGAGGTGGTGTTGTTGGGGATCTCGCGGGTTTTGTAGCTTCAGTTTACCAAAGAGGGATCAAATTTTTACAGGTTCCTACTACCTTGCTCGCACAAGTTGATTCGTCGGTCGGGGGTAAAACCGCTGTAAATCATTCCTTAGGAAAAAATATGATTGGAGCTTTTCACCAACCAAAAAAGGTAATCATTGATTTAGCTACTTTAGGTACTTTACCGTCTAGAGAGTTAAAGTCTGGGTATGCCGAAGTAATCAAATATGGCTGTATCCTTGATAAGGATTTTTTTTCTTGGCTGGAAAACAATGTTGAAAATCTTTTGAATAGGTCAGCTGATCATTTAGCTTTTGCTGTTAAAAGGTCCTGTGAGATTAAGGCAGAGGTAGTTTCTTTGGATGAGAGAGAGGGAAATAGTAGAGCCCTCCTGAATTTTGGTCACACTTTTGGTCATGCAATTGAGTCCTTAGCAGGTTATGGTGTTTGGCTTCATGGAGAGGCGGTAGGATTTGGAATGATTTTAGCCGCAGAATTATCGAATCAAATGGGACTGATTGATAAAAATTCGAATGAACGAATTCGTAATATCGTGGCGAAGTTTGGATTGCCAGTAGATTGGCCAAATATGGATATTAATCAGCTTGTTGAATGTATGATGGTTGACAAAAAATTTAAAAATGGGAATCCTAAACTTATTCTGTTGAAAGATTTAGGGGTAGCAAAGGTCATTTCCGTTAATAAAAATTCTATTGAAAAATTTCTTGCAAACCACATAATATGAAAGAAGATTTAGCTAGTTATGCGATTAATCCGATTACTTCAAGGGGAAGGTTTGTTCCTGAAGAAGAATCGAAAGGTAGGACAAACTTTCAAAGAGATAGGGACAGAATTATTCATAGTTCTGCTTTCAGGAAGTTGATGCATAAAACGCAAGTTTTTTTAAGTCATGAGGGTGATTTATTTAGAACAAGGTTAACCCACAGCATTGAGGTGGCGCAAATTGCAAGAGTAATTTCAAGAAGACTCAATTTGAATGAAGACTTAACAGAAGCTTTATGTCTTGCTCATGATTTGGGACATACCCCCTTCGGTCATGCAGGGCAGCATGCATTGAATCGCTGTTTGAGAAAATTAGATAGCAAGTCTTGTGGATTTGAACACAATATCCAAAGTCTAAGAATTGTGGATAAATTGGAATGTAAATATTTTAATTTTGACGGTTTGAATCTATGTTTTGAGACAAGGGAAGGTATTTTAAAACATTGCTCAAAATTAGCAGCAAAAAAACTTGGAGATGTTGCGGAGAGATTTCTTTGTGGAGGTTTCCCAACCCTAGAGGCTCAATTGGTGAATATAGCAGATGAGATTGCATATAACCACCATGATTTAGACGATGGTCTAAGGTCGGGACTTTTGGATTTTGAAGAAGTAGTTGAACTTGAAGCGGTCAAAAGCAATTTTCTGAAGGTTGAAAGGGCCTATCCTTATGAGTCAACATCTTTTGAGGCTGGGGAATATCAATCTAGAAGACAGTCCGAGGTGATTCGCAGAATGATAAATGTTCAAATAGAGGACTTAGTTACTAACACTAAAAAGAAAATTGTTGAGTCAGCAGTCTCAACTGTTGATGAGGTTAGGAATTACGAAAAGTTATTAGTAGGTTTTTCCGATGAAATGCAAAATTTTGTGAAGGAACTGAAATTTTTCCTCCACGAAAAATTATATAAACATACTGTGGTTATGGGAATGACGAGTGCCGCTGAAATTATAATTGCAGACTTGTTTAAAGTTTTACTAGACAAGTCTGTTGAACAGAATGGTGAACCTTGTTTGCGTTCTACTGCGGATAGTATCGCAGCAATGACTGACAGAACAGCTGCTCTAACACATTTACGTTATTTTCCAAACAAAGTGATTTGGCCGCGTGAGGTTTATTTTACTTGAAATTGTCTTGAGTAGATTTTGACTAGAGCAAAACGGAATCACATTTCGAATCGCCTTTATCATATTCAGCAAAGAGGTCATAATGGTGGAGAAATTTTTTACGACGATAGAGATCGATTAAATTATATGAGATGTTTTTTCCTCAACTCGTCAAAATATAAACTGAGAGTTCATGGTTTCCAACTTTTGAATACTGAGGTTCACTGGTTGGTGAGTCCGTCCAATGCAAGTTCTATCTCTCTTGTTATGCAGGCCATAGGAAGGGAGTATGTCAGATCATTTAACAAACGCTGGTCACGTTTTGGAACTTTGTGGGATGGTCGCTACAAAACTTACTGGCTGGAGGATATCGTCACGATATCGCTGGCTACACAAAAATTTATAGATGAATTATCTAAAAACAACGGACTTACATCAGAAAGTATTGATTGGCGGTGGTCGAGTTGCGGTCATTACTGTGGGATTTTAACCTCTTCGCCTCATGGATCTAACTTACGAGAGTTCACCTCTCAATTACTACCCATACAGGCTTATTGGGAGCTAGGAAATACTCCATTTGACAGGCAGTTAAAATATAGAGAGTTTCTAAATGTCATACAACCGGAAGGTGAAAAAGAATCAATTAGATTAGCGTTAAGCAGAGGAAGACCTCGGTTATCGGAAAAAACTCTTCTAAGCCTTCCACCTACGGAAAGGTCTGAGTATATTGCTCTTCCGAGGGGTAGGCCAAGAGTAAAATAGCCCTAAAAAGTGTAGTAAAAACCAACTAAAAGTTATAATTGCTCTGACCCCATTTAAATTTTGATATATAGTTTATATTCTTTTATCACACCAAGAAAAGAATTGAAAAAAACGATATCCAACAGTCTCTACCAACCATCTATGGAACATGATTCTTGTGGCGTTGGATTTGTCGCTAGTATAAAAGCTGAGCGCTCGCACTCAATAGTAAAGAATGGATTAATGATTCTCCGTAATCTGGATCACCGAGGTGCAGTTGGTGCCGATCATTTAATGGGAGATGGCTCTGGAATACTTATTCAAATCCCTGATAAGTTGTTTCGGCTAGAGGCAGGGAAAATTAATTCACTTTTGCCACCAGAGAGTGAATATGGTGTGGGTATGGTTTTTCTACCTAAGGAAAAAGGAGCGAGACTTGCTTGCGAGAAAGCCATTGAGAGAGTTGTAGAGGAGGAGGGCCAAATTGTACTTGGTTGGAGAGACGTGCCTGTTAATTCTTCGGTTCCAATGTCTCCAAGAGTTAAAGAGAAGGAGCCAGTGGTGCGGCAAATCTTTGTTGGAAGAGGTGCAGACATTTCTGTACAGGACGCTTTTGAACGAAAACTCTTCGTAATAAGGAAATTATCTAGTAGTGAAATTAATCATTTGGATTTGAAACACGGAAATGAGTTTTACTTTGCCTCTCTATCCAGTAGGACGATTGTATATAAGGGACTTTTGCTTTCTGATCAGGTAAGTGCCTACTTCTCTGATCTAAATGATAAAAATTGTGAGTCAGCTTTAGCACTAGTTCATCAGCGTTTTTCTACTAATACTTTTCCAGAATGGTCCCTGGCACAGCCATTTAGGATGATTGCTCATAATGGTGAGATAAACACTGTTAGAGGAAATTACAATTGGTTACGGGCAAGAGAGGGGGTTATGAGTTCTCCGTACTTAGCTGAAGATCTTAAAAAACTTTATCCTGTTAGTAGTTTTGACCAGTCAGACACTGCTGTTTTTGATGACTGCTTGCAACTTTTAACGGCCTCTGGCTATTCTTTAGCTCACTCCATTATGATGATGATTCCCGAACCATGGGAACAAAACCCAAACATGGAAAAAAGCAGGAGGGCTTTTTATGAATACCATGCTCCCATGATGGAACCTTGGGATGGTCCTGCTTCAATAGTGTTTACAGATGGAAAACAAATCGGTGCAACTCTAGATCGTAACGGTTTAAGGCCTTCTAGATATTGCGTAACAGATGATGGTTTAGTTGTGATGGCCTCGGAGACAGGAGTGCTACCCATTCCAGAAACAAAGATTGTGAGAAAATGGCGTCTTCAACCCGGAAAAATGTTTTTAATAGACTTAGAAGAGTGTCGGCTGATTGATGATGATGAAATAAAAATGTCTATTGCTAAAGCGCGACCATACCAAAACTGGACTAAGAATTTAAAAATAAGTTTAGACAGCATAAAAATTGACAGCCGTGGAAAAACGCCAGATAAATCGTCGTTGAGTCTTAACGAGAAGCAACGAGTATTTGGCTATTCAATGGAAGATATCAAGTATCTTTTGACCCCTATGGCTCTTAATGGTCAAGAGGGTGTTGGATCGATGGGAAACGATACTCCTCTTGCCGTTTTATCCGATAGGGGAAAGCCCATTTTTAATTACTTCAAGCAGTTGTTTGCTCAGGTAACAAACCCTCCTATTGATCCGATTAGAGAGGCAATTGTCATGTCTCTCGTTAGTTTTATCGGGCCTAGGCCAAATCTGCTAGATGTAAATCAAACAAACCCTCCTCTCAGATTGGAAATGACTCAACCAATTTTAGATTTTGATGATGTGGAGCGGCTCCATAACATCAGCAATTATACGAGAGGAAAATTTAAATCGTTCAGTTTAGATATTAACTATCCTGTTGAATGGGGTAGTGCCGGAGTAGAAGCAAAATTATCGAGCTTATGCGCTGATGCTGTAGATGCTGTAAAACACGGCTATAACATCCTAATCATAACTGATAAATCTATCTCGAAGTCTGTTGTTCCGGTGCCATCATTATTGGCTCTCTCTGCAGTACACCAGCATTTGGTTAGAGAGGGGTTGAGAACTTCCACAGGATTGGTTGTGGAAACAGGACTAGCGAGAGAAGTTCATCATTTTGCTGTTCTTGCTGGGTATGGTGCTGAGGCAGTACATCCTTATTTGGCACTCGATACGGTTGTAGCGTTATCAAAAACAAAAAAATTCAAGAAGGCTGAGAGAAAAATAGTCTCCGATCGTTTGGCTGTCGAGCAATACATAAAAGCGATAGGCAAAGGGTTATCTAAAATAATGTCGAAAATGGGTATCTCAACCTACATGTCATATTGTGGCGCGCAAATTTTCGAAGCTGTGGGGGTTAACAATGAAACAGTTAAGCAATATTTTCCAGGCACTCCCTCGTCTATAGGTGGAATTGGAATTTTCGAATTTGCTGAAGAAATGATAAATTGTCACTCCTCTGCTTTCTCCAATCAGGGAATAAATGACGGTTTGTTAGATCCCGGAGGAGAGTATGAGTGGCGCTCCAGAGGTGAGGAGCATATGTGGACACCAGACGCGATAGCTTCTTTGCAACATGCTGTTAGAGGTCAACAATGGAGATCGTATCAAGAGTATGCTCAGATCGTCAATGATCAAAGTAAGCGAATGATGACCTTGAGGGGTTTGTTCTCTTTTACAGTAGATCCCAGCAAGGCAATACCCTTAGATAAAGTTGAACCAGTTACAGAAATTGTGAAGAGATTCTCGACTGGTGCTATGTCATTAGGGTCAATATCTACAGAGGCGCATGTTACCCTCGCGATCGCAATGAATAGATTAGGAGGTAAATCGAATACAGGAGAGGGTGGGGAAGATAGAGATCGATACAAAGTCAGAAAGGAAATAGTAGACGGAGATTTAACTGTAGGGAAGATTCTTAAGTCAGCTGATATTAAAAGCACAATAGCATTAAAAAATTCGGACAGCTTAAGGTCGAAAATCAAGCAAGTTGCATCTGGAAGGTTTGGTGTAACTGCTGAGTATCTATCTTCAGCTGATCAAATCCAGATTAAGATGGCTCAAGGTGCTAAGCCGGGAGAGGGAGGTCAGTTACCTGGTGGCAAAGTCTCCCAGTATATTGGAAAGTTACGTTTTTCGGTGCCGGGGGTCGGACTAATCTCGCCACCACCTCATCATGACATTTACTCAATTGAAGATTTAGCGCAACTAATACATGATTTGAAAAACGTAAACCCAGCAGCTGACATATCTGTAAAACTAGTGTCAGAAATTGGTGTTGGAACAGTAGCAGCTGGAGTAGCTAAAGCTAAAGCTGATCACCTAGTTATAGCAGGACATGATGGAGGCACTGGTGCATCGCCTCTGTCCTCGATAAAACATGCAGGATCCCCCTGGGAAATCGGCTTAGCTGAAACTCAACAAACTTTGGTAATAAACGGACTTAGAAGCAGAATTAAGGTCCAAGTAGATGGGCAAATGAAAACTGGCCGAGATGTAGTGATTGCTGCGCTTTTGGGAGCTGATGAGATGGGTTTTGCCACAGCCCCTCTAGTTGCTGAGGGCTGTATCATGATGCGGAAATGTCATTTGAACACCTGTCCAGTTGGTATTGCAACGCAAGATCCAGAGTTGAGAAAAAAATACAAAGGGCAGCCGGAACACGTCGTAAATTATTTCTTTTTTGTAGCAGAAGAAGTTAGACAAATAATGGCTCAATTGGGAATTTCAACTTTTCACGACTTGGTGGGAAGAGCTGACTTAATTACCACTTCAGCTGGTATTAATCATTGGAAGGCGAAAGGCCTCGATTTTTCCAAACTTTTTTTTGTTCCTGAGGAAAGTACTGATGAGAAAAGACATTCCAGTCAACAAGACCACGGCCTGGATAATGCTCTAGATCAAACCTTTATAAAACAAATAACTGACTCGATGACCAAGAAAAGAAAAGTTGTTATTGATGTAGCAACAAGGAACATTAATCGTACATTTGGTGCTATGTTGTCTGGGAAGTTAGTGAGAAAATTTCCTGATGGTTTGGATGATGAATCAGTTAAAATAAATGCCACCGGAACAGGTGGTCAGTCATTTGGTGCATTTTTAGCGAAAGGAGTCACGCTTGATTTGGTTGGTGAAGCTAATGATTACACCGGTAAAGGTCTTTCTGGCGGGCGTATAATTGTTCGTCCTAGTGAGGACTTCGTGGGGCCCGCAGACAAGAATATTATCGTCGGTAATACCGTTCTCTACGGGGCGACTTCAGGTGAAGCTTTCTTTTCAGGTGTTGCTGGTGAAAGATTTGCTGTAAGGTTGTCCGGAGCCACTGCTGTAGTTGAAGGATTGGGTGATCATGGTTGCGAATATATGACGGGTGGTACGGTAGTAGTTTTGGGAAAAACTGGAAGAAACTTTGCTGCAGGAATGTCGGGAGGTATCGCTTACATTTTTGATCCTGAAGCGAAATTTGAGGTGAACTGTAATAAATCTATGGTTGAGTTACTGGGCGTGTTAGAAAGCTCAACTCAGAGAAAAAAAGTATCTGAAATTGAATGGCATTGCGGTATGGCAGATGAGGTTTTATTGATGAATCTAATTCAAATGCATCTAAAGTGGACTGGAAGTGCCATTGCTAAAGCAATATTGAACAACTGGAAATTTTCCTTAAAAAGTTTTGTCAAAGTTTTCCCTCACGAGTATAAAAGGGCTCTGATAGATATGGGTAGTCATTCAAACAGGGAAGAAAATGTTGTTATGAAAAATTAGGGGAAATTATGGGAAATCCAACTGGCTTTTTAGAACTGGAAAGAATTGATCAGAAAAGAGAAGAGCCTAAATCTAGAGTTAAACATTTTAAAGAGTTCGTACTACCTTTAAGTGAGAGCCAGGCAAAAGCTCAAGCCTCAAGATGTATGGATTGTGGTACCCCTTTTTGTAATAACGGTTGCCCTGTAAATAACGTAATTCCCGATTTTAATAATTTGGTGTTCGATCTTGATTGGAAAAATGCTTTGGAAGTACTCCATAGCACAAACAATTTTCCAGAATTTACGGGTAGAATTTGTCCTGCTCCTTGCGAGGAAGCATGTACGCTGAATTTTAATGATGTTTCAGTTGGCATTAAGTCCATAGAACAGGCAATAATAGATCGTGGTTGGAAAGAAAATTGGGTTAAGCCAAAACCCTCTAGTAAGAAGACGGGAAAATCTGTAGCAGTTGTCGGATCAGGTCCCGCTGGACTGGCTGCAGCACAACAATTGATAAGACTTGGTCATGCTGTAACAGTTTACGAAAAAAATAATCGAATTGGTGGGTTGTTACGCTATGGAATTCCTGATTTTAANATGGAAAAACATCATATTGATCGACGTATCAACCAGATGACGATTGAGGGAGTAGATTTTAAAACAGAAACATACGTAGGTAATGATAATAGCTCGGGGTTGAAAGTTATTTCTCCCAATGATCTTCGAAATAACTTTGATGCAGTTTTATTGGCCGGTGGCGCCGAGGTACCAAGAGATTTGCCTGTTTCTGGCAGAAATTTAGATGGAGTGCATTTTGCCATGAATTTTTTGCCTCAGCAGAATAAGGTTTGTGCTGGGGATAAAATTGATGGTCAGATAAATGCAAAAGGAAAGCATGTCATTGTTATTGGGGGCGGAGATACTGGTTCGGACTGCGTTGGTACCGCTAATAGACACGGAGCAAAATCCGTTACGCAATTCGAACTTATGCCTCAACCTCCAACAAGTGAAAACAAAAATCTTGTATGGCCATATTGGCCTCAAAAGCTAAGAACCTCTTCAAGCCACTTAGAGGGCTGTGATAGAGAATTTGCTATTGCTACGAAAAAGTTTTTAGGAAAAGATGGAATACTTACCGGGCTTGAAACTTGTAATATTAGAATGGATGCGGGTAAATTTATCGAGATAGAGGGAACCGAGAAAGTTTACAAGGCTGATTTAGTACTTCTGGCTATGGGTTTCGTATCACCTTCTCAATCTATTTTTGAAAGTTTTAAGATTTCTAAAGATAGTAAAGGAAATGTTGATGCAAATAATAACGGAAAATCAGATTATAAAACTTCCCTTGATAAAATATTTGTTGCGGGAGACATGAGAAGGGGCCAATCGCTAGTTGTTTGGGCTATAAGGGAGGGTAGAGATGCGGCCGAATCTATTGACAGTTACCTCAAGACTGGTTTCTAAAAGTCAAACATAAAGGTTTTTACTTTCGATTAATAATACTTATTTTATTTTTGGAGACGTTGAACCCAAGGAATTTTTTAAGAGCAGCCCCAGTGTAACTTCTTTTGCTTTTTATTATTTCTTCAACCGAGCCCTCCGTAATTAGTTTACCCCCAGCGTCTCCTCCACCGGGTCCCAGATCAATAACCCAGTTAGCAGTTTTTATGAGTGCCAAATTATGTTCAATCACAATTACAGTATTTCCACTTTTAGTTAATTCAATTAAAACTTTNATTAGCATTTTGATATCGCTGAAATGAAGACCATTAGTAGGTTCATCAAGAGTATAAAGGGTCTTACCCTGTTTTGCTTTAGATAACTGCGTAGCGAGCTTTATTCTTTGTGATTCTCCTCCAGAGAAAGTTAAAGAGCTTTGTCCAAGTTTGATGTAACCTAACCCGACGTCAATTAAAGACTTTAACCTTCTTTCTATAATTTTACTTGACTTGAAAAAAGTATAAGCTTCAGAGATAGACATAGAAAGAACATCAGCAATATTTTTTCCTTTCCAACGCACAGCTAATATTTCGTCGTTAAACCGTAACCCTTTACATAGTTCGCAGACAACATAAGCATCCGGCAGGAAGTGCATATCCATTTTTTTATAGCCCTCACCTCTGCAGGATTCGCATCTACCACCTTTACAATTATATGAAAAATGATGGGCTTCAAAACCTTTTTCACGGGCTAATACCGATGATGCAAAAAGTTCTCTTACCGAAGTAAAGATACCGGTGTATGTTGCGGGAGTACTTCTTGGGGTGCGTCCAATGGGTTTCTGATTGATTTGAATTATCTCTTGAATTTTTTCTATTCCCTCAACTTTCTTGCAAAATTTACGTTTGTCTGAATGCAGTACGTCATCTACTTTAAAGCGAAAGCTTTTTACTAATACTTCGTTTATTAAGGTGGATTTGCCTGATCCAGAAACTCCGGTTACACAAATTAATCCTCCCAAGGGAATATTTATATCTAAATTTTTGAGGTTGTTAGAATTTACACCCGAAAGACGAATAAATTCGGTGGGTTTAAAATTGGTTGTAACTTCAGGTGGATCCACTAACAATTCTCCTCGAAGATATTTTCCAGTCTCCGAAGTATCACAATTCAAAACTTGTTTCAGATTACCCGAAACGATTAACTTTCCTCCTAAGGATCCGGCCCCGGGTCCGATATCTATAATTTGGTCAGCTGTCATAATCGTATCTAAATCATGCTCTACAACAATTACAGTATTCCCTAAATCTCTCAACTCTGTAAGGCTTTTAATTAGCCTGTTATTATCTTTAGCATGCAGTCCAGTGGATGGTTCATCTAATATATAAGTGACACCTGATAGAGTTGCACCGATTTGCGTAGCAAGCCTTATTCTTTGTAATTCGCCTCCTGAGAGAGTCGAGGAGCGTCGCCCTAGTGTTAAATAACCAAGCCCGATTTTTTCTAAAAAGGAGAGCCTGCTTTTAATTTCATTTAAAAGTGGCTTGAGTAATTCTTCTTTCTCCACTGGTAACTGCAACTTNCTAAATAATTCTTGGAGTGTATCTACAGATCTATTAAGAAGCTGTCCCAATGAGAATTCTTGACTTCCAAACTTCAAAGTAACACTTAACGAAAATTTTTTTAGCCTCGATCCTTTACATGCAAAACACACAGACGAGGCATCCAAATTTCCAATTTTTTGGTCAATCATTACAGTATTGTCTGAATTTTTTTCAATAATACCCGTGCCTTTACATGACTCACAAGCTCCCTGAGGACGATTAAATGAGAAATTATTGGGCTCCAGTTTTTCAGCGTTATACCCACAAATTGAACAAGTATAGCCAAGTGAGAATTTTTTTTCTGTCGTATCAAACGTCTCCATCGACTTGGATTCACTTATCGACACAAATATTTCACCATCACTCATTTTCATAGCCAGAATAAGTGAATCAAGCAATCTATCAAAATTCGTAGTTTTAATCCTTAACCTGTCTATCAATATATCTACAGAAGAAATCTTAGTAATCTCTGATGGAATTTCTTCATCTAAATTAATGTGAAAAGTTTTTCGATTATCTAGAGAAATTCTTATTTTTAAAAAACCTCTAGCTCTTAAATTATTAACCAAGTTTTCAATTCGCTTGGATTCGTTCCAGTAAGCCGGACTATAAACAGTTATAATCTTTCCTATATAGTTTTTCTTAATAATATTAAAGATTTGTGATATTGATTTATCGTTAAGAACTTCTTTTGGGTGATTAGGACAATGACTAATGCCAGCCCTACAGTAAAGTATTCTGAAGAAATCGTAAATATCAGTTACAGTTCCAACTATTGAACGAGGGTTATTAATTTGGATTTTCTGTTCAAGTGCAATTGCGGGCGTAAGGCCATCGATAAAGTCTACTTCGGGGCGGGTTGGCAGTGAAATAAATTGACGAGCAGTAGCGGTTAGTGATTCCATGTATCTCCTCTGTCCCTCGGCAAAGATTGTATCAAATGCCAAGGAAGATTTTCCGGATCCTGAAACACCAGTTATAACGACCAACGAGTTTTTTTTAATATCAACATTGATATTTTTTAAGTTATTTGTCCTCGCACCTCGTATTCTAATAACAGAATTTTTTCTCATAATTATTTATAAGCTAACTTAAGTTACTATACAGACTTATGAAAGCAAATATTTCTTTTCTTGCTGATGAAAAAAAAGCAATCTTTTCACTTGCCTCCATTTATGGACTTAGAATGCTGGGGTTATTTTTAATCATGCCAGTAGTTGCAATCGATTTAAAGGCCTCAGAGGGATTCGAAAACTCAATCTTTGCTGGTTTGGTGATAGGAGCTTATGGTTTGACGCAAGCAGTATTCCAAATTCCATTCGGTATAGCATCTGATTATTTTGGAAGAAAACCAGTTATTATTTTTGGATTATGTATTTTTGCATTTGGTAGTTTTTGGGCTGCCTACGCGAGCACTTCAACAGAATTATTAATCGCACGGTTGGTACAAGGTTTGGGTGCAATCTCAGCTGCAGTAACTGCACTAGTAGCGGATGTAACCAGAGAAGTTGTAAGAACTAGAGCCATGGCCATAATAGGTTTGTCAATTGCATGTTCTTTTATTTTTTCGTTAGTATTTTCTCCCATACTATATGGTGTCTTCGGTTTGGATGGGCTATTTTTTTTAATCGGTAGTTTAGCTATCTTGGCTTCCTTCTTAGTCAGCCGCATCAAAGTGCCTACGAAAGAAATTAAATTAATTCATATGGACTTTAAAAAAACACCTGTACGACAATTTAACAAGCAACTCACTATTTTAGTGGCTGGTGTTTTTTTCCTGATGTTTGTGCAGTCTGCCATATTTATGATAGTACCCTCTTTAATTGTTTTGCATGGGTTTGAGCTTAGTGAACATTGGAAGGTTTATTTTCCAGTCATACTGTTTGCTTTTATTTGCATGATTTATCCAATCAAAAAATCTGAAGAAACAACCAGGCAAAAAAAATCTTTTTTACTTTCTATCTTATTTCTTATCGTAGCGGTCGCTTTGATCAAAGTTTCTACAGCAAGTTTTTTGCTACTCATTATCTCTCTGTTTTTATACTTCCTTGGCTTTAACTTGTTAGAAGCTTTTTTGCCGTCGTGGGTTTCCAAATTGGTTCCAGGGAAGAAAAAAGGTTTTTTTTTGGGTGTTTATAATACAAGTCAAGCTCTAGGTATTTTTACAGGAGGAATATTAGGTGGTTATTTATATGGGAAATATGGAATACATGGAATTATTCTTGCCTGCCTGCTACCATTATGTTTATGGTTATTTATTTCCTTCAAATTGAAGGAATTGTCTGCGAGCGAATGATATTGTTTTAATCATTTGGNGCAGATAGTTTAATTAGAGTGGGATTATGGCTTCTGTTAACAAAGTAATGATTTTGGGCAATTTAGGGAAAGATCCGGAAGTTAGGTATACGTCCGATGAGAGAGCGATAGCGAATATTTCTGTAGCAACCACCTCAAAATATAAGGATAAAGCAGGTGAGCTTAAGGAGGATACGGAGTGGCATCGAGTAGTTTTCTTCAATCGTCTTGCTGAAGTTGTTAGAGATTATTTAAAAAAAGGACAGCCAGTTTTTGTGGAGGGAAAATTACAGACTAGGAAATGGCAGGACCAATCTGGACAAGATAGATATACAACGGAGATTGTTGCGGAAAACATGCAGATGTTGTCTAGTAAGGGGGACATTACTACAAATTTTGAATCGTCTACAAGTGAGAAAAATTCTTCGGGAAGTATGCTTTCACCTCAAAAAGAAAAGGTAAAGTCAGAAAATGTGTCCGCAAAAGGTTTTGAAGATTTAGATGATGATATACCTTTCTAGGGCTGCTTAAGAAATACATTAAACTTGATATGCCAATTTACTCGTATTTATGTTCAGCATGTGGTGCGGCAAAAGATGTATTACAAAAGCTGTCAGACTTGCCCTTGGTTATTTGTCCTAACTGTGGCCGCCAAACTTTTTCTAAGCAGTTAACTGCTGCAGGATTTGTGTTGAAAGGAAGCGGTTGGTATGCAACTGACTTTAAAAATCAAAAAAAACCTGAGAAGAAAAAATCCACGGTTGATGACATGCATGATCAAAAAAACTCAGAAGATAAAAAAGTAGAAAAAAAATCAGCTTCAAATATGAAAAATGAAAAAAATACAGAAAATAAGCAGGTTAAAAAAACATCTAGTGTTAATCCCACTTCAAAGAATGGCAAAAAATAAATGAGAACTCATTACTGTGGGGCCATTAGGGAGGAAAATATTGGAGAAACAGTTCTTTTGTGCGGTTGGGTTTTAAGGTTTAGAGACCATGGAGGGGTAATTTTTTTTGATTTGAGGGATAGGTCAGGGGTGTCACAACTAGTGTGTGATCCTGAATTTTCAGACGTATTTAAAACTGCAGAGTGTATACGCAACGAATATTGTCTCTTTATTCAAGGCAAAGTGAGGAGAAGACCGATTGGTAGTGAAAATGTCTCAATTACTACCGGATTNGTAGAAGTACTTTGTGACAAAATTGAAGTTCTAAATAGTGCAGAAACCCCGCCATTTTCACTAGAGGACGATTCGGTTGCAGAAACTACTCGATTACTTCACAGAGTAATTGACCTTCGAAATTTCACAATGCAAAAAAATATACTGTTAAGGCACAAATTTTCAGTTTCAGTTCGTGACTTTTTAAACAATAACGGGTTTATTGATATTGAAACCCCAGTCTTAACAAAATCCACCCCTGAAGGTGCCAGAGATTTTTTAGTGCCCTCAAGGTTAAATAAAGGTGAATTTTTTGCTCTTCCTCAGTCTCCACAATTATTTAAACAGTTATTGATGGTCGCTGGTTTTGATAAGTATTACCAGATAGTTAAGTGTTTTAGGGATGAAGATCTTAGGGCTGATAGACAGCCGGAATTCACGCAAATTGACTGTGAAATTTCATTTATAACTGAAAGTGAAATAAGAAAAATTTTTGAGGAGATGATCAAGAAAATATTTATTGACGTTGGAGATATAAAACTACCAAATACCTTCCCCCAATTAACTTGGAAAGAGTGTATGGATAGATTTGGCACTGATAAACCTGATTTGCGAATAAGTTTAGAATTAAAGACCATTACTGAAATCGTAAGGAATGTTGATTTTAAGATATTTTCTTCTGTAGCAGAAAGAGGAGGAAAAGTTGCAGCGTTATGTGTGCCTGATGGGGGAAAGATTTCAAGAAGCGAGATTGACGAGTACACCAAATTTGTGAGTATTTATGGTGCAAAAGGGTTAGCTTGGATTAAGGTTGTGGATATTGCTACAGGTCGATCTGGGTTACAGTCACCAATTGTAAAAAATCTTGATGATGTTTCGATCAGTCAAATCTTAAAAATTTGCGAGGCAAAAAGTGGTGATTTAATATTTTTTGGTGCGGACAAAGAAAAAGTGGTAAATGATTCTTTGAGTGCATTAATGCAAAAAATTGGCTACAGTTCGTTTGGAAAAGAAAATAAGCTGATTAGTGAAGGCTGGAGACCATTGTGGGTCGTGGATTTTCCAATGTTTGAACTGGATTCGGAAGCTCAGAAATGGACTGCTGTGCACCACCCCTTTACCTCTCCAAAGGATGGTCATGAGAACTTTTTAGAATCTACCCCTGATAAATGTTTAGCAAAAGCTTATGATATGGTTATCAATGGCTGCGAAGTTGGCGGGGGATCAATAAGAATTCACAAGGCAGAAATTCAAAAGAAAGTATTTAATGCACTAGGGCTAAGCGAGAAAAATCTAAAAAATAAGTTTGGTTTTCTTTTGGATGCATTAAGATATGGGGCTCCTCCTCATGGTGGTATTGCCTTCGGATTAGACAGATTAGTTGCTATTATTTCCAATACCTCTTCAATTCGTGATGTAATACCGTTCCCAAAAACACAAAGAGGACAATGTTTACTAACTGATGCTCCATCTAAAGTTGATACTCGACAGTTAGATGATCTGGGTATTTCTGTTAAAAAATCCTCCATAATTTAGCTGTAGATATTTTGAAAAAAGTTCCAGTCTCAGTGTTAGTGGTCATTCACGATGTAAAGCTAAATATACTTTTGCTTGAAAGAGCTGACCGGTCGGGGTTTTGGCAGTCCGTGACGGGAAGCCTAGATCATATAGAGGAGAATTTACTAGAAGCTGCGAAGCGAGAGTTGTATGAGGAGACCGGATTAGAGATGTATAGATATCAGTATCTAGACTGGGATTTATCTCGAACCTTTGAAATTTACGATCATTGGAGATTTAAGTACGATCTGGGTGTTAAGTATAATAAAGAATTTGTATTCTCGATTTGTTTGCCAGCAAAGCAACAAATCAGAATTTCTGAAAGAGAACACATTTCTTATGATTGGTTCTCTTGTACTGAGGCAGCTGCAAAATGTTTTTCCTGGACCAATAGATTAGCTATTACTGAATTGCCAAAAAGATTCAGTTCTGGAAAATATAGATAGGGCTCGGACTAGCACATATATAACTTCGTATGATTATACCCACAAGAAAAGGCTCTTACTGCCCTGATGGTGATTTTTACATTGATCCCATATGTCCGGTAAGTAGAGCAATTATTACTCACGGGCATTATGATCATGCTCGAAGAGGACATGAGCATATTTTATGTTCGGAAAGATCAAAAAAAATACTTGACTATCGTCTAAAACCAAAATCGATTCAGACATGTCGCTTTGGTGAAACTATCAAAATCTCCAATGTTAATGTTACCCTGTATCCAGCTAGTCATATTTTGGGCGCTTCACAAATCAAAATTGAGTCTGCTAAGAATGGCATTTGGCTTTATACAGGGGACTTCAGAGTTACATCCGATTCAAGTTGTGACGATTTTGAAAATGTTAAGACAGATTTTTTAGTTAGTGAGTCAACTTTTGGACTACCGGTTTTTAGATGGCCAGATCAGAAGTCTGTTTTCGAGTCCTTTGCAAGTTGGTGGCTAAAAAATGTAGTCGACGGAGTAAATAGTATTCTTTATTGCTATTCTCTTGGAAAAGCCCAAAGAGTCTTAGTTGCACTGAAAGAATTTTTAGGAGAGGAAAGTTTTTTTTCTAAAATTTTTTGTCATGATTCAATTTGCGAAATTAATAAAATTTATTTAAATTCAGGAATTAAATTACCGGATATTTATAAACTTAGTGAATTGAAACCAACGTCGGCAAGCCTTGTACTACTGCCTCCAAGTTGTTTGGGAGTGTACTCCAATTCAAAACTTGGTTCTCATAGAGAAGCTATGATGTCTGGGTGGATGATGATCAGAGGTTACAGCAAAAGACAACAAAATTGTCAAAGATTTGTATTGTCCGACCACGCTGATTGGAACCAAATTAATAATGTCGTGAAATCGAGTTTTGCAGAGCAAATCTACTTACTTCATGGCTATACTGATACATTAGCAAAACATCTGTGTGAACAAGGTTTTAACGCAGAAAGTTTTTATAAAAAACATTGTAAAAATGAATGATATAAAATTTTTCGTCAGACTTATTCGTGAGATAGATAATTCCATAGGAACAAATGAAAAAAAACTTTGCATAAAAAAAAGTCTGACAGAATCTCTTGCCTTAAATAGCAATAAAAAAAACTTAGACTTATCTTCGTCCTTATCAGTATCTTGGATAATATTTTTTTTAGCAGGCGGAAAAATTAAAGGCGCCGTTTCAACAAAAACCCTTAAGGCTGTCATTACGGAAGTTTCAGGCCTCAGTGAATGGCTTGTCGAGGAGTCCTACTATAATGTAGGGGATCTCGGAGAAACTGCGGCTCTTCTTTGTGCTGTCGCTTTTCTTGAAAAAGAAAAAACCCTTGTAACTGATTCTTCTGAACCCATTAACTCGTTTGTTGCCAAGCTTCATTCTTTGAAGGAAATGAATTCTAGTGAGAAGTTAGTTTTTCTAAAAAAAATTTTAAAGGAGAAAAATTATTATTTTGTATTTACCATTTATAAATTATTTACTGGTTCTTTCCGATTAGGTGTCTCAAAAAGCATGGTTATTCAAGTTCTTTCAGAACTTAGTGGAAAAACTAAAGAAGAGGTAGCAACAAATATAGTTCTTTTCATGAACAACCCAGAAGAGAGAATTATCTTTCTAAAGTGGCTTTTTAAAGATAAATTGAAGAGTATTCATAATGACATTAGCAAATTCGAAAAGAAGATTTTCCCATTTCCTTTTTTTCTTGCTCAAACGGCTAACGCGAGTATCTTAAAAAGTTTTGAAAACACCGATAATTTCAACGAGTGGTGTTTTGAGTGGAAATGGGACGGTGTCCGTTGTCAGATAGTAAGCAATCAACATGAGAAAAATTCCTGTTGCTCAGATGTTACCATGTGGTCTCGTGGAGAAGAGTTTTTGACGTCGAAGTTTCCGGAAATTGTAAATACATTACAAAAATTCTTAGCTCCCGGAATAATCCTGGATGGGGAACTACTGTTTTGGAATTATTTGTCAGATGAACCTATGAGTTTTTCCTTCATTCAAAGTCGAATTCAACGGTCTCATACAAAAATAAATTATGAGCATATTCCTTCTTGTGAGCCCATATTTATGGCCTATGACATTCTACGATTAGAAGCCAAAGATATAAGGGAAATACCCTTTATTGATCGTCGCAGAAAATTAGTAAGTACTCTTATAAAAGGAAAAAAGACCTTGCCAAAAAATATAAAAATTTCTCCCCTCATTCCTGTGAAATCAATAGAAATAGCGCAGAAAAAAATAGCTGAAGCGAGGTCAATGAAAACAGAGGGTTTAATGATAAAAAGAAAGCTTGGCAAATACAATATTGGAAGAGTAAAGGGCTCTTCGGTTGGCGACTGTTGGAAGTGGAAAGTAAATCCATATTGTGCAGATGCAGTTCTAATTTATGCGCAAAAAGGACATGGAAGAAGGAGTGGCCTTTATTCGGACTATACCTTAGGTATTTGGAATGATGAATTAAAGCCTGCTGAATTAGTACCATTCGCAAAAGCTTATTCAGGCCTAAGTCAATCTGATATTAAATTACTTAATACAAAAATAAGAGGTTGTATTGAGGAAAAGTTTGGTCCTGTAAAAAAACTGAAACCGCAAATTGTTTTAGAGGTTTCTTTTGAAGGCATCATGTTTTCAAAAAGACATAAAAGCGGAATTTCAGTTCGCTTTCCCAGATTAAAGAGAATTCGATTTGATAAAAGACCTGAAGATGCTGACAAATTATCAACTCTCAAAAAGCTAATTTGACCATGACAGAACTCAAGGTTTATGGTGTTGATTTTAGTTCTTCCCCAAATAAGAAAAAACCTATCGTAATAGCAGAAGGCTCCTGCAATGTAGACTTGATTTTACAAAAAGGAGAATTCGTGCTTCACCATTTTGAATGTATGGAAAGTTTAGATGAATTTAAAGAGTTTTTAAACATAGACGGACCATATGTTGGAGGTTTTGATTTCCCTTTTAGTATGCCTGAAAAACTTATTTCTTTTTACGGCTGGCCAACTAGTTGGAAGGAATTTGCACTTTTTTATTGTTCAAAGCCAAAAGATGAATTAAAACAGGCCTTCAAAAATTGGTGTGACATGAGACCAAAGGGCGATAAGTTTGCGTGGAGGGAAACTGATAAAATAGCAAAATCGAGCCCTGCAATGCGCTGGACAAATCCTCCTGTTGCTTGGATGATGTACTCAGGAATAAAGCAAATGATTGATGCTAATATGGTTTTCCCTGCCCATTGCGAAAAGACAGAGCTAGAAGATATAATTCGCCAATATTTAAGATATTTACAGAATAGCGGCATGCCGTATGAGGTGAAATTAGCTTTCGAAGTCTATCCAGCTTACAGCGTTAGGAAAATTATTAATAAATCATACAAAAGCGATGACAAGAATAAAAATAATCAGATGCGGATAAATAATAGAGAGTTAATTATTAATATGCTCTTGAAGGGATTAATAGAAGAAAATATTTTTTTTCGTTGTTCAAGACTTCACATTCAACAAATGTCTAAAGATCATAAGGGCGACTTTCTCGACGCAAGCATTTGTGCGTTACAAGCTTGTTCTGCCCTAACTAAACCTAACTTCGGNCTCGATTTTAATCATAACATTCTTGAGGGTTGGATAACCCCGGTAATTTATAATTCTTAAGAAATCTAATGGTTAATTTAGGTAGTATTTAAATCCCAAATATATTTAGAAAAAACTCAAGGTAGAGGTAAGGTTAGTTTGCAACTTGATATACTATGATTCAGTGGAAAAAAATATACAAACAAGAGGAGCGGCAATGTTATGGGGATACTCTCGGAGTATGAAAGTCCAGTAGAATTTTTGAGAGAATGCTTTGATGTTGCAGTTGAAAAAGCCGATCCAAAGTTACAAGTAAAAAAACATCTTCCAGAACTTCCAAGTGGGAGAGTTTTGGTAGTAGGAGCTGGAAAAGCCGCTGCAAGCATGGCCAGTTCGGTAGAAAAAGAATGGGGCTCAAAAACGAATCTAAGTGGAGTAGTAATTACTAGATACGAACATGGACTGCCTTTAGAATTCATTGACTGTTTGGAAGCCGGTCATCCCGTTCCCGATAAAGCGGGAGAAGAAGGAGCAAAAAAGATTTTCGAATTGATTAAGTTGCTTACTAAGGACGATTTATTAGTTGTACTTGTCTCCGGTGGTGGTTCGAGTCTTTTAACTCTGCCAGTTGACGGTATTTCTGTTTCAGATATTAAAACGGTCACAAAAGATTTATTGAATAGCGGGGCTCCAATCACCGATATAAATATTGTCAGAAAGCATTTATCAAAAATTCAAGGTGGACGAATGGCCCTAGCCAGTAGAGCTCCTGTTTGTGCATTGATAGTGTCAGACGTGGTTGGTGATAGCCCTAGTGATATAGCTTCAGGCCCGTGTGTTGGTGACCCGTCAACATTCTTAGATGCTAAAAAGGTGTTAAGTCGATGGAAAATAAAGACCCCAGAAAGGGTTAACGTGTTACTGGAAAGGGGGGTTCAAGGTGAGATAGAGGACACCCCAAAACCGGGAGACCCAAAAATATCCCACTCCAAAAATTTAATAATTGCAACAGCTAGATCATCTATCTCTGCAGTAAGTGAATTTGCTCAAGAAAAAGGAATTAATTCACTCTCACTAGGGGATGCTATAACAGGGGAGGCAAAAGACGTTGGGGAAGTTATGGCAGCTTGGGCGAGAGAAATAACTCTCTTCAAAGAATCTGGGGTAAAAAAACCCCTGTTACTATTATCCGGTGGAGAATGTACTGTGACTGTCACTGGAAATGGCAGAGGGGGCCGTTGTGCTGAGTTTCTATTGAGCTTTGCTTTAAAGTTGGAAAGTTTATCATTTGAAAACAAAATTTTTGGATTGGCTGCAGATACTGATGGCATTGATGGAGTTAGTCCACATGCAGGCGTTTTCATGGACCCAGCGTCAATAAAAAGGGCAATAGAGCTTGGTATAGATCCCTTAAGTTGTTTAGATAATAATGATGCCTTGGGTGTTTTTGAACCCTTGGGACAAGTTATAACTACAGGCCCAACTAGGACTAACGTGAATGATTTCCGTGCACTTTTGATACTTTAGTATATGAATTCGATTGAAATTACGCAGCCTGATGATTGGCATTTACACGTTAGGGATGGTCGTTTACTAGATGCGGTTATAGCCGACAGCGCCAACTTCTATAAACGGGCATTGATAATGCCCAACCTAAATCCACCTGTAAGAACTGTGTTAGATGCCTTGAACTACAGGAAGAGAATTTTGTTGTCCCTAGAAAAAATTGGACTGCCTCTGAAAAAAAGTAATAAGCATTTTGGTAGTCCGTTGTATAGTTTTGAGCCTTATATGTCTATTTATTTGACCGAGTCTCTGCACAAGGAGGAAATCAAGAAAATTTCACGTACGAATGAGATCTTAGCGGTAAAATTTTATCCGACGGGAGCAACTACAAACTCTGAGTTTGGATTAAAGAACTTGTCTGGCAGCTATGATATTTTTGAGCTTATGAGTGAGCTAGGTATAGTTTTATGTATCCACGGTGAAGTTGTAGACCCGGATGTGGATGTTTTTGATAGAGAAGCAGTATTTATAGACCGTATTTTAACGCAGCTTTTGAAAAGGTTTCCGAAACTCAAGATAGTTTTTGAGCATATTTCAACTGCGGCTGCAGTTCAGTTTGTTTTATCACAAAAAAATAATGTTGCTGCGACAATAACACCACAGCATTTAATTTTTAATAGAAATGATCTTTTAGCGGGGAGTATTAAACCACATAGATACTGTGCCCCCATTTTAAAGGAAGAATCTGANCGACTTTCATTAGTCCAAGCTGCAACGTCTGGAGATTCAAGATTTTTTCTTGGCACAGACTCCGCCCCTCATCTGGTCAGTGAAAAAGAATCTGATTGTGGTTGTGCTGGTTGCTACTCTGCTCCGCACTCCTTATATATTTACACGGAAGTCTTTGACAGTGAAGGAAAACTCGAAAATTTAGAGGGTTTTGCAAGTATTAATGGACCGAGTTTTTATAAGTTAAGTCCCAATAAAAATAAGATAAGGTTAGTAAGAAAAAAATGGATACCGTCAGATGATGCTGATATCATTACTATAGAAGGAGAAAAAATAGTTTCAGTGGCAAAAAATAGAGAGCTTAATTGGTCATGTTAGCTCAAACATTTCTTCTTACTGATTTAAATTTTCTAGCTCTTCTTTTGAGTTTTATCCAAAGCCACCAAAAAAATAGTATTGAAAAATAGGTTGTCAAGCTACCAGCAACGGCAAATAAAGCTAGACCAACAGCAAGAGGTTTACTGACACTCAGAAGGTTTTTAAATAGCCCCATATCGTCATTGGTTTCAACTTGTTCGTTTGGTAAATCTAAAGGCGTGATACCTTTTGAAACCTTATCAAGTGAGCTAGGATTAACACGCTCGCCCAATAAATTGTTACCAATTTTATACGCCACAACGTAAATTGGTGCGAAGGTGACTGGATTTGTTATTAATGTACTAGCAATTGCAGTAGGAACATTAGCTCGTAAAACAGTAGCTGAAATTGCGGATACCGGAATTTGTGCTAGAGGAATTAAGAACCCGAAGAAAATTCCTATACCAACGCCAAGTGCGACTCCTTTTCGACTAAAACGCCATAGTTGAGGGTGCAACAGACCTGGGCCCAACCACTTTACAAATCTATTCTTAAGAATAGTCTCTTTTTTGGGTAGAAATCTTTTATATGCTCGATTCATAGTTCTGTATGATACTGTACTCTTTAAAAAGTTTTATATTTAATCATTTCTGGTGAAATTGTTTTTTTTTGGTTAAAATATGNTGGCGAAGCGAGTTGGGCGACTGCTGCTTTTTGTAGAGGAAGGTCCGGACTCCACGGGTAAGGGTGACGGCTAACAGCCGGACGTTATAGGTCAGTTGACTAAAGGCGAGGAATAGGGCCACAGAGACGAGGAAGTACGATAAATTAAAATTGTATGGAAGTGAAACGGGCAACCTCCACCTGGAGCAACACCAAATAGGCATGCAAGTGGTTAGTTTACTGCAAGACAGCCCGGTCTGGCATGCGGGTAGGTGGCTAGAGCTTGTTAGTAATAACAGGTCGAGATGGATAGTCGCACAAAATCGAAAGATTTGGACAGAATCCGGCCTATAGACTCGCTTCGCTTATTTTACTTTGCAAGGCATCGATCCTAACCGCAGCAGCAGGATGGCTATCGTAAAACAAAGAAAACCACTTGTCAGTAACAACTGGGGACGCATTATCTCGGTATAGGTTTACTAAGGCCGTAATAAGATCGTTTGCATCAGAGTGTTTTGCTGCATAAGAGTCTGCTTCAAACTCGTGTTTCCTTGAAATTATCGAATTTAAGGGTTGAAGTGGAAATAAAATTGTAGGCAAAACAAAAAAGAAAAGAATAAAAAAAACAGCATCAGTTAGACCAGGGTTACCTGCACTTAAAACATACTCAGAAACTCCAAGACCTATGAACAGAGACTCAGTTTCTATCAAAAGTCCAAAAAACATAAAAAATAAAAAGCTAGTAATCATACTGATAAAAATACGAATCGGAACGTGTCCGCATTTATAGTGACCTAGTTCATGAGCTAGAACAGCTTCAATTTCGTTAATGGAAAGTTTTTCAACTAGCGTGTCAAACAAAACAATCCTCCTGGCTTTTCCAAACCCAGCGAAAAAAGCGTTGCCGTGAGCACTTCGTTTGCTACCGTCCATTAAAAAAAGACCCTCTGCACTGAACTCGCATCTTTCTAAAAGGTTGGTTAACTTCTCTTTTAATTCTCCTTCTTTTAGGGGAGAAAATGTATTAAAAAGAGGGGCAATTAACAGAGGATAGGCCACCATGAAAATGATTGAGAGGAAAGTGAAGAAAGCCCAGAGAACTAGCCACCATAATGAACCAAAATAAGCCCGATTAGATATCAAAAGTAACGCAACGAACATGATCAGTGAACCAATTAAAGCCAATAAAATCATACTTTTAAGAGTATCAGACACAAATAATTTAAAAGTCATTCGGCTGAAACCATACTTTTTCTCTACAACGAATTGCTTGTAAACAGAAAAGGGGATTTCTACAAGGCTGCTTAAAAATAAGAAAGCCCCCACTAAAAGTACTCCAGAGACTGTTTCAGGTAAATTAAAATCGTTAGCAATATTTCCAGCGAGTAAAGTAATGAAACTGAGCAAACCTCCAACGGTAAGAATCATTAGAAATATGTATTCGGCAATATTTTTAACAAATCTCAGCCGAACTTTTTCAGTGGTGTAATAAATTGATTTACGGTGAATTTCTGGAGTAATTTTTGAAGCAAATCTTTTTGGAATAACACCTAGGTTTCTCATTAGATACTTATATTGTCTGTAGTCTAAAAAAAATTGAGTAGTAAAGGAAATAGATAGAAATAAAACAAAAAGAAAAGTAATTTGATTTGGGTCCATAAGAAAATTTCAGAGCGTTATAAACATTAAAAAAGGAATTGTCGATTTTAGTTAAAAACAATGATTTGAAGGAATTAAGTACTAAATTTTTTAATTATTCTATTTTACCTTTAAATTTAGCGTTTTCTACCTCGGTTTTTAGCGAGTTCAGTGGGTTAAAGTGTGAATTTGTGGCAAAATGTGCATAAAGTAAAAAATGTTTAGTCCAATGAACCAATTAATTTTATTATTTTCAGAGTTTTGATAATGTTTTCTGGAATTTCTTCCTTGAGTCTTGATCCGAAAGGGAGAATGACGGTACCCGTTCGCTATAGAGAAAATCTTGTCAGCAAAGAATCGAATGAGCTAGCTTTAGTAGAGAGTCATTTTGGCTGTCTTTTATTAATGTCATTTTTTGAGTGGAAAAAGAAAGTTGACTATTTAGCTCAAAATGGAACTGAAGAAGACAAGAGATTTTGGATAGGTTTAAGTGACACGCCCGAGTTAGATAAATCAGGCCGAGTACTTATAAGCCCTGTCCTTAGACAAGGCGCCGAAATTAGAAAAGATGTACTTTTATTAGGAGTTGGAGCAAATTTAGAAATTTGGGATGCTTCTAGATTGCAGAATCACAAAGCTTCAATGAGGTTGAATTTCGAGAATCAGAAAAGGTAATATTCGATGTCCTCACATTCTTCAGTTCTACTTAAGGAAGCAATTGATGAGCTACAAATAGCTACAGATGGGGTGTATATTGATGCCACCTACGGAAGAGGAGGACATTCAAAAGCAATTCTAAGTAAACTAGGTCCTAAAGGTAAATTAATTGCTATAGATAAAGACCCAGAGGCTGCAGAGGATGCATCATCGATTGATGATACAAGATTCCATTTTTTTCAATCAAATTTTTCAGATATACCTCAGATTCTCGAAAATATTGGGTTGAATAAAGTTAATGGGATTCTTTTTGATTTGGGTGTTTCCAGCCCTCAGTTGGATAACGGACAACGGGGATTTTCTTTTCTGAAAAATGGGCCACTAGATATGAGGATGAACCCTTCCGAGGGAATAAGTCTCAGAGAATGGCTCTTAAAAGCAGACAAAAATGAAATAAAAATAGTATTAAAAGAATACGGGGAAGAAAGGCTTGCTTCTTCAATTGCATCGGAGATTTGTTTAAAGAGAGATATTTGTTTGCTTTCGAATAAAGAAAAAATGTTAAGCAGCACTCTGGAGCTAGCAAAGTTAATTGATGATGTTTATTCGAGAAGTAGAATTAGGAAAAAAAAAGGAATTCATCCGGCTACAAAGTCTTTTCAGGCTTTTCGGATTTATTTGAACAATGAGTTGGATCAATTAAGTGAGATACTAGAAAAATTACCACTCATCTTAGTGTTAGGGAGTCGTATTGTCATAATCAGTTTCCATTCCCTCGAAGATAGGTTGGTGAAATCTTCCCTGCGGAAAAATAAAACCTTCGTATCCAGAAGCGATGGCATGACTTCCAATCAGTTTGCTTTTTTAGCGAGTATGGATAGTGACAACATGAAACCGAAAATTTATTTAAAGCCCCTAAAAAAGATAAAGCCCTCTGGAACAGAAATTGATAGAAATAAAAGATCCAGGAGCGCTATTTTAAGAGTCGCAGAGGTCATTTCAGAAAATGTAGATAGCAAATGAATTTATATGTAAAAGTAAAATGAAAATAGTCTGTCTCTTACTAGCCATTGTTTTTTCGGCGCTTTCTCTCGTGCAATCACGGCACAATGAGCGAGTCATCTCAGCAGAGACTCAGCGAATTTTACGAGAGCACCATCAAATACAAATTCAACTTGCAAATTACGAGCTTATTTTGAGTAAGTTGAGAGACCGCGAGAGAATATCCGTAATTGCGAGAAACAGTTTAGGAATGAGCGAAATTGATGTAGACAAAATTATCTACTTCAATCAAAGGAAAGAGGATAAAAAGAGTCATGAATCTCAAAGGTAGAGGACTAGTCAAGAGAAGCACCTTGTCTGATCTTGAAATATGGAAAAACACTTCCTGGAGGTCAAAATTAGTACTAGTTTCTTTTTTACTTGCTTTCTTTACAGTGGTCGTTAGGGTCTTCTATCTGCAGTTTATAAATGCAGAGCACTGGCAGAAAAGAGCAGAGATCCGTTACACAGAATACATAGAAATCCCCGCCCCTCGGGGAAAAATTTTTGATCGAAACGGAGAAATATTAGCTTCGAGTATAATGGAGTACAAGATTGGGATAGTTCCGAAAAGATTCGATCTAACTTCTGATAAAGTACACGACCTCGCCAGTTACGTTGATATTTCTCCGGAAATAATAAAACGTAAAACAGGCAAGACTAATGGCTATTTTTATTTGCACCGTGGGATCAATGAGGTCACTGCAAACCAAATAAAAAAATTAAAAATTGAGGGAGTAGAATTTGAACGAATTTATAAAAGACACTATCCATTTGGGAGAGCTTTCTCGACGCTGTTGGGTTGTACAAATGATAAAGATCTGGGAATTGAGGGAATTGAAAGAGCTTTTGAACAAGAATTGAGAGGGAAATTTGGGTCGAAGTTACTATTTGTGGAGAAAGATAATCGTCCGTATGATGAAAAAATTTTAAAAGCTCCATTACCAGGCCAGAATGTCCACTTGACCGTAGATTCTGCATTGCAGACATTGGTACACAAAGAGGCTAGCGTAGCGAGAGAGGCACATAAAGCCAGTGCGGTATCTATCGTAGTAGTCGACTCTCGGACAGGAGATATTTTAGCGATGGTTAATTCACCCGCATTCGATCCTAGAAAGAGAAGAAATCTTTCTCTTGATGAAGTTAGAAATCGATCAATAACTGATAAGTTTGAGCCCGGATCAACTTTTAAACCGTTTGCGATTGCTGCAGCATTAGATCAGGGGCTAGTTACAGCAGCTTCTAAGATAGAGACAGCCCCTGGTTATCTAAAAATTGGAGAAAAATCGTTGCGAGATGTTAAATCTTTTGGAATGCTCACTCTTCCAGAGGTGCTAGCAAAGTCGAGCAATGTAGGAACTGTAAGAGTTGCATTACAAATGGAACCAAGCATTATGTATGAGTATTATAATTCCCTCGGTTTCGGAAAAATACCAGACCTACCATTTGGAGGTCTTGTCAGAGGTAAGTTGCCCCCCTGGCAAAGTTGGGGGAAAATAAATCAAGCTACGATTTCTTATGGTTATGGCGTTTCGGTTTCACTTGTGCAGCTCGCTCGTGCTTATACTGTTTTTGCAAGAAACGGTGTACTGTTACCGTTGAGAATTTCAAAAAGTCAGTCCAAAGAAAAAAGCATCAAAGTCTTTTCTCCTACTGTAGTATCTGATGTTAGATTTATGCTGGAGAAGGCTTCAAGTAAATCTGGGACTGGGTATCGCGCAGCTGTAAAAGGTTTTCAAGTCGCTGGAAAGACAGGAACCTCGAAAAAACAGGAGAAGGGTTCATATTCACAAAATAGGTATATTGCATCTTATGTTGGTTTTGCGCCGAGTGACAATCCAAGACTAATAGTTGCAATAATGGTTGATGAGCCAAAGGGTACTAAACATGGAGGACAGGTAGCTGCTCCAATTTTTTCCAAAATTGTAACAAGCGCTCTGAGGAGATTACAAATGTCACCGGATCCCGATGAAAGAGTATTTCCAAAAACTGCTCAATATTCAGAGGAGAGACAGCAGTGAATACGCCAATGGCGCTAAATAAAATTTATCATAAGAATAAAGATTTTTGGACGCCCCCTCAAACTAACACAATGACTAAGCTAGGAGAGTATCTAAGAGCCAGCTTTCCGACTGCCAATCTTTCAGATAATACTGAATCTTTGAAAGAATTCGATATCTTTGTTTTGCTACCCGGAAAAAACTTTGTAATTTCTGATCTCTTGAATTTTTGTGAGCCTAAGAACCCCGTCGGGTTAATCGTAGATGAANAATATAAAGCTGAAGTTTCTGTATGGCAACGCAATATCAAATCAGATAAAATTTTTCTTTCGAATTTATTTTTTATTTCCGACTTAAAAAATATGATCGGCTTAATAGCGTCTGCTTTTTATTCAAATCCAAGTAAGAAATTAAATATTACAGCTGTGACTGGCACCAACGGAAAAACTACTTTCGTCAATGCTTGTGCAAATATAGTTGCAAACATAAGCGGTATATCTGGATATATTGGAACTTTAGGAGCTGGTATTTTTAAAAAAAAGACTGGCGCAATAGTTGCTGAAAAATTGTCTGCTTTTGGATTAACTACTCCAAGCGCAATTACGCTTCAGAGAATATTAAATTTTTTCCAAAAAAAAGGTGTGAAGGACATTTTTATAGAGGCATCTTCGATTGGAATAGTTGAAGGGAGACTTATTGGTTGTCAAATAGAAAGTGCAGTTTTTACAAACTTAGGACATGACCATCTAGATTTTCATGGAAGTATTTTAAATTTAGCGAAGGCGAAAGCTTTACTTTTTTCAAGCACGAATCTTAAAAATGTAATCTGTCCGTTACAGAGTACTTCTCAAAATCATATAAAACAAGAAAAAATAATTTACGACCAAATTTATAAAACCTCTAATGTTATCTCTGTTGGGGTTAATTATGCAGGTAAGTTAGGAAAAAACTGTATTTCATTGAATAGCCAGTCTTGCACTGCAGCGGGTAGTGTATTTAGCCTAGCTGACAAAAATTGTAAATCGCACAATTTTATAATTCCTACTTTAGGAGATCATAACTTAAGAAATGCTGCTTTGGTAGCGGGATATTTAAAAGTTAAGGGCGTTACATTATTTGAGTGCGCAAAAAAACTTACTAACTTTAAAATGCCAGATGGAAGGTTAGAATTACATAGGAAAAAGGACTGTCCTTCAGTCTATATAGATTACGCACACTCACCCGAAGCACTCAAGGAAACATTATTAACTCTGCAGAAATTAATGCGGGGGATAAAAGGGGAGTTAATTTGTGTCTTTGGGTGTGGAGGTAATAGAGATAAGACGAAGAGGTCCTCCATGGGTCTCGTAGCTTCTTCTATCGCATCGAAGGGTTACATTACAAGTGATAATCCAAGGGAAGAAAAAATCAGTGATATTAATCGTGAAATTTTTAGTGGGATTGAAGTTGGAAATAGAGTGAAGTGGGTAGAGGTTATTGATAGGGCGATAGCCATCAAAATGGCAATTGAAAAATCAAATTACCAAGATATTATTTTAATTTCAGGTAAAGGCCATGAAAACTACCAAATAATTGGTAAAGAGAGAGTACCTTACAGCGATAGAGAAGAAGTACAAAAAGCTCTACAAAATTACCAACCTAATAACAAGCCTCAGGAAATATAGAAATGAGTGTTCAGAAAACATTTGTTGCAGAATTTAACCTTTCATTCAAAAGTTTATGCTCCCTTTTTGAGGGGTCAATTTTTTCACATCCTGACCTAAATAAAATTGAATATATTAGTGGGCTATCGATCGATAGTAGATATGTAAAAAATTCTCAAATATTTGTTGCAATAGTGGGGGAAAAATTAAATGGACACGATTTTGTGGAAGAGGCTAAAAGTAATGGTGCGGTGTGCGCTATCGTAAATAGAGAAGAATTGAAGTTAAATTTAGATCAATTAATCGACGAGAACTTTTTTTTAATTAAAGTTAAAGACACTATTGCAGCGTTGCATCATATTTCCTTACATCATAGAAATAATATTTCTTCTGAAATTATTTCCATCACAGGATCTAATGGTAAGACAACGTCCAAAGAGATGGTAGCTTCTGTTTTAGAAAAAACATTTAGCCAATCAGAAGTTCACTCTACTTACGGAAATCAGAACAATCATATTGGGGTGCCCCTTAACCTCCTTAGAATTACACCAAAGACAAAAAAAAGCGTGATCGAAATTGGAATGAATAATTTTGGCGAAGTTAAAATGCTGTCGAAATTAGTAAAACCGAAAATAGTCCTAATCACAAATGCTCAAAGAGAGCATCAAGAATATCTAGGTTCAGTAGAAGCAAGTGCAAGAGAAAATGGATCTGTTATTCTAAATCTACAACAACATGGTTATGCTATTTTTCCAGAGGATAAATGTTATGAACATATTTGGAGAGATTATGCACAAGAGGTAGGTTCTAATGTTATTACCTTTGAACTGTGTACAGACAGTTCAAATATTGCTGAAGCTGATTCCACCAACAAGGTATTAGGCAAAATTAAAAGTCATAATCCATTAATAGTAAGTGTCAAAATAAATAACAGTGAAGAGTTTCAAATTAATCTTAAAGGTTTCGGTGAGCACTTTGCTCAAAATGCTTTATCTGTAATTGCGGTCGGATATGCGCTGAAAATTCCTAGAACATCCTTAATGAAATCTTTGGAGGAATTCAAACCAGTATCTGGAAGAGGAAATCAATATATCTTAAAAAATGGTAGTTTGTTGATTGATGATACATACAACGCAAATCCCGACTCGGTGCAAGCTGCTATTTTTGCTCTTAAAAAGTTTGTAGGTACGCGTGGAATAGTTTTAGGAGATATGGGAGAGCTTGGAAAAGACTCCAAATCAATTCATATAGAAATTTTAGAATTGGCAGTGGAAAATTTGGATAAGGTTTTTATTTTTGGAGAACACTTTTCACTAGCACACGAAAGTTTAGGTATCGGAATATTATGCACGTCTCTCGAATCCCTTAAAAAAAATATTGAATCTTGGATATACGAGAATAGTATAAATCAATCCGTTCGTCCGACTATCTGGATAAAGGGGTCAAGGTTTATGGCCTTGGAAAGGATCGTGGCTGAGTTAGTCTCTTTTGAGGATACAAAATGTTATTAAATTTGTTTGGAATCCTAAGCGAGTCCATCTCGTCACTGGCAGTCTTTAACTATATTACTTTAAGAGCTGTTCTTGCTACTTTGACATCTTTGTCCATAGGTTTACTACTTGGTCCATTCATGATTAAAAAGTTAGCAAGTCTAAATTTAGAGCAGTCTGTTAGAAACGATGGCCCGCAGTCGCACCTTTTAAAAGAGGGTACTCCAACTATGGGAGGTTCGCTGATCTTGGTCTCTTTGGCTGTTACAACCATCCTATGGGCCGATTTAACAAACCGTTTTATTTGGGTTACTTTACTTGTTACATTGGCTCTCGGGTTTGTAGGATTTTATGATGACTACAAAAAGGTAACATTAAAAAATTCGAAAGGGCTTTCAGCGCGATGGAAGTTTTTTTGGCAGTCCTTAATTGGTTTCTTAGCAGCTGTATATTTAGCTATTTCAGTTTCTGTAATTAATAATAGTGAGGCGTGGGAATTATTCAAAAGTTGGTTAGTATTTGATTTTAAAAATCTGCCGATACAAGCTAATTTAATAGTTCCCTTCTTTAAAGATTTGTCTTTTGAATTGGGGATAATCGGATTCATCTTCTTTTCATATTTGGTGGTAGTGGGTTCAAGCAATGCAGTTAATTTGACTGATGGGTTAGACGGGTTGGCAATTATGCCAACTGTTCTGGTAGCCGGAGCCTTGGGAGTCTTCGCTTACGTAGCAGGTAATGTTGTTTTCTCGAAGTATTTATTAGTACCTTATGTGCCAGGTGCAGGAGAACTAGCTGTATTTTGCGCTGCGGTCGTAGGATCGGGACTTGCCTTTCTGTGGTTTAACGCTTACCCAGCTCAAGTTTTTATGGGAGATGTTGGAGCCTTGGCGCTTGGTGGGGCTATTGGAGTAGTAGCCATTGTTGTTCGACAAGAGTTTGTACTATTTATTATGGGTGGTGTTTTTGTAATTGAAACACTCTCTGTGATGTTACAAGTTAGCTATTTTAAGTATACAAAATTACGATTTGGTATTGGTAGAAGAATATTGAAAATGGCTCCGTTACATCATCACTTTGAAGAAAGTGGCTGGAAAGAAACTCAAGTTGTTGTTCGCTTCTGGATCATTACTATGATGTTGGTATTGGTAGGATTAGCAACATTGAAGATAAGGTAAATTTAGTGAAAAGTCTTTTAGATATTCAGAGAGCTAGCTTTAATGCCAATGCATTAGTTTTAGGTGCTGGAATTTCAGGACTCGCTTGCACCCGTTGGTTGTTATATAGGGGTTGTAAAGTAACATTAACAGATAGTAGATCACTCGACATCCCTCTAGAACAAAGTGCTGAATTATCTATTGAAACTGGTGTTAATTTCAGAAGCTTAGATATACACCATTCCAATGTAGACTTGATTGTTACCAGTCCGGGGTTGAGCCCATTCGATAATTCTGGGCTTAAAAACATCATAAATAAAACAAAGAATAATATCCTTGCTGTGACAGAAATCGATTTATTTGATTTTGAGATAAATCAATTACGTGATGGTTCTAAGAGCGAAAAAAATAAAATCATTGCTGTGACTGGAACTAATGGTAAAACATCTGTTGTGAATTTAGTTAAGGATCAGATTTCAGAGATTGGGCTAGATGCTCAGATGGCTGGAAATGTAGGACCATCCTTGTTGGAGGCTTTATTTGAAAGAGCAAAAAAAAATTGCTTCCCAGATGTGTGGGTTCTAGAGTTATCAAGCTTTCAACTTGCTCTCACGAATAAATTCTCTCCAGATATAGCTTGTATTCTGAACGTATCTGAGGATCACTTAGATTGGCATAAAACAAAGAGCAATTATTTAGAATCAAAACTAAAAGTTTTTGGTATACCTAAACCTACCGCAGTACCAATAATTTTTGAAGATGATCAGCCTTTGAAAAAAAATATTTCTAAAAGATTTATTCCTGAGGATAAAATATTGTTTAATAGCAGAATTACGTTCTCTAAACTAACTAATGATAGCAAAACAATTTTTGGTATTTCTCACGATCACGAAGGAAAGTTTTTTTTTAAAAATGAAAATAATGTAAAAAATTCATTTATTAATCTTTCTGAGATTGAGTTAGCTGGAGAACATAATTTTGTGAATATACTTTTTTCATTTTCTTTGACTTATGCTGTTAATGACAATTATAAAAAGTTTTCTAAAGCGGTATTAAAATTTAAAACTCTTTCTCACCGGCTAGAAAACGTTTATTCCTCAGATTTATTAAACATCATTGACGATAGTAAGGCAACAAACACCTCTGCAACAGTGGCAGCATTAAATTCATTTAACGATCCGATAATTTTAGTTTTAGGTGGAGATTTAAAAGGACAGTGTCTCGGTGAATTAACAAATTCTATTGAAGAAAGAAATATTATATCGTTTGTTTTTGGCAAAGATAAAAAATTAATTTTTGACGCCTTTTCAGAGAAAAACCTCTCAATACAGACTGTTAATGATTTGAATGACTTGATGATAGAGTTGAGGAAAAAAATGGTGAAATTTTCTGAACAAAAACTCACTATTTTATTTTCGCCAGCATGCTCGAGTACTGATATGTTTAAAAATTATGTTCATCGAGCGCAAGAGTTTCGTAAAGCGATAAAAGTTTTATTCGAAGAAGGTAAACATGCCTAAAAAAAACACTATTCTAGATTTAAAGATGGTTGATAAAAATTTAGTGCTTATGATTTTTATTTTATTATTAGTTGGAGTTGTGATGGTTTATTCTGCTAAGCTTCCGCTTCCAAGTAATGCTACTGAGCATGTTTTCTGGTATCAGATAGGAACTCACTCTTTACATGTAATCATAGGTTTACTCGCCCTTTTACTTTTTTTATTCATNCCAACAGATTTTTTGGAAAAAACCTCCGGTGTTCTTTTTGGACTTGGTATATTTTTGTTATTTATTGTGGTTCTGAGAAAAGTTTCTGGAGGAGACGAAGTTGTTGTTGACGGGGCAGTCAGGTCTATACCAGTAGGTTTAATGAGTTTCCAGCCCTCTGAATTGATGAAGCTTTTTGNTCTTATTTTTGTTTCTGCTTATGCCGTTAGAAGAAGGGATAGAATTCATGATGCTTTACTACAAGGTATATTACCGATCGGTTTGCTGATGGCGGTAATTGTAACGTTTTTGTTGTATCAGCCTGATCTGGGTTCAACAATGGTAATTACTTTTTCAGCTGTAATAATTCTTTTTTTGGGCGGAATGAGTCTGAAAATTTTAGCTTTTGTTACTGGTTTTCTGGTTACTTTTTCTCTTTTCATAATCTATATCACTCCCTGGAGGTTAAAAAGGCTGCTTTCATATTGGGATCCATGTGCGATAGAACATAGTCAGAATGCAGGGTACCAGTTATGTAATGCACTAGTGGCATTTGGAAATGGTGGTATTTTGGGCACTGGTCTGGGCGTTGGTCAAGCAAAATTAGGACATCTACCACTTCCACATACCGATTTTATTTTCTCAGTTATTGGAGAAGAGTTGGGCTTTTTCGGTATTTCATTCATTTTGCTAACCTTTTGTTATTTTCTGTACAAATCCATTGAAATAGGGCGCTCAGCGATGGCAAATGAAAATTTGTTTTCTGGCCTTTTGGCTCAAGGTATTGGGGTGTTAATAGCTATGCAAGCGTTGATCCACGCTGGAGTCAATACTGGGTTATTACCAACCAAAGGTTTGACTTTGCCGTTCATAAGTTACGGTGGGAGCTCGATGCTAGTAGTTTGTATAGCTGTTGGTATTCTTTTACGAATTGATATTGAAAATAAGGTTAAAAGTTTTGGATTTGATAATTCCTTCAGTATTAAAAGAAAATGGAAAAGCATAAGTTTATGATATTAATCGCTGCGGGTGGTACTGGAGGCCATATTTTTCCAGGATTATCGCTAGCTGAAATTTTAATTTCTAGAAATATTTCTACGTCTTGGGTTGGAACTAGAAGGGGCTTAGAAAAAAAATTAGTGACGGAAAAGAACATACCATTATTTTTTTTAAATTTTCAGGGCGTAAGAGGAAAGGGCCTAACGCAACTTTTTTTTATGCCCATTAAATTAATTAGAGCAATTATAGAGGCTCTATTTTTATTGTTGCGATTAAAGCCTGACTTTATAATTTGTTGTGGGGGATATATAACAGTACCAATTGGAATCTCTGCTAGGGTATTGGGCGTTCCGTTTTGTATCCATGAACAAAATGCAGTGATGGGCACTGCTAATAGAGTATTGAGCAAAATAACAAACTTAACTTTCTTGAATTATCCGCAAACTAGGTTTGCCCCCAAAATGCACCAAGTTTTTGGGAATCCAATAAGATCTAGTTTTAAATCTCTGGCTCACCCGAAAATAAGATTGAAAAACAGATTTGGTCCAATAAGACTTCTAGTTTTAGGAGGAAGCCAAGGAGCCACAGCGTTGAATGAATCCATACCTGAGTGTATTGGTCAAATAATAGATAGTAATGGCTTGAAGTTTATAATCAAACACCAATCTGGAAGGAATGATGTTGATTCTGTTAAATCAAAGTATAAAAAATTAAATGTTAGTACTGAAGTAATTGACTTTATCGACGACATTTTATCTGCTTATTTATGGGCAGATCTCATAATTTCACGTTCTGGTGCGGGAGTATTGAGCGAAATTTCGACTGTTGGAGTCGCCTCTATTCTGATACCTTTGCCGGGAGCCATAGATGATCATCAATTAGAAAATGCGAAGGTTTTTAGCAGTATTGGTGGTGCTTTTTTGATTCAACAGAACGAAAATCTTTTTAAAAATTTGAGTGAAACATTAGGAGGTTTAGATCGACGAAAATTATTAGAGATGAGTATAAAAGCAAGAAGTAAGGAAAACTCATCCTCTGCTAAAGAGATTATTGACAACATTTTTTTGCTTCTACGAAAGGACGTTAGTTGAAAAATAAGATAAGAAGCTTACATTTTGTTGGAATTGGAGGGTCTGGAATGTCTGGAATTGCTGAAGTTTTGTTGAATCAAGGATTTGAAATTCAAGGTTCGGATATTGAGGACTCTATTGCTACAAAAAGATTATCTCAACTCGGAGCAAAAATTTTTCTAGGGCATTCTTCTAACAATGTCATTGGAGCTGATGTTTGTGTTACGTCTAGTGCGATAAAAAACAACAATCCGGAAGTTTTGGCTGCTACAAAACTAAAAATTCCAATCGTACCCCGTGCATTAATGCTGAGTGAATTAATGCGATTTAAAAAAGGCATAGCGGTTGCTGGTAGTCATGGTAAGACTACTACCACCAGTTTGATATCCAGTATTATGGGTTCGGCAGGTTTAGATCCTACCTATGTTTTGGGAGGCAGATTGAGTGGTGTTGGCGTTGGTGCAAGGCTAGGGAGTGGGGATTTCCTTGTTGCGGAGGCGGATGAGTCAGATGGATCTTTTTTAAAATTATTTCCTGTAATTCAAGTTATTACAAATATAGATTCTGATCATTTAAATTTTTATAAGGGTCAATTAAGTGAACTGAAAAAAGCATTCATTTCTTTTGTACATAATCTTCCTTTTTATGGTACTGCCATTGTCTTTGGTGACAACCCAGAACTTAAACAAATACTTCCTTTATTTAATAGGACAGTCATCACTGTAGGATTTTCAAATCATGTAAATATTCAAGCTTTAAATATAAAAGTAAAAGACTTAACTACATCGTTTTTGGTTAAACAAAATGACTTTAGTGATCTAAAAGTAAAAATTGCTCTTCCTGGAAAACATAACGTTATAAATTCTTTACTAGCACTTGCTGTAGCTCGAGAACTTAATATAAAGGACAAGGTTATTGTTAATACATTGCAACGGTTCAAAGGAGTAGAACGGAGATTTCAATCTTTTGGAAATCTAATTTCCCCACTTGGTAAAAAGTTTAGTTTGATTGATGATTATGGGCACCATCCGAGTGAAATAGAAGTGACAGTAGATGCTTGTAGACAGGCCTTTCCAAATAGGAGAGTTTTTTTAATATTCCAACCCCATCGGTTTTCAAGGGTTAAAAATTTGTATGAGAAATTTATTAAATCACTTGAAAAAGCTGATTTACTGGTGCTATTGGACGTTTACTCTGCTGGCGAAAAAGAAGTAAAAGGAGCCAACTCTAAAGCTCTAACAAAAACTTTAAAATCTTCCGGGCGTATTGAGTTACACAGCGCTTCTGGCCCAGATATGGCTTTGGATATGTTTTTTCCGCTGTTNAAAAATAATGATATTTTATTGATCATGGGAGCTGGATCGATAAGTATTTTACCGAAACTGATCCTTAAGCTTTGTAATGCCGAGAAGGGTATACAAACATGGCATTAAATGGAGAGGTAGTTGTTCTTATGGGGGGATTCTCAAAAGAAAGAGAAATATCACTAAATTCAGGGGGGGAGATATTATCTTCCCTTTTAAGAAGTGGTGTCCGTGCAATTCCGTTTGACCCTAAAGAAAGGCCCTTATTAAGTTTAAAGAATTCCAGCTTGAGTGCTGCGTTCAATGTGTTACATGGATCATTCGGTGAAGATGGTTTTGTTCAAGGACTTCTTGAGTTTATTCAACTCCCCTACACTGGATCGGGGCTTGGTGCGTCAGCATTAGCTATGGATAAAATAAAAACAAAAAAAATTTGGAATGCTAATAAATTAAATACGCCGAACTATGTAGCACTAAAAAAAGGGGATACTTTAGACATCACTGATTTGGATTTCCCAGTCATAGTTAAGCCTAATGCGGAGGGTTCTTCCCTGGGTGTTACTAAAGTAAATGCAGTAACTGAACTAGAAAAAGTTGTTCAGCAAACCTATGATTTTGGTTCAGTTATTCTCATAGAGCGTTTCATACAGGGTCGTGAACTCACTTGTGCTTTGCTGGAGTTGGGCGATACGAATGAGTTGACTGCTTTGCCCATAGTAGAGATTAAAGCTCCTAACGGTAACTATGATTATCATAATAAATATTTCAGCAACGAAACCAAATATTCATGTCCAGCTTTAATTCCGAAAGATGTCGAGAATACAATAAAAAAAATGGCTATTGAGGCTTTTTCCTGTCTAGATTGTAGGCATTGGGGAAGAGTTGATTTTATCTGGAGAGAAGGGCAAGAACCTTTTCTCTTAGAAGTTAATACAATACCTGGAATGACCAGTCATTCTCTTGTTCCAATGGCTGCAAAAAATTTTGGTTTATCTTTTGATGATTTAGTTCTGAGAATATTAAAAAAAGCATCATTAATAAACAAAGGAGGATTTTAACGAATATGTTTAAAAGTCTGATAAAAGAAATTTGGCATTCTTCAAGATCCTTAGACATCATCTCAGCTATTTGCGTTACAGTAGCAATTTTTTATGCGCTGGGTTTTATTTCAAATTGGATTTTTTCCCAACGATTTTTTGCGCTTAAATCGGTAATCGTTGATGTACGCAGCGTTGGAAAGTCTAATGTCAGTCCCGAAGAAGTGAAAAATGCAGTTTTACAGTCACTAAACGGAACTGCATTAACCACGGAGCTAAAAATTTTGTTTGACTCGATATCTTCAAACCAATGGATTGATCGTTTGGTAATAAGAAGAATCTGGCCTAATAAGATCTTAATTATAATTGAAGAACATCAAGTAATCGCAACGTGGAATTCAAAGAAGTACATATCAGCAACTGGAAGGATTTTAGATTTTACAGATACTGGTAAAGAAAATATACAGAGGAGTTTAGGCTGTGCTTTAGTTTCACTTAGTGGCCCTAATGGAACACAAAAACGAGTTTTGAATAGGGCTAATGAGCTTAACAAGAAGTTAGTAGATTATGGATTAAGTTTATCAAGATTAAGTTTGTCTGAGTTATATACATGGGAAGCAGAGACCTTGGACCGAACTGTTATTAAGTTAGGAGGGGATAAAATAGTTAGTTCAGCTTCGAGTCGTATGGATAACTTCCTTTCGTCTTTAGAGTGGTTAAAAAAAAGAAATATGCATAACGGCACTTCAAAACACATAAATTTAGTGGATCTAAGATATGCTAAAGGCTTTGCTTTTAAGGTAAAAAAAGAAAAATCCTCAAGAAATAATGATGATTCAAACTTAGATGCAGCCAAGAAACCTAATAATTGTTTTCATAACGTTTTATTGCAAGAGGACTTGGTATGAACAGAAAGGAAAGAGATTATTTTGTAGGACTCGATATTGGCACATCTAAGATCGTTGCTATGGTGGCTAGAGGTTCCTCATATAAGGATCTGGAGATTATAGGGATAGGACAGGCAGATTCTCTTGGGCTAAAAAGAGGGGTTGTGGTAAATATCGATGCTACTGTTGACTCTATAAAAAGGGCGGTTGAGGAAGCTGAACTGATGGCAGATTGTAAGATTGACTCTGTTTGGACTGGTATTGCCGGTAGTCACATTAGAAGCTTTAATTCGACCGGGATGGTAGCCATCAGAGATCAGGAAGTATCGCAAGCGGATATTGACAGAGTTGTGGAAACAGCGACTGCCATAAATATTCCGTCTGACCAGCAACTGATCCATGTAATTCCTCAAGAATACATAATTGATGGTCAAGAGGATATTAAGCATCCAATCGGAATGAGTGGAGTTAGGTTAGAGGTGAGGGCTCATATCGTAACTGGTTCAGTAAGTGCTGCTCAAAATATCATAAAATGTGTGAAAAGGTGTGGGATCGAAGTCAAAGAATTAGTTCTTCAACCGCTAGCGTCGAGCAACTCAATTCTGACAGATGATGAAAAAGCCTTAGGTACTGTTTTGATAGATATTGGTGGAGGAACGACTGACATAGCAATCTTTTCTGGTGGAGCAATAAGACACACAGCTGTCATTCCAATTGCCGGAAATCAAATTACAAGTGATATTGCTATGGCACTTCGAACTCCCACTAGTGATGCAGAGGAAATAAAGCTTATGTACGGAATTTGCAAACAAAGCTTGGTGACTAAACGAGACTCTATTGAGGTCCCGGGTTTAGGTAACCACAGGCCCTCTCGATCTCTCTCTCGTCAGGCTTTAGCAGCCGTTATAGAGCCAAGGGTGGAAGAGCTATTTTCTTTGGTCAATCAGGTAGCCCGAGATAGCGGGTTTGATGAGGTTGTTTCCTCTGGAATTGTTCTTACGGGGGGATCTTCTTTAATTGAGGGAATGGTTGAATTAGGTGAAGATGTTTTTTTTAGACAAGTGAGAGTAGCCACTCCCACGTATGACGGAAATTTAATGGATATAGTCTGTAATCCCCGATATTCTACAGCTATGGGATTATTATTTGAGGCAAGCAATCAAAATAAAGAGGCTAACAACTCAATTGAGCCGGTTGGGAGTTTTATTGATTTTTTATCTGATCCTAAAGTTGTTTTGAGGAGAATGAAGTCTTGGTTTTTGGGTAATTTTTAAATGTGATTAGGAGGCCTTAAAATGTCATTTGAAATGTTGGAAGCACAATGTTCTGGAACTGTAATTAAGGTTATAGGCGTTGGTGGTGCCGGAGGAAATGCAGTGGCCCAGATGATTCAGCGGGGGGTCAAGGGCGTTGACTTTATTTGTGCTAACACTGATGCTCAGGCCTTGAGAAAGTCTCCTGCGGATTTAAAACTTCAACTGGGGGAATCAGGTCTTGGTGCCGGGGCAAAACCAGAAAAAGGTAAAGAATCTGCTGATAAAGAACGGGACAGAATAAAGGAAGCGCTTGCAGGGTCCCACATGGTTTTTATCACGGCTGGTATGGGAGGAGGAACTGGAACTGGAGCAGCTCCAGTAGTAGCTGAAATAGCCAAGGAAATTGGTGCTTTAACAGTTGCAGTGGTTACGAAACCTTTTTCTTTTGAAGGTAGAAGGAGGACTTCAATTGCTGAGGATGGAGTTTCTTGTTTAGAGCAAACAGTGGATTCTTTAATTGTGATTCTTAATGAGAAGCTTGAGGAAGTCCTGGGCGATGATATTACTCAGATGGATGCATTCGCTGCAGCGGATAATGTTTTGTATAACGCCGTCGCTGGAATAGCAGAAATCATCAACATTGAGGGAATGGTTAACGTTGATTTTGAAGATGTGAAAACAGTCATGAGTGAACAAGGAAAAGCGATGATGGGAACTTCTACTGCGAATGGTACTGACAGGGCTAGGGTTGCAGCAGAACAGGCTGTTAAAAGTCCGTTGCTCGAGGGAGTTGATTTATCAGGAGCTAGGGGAATTTTGGTTAATATATCAGCCAGCAGTTCTTTGAAGCTGAGTGAGACAAAGACAGCGATGGAGTCAATTCGATCTTATGCAGCTGAAAATGCTTTCGTAATTTTTGGAACAGTTATTGATGAATCTTTGGGAGATGAGCTTAGAGTGACTGTGGTAGCAACGGGTTTAGACAGAGATCCCCAAAAAGGATTGCATTCTGTTAAACCAATGTTTTCTGTTCAAGCTAAGACTGGCACTGACGATTTGGTGGGAGAGGGCGAACAGTTACAAGATCACAGTGAGGTGGGAGACGACGAGGATTTTTCCCATGAATTATCAATGAAGGAGAAAGGTATAAACGAATATTCTGATTTAGATGTCCCTGCCATTTGGAGAGAAAATGGCGATGCTGCTGCTAAAGTTAAAGCTTTAGAGGAGAGTGGAGTTGATCCCTTAGATATCCCCGCATTTCTGAGAAAACAAGCTGACTGATTTATTTTATGTATATTTTTTAGGAATATTTTTTGTTAAGACAGAGAACAATTCAGAGGAAAGTTGAAGCCTCAGGGATAGGGCTTCATAGCGGAAAGCTTGTTAAATTACGTTTGCTTCCAGCGGGTGTTGATCAGGGCGTTGTCTTTCGCAGGGTAGATTTGGAACCTCGTCAAGACGTAAAAGTAAAGAATGCGGAGGTTGTGAGTACAAATTTGGCCTCAACCATTTCTGAGAAGGGAGTTAATGTGTCAACGGTAGAACATTTTGTGGCGGCCTTGTCAGGGTTAGGNATAGATAATATTTTAGTAGAATTAGACGGGCCAGAAGTTCCGATAATGGATGGAAGTTCTGCTACGTTTGTTTATTTATTAAAGACAGCTGGTTTTAAAGAACAATCTAATTCAAAGAAATTTTTCGAGGTTTTAGAACCAGTAACCGTATCTGAAGATGACAAATGGGCGCGGGTCGATCCTTTTTTTGGTTTTAAACTTGATTTTATTGTAGACTTTCCACATCCTCTCTTGGATAAAAAAAATAAAAGAGCGCTTATTGACTTTGAGAGTATGATTTTCTCGGAGGAGATTGCAAGGGCCAGAACTTTTGGTTTTATTACAGATGTTGATATGCTTCGACAAAAAAATTTGGCTTTAGGTGGGGGTTTAGATAACGCTATCGTAATGGATAAGTCTAAAATATTGAACAAGGAAGGTTTGCGGTTACCTAATGAGCTAGTAATGCATAAAGCTCTCGATGCGATTGGCGATCTATATTTAATTGGAGGACCTATTTTAGGGTATTATTCAGCTTATAAATCTGGACATGCTCTAAATAATAAATTGGTAAGGACTCTTCTTTCGAATTCGGCTCTATGGCGTACCCGTAGCTTCTCAAGTTTACGGGAAGCTCCGAACGCTTGGTCAAGACAATGGTCTTGGGAGTAATAAAGAAAGAAGCTTACTTTTGAACGCCAAGCGACGACGTTATTAGTGCAACATTAAGCCCTTTTCCATTAAGTATGTTGATAAGTTTAGGGGTTACCAATTTAAACCTTGTCAGAGCCCCATTAGAGCTTAGCCGAACATTTAAACTAATCCCTTCGGTCAAATCATTTGCTATACTCATATTACTTTTTAATTTGCTTATCCGAAGGATCGATTTGTTAAGTTCAGTAAAGTCGTGAGGCATCTCATCAAACGCTTGTTTAAATATATTTGACCAATACTGATTTTCGATGGACACTGACCTTATCTGTTTCAAACTGTCTGAAGTGTCAGACTTAAGAACTTCTGGGATTGTTTTAAAGAATTTAGATTTTTTATTTTTCATTTAGCATATGTTATCAAAATTATTAAAAATCGTTTTTGGCAGTAGAAATGATCGACTGTTAAGAAAATATATGTCGAGAGTATCGAAAATTAGCGGACTCGAGGAAGCGTTGAAAAATTTAGATGATGTCAATTTGCGAGATAAAACAAATGAATTTGTTAATAGGTATGCAGAGGGAACTTCATTAGATGATTTGATGATTGAAGCTTTCGCAGTATGTCGAGAAGCTGCCAAAAGAACCCTCAATATGAGGCATTTTGATGTGCAATTAGTCGGGGGCATGGCACTTTTTGACGGAAAAATAGCAGAAATGAGAACAGGGGAAGGTAAAACTCTAGTTGCTACCTTGCCCGCCTACCTGGCGGCGTTAAGCGGACAGAGTGTGCATATCGTTACTGTAAATGATTATCTGGCTAAGAGAGATGCAGACTGGATGGGTGCAATATTTACTTTCCTTGGTTTGAAGGTTGGAGTGACAACCTCAGGGATGAGTCATGAAGAAAAAAAAGCTGCATATCAGGCAAACATCACTTACGGCACCAATAATGAGTTTGGCTTTGATTATTTGCGGGATAACATGGCTACAGAGATCGAGGAAAGAGTACAGCGAAAATTATTCTTTGCCATAGTCGATGAAGTCGACTCTATTTTGGTAGATGAAGCTCGAACACCTTTGATAATATCTGGTCGATCTGAGGACCAAGTAAATTTATATGAAGATTTAGATGATGTTCCGGGCAAATTATGTCGGCAGTCATCTGAGGAATCTGAGGGAGATTTCTTTGTTGATGAAAAAGCTAGGCAAATTAGTCTGTCAGATAGCGGGTTTGAAAATTCAGAGAAAATTCTGCTTGATAAAGGTTTGTTGAAATCAGGAGATAGCTTATACGAAACTCATAATATAAGTTTATTGCATCATCTTTTGGCTGCATTGAGAGCTCATGTGCTATTTGAAAAAGATCAACATTATGTTGTGCAGAAACAAGGTGTGGTTATTGTTGACGAATTCACAGGCAGATTAATGCCAGGTAGACGTTGGTCTGATGGTTTACATCAAGCTGTTGAGGCAAAGGAAAAGGTTCCAATTGAGCCTGAGAACCAGACTCTAGCATCTATAACGTTCCAAAATTATTTTAGGATGTACGAGAAACTTTCTGGAATGACTGGTACGGCTGATACTGAAGCATACGAATTCCAACAGATTTACGATTTAGAGACAGTCATAATACCTACACACAAGCCAATGATTAGGATTGACAATCAAGACCAAATTTTTAGAACCGTAGAAGAAAAGTATGAGGCGGTTGTAAGAGATATCGTTGAGCGTAACAAAAACGGACAGCCTGTACTTGTTGGCACTACATCGATTGAAAACTCCGAAAAGCTTTCCAAATATCTGGAACAGAAAAAGATTTCGCATCAGATATTGAACGCAAAGCAACATGAGAGAGAAGCTGAAATAGTTGCCCAAGCTGGTCGACCAAAAATGGTAACTATTGCAACCAATATGGCTGGTCGAGGTACAGACATAGTTTTAGGAGGAAAAAGAGAGCTTGATGGTGATTCAATTGAGGGCAGCTCTCATGCAAATTCTGCCAAGAATAATGAAAGTGAATGGAAATCCATGCATGAAAAAGTCCTTGAATCTGGTGGATTACACATTATTGGTACCGAGAGGCATGAGTCTAGAAGAATTGATAATCAACTGCGAGGCAGAGCTGGCCGACAAGGGGATCCAGGCTCGTCCCGTTTTTATTTGGCAATGGACGATCCTTTGTTAAGAATCTTTGCTGGTGAAAAAATGAAATCTATCATGGATCGGCTGGGAGTACCTCGTGGAGAGCCCATAGAGGCCGGGATGGTAAGTAGGTCAATTGAAAGTGCGCAAAGAAAGGTTGAAAGTAGAAATTTTGATATTCGGAAACAATTATTAGAATTTGATAATGTTGCTAATGAACAGCGTAAAATAATCTATTCACAAAGAAATGAAATTCTTGAGTCAAAAGCCACTGAGGAGCTGATCGATAGCTTGAGAGATGGAGCACTTGAAAATATTGTTAGGCAATATATTCCACGTGAGAGCGTTGAGGAACAGTGGAACGTACTTGAATTAGAAAAAATTTTGTTGGAAAAGTATTCTCTGTCAATAGATGTATCTGATTTTATAAAGGACAAAGAGGAATTGGACGATGTTGGAGTTGTGAGCTTTATAACTGAGAGTGTATCCTCAATTTATCATGAGAAAGTTTCCACTATNGGGAAAAGCTTGTTTGTATCTTTCGAAAAGTCTATTCTTTTGCAGACAATTGATTCTGGTTGGCGGGAACATTTGGCAGCACTAGATCATTTAAGGCAGGGAATTCATTTAAGGGGCTATGCTCAAAAAGATCCAAAGCAAGAGTATAAGAAAGAAGCTTTTGCCCTGTTTGAAAGATTTTTAGCTAATGTGAGAGATGAGGTAACTACTATTCTTCTCAACGTTCAGGTCGAATCAGCTCAGAAAGTTTCGTCTGAAGCCACGGAGGGAATGAAACAAAATGAAAAAATGAAATTGAGTTTTGATCATTCCGATTTTAACCATCCAGAAGGATTACAAAATGGTAAAGGTGAAAATGCAGAGACTTCTGATGGGCAACTTGAAAAGGTCCAAAGCATGCCTTTTAAAAGAAGTCTTCCTAAGGTTGGGCGCAATGAGCTTTGCCCCTGTGAGTCTGGTAAAAAGTATAAGCATTGCCATGGAAAACTAACTCAATGACTCTCAGTTAACAGGATATGATAAATTTATCCAAAAAAATTGATTCAATAAAAGGTTTTTCAGTATCTGTTACTTCAGTGGGAATAAAGAAACATGGTAGGCCCGACTTGGCTTTATTAGACTGTTACAGCCCGTCCAGATTAGCTGGTGTTTTCACTTCAAATTCTTTACCTGCTGCACCAGTGACCGTATGTCGTGATAATTTAGTAAATTTATCGAAACCATCGCGGCTCGCACTTATTATAAATAGCGGTTGTGCAAATGCCTGCACTGGTAAAGATGGGCTCATTGATTGTTTAAGAGTGAGCGATTCAGTGGCTTCAGCTCTCAACATTGAAAGAAAAAGTGTATTTCCATTTTCTACTGGAGTAATTCTTGAAAGGTTACCTGTTGAAAAAATGCTGCTCAGTATAGACGATCTTGCAGGGAATAAAAACCGCTCGGCTAGTTGGAGAGATTTGGCTACTGCGATAATGACAACTGACTCGTTTCCAAAGTTTATTTCCAAGCAAATCGTTTTGAGTGGTCGAATTGTAAACATTCTTGGTATTGCGAAAGGCTCTGGTATGATCCACCCAAATATGGCTACTATGCTAGCTTTTATTTTGACAGATGTTGAGCTTTCGTTTCAAGACTTGCAATTACTCGTAAAGGATACCGTTAAGGTATCGTTTAATTCGATAAGTGTTGACGGGGATATGTCTACGAATGACTCCTTTGTTGCTATTTCAAATTCTATGAGTGGTATAAAGGTTTCTTCGAGTAGTTTGTCAGAGAAAAAAGATTGGAATATTTTCAAAAAAAACTTCATGCAAATTGGGTTGGAGCTAGCTGAGCTGATCGTGAGTGACGGAGAAGGTGCGACAAAGTTAATAAAAATTGAAATTTCGGGAGCTGTTTCTTACGAAGAAGCGTGCAGGGTTGGTGAATCAGTTTCGAATTCCCCACTTGTAAAAACAGCATTCTTTGCTGGTGATCCTAATTTAGGAAGAATTTTATCCGCAATTGGTGCAAGTGAAATAGAAGGGCTTGACCTTAATAAGATTAATGTGAGCATAAATGATTATCTAGTGATTCAATCAGGACTTTTGGCTAGAGATTACTCAGAGATAAAGGCTAAAAATCTAATGTCACTCGAAGAAATCAATTTGTCGATAGATTTGGGTAGAGGAAAAGCCTGCGGAAAGTATATGACGTGTGATCTGTCATACGACTATATTAAGATAAATGCAGAATATCGAAGCTAAGTTAAAAATTACACAGCGATAGAGCGAACTTAACATTTTTCTCAGTTGATTGCAGTCGTAATTGTTTATCCAGCTCTCTGAATCTTACGGCTACCAGGTGTTTATTAGCACTTGTTTCCGCGACAAGCTCCGGTTGTAAATCGATCGCGATTCTAACAAGCAACACTTGTCTACCCTCCAAAGGAAATTCATATTGACCCTTTTCAGCAAAAAGATGAAAAGGCTCTGTACCTTCCCTAAGTAATCGTAATGCTAAGTCTATCGCCTCTAAAAGAGGAATTAGGGGTGCTAGCCAAGCAGATATATTAGCAGCTTTAACGTGCGTAGGTCTTTTTTGCCAAGCGTAAAAAGATGGAATATCAAACTGACAAGTCCCTCCGGCTACGGATATTCTACCTCTCAAAACCCCAAGCCATTCATGCTCCATCACATGTGGTCCAAGTCGAATTGGAACTGCCGATAAGGAGGCATGTGCCTGGGAAATTTCTTTAACCAAAACAGTGAGTTGTTCCTCTGAGACCCCAGGTTGCCCCGAATATTTAATGAGTTGTAACCTCTGACGGTCAAGTTCTTGAAGTAATTCATTTTTTATATCCGCTCTATTGCCTAATAAATCATAGAGTTCAAAAAGCGTTCTAATCGCCGATTGAAAACCTTCTGGGAAATTTGGATTAGATAATTCTTGAAGTCTATTACCCAGATTTTCGATTCTCAACATCGATCGCATTCTTTCGGTGCAAGGAAATTCGTAAGTTATACTCTGCATCTATTGAGGAGGTCTTTTGAAGTCTCGTTCACCACATCATACTATGATTCATCAATAGACTTTATAAAAAATTTATGAATTTCTAAAATCTGCTTCTTCAAGTTTTGAATATCAGTTTTATTATTTAAAACAATATCTGCAATTGCAAGTCTATCTTTCCTGCGTGCCTGAGTTTTAATGATTTGCTGGACAGTCTTGCGATCAATATCACTTCTCAATAATACTCTTTCTATTCTGATGACCGCTGGGCAATCTACAACTATGATTTTCCATACGTTGTGTGGACGGTAAAATTTATTTAATTCAAACCACAGTGGAATAACCTGAATTAGGTATGGAGATGAGCAATTTCTACTCTCGTTCGCCATTATTTTTTCTATTTTTGGGTGTAAAATTTTTTCAAGCTTTGTTTTTGATTTAATGCAAGAAAATACTTTAGCCCTAAGCTTATTTCTATTTAGTGATCCGTCATCGAGAAAAAACTGTTTTCCAAAAACAGATTTTATTTTTTCTCGTACCGCATTAGATTTAACTGTAAGATTTTTTGCAATTTGATCAGCGTCTATTACTCGAATCCCCAAATTAGAAAAAATTTCCGAAACGCAAGTCTTTCCACTTCCGATTCCCCCAGTAAGAATTATGGTCTTTGCCATAGAATATTACAAACAGCTTGCTAAACTGGTTGTTGGAAAAAGATAGAATAAGCCGATAGTTAGACCGGAAACTGTCAAGCCTGGGCCCAAAGGTATTTGCTTATAAATTAGTTCACTAAATGGCTTAAAATTCAGATAGCTAAAAATAAGTGTGCCAACCGAAGCTGATAGTGTAATTATCGACAGAAAATAAATATCAACCCAGGAGGCTAATCCGGCAATAAAAAAAATATCTCCTACTCCTATTGGATCAACTTTTCTATTTCTTGTTAAAAAAAACTTAGTGATCTTCCTCAATATAAATAGAAAGGAAAGGCAAAAGAATACCGACATTAGTTTAAAAAAAAATTGCTTACTGTCGTTTACACAGTGAAAAAATAATCCAAGAATAATTAAAGTAATTGTTAAACTATAAGGCAGCAATCTGTTTTTATGATCTATCTTTCCAAGATTAATTAAAATACCCAGCCAACAACAAATTAAACAAATATTTAAGTAGCCTTCTTTTGTCAAAAAAATATTGCCGTTTAAACTAAATGAAATGGCCGAATAGTAGATCAGGCAAAAAATAATTGCTAGCGAAAGCCAAAGTATATTCTGTTTGGCAGTGTCTTTTTTTGAATGACTTTTACCAAGCCAGTAAACCACCTCTTTTTTACCCAGAAAACTAAAAAAGGAGTATGCGAGAATGCTAATTGTACAAAAAATAACAAAAGGCAGTGAAATTAAAGTATTCAAAAGAACCTACCTTTATTTAAAGAGTTTTATTGTCAATGCTTTTTTTCTTCTCTATCTTCAATCTCACTTTGTTTATTAGTCTTCCTTGAACACTTAAAATCTCTATAGTTATTCCGCAAATTCTTAGACTGAGATTAGCCTCGGGGAATTCCTCTAACTCCTCTAATATTAAACCATTCAATGTACGAGGCCCGTCAATGGGAAGATCTAAATTTAATTGGCGGTTTATTTCTCTTACTGTAATAAGACCATCAACAATTACTTCATTTTGTTCATTCCATTTGACTGTTTGTTGAGGAACATTTGGGCTTATTGATTTAAACTCACCAACTAACTCTTCAATGATATCTTGCACAGTCAATATGCCTTCAACTTCTCCATATTCATCCACTATCGCTGCTATGGTTTCCGAACGTTTTTGGAAATTCTGAAGCTCTGAAAATAGCTTAGCGCCTTGGGGTATATAACGAATTGGTTGAAGAACATTGCTAAGACTGTCTATTGAAAACTCGTCTTTGAGAATAAGCCCTATAGCCCTTTTCACATATAAAATACCTTCAATCTTATTTAAGTCGCCGTTACATACAATCAACTTGTTATGAAAAGAAGTTGATATTTGCTCTTTGAGTGTTTCAGTATCATGTTCTAAATTTAAATATTCTATCTTTCCCCGAGGTATCATTACATGATCAACCGTCAAATCTTCTAAATCCAGAAGATTAAGCAATAATTTTCGGTCTCTAATAGGAATAAAACTAGAAGACTCTAGAACTGCCGATCTAAGTTCCTCTCTTGTTAACCCCTCATTTTTTGAGCTAGCAAGCTCTAAATTAGCAGCAGATAAAAGTACAGACACAACTCTATTCAGTATGTAAACAAATGGACTTAAAAACCACTTAAATATAATCAAAGCATAGCTAGCAATCATTGCAACACCATCTGGTTTATTAGCACCACTAACTTTAGGAATTAACTCAGCAAATATAATCAACATAAGAGCTGCTATAGTGGTGGCCATTGCTAAAACCTGATCATTATTTCCAAATGCATTTATAGCCAGAGCAGTTATTAAAGTGGTCAAAGCCGCGTTTACAATATTATTGCCTAATAAAATTGTGCCTAAAAGTTTATCGGTTCTTTTTAATAGATTTAAAACTTGTTTCGCTCCTCTGTTTCCTTTTGCTGCTAGATGTCTAATCCTATATCTATTTACAGCCATGAGACTCGTTTCAGAAATAGAGAAAAAAGCTGACAGTAAAAGTAGAAACAAAAGTATTAACAATTGAGCCCAGAATGGCATATCGTTCACTGATTTTTAGCTCCTTTAAGATTACAATTTAATTTAGCTGCTATTTGAATTTTACGTAATCTGCTAATACCGTCTCTTACGTCTTTAGGATCTCTCCAAATAGCAGAGCGTTCCCCAGTAGTATTGATACCGTGAGATGAGGCGTCCATATTGTCAAACTCAGCGTAAGTTAATTTGTCGATAAAATAGTCCATTACACAAGAACATTTATAGAGACTGTCAAGCCCACCTCCGTGCTCGCGGACACATTCATTAACATAAAGCACTCTATCGATAGTTGGAAATTCATCCTTTTCTGCATTTGCAGATTTTATTACTGAAAAACAAAATACAAAACATAATAGGAAAACTTTAAAAAAAAACATAATTTGCTCCTTGATTGAATTTTAAAAATCTATTGCTGAGTATATTTATATAAGGGTATTCCATGATATTTGAAATAAATCTTTTAAATACGACAATTTTTATTGTGCATGTATTATTTTCATTGGTTTATACTTAACTTGCATATTTAAAATAATACAAATTATACAAGTAGGTAAAGGAGAAAGTTATGCGTAAATTTATAATCACTGTTTTGTCGATTGGTTTGTTCTCTGCTACAAGTGCTTTCGCTTATAGCAAAATAGACTGGCAGAAAATGGATTCGAATAAAGATGGATATGTCTCTCCAGAGGAGATGAAGGATCATTACACAAAGGCAGGTGTTTATAAGTAATTCCGAGACACGTCAACCTTTTTAAGGGCGCTTTGGCGCCCTTTCATTTTGGAAAGTAANGATGATTCAAAGTAAATGGCTTTTTAAATGTTTCCTTTCAATATTAGTCTTGAGCTATGGGTTTCATGACGCACTGGCGTTGAATGCGAACTGGAAATCCTTTCATGCTAACGAAAAAGTTTCGATGTTTTATAACCCAAAGTCTGTAAAAGGAAAGGGTGTCAAGACTGTTGAGGTAGCACTTGACTTTGATTATCCACAGAAAAGCCCTGCTGGAAAATTGATTCAGTCTGTTAGAATGATCCAGAATTATGATTGTTCAAGGAAGCGTTTTAGATTAAAGAGTGCAATTAACTATGCTGACGGTAAACTAAAAGGGAAGGAAGTTGCGAGGGGTAGTGAAATCACCCCCTGGCGCTCTATTCCCTCGGGGGTTCCTTATGCAAAACTCTTAACTATTTTATGTAAGTAGAATTTATGTGGGTTTCTCTTTGGATTTTAGCGGCTGCTCCAATGCTAGATTTAGTGGTATTGGTTTTTAGTGATGGTCTTGGTCCTAATCCACAAGAAGCTATTTTGCGTAGTTTAGGAATTTGGAGCCTCACTTTTTTACTTTTTACATACTCCATAGGTTTGTTCGCAAAATTGGGAGTGCAAGACATTATTTCTTGCAGAAGAATGTTAGGGCTGTGGACTTTTTTTTATCTTTGTGTTCATTTGGTTGCTTATATGGGGTTTGAACATAATTTTATGATTGAATTAATTATTAATGATGCAATTTCCAGACCATTCGTTTTTACAGGATTTTTAGCTTTTTTTCTGGCTTTACCGTTAGCTTTAACTTCAAATAACTATAGTCTAAAAGTTTTAAAGCAAAGCTGGAAAAAACTTCATTCACTTATTCATCCACTAATAGCTTTGGGAATTATTCACTTTTTTTTTCACCGCGCTGGCAAGAATGATTTTTTTGAACCTGTAGTTGCAACGGTAGTGTTTCTAGCAATTATAGGCTTGAAAATTGTTACCAGGAAGTACCCGACTTTTAGTCGTACATCATTAAGATTAAGAAAATGAAAAATAATAAACTCGAAAAAACTTCTAGAAATTATGCTGTCCTATTTGGAATAAAGGTAAGCAAGTCAGACAGTTTGTCTTGAATATGATTATTTGGTAATTTGGATAACGAATTCTGCGCTAGTTTTACTTGGTCACGAGCAACGCTTGCGGCATACTCTAAAGCTCCTGATTTTTTCATGAGCCCTGCAATTTCTGTGAAAGGAGCGCTGTTTGGATTTTTTATTGCGTCTTTTAAAGTCTTTTGTAAATTAATATCAGAAATTTGTATCAGGTTTATCATAGGTAATGTCGCTTTGCCCTCTTTAAGGTCGTCTCCTAATCTCTTTCCGATTTCTTCCTCAGAACCTGAGTAATCAAGAACATCATCAGTTAATTGAAAGGCCGTACCAAAGCAAACCCCGAATTCTCCACACGCAGTGATTTGAGAGTCTTCGGCGTTTGATAGAATTCCCGGAATCATACAAGATGCCTCAAAAAGCTTAGCTGTCTTGTAGTTGATGACTCTTAAATACTCACATTCCGTAACGTCAGGATTATTGCAATTCATTAATTGAAGTACCTCACCTTCAGCAATTAAATTTGTTGTTTCAGCCATAACATGCATAATTTTGGGAGACTTCAATTGAACCATGATTTGAAATGCCCTTGAATATAGAAAATCACCAACTAAAATACTGGCAGCATTTCCGAATATCGAATTCGCAGTTTTTTTATTCCTTCTAAGTCCAGAACTGTCTATAACATCATCATGTAATAGAGTTGCTGTGTGGATAAATTCTATGGCAGCTGCCATCTTAATGGTTTTAATTCTCAATTGTTCACAACCTTCATTCAACAGTTTTTGAAAAAAGAACATCAATAAAGGGCGTAATTGCTTCCCACCACTATCCATTATGTATCTGGCAACATCTCTCACTAAGGGAACATCACTCTCAATATTTGCTTTTTTTATTTTGGCAAAATCGGTCAGCTCTGACTGCAGAAAAAACTTTGATGATTCGTAAGTATTCATTGTTTGAGTGTATTGTTCTCGTTAAAAACTAAATAATGGCATAATGCTTGACCAACAGGTAAATTTACCTCTATTATTTAGGGTCACTATAAACCTCTAAATGAATATTACTATGTATGCTATTGTAAGAACGGGCGGAAAACAGTACAAAGTGAGGGCTGGAGACACCATTAAGGTGGAGAAACTTGCCTCTGAAGTTGGTCAAGAAGTATTGTTTCCTGAGGTGCTAGTCAGAGCAGTTGAAAATAACGATGGGAAAGTAGATATTTCATTCGGAAAACCCTTAGTGTCCGACTCTGCCGTTAAGGGAACAGTTGTGGCTCATGGGAGAGAAGAGAAGGTCAAGATTTTTAAGTTTCGTAGACGAAAGCATTCCGCTAAATCGATGGGGCACCGTCAGTATTTTACTGAGGTGAAGATTGAATCAATTTCTTAGGGAGTAGTTGTGGCGCACAAAAAAGGTGGTGGTTCAACCAGAAATGGTCGCGATTCTGAATCTAAAAGGCTAGGAGTTAAAAGGTTTGGAGGAGAAAACGTTTCACCTGGCAATATAATTGTAAGGCAGCGTGGTACAAAGTTTCACCCCGGTGATAATGTGAGTATGGGTAAGGATCACACTATATTTTCTGTGGTTTCTGGGCGGGTTAAATTTTCGATAATGGGGCCTCTAAGAAAGCCTACCATAAATGTTGTAAAAAATAATTAAGCAGAGAAATAAAGCCCTTATGGCTGCTGACTGCTTATCCCAATCGGACCCAGGGCATGAAATTCATCGATGAAGCAAAAATTAAAGTTAAAGGCGGAGATGGCGGAGCAGGGGTAGCTGCGTTTAGAAGAGAAAAATTTATTCCTAAGGGAGGTCCAGCTGGAGGCGATGGTGGTGCTGGCGGCTCTGTTTATGGTATTGCTTCAAACCGTTTAAATACACTTCTGACCTTTAGATTTACCAGGATTCATGAGGCAAAGAGAGGAGAACAAGGCGGAGGTAAGGATAAAAATGGTCAGTCCGGCGAAGACTTGATTGTTGAATTCCCGGTTGGAACTCTAGTTTATGATGATGATACCAATCTTCTATTAGCTGATTTAAATCATGTTGGAGAAAGGGTTCTCTTAGCAAAGGGAGGAGATGGTGGTTTGGGAAACCTTCGTTTCAAATCGAGTACGAACAGAACTCCTCGACAATTTACTTATGGAGAATTAGGTGAAATCAGAGAATTAAGGCTAGAACTTAAAGTTTTAGCTGACGTTGGTTTAGTTGGGTTACCAAATAGCGGTAAATCTACGTTAATTTCGAAAATAAGTTCGGCCAGACCCAAAATTGCCGATTATCCTTTTACTACTCTTTCGCCAAATCTTGGGGTCTTATCAAGAAAAAAGAATGAATACCAAATGATAATTGCGGATATTCCTGGATTAATTGAAGGGGCTGCTGACGGTACAGGATTAGGTATTCATTTTCTCAAGCACGTCCAAAGAACAAGATTATTACTGCATTTAGTCGATATATCCACTTTTTGCTCCTTAAACTCTTTGAATAAAAGAGTGAAAAAATCCAAAGAAGATATAATTGGAATTGTCAACTCAATAGTTTATGAGATGGAAAAGTTTGATCCAACTTTAAAAACAAAACCTAGATGGATAGTTTTAAATAAAATCGATCTTTTATTAGATTCAGAAATAAGATTTTTTGTTACTTTACTGAAAGATGTTTTGCAACTGCCTATTTACCAAATCTCTTGTTTTAGTGAAGAGGGATTAAACGACTTAATTTCAGAGTTAGAGTATTGGTTTGGTAGTTTTTTTCTAGAGAAAAAGAATACCATTAGTGACGTAAGATTTAAATGATGTCCAAAACCAAAGTGAAGTCAAGGCGTTCCCTAAAATCATTGCTTGATGCGTCTAAAAATCCAATAGTAATTGTTAAAGTTGGTTCAGCAGTTGTCACCAATAAAGGAGAAGGACTAGCTAATAATAGGGTTATCACAAGGGTTGTAAGCCAGATAAAGAATGTAATGGATAGTGGGATATCAGTAGTCTTAGTGTCCAGTGGAGCGATTGCTGAAGGCATGTTGAAGTTGGGGTGGAATGATAGGCCAAAAGAGATTTCAAAATTACAAGCCGCCGCCGCAGTTGGTCAAGTAGGTTTAATTGAAGCTTATGAAAAAGAGTTTAGAGCACATAATCTTGTTACCGCTCAAGTTTTAATTACNCATGAGGATTTTTCTAATCGTAAAAGATATCTGAACTCTAAATCTACGTTGTCGGCCCTTTTGGAAAACGACGTTCTTGTTGTGGTAAACGAAAATGACACCGTTGCCACCGACGAGATTAAAGTCGGAGATAATGACTCTCTTGCTTCGTTAATTGCAAACTTAGTTGGAGCTGATTTGTTGATAATACTGACAGATCAGGAAGGTTTATTTGACAAAGATCCTCATTTTTTTCAAGATGCAGTCTTAATAAATTCAGTCAAGGCGAGCAATCTAAAGACTGGTACATTCCGAAATAACAGTAATTCAAAATTTGGAGTGGGTGGAATGAGGACAAAGGTGAAAGCATCGACAATGGCTGCAAGAGGTGGAATTTCAACGGTTATTGCTAATGGTTTTACTGATAATATTTTAAATAAAATTATAGAGGGACATGAAATTGGTACTTTCATCATTTCAGATTTTCCGGAAAAAAATGCTAGAAAAACATGGCTTTCAAACAATTTAAGATCGTGTGGCCAATTGATTTTGGATTCTGGAGCAGTAGAAGCAGTTCAAAATTTCGGCAAATCAATCCTACCCATAGGTGTAGTTGATGTCACCGGAAATTTTGACAGGGGTGATTTAGTCCTCTGTCTAGATGAGTCTGGCAGGGAATTCGCAAAGGGTTTGATTAATTATTCTTCCGAAGAATGTCTAAAAATCAAAGGTTTTTCAACACGAGAGATAGAGTTTAAACTTGGGTTTATACAAGAAAAAGAATTAATTCACCGGGATAATTTGAGTTTAACATCTTCGAGTTCCTGATCCCTAAACAGAAGTGGAGCTAACTCCGCTAGAGCCTTACAGTAAACTTCTTTTTTAAAGTTGATGACTAATCTAACAGGATCATGATACTCAATCCATTTCCAACCATCGAATTCAGCTTCTTCCTTTTTTCCAAGCCTAATATTAGAGGATGTACCTAAAAATTTTAATAAGTACCAAATTTGCTTTTGTCCTTTATACGGTAACCCTTTCAAATTTTTTTTTATCAAGTTGTGAGGCACATCATAGTAAAGCCAGTCTCGTGTTTTCCCGATGGCCTCTACTTTACTTGCTGTTAGTCCAGTCTCCTCCTTAAGTTCTCTAAACATTGCTGAGTCAACAGATTCCCCTTTTTTTACTCCTCCTTGAGGAAACTGCCACGCTTGTTCTCCAGTTCTTTTTGCCCAGAAAACTTTCCTGTTGGGATTAACAATGATTATTCCCACATTTGGCCGATATCCTTTATCGTCAAGCATAATTATTGCATTATAGACTCTTAACCCGCTGAGAGAAGAATTTTTAAGGAAAAATAGAATAATCGAATGAAAGCAAAAAACCTTCATTTTCGGACTTTGAAAGAGAGTCCTAACGAGGCTGAAGTTCCTAGTCATAATCTAATGATACGGTCAGGCATGATTCGAAAACTCAGCTCAGGAATTTATATTTACATGCCTCTTGGGTTGAAAGTGCTTAAAAATATAGAGGGGATCATTAGGGAAGAAATGGACAAGATAGGTGGCCATGAAGTGGTTACTCCATTAGTTCAGCCTGCTGACTTATGGAAAATTACAAATAGGTGGGAATCGATGGGCCAAGAATTATTACGTTTCAAGGATAGAAATAATAGAGACTTCGTATTGCAACCAACCTCTGAAGAGGTTTTTGTTGAAATTGCAAGAAGTGAAATTAAAAGTTGGAAACAATTGCCCAAGATTTTTTACCAGATACAAACAAAGTTTAGAGATGAGCGTAGACCAAGATTTGGATTGTTGAGGGCGAGAGAATTTGTAATGAAAGATGCATACTCTTTTGACACAGACACTAGTAAGGCTGAAGAAACATACAACCTGGTTTTCTCGTCTTACAGGAATATTCTTAGAAAACTAGAATTAGAATTCAAGCCGGTGATAGCTGACACTGGAGAGATAGGAGGTTCAAAGTCTCATGAATTTCATGTTCTTGCGGATACTGGAGAAGATGAGTTAGTTTTCAATCCAAAAAGTGACTTCGCAATGAATATAGAGCTAGCGGCTGTTACTCAAGAGAAAGAAAAACGAGAAAAGCCTTCGCAGAGTATGTCAGAGATTCGTACCCCAAATCTAATGACATGTGAGGAAGTGGCTAAATTTCTGGCTGTTCCTATTATGTCGATTGTGAAATCTTTGGTGATTGTTGTTGGCGGGAATACAAATGAGGATCAAACTAACTTTTATTTGATTCTCATCAGAGGTGACCATCGACTTAACGAGGTGAAATTAACAAAATTATTTAAAGGGGCTACTTGGCGTTTTGCCACAAAAAATGAAATTAATAATCAACTTGAGTCTGTAGCTGGATTTGTTGGTCCTGTTAGTATAAATTCCCGTGTGAGGCTTATTGCAGATTTATCTGTTATAAATATGTCTGATTTCATCGTTGGGGCAAACATTCTTGACAAACACCTCGGAGGCATCAACTGGGGAAGAGACTTGAGAGAACCAGATATTGTTGCTGATGTAAGATTTATTAAGGACGGAGAGTTTTCTGCTGAGGCTGGTGGTAGAGTAATGATAAAACGAGGTATTGAGGTTGGTCATACCTTTTTCCTGGGCAGTAAATATTCTAAAGCTTTTGATGCATCTTATTTAGATAGTGCAGGTGTAAAGCAATATTTTGAGATGGGTTGTTACGGAATTGGTTTAAGTCGATTAGCTGGAGCAATAATTGAGCAGCATCACGATACTAAAGGAATTATTTGGCCCAAGAATGTTGCTCCATTTACGTTAGTTATCTGTCCAATTGATTTTGAAAAAAATGCAGATGTGAAATCCATAAGCGAGCAGTTGTATCGGGAATTAAAAAGGAGAGATATTAGATTACTATTGGATGACAGAGGCGAAAGAACTGGAAGAATGTTCATAGATTGGGAGTTAGTCGGGATTCCATTTCGACTTACCTTCAGCCCGAGGCTTTTGACGGAAAAAAAAGTTGAGATATTTATTCGTTCATCAGATGAGAAATTTAAAATTAATATAGGAAATATGGTGGAAGAAATTTTAAAAATTATCAAAAATTAACGCCGTTTACTTTTTCTTTTTTTTCTTGCTAGCATTTTTTTCTTCCTTAAAACTGTGTTCTGGGAGATAGATAAGGCAGAACTTGCGTTAGCTTGTTTACCGAAAAAATTTGCAATAGTATTACCTCCTACTTTTTTCATAGTTTTTTGAATCTGATTGAATTGATTTAACATCTGATTTACTTCTTGGATAGTTGTACCAGACCCTTTGGCTATTCGTTTCTTTCTGCTGGCTTTTAAAATCTCAGGATTAGTTTTCTCTTGCTTGGTCATAGAAGAGATTATTGCTTCTTGTCGTCTGGTTGAGCTTTCGATTTTCGAAACATCAACATTTTCTGCTTTACTTTGAAGGGATTGAGGTAAAAAACTCATCAGAGAAGAGAGCCCTCCCATTTTTTTCATCTGTTGTAATTGACTCTTAAAATCGTCAAGATTAAAGCCTTTACCTTCAGAAACCTTACGAATTATTTTTTCATTTTCTTTCACTTGTAGCGAATTTTTCGCTTTTTGAATTAGAGAGAGCATGTCCCCCATTCCTAGTAATCTTTTTGCAAATTTATGTGAATTAAATTCCTCTAACCCATCCAATTGTTCCGATTGCCCTATAAATCTTATTGGACAACCTGTAATGGTTTTCACAGATAAAATTGCACCCCCTCTACTGTCACCATCAGTTTTGGTTAGAATAACTCCGGTTAAGTCAATTTTCTCGTTAAATATCTTGGCAACGTTTACTGCCTCTTGTCCTTGCATAGCATCTAAAACATATAAAGTTTCCTTAGGTTGGACGGCCTCATATATCAACTGTATTTCCTTCATCATAGCTTCGTCGATAGATAAACGCCCGGCACTGTCAATAATTAACGTTTCGTATAAATGCTTTTTAGCAAATTTAGTTGCTTGAGTAACCATCTCATTTAAATTAAGGTCAATGTTTGGCTCGTAAAAATCAACGGACGCCTGTTGAGATAATACTGACAGTTGGGTAATTGCCGCAGCTCTGTGAATATCACAAGAAGTTAATAAAACTTTCGACTTCCTGTTTTCTTTAAGCCAGAGGGCAAGTTTTCCACATGTTGTTGTTTTACCTGTCCCTTGTAATCCAACGACCAGTATGATTTGAGGCTGAGCATTTTTTAAGGTTAAAAAAGGGCTACTTTCTCCTCCGAGAGTCCTGATAAGTTCAGTATTCACTAAATCAACAAAAGCTTGTCCGGGTGAAAGGCTAGCCAAAACTGCTTCCCCCAGCGCTTTTTCTTTAACTCGGCTTAAAAATTCTTTTACTACAGGTAAGGCTACATCAGCCTCTAACAAGGCAAAGCGAAGTTCTGATATGATTTCCTTCGTATTACTCTCAGTTATTCTCGCTTGTCCTTTTAAATGTTTAGTAATTGACACGAATTTTTTGGTTAGATTCTCAAACATGAAAGTTTCCTTGATAAACTTATAAGATGTTTTTAGCGCCAGAATACACGACAATCATTTTTACGGTGGGGTATTGCATAATTAGTGTTGCCCTGTTTCTAAAGGTCACCGAACGATATTTTTTCTACTTCTTTATTCTAGCGTTGTTAGTTTTATTTTTGCACGGCGGTAACTTAGTTTTACCATGGTTTATCAGTGAGACTCTTAGCTTTGGTTTTTCAACAGCTTTTAGTTGGACTTTGTGGCTCGCCTCAATGTTTATACTAATTGAAACTTATTTTGGCAACAAATTTCCCTTAGTCTCTATTTTTGTGTTTCCTACAGCAGCTATTGCTGGAGTTATAACTCTAGTTTTTCCTCCCCCAAATTTAATTACGGAGTTAAGTTTATTATTCAGAGCTCACATTCTGGTTGCAATGCTGTCTTATTGTAGCTTCGTCCTGTCTTTAATTCAGGCCATAACGTTGTTAATTCAGGAGACCTCCTTACGAACGCTCAGTTCTAGAAGTCCCTCCTTTGGATTGCCATCCCTGCTTGAATTAGATTTTTCTTTATACCGTGTAATTCTCGTCACTTTCTTTTTGCTATCTGCAACACTTATATCAGGAGTACATATTAATTCCGAGGTCGGGAATAATTTGGTAACCTTTGATCATAAGACACTATTCTCTTTTTTAGCTTGGTTATTAGTCCTTATAATATTAGGAGGTCGTTACCGGCTTGGGTGGAGGGGAAGGTTTGTAGCAAGGTTGACCATAATCGGATTTCTTTTTGTGCTGTTAGCTTATATAGGAACTCAATTTGTTATCGAGGTAATATTAAATTAATTTATTTATTTCTTCACAGGTTAGGTAAGCTGAAAAGGTGAAAAAAAATTTCCACATCAATTCTCACGGATGGTTGGATATTGCCCCCGGGATAAGAATTTTGGAATCACCCAATTTTGATTTGAGGCCAAAAAAAACGGATTTAAGTTTAATTGTTATCCACAGCATTAGTTTACCAGAGGGACAGTTTGGATTAGGGAATGTTGAAAAACTCTTTTTAAATCAGCTAGACATAAATGATCGTGATTTCGAATTTTTAGTTGACGTTAAAGTATCGTCACACTTTTTTATCGATAGAATAGGGGAAACTGTACAATTTGTATCGGTTTACAAAAGAGCATGGCATGCAGGCATTTCAAATTTTTTAGGGGATTCTGATTGCAATAATTTTTCAGTTGGTATTGAGTTGGAGGGCTCTGACAAGGAAAACTTTACAAAAGATCAATACGAATCCTTGTTTAATTTAGTGCATTGTTTGCAGCATAAAGTCCCTACTATAGGATCTGTTGCCTCACATTCATTCATTGCCCCTGATAGAAAAACAGACCCAGGACCTCATTTTAACTGGGACTATTTCAAAAGCCTGCTTCAAAAGAAAAATGTCTGCCTAAAATTTTTCCCATAGTAATTTTTAATAACCCTTGCCAGAATATGTATCGAATACTAGAATTAGTATTTAATCTCATTAATAGCACTATACCTAGTACTAAAGGCTTAGTCTTCACTTATAGAAAGTTTTCAAGAATGAATTCAAGGAGCATCAGGACATTAAAAGAACAAGAGGCATATGATAGTGTCATTGCACACGAGAAGACCCAACAATCAAGTAGTCAGTCAGCTGAAGCAGTAGGTGGAGGTTTGAATTTAGTCTATGATGTTTCAGATATCAAGGTAATGAGAAGGAACGGTGCTGTTGTTCCATATGAGGCGACTAAGATAAACATAGCTATGACCAAAGCTTTTTTAGCTGTGGAGGGATCGCCAGGAGCTGCCAGTAATAGAATTCGGGAAATGACTGAGCTCTTAACTTCGAAAGTTGAAAAAGCACTTTTGAGAAGATTGCCAGCTGGTGGAATAATTCATATTGAAAATATCCAAGATCAGGTTGAGCTCGCCTTAATGCGTGCAGGGGAACACGAGGTGGCCAGGGCTTATGTTCTTTACAGGGAAAAAAGAGCTAAAGACAGAGTGAGTAAAGACTCTGTGGAAAGTCAGAAACAAGTCAAACCAATGAAGGTTTCCGTAGATGGCAGCTTAAAAACATTAAGTACAAAATGGCTTGAGGGACTTGTTTCAGATGCATGTGATGGTTTAAGCCAATTTGTTGACTCGGAAAAAATAATTAAAACAACTTTAAAAAATATATATGACGGGGTGAATTTAGAAGATTTGTTGAAATCCATAGTTATGACTGCGCGCACATTTATTGAAAAGGACCCAGCTTATGCAAAAGTTACCGCACAATTGCTGTTGTATTCGGTTCGCAAGGAAGTTCTCGGCTACGAAGTACAGAAGAACGACATTGCGGAGGCATACAGAAACTACTTTCCAAAATTTATCGAGAAGGGTATCGAGATTGGTGTTTTGAACCCAGATTTAAGAAAGTTTGATTTAAATAAATTGTCGGCAGCAATTGTGAGCAAAAGAGATACCCAGTTTGAGTATTTAGGAATGCAGACTTTATATGACAGGTATTTCTTAGTTGACCGAAAAGACCCTTTTAGTAAGTTAGGCAGAAGGATAGAGTTACCTCAGATTTTCTTTATGAGGGTGGCAATGGGCCTCGCACTTCGAGAAAATAAAAAAAATGAATGTGCGATAGATTTTTATAATCTTTTATCGAAATTCGATTTTATGAGTTCAACACCAACTCTGTTCAATAGTGGTACGAATTTTTCGCAACTTTCTTCATGCTATTTGTCCACTGTTGAAGATGATTTAGATCAGATATACGAAGCCATTAAAGAAAATGCGCTACTAGCTAAATATGCTGGGGGGTTAGGAAATGATTGGACGCCAGTACGTGCTCTTGGGAGTTTCATCAAGGGTACCAATGGGCACAGTCAAGGTGTAGTCCCATTTTTGAAAGTTGTAAACGACACGGCAGTTGCAGTTAATCAGGGTGGCAAAAGAAAAGGAGCGGTATGTACATATTTAGAGACATGGCATCTGGACATAGAAGAGTTTCTTGAGTTACGTAAAAATACCGGTGATGACCGTAGGAGAACTCATGATATGAATACTGCGAATTGGATCCCAGATCTTTTTATGAAACGTGTAGTGAATAAAGAAAATTGGTCTTTGTTTTCTCCAGACTCAGTCCCAGATTTGCATGATAAATATGGCAGTGATTTTGAAGAGGCATACCTCAAATACGAAGAAAGAGGAAGAAATGGGGAATTAGAGCCTTACAGAGAAGTTTCAGCTGTTACACTTTGGAGAAAGATGTTGTCAATGTTATTCGAGACAGGACACCCTTGGATAACTTTTAAAGACCCGTGTAATATTAGGAGTCCGCAGGGACATACGGGTATTGTTCATAGCTCAAATTTATGTACTGAAATTACGTTAAATACAAACAAAGAGGAAATCGCTGTTTGTAATTTAGGCTCAGTAAATCTTTTAAATCATCTGCATGATTCCCCCGAGGGTGGGTTATCTCTAGATAAAGAACATTTAGACAGCACCATCAAGACTGCAATGAGGATGTTAGATAATGTAATCGACATTAACTTTTATGCAGTTGACAAAGCTAGAAATTCAAATTTATCTAATAGACCCGTTGGTTTGGGAATTATGGGGTTTCAGGAGGCCCTGCAATCGCTAAATATTTCCTACGCCAGTCAAGAGGCAGTCGAGTTTGCGGATGAATCAATGGAAATGATTTGTTATTTAGCCTACTACTACTCAGCAGAATTAGCTAGAGAAAGAGGAACTTATAAAACGTTTACTGGATCTCACTGGGACATGGGAGTGTTACCTTTGGATTCAATAGACTTGTTAGAAGAAGAAAGAGGTAGAGAAATTCTTGTTAATAGAAAGTCACGGCTAGATTGGGAGTTTCTTAGGAATCATATTAAAAAACATGGGATGAGAAACTCTAATTGTGTGGCCGTTGCTCCAACAGCTACCATTTCAAATATCGTTGGAGTGTCCGCATCAATTGAACCTACCTTTCAAAATCTCTTTGTAAAATCAAACTTATCAGGAGAGTTTACAGTTGTTAGTGAGTTAATGGTTAGAGAGTTAAAGAAAAGAAATATATGGGACGAGGTGATGATTGCAGATCTAAAATATTTCGACGGAAGTTTAGCGAAAATCGATAGGGTCCCTAATGATGTTAAGAAGCTTTATGCAACAGCTTTTGAGATAGATCCAAAATGGATTATCGAATGTGCAGCAAGACGTCAAAAATGGATCGATCAAGCTCAGTCCCTGAATATTTATATGAATGGTGTTTCGGGAAAAAAACTTGACGAGATTTATAAGTTGGCATGGGAAAAGGGCCTAAAAACAACCTATTATTTAAGATCCATTGGTGCTACTCATGTCGAAAAATCTACCTCTAATTCAGGAGAGTTAAATGCAGTAAGCGTCGACAAAACTGCTAGTGGTCAAAAATTTTGTTCTACAGACGATCTCGAATGTGAGTCTTGTCAGTAGTATTGAAGATATTTTTTCATATGTAAAAGGCAAGCTTATCAGTTCATTTAATTAACTACAAAACTAGGATAAAAAAATGTTAGATTGGGAAAAAGAAAGTACAAAATACACGCAGGTTAACCCAACCGGATTTTCTTCAGATAAGTTTCTTGAGAGTGGTTCAGAAAACAAGGGTTCTCTTAAGTTGGCAAAAAGAAACAAAGAAAAGTTGGACTTGTCTCAAAACAGGAGGGTCAATGTTGACGACAAGAGGATAATAAACGGTATGACCGATGTTAATCAGCTTGTTCCATTTAAGTACAAGTGGGCCTGGGAAAAATACTTAGCTGGCTGTGCTAACCATTGGATGCCTCAGGAAATTAGTATGTCTAGAGATATTGCGTTATGGAAGAGTCAGAATGGATTAACTGAGGATGAGCGACGTTTAATAAAAAGGAATCTAGGTTTTTTTGTTACTGCTGATAGTTTGGCAGCAAATAATATTGTGTTGGGAACATATAGACATATAACAGCTCCCGAATGTAGGCAGTATTTACTGCGGCAAGCTTTCGAAGAGGCCATNCACACACATGCTTATCAATATATTACAGAATCACTTGGTTTAGATGAAGCAGAGATTTTTAACGCTTATCATGAAGTAATGTCTATAAGAGATAAGGACGAGTTTTTAATTCCGTTCATTGATACGTTAACCAACCCAAATTTTCAAACTGGAACCCAAAAAGGTGACCAAGACTTGTTAAAATCTCTTATCGTTTTCTCTTGCTTAATGGAGGGTTTGTTTTTCTATGTTGGTTTTGTACAGATTCTTGCTTTAGGAAGACAAAATAAAATGACTGGGGCAGCGGAACAGTATCAGTATATCCTTAGGGATGAATCTATGCATTGTAATTTTGGAATAGACTTAGTTAATACAATAAAACATGAAAATCCACAGTTGTGGACCAATCAGTTTAAAGATGAAATAGTAGAAATTTTCTACAAGGCAGTTGATTTAGAATATCGGTATGCAGAGGATACTATGCCAAGGGGCATTTTAGGACTTAATGCTTCAATGTTCAAATCCTATCTCAGGTATATTGCTAATCGAAGAGCCCAACAAATAGGGTTAAGTAATTTATTTGAAATCGAAGAAAATCCATTTCCTTGGATGGCAGAAATGGTTGATTTAAAGAAAGAGAAAAACTTTTTTGAAACTAGAGTAATAGAATATCAAGCAGGGGGGTCTCTTCAATGGGATTAATTGATACATTTATTTAAATAAGTGTAAATAATTTCTAGTTATGTTTGATTAAATTAATTACAATTTCAAAAAGGTATTATAATTTTAAATAAATCATCTAATAACTAACTAGGTGTGAAGGAGACTAAGATGGCCGTAAAAAAGAAAACAAAAAAGAAAGCTAGTTCCAAAAAAGCTAGTTCTAAGAAAACAGTAAAAAAATTACTCGGTAAAAGCCGTCCAGCAGCTAAGAAAAAGCCAGCAGCTAAGAAAAAGTCAGCAGCTAAGAAAAAGCCAGCAGCTAAGAAAAAGCCAGCAGCTAAGAAAAAGNCAGCAGCTAAGAAAAAGNCNGCAGCTAAGAAAAAGCCAGCAGCTAAGAAAAAGCCGGCAGCTAAGAAAAAGCCAGCAGCTAAGAAAAAGCCAGCAGCCAAAGCAACTGCAAGTGGTGGACAGAGTAGTAGCTCTTTCGATTCATCATCTCTCTCCAGCACATGGCCTTTTCCCTCAAGCAGTCGACCTAGCTAGCTTTTTATATAAAACTGTTGTTGCCCCGCCCTCAAAAGGTGGGGCCGTTTGCCGAATATGATTTCTGATATTCTTTATTCAATATTGCAAATTTTGGGAAGCACATTCAGCATCATCTTTTTACTCAGGTGTTATCTTGTAAGGGTTAAAGTCAACCTACAAAGCCAGCTGTACGTGTTTACCTGTACATTAACCGATTGGGTAATTAGTCCAATACTTCGAATAACTGCTTTTAAGCTCAACATACAGTTAACTTGTTTGATATTTGCATATTCGATTTCTTTTCTCTTAGCGACATTTTACTGGGTCATACAGCCAAATCAGGAAATAGCCACATTTTATTCAGCTGTGAAAGTGATCGAAATAATAGCCTTGATAGCCGTCTTAGCTTTTTTGTGGATTTTAAGTTGGATAGTCAATCTTTTAACAATAGTCATTATAGTCTTTGCAATATTAAGCTTTTTAGTACACAGTTCTCCAAATTTAAGTGGACTTTACATTACTGTATCTATGCTTCTTCAACCCTTTTTAATTCCAATAAAAAAAATACTTGATAATAAGATTACCAGCGTTCGAGGATCAGCAAATATAGATTTTTCTCCATTGTTATTACTTTTTGCTATTCAATTAATTGCGATAGTTAATGATAGGGTAATAGTGGAAATTCAAAAAACGTTTTTGACTATAGCGTAATTAAAGGTAATTGTTTTTAAAAATTGTTTCTACTATATTTTTGTCAAAGGTATGATTTTGTCCTCCCGAGGTTTCCACTTTTATTCCCCCCAAAACATTACCATATTTAACACTATTATCTAAACCATAGTCGTTATTTAAACCAAACAATAAACCAGCTCTAAAAGCATCACCGCAACCAGTGGGATCAATCTGATTCTTCACTTCTACAGCTTTTACTCTAACATGACCAGTATTAGTAGAAATGATATCAGCACCTTCAGGTCCTAGAGTATTAACGATACCCCCATTTTTATGCGGGTTCAGAATTTCTGCTGCATCTTTTAAACTCAATCCAGTTGACTCAAAGAAAAGGTCAGCCTCATATTCATTGAGAGCAATCCAAGACGCCATTTCCGTGAACTTTAGAATATCTTTTTTAGAAAACATCGGCAAAGCCTGTCCTGGATCAAAAATAAATGGAATATTAGCATTATAAAATTCTTTAGCGTGTCGTTGCATAGCATCGTAACTATTAGGCGAAACGATACCATATGAGGATTTTACAGGTAAGACACCGAGCGAACCCGCGTCAAGCATTGCTCCAGGGTGAAAGCTTGTAATTTGGTTACCTTCTTTATCCGTGGTGATTAAAGCCTGGGCGGTAAATAGGCTATCGATTTTTTGTAGATGGGAAATATTTATCCCTAGTTTATTTAATCTATCGTAGTACTCACCCCCATCCTTACCTATAGCTCCCAGGATCGAACATTCTATATTGAGAAGCCGTAGGTTATAAGCTATGTTAGCGGCGCAACCACCATACTCTCTTCTCATTGAGGGACAAAAAAAAGAAACATTAAGTTTATCAATATTTTCCGGGATAATAAATTCTTCAAAAGAATTCTCAAATTGCAGAAGCGTATCGAATGCTACTGATCCACTTATTTGAATTATACTCTTGGACATAGTGATTCCCTATTTTTTTTTAATTCCATACATATCCAATTATTTTGTTCAGTTTCATTGACTTTAGTAAAAGAAAAAAAATTTTTACCAGAATATTTATCGAATATTTCTTTTTTATGACTTTTGAGTAGTCCAGATAAAACTAAACTCCCCTGCGGCTCCAATAGATCAAAGAAAAGAAAAACTAATTCTTTTAATGTATTAAGTCCAATATTCGCATAAATAAATTTATAGGTTTTGGTCCTCGTAACCATCTTAGAACTGAAGTGTTCTTTTGAAAGATAAAAACCATTTCTGATTACATTATCTTTTGCAATAGACAATGCTTTCTCGTCACAATCTACAAAATCTACACTTTTACAGTTAGCTTTCAAAGCATAAATTCCTAAAATACCAGACCCGCAACCAAAATCTAGAAGAGAGTCCGAATTGTTAAAGCTCTTTCCCAACAAAGATTTCAAGCACAGTTGAGTTGTTTCGTGATGACCTGTACCAAAAGCTTGGCTAGGATCAATAAAAATTCTTATACAATCTTTGTTTACTTCAGGCTTGTGCCATGAAGCACCAATCCATAATTTTTCTCCTATGGTGATAGGCTTGTAAAATTGTTGGTACTCTTTTACCCAGTCTGCACTCTCCAAAATTTCAATGGTCTTAACTATCTTTGTGCTAAGTTTAATTTTTTTCAGTAACTCGGCCAAATTCTCAGAAAATCCATCTCTAGTAATTATTTCAATAGTCACAACTTCTGGTGATAAGTTCCCTTCAAAATCCCCGGCAGATATTGAAATTAATTGAGGATTATTGCACAGAAGATTATGAATCATTTCCAATATGATACCTTCTACATATTCAGATTTTTGTGATATTGATATTTTAAGTTGAAAGTTTTTTAACATTTAGACCATTTCAATTACAGATTTAATTTTTCATTTAAAAAATTAATATGTACTTTGCCTTTTTTGAAAGCAGGGTCACTAATCAGTTCTCGATGCAAGTTTAGATTTGTAGATATACCTTCTATTATCATTTCACTAAGAGCTACTCTCATCTTTTCAAGAGCTTGCTTTCTGTTTTTTCCATATACTATAATCTTTCCAATCATTGAATCATAATATGCAGGAACAACATAATTTGCATAAACGTGAGAATCAACCCTAACACCAGGACCACCAGGTGTATGCCAGACTAAAATTTTTCCAGGAGAGGGCATAAACGTATTGGAATCTTCTGCATTAATGCGACACTCAATCGCGTGACCGTTAAACTTTATATCCTTCTGCTTTAACTCTAACGGAACGTTAGCAGCTATTTTTATTTGTTCTTGGACTAGATCTACCCCGGTAACGCTCTCTGTGATTGGATGCTCCACTTGTATTCGGGTATTCATTTCAATAAAGTAAAAATTTTTATCATAATAAAGAAACTCCATTGTCCCAGCACCTTGATAATTTATTTTCTTGCAGGCTTCTGTGCAAAGAGCTCCAATCTTTTCTCTTTCTTCTTCAGTTATTCCAAGCGCTGGAGTTTCTTCAATCAATTTCTGATGCTTTCGCTGAATAGAACAGTCCCTTTCACCTAAGTGTATAACATTACCGAAGTTATCTGATAACAGCTGAATTTCAATATGCCTGGGAGATTCAAGAAACTTTTCTAGATACACAGAGGCGTCACCAAACGCTGCATATGATTCGGTCTTGGTAAGCTGCAAATTCTCAATCAGTTCGTCCTCTGATCTTGTTATTTTCATTCCCCTTCCTCCTCCACCTCCAGCTGCTTTAATTATTATTGGGTAACCAATATCACTGGCAATCTTTTTGATCGCTTTTTGATCCGATGGTATTTTATCGGTGTATCCCGGAATACAGGGTATCCCTAGTTTTTCCATTTCTTTTTTTGCTTCAATTTTGTTCCCCATTGTCTTTATTACAGATGGAGATGGCCCAATGAAAGTGAATCCACTTTTTAGCACTTGCTCAGCGAAATCAGAATTTTCTGACAAAAAACCGTAACCGGGATGAATTGCCTCAGAATTGGTTACCTCCGCTGCGGCAATAATTGCTGGAATATTTAAATAACTGTCCTTAGACGGTGATGGACCTATACATACTGATTCATCAGCTAATTTCACGTATTTTGCTTCTTCATCAATGGTAGAGTGTACTGCGACAGTTTTAATATCTAGTTCTCTACATGCCCTTTGGATTCTTAAAGCAATTTCTCCACGATTTGCGATAAGAATTTTCGAAAAGTGGCCCACCAGTTGTATTCCTAATTATTTATCAATTTAAATAATGGCTGACCAAACTCAACTGGTTGGCCATTTTCAACTAAAACCTCCGAGAGCGTTCCCGCGGCTACTGAGGGAATTTCATTCATTAATTTCATTGCTTCAATTACACATAAGGTTTGGTCTTTTTTTATGTTTTCCCCGACTTTTACAAAAGGATCTGAATTAGGTGAGGGAGCCACATAAAAGGTACCGACCATTGGTGAAGTGATAATAACGTGTTCCGCTTCAGATATATTTTCAGAGGTTTGTATATCTTCCTGTGAGACAAATTGCTCCGAGAAGTCAACAGAGTTACTTTTTTTAAATTTCTTAGAACCTTGAGTTTTCTTAACTTCCTTAACTATTTTGACTCTGTCTTCCCCCTCCGATATCTCAAGCTCAGCAATTTCAGATTCAGATACTAAGTCTATTAAGCTTTTTAATTTACGTAGATCCATTGATCTTTCCCATAATAAACTTAAACCCGTATTCGTAACCTTGCGAACCCATTCCAGCAATAACTGCATCCGAAATATCAGAAATGTATGATTGATGCCGAAACTTTTCCCGTTTAAAAATATTACTTAAATGGACTTCAACTATAAATACATTAGACAAAGTTAACAACGCATCTCTTATGGCGATGCTGGTATGCGTAAAAGCAGCAGCATTGATTAATATTCCCTTGACTCCTTTCTGCTCAGCTTCATGTATTTCATCTATAATTTCGGATTCACTGTTCGACTGACAAAAAATTAAGTCTATTGTTTCGAGTGAGGCGAGGGAAGATAAGCTCAATCGTATATCCTCCAGAGTTTGTTCACCATAAATGTTTAGCTCTCTAGACCCAAGTTTATTTAAGTTTGGTCCATTGATGACTAGAATAGATTTCTCGGCATTCATCTGCACTAAATGACGTCTTTAATCGTTAACTAACCAGTATTTTACCTCATCTTCTGTCATTTTGCCTAACTTAAATTCTTTCATCATCCCATTTGCATCTATAAAAATGGTAAATGGTAAGGAATTTGTCTCATTTCCAAGCTTACTAAGCATTTCAGTACCCTTAGATCCTACTATCAAAATATGTTGTTTTAGGTCACGGTCCTCCAAAAAATCTAATACGTTTTTATTTGTGTCTACAGCAAGTCCGATAACAGAAAAATCTTCCCTTAAAAACTCACCATGAATTTTCGAAAACATTGGCATTTCATCAATGCAAGGAGCACACCATGTCGCCCAAAAATTAATGAGGGTACCTCTCTTACCCTGCAAATCTGAAAGTTTTATAGATTTTAACTCGGAATTGGGAAAAGCTTCCTGTAAGATCCAGCTAACATCCTCATTCTTGCTATTTCCAGAAAAAAAATAATAATTTGAAAGGAAACCGAGAAAAAGAAATATAACTAGGGTTATGCCTGTAAATAATGTTCGTTTCATAATGTTATAGAGCCAAGGAAAGCTTTTTTAAGTTTAAACCTTTGGAAACATTTCTGGGTTCATTACGAGACAATACATAAAGATAAACTTCTTCGCCAGACCAAATCAAATTTATAGCTTCAACTAGATAATTTCTGGTGGGATGTTTTAGTTCAATGCTTCTACAAGTAATATTTCTTTCCATTAGCGCAATTATTAGTTCCTTAGAGCTTTCACAAAAACAGCATATTTTAATTGTACTAAATTTTGTGGCAAAACCTGAGCTTATAGAACCTATCAAAAGTGGGTTAAATTCCTCTAGCTCAGACATTATGCTGAAACCAATTTTTTTTAAACTTGCGAGCCTTTCGGCGCATTCCTCTTTGTAAAAGATATCGAGATATTCTTTAACGGCGCCATCAATATCCTGATTAGAAGGAAGTTTCGTTTTTTTGTAGTTTCTGCCTCCCAATGAGAGCTGATCAGCCGCTTGATTTTTTGCTGAAAAATAATTGAATCCCTCTTCAACTATTAGTTTAGCAGCCAGTGCGCAGATTTCGTTTTTTGAATTATTCATAAGGAAAACGATATTAGAAGTAAAATAAGATATGCATATTCATATAATTGGTATTTGCGGAACGTTTATGGCCGGTCTAGCAGTCCTAGCAAAACAAAAAGGCATGCGAGTTACTGGTTGTGACAGTGCAATGTTTCCTCCCATGAGCACTCAGCTCGTAAATAACGATATTACAGTAATTGAGGGGTTTGGTGCTGAACAAATTAATTTAGCTGCTGATTATTGGATAATCGGGAATGTAGCAACCAGAAATCTACCGATCGTTGAAAAATTACTGGAGACAAAAAAAATATTAATCTCCGGCCCGCAATTCTTAGCTGAAAAATTTCTGCAGGAACGCTTTGTAATCGCCATAGCGGGAACACATGGTAAAACTACCGTTTCCTCATTGGTGGCTTGGATTCTTGAATCTGCAGAACGAAACGTGGGATTTCTTATTGGCGGAATACCCAGAAATTTTGAAGTCTCCGCAAGAATTGGCGATTTGGGGGCGCCATTTATAATTGAGGCAGATGAGTACGACACCGCCTTCTTTGATAAAAGATCAAAATTTGTGCATTACAAGGCTAATATTGTGATCTTAAATAACCTTGAATTTGACCATGCAGATATTTTTTCTAATCTTGAGTCTATTGAGGTACAATTTCACCATTGGATCAGAACCCTTCCGGCGTCAGCCAAAATCTATGCAAATTCCCGCAGTAAATCTTTAAAAAATGTTCTGAACCGCGGTTGCTGGAGCGAATTAGAATTTTTTAATAATAGTGAGGGACTGAATTATTGTAAACAAAAAAAGTTTCTTGATGGATTAGCAGTAAGTTTTGAACAATCAACTCAACAGTTGAGCCTTAAGCACGGTGAGAAGACAGTTGTTAATATAATGTGTCCTTTGATCGGAGATCATAATTTCAGCAATGTTCTTGCTTCGTTTTGTGTTGCGAGAGAATTAAAAGTTTCAAATACTTTATTTGTACGTGCCATAGAATCTTTTAAAAATGTAAAGAAAAGGATGGAATTGCGTGCTGAAATTTCTGGAATAAAAGTGTTTGATGATTTTGCCCATCATCCGACGGCCATTAAAGCTACTGTTAGCTCAGCACGTGACAAATACTTGACAGAAGATGAAAATAAACCTAATCGCGAAGACAGAGATAGCAGAAGATTATTGGCGGTGTTTGAACCACGTTCAAACACTATGAAACTCGGTGCAATGCAAAAAAAGTTAGCCTCTGCTTTTTCTGATGCAGATATGGTATTTGCTTACGTAAAGGACATTCAGTGGGACTTGGAAGCGGCATTAATTGACATAAAAGAAAAAGTAATGATTTTTGAATGTCTAAATAAAATGGTTGACAGTATCATTTCTGAGTGTACTTCAAGAGATGTAATTCTCATTATGAGTAACGGTTCTTTTGGAAATATACACGAGATTTTGATAAGAAAATTACGAAAGAAATACACAGATTAATTTATTGGGGTTTTCAATTTTTTAGATTGGAAAGTCAATTTATCTAATGGAGTAAAATCTAGTATGGTGAAAAAACTAAAATTTGCAGTTTTGGGCGATCCCATAGAGCATTCATTATCTCCTGAAATTCATAAAGAATTTGCTGAACAATTCGAACTATCGATTACCTATGAACGATTAAAAACGACAAAAAATGCTTTATCTACAACTTTAAACAGACTAATAAAACAAAAATACACTGGGGTAAATATTACTGTCCCACTGAAAGAAGACGTTTTTTTATTTGCATCTCAGCCAAAGTTTGAGATTTCTGATAGAGCAATGATTTCTAAATCAATAAACACTGTTTCGTTCAATAGGTGTAAATTTTTTGCAGATAATACCGATGGCGCAGGTTTGGTTGCTGCTGTCTCAAGGTTGGGTATAAAGGACTTAGCGGGCAAAAATATATTGATACTTGGAGTAGGAGGTGCCACAAAAGGAATTTTAGAGCCTTTATTAAGAATGAAACCGAAAACCATTCACTTAGCTAATAGGTCTCTAGAAAGATTAAGAAAATTTCGAAACCAATTCACATATAAAAACTTATTATTTCATGACATACAGGAGTTTAAAGGTAAAAGTAGAAATCTACCTCAAATAGAAAATGGTTTAGATAACTTTAAATTTGATGTTATCGTCAATGCCACCTCTCTAAGCTTGATTGGTGGAGATAATCTCATTTCTAACAAATGGTTTGAAAAATGTTTTTTAGCGATTGATTTAATGTATTCAAAAAAGCCGACTAGTTTTATGATGCAAGCAATGGAACAGAACGTGAATGTTGTTATAGATGGTTTACCCATGTTGGTAGAGCAAGCAGCGGAGAGTTTCAGTTTGTGGACAGGTCTTAAACCTGAAACGGAACATGTTCATGCGGTTGCGAAGAAACTAATAGAGTTGTAAATAGTTATGTCAGGTCACAATCCAGGAGAAGCTAAGTTTGCTAAACAAACATCTAATTCCTCGGAAGAGGCATTAGTACTGATAAGAGATTTAATCGGTGGGTTTGAATTGAATAATCAAATTCTCAAACGTGATTTAAAGTTCTCAAGTCCGATTAGAAGTAGTTTGGTGAACGAAGTAGCTCACAAAAATAAATTACTGAATCTAAAACTTAAGCTCTCCGAGTTACATCCGGCAGAGTTGGCGGTTGTTTTAGAGGGACTACCTTTAAAAGAAAGAGAATTAGTTTGGCATAATCTACAAACTCGCCAGCAGAGCGAAGTTTTAATGGAATTAAGCCAGCCAGTTAGATCCTCTTTGATAGAAATGAGTACTTATGAAGAATTACTTTATGCTACGCAAAACCTTGGTCTCGACGATTTAGCTTTTGTTGCAGATGATTTACCCTCTAACATTCTCAATAAAGTCCGAGAGGGTTTAACGGTTCAGGAAAGGGAACAGTTTAGAGTGGCTATGTTGTATCCACCGGATTCGATAGGAAGTCATATGGACTTCGAGACCACAACTATTCGTGATGATATATCCCTTGAAGTTGTACATCGATTTTTACGACGACTAGAAAAATTACCCCCACACACAAACAAAATCTTTGTGATAGATCGAAATAACTTGTTGATTGGTAGTCTGTCTATTGAGTCTCTTTTAATAAGAAATCCAACGGAAATTGTAAAAAACGTCATGGACAAAGAAATTATCAGTTTTGGTGTGGATGAGAAGATAGAGATTCTGACAAAGTCTTTTGAAAGATATGACTTAATTTCTGCTCCGGTAGTAGATAACTCAGGGCGTTTAATTGGGAGAATAATCGCATCTGAGATAGTTGATATCATTCGCGAGGAAAATGATTCAGAGGTTTTTGCTTCTGTGGGCCTATTTAATCAAGAGGATATTTTTGCCTCTGTATTCTCAGCTATAAAGAATAGATGGATTTGGTTAGCGATAAACTTGATGACTGCTTTTCTCGCCTCAAGGATGATCGGTGTTTTTGAAGCAACCATTCAACAGGTTGTGGCATTGGCGGCGTTGACTCCAATTATTGCTGGAATTGCGGGTAATTCTGGTAATCAAACTCTTACGTTGATTGTGCGTTCCATAGCACTGGGAATTATAAAAAATAATTCTATACCGAGACTACTCATTAAAGAGGTATCAATAGCGTTTATTAACGGTTCAGTTTGGGGTTTCGTTGCCGGTTTGGCCACGTGGATCATTTATTTTGGTAATGCTTATGCAATAAAGCTTGGTATTCTAATGATGATTTCCATAGTGCTGAACTTGATGTTAGGCGCATTGATCGCGGTTATAGTGCCGTTTTTTCTTAGGAGTTTAAGAAGAGATCCAGCTCTTGGGTCTTCCGTTCTATTAACTTTTGGCACGGATTCAATGGGATTTCTCATATTTTTAGGTCTATCGACTTTGGTATTTACCTAACTTTTCTCTCCCATTTGCCGGATTTTCCGCCGTCTTTTAATAATAACCCAATATCGGTAATTATCATGCCTCTATCGACGCTTTTCAACATATCGTAAATAGTAATCAAACCAACTTGTGTTCCCACGAGCGATTCTATTTCTACACCCGTTTTTCCTAAAGATTCGACTTGCACTGTGCAAGCGATGGACGGTGGATAATCTACAAACTCAAATGAAACGTCCACCCTAGAAATATTTATTAAATGACATAAAGGCACTAGATCGGGAGCTTTCTTGCAAGCTTGAATTGCGGCAATTCTAGCCACTGCAATTACATCTCCTTTTTTGGAAGACTTATCTTTTACTAAATCTAAGGTTTTTTGTTGCATCAGTATTTTTCCGGAGGCAACAGCAATTCGCTTAGTTTCCGATTTTTCACTGATATCTACCATATGTGCATTACCACTTGAATTAAAATGATTTAAATTAGACATTAGATGGAACTTAATGGATTTATTATCTTGTTCATAAAAAAAATTGATACCTACTGTAAATTGGTCATTATTAGCTTAATAATATCAATTTATTTGATCCATTACCCTGCTATAGGTGGAAATTTACCAGAGCTTGGAGGCTCTGAAGGAAATGGATTGTCATTATTCGATGAGCACAAATTGGGAAAAAAAATTTTTACTGCCTTAAAATCATCTAATAATTTTCTAGACGCTCCGGAAATTGAGGACTATTTAACACAAATAATTCGAAGTTTCCTTGATAGCACAAAAATTTCGAGGGATAAAGACTTTAACTATCTCGAAAAGTACAACAAAGTACGTCTCTTCCTTTTGATAAATGATTCCTTTAATGCTTTTGCTCTACCCGGGAATTATATTGGTGTGCATACTGGATTATTTGGTGGTGTGAGTACCAGGGGGGAGCTTTTAGCTGTATTGAGTCATGAATTAGCCCACCTGACCCAAAGACATATTTCAAGAAAATATGGTCAAAGAAAGGAAGCTTCTGGCGTAATGATAGCGTCCGCGATCCTCTCTGCTATTGCGATGGCAGCCTCAGAAGGAGATGCAGCCCTCGGGATTATGTCCCTTGGTCAAACTCGAGCACTGCAAAAGCAACTTACCTTCTCCAGGCAGGCTGAAAGAGAGGCTGATAGGATAGGAATGGGATTTTTAGAGGCCGTTGGAGTTGATAACCACTCTATGATTCGAATGCTTGAAACACTCCAGGAGAGATCTCTAAGTGGAGAGAACTCAGCAATTTCATGGCTCTCTACACACCCCCTGACTTACGAGCGCTTAGCAGATTTAAGAATGCGAAAAAACTTCGACGTATATCAGGATAAAAAAAAGAATAATTTTCAAATGGAAGATGAGATTTTCGAATGGTTACAGCTCCGTTTAAGAAGTGAAGTACAGTTAAATTCATTTTTCACACAGAGTATTTTTTCCAACGATTTTAGTAGTAAACGAGAAAAGGATCTTAATTCTGTTTATTTAAGTTATAAAAATCTATTAAGAACAATACACAAAAAAAATTACAAAGATGCAGAAAGAATAATCAAATCACTGAAAGATAAATACGATCTAATACGTGCCTATAATCGTATCCTCTATTATTTAATAGTAGAAACAGAGGTAGAACTAAATTTAAAACAGAAATATTTTCAAAAAGCTCTAGAAACTATTGATTTAATAAACGGTCCCGCAAAAACAACTTTTTTATACCGTACATTTACGAGACACAGAATTGAAGCTTTGTATGGATTAAAGAGAGTTGCGGAGTTGGAACAAGTTGCAAAAAAAATACTCAAAAAAGCGCCAGACGATACTTGGGTGTGGAAAAAGAGAGCCGCCTCGGCTTTCTCTGCAGGAAAAAAAGCAAAAGCATATTTATTTTTAGCTGAAGCAAATATCTCTGAGGGAAAACTCAAACAGGCACTAGAGCGGCTTAACCTGATCAGATCTATTCAGGGAGAACATCATGTATTCATGGCAAAAGTTGAAGTTAGAATTAAGCAGGTTCAAAACCAGCTGAAGTAATTTATTTATTTTCAAATTTATAGGTTGTTCCACAGTAAGGGCATTTTACGATTATATCTTTTTCAATATTTAAGTACACTCTGGGGTGTTGATTCCAAGTATCAGTTTTTGAATTCGGACAAGTAACAATTTTTTCGTTAGAGTAAATTAAGTTATTTGGTTTTTCAATCATCGCATAAATTCATCATATGTAGGTCAACCAATTTTTATAATTATTATTTTTACCGTTTACTATTTCAAAAAAAAGATTTTGAAGAGAATGAGTGATTTTACCTTTACTACCGAAACCTATAACTCGGTCATCAATTTCTGAAATAGGAGTAATTTCAGCGGCCGTACCTGTAAAAAAAGCTTCATCTGCACAGTAAAGATCGTCTCTAGTAAGTCGCTTTTCAACCAAACTTAGATTCAACTCTTTTGAAATATGAAAAACTGTATCTCTCGTAATTCCGTCTAAACATGTTGAGAGATCTGTCGTATATAAAACGCCTTTTTTAACAATAAAAATATTTTCACCCGCTCCCTCCGATACATACCCATCTGTATCAAGCAAAAGAGCCTCGTCATAACCATGCCTGGCAACTTCTTGGTGAGCAAGAATAGAATTGATGTAGTAACCGCAAGCTTTGGCTCTGACTAATGACGAGTTAACATGGTGTCTAGTAAAGGATGAGGTTTTTACTCTGATACCTTTCTCTAAACCCTCATCTCCCAAATATGTTCCCCATGGCCAAGCAGCTATAGAGACATTTACAGAACAGCCATCAGTACTTAAACCCATCGATTCCGAACCATAAAAGACTATCGGTCTGATGTAGCAGGCAGTAAGAAAATTCTTTTTTATAAGATTACAGATTTCGTGTTCAATTTTTTCTTGAGAATACGGTATTACCATTTCGAAAATTTTCGCAGAGTCAAATAATCTTCTTATATGATCAGTTAATCTAAAAACTGCACCGCCTTCCGCAATTTTATAACACCTTATCCCCTCAAAAACACCCATGCCATAGTGTAGTGTATGAGTCAAAACATGAATCTTCGCGTCTTTCCAGTCGACTAACTCGTTGTTCATCCATATTAACCCCTCAAGTTTTGACATCGCAACGCCGCTCATATTTAACCTTCAATAAATAATAGTTTTTAATTTTAGCCTAACATGACTCACTAAAGTAACGAAGTTGTAACAGAATTTAGGAATTTAGGGAAATGGGGATACAGACCTTATTTCGCTGATTGTCCTTATATTTTTAGGGGCTTGCGAAAACACGAAATCCCATAACTCTTTAGTAATCTTCCTGTCATGACTAAAGTCCTTTTCCACAAAAAGGTTGTAATTTCCAGTTAATCTCAGACGGTGTTGAGCTATTCTATATTTGGAGTATGTTTTGATTACTTTGTGTGTAAGTTCTTTAGGCAACAATTTTTTCTCGGACATTAAATTTAAAAGCGCAATATTACCAATATTTTTTTTCAATTCTTGAACCTCATGTCCGTGACAGAGTACCAGCGCTTGAACTGAAAACTCAATATCAACCATACCTCCAGCAGTTGTTTTTATATTAATAGGTTCTTTTGAAAACTTGTTTTCGTCGATTACTCGATTCCTCATAGCATATACTTCTTCCAATAATTCTGAAGCAGATCTCTTTTTTGAAATAACTTTATTTCGAATCGATTCAAACAATTTTCCTATTTCTGGGTCCCCCCCACAAAATCTTGCTCTGGTAATAGCTTGATGCTCCCAAACCCAAGCCTTATGGTTTTGATAATCTTCAAAACCTTCAATCGATGTTACCAATAACCCAGCTGTTCCATTAGGTCTTATTCTAGTATCTACCGTAAAAAGATTGCCCGCGGCAGTTTTTGCTGAGAGCCACGATATAAATCTTTTAATAATTTTAATTAAAATAGGTTGGTCCTCCTGACTAACATCTTTTGTTAAAAATATTAAATCTAAATCAGAAGCAAAACCAAGTTCTCTCCCACCTAATTTTCCATATGCTACAACAGCTAAATTTGTTTTTAAATGTTGAGCATCAATACTTTTAAAAGCTAGATTGAGCGTCTCCGCTAATACTATTTCCGCCAACTCAGAAAGTTGATCAGAAAGTTCCTCTATAGTCCATAGTTTCTGCAAATCTTGAATTAACAACCGAAATAAGTAATTGTGATGAAAGTCTCTTATGAAGTTCAGCTTGCCCTCCTCATTTTTTGGGAAACTGATCTCTAAGTTACTTAACTCATTTTTCAATTCAACAGTAATTTTTGAAAAATCAATTTTTTTTAATATTGAGTCTTCCCTTAAAAGCTGATCTAGAATCGAAGGGTATCTTTTTATATAATTACCTGCCCAAGAGGAAATCTTAACAATTTCTGATATTTTTGCGATGATTTCTGGATAGGTCTCCAATAGAGATAAATAAGATTGCCTCCCCTTCACAGAAGATATCAGCGCGGAAAAATATTTTATGATGTCTTGATCGTCAAATTTTTCCGCTATTAGGTTTTGCAAATTAGCAATTCTAATCATAGATATATTTCTATCCTCATGACTACTACCATCACCGCCTAATATTTCACTCTTTTTAAGCCCAAAAGATTTATTAAAAAAACCACTTATTTCCTTTTTAAAAAATTTAAGTTCATCCACCAATTCTCTTTCGTTTTTAAAGTTAAGGGATAGTGCGATAAAGTTAGCGAAATTAGTATTAGACTCGAATTGGTGCGTTTGTCGATTCCCGTAGTATTGCAATCTATGTTCAACTTGTCTGTACAATTTATAAGCTGCGTCGATCTTTTCTCTCTCTTTTCTGGAAAATATATCCATTTTTGAAACTTCTTCTATTGCTGATAGTGTAGAAGGTGTCTGAAGGAATTTATAATTACCACCGCGTATTAGTTGATGCAGTTGTACTAATAATTCAATATCCCTAATTCCGCCATCATCAAGCTTTACGTTAAATGACCAGCTTTTCCTATTTTTATTTCTTGATTTGGTTTTGTGATGAGATTTTATTTTTCTACTTAATTTTTTCAAACTATCAACAATATTGAAGTCGAGGTATGGTCGATAAACAAAGGCATTTTTTACATTCTCAAATTTAGAGATGCTTTCTTGAAATTCATCATTATTTTTTAAGATTGGCTCATTAATAACTCTTGCCTTTACCCAAGCAAACCTTTCCCAGTTTTGAGCATTATTTTTAAAGTATTTGTTTAAGGTATTTAGAGAGTAAATCATAGGCCCGGTAGCCCCATAAGGTTTTAATCTAATGTCAACTCTATAACATATCCCGTTTTCCGTGATACGACTAAGTATATGTATTGTTTGGCGAACAACTTTGTCAGCTAATGTATAATAAGAATTTATTTCTTTAAAATCCTCATCCTTAAGATTTGGGTCACTCAAAAAAATCAAATCTATATCTGAGGATGGATTTAATTCTCCTCCTCCTAGTTTTCCCATAGCCACAATGAAAAGCTCAAAATGTTTAATATTTAAAGTTGGAAATAATTCTCTTTTATTTTTGTAAATGAGATTAAAAATACTATATTTATAAGCTAGTTGAGTGCAGACCTCAGCGAGCGCCGATAAGCTGTTAAGATTTTCCTTTAAGTTTGATAATCCGTTTATATCCCTATGAATAATAGACAAAAGACATGAGTTTTTATATTCTCTAATTGTGTTGATAAAAAGAGTGAGTTGTTGATTATCTAAATCTTTCCAATTCTTTTCCAGGTGACTAATCAAAGTTTTTTTGGTGATTTCTTGATTAGGATTTAGAATCAAGGAATTGCTAAAAACATTATGGTAATAGTTTTTTAACCAAGGTGCATAAGTCAAGGCATTTTGAAATCTAGAATCCATTGTTTATATGAGTTTGTTGGCGAATATTAGCAAAGTTTAATTAAACCCTATTTTTTATACATTATGAATAGAAATTTAATACTGTGCAAAATACATTAAAGGTTCTCGCAAAGCTAGTATTGAGTGGTGTAATCTTCTTTTTCGTATTAGCTTCAGTAGCTCTGGGTTCAACTATACTATGGTTGGGTCCAGAGGTCGAAAAATTTCTAAATAATTCCGTAAAGCTAAACTCAGTAATTCCAAAAACTTTAAGAAAAAGCCATTCTCTAAAATTGGAAAATGCTAAGTTAAACTGGAATAAATGGTTATTACCAAGTATTGAAATAGATTCTGTATCTATAAAAAATTTGTCGGGTTCAGAGATACTTTTTGAGGGGTTAGAAGCTCAACCTGGTTTTTTAGCAATAGCGGCTATTTTTGAACGTAAATTTACCCTCGATGATGTCGTAGTGTCGAAATTGACAGTTGATGTTGATGTCATAAGAAGTTTAAGGAGTAGTTTTCTTAAAAGTAATATTCTTCAAATCAACTCATCAGATAATATGGCGTGGTTTAGGTCAATTAAGTATGAGGGTCGATTACAGGTAGATGAAGTCGCTATAGTTTTTAAGGAAAATACAAAAGGTTCCTTATCAAGGACGCTAGAATTTGACTTATTAAATCTTTTTGCAGACGACGAGTATTTGAGTTTAAGTTTACAAAACTTAAATTTGAAAGATTTAAGACACTTATATTCCTACAATATCCCCTCCGCTGTTAATAATTTTGATGTTGGCGGTAAAGTGCGGTCTGCAGAACTTCAATTCCCAATCAAGCATCTAGAAGGTTTTATTACAGGAAAAATTGAGTTCTTAGAAATAGCCGAGTTTTCCGCTTCATTTGAAGATGTATCGTACGAAGAGAATATAAAAATGATTAAAATTTCTCCTCTGAAGGGTCGTTTATTTAATGTAAAGAATTCTATTTTCCTAGAATTTAAAGGAGAAGAAGTTACTTTTTCTGCAGAAAATTACATAGCGGGAAGTCATGCATATTTTTCAGAATTATTTGGGGTTTTGGAGATATCTAATTTTAAGATTGAAGACTTTTTATTGAAGGAGATTACTACTAAATTCATAAAACTTAGAAACTTAGAGGCGAAAAATCCTGTTTTTAAAATAAATGCCTCTGGCGAGTGGTATGAGCAAAATAGTATAAGTCAATTAGTGGACATAACAGGAACTTTATCAGTATTCTCGCCCGAGGCAATAGGTCCATACTTACCAAAAGCCATGGGACCACGAACTAGGGGTTGGATTACAAGAAGTATTAAAATCGGTGACGAACTTAGGGGAAACTTTGAAGTGAAAGGTGATGTAACAGAGAACGCCTCTAAATCTATTCGGGATAATTTAACTTTCGCAATGAAGTTTTTTCCCGAAAATTTACACTTGAAATTCTCAAAAAAGTGGCCGGTTATTAATAACGTCCAAGGAATAGTAAAAATAGAGGGTAATTCTTTAGTACTGTCAGGGTTAACTGGGGATTTTTTGGGGAATAAGGTGGTAGGGGTTGACGGAGAAATACCAGATATATTTTCCACGATTCCAATTTTAAATTTGCGAGGAAACATTGAGGGAAAACTTCAAAATTTAGTCAATATTTCGAATAATTCGCCTGTAAATCGATGGCTTGGTAACCTCACTGAGACTGTCTTGGCCTCAGGGGAATCGGATTTAAAACTCGATATCAAACTCAATCTTTTGAACTTGAGGAAAAGTAATGTTAAGGCGGAACTTAGGTTTTACGATAATTCACTTTCATTCTCCGAAAACTCTCCTGAGATGACAAAAGTTGAAGGGGTGCTTTCAATCGTTCAGAAAAGAATTTCTCATGCTGACTTAAAAGGTGAACTTTTGGGTGGAGCAGTAGAGATAGTAAATGCAAAAGCTAATGGAAAAAATTTACCAATTTCTTTTCGAGCATCCGGAGAATTGCATATTCGTGAATTAAGACGATGGTTGAGCTCTTCAAAGAGATATGATGATGATAAGTTTATTCATGGTAAGACCGATTACGATTTGTTAATAAGTGGAACTACAGAAAAGATCACGGTGAGTGGAGGTTCTAATCTTATGGGCGTAGCTATCAATGCACCTGGATCATTTGCTAAAAATTTAAAATCAACCAGGGAGGTAAAATTAAGTTTTGGACATAAAAGAAAAACTTCTGGTATCACCAGTTTAGTTCAGGATCTATCAATAATCATTCCAGATTACTCTCTAGAATTTATGGTTTTCAGAAAAATAGTTGTTGATGCAGGGTCCAGAATGTACAAATCGAGCGGAAGCACAAAGTATTCGCTAAGAGTTGGTGGCAGCCCTAAAAAGGATATCTCTAAGGAAAAAATTGTTTCTCAAGCATCAAACATCATAGATTTAAAGTTATTTAAAGCTGATGTTAAGGAGTGGGTAAACGTACTACTTTCTCAACAAAACTCTTTTGATGGGGTTTTAAATAATAAGGAGAGTTTAGGTTCCACTGAGATAAAATTAAGAATTCAAGAAATAACGTGCGATAAATATAATTTTTCGGATGCAAATGGCATTTTTTTTGGTGATGCCAGCGGTTGGTCGGGAGATTTTGATGCTGTAGAAATTGGAGGTTTTTTAAATTGGTTTGCGGGGGACAGGAAGTTTGAAATTAAATTAGCTAGGCTGCATCTTAAGCCTTCGGAAGATGAGAAGCAGAAATTAAGAAATGCCATTAATGTTTTTGACAAACTAAAGTTTGATGATGTCGTTAATGTAACGGTTGAGGTTGAGGATTTTAGAAGGGCCAGCAAGCACTTCGGTAGAATGGAGCTTGATGTTAGTTATTTAAACGATAATGAATATTGGAAAATAAATAGGCTAATGATCCTCTCAAAAAATACCAGACTAGATGCTAGTGGGTTGTGGAAAAAAAACAAACCAGAAAGTAAACCTAGGGATTTAACGGATCTCTCTAATAAGAGCCAATGGAATACTTCAAGAACAGATTTCAATTTTAGATTGGATACTAAAGATAGCGGTGTTTTTTTAGAAAAATTTGGTTATCCGGGGATATTAGAGTCTGGAGGAGGATTACTATCTGGTCAACTTAGTTGGTCTGGAACACCGCTAGATTTTTCAATAGTTAAAAGTAGCGGAGACCTTTCGCTTGATATTGATGATGGAAAATTTTTAAAGGTGGACCCAGGGTTAGCTCGATTAGTTGGCGTTTTTAATATTCAATCTCTTCCGAAGAGAATTAAATTAGATTTTGAGGATATATTCAGTCAAGGGTTTTCTTTTGATAAGTTGAGAGGTAATCTGAGATTGAGTGATGGTAAGGCAACAACTGAAAATTTAAGAGTGGTGGGTACTCAAGCAACCATATTTCTTGAAGGAGATGTTAGTTTATCTGAGAAAACTCAGAATGTGCGTTTATTGATGCTACCAGAGTTAAATGCTGGGATAGCCTCTTTGGGTTATGTCCTCGTGAATCCCGCAGTTGGCTTGGGGAGTTTTTTAGCGCAATATATACTACGTGATCCTCTTCGAAAAGTAATGGCTATTGAATATCAGGTTACGGGACCTTGGGATAGCCCAACAATACAAAAGAAATCATTAAACAGTGAGGCAACACTTAATTAGCAATCGGAGATTAGCATAGAATGCAGGGTATAAAGGTAGCTGCTATCCAAATGGTGTCATCTGAAAACATTGAAAAAAATCTGAGTGTGGTAAAAAACTTGGTGAAAAAAGCTGCTCAAAAAGGGGCAAGGGTTATTTTGTTGCCAGAATATTTTGCATTTATGGGTGAAGATGACAATAAAAAAATAAAAATGGCTGAAATAAATGTTGGTGACTCCTCAGTTTCTACAGCGATGGAGATTGTTACAACTGTTCAATCCGCTTTAAGTAGCCTTGCGAAATTATATGCTGTTTGGGTTATAGGTGGAAGTTGTGCTTTACGATCAGATACTAAAGGTAAAATTTATAACTCAATGCTTGTCTATAATGAAAAAGGTGAGAGAGTAGGAAGGTATGATAAAGCGCATTTGTTTAAATTCAGCACAGAAACTGAAAGTTATGATGAATCCACTTTCATTGTTGCAGGAGATGAGGCAACTAGCCTTCAAACACCTGCTGGGAACACTTTTTTGTCCATTTGCTATGATTTGAGGTTTCCGGAGTTCTTTCGAAGGGAAGATTTATCAGCTGAGCCTCTTGATTTGATTGTACTTTCGGCTGCTTTCACTCAAACTACAGGTAGGGCCCATTGGGAAATTTTGTTAAGGGCAAGAGCTATAGAAAACCAGTGTTACGTTTTGGCGAGTGCGCAGGGAGGTAGGCATGAGTCTGGAAGGATTACATGGGGGCATAGTATGTTTATTGGCCCTTGGGGGGATATAATAAGTGGTTGTGAACTTGGGGAAAATATAGTTTTGGGAACCGTCGACAAGAAATGTCTAAAAGAAGTTCGCACAAATTTGCCAGCATCACTTCATCAACGAGTAAACATAAGAAAAAATTGGAATGTTAAAAAATAGAACAAAGGAATCTAAAGAAATAGCCACCAGCCTGTTACTGACTCCACATGACATAGGCTATAACTTACTTGAGGAAGTACATGGAATCGTAAAGAGACATAAGATCGATTATTCAGATATTTATTTTCAGTATCTGCATTCAGAATCATGGTCTTTGGACGAGGGTATAGTGAAATCCGGGAGTTTTTCTATTGATCAAGGCTTTGGAGTGCGTGCTGTTTCAGGGGAAAAATCAGCTTTTTCATACAGTGATAGTATAAGTAGGAGGAGCTTAATAGAAGCGGCAACGGCAACGCAGAATATTTCCGCGAGTGGTCAGCAGGGCAAAAACAAGGTGGAAAATGAAAAGTCCCATTCTTATGGGAAGAAAGAATCCAAAACTAATTTTTTGTACTCAAGCGAAGATCCTTTGGCAGCATTAAGATCTGAAGAAAAAGTCGAGATGCTTCACAGCATTGAGGCTAGGGCACGGAGAAAAGATCCTCGTATATGTCAAGTTATGGGCTCAATTGTTGGCTCCTACAGTGCCATAATTATAATGCGTGGAGATGGAGAATTAGTTTTTGATGTAAGACCTTTGATAAGAGTCTCTATTACTGCAGTAGCTGAATCTAAAGGGAGAAGAGAGTTTGGCGTGAGTGGTGGTGGAGGTAGGTTTAGCTTGAGTGATTTAGGCTCGCAAAGTCTGGATAACTACATTGAACAAGCAACCAGGCAAGCTCTAGTTAACTTGGAATCAAAGCCGGCTCCAGCTGGAATAATGTCTGTAGTTCTAGGACCTGGTTGGCCAGGTATACTCCTTCACGAAGCTGTCGGACACGGGTTAGAAGGAGATTTTAATAGAAAAGGGTCTTCCGTTTTCGCAGGAAGAATAGGAGAGCGAGTGGCTGCTAAAGGGGTAACTGTAGTGGACGATGGAACCTTAGAAAACAGGCGTGGTTCTCTTAATGTTGATGATGAAGGCAATCCCTCTTCCAGTAACGTTTTAATAGAGGATGGGATTTTAAAGTGTTACATGCAAGACATACTAAATTCGAGGCTTATGAATGTTTCTCCCACCGGCAATGGACGGCGAGAATCTTTTGCTCATCTCCCTATGCCAAGAATGACGAACACATTTATGAGGGCAGGCGACTGCGAACCAGAGGAAATAGTAGCAAACCTGAAGGAGGGCTTATATGCCGCTAATTTTGGTGGGGGACAAGTTGATATAACCAATGGTAAGTTTGTCTTTTCGGCCTCAGAAGCATATTGGGTTGAGAAAGGGAAAATCAAATATCCTGTTAAGGGCGCCACTCTCATTGGTAATGGCCCTGACTCCTTAACAAAAATTAAAATGATAGGCAACGATTTAAAATTTGACACTGGAGTTGGTACTTGTGGGAAAGAGGGGCAAAGAGTGCCAGTTGGTGTGGGACAACCCACTATATTTATCGACGGCTTAACTGTGGGTGGCACTGTTGGATAAAACTTTGGCATCATTAAATACAGATGATGTTCGAATATCAAGTGTGCAGGAGGTTGTTGCTCCCTCCGAAATTATGGGTAGTTTACCAGTCTCAAATAGTGCTGCTGAAGTAGTTATAAGTGCTCGAAAATCAATAAAATCGATTATTCATGGTACTAGCGACAAACTTTTGGTCATTATTGGTCCATGCTCAATTCATGATCCAGCTGCTGGTTTGGATTATGCTGAAAAGTTGTTAAGGAAAAGAATTGAGTTGAGTAGTGAACTAGAAATTGTAATGAGGGTTTATTTTGAAAAACCAAGAACCACAGTTGGCTGGAAAGGGTTAATAAACGACCCTGACTTGAATAATTCATTTGACATAAACAAAGGGCTAAAACTTAGCCGTGAATTACTTCGAAGTATTAACGAATTAGGGCTCCCGGCGGGGGTTGAGTTTCTGGATGTAATTTCTCCGCAATATATCGCAGATTTAGTTTCATGGGGAGCCATTGGAGCGAGAACAACTGAATCTCAGGTTCACAGAGAACTGGCATCGGGCCTGTCATGTCCGGTGGGCTTTAAAAATGGCACGAGTGGTAATACTCGTGTTGCTATTGACGCATTGAGAGCAGCAGGAAATCCTCATCATTTTCTCTCGGTTACTAAATCTGGACGATCGGCCATCGTCTCCACATCCGGAAATATGGATTGTCATATTATTCTGCGGGGTGGAATTAAGCCAAATTTTGATGTTGGGAGTTGTCAGGAAGTAGTTTCAGCCTTGAAGAAATTCGAGCTACCTGAAAAAATCATGATTGATTTAAGCCATGGTAATTCTGGTAAAGATCATAAAAAACAGGCTGAGGTTTGTTACGATGTCTCCGAACGGATTTCTAATGGTGACTCGTCTCTAGTCGGAGTGATGATAGAAAGTCATTTAATTGAAGGCCGGCAAGATCTCAAAGATGGTTTTGGTTTAAATGGGTTAACATATGGTCAAAGTATTACTGATGCTTGTTTATCTTGGCATGAGAGCTGCGCCCTTCTTGATCAGTTAGCAAATTCTGTCATAGAACGTAGAAAAAAAGGATAAAGAAAGATTTTATGTTGGATTACTTGGTTTTTCCCAATACCTGAGACTTTCATGTTCAAGCGAACCTAATTTTCTTGCCAATATAAATAACAAATCAGATAGTCGATTCAAATATGGCAACCCTTTAAACTTTTGATCGCTGTAAGTTGGATTGGACATTTCGAGAAATGTTACAAAGTTCCTCTCAGCTCTTCTGCAGATTGACCTCGATAAATGAGCCAACGCACTTAAAACTGATTCTCCAGGTACTATAAACTCTTTGAGTGGACTTAACTCATTATTTAGTTCTTCCGCCAATTTGGTAATTTTTGAAATTCGTATTACCTTAAAAAGTTCAATATTGGGACAAGAAATTTCCCCACCCAAATTAAATAAGTCATTTTGAATTTCCAATAGAGTTAAGTGAATGCGTCTACTTTCATGCGTGTCAACTTTATTTTTTTTCAAGTTTGCTCTCAATACGCCGATCGAACACGAAAGTTCATCTAATTCCCCCAAAATTTGAATTTCAGGACAATTTTTTTTTATCCTTTTTCCATCACTGAGGCTAGTGGTACCACTATCCCCCTTTTTTGTGATAATTTTACAAAGTCTGGTCTTCATACTAAAATCTCAATACATTTACTAATAAGATACATATGGTACATAAAAACGATAACAAAGTCTTTCTAGATAGGTTGCGTAAGGTTATAAGTAGCGACAATCTTGTTGAGGATCGAGAGGGGCTGAAAGTTTACAGAAAAGATGGCTTAGCCGGTTATTCGGGAGATCCTCTAGTAGTTGCAATTCCAAATTCAGAGGCTCAAACATCTAAGATTTTAAAAATATGCAGCGAGTTTAGTGTTCCTGTCGTTACAAGAGGGGCCGGTACTGGACTCTCTGGTGGTGCCACTCCCATTAAAGATTGCCTGGTCCTCTCAACGGCGAGGATGAATAAAGTTATCTCAATAAATGAAGAACAAAGGAGTGCTACTGTACAACCCGGAGTCAGAAATTTGGAGATTTCAAACAAGGTCTCTGGTTTAGGGTTATTTTATGCTCCTGATCCTTCCTCCCAGATAGCCTGCTCAATTGGGGGTAATCTGGCTGAAAACTCTGGGGGAGTGCACTGCTTAAAATATGGTCTTACATTTCATAATGTATTAAGAGCTAGAGTTTTGAATTATAGGGGAGAAGTATTCGAGGTTGGCTCAGAGGCTCTTGACTCCCCCGGTTTAGATTTGCTTGCGCTTTTGATTGGTTCGGAAGGTATGTTGGGAGTTATTACTGAAATTACTGTCAAGTTGTTACCCAAACCATCAGCTGCGAAAGTAATGATGGCTTCTTTTGATGATGTTGAGATAGCTGCCAATGCCGTAGCAAATATTATTTCAAACGGGATTTTGCCTGCCGGTCTTGAAATGATGGACCAAGGTATGACTGCAGCTGTAGAGGAATTCGTTCATGCTGGTTATGATGTAAACGCAGAAGCAATCTTGCTATGTGAATCAGATGGTTCACCGGGGGAAGTTGAAGAGGAGATTAGCTTAATAAAAGATATTTTTCAAAGTTCTGGAGCTACGAAACTATCAGTTTCAAATAGCGAGGCAGAGAGGAGTCTAATCTGGTCGGGGCGTAAAAATGCCTTCCCAGCTTCCGGTAGAATTTCTCCTGATTACTATTGTATTGATGGAACAATCCCTCGAAATAAACTTGGAAAAATGCTTAAAAATATCTCTGAACTAGAGAAAAAATACAGTCTTCGCTGCTTAAATGTTTTTCATGCTGGCGACGGAAATTTACATCCTTTAATTCTCTTTGATGCTTCAAAAGATGGAGAGTTTGAAAAAACTGAAAACTTTGGGGAAGAAATTCTTAGTCTTTGCGTAAAATATGGTGGAACTATTACTGGGGAACATGGGGTAGGTTTAGAAAAATTAGGCTCGATGTGTGTTCAATTCTCCAAATTAGAAAGAGACGCTTTCTTTTCCGTGAAAAGAAGTTTTGATCCAGAAATACTATTAAACCCTGGTAAAGTTGTGCCTAGTTTATCTCGGTGTATCGAAAAAGGACGGGTCCATGTTGAAAAGGATAAAGAGAGGTTCCCGGAAATTGCCCACTTTTAGGCTTGCACCTGAATATGATGACAGAAGAAGGTTCCGATTCTACATGGCTGGCTAATACAAAAAGCATAATTCTTGAGGAGAAAAGCAAAGGGGGGAGTGTTAATATACGTGGGCACGGAAGCAAAGGATTTTACGGTAACCCGGTAAATTGCGCCAGCAGGAAGTTATCCACTAAGGGATATTCTGGAATAGTTGATTACCAACCATCAGAGTTAGTAGTAGTTGCGAAATCAGGTACTGATCTTACTACGCTGGAAAATTTGCTAAAAAAAAATAATCAATTTTTAAACTTTGAGCCCCCAAGATTAAAAAACAATTTGGCGGGGAGGGAAGGAGGGGCACTCAGAGGGACGGTAGGGGGCATGGTTGCTTCAGGCTTGAGCGGACCGGGGAGGTTTTTTTTTGGTGCTTGTAGAGACTCAGTCTTGGGTGTATCGATGCTAAACGGAGAGGGAGAAGTACTCTCGTTCGGTGGGACTGTGATTAAAAATGTCGCGGGGTATGATATTTCTAGAGTTCAGGTTGGAGCCTTAGGTGGTCTTGGACTCATATTAACAGTATCTTTGAGAGTATTTCCCAGGCCGAGAAAAGAATGTTCTCTGGCTGTTTCCGTCAACTACGAAGAAGCTACTGAAGCAATCTCTATTTTAAAAAAATTAGCCTTACCGATATCCGCAACGTTAATGACCAATTTTAGCGAAGATAATTTGTTTAAAAATGACATACTATATTTAAGGTTATCAGGTTCTGAGTACAGTGTGGACGATGGGTTAAATAAAATCCGTGAGAAATTCCAGAATGTATGCGTTTTAGAGGAGCTTACAGCAGAAAAACTTTGGGTTTCTTTCAGGGACCAAGAGCTAAATTTTTTTCGGCAAGATTTGATTGATGGACAAAGTATTTGGAGGCTCTCGGTTCCTTTTGGCACGAAGCTTCAAATTTTTGATAAGTATCCCCAGATAATAGAGTGGGGTGGAGCATTAAGATGGATTAAATTTGATGAAGATCCAGTTTGGGTTAGAACAGTCATTAAAAAAACTGGAGGACACGCAACTTTATACAGGGCCAGTGACATATTAAAGACTGAGTATGGAGCCTTTTCTCCATTGAGTGAGACCTTAAAAAACATTCATATAAATTTGAAGAAAGAAATGGATCCAAATAATTTATTTAACAGAGGGCGTCTTTACGATTTTTTTTGATAGTCCTAGGCTAGCGTTATAGATCCTATTTTTCCATTTGCTCGAGATCCAGTTATGCCTTTTAATGGAAAATCGTCTCCAGCTAATGTTTTAGTTGCCAACCATGCAAAGCAAGCAGCTTCTATTGATTCGGGCGGCCAGCCCAGGCATGCTGTCGAAATAATTTTTCTGCCTGCGTGTACCATCATTCTATCAATTAGATAATCATTTTTTTCGCCGCCCCCACAGACATAAATTTTGGTATATCTCTTTGGAATTGCATCAGTGATAGTTATTGAAACGAGTTCAACTACGGTAGCTTGAATATCTTGATCAGATAATTCTATTTTCAGTAACTTTAATTGTTTGGTTAGCCAATTCAGGTCAAAATATTCCTTGCTTACACTTTTTGGTGGATTTTTCTTGAAAAAAGGGTCCCGAAGCATGATTTTTAGAAGTTTTTTATTAGGAATGCCAGACTTAGCCCATCCTCCTCTTTCGTCAAAAGGTTTTTTTAACACTTCAGTAATCCAAAGATCTGAGAGACAATTGCCGGGCCCAGTATCAAACCCTGAATCCACCTCTGTTATTTTATTTGAGAAGTTGCTAATTAAAGTTACATTTGCAAGCCCGCCGACATTTACAAATGCGCATGACTCACTAGTGTCACTGATTTCTTTATGAAAAAGTGGTGTTAATGGAGCTCCCTGTCCGCCCCTAACTATATCTCTGGTTCGAAAGTCATGTACAACTGTAATACCAGTTGCTTGTGCAACTATGGCAGGATTACAAAGTTGGACAGTGTAACCGTCCTCGGGTTTATGTCTAATCGTCTGACCATGAATTCCAGCTACAAGAATATCCCTCCTATTGATATTCTCTTTTTTCAGCAGTAAATTGATTGAGGAAGAAATTTTGGTAGAAAGTTTATTAGAAACTAAAGAGCATCGATGGACCTCATTTCCCCCAATATTTTGCAAAGAAATTATTTCTTGTTTTTGTTTTTTTGAAAAAGGGTTAGAAAAAAAACTCAGTAGACTCAGAGGCTTACCTTCCTTTATTGAGATCAAGGCTGTATCTATCGCGTCGACGCTCGTGCCGGTCATGACACCCAAGGCTAGTCCGTTCATAATGTAGTTAAATAAAGTTTGGAAAAAATATGTATTTAAGAACTAACTCAAAGAATATAGCAAAAGTCTTGCATATGCCTAACTCCTTTAGTGAAGAAGTATCTATTTTTGAAGATGGCTGTGAGGAATTATTTGTAATCGAAGAATTAGTCGAAAAATTGGAAAAATACAAAAAGTTAAAAAAACCAATGAGGATTAAGTTGGGGTTAGATCCAACTTCTCCCGACCTTCATTTGGGACATACGGTTGTTTTAGTGAAGCTGAGACAACTCCAGGATTTAGGTCACAAAGTAATTTTATTAATAGGGGACTTTACAGCAATGATTGGGGATCCCACTGGTAGAAATGTGACACGACCAAGTTTAAGTAATGAGGAGATAATAAATAATTCCCAAACCTATTTTAGTCAGGCAGGTAGCATTTTAAATATGACTGAGACTGAAGTTAGATACAATTCAGAGTGGTGCAGCGCTTTAGGAGCTGAGGGCCTTATAAAGCTAGCTTCAAAGATTACCGTTGCTAGAATGCTCGAAAGAGACGACTTTACTAAAAGATATAAGGGCGGAGTTGCTATCGCACTGCACGAGTTTTTGTATCCTCTTGTACAAGGTTATGACTCCGTAATTTTAAAGTCAGATTTGGAAATAGGTGGTACTGACCAAAAATTTAATTTGCTCATGGGAAGAGAGCTCCAGAAAAATTTTGGTCAAAATCCCCAGTGCATAATAACGATGCCTTTGCTTGAAGGGCTTGATGGTGTGGAAAAGATGAGTAAAACAAAAAATAATTTTGTTGCACTGACTGACTCTCCAGAGGATATTTATGGGAAATTAATGTCTATTTCCGATGACCTAATGTGGAGATATATTACTTTACTGAGCCTTAAAGGGAAAAGTTGGATTGAGGAGAAAAAAGCTAACGTTTCTGGGGGCTACAATCCCAAAAATGTCAAAAGTGAATTTGCATTTGAAATAGTAGATCGATTTCACGGAAGAAATGCCGCACACAGAGCTTTGGGGGAATTTGAGAGACGGTTTGCACAGAATGAGGTGCCAGAGAATTTAACGGAGAAAGTTTTTACCGGAAGTCAGTTTGACGTAATATTTTTGCTTAAAAACTCGGGTTTAGTGCCTTCAACCTCAGAGGGTTTTAGAATGATCAAACAAGGAGCTGTCCGGATAAATCAAGAAAAGGTCATAGATATGAACGCAAAATTAAAAAGGGGGTCATATATTGTCCAGGTGGGTAAAAGAAAGATTATTAAAATAATTATAGAGTGAATTATGTCGGAGGAAATAAATTGGAAGCGCGTGTGAAATTATTATTTTTTGGTTGTTTAATAGGAGTTTATTTAGTGATTTTAGCGGGAGGTACCGTAAGAGCTATGGGTGCTGGTATGGGGTGTCCTGATTGGCCTTTATGTTTTGGTCAGGTTTTTCCGCCAACTTCTTTTGAGGATTTGCCCATTAATTGGAAAGACTTTCTGCATGGAAAGGGACTGGAGAACCCTCAATTCAATCCCTTGCATACTTGGATTGAGTACATAAACCGTTTATTAGGGGCGTTACTGGGTTTAGGTATGCTTTTTTTAGTAATTAGCACGTCTCTTATTAGGAAAAAGCGCCCCGAGATTTTCTTTTGTGCGTTAGCGGCTTTTTTTGCTGTTTGTTTCAATGGTTGGTTGGGATCTCGGGTTGTTGCTAGTGACCTAAGACCCATAATGGTGTCGTTACACATGTTAGGAGCCTTCGTTGTTCAAATTTTTTTGATTCTTGGTTTATGTAAATTAAATAGTGGAAACCTTCTTAAAAACGGTAATGTAAATTCAAATAAAAAGTTGACGATTTTTGTTTTGGTCAGTCTTTTGTTGTTAATAGTTCAAATTGGTATGGGTATACAAATAAGAGAAAGTGTCGATTGGATTATTAAGACATCAGAGGGTGTTCTCAGGGCTGATCTTTTGAATCTAGTTCCCTGGATTTTCTATGTTCATAGATCATTCTCCTGGGTCATTTTTGGGATAAGTGGGATTATGGTCTATCAAATTTTCTTTTCCAACAAGGACCTAAAGAAAAAAAACATTAGTGTCTGGGACCTAAGGTTCTTTACCTCTAAAAATTTAATTGGTACTCTCTCAATTATTTATTTTTTACTGGTCATACTTCAAATGTTGATCGGTGGTGCTCTAAATCATCTTGGCTTTCCTGAGGTTGCCCAACCTATTCACTTGTTAGTTGCAAATCTTCTATTTGGTGTCTTATGTTTTATGCTTTTTGAGTTGTATAACTTTAAGTCCATAAGAAAAGAAATAAAAATGAAACCTTTGGTAGTGGAAGCTTAAATTAAAGCAGATGATTTAGCTTATGAGATGTCCATCTTGCGCTTCTCAGGATACTCAGGTGACTGACACTAGGTTAGCTGATAGTGGACTAGAAATCCGAAGAAGGAGGAGATGTTTGGTATGCGAGAAGCGATTTAAAACTCTAGAAGTAATACAAGTTTCGTTGCCTATTGTTGTTAAAAGAAATGGAGCTAGAGCAGAATTTAGTTCAATAAAACTTAAGTCCAGTATGAGTTTAGCTTTACGAAAGAGGCCAGTTTCAACTGATTCTATTGACTTGGCCGTTAGACAAATAGAGGAGAGACTATCCACTTTGGGGGAAAAAGAAATCAGCTCGCAAAGGATTGGTGAGTTTGTAATGAGAGAACTAAGAAAGATAGATAAGGTTGGCTATGTGAGATTTGCGTCTGTTTACCGAAGTTTTGAAGATGTATATGATTTCCAAGATTTATTGGATGAGGTTAAACCAAAAAAAAGTCACCTAAAAACCAAAAAAAGAAAGAAAAACACAAAGTGAGTCAACAAGGTGTCCAAACTAAGTATATGCGCCGGGCTCTAGCTTTAGCAAAAAAGGGACTTACTACTACAATGCCCAATCCAAGAGTGGGCTGTGTAATTGTAAATGAAAACGAAATTGTGGGAGAAGGTTTTCACCGGTATAGTGGCGGACAGCATGCTGAGATAGCAGCTTTAGAAAAAGCTGGAGAAAAAGCTTATGGAAGTACAGTTTATATAACTCTAGAGCCTTGTAATTTTGAGGGAAAGACGGGCGCTTGTAGTTTGAGATTATTAGAAGCGGGTGTAAAGAGGATAGTTGTAGCTATGAAAGATCCTAACCCAAGGGTTAACGGGAAGAGTTTGAAAGAATTTGAAAATTCTGGAATTGAGGTTAACTTTGGCGTCTTGGAAGGAGAAGCTAGAGAATTGAATTTGGGATTTACAAAGCGAATGGAAACTGGATTACCTTGGCTTAGGGTGAAAGTGGCTTCATCAATCGATGGGTTCACTGCGCTTAGATCCGGAAATAGTAAATGGATTACAGGTGCCAGAGCCCGAAGAGACGGCCATATTTGGCGAGCTAGATCATGTGCTGTTTTAACAGGTGTGGGAACTTTGATGTCCGATAATCCTCTTCTCAACGTTAGAGCTATAAAAACTGATAGACAACCTGTAAAGGTTCTAGTGGATCCATTCCATAGAACAGATTTTAGTCTAGATTTTTTTAAAGCGTCTAAAGTTATTATTGCCAGCTTGAAGAAAAATGATAGTTCTTCGATTTACAATTCAAAATTCTCTAACATTGAACTTCTCGAGTTCAACCCAAAAATGGAAGATCCAGAAAAATTTAGTCTGCGAAGCTTGATGTTAGAATTAGGTAACAGGGAATTTAATGAGGTGCAAGTTGAGGCGGGATTTAGACTAACAAGCGAATTCTTTAGTGAAGGTTTAATTGACGAGTTCATTGTTTATATTTCCCCGAGATTTTTAGTAGATGGTCTCGGTTTTTTAGGCGCGAGTGTTAAGGCAGGTGTCCTATCTGATAAACCTGGGTGGAAAATAAAAGAGGCTAAACTTATTGGGGGGGATCTTAGGGTCATATTGAGACCTGTGTTGAAGTTCACTTAATAGTTAAAAGAATAGGGAATTGTAATGTTTAGTGGCATAGTGTCTGAAGTGGGAAAAATAGTGGATGTTATACCTAGCCGTTTGGGTGGAAAAGGTGACGGAAGGGTAATTAAAATTAAATGGAATATATCGAACATTTTTTATGTTGGTATTGGGGACAGCGTGGCCGTTAATGGTGTTTGTCTTACAGTTACTTCCAAGTCAATTTCTTATTTTACTGCTGATGTCTCCGCGGAGACTTTGTCTTCTACTACCGGGTTGGTTGAAGTTGGCTTAGTGAACATCGAAAAGTCATTAAAACTTGGTGATATAGTTTGTGGTCACTTAGTGTCGGGACACGTTGATGGAATAGCGAAGGTAAGAAATATTACTGACGTGGGAGATTCAAAAAAAATATCTTTAAGTTTGCCGAAAGAGTTTAGTAGATTTGTTAGTAAAAAAGGATCTATTGCGTTAGACGGAGTGAGTCTTACAATTAATGAGGTTGAAGACTATGAAATTGAGAGTGTTATAAGTATAAATTTGATTCCACACACCCTGAGCAGAACAAATTTTTTTACTAAAAAACCTGGCATGTATGTAAATTTCGAAGTAGATATGATGGCACGAACCTTAGACAGGTTATTAGCTGCACAAAACCAATAAAAATGAAAAATAATCTCACTGTCAAACCTAAGATTTCTAGTGTCGAAGAAATCTTATTTGAAATAAAGACCAAAAAAATGGTGATACTTGTAGACGATGAGGACAGGGAGAATGAGGGGGATTTGGTTATTGCTGCTGAATTTATTGATGCGGCCGCAATAAATTTTATGGCGAAAAACGGTCGAGGGTTAATATGTCTAACTCTTACTCAGCAACGTTGTAATGAGCTTAATCTTGCATTAATGGTGAACCAAGCGACTAAACGTACTGCATTTACTGTTTCCATAGAGGCTTCGGAGGGAGTAACTACGGGTATAAGCGCCGCAGACAGAGCGTTAACTATCAAGACTGCAGTCTCAAAGGGAGCTAAACCTTCAGATCTTGTTCAGCCAGGGCATGTTTTTCCACTCATGGCTCAAAATGGCGGAGTTTTGGCCAGAGCAGGACACACTGAGGCGGGAAGTGATCTTTCTCGCTTGGCGGGCCTATCTCCATACTCTGTTATTTGTGAAATCATGAATGATGACGGCTCAATGGCAAGACTTTCGGACTTGAAAAAGTTTGCGGATTTTCACAATTTGAAAATAGGAACAATTGCTGATCTTATTCAATATAGGAGTCAGAGGGAGAGTTTAATTGAAAGAAAGTATTCAAAGTTTGTTAAGACTCAATGGGGTACTTTTAATCTATATGTGTATAAAGACATAATAGAAAATCAACCTCATGTTGCCTTCATTAAAGGGAAAAATTTCGATGGTCAAGTTTGTCCGGTGCGTGTGCATGAGCCTGCCACGCTAATTGATACTGTTTTCGAGGAGGGAAATCACAGCTGGAGTTTCAACTCAGCTATGAAATACATCTCTGATAAGCCGTGTGGCATAGTTTTATTATTAAATTGTTCCAGGTCACCAGAAATTTTCTTTGAACAGGCAAGGAGTCTGATTTTAGGTAACACTGAAAAAAAAGAAAAAATGAGCGGCACCCTCCGAAATTATGGGCTGGGGGCAGGGATTTTGAGAGATATCGGCGTAAGAAGAATGATAGTAATGTCTGAGAGAAAAAAGATGCCTAGTATGGTTGGCTACGGACTAGAGGTAGTTGATTATTTACCTTCAAGTGTTAGGTAGGGAATTTTGTGAGCTTTAATAAGGACCTTAGAAAAAAAAATAAAACTTGTTCAAATTTTGGATTAGTTTGCTCGACATTTAACAATAAATTGTCGGCTGTAATGCTAAATTCATGTATTCATGAATTAGAAAGCAAGCTAAGAAAAGAAGAATCCATTTTCGTTTCGAAAACTTTTGGCTCTTTGGAAATTCCATTTATGTTACAAAAGTTAATTTCATTAAAGAGATTTTCTGTGTTGATAGCATTGGGGATCGTTATTCGCGGTGATACCTCTCACTATGATGTAGTTGTAAGGGAGTCTGCACGTGGTATCTTGGATTTAAGTTTGGCTAGTGGGGTGCCAATAATAAATGGAATATTGGCTGTTGAGAACAGGAAGCAGGCAGAGGAAAGGCTAGAAAAAAGAGGCCGGGAGTCAGCTATCGCTGGACTTCAACTGATCAAAGAGTTTCGAAGGATTGAAGATGATTTATTGGAAAAGTAATTAGTGGCACTTAAAGATTCTCATGGCAGCAACGAGGATGAATTTTTTGATCCACAAGTGTTTAACAAGTTTGGCGCTAGAAGACTATCGAGAATTTTTGTAGTCCAAGGTTTATATCATCAATTGATTAGCAAAAGTAATTTGGAGGCAATTGAAGAATATATTATTGAGCAAGCTTTTTTCCAAAGTTGTGATGAGAAATATTTTTTTGATGGATTAAGAAAAATTTCAATTTCACGAGATGCTCTTGAGGTGAGCTTTAAAGATTATTTAAATGTTTCTCTTGATAGGATTTCGCCAGTAGAACATTCAGTGATTTTACTTGCATCGTATGAACTCTTACATAAATTAGATATTGCACCTAAGATTATAATTAATGAGGCTATAGAGATCGATAAGCTTTTAGGTGGAAATCAAGGACACAGGTTAGTTAACGGAGTTTTGGATAGAATGGCTACAGATATCCGGAGAAAAGAATGACCGAATTTGAAATTATAGACAAATACTTAAAAAAACTTGGGCACTTCAAGAATAATAAATTTTTATCAAAAGACTCTTTTATTGGAATTGGCGATGATGGTGCCGTGTTACCCTTGGCGGGTAACGAAGAAACAGTGGTTTCCACAGATACTATGGTTGAGGGAACTCATTTTTTGGCCGAGAGTGATCCTTCTTCCGTGGGCCAAAAGTTGCTTTCTGTTAATGTCTCTGACATCGCCGCTATGGGAGCGGAGCCAGTATGTTTTACTTTAAATTTGACCTTGTATGAATATAACCACCTGTGGCTCACAAATTTTTGTGAAGGCCTCTCTAAAATAGCAGTTGAGAATAATTGCCCACTGGTTGGTGGAGATATTACAAAAGGCAAAAAGGGTGGATCCAAAGTATTATCGGTGACTATTCTTGGATTAACTGTAAATAATAAGGTTTTAAGGAGAGATTCTTTGAATGTTGGTGATGACATTTGGATTTCTGGAGATTTGGGTGAGGTATCAACGGCCTTATCTTTAAACAAATATTCAGAAAAATTAAACTTTCCACGTCCGAGGCTTGAGTTAGCGAGAAAAATAAGAAATTTTGCTAGTTCCGCAATTGATATTTCTGATGGATTGTCTACAGAATTAGCTCATATGCTTTTTGCATCCTCTAAAAAGCAAAATAGAAATTTTTGTATTGAAATTTATTTTGATGCATTTGAAAATTGTTTGAGTCCTTGGATGAGGGTTTGGTTGAAGGGCAGGGTAAGTAACTTCGATTTATGTAAAATTGCAAGTGCAAGTGGTGATGAATATGAGTTATGTTTTTCTGCGTCAAAAAGAGAAAGAAATTTGATTAAAAAGTTATCCGAGAAGTTAAAAATGCCCTTAACATTAATCGGCGAGGTATTTGAAAACTCCGATAGTTACAGATTTAAAGAGAGTGTAAGTTCCTCTGGAGTTGTTTGGTTGAAAAGCAAAGGCGAAGTTTTACCAAGAAACAATATTCCTGAATCTGGTTATTTGCATTTTTTCAATAATTCATGACTAATGTTTTAAGAAAAAACTTATTCAACAAACCCTCTTATTTCATAGCTACAGGTTGCGGGTGTGGATTGGCCCCAAAAGGGCCTGGTACTGTGGGAACCCTATGGGCTTGGGCGTTTTATTTATTCGTAAATCAATATGTTGACAAATACTTCTGGGTTGGACTAATTGTTGCAATGTTTCTCATCGGAGTTTATGTGTCTAACGTCGTTGAGAAAGAGACGGGTAAGAAAGATTTATCTGCAATCGTAATCGATGAAATAGTCGCGTTTTGGATTATTTTAGTGATGTTACCTCACTCAGACGATTTTAGTCATAATTTTTTGACTGTTTTTTTTTCAGATGCGGTTATTCAAATCATGGCGTTCTTCTTTTTTAGATTCTTTGACATCTTAAAACCATGGCCCGTTTCAATTGCAGAAAATCAGTTTAATGGAGGAGTGGCTGTGATGTTAGACGACCTTGTGGCAGCCTTCTTAACTTTAATTACACTTTCTTTAATATCAAAAGTTGTATATTTTTCACTATGAGCTCGATAGCAAAATTCAAGAAAGAAAAATTTAAATCATTGACTGAAAATAAAATTTTTATTTGTTTGTTGACGACAATTTTTTATTGTGTGAAATTCAAGGTCAAAGTTTATGTCGCTGAGTCTTGCACCGGCGGGCAACTTAGCTCCGCCTTGTCTAAATTACCCGGTAGTAGTTTATGGTTCGAATTAGGTGTTGTCTCTTACTCAAATAATTCCAAGAATAGATTGTTAGATGTTAATGAAAACAGTTTGATGCAAGATGGTGCAGTCAGTAGCTTAGTGGCAAAGGAAATGGTGAAAGGTTTATCCAAATTAGATGACACAAAAAATGGGGTATACATATCAATAACTGGTATTGCAGGGCCTACCGGATCTACCTCTGACAAACCCATTGGTCTTGTTTATTTTTGTTGTTTTAAAGACCAATTTTTGATTCAAAGCGAACAGAGGTTTTCGGGTAATAGAACTACAATTCAGAAACTTGCGGTTTTCTGGGCTCTACAATGTATTCGTAATGTTTTGGCAACGAGCTGTATCAAAAACAACCTTTAAAAAAAGCTTTTTGTAGGATAAATTACCTGTATACTGTTTATTTATACAGTAAAATAAAAAAAATGTTAGGAATTGCAGATGAGAGATAAGAATAAAAATACTAAAGTGACTGTGGAAAAAAACAAATCTTTATCGGCTACACTGGCTCAAATTGAGAAACAATTTGGTAGAGGTTCAGTGATGCGGTTAGGTGAAAACGAGGTAACTGTTGATATTGCAGCAGTCTCGACAGGTTCATTAAGTTTGGATATTGCTTTGGGAATTGGGGGGTTACCGAGGGGGAGAGTCGTTGAGATATTTGGTCCAGAATCCTCAGGTAAAACAACATTAACATTACAGGTTATTAGTGAGATGCAAAAACTCAATGGGGTTTGCGCATTCATAGACGCAGAGCATGCTTTAGATACTCAGTACGCAAAAGGGTTGGGTGTAAACTTAAACGATCTTCTCATATCTCAACCAGATACCGGCGAGCAGGCTTTGGAAATAGTTGATGCATTGGTGAAGTCGGGCTCGGTTGATTTGATAGTTGTGGATTCTGTTGCAGCACTCACTCCTAGAGCAGAAATTGAGGGGGATATGGGAGATTCGTTACCTGGCTTACAAGCTCGATTGATGTCTCAAGCATTGAGAAAACTTACGGGAACTATTAGTAGAACTAATACATTAGTAGTATTCATAAACCAAATAAGAATGAAAATAGGAGTGATGTTCGGTAGCCCAGAAACCACGACTGGAGGTAATGCACTCAAATTTTATAGCTCAGTGCGGCTTGATATTAGAAGAATAGGTTCAATAAAAAGAGCCGATGAAGTTATTGGTGCAGAAACAAAAGTAAAGGTTGTAAAAAATAAAGTTGCTCCGCCTTTTAAACAAGCATTTTTCGATATTTTATATGGAGATGGTATTTCTCGCTTTGGAGAAATTATAGATTTAGGAGTGGAGAGTGAAGTGATCCTAAAATCAGGATCATGGTATAGTTATGAAAATACGAGGATCGGCCAAGGTAAAGAAAATGTTAGGGAGTTTCTAAAAAATAATTTTGTGATGGCAATGGAGATAGAAAATAAAATTAGAAGTTTTTATAACATTCCCCAGCTTGTTCAAGAAATTGAATCTTCGAAAACGTCGGACAGCAATGCTTAGAATTGGCTAAGGAATTGCCCAAGAATCTCCGCAACATTGCTCTGAAGTTAATATCTTATAAAGAATACACAGAAAAAGGACTCCAAAGCCGTCTGTGTAAACTTTCAAACTTTGAGTCTGAGGAGGATTTGAAGGAGAGGATCCTGAAGATTCTTAACGAATTTAAGAAAAAAGGGTGGTTGTCGGATAAGCGAGCAGTAGACAGCTTACTAAATCAAAAGTCTGAAAGATATGGTATCAACAGAATTAATATGGAGTTGAAGAGAATTGGTGCTCCAAGAGAAATTATCGATGAAGCACTGGAGTCCTTACGAGATACCGAATATTCTCGAGCTAAATTAATTCTTGAAAAAAAGTTTCATAACCCACCGAGTACATATGAAGAGGGTTGTAAGCAAAAAAATTATCTCCAAAGGAGAGGGTTTTCATTTAAGATTTGTAGTGAAATCGTTGATAAAAGGAAAAACCCCTGAGTTAGCCAATGAATATCCACGAGTATCAAGGAAAAAAATTATTAAAAAATTTTGGTATTACAGTTCCGAAAGGGGTTGTAATTAAGTCAATTGATGACGGAATAGAGTTTCTCAAAACTGCTACGAATCCACCTTGGGTGTTGAAAGCTCAAATTCACTCTGGTGGTCGAGCTGAAGTAGGAGGTATCAAGTTTGCCTATAATCAAAAAGAGTTTAAAAACTACTTAAATGAATTACTTGGAATGCAACTAATTACTAAACAGACTGGAGCTGATGGTAAAATCGTAAGCACCGTCTTGGTTGAAGAAAAATTCAATATCTTGCAAGAATTTTACATTGCAATACTTATAGACCGGAATAATCAAAATATTTGTTTCATGTTCTCTGATAAAGGAGGGAGTAATGTGGAAACTCTCTCCACTAATGACCATGAATCTCTGAAAAAAATAAGTGTTGACCCCTTTGTTGGAATAGATAAAAAAAAATTTAGGTCTACGCTGAGTAAATACGACCTAAGCAATTTAATTATTGAGGATTTATTAAGCATCGTAGAAAATTTATATCGGGCTTTCTTTGAACTTGACGCATCACTTATTGAAATCAACCCGCTGGCATTAACAGAGAAAAATAACCTTATCGCGTTAGATTCAAAATGGAATTTTGATGTAAACGGTCTGAGGAGACAACCTAGTTTAATAATATTACGAGATGAACGAGAAGAGGAATCTTTAGAAATAGAGTCAGCGAAACACAATTTAGCGTATATACAGCTAGAGGGTACAATAGGCTGTATGGTAAACGGGGCAGGACTCGCAATGGCAACAATGGATATTATAAAGTTAAAGGGAGGTAGTCCAGCAAATTTCCTCGACGTAGGTGGAGGGGCCTCAGTTGATAAGGTCGCCAAGGCATATGAAATTTTAGTTTCTAATATCCGAGTTAAGGCTGTCTTAGTTAATATTTTCGGGGGGATAATGCGTTGCGATTTTGTTGCTTTTGGATTGGTTGAGGCACTGCGGTCTAATCATCGAAAATTACCATTAATTGCTAGAATCAAGGGCTTTAAGGAGGATCAGGCAAAGGAAATTCTCAGAAAATCAGCGTCTACGGTTGTTCTAATTGACGATTTGGATGAGGCCGCTAGTCTGGCAATTGAATATGCAGAAGTGTTGCCATAAACGATGTCTATTCTCATAGGGTCTGAAAGTAGAGTAATAGTTCAGGGCATCACAGGTAACGTTGGGAGTTTTCATACCCTAAGATGTATAAACTATGCTCTTGGCAAACAGTGTTACGTGGCAGGTGTTCATCCAAAAAAAGGAGGAAATGTATTTCATGATCTTCCAATTTTTTCTACGGTGAAGGAGGCCAAAGAGAAAACAAACGCCAACACTTCAGTAATTTATGTCCCAGCATTGAGAGCTAAAAGTGCAATATTAGAAGCCGTTACTGCAAATGTAGAATTAATTGTTTGTATAACAGAGGGAATTCCAGTGAACGATATGCTACTGGTTAAAAGCTACATGGCGAACTCAAACTCAGCCTCAATGCTACTTGGCCCGAACTGCCCAGGGCTGATAGTTCCTGAGGTTTTAAAAGTTGGCATCATGCCCGAAGATATCAATAAGCATGGCAAAGTGGGTATTGTATCTCGTTCAGGTACACTAACATATGAGGCTGTTGAACAGGTTTCAGCGATCGGCCTTGGGCAATCAACGTCAGTTGGGATTGGAGGGGATCCAATAAATGGGTTGAAACATATTGATGTTTTAAAATTATTTAATGATGATTTGGACACAGATGCCGTAATTATGATAGGGGAAATCGGTGGTAATGATGAGGTCATCGCAGCAAAATGGGCAAGTAAAAATATGACTAAGCCAGTTGTTGGTTTTATAGCTGGTATTTCTGCACCGCCTGGTAAAAGAATGGGACATGCTGGTGCTTTGATAAGTGATGGCCACGAGAAAGCGCTTACGAAATTGAAGAAAATGGAGGAAGCTGGAATGGTAGTCACTAAAAACCCAACTAGAATGGGCCAATTAGTAGCAGGGTTACTCAATGAAAAGAAAAAAAAAGAATGACTTTTTTGAGAGTAATGGCACTGTTAGCAATTCTTTGTTTGTTGGTAGGACTATTTCTTAGATTTTAGTAGAGCTTTTTGACCCGATTTCTAAATTATCAATTAGTCGATTAACTCCAATCCAAGCAGCAGTCAGTATTATTAAATCATCCACTATTACTTTTTGGCCTTCAGTCTTAAAAGGTTTTTCTAAATTGCTTTTAACTCTGACGGCAAAGTATTCTGGTTTCCAACCTTTAAGAAATAGCTTGTTCATAGATGACGACTCAATTTTTGCTATCTCTGCCTTATTTAAGGCACTTTCATCGTGAAGCGCTAAGATATTGAATACCGCCTCTTCCATAACCTTATATAGGTATGCACTATCGACTCTTTCGGTTTTACTAAGTTTACTATTTCTAGACGAGACTGCTAAGCCATCATCCTCTCTTACTGTCTCCCCCAGAATTATCTCTGTGGGTATCTGGAATTGAGAACACATCTTTTCTAAAATTAAAGCCTGTTGAAAATCCTTCTTTCCAAAGACAGCAACCTTTGGACGTGCGCACTGTAAAAGTTTCAACACAATTGTAGTGACCCCGATAAAAAAATCTTTTCTAAAATAACCTTCAAGTATTTTCGAAAGATTATCAGGTGGTACAACAAAAAAAACTTGTGGCTGGGGAAATAATACTTCTTCGCTTGGAAGGAACAGCACATTTACCTCAGCATCACTAAGCTTCTCTATATCAGAGTAGATGGTTCTTGGATATGTTCTAAAATCTTCAACATCATCAAACTGTAGAGGATTAATAAAGATTGAACAAACTATGAATTTACCATGCTTTTTGCCAATTTCAATGAGGGACAAATGTCCTTCATGAATGTTTCCCATCGTCGGTACAAAAACGATGTCCTCTTCTCTTCCTTTAAGCCTCATTCTTAAATTATCTATACTTTCGCAAATTTCCATGTCAAACCATATTAAAAAAACTTCTGCGCCCTTTAAATTTTTTTATTTGATTCAGCAGAGACTTAAAATCATCTTCGTTATTAATAGGGTCGAATGCCACTGTATTTATAATAAGAATAGGCGAATGCTCATATTGATAAAAAAACTTATTGTATGCTGAGCAAAGCTGTTCCAGATAGCTATAGGATATACGCTGTTCCATTGGGATGCCTCTTTTTTTTATCCTGTCCGATAATTTTTCTGGTGTTGCCTGTAAAAAAATTATTAAATCTGGGACTGCTACCTGTGCACTTTGACTACTATATATTTTCTGGTATAGCAAAAGTTCGTCATCAGTCAAAGTTAACGAGGCAAAAATTGCATCCTTTTCAAGCATAAAATCACTTATGATATTTTTCGAGAAAAGATCTCTTTGTGATAAAATCCCAAGTTGATCAAGACGTTGAAAAAGAAAAAAAAGTTGTGTAGGAAATGCATATTTTGTAGAGTCTTTATAGAATTTTTCTAAAAAAGGATTTTCTTCAGCGGCCTCTAAAATTGGCGTATAACTATATCTCTCTGCTATCTTTGTGGTAAGCGAAGTTTTCCCGACACCTATTGGGCCCTCAATAACAATTGATTTAAATTTTTCTTTCCAACTGTCTTCACCAATATTCATCAAATGCTCGACTTATCTTTTTCTCTTTGTATTTCTTTTGCCAGCGTAACCAGATTTATTGTATACCATCTTCATTTTTTCAATCGAACTTACTCTTTCTCTTGAGGAGGCTTTTGAAAACAGATCCCACCATTCTGGGATCAACGAGCTAATCTCCCCGTTTCTTGCTCTGAGGCTTAAAAATCTCAGGGCTAAAGTAAATCTTTCATTTTCAAGAAGTCTAAATGGAAGCTTGCCGTTAAATTTTAAAAACCTGTTCTGCATTAACCAAATTTCCCTCATGCTAAGTAAATGTTTTTTCTGAATCCATAGCTCACTACTGCAAACTCTTAAGGTTTCTTTAACTGCAGCATGCAAGGCTAAACTTTCACTCCTGAATTTCCCTTTCAACCTTAAATTTACTCTGTTAACTAGTATCCAGAAAAAAGCAGCTAATACAAACCCAATCGAGACAGACTTTTCCTCCTTAACTCGGCTATCTAACTCCTTTAGGGCTAATTTAGCAAGGTTAAAATCCTCATCATTATTCTTTAAGCTAATATTTTCAAAACGAGAATCCATGACTTTTGACAAAAAAATATGCTGATTCAATTGAAATTTTTCCAATAATCTAATTCCTAACTTTGAATTGCCTGATAACAGTAATTTAATAATATCCTCTGTCAAACGAGCTTTTGGCACATTCTGAACGAGATGCGCCTGCGAATAAATAGCCTCTGCAACACTCCGATTAATCTTAAAATCTAATTTACATGCGAATCGGATTGTACGGATCATTCGCACAGGATCCTCAGCGAAACGCTTTGAGGGATCACCAATAATTTTTAATTCTTTGTTTCGTATATCGTCAAACCCACTATGATAATCATAAATTTCCTCTTTTATCGGGTCATAGTAAAGGGCATTGACAGTTAAATCTCTTCTTGTAGCATCCTCGTCCTGCTCTCCAAAAATATTATCGTTCAGTATTCTTCCATATTCATCCTGTTTTTTTAAATGATCGGACGAATTTGAACGAAAAGTTGAAACTTCAATAACCTCATTTGAAAGATATATGTGCACTAGCTTGAAACGCCTGCCGATTAATCTGCATCTTTTAAATAGTTTCTTGATTTCACTTGGTTTAGCATTAGTGACCACATCGAAGTCTTTAGGTTTTTTTCCTACAATTAAATCTCTAACAGCACCTCCAACGATAAATGCCTGCCAACCATCTCTTTGCAAGATTTCTACTGTATCTAAAGCTCCTTTAGAGATTTTTTTCTGACAAATACCCAATTGGTAACTGTCGAGGGTATCTCTTTTTTCCTCAGTTCCAAATAATTTCTTAAAATATCCCAAAACCATAGTTAAAAAAGATCGTTGATAACCCAGCCAAACTCATTCGCTAAAGCTCTCAAACGAACATCAGGATTAGTTACTACTGGATTTGTAACGCATTTGAGTAGTGGCAAGTCGTTTATTGAATCAGAATAAAAATAGGATTTATTGTAAGACTTTAAAGTCCTACCGTTGCTTGATAACCAAGCAGATACTCTCTTTACTTTACCTTCCCTGAAACTTGGTATGCCAATGATCTTTCCTGTGAAATTCCCATTAATGTCTGTGTCCAATAAAGTAGCAATTAATTTTTCAACATCAAATAAGTTAGCTATAGGCTCCGTTATAAACTCATTTGTTGCTGTTACGATTGCACAAGTATCCCCATTATTTAGATGCTTGAGCACCAAATCTTTCGCAGTGGTTCTTATCATAGGTTTAATTGACTCAGAGATGAAGAGATCTCTGAGTTTAAATAATTCAGTCTTTTCTATTTCTCTTAAAGGCTTTAGTTGAAACTGTAAAAATTCATTTAGATTCAACGTGCCACTTTTATACTGTTGGAAAAATCGTTGTCCAGATCGTAGATCTTCTTCCGTTAATTTTCCGTTCCTCACTAAAAATTCAGACCACCGTACGTCACTATCACAGGGTATTAATGTATGATCTAAATCAAATAGTGCGAGGTTCATTTCTTTTGGATTATTTTGAAATCATTTGTTTTACTAGATTAATGCTCACTGCTTGCTTATTACTTATCGAAACATAATTTAAATTATCTAATATAACTTTAAGTTTTCCTAATTCCCGAGGTAGGTGATGTAGCATATAACTTAAAAGATAATCGTAGCTTTTGTCGTATTCATTGTTTATCCACCCAAGCTTTTGTAAGTGACGTCTTAAGAGATCTTTTTTGAGATCGTCACCAAGTTCGTTCAACTCATAAATTAACCCTTGTTTTAATCGGCTGATCAAATCAGTTTTAAAAGATAAGTTAATGAGGTTGTTGACTGATATAAGGCTGCTCATGACTATTCTATTGCCGGTAATATGAGTAAGATTCAATATTTCGAATATTTTAGACCTGTCAAAGGACGAACACATATCAACGTTATCCAAAAAAAAAATTTTATAATTATTTTTCAAATTGATTAAGGTGGATTTCCCAAGATCTAAGTAGACCGACGATTCTCCCATTTCGTTTGCCCAGGATCTCAGCCAAAAAGTTTTCCCACTACCTTTTTTTCCCCTTAAAAAAAAAAGATTTTGCAGAGTTATTTTTACTCCACAAAAATTTTTCTAGGGCATTCAGAGTATTCTCGTTAGAATAATATATTCCTTCACTAATTCGAGGTTCAGGAACCTTGGATAATGTTAGAGGAATTTGAAGTAGGTTCTTATTAAAGACAAAATTTTTACTCATTTAATTCTTACTATACAACAATTAGATAATTTTTATATCCAAGTGAAAAACCAATCAAGTACGTATTTACAGTCTGGTGTCGATATTGATAAAGCTGAGAAGTTTACTCAAAATATTAAGAAATTAGTATCTAAGACTGAACGTAAGGAACAAATTGGGTCCATAGGAGGATTTGGAGCACTTTTTGAAATCCCTAAAAATTATAGAAGACCAGTATTAGTTTCTGGTACTGATGGGGTGGGTACTAAATTGATGCTTGCTTATCTTTCAGGTATGCATAAAGTTGTGGGTTTGGACCTTGTGGCAATGAGTGTAAATGATATCGCTGTATTGGGAGCCGAGCCGTTATATTTTCTTGATTATTATGCTTGTGGCTCCCTCTCACTAGCTGTTGCTTCAGATGTTATGTCAGGGATAGCTGAAGGTTGTAAACAGGCTGGTTGTGCACTCATTGGTGGAGAAACAGCAGAGATGCCGGGGTTATATGCAAAAAATGAGTACGATTTGGCTGGGTTTGCTGTGGGAATTGTTGAAAAAGATCAAATAATTGATGGTGGAAATATATGTTCTGGAGACATTATTTTAGGACTCCCATCTAATGGTTTGCACAGTAATGGATTTTCACTTGCAAGGCTTATTCTCGAGGAGGCTTTTGGCAATAGTTATTTGGAAAAGTCGAATGATCTTATCTTGAATTCTACTGGCAAATCTTTGTTTTCTTCCCTTATGACACCAACAAGAATCTATGTTGGGGTTTTGAGAGAGCTAATAAAGAAACATTTTTCAAAAATTCATGGTATCGCACATATTACTGGTGGAGGAATGGTAAAAAATATACCGCGAATTTTACCTCGAAATCTGAGAGCTTGTATTGAGAAAAAAGCATGGCCAAAGTTAGAATTGATGGACTGGTTAGTTACTCAGGGCAACATCGAAGAGAAAGAATTTTATAGCGTTTTCAATGCTGGCATAGGGATGATACTTGTAGTAGATGCAAATGAAGTCAAACAAATTTTAAAAACACTGGAAAGTTTTGGAGAAGACGTCTACGTAATGGGAAAGGTAGAGGACCGTCAAAGTAAGGATTCGCAGATAGAAATTTTCTGAGTTTTACTGTTATCAAATGGATCTATGACTTTCATATTGTTAAATTTTCTGAGCCATGTCAACTGATGCTTGGCTAGCCTTCTAGTGGCAATTTCTCCCAGCTGCAAAAATTGGTGCATGCTCACCGTCCCCTCTAAAAATTCCCAGGCCTGACGCACACCAACCAAACGCGCGCAGGAATTATCTCTGGATAAATTCCTTTTTCTTAACCTTGCCACTTCGCTCAAAAGGCCTCGTTCAACCATATTATTAAATCTATTTTTAATTTTTCTATGGAGATCTTCTTTATTTTTAGGAACCAATGCCAGGATTCTCAATTTGAACGATAAATTGTTTTGAGGGCTTAGTTTTGAGTACTCATTCTTCCATTCGGTCAGACCTTTTCCTGTGTGATACCAAACTTCTAAACCACGTGTAATCCTTTGGGAATCATTAATTGAAATACCATCGGCAAACTGTGGATCCACGGAGAATAATTTCTTGTGAAGTTTATCCCAGCCATTGTCTCGCCCCTCATTAAAGATTGATTGTCTAACCTCTAACGGAATATTAGGTACATTTGATATTCCTTGAATTAGTCTGTTCAGATACATCATTGTTCCACCAACTAAAATTGGAGTACCTCCATTCGAAATAATTTTCATTAATGCATCATTAGCATCCTTAATAAACCTCGCAACGGAATACTGCTCGGAAGGATCGCAAATATCAATTAAATGATGTGGTATTTCTTTACGCTCTATCCTCGTAGGTTTTGCCGAAGCCACATCTATAAATCGATATATTTGTGCCGAGTCGACACTTATAATCTCAGGTTTAAGATTTTTGAATTTTCTACAAAACTCAAGGGCTAAATCGGTTTTCCCTGAAGCCGTCGGTCCTGTAATACATAATACGCTGAGCATTACGTCAATGGCCCCTTGAAAAAAGCTTATTTAGCGTACTAACATTAAGCTGGACCCAAGTTGGTCTCCCATGGTTACATATACCACCATTTTTTATTTTCTCCATAGCTCTCAGTAACTGATTCATTTCAGGTATGGAGAGTTTTTGGTTTGCCTTAATTGCCGATCGACATGCCATGGTTGAAAGTATATTGTTCAATCGTTCTTTCAATGATGCCAATGATACTATTACCTCAAATTCGCTCAAAATTTCTTGTATGAAAACAGTCCAGTTTTTTTCTCCAAGAAAGCTTGGCACCTCTCTAATAACAAAACTATTAGAAGAAAATGTCTCTAAATTAAACCCCAGAGAATGCAGCTCATCTCTTAACGTAAAAATTAATTTGAGCTTATCTGCGTCTGTTTGGAATACCACAGGCTCAATTAGCAATTGAGGTTTTATGGTTTCTTGGTTAAGTTGAAGTAAGAAGCCTTCAAATAAAATGCGTTCATGGGCTGCATGAGCATCGACGACTATAAGGCCATCTTTATTTTGAGCTAAGATATAAATACCCAAAAGTTGCCCAATTGCGTATCCCAAACTCGACTCCTCTCGATTTTTATGAACAAGTCTATCATTTTTTGAGTTGAAGGCTTGTTTGAGCTCGAGTTGAGTTATCTCTTCATCTAGTCTGGTATGGTCCTGATTATTTTTAAAAAATCCAGAGTGATCGATATCTGTGTCTTCTTTTATAACAGCAAAATTTTTTCGCTGAAGCGCATTATCATTAGATAAGGCCTCTTTAAAAAGGTTAGTGATAATGCTGTGAATGTAAGAGTTATCCTTAAAACGAATCTCATTCTTTGAGGGGTGGACGTTTATATCGACCATCGAGCCAGGTAGTGTAATATCGACTAAAAAGTTAGGCCTACTAAATTCATGTACCAAACTATTGAAAGCCAATTTCGTAGCATGTTGTAACACAGGGCTTTTAATAATTCTCTTATTGACGTAAAAGAATTCTTGACTTTTCGTACTTCTTGTATTGGCGCTTGTAGAAATAATCAAGTTAACATCTATCTCTCCAAAATTAGAGCCTACTGTTTTTACCTGATCGTTAGATATGCCTAAAATTTTTGAAAATCTTTCATCAAGGCTGGTGCCTAGAATAACTTGTAGACATTTATTTTCATGGCATAACGTAAATTTAATATTTTGATGAATCAACCCAATTTTTAAAAACTCTTGCTTGCAATGAGAAAGCTCGGTTGTAAAAGTTTTCAGAAATTTCCGTCTTGCGGGTATTTTATTAAAAATCTCTGTTACACGCACCTTGGTGCCTTGAAGAATTGGTGATGGTTTTATTTCCCAGTTCTCATTCTTTCTCACCAGTTCGTGACCTACCTTATCATTTTTTTCCCGGCTGAAAATTTGTAGATTACTGACTGAAGAAATTGCCGCGAGCGCTTCCCCCCGAAATCCATGAGTTCTACAATTTTCGAGATCATTTATACTTGTGATCTTACTGGTGGCATGACTTTCAATAGACTGAAGCAAGTCATCTTCCATAATTCCACAACCGTCATCCTCTATCTCTATTCCGTTTAAACCCCCATGTAATAAATTTACTCTTATTTCAGTGGGTCTCGCATCGATAGAATTCTCCATTAATTCTTTTACTATAGACGATGGGCGCTCAATTATTTCGCCAGCAGCTATTTGATTTATTAAATATTGTGGAAGCTTTCTAATCATCATTGTAATTTAAGACATTTTTGAGAAAAGGGCTGGATTATTTTTAATAAATTTATCAAGAGCTTTGGATAACGCCTTTGCAATTTTTGTTTGATGGCGGAAATTTTTTAAACGCATTTCCTCGATTGGATTACTTATAAAAGCTGTTTCCACCAAAACAGAGGGAATGTTGGGCGCTTTTAGTACAGCAAAAGACGCTTTTTCAATACTGTTTTTATGTAGCTTACTAATGTTACCTAATTCACTCAGAATATTGGATCCTAACTCAGAGGAGTCACGAATTTGAGCCGATGTAGACATATCTAGAAGGGTTTTTGCTAATTCATTAGTGGGCTTTTGAAGTTTTTCCCCTCCAATTAAGTCGGAAAGATTTTCCTTTTTTGCCATCCACCTCGCCATCTCACTGGATGCTCCTTTATCGGATAATACATAGACTGAGGCTCCCCGTGCCTCAGGCTTGATCCAAGCATCAGCGTGAATAGAAATAAATAGATCTGCTTTAATTGCTTGAGCTTTTTTTATACGTTTGCGAAGGGATAGGAAATAATCTTGATTTCTTGTTAAAAAAACTCTTTTTTCAGAATTTGTTTCGATGATTTTCTTCAGTTTTTTTGCTATTTGGAGAACCACATCTTTTTCCCTAGTACCTTTTTTCCCGACTGCACCCGGATCTTCTCCCCCATGGCCAGGATCCAAAGCTATAGTTATTTGTATTTCGTTATTTTTAGCTACATTTTGCTCAAATTTTGATAGCTTCTCCTTATTTTTTCTGGATTCGTATTGTTTTAAAAATGACAAGAGTGGATCCGGGGTAATTAAAGAAAATAGATCAACCACAAGTCTATTCTGATAATGGGCAATGGGTGGCAAAACAAAAACTGCTGGCTTAATTTGCTGTTTTAAGTCGAATACGATTCTCAACACATTTGGCCTGAATTGGTTTACACGTATTCTTCTCAAATGAGATCCCTCGTAAGAGACTGACTTCAAACTATCAGCGAATGAATCAGTCAGGGAATTCCCCTTGAGATCAAGAACAAACCTATCAGGGTATTTAAGCGAAAAAGATGAAATATTGATGTCTTGTTGGAGATATTCGATAGCAATTCTTGTAAATTCCTGGGACGGCCATATCCTGACCGCAAAAACTTTCAGCGGGGGAAACTGTTTTGCCCTAGCATTAGACATGATTATTAAACTTGAAAGAATTATGAATTGTCTTCTTTGGATCATTATTGCTTTCTAGTTATATAGGTCAAGCAAGGCAACTGTGCATTTTGTTGTAGATAATGTAAACTTTCGACAATTTTCGTCAATTCTCTTTGGTAAAAACATTTCAATGGTCATATCCGGGTTTGGAAGATTTGTTGCCCTTTCTGGCCATTCAAGGAAAATCAAGTAAGTTGTATCTTGAAAAATATCTTTTATTTCGTTGTTTCTCCAAAAATTTGGATTGGAAGCTCTAAAAAAATCGAGATGAGCAATCTCAAACTTATCGGTATTGTAAAACTCAACTGTTGAAAAACTAGGACTTTTTACTGTTTGTCGAATACCTAGTTCGCGTAGAATAAATCTGACAAGAGTGGTTTTCCCGACACCAAGATCACCTTTGATATAGATGACTCTCAAGATTTCTTGATTAATTTTTTCAGCAATGTTTTTTGCCAGTATTCTAGAACCCGAAATGTCCAAGTCGTTTAAGGATATACTTTTTTGCATTTGCATTGTTTAATTGTAAGTTACAGACCAAAACAGTTTTTAAATAAAATTACTATATTACTTTTGTGGATAATATTAAGTGAACTTCCAATTAGATTTTGATTTATCAACAGTAGCGCTAAAGTACGGTTTTGACGACGTAAGGGTCGTTGATCTTACATCAAAAGACATTTTGAGCACTTTAACCGAAAGCTTTAACGGCTACTTAAAAAAAAACTTGTACGGAGACATGTCATACTTAGAAAATAAAATTCACTTTTTAAAAAAACCTGAGTTAATTCTACCAGATGCAAAACGAGCTATTTTTGTTTACCTAAACTATATTCCCAGGCAGAGTAAAAATGATTGGTTAACAGAGGAAAAAAATAAATTATCAGATCCGCAACAAGCGTATGTGTCAGTTTATGCTAGAGGAAGGGACTATCATAAAGTTCTTAAAAAAAAATTAAATAGTTTCGGAAGCGAACTATCCAGAAAATTAGATGTATTCAATTACAGAGCTTGTGTTGATTCCGCTCCTGTCTTTGAGGTGGAATTAGCTTCTCGTGCCGGACTAGGCTGGAGAGGGAAGAACACATTGTTACTGAGACGCGCGGAGGGATCATTCTTCTTTTTAGGAGCCTTATTGACTGATTGTCCTTTGACTCCCACTTTTAATGTTACTGAAGACCGATGTGGTAGTTGTAGTGCTTGTTTAGATATTTGTCCCACAAAAGCGTTTATCGGACCTTACAAACTTAACGCAAGCCGTTGTATTTCTTATTTAACTATTGAGCACAAAGGAATCATTGATGAGTCTTTGCGGACTTTGATTGGAAATCGGATATATGGTTGTGACGATTGTCAACTAGTTTGCCCTTGGAATAGTTTTGCAAAGTTGGCTTCAGTTGAAGATTTTGATGTTCGAAATGGGTTAGACGGGGAATCTTTGTTAACTTTTTTCTCTTGGAGTGAAAGCGAATTTAAGCAACGGCACTCCGGAAGCGCAATCCTACGCCTGGGTTATGAGCGCTGGTTGCGAAATATCTCTATTGGAATTGGAAATTCAGCCTCTTCCCAAAACTTAGAAAAGAATGGTGAGTACTGTTCAAGAGCCATATTTCTCCTAAAAAAAAGAATATCGGAACCTTTCCACATATTACGACCTCATGCCGAATGGGCATTAGATAAATTCAAACAAAATGGACTTGTTGGATAATGCCTGATTCAAATATGAGTGACCTAGAAACAATGGAGGATTTTCGGACTACTCTTTCGTTAGAGGAAAATTTATCACAAAGCACTATTACAGCTTATTGCTCTGATCTAGAGCAGTTTTTTGAATGGCTTAGATCCCGCAACTTAACTTTTAGTTGTGAGATGGACGAAAGTCTATTTACAGAGTACTTCTTGTTAATTTCTGAGTATAGAAAATCTAATACGGCCAATAGAAAACTATCAAGTTTAAAAAAATTTTTTTTATGGTTGAGTAGTAAAAATCTTAAAAACAAAAACCCAATCTCGAATCTTAAAAGTCTGAAAGGAGTAAGTAGTTTTTCTTCTGTTTTATCAGTGGAACAGGTCGAGTTATTATTGTCGGCCCCAGATGTTACAAAAGATTTAGGTTTGAGAGATAGGGCAATCCTTGAGCTAATGTATGCATCAGGTTTGCGAGCTTCTGAAACAGCAAACCTTCTTTTTTCTTCTTGTATGTTAAATGACGGTGTAGTTTTAGTAAGGGGAAAAGGCGACAAGGAGAGAATAGTTCCGTTTGGTCTTGCTGCCACTAGTTGGTTACAAAAGTATATTTCAACGAGTCGAAGAAATATTTTGGGCGAGCGTTCCTCTAAATATTTATTCGTGAGTAGGAGAGCGAATTGTTTAACAAGACAATTTTTATGGAAATGTGTGCGACAATACTGCTCCAAGGTGGGGTTAAATAATGCTTGTTCTCCACATGTACTCAGGCACTCTTTCGCAACGCATTTATTAAATAATGGAGCTGATCTTCGGTCGGTTCAGATCTTGTTGGGTCACTCTGATATAGCCACTACCCAAATGTATACCCATCTCGCAAAAGATCATTTAGTTTCGATTCATAAAATGCACCACCCAAGGGCCTGAAAAAAGTGATTTTCCAGACACCAACAGAATTAGTCTCTTACTTCGTCATAGGCTTATTTTCATATTTGGTTGGTTCCATTTCTTTCGCTATTTTAGCCAGTAAATTTAGGGGTTTGAGAGACCCAAGGAGTTATGGGTCAAACAATCCTGGGGCGACTAATGTTCTTAGGACAGGGGATAAAATAGCTGCTATTTCGACTTTACTCGGCGACATATTGAAAGGTTATGTTGTCATTTTCTCTATTTATTTTCTTGTTACTAATGAGATACTGAGTTTGGATTTGATTTACTCATTATCCATCGGAAGTCTGTCTGTTTTTCTTGGTCACTTATACCCAATTTTTTTTAAATTTAAAGGGGGAAAGGGAGTTGCTACAGCTTTTGGGGTTATTCTGGGCATTGACCATTTGCTTGGCATTTGCTCTTTATTAGTATGGATAGCAGTTTTCGTATTTTGCAGAGTGTCAGCTTTATCCGCTGTCATTACTGCACTTATAATTCCTTTTTTGAGCTTAGTAATCATTAGGGACGTTTGGGGAGTTGAAGCGGATATTTTGATAATTGTTCAGTTTTTTATTTCTATCTTATTAATTTTCAGGCACAAGCAAAATATTTTATCTCTTTTGAACAGTTAGATTTTTGCTTGCTTACTGTAGTTTATTGATGGGCCACCGCGGCCTCACGTCAAATTTTTCAGCAACAACCGGGGAACTTTTTCCAGACAAAAGGCGCAAAGCTGCAGCCCATGCAATCATAAGACCGTTATCAGTGCATAGATTTGCTGGTGGCAGGAAAATATCTACTTCAAGCTCCTTCTGGAGGTTGAGCATGGTTCTTCTAATATTTTTGTTAGCAGCAACACCGCCAGCGAAAATTAATTTTTTAAACCCAGTGCTTCTAATTGCAGCTCGACTCTTTGCAACTAAGATTTCAGAGACAGTTTTTTGCAAGCTGGCTGCTAAGTCACATTTCAGCTGATTATAATTTACGTCCTTGCTTATTCTCTTCGTCTGCAACATAAATGCAGTTTTGAGTCCGGAAAAACTAAAATTTAGGGATTTATCATTGAGAAGAGGTTTTGGCAGACTAAAGACTCTATCATCACCAAATTTCGATAATTTTTCTATCGCAGGGCCTCCTGGATAGCCTAAACCCAATAATTGACTAGCTTTGTCGAAAGTCTCGCCCACAGCATCGTCGATGGTTTCGCCAATTACTTCATATCTGCCAATTCCTGATGCCGATATTAGCTGAGTGTGGCCCCCCGAGACTAATAAAACTAAAAATGGGAAAAGGTCTAAAGTACATAATGCATTATGAGAAAAAAACCCTGATAAAATGTGTCCCTCAAGGTGATTTATCGGTAACACAGGTAAATTCAGGGAGGCAGCTAAACCAGTAGCAAAACTAGCGCCCGTCAATAAAGCGCCATTCAGTCCTGGACCAGCAGTAAAAGCAATACAATTAAGTTCCTCCTTAGCTATTCCGGATTCCATGAATAATTGTTCCGTCAAAGGGAACAAACTTTTTAAATGTTCTCTAGAAGCAAGTTCTGGAACAACGCCCCCGTATAAGTTGTGTAAGTCAACTTGAGAAGCTAGTTTTTGCCCATGTAAGGTACAAAAAAATGAATTTTTCGTTTTACTTTTTACCGAAAGTAGTGCTAAACCAGTCTCATCACAGCTTGTTTCAATGCCAAGTAAGCAAAAATTTTTCATTGGTATATCCTGAAGATAGTTAACCTTTGTACTTGCTAATTTTAAAGCAGTATTGCATACTATAAAACTCCTTATTTTCTATGGAATGCAATGCCTATAATTCGTCTTAAAGATAATGAACCATTTGAATCTGCTATGCGCAGATTCAAAAGAACCATCGAGAAGATAGGCTTGCTCACTGAATTAAGAGCTCGGGAATTTTACGAAAAACCGACTGCCGAACGAAAGAGAAAAAGAGCAGCTGCGGTTAAACGTCATCACAAACGAATTCGATCTCAGATGATTCCCGTCAGGAAGTACTAGTCCCAATTTAGTGTAAGCGTATATTAATTACACGTTAGTCTTTTAGTCTTAATTTTCATATTGCAGTTTATTTATGATTACAAAAGATTTCAAAGAACAGCTCCTAGAGTATGCTGACATAGTGAGTATAGTAAATTCTTACGTGCCCCTCAAAAAGAGAGGTACAAATCATGTTGGATTGTGTCCGTTCCACCAGGAAAAGACACCTTCTTTTACCGTCAACTCTGTGAAAGGGTTTTTTTACTGCTTTGGGTGTGGAGCCAAGGGCGACGTTATCTCATTTTTGATGCAATACAAGCATCATAATTTTAACGAAGCAATTGAAGAGCTAGCTCAGTTTCTGGGTGTACCAATGCCAGCCAAAACTTCAGTGGACTCAGTAGAAATAGAAAAAAGGCGCCAAAAGTTGGAAAACCTAAAAAAATTACTGCTCAAGTCGGCTAGATTTTACAGGGAACAATTAAAACAGCATTCTAAAGCTATCCAATATTTGAAGAGTAGGGGAATTTTTGGAAAAACAGCATCAAAATTTCATCTAGGTTTTTCTCCTAATGGGTGGCAATCATTAAAAGAGGTATTTCCGGATTACCAGTGTTCGGCTCTGCAAGAAGCTGGATTGGTAATCGTATCTCAACCACATAAGAATTACGATAGATTTAGGGGGAGAGTAATGTTTCCGATTCTGAATAGAGTGGGGGAGGTTATAGGTTTTGGGGGTCGTGCATTAGGGACAGATTTACCAAAGTATCTTAATTCCCCGGAAACTACAGTATTTTCAAAAAGCAGAGAGTTGTATAATTTTTTTCAGGCAAAAAAGGAGGTTGCTAGGGTTGGACAGGTGATTGTTGTAGAAGGATACTTTGACGTTATTATGATGGACCAATGTTACATTAGTAATGCTGTAGCAACCTTAGGAACATCGTTTACATTCGATCATTTTACCCTATTGTCCAAGCATGCAAAGGAAATAATCTTTATGTTCGATGGTGATAAGGCTGGTAAGCATGCCGCAGATCGAGCTCTTAAAATAGTTCTACCCGGAATGAAAGATAATGGAACGAGCATTAGTTTTGTTTTCTTACAAGCTGGTTTTGATCCTGATACTTATCTTCGAGAATTTGGTCCTGAAAAATTGAAGAGGCAAATTAAGGAGAGAATTCCCCTATCTCAATTTATTTTTTCTACTGTTTCGAATGACAAGGATTTATCAATACCTGAGAGCGCATCAAGCGCTATTTTTAGCCTGAAACAGCTACTATCACTTATGCCTGCTAGTATTTTCAAAAATCAAGTAATGATATCAGCAGGCAAAAGATTCTCATGTTCATTGACCGATTTCGACGATAAATTAAAAAGCTCTAATCCTAAAGCATCATCGAAAAAAGTTGAGTTTAAGCCTTCGCCAATTGAGGTTCCTCCCATGAGTGCAGAAGTTCGCATGGTTGCCGTTGTGATTAGATCTTCAGATAAAAAGATGTCCAAGTTGACAAAGAGCGAATTATCTTGGTTTCTCGGTGGTCAACTAGATTTTCTATTATGGCTTCAAGAAATCCTTGAACAGGGCGATGTTAGAGGTAAGGATCTTGAAAGCGAATTTAATTTAGTTCAACATTCTTTTAGTAATGACGAAAGAAACTTATTTAATGGTGCATGTGAATTAAATCTAGCGATAGAGGACATGGTTGAAGATCAGAAAATGCAGGAGCTGGAGTTTGCATTTTTGTATAAAACAATAAAAATAAGGTATTTGGAAGAATTGGCGGCGGAAGCTTCTTTAGATCGCAATTCTTTTGATAGAGTTAAAGGGTTGAGGCAAGAAATATTAAAATTAAAAAACTCCCAGGTTGAATAATTCTGGTATTCTGAAATTTTTTTATAAGGTTTACACATGGTCATTAAGGGAAAATCTAGCTCTCGAGTTCGGACAGAAGCAAAGAAAACGGCTGTCAAGAAACCCACGGGAATTAAGAAAAATGTGTCTTCTGCCAAGAGAATGGCATCAAAATCGACCGCTTCTAAAACTAAGAGCAAGTCTAATGCTGTCGCCGCAAAACCTGCAATGAAAAAGAAAAATAAAGATACTCAAAGTTCCAGGAAATCCGTTATACAAAATAATGCACCTTCGACTGATGGGGAGATAGAAGAGGTAGTCGGATTGGGAGCTACTAGTTTGGAATCAAAGGCCCAGGTAAAGAGGGCAAAACCAGGAAGACCTCGAAAAGTAGTAAGCGAAAAAACATCAAATGATAGTGAGCCAATTCAAGATACTACAGTGAAAAAGAAAAGGGGCAGAAAGCCTAAAGTTAAACTCGAGGATTCTGGTGAGGAGCAGACTAAAAGTTCGAAAAAAATTATTGGTGGTAGTTCAAAGACAGCTACAAAAACTAGGCGGAGAGGCAGAAGATCTAGAGATCGAAGGTTATTAGAATTTATGCCGGCAGGTCCCTTGTCCGATGAGGAGCTTGAAACTCGAAAAATCAGGCTGAAGACTCTAATACTCTTAGGGAAAGAAAGAGGATATCTTACTCATGGAGAAATAAACGATCACCTTCCCGATATCCAGTTGGACAGCGATCAAATGGAGTCAATTATCGCAAGTTTTAACGAGTGGAATATAGCTGTATATGAACACACACCAGACAGTGAAACACTTTTGCTTTCAAGTGATTCAACAGCAAGTGATAGTGAGGATGCTGAGGAAGAGGCTGAGGCAGCCCTCTCTACCGTTGTGGACTCAGAATTTGGTCGGACTACTGACCCCGTAAGAATGTATATGAGAGAGATGGGTTCTGTCGAGCTTCTCACTCGCGAGGGAGAAATCCGGATTGCTAAGAGAATTGAGGCTGGTTTTAAAGAAATGATTTCTGCAATAGCTTCATGTCCTATAACAATAAATGAAATTATTGAGTTCGGATCAAAAATTAAATCTGAAACAGTTGGCATTGGTGACATCGTAGATGGAATTGTTGATCCAAATGCTCCGGAGGAAGACCTCCTAGTTGATACTGCGGCAGAAATAAAGGCTATTGAAGAAGATGAGGACCAAAGTGGAGATAAGGAGGGTGATCCTAGCCAATCTTTAAAGCTTCTTGAAAGGCAGAGTATGTTTCTTGAGAAGGTTTCCTTGATAGAGAAAAACTTTGTGAAAATGGGGGAAGCTCTTCAGTCCGATGGATATAAGTGTGAAGGTTATTTGCTAGCTGAAAAAAATGTCAAGGAAGAGTTAACTTCTATTAGATTTACTGCGAAAACTGTAGAGGCGTTGACTAATACTCTTAGATATCAAATGGAGGAGGTTAGGAGTGTTGAGAGAAAAATAAGACACTTAGTTGTTGAAAGAGTTGGGCTTTCATTAGAGTGGCTTGTGAATGACTGGGCTGGTAACGAGACAAACCTCAACTTTTTTTTGGAAAAAGCAAAAAATTTGAAAACGCCTCACTTGGCAGTATTAGAGAGAAATATCCCTGCTCTGCAAGAATTACAGCAGAGATTGATCGATATTCAGGCCAGAGTTGTTCTTCCTCTAAGAGATCTGAGGGAGGTTAATAGGTTGATGTCGAAGGGTGAAAGAGTAGCGAGAGATGCGAAAAAAGAAATGACAGAGGCTAATTTAAGACTTGTTATTTCTATCGCAAAGAAGTACACCAACAGAGGCCTGCAATTTTTAGATTTGATACAAGAGGGCAACATAGGATTGATGAAAGCTGTAGATAAGTTTGAATACCGTCGGGGGTACAAATTCTCAACTTATGCCACCTGGTGGATCCGTCAGGCAATAACGAGGTCTATAGCGGACCAGGCAAGAACGATAAGGATTCCCGTCCATATGATTGAAACTATAAACAAGATGAATAGAATTTCCAGACAAATTTTGCAGGAAACAGGCAAGGAACCTGATCCACAAATCCTGGCTGAAAAGATGGAGATGGTAGAAGATAAAGTTAGAAAAATTATGAAAATTGCCAAAGAGCCAATCTCTATGGAGACGCCTATCGGAGACGACGAGGATTCCCATCTTGGTGACTTTATAGAAGATCTGAATACTTTGTTGCCCATGGAGATCGCGCTTCAAGATTCCATGAGAGACGTTGTTAAAGAGGTTTTAGACTCGCTCACCCCTAGGGAAGCAAAAGTTTTAAGAATGCGTTTTGGGGTAGAAATGGCAACGGATCATACGCTAGAGGAGGTGGGTAAGCAGTTTGATGTAACAAGAGAGAGGATCCGCCAAATAGAAGCTAAGGCCTTGAGAAAGTTGAGACATCCTAGTAGAAGTGATAAGCTAAAGAGTTTCTTAGATAGCTTATAGTTGGTGGTGCCAAGATCGGGATTTACGCTCTTCTGATGTTTCAGCTTTTGTAATTGGGCCCGTAGCTCAGTTGGTTAGAGCAGTCGACTCATAATCGATTGGTCACAGGTTCGAGTCCTGTCGGGCCCACCATTAAAATCCTAAAATGAAATTCTTGCTTGCGATTTTTTTTTATTGCTTATTTTGTTTGGTAAATTCTTCTTTTGCTCACCAGAATTTGGATTTGCTGAAGTTTGATGTTGAGCTAGTTTTTCAAAACTCCGAGTCAAAAATTTTTGTTGTTAGCGAGACCTCCGGTTATTTAGAGGCCTTGGAAAATCACTCAACTGTGAATACCGTTGTTGTGTTAAAACAGGCTGGAGTTTTTATTATCGACCCGGGGCCAAGCGCGTATTATGTTGATGCTTTAGTTGGGTCGTTGGAAGCTAGATACGGTCTTGCTTTACCAGATGTAAGGTGGGTCTATAACTCTACCGCTAAGCCAGAGGCTGTATTAGCTAATGATGTTTTTAATAAAGTAACAACAACTTTCATCAGTTCTGAAACAACAGCAAATTTTATGCGCGAAAAATGTGAGGGCTGCAAAAAAGATTTTTATAGGTCCAGCGCCCATCCGAACATTCTTAATGCAAAAACAGTTGTCCCAAGTTACTTTACGTCCAACAACACTGCAATTCATCCAGAGCTATTAGAGTGGAAAGCTATTTCGTTCTCTTGTGTAAAAGAAACCGGAGATACCCTATTATGGAATGAAAATGCCCGTTTTCTGTATGGTAGTGATGTTGTTTTTACTGGTCTACCTCGGTTAAAAAACGGCTATACCTTACCATGGATTAAAGGACTTAAATTTTTAGACTCAATTTCGCCTCTTTTTGTCGTTGGCTCAGGAGACTTAGCTCTAAGCAATGTCTCAGCGGGAGATTTAATTAAAACCAATTATGAGTATTTTACGTTGTTATATGAAAAGGCCAAAACTGATTATATCCAAAATCTGGAAGCTCGCAGTAAGGCCACCAAAAATCTTTTTCTCAAATTTTCTAGTTTAGAGAAAGATAGAGAAAGACATTTGATAAATTTGGAGCATGTAATCAGGGAAATTGAGTTGGCTGAATTTGGTGAACAAAGGACCTGCAGTTTTGAGAAAAATAAATTAAAAACATTTGCATTTCAAGAATTAAAAAATGTTGATACAAGAGATAGTTACCTCCATAACATAATTAACTTTGCGGACGGTACTTATTATCATCAAGGAGTTGTAGAGGATTTTTCCACGAAAAATGATGGACTAGTCTCTAATTTTGGTTTTGTGATTGGTGACAGGTGTGTAGCTGTAATAGATACGGGGGGCAGCCCTGCTATCGGTCGAAGAATACTTAAAACAATAAGGGTGCTAACAAAAAAACCTATTTGTTTCGTGGTAAATACTCATGCTCACCCTGATCATATTGCTGGTAATGAAGCTTTTCATGGTTTATCTCCTCCGCCAGAATTTATAGCTCACAGGAATTTTTCATCTGCTTACTCAAATAGAATGGAAACTTTCAACAGGAGACTATCGGAATCGCTTAGAGTTAAAGAAGCTTTGAAAAAATTTAAAGTAACTAGGAAGGTACAAAACAGCATGGAACTAGATTTAGGTGGGCGAAAGCTTTTTTTGAAGGCATGGGAGACCTCTCATACCAATAATGATTTGACAGTATTTGATCAATCCAGCGGTGCTCTTTGGGCGGGCGATTTGCTTTTTGTGGATCATATTCCGGTTGTTGACGGAAGTATTTTGGGCTGGTTGGATACTATTAAAAAGTTGATGAAAAAGGAGTCTATTGCATCTAGAGGTTTAGCGGTAAAATTTGTGATTCCTGGCCACGGCCCTTTACAAACAGATGCGTCTATTGCTTTTGGGAAACAAAGGGAGTATCTTGAAGCTGTCGAAGGGCATGTGAGGGAAGCTATACGTCAAAATGAAGGTATCGCTCAGACTGTGAGCAAAGTTTATAAAATTCTAAACAACGGAAGTTGGAGCCTTTACGAACTATTTGGTCGTAGAAATATAACAGCTGCCTATGCTGAGTTAGAGTGGGAAGAATAAAAATAAAGTTTTAAGACGGAGAATTCCTATGAAGTCAAAGTTTATCACTGCTGTGATTTTAATGTTTACCTTTCTCATTTTTTCAAATGGGGTAGTTGCTAAAGAGGTTGGAGTTAGCACAGTGGAGGTTTTTCATGATGGAAAAAACATCGTAAATCCTGCTCCTGAGACTGAGCAGTGGCGAGCACTCAAAGAGTCTCTTTTTCCAGGGAAAGACGTTCGGACAAACGCAATAGATTTAATTGAAATTTCGGCTCCATTTAGAGCGGCTGACGCCGCAGTTGTTCCGATTACAATTTCTAGTAAGATTGATCAGAGTCGGGAGAGTTACATCAGAAAGCTGTATCTATTAATTGATCGAAACCCCACTCCTGTTGCAGCAATTTTCACCTTAAGTTCTGAGGCTGGCAGGGCTGATATTTCAACAAGGGTTAGGTTGGAAGAGTATACATACGTAAGGGCTGTTGCAGAGTTGAATGACGGTTCATTACACATGTCTTATAAGTATGTTAGAGCTTCGGGGGGGTGTTCCGCCCCAGCAGGAAAAGATCAGGAGTTAGCGTTAGCAAGACTAGGCCGAATGAAGTTGAGGACAGAGGCTACCCCAATGTTGGGTAAACCTTCTAAAGCGCAGGTTATGATTTCTCACCCAAACTTTTCAGGGATGCAGAAAGATCAGTTAACGCAGCTGTATGTGCCAGCGAGATTTGTTCGGCAGATTGACGTGATGCAGGGAGATAATTTGCTGCTTTCAGCAAAACTCGATTTTGCAGTTAGCGAAAACCCAAACATTCGCTTTTTCTTTGTTCCCAAAGGAGAGAATGATAATCTTAAAGCAACAGCGATTGATTCCACCGATAAAAAATTTGAAAAATCGCTGGCCGTCATTGCCAGCCAACCAACCGCTAAAAACAACTTTTGAGGGACATTTTTAGACGGCAGCTCCACTGAGTAACCTCACTACGGTGTTTAGCTGATCTTTGGAACATCATAGTTGGCTCAGATAAAATCCGATCGTCCAATGGGATTTTTTCAGGAGCTTTTTTACTATTAGTATATACTCGCAGAAAACAAGTTTTTTTAGGTGTGCAAACAGCACTGATAACCTGTCTGTGAAACTCAATACTAGTTTTCTTTGATTCTGGGACAACGACAAAAGTAAGCAATCCCATAGTACCAATAAGCCTAGAGCCGTCAGGAAGGTTTTTTTTCTCGTCCGCTAATGGGTTGCTGTTATACAAAATGATGGTGCATAATATTAAAAAAACGAGTTTTGTCTTAGAAGTCAATTTATACATTTCCATATGTTAGCAAAATATCGACTTAATTTTAGGAACTTGAGAGTTTTTTTGCTAGTCTTATAAAAATGTTTCGTATTTATTTTTTTTCTTTAACCTTTGCTACACTATTGTCTATCTTTTCCATCTTCCAAAACACTGTTTGGGCAGATGAAAAACCTAGAAATTTTCTAGAATTTTCAACTGATTTTGCGGCTAAATGTGTTACTCGTGGCGGTGTGATGATTTACTTAACAAATACCCATAAAAAAAAAGCAATTAAAGTTACTCTTCACCGATGGTTCATGGACAGGCCAACAGCAGATCGAGGAAAGACTGTTTTGCCGCCATCGTCACCACCTGATCCGCTAGGGTGTTCTTTAATATCAGATGGCAAACAAGAATGGAAAATAATCAAAGCAGAATGGCTACCTCAATAATTCATAACAAAAAGTTTATGCATAATTCACTTAAAGGTTTTTTTTGTTTCACTCTGTTGGTACTCTGCAGTTTAGAGGCTCGTGAGAAACCTAAACTGTCATCAGAATTTTATGCGAGACTTTCTGCTGGCGTCGTAAAAATTCTCGCTCCGGCTGAGGGAAAGCTCTATGCAGGTTCAGGTGTAGTGGTTGGGGAGGGTGAGGTTTTAACTAACTGTCATGTTGTAAGGTACAGTTCTCGAATTACTGTAATGAAAGGAGCTCTGCGTTTTCCGGTAACCTCCCAGAAGGTCGATGTTTATAAAGATTTGTGTCTACTTGATGTCCCAAGTCTTAAGTTGCCTCCTGTTGAAATAAGGGATCCTGAGGAAATGCAAGTTGGTAATTTTGCATATTTTTATGGTTATCCAGGGGGAGCCGACGCTTTCTTTACAGAGGGTCGAGTTAGTGGGTTTCACCCAATCAACGGTAGTGCGATAGTTAAAACTACTGCAGGCTTTTCTTCTGGGGGAAGTGGAGGAGGGTTGTTTGATAGTAACGGTAGGCTTATTGGAATTACGACCTTTTTTTCAGCGGGGCACTCTGGCGGCTATTATGCACTCCCAAGTTCTTGGATCGAGAGTTTGAGGGATCAAAAGCCAGAGGTCATCACGAAACTTGAGGGCCTCACTTTATGGGAAATGGGGCCAAAAAATCAGCCAAACTTTTTAAAGTTTTCCAGGCTTGCAGAAAAGCAAGACTGGGATGGCGCGCATGCGGTTTCAAAAATTTGGATTGAAGCTGAGTCTGATAATTTTGATGCTTGGCTCTCTCACGGAGTTACTCTTATGAACTTAGGTGTTGACGAAGAAGCCATGGTCTCGTTTAATAAAGCTTTGTTGTTAGCTCCAGACAACGCCAACGTGTTATTTGCAATTCAAGAACTCTCCCGTAAGACAGGCGATAGCTTTTTGTTAGAAAGTGTATCAGCCAAGTTGAATGCCATAGACCCAGAGGGAGTTTCTGCTGGCAAATGTAATATGTCTTGTTAGTTAATTGACATTTATGAGTCTTCAAATTGAGATTGATCGAATTAGCTTTGGATACGAATCGTCCTCGCTTTTGTTTGAAGAATTTTCCCTCAGCCTAGTTGGTGGAAGTTCAGTTGCACTAGTTGGGGAGTCTGGAAGTGGGAAATCTACCCTACTTAATTTGATAGCTGGTTTGGAAATACCTAATTCAGGATCCATAAAAGTATTTAACACTCGACTAGATACTTTATCGAGTGCTGAATTGAATATCTACAGGCGTGATCGCTTGGGTTTCATATTTCAAACCTTTCATTTGATACCACATCTAACTGTCCTACAAAACATCATGGTACCCGGGCTTTTGACTGACGATTCATTTTCGAATATAGAAAAAAAAGCAATAGAGTTGTTAAGGGTGCTTAGGTTAGATAAGCGAAAAGGAGCTCTCCCTGCTAATTTATCGGGGGGTGAAAAGCAAAGAACTTGTATAGCAAGAGCACTGATGAACGACCCGTCGATAATATTAGCAGATGAGCCAACCGGTAACTTAGACCAACTGAACACTACAACAGTGATAGACTCTTTATTAGACAGGTGTAAGCTTAGAAATGTCACCTTGATTATTGCAACTCATTCTCCTACCATCGCAGATAAAATGGACACATCAATAACTATTTCCAACCAGAGAATTGTCCCCGTTTAACAACTCAAAATTTAGACAGATATTTGAGCGCTGCTAATTTTTTTACTTTGTCTGAGTGGTTTTTAAAGGGGTCATTTTACCACCAGCCATTCCGATGGATAATAACCATAGTGTCAATTTCCATCGGAGTTTGTTTGTTGGTAGCTGTAAATTTAGTAAAAAATTCCGCGATCATTGAATTTAATAGAGCATCAAATATTTTTTATGGAAAAGCAGAACTAAGCATTGAAGGACGCTTTCAGTATTTCGATGAGGTAGTTTTTGATGAATTATTAAGAAATAAATCAATTTTGAGTATTTCAGAAATCAGTCCAGAGATCATTGTTAAGTCTAGTACTAAAGGTAAAAAAGCAGTAGAAATATTAGGTATAGATTTTTTTAGAGCGGCGAAAGTAACTCCTATTTTTTTTCGTGAACTAGAATTCCTCTCTTTAAAAAAAGGACAATCTAACTTCCGGTTGTTGTCAATTTTAGAGGATGGAAATGTTATCCTCACCCAAGGCTTAGCAGATGATTCTTCTCAAATAGAGTTATTAACAACAGACGGTACAATTGAATTAAACGCATTAGCAACACTTCCTCCGTCAATTAGTAAAAATCTAATTCTAATGGACTTAGCAAATATCCAAAAATATTTCAAAATGGAAGGAAAGTTAAGTAGACTTAACTTAAAACTCTCCCCCGGAGCAAATATAGATCGCATAAAAGAAAAAATTATGCGGACTCTCTCAAAAAAAGGTTTAGAAGTCCAGGTTCAGATAATAGATGAGTTAGACAGGGAGAAAAAACTCAGTACTATATCCAGAGCTTATAGTAGCAATTTATTTATGCTCAGTTTGATAACTATTCTAGCAAGCTTTTTTTTAGTATTTTCTGTTGTGGAAAATTCTTTTCGAAAACAAATTAACTACTTCGTTTTACTCAAAGTTTTAGGACTTAATAAGAAAAGACTTTATTGCTTAGCAATGATGGAAGTTCTTGTTTTCTCCTCAATCGGAAGTACAGTTGGAGTACTAGCTGGGGTAATACTAGCTGAAATAATGTTTAGCTTTTTTATGAATAGTTTCTCTGCAACTTTATTTTCTCAGTATGGAAATAACTTCAACTTAGATTTGATTTTACTTCTTGGAAGTTGGCTTTTAGGAGTAATGTCGAGTTTGCTTGCAGCTTTGGTGGTTTTGGCAGGCCTACGGTATGATTTAAAGGTAAAGCTACAACAGTCTGATAATTTAACGAATTTAAAAAAAAATAATTATATTTTTTTCTTTTCGGTAATGTGTTTTACTTTGGCAATTTTATTAATTAGTCTTCCTTCATTCAATGGAGTACCTTTTTTTTCTTACACGGGAATCGCACTCATATTGATATCCCTCGTTTTAATGATACCTTGGGCCAGTGCAACTTTCTTTAGGACTATTTTTAATGCCACATACAGAAAAGCTCAAGAAGTGAGTTGGGTTTATTTCGCCTTTATGAGATTAATAAATGGTTCAGTATTTTCGGTTAACATAATTGCTTCCGTAGTTGTCAGTTTTGCTCTCACTGTGTCAATTCTAATCATGGTTATGAGTTTTAGAGAGTCACTCCAGACTTGGTTAGATAAAATTATAGTTGCCGATATCTATGCTACTCCTAAAGTAAATAGTTATAATCATTATATAGATAGTGACAGTCGAAATTTTCTCGAAGAATTAAAAGGTATAGAGTCCATAGATTTCTCAAAAAATATTTTAGTAAGTTTTGGGCCTGACAAACTGAATGTTTCTCTTCTAATTAGATCGTTCAGGCACGAGGAAAGAAATGATGTCGTCCCCCTAATTGGTACAAGCTTAGTCTTCGATTCACTGAATGAGATATCTTTTAGTGAGAGGAGTAGAGGTAAAGTAATCATATACGTATCTGAATCATTTGCACTAAGATATGATTACAAATTATTTGATGATTTATATTTTTCAATGGGGCCCAATACTCTTGTTAATGCAGTTGTTGGTGGAATTTACAGAGATTACTCTAGACAATATGGTAGCCTAATGATGACAAAAAAAGATTATCTTAGTTTGGGAGGTAGTAAATTGATGACTCAATTTTCTCTTTGGCTAAATGATAAAAGTGAGGTTGAAGTCATGAAAAAATTTTTAGAGAATCAGGTATTATTTTCTAATTACAATTTCATTAATGCTAGAGAAATTAAAGATTTATCTCTTAAAATTTTTGATCGAACGTTTACACTAACTTACTTTTTAGCTTTTATTTCCTGTCTTATTTCTGTTTTTTCGATAGTGTGCTCATACAGTTCTCAAAGCTACATGCGAAGGAAAGAGATTTCTTTGATGATTCAATTGGGAGAATCAAAAAAGTTTGTTTGTCGTCAAATTAGTTTTGAAAGCTTTTTGCTCAGCAGTTTCTCAGTTTTTTACGGGTCTTTAATAGGGGTTTTGATCAGTTTAGTATTAGTATTCAAAATAAATCCACAGTCATTTTATTGGACGATGGATTTAAATTTTCCGGTCGTAATAATAACTTGTTTTGGTTTATGTTTAGTTGCTCTTGGCAGTTATTCTGCATTTCTCACTATTCAATCGACGATAAATAACCAAAATATAAAGAATAATTTGAAAGAAGAATGGTAGATAAGAGAAAAAGAGGATTAATCCGCTGGGGGGGTGGATTAAGTATGTTGCTATCTTGCAATAATATGCTAAAAGCTCAATCATTGACAGACTTCCAACAAGTTGACCGAAATAGAGATTTAACCTTCCCAAGAGATTATGGAGCTCATTTTGGCTTCGGAATCGAGTGGTGGTACGTAACTGGTTGGCTTTGGAAAAAAGGAGGGGCCCTCTGTGCTTTTCAGATTACTTTCTTCAGGAGGCGTAGCGCAGGTGTCATAAATAGTGAAAGTTCGTTTTCTCCTGAGCAATTAATTTTTGGTCATGCAAGTTTAATACTTCCGAAAGAGAAGGAGTTATTTTTTGCTGAACGTGCTGGTAGGATAAGGAAAGGAATTATAGATTTATCTGAAGTCAATACTAATATTGTTTTTGAAGATTGGTTTTTGAAAAGAGATCCCCTGGTGGACAAATATATAATTGCGATAAAAGACGAACAGTTTAATTATGATTTGACTTTGAGTACTATAAGTAAACAAAAAATGAAAACTACTATTCTAAGAGGGGACAATGGGTTTTCCAGAAAAGGCCCAAGCCCTAAACAAGCAAGTTTCTATTACAGCAGACCTAATTTAGTAGTTGACGGTTCAGTTCGTGTTAAAGATCAAGTTTGGCTTGGTAAAGGGTTGGCGTGGCTTGATCACGAGTGGTCTAGCAAATTGCTTGCCAGACAAGCTATTGGGTGGGATTGGATTGGAATAAATTTGTTAGACGGAGGTAGTCTGATGGCGTTTCGAATTCGCGAAAGAGATGGAAAAACGTTTTGGTCAGATTTTTCGCTTTTGGATAGTTTTGGAAATAATCACCCAAAATATCGCTCTCAAGAAAGAGTTGTAGAGAAGCATTCTGCAAAATGGATACAAAAAAGGTTTTGGAAATCGTCGAAGTCGAGGGCTGAGTATCCCATAGAGCAGAACATTATAATAGGTGAACACATGTTTATGGTACGTCCAATTATGGATAATCAAGAAATAGATGCAAGGCTTAGCACAGGAACTTTTTATTATGAAGGAGCTGTGAAACTATATTATGGTAAAAGGCTCATAGGTAGGGGTTTTCTTGAACTTACGGGATATTCTTCACCATTGAGGTTACAATAAGAAAAAGGAGCGGTTTATGGATTCCCAATTTGTTTTTCCTTCGGAATATTTATGTGAGGTGGAAGCAGAGCCACTTTACCTAGAGGCGTATTCTTCCCCAGAATCTTGTAAATATGTTTTTGCGTACACTATTAGGATTTTAAATACAGGGGAACACCCAGTTAAGTTACTGAGTAGGTACTGGCAGATAATGGATGCTAATGGAGAGGTCCAGGAAGTGAGTGGAGAAGGCGTTGTTGGACAGCAACCAGTTTTGGAGCCAGGCGAAGGTTTTGAGTATACAAGTAGTGCAGTAATATCCACTCCTGTTGGGACCATGCAGGGTAGCTATAAAATGATCGCAGACGATGGGACTCCGTTTGAGACAGAAATTCCTGCATTTCATTTACAAATGCCCAGGATTCTTCATTAACATTTCTGATAGTTTAATTGAGAATTCCTCTTTTTCCTCTAAACACTGGATTGTTTCCTGATGGCGTACTTTCGCTGAGAATTTTTGAGGTTAGATATCTCAAAATGGTAAAAAGCCTTATGAGAGAAGATTCTACATTTGGGGTGCTCATGCTGGAGGACGGTCAAGAGGTGCTTCAACCTGACAAGAGGGAAAAATTGAGGAGAGTCGGAACCTTAGCAAAAATAACCGAGGTTAATACGCTACAGCCTGCCTTACTATTGATAAGGTGTAAGGGAGTTAAAAGATTTCGGTTGAATAACGAAGAAAAGGGTCGTTACGGTCTATGGAGTGGAGAGATTGAAATGGTTGAGGCTGATCCTTCTCTTGCAATTCCACAAAAGTATGAGGTTGTGGTCAACACCCTAGGAAAGTTGATAGCTGATATGCAAAAGAAAATTAATGATGAGTTGAGTATGCCAATCGCACCTCCCTTTAGGCTAGACGAATGTGGTTGGGTCGCAAACAGATGGTCAGAAATTTTACCGCTGAGCCCTAAAGTGAAACAAGATCTTTTGGAAGAAATGAACCCAAGTGCGAGGCTAGACAGAGTATTTTCATTATTATCAGAATTTAAAAAATATTGAGATGGATGTTATTAACGAAAAATTTTTAATTCTGTTGCTTGATTTGATAATTCTAATCAACTGTATTGAAATTGTTTTTCTAAGTATAAAAAAAAGTAAAGTTATAAGAGTATCGAGAGATTTTTTCTATAATCAAATCGCTGGGGTTTGTATATTAGTTTCTTTTAGATTGGCGATTTCAGATACCTCGTTTATTTTTGTCATTACCTTGCTATTTTTTTCCGGGGTTTTCCATTTTCTAAGTTTGGTAGTTGCTTTGAATAAAAAAGATATTTCCTTGAATAAAAATAAAATTTTATGAAGATGACTCTTGCTTATCCTTTTACTGCAATAGTAGGACAAGAAGAAATGCTTTTAGCTCTAAAATTATCTGCAATAGACCCTTCCATTGGAGGTGTGTTGATTATGGGTGACAGAGGAACCGGGAAATCAACGGCGGTCAGGGCGTTGGCAAAGGTTTTACCTCCTATAAAAGCTACTATCGGTTGCAAATTTAACCTCAATTGTGAGTTAGATAACCCCCTGGATATTTGCAAAGTCTGCAATATCACTTCTGAAGGCTTGTTAAAGGTTAAATATGGTAAAAAAAAGGTGGCGAAATTCAAGCCTGTGCCTGTGATTGATCTTCCGTTAGGCGCTACTGAGGATCGTATAGTGGGTTGTTTAGATATGCAAAGAGCATTAACAGAGGGAGTTAAAGAGCTCGATCCTGGTCTATTAGCTAGTGCTAATAGAGGTTACCTTTATGTTGATGAAGTGAATCTTCTTGAGGATCATCTAGTGGACTTGCTGATTGATGTTTCCGCGTCTGGAGTAAACATTATTGAACGAGAGGGCTTGTCCATAAGTCATCCTGCAAAATTTGTGATTGTGGGAAGTGGAAATCCAGAGGAGGGAGATCTGAGACCGCAGCTGCTTGATCGCTTTGGATTTTCTGTGGAAATAAAGACACCAACCAACCTGGAAAAAAGAGTTGAAGTTATAAAAAGAAGACAAGAATTTGACTCTGAACCAATTAAATTTTTGGCCAAGTGGGAAAGTAGCGAACAAGATTTAGCAAAACAGATTAGATTAGCAAAAAACCGGATAACCAAAATAAATTTGCCAGATAGCGTTTTTGAAAAAATATCAGAGTTATGTATAGATTTAAAAACTGACGGATTAAGGGGAGAGTTAACCTTATCTAAAGCAGCAAGAGCTCTTGCTGCTTATAAAAGAAGTAGGATTGTCAAGTTAAACCATGTTAGAGAGATTGCCACGCTCTGCTTGAGACACCGATTACGAAGAGATCCTCTTGACGAGACAAGCTCTGATGCTAGAGTGAAGAGGTCTATTCAGAAAATACTTGGCGATGTATGATAATGTCCCCTATACAGACTACTCCTCTGTAGAGAAAGCAACGCAAATTTTTGCGGTTTGCCCTTGGCTGATTGGTGGGTTAGTTTTAAAAATTCCGGAAGTCGATGATAAGAACAAGTGGTTAGCTTATCTAAGAGGCTTGATTGATGAGGCCACAGAGGTGAGAGGTATACCAAGCGCGTTTACTGAAGAAAATTTATATGGCGGGTGGAGTTTTTTCGAGTATTTTAAGACTGGTCAGCTAAGCTTCAACCCCGGTATGTTTGCAAATAAAAACAGACACCAGGTGTTGACGCTAAATATTACGGGAAATCTGAGTGATTCACAGGTAAAAATATTCGGAGAAATTTGTAATGAGTTAGATTATTCTTCTCAGAATGTTTGTAATTCAATCTTGAGAAGAACAAAAAATGCAATAATTTTATTTGATAATTTTTCCTCCTTTGACACGTCCTATTCAAATAGTGAGTTTTTACCAGACAATTTGCTTGATCGAATTAGTTTGCTTCCTATCGTTGAAAGGCAAAGTCTTAATTTTCTCTATGATACTAATTTTGAAGAAATAAAAAAAAAAATAGGACAAGCAAGAGAAAAATTAAAAAAAATAAAAGTTAATAAAGATTTAATCCGAAGCTTTACGAAGATAGGCGCTGGTTTTTCCATTTATAGTCTTCGGCAGATTAACTTCGCAATTCACGTTGCAAGAATAAATGCAAGCTTAAATAATTCTACAAAAGTTGAAGAAAGGGACATTTCTGTAGCTGTTCAGCTTGTTTTCCTTCAGAGAGCTAAATCCATCCCTAAAACGAACGAAAAAAATGAGGCAGACCCAGAAAAAACTAGTAATGATTTGAATGAATCTAATGATAAGACAAGCTCAGAAAAATTAAGCGATGATTTTAATACTCACAATAAAGGGAATCTAGAGTCAGAGCAGGCGGAGAAAAAAGCTGAGATGGAACTTAATGGAGTAGAGGGAAAGGATTCAAGTGAGGATCAATCTAATAATGCCACTAATAATTTGTCGAATCGAAAAGACGAGAAAAATATTGAAAAGATGTCCGTTAGGCTTCCTCAAAATTTGATAGATGAATTAAATTCAAAAATAAAAAGTAAAATTAGCACTTCTGTAAATATAGTTGCAGGTAAGAGTAAAACTAAATTGAATGGTTTAAGGCATGGCCGCTCTTTTGGTTCAAAAATTGGGCGGCCTAATTCAGTCGAGAAAATTAGAATTTTAGAGACTATAAAAGCTGCGTTACCTTTTCAAAAAGAGAGGAGTGCATTTAATTACGGGTCAAGAAAACATCAGATTAGAATTTTCCCTGAGGATTTTAGAATTGCACGAAAAAAATATTCACCTAAGGTTACCACTATTTTTTTAGTAGATGCATCAGGTTCATCAGCAGCTCATAGGCTTGGTGAGGCTAAAGGTGCTGTTGAATTGCTACTTTCCAATTGTTATGTCAGGAGAGATGAAGTCGCGATGATAATGTTCAAAGGTTCAATAACGCAATTAGTCTTGCCTCCAACTCGATCTTTAGTAAGGGCAAAAAAAACATTAGTTGGTCTGGTTGGAGGTGGGGGAACTCCTTTGGTCCTGGCGTTAGAGCATGCTTTCAACTTAGCTCTGAGTCTCCTTGTTAACGGAAGAGTACCTAATATAGTTGTTTTGTCTGACGGAGGGGCAAATGTCACTAGGGAGGGGGTTGGGGGTAGAGAAAAAGCATTCGCCCAATCAATTGAGGCAGGACAATTGATAGCTAAGAAGAAGATTAAGTCTTTTTTTATTGATACGAGCGTCAGAGCTAGTCAGAGGAGTGAAATGATTGCTAAATCAATGGATGCAAAATACTTTCTTTTACCAAGCGCTGACTCAGACAAAATTGTCAAAGCTATTTCACTTAAGTCGTAAATGTTCAAAGATTATTTCAGCAATAGCTTTTGGATGTGTTTCATTTAGTAAATGACCGCCACTTAATTTAATAAAGTAACTTTTTGGAAGAAATTCTTTGAGAGTCTTTTTTAAGGACTCAATGTTAACCCATTTGTCTTTTTCTCCAGCTATTAGGGTTAGAGGGCAAGATATATCTTTGGATTTTTTAAGTAACGATTTTAAATCAGTGTCCGCCATGAACTTAATAGCACCGAGTATATGAGACTCATTTTTGAAAATGTTTTTATAGCTTTGCTTTTGTTTTGAGCTCAATTCGGAGCCCGTAGAGTCAATTAAAAGATCAACTAAGGAGGTTTTCTGCATCGCTGTTGTAATAAGTGAAATTGCAGTTTTTGAAGTTAGAATTGGAGAAAAGAAGGGAAAAAGTGCCAGATTGAAATGCACAGGCGGTGGGACTAAAGAGGGATTAATTCCGATAATTTTATTTACTATTATTAGTTTTTGCAGATTTATTTCCATAGCTATAGCTGTTCCTGCCGAGTGACCGACAGCCATATCAACCTCTCGAATTTGAAGCAAAATTAAAAGCTCTGAGATTTCCCGAGCTATTTCCGATAGCGTACTTACTCCTTCACTTTCTTTACATTTGGAACCTCCATGTCCGGGTAAATCAAAGATAAGTAATTTCCCTTTTTTTCTTTTTGTAAATTCATCTACTAGGGCATTCCAAGTTTCAAGCGTTCCACCGGTACCGTGAATAAGAAGAACCGGGGGATTCTTAGTTACTTGTTCTTCGATTTGCACAAATTGATAGCGCCAACTTACTGATTTTGTTGAAATAAATTGACCGGCACCTTCGCCGTGGCTTTTTGTTGATGCCAAATCAGTCTTTTTTTTAGATAAATTCGATATATTTTTTCTCATGAAACAGTTTTAAATAGTAAATAATATTAGACGTTATTTATTGTCAATTTTAATTGACAATGGGCAGTAATTTCATTCTAATCAAAATTAGCTCCAAAAAAAGTCATCATCGGGGGTAATTGCATGAAAATTGATTCAATTTTAGAGACAAAGCTTCAGTCTGCCGTCGACCTTTGCGGTGCTGAGGATTCACCGCCAAAGTTGGTTAAGGCGATTCACCATGCTGTGTTTCCTGGTGGTGCGCGAATAAGGCCGAAACTATGTTTGGCGGTTTCAGAGGCTATTGGTTGTAAAGATTTAACTCTTGCAATGGCTTCTGCAGTTGCTATTGAGTTATTGCATTGTGCTTCTTTAGTGCATGATGATTTACCCTGTTTCGATAATGCGGAATTTCGAAGAGGTAAACCCACTGTTCACAAAGCTTTCGACGAGAGGCTTGCGGTTTTGGCGGGGGATGCCTTAATAGTTTTGGCGTATCAAACAGTTGCTTGTTGCAAAACACCCTTTCCTGAGAGAATTCCGCCATTAGTCCAGTGCGTATCCTCCGGAGTTGGCGCTCCAAGAGGAATTATTGCAGGTCAAGCCTGGGAGTGTGAAAATAAAGCAATTTTAAAAGAATACCAGCGTGCGAAAACTGGCTCCCTTTTCGTTGCAGCGACCACTTCTGGGGCTGTGTCGGGGGGAGAGGGTATAGAAGGATGGAGAGAACTTGGAGAAACTCTTGGAGAGGCTTATCAAGTAGCTGATGATATAAGAGATGTGATTGCCAGCCCGGACGAGCTTGGTAAGCCTTCTGGGCAGGATGAAATTCTTGGTCGTATGAGTTCAGCAAAAGAGCTTGGTTTATCTGGTGCAGTAGATTACTTTGATCACCTTATAAATAAGGCGGTTTCCGTAATTCCCCCATGTCATAAAGATGTATATTTAAAAGGGCTAGTTAAAGAGGAGTCAAAAAGACTAGTTCCAAAGAAGGGTAGAATAAAAATATACAGGCAAGAAATTTCAAAGATGAATCAAAAGAATTCGCTGATTTCAACCTCTTAAAGGTATTAGTGGTTTCAATTCTCAGCCGTATCAAAAATCGTGTGAGAAGGAGCATATTACTTCATCCTCACGCGCAAAAATATTTTCAATCTCAGTTTTTTACTCGGTTCATTGTAAAAAAACAATCGGAGCAGTTATTCGATTTAGTAGCTGGATTCGTATATTCCCAGATTCTTTACTCTTGCGTAACTTTAAAAATTTTCGAAAATTTAAAAAGTAAACCTTTAAAAAGTTCAGAGTTAGAAAAGAAATGTGGGCTTAACACAGAAAGTTTCGATTGCTTAATTTCAGCGGCTGTTTCTTTAGGGCTTTTACAGAGATTAGACGAGGGAATGATCGAATTGAGAACAAAAGGTTTTGTAATTGCGATGAACCCAGGGCTTTGTGAATTAATTCTCCATCACAAAATTTTCTATCGAGATATGCAGAATCCTGTTGGGTTATTAGCTGACCATGGAAAAGAAACTGAATTAAGTAAATATTGGCCCTATGCGACAAAAAAAAATGAAGGAAGTTTTGGAAAAATGGAGTCCATCGGACAATATAGTGATTTGATGTCAATATCACAGCCCCTAGTGACTGACCAAATTTTTAGTGCTCACAGCTTCTCTAAGTATAAAAAGGTGCTTGATTTGGGAGGAGGACAGGCAACTTTTTCAATCAAATTAGCAACTGCTTATCGACATTTAAATATCACATGCTTTGATTTGACTGCTGTCTCTGAGCTTGCAAAAAAAAATATTAAGGCGAAAGGGTTAGGGAATCAAATATCTTTTCAAGGGGGAAATTTTTTTAACGACGCTCTGCCGTCAGGTTATGACTTAATTACTTTAATTAGAGTTTTATATGATCATCCTGATGAAAAAGTGAGTTTACTTTTGTCTTCCATAAAAAAGTGCATGCCGCCTGGCGGGGCTCTTTTAATAGCTGAGCCAATGATTACTGATCCCCAGTCTGAGCCTATCAGAAAGAGTGATGCTTATTTTTATTTTTATCTACTAGCTATGGGAAAAGGAAAGCCCCGAAGTTTAGCAGGAATTACCAAGCTGCTATATAGGGCTGGCTTCTCAAAGATATGGAAGCTTAGTTGTCCGCTACCAAGTCAAGCTGGAATACTGTTGGCAAAATAAAACATAGCGCACTAAGGGTATTGCAACGCACCAAATAAAGACGTTGACATGAGTACAGAAAGGATTAACATGAAAGTGTAAATAATTTTTTACAATTAAAAACGACAAAGAAAATGTACATACTTTTTTATGAATAATATAAATTCCGATCAGAAAGGCATTGCGGTTTTGATAGAGAAGCCTGGCTCAATTAGTCTAAATGAGTTGGAGATCGATGAGTTAGCTGATGAGGACTTGATGATTGATGTTGAGTTTAGCGGTATTAGTACAGGTACTGAAAGATTGCTTTTTGAGGGTAGGATGCCTAATTTTCCTGGAATGGGGTATCCATTGGTTCCCGGATATGAATCTGTAGGTAAGGTTATTGCGACAGGTTCAGAAGTAGCAACAAAAATTGGAGAATCGGTGTTTGTGCCTGGGGCTCAATGTTTTGGCAAGGTGAGAGGTTTATTTGGAGGCGCTTGCTCAAAAATAGTTGTACCTGATTCTAGAGTAACAAAACTAAAAAAACCCAGTTGCCCAGAGGATACTTTATTAGCTCTAGCAGCAACTGCCCATCATGTTTTTTCTGCTGAGAGTAAAGACTCTGCTCCAGACTTAATTGTTGGTCACGGAGCTCTTGGAAGGCTCTTAGCTAGAATTTCGTTGATTAAAGGTTTAAATCCAATAGTTATAGAAAAAAGTAGCCATAGGCGGTCGGGTAATTTTGATTATGAAGTTTGTAAACCTGAGGAAGTCGACGGAAAGAAATTTTCCTGTGTGGTTGATGCTAGCGGCGATATAAGCCAGCTAGACTTCTTCGTTAGCCTTATGGCTAAAAGAGGGGAGTTGGTTCTCGCGGGCTTTTATGATCAAAAAATTTCTTTTGCTTTTGTTCCTACTTTTATGAAAGAGATCAATTTCAGGGTTTCCGCTCAATGGCAACCGGAGGACTTGAGAGTTGTAAGTCAATGGTACTTAGAGGAAATTTTATCGTTAGATAACTTAATTACTCACCAACTTTCCGCAGAAGGGGCTCGTCACGCTTATGAGACTGCGTTTAATAACCCCTCTTGCTTAAAAATGATTCTTGATTGGAAGGAGTTTCATTAAATGATGGATATAAAAGGTTCACAAAAAATAGAAGTTATGAGAACAAATTTATCTGCTGAGGCGAAAATTGAGCCAGACCCAGCTTGCAGTGGGGAAATAAAAAAAGAAACTCAGATAATTGCTATTTATGGCAAGGGTGGAATTGGAAAAAGTTTTACTCTCGCTAATCTTTCATACATGATGGCTCAGCAAAAGAAAAAAGTTCTTCTAATTGGTTGTGATCCAAAAAGCGATACGACTTCTCTGCTTTTTGGTGGCAAAGCTTGTCCAACAATTATACAAACTTCATCAAAAATGAAGTTGGCAGGGGATGAAGTTTCCATAAGTGATGTTTGTTTTATAAGAGATGGTGTTTTTGCGATGGAACTCGGAGGTCCTGAGGTAGGTAGAGGGTGTGGAGGAAGAGGAATTATACATGGCTTTGAAACCTTAGAAAAATTGGGGTTCCATGATTGGGGATTTGACTACGTACTGCTGGATTTTTTGGGGGATGTAGTTTGCGGCGGGTTTGGGTTACCTATCGCTAGAGATATGTGTCAAAAGGTGATTGTTGTAGCCAGTAATGATTTGCAGTCACTTTATGTTGCTAATAATGTTTGTTCTGCGGTTGAATACTTTAGGAAATTAGGCGGAAACGTTGGAGTTGCCGGAATGGTAATAAATAAAGATGACGGAACTGGGGAGGCCAAGGCTTTTACTGAAAAAGTAAAAATACCCGTTCTAGCTGCTATCCCTGCTAATGAAGATATAAGAAGAAAAAGTGCTAGTTATGAAATTATTGGAAAACCCGATTGTGAATGGGGACCACTTTTTGGAGAGCTGGCTTCGAACGTAGCAAATGCTCCACCAGTTCACCCAAAACCACTTACGCAAGATCAATTGTTAAACCTTTTCTCCTCGGACACCGTTGGTAGGGGAGTTGTATTGCAACCAGCAACTCAGGCAGACATGACTGGTAAACAAGAAACTAAAAGAAAATCTTTAGAAGTAATTTACGATGCAGCTTAAAAATGAAAAAAATTGATATACCTGTAAAACAGGAAAGCAACGACTTGCAAGCTACAAGTTCTTCCGCTTGTCATGGTGGGAAGCAGAGAATGCAAGAAGCTGCAAAAACTGCAGGTAAATCAGAAATTATTGACCAATATAAAAAAGATTATCCAACGGGGCCTCACGATCAACCTCAGAGCATGTGCCCGGCGTTTGGCTCTTTAAGGGTTGGATTAAGAATGCGAAGAACAGCAACTATACTCTCAGGTTCAGCATGTTGTGTTTACGGCCTTACATTTACCTCTCATTTTTATGGGGGCAGGAGAAGTGTTGGTTACGTGCCGTTTAATTCAGAAACGCTAGTTACCGGAAAGCTTTTTGAAGATATAAGGGAGGCAGTTTACAAGCAGGCCGATCCAAAAAAATTTGATGCAGTGGTGATAATAAATCTTTGCGTTCCCACTGCTAGTGGAGTTCCTCTCCAGTTACTTCCAAAAGAAATCAATGGGGTTCGGATAATCGGAATAGATGTGCCGGGATTCGGAGTCCCCACTCACGCAGAGGCAAAAGATATATTGGCTGCAGCAATGTTAAAAGTAGCCCGTTCAGAAATCGAAGTGGGTCCCGTGGCTGCGCCAAGAGTTAAGCAGTCCGATAAGCCCTCGTTAACTTTGCTGGGAGAAATTTTTCCAGTTGATCCAGTAAGTATCTCAATGATGATTGAAAAAATGGGTTTATCGGTTGGTCCTGTTGTACCTACTCGAGAATGGAGAGAATTATATCAGGCGTTTAACTGTTCCGCGGTGGCCGCGCTTCACCCTTTTTATACGGCTAGCGTCAGAGAATTTGAAGCTGCTGGTAGAACAATTGTGGGCTCTGCTCCAGTAGGAGTTGACGGAACAAATATGTGGCTTGAAAAAATTGGTATTGCCAGTGGAATTAAAAAAGAGAAAATCGATATTGCGAAAAACAGTGTTCTCCCATTAATAAAAACGACACTAGAGAAAAATAAGATCAAAGGGAGCGTTACTCTCAGTGGTTATGAGGGTTCAGAGCTTATTGTTGCAAGGCTACTCATCGAAAGTGGGGCTGATGTTAAGTATGTTGGAACTGCTTGTCCCAAAACTAAATTTTCCGAGGATGACTACAAATGGTTAGTTGATAGAAAAGTAGTTGTTACATATCGAGCTTCTTTGGAGAACGATCTTGAAGCTATGAATGAATATAATCCGGATATTGCGATCGGAACAACTCCAGTTGTGCAGGCAGCGAAAGAACTTGGAAAGCCGAGTTTATATTTCACAAATTTAATTTCTGCAAGGCCGTTAATGGGAGTTGCGGGTGTTGGGTCGATTGCTCAAGTTATAAACAGTGCAATTGCCAATAAATCCCGTTTCGATAAGATGAAAAGCTTTTTTGGTGGGGTGGGTGAGGGCTATAAAGCGGGTATCTGGGAGGAAACACCCGTTGACAGGCCGGAATTTAGAGAAGTTACCCGTAAAAAGAATGCCCGAAAATTAGGCTCTAGAGCAAAGGAGTCTGCATAGTGTTTGTTACCGATCATGATAGAGCTGGAGGCTATTGGGGTGCTGTTTATATATTCACTGCCATCAAAGGAATGCAGGTTGTAATTGATGGCCCGGTTGGTTGCGAAAATCTTCCAGTTACTTCAGTTTTGCACTACACAGATGGTTTACCACCTCATGAGTTACCTATTGTTGTTACAGGGTTATCTGAGGAAGAGTTAGGAAAAGAGGGAACGGAAGGTGCAATGAAAAGAGCCCACTCTACTCTTGACCCAGAGTTGCCCTCAGTTGTTGTTACTGGCTCTATTGCTGAAATGATTGGGGGAGGTGTTACCCCTGAAGGAACAACAATTCAAAGATTTCTGCCTAGGACAATCGACGAAGATCAATGGGAAGCAGCTGATAGAGCAATGATTTGGCTTTGGAAGGAATACGGAATGAAAAAAATTCCAAAGCCAAGGCTTTCTGAAAGACCTAAAGTCAATATTATTGGACCGTCATATGGTGTTTTTAATTTAAATAGTGATCTTGCAGAGGTTAGAAGATTAGTACAGGGAATAGGAGCTGAAATTAATTTAGTTTTTCCGTTAGGTAGTCATCTTGCTGATATGAGTAGATTAGTTGAGGCAGATGCAAATATTTGCATGTACAGGGAATACGGGCGATCACTATGTGAGATTTTGGAAAGGCCTTTCTTGCAGGCGCCTATTGGAATGGAGAGTACTACGCTATTCCTCAGAAAATTAGGAGAACTCCTCGGGTTGGATCCTGAGCCTTTCATTCAAAAAGAGAAACACACTACGTTAAAGCCTATCTGGGATCTCTGGCGGTCAGTCACCCAGGACTTTTTTGCTACTGCAAACTTTGGGGTGGTTGCTAACGAGACTTATACGCGAGGACTTAAGAATTATCTTGAAACTGAATTAGGTTTTCCTTGCAATTTGGGAGTCTCTCGTTGTCCTGGAAAGAAAACAGATAATGAAAAGATACGGAAATCTATTCAGGAAAACCCTCCTGTCGTAGTTTTTGGAAGCATAAATGAAAAAATTTATCTTGCGGAAGTTGGCTCTCGTAGCAGTTTTATTCCGTCATCCTTTCCTGGCCCGATAGTTAGGCGTCATACAGGCACTCCTTTTATGGGGTATGCGGGAGCAACTTATGTATTGCAAGAACTTTGTAATGGCTTGTTTGATGCATTATTTCACATACTTCCCTTAGGCAGTGACCTTGATAAGGTTGACCCAACAAATACAAAAGTAAATTCGATCAAGGAATCAACGATTATATGGCATGAAGATGCTCAGCAAGCACTAAATGAAAAATTAAAGTCTGAGCCAATCTTAGTTCAAATTTCAAAAGCTAAAGAATTGAGAGAGAAAGCGGAGGCTTACGCTAAAAATAAGGGTTTGAATTCGGTTACTAAATCACTGATTAATGAAATATTGTTGGGGATAGACCACGTTGAGTCAGCTAACAGTAGGGAAACAGTTTGAATAAGAACATTATTAATTTTTATGGCCAAGAGCTTTTTATTGGTCTATCGAATGCCGCGGCGTGGTGCCGCGTCTGCCCAATGCCGCTGGGCTTTCTTGCGGCAACGGCCTATTGGCCTTTTCAAGGAGGTTCATACCATGAGTGAGACTTCAGGATCGATCTCGGGACTAACCGACGAGGAAGCCCAAGAATTTCATACGTTTTATATGCAGGGGTTGGTTGGCTTTACGGCTATTGCCGTGATTGCTCATATTCTCGTTTGGGCTTGGCGCCCTTGGTTCTATTAATTTCAATTTGTAAACTTTTTTCTGTTTAATGGAGGAATAAAATGGAAGCAATTTCTAATCAAAACACGATTACACCAGAGGTGAGTAAGCAAACTGGAGGAGATGCTGTAACGTTTTCCTTAATTTTTTGGTTGACATTTATAGTTTTTCTGTCCATTGCGGTTTGTTCAACTGTTATGCGGCTTCCATGGCGATCCTGGTTACCTGGAGCAGAAAATAGTACCTCATTGATACGTAGCGTTAGGTCAGCGGTATACACCCTAATGTCTCATTTAACTTAATAGGAGGTTGAGAAATGTGGCGAGTATGGAAACTATTTGACCCACTAAGGGCAATGGTAGTGCAAGGTGTATTTTTGTTTGCTTTGGCAGCAATGATCCACTTTATTTTATTAAGTACGATTCGCTTTAATTGGCTAGATGGAAAAAGCCAGGCGGAGATAATGGGCTCTGCAGATGTTTCTAAAACAACTGTAGTTGCTCAAGTTTCCGAGAAAAAGTAGTTTTGGTGTTACAAAAGAGCCAAACAGGGGCTTTGAGGCCCCTGTGAGGTTTTAAAGAGTTATGGAGTCAGGGGGTATAAACCATGGCAATGTTAAGTTTTGAGAAAAAATATAGAATAAGGGGCGGAACTCTAGTTGGAGGTGATCTTTTTGATTTTTGGGTAGGTCCCTTTTATGTTGGTTTCTTTGGCGTTACAACAATTTTCTTTGCATTTTTGGGCACTGCTCTTATTTTGTGGGGGGCTGCGCTTGGTCCAACGTGGAATCTTTGGCAAATTAGTATTAATCCACCGGATATTAAATACGGGCTTGGTTTAGCTCCGATGGCTGAAGGCGGGCTTTGGCAAGTGATCACAGTATGTGCGATTGGAGCTTTTGTCTCTTGGGCATTACGGGAAGTTGAAATTTGTCGGAAGTTGGGTATTGGGTACCATGTTCCTGCAGCGTTTGGAGCAGCAATATTCGCTTATGTAACTTTAGTAGTTATAAGACCAGTGTTATTGGGTGCGTGGGGGCATGGGTTTCCTTATGGAATTATGAGTCACCTGCAGTGGGTCTCAAATGTTGGGTACCAATTTGTGTGGTTTCATTGGAATCCAGCACATATGATTGCAATCACCTTCTTCTTTGGAACAGCTTTGGTGGCCGCATTGCACGGTGGATTGATTTTATCGTCCACTAACCCTCAAAAAGGCGAGCCTGTAAAAACGCCAGAGCATGAGGATACTTTTTTTAGAGACTCAATTGGTTATTCCATAGGGACGTTAGGAGTGCATCGGTTGCTCCTTTATGCAGCCGTAGCGTCGGGACTTTTTAGTGCTATCTGTATAGTAATAAGTGGTCCGTTGTGGGCGGGTAATTGGCAAGATTGGTGGGGTTGGTGGCTAGAACTTCCTATTTGGAATACACCAATAGAGGGTAGTTTATATCCAACCATGAAACCTTACGAGAGTTCTTGAGGGTGTTTTAGGAGAGTAATATGGCAGAATATCAAAATTTATTTACACAAGTTCAAGTTCAAGCACCTGCGTACCCAGGTGTTCCCCTTGGAAGAGATCGGGATACTAGAGAAAGAATCATGAAACCTTGGCACTCTAGGCTAATGGGGATTTTGGGTAATGCGCAAATAGGGCCTATATATCTGGGTTTTTTAGGTTCGGCTTCAGCAATATGTTTTGCGATTGCATTTTCAATTATCGGAATGAACTACTTGGCCCAAGTTGACTATAATGCTATCGAATTTGTCAGAAGGCTTTTCTGGTTATCTTTAAACCCTCCTGATGCGAAGTATGGTCTAGGTTTTCCTCCTTTAGCGGAGGGCGGCTGGTTCTTAATAACTGGATTTTTCCTTACAGCCTCTGTATTGCTCTGGTGGTTTAGAATGTATCGTAGAGCATTAGTGATGGGTATGGGAACTCATGTTGCTTGGACATTTGCAGCTGCAATTTGGTTATTTCTGGTGCTCGGACTAATTAGACCAATTCTGATGGGTGATTGGAGCGAGGCAGTACCCTACGGAATTTTTTCCCATTTAGAGTGGACTCAAACGTTCTCAATTAAATACGGTAACCTTTTTTGGAATCCTTTCCATATGCTTTCCATCGCATTTTTATATGGAACCGCTCTTTTGGCAGCAATGCACGGTGGGACGATTCTGGCCGTAAGCCGTTTCGGGGGTGATAGAGAGATCGAACAAATTGTAGATAGAGGCACGGCTTCGGAGAGGGCAGCGTTGTTTTGGCGCTGGACTATGGGTTTTAATGCCACAATGGAATCGATACATCGCTGGCTTTGGTGGTTTGCGGCTCTGGTTTGCATTACAGGAGGTATAGGAATCCTACTTACTGGCACTGTGGTAGATAGTTGGTATGTTTGGGCAGTGAAGCATTTCGTCATACCATCTGATCCTACGATATGGCCAATCACCCCATATTATGCCAGTTGATTTAATACTTGTTATTTAGTATTTTTAAAAACGAGGCTGGATCTCTCTGGCCTCTTTTTTTTTATTCAGTCTGAGCTGAACTATAATAATGTTAAAAAATCAGAGTGTTTTTTACTTGTGGGGGGTTAATACTTAAGGAGTTTTTATGAAGAAAATTATATTTTTATTCTTTACCTTTCTACTTTCCGCGAATGCAACTGCAGCGTGTGACATTAGCATAGCCGCTGCCGATAACATGATGTTTGACAAGAGAAAGATCACTGTTGATACTTCTTGTACTGAGGTCTCTATCAACTTTAAGCATACTGGAAAAATGCCGATAAAAGCTGGCGGTCACAATGTTGTAATAATAGAAACCAAAGATTTCAATACAGTTATTGGGAAAATTGATATGAAATTAGGAGCGGATAATGGCTTTCTCCCGGAAATTCCAGAGGTGATTGTTAAAACTGCGATTATTGGCGGGGGCGGTGACGCAAAGGTGGCTTTTGATCCTAAAAAGTTAAAGAAAGATGGCAAGTACACTTTTCTTTGCAGTTTTCCCGGGCACTACGCCATTATGAAAGGAGTTGTTGAAGTTATTTAAGTTTTTCTCTTCTGTACATTCTGTTACTCACGTTAAACGGCTTTAAAATGGGCCGTTTAACATTACAGTTTGATAATTTAGTAGAGAGGCTAGACTTACCCAGGCCAAGTAGGGAGTCAAAAGAACGGAAGCAACATTACTTAATTTTTGGGTTCGTGAAATGAGTAATAGAATACTTAGCCAGAGAAAAACAACTTCAAAAAGTGACCAATCTGGGCGCTGGCAAAAGAAGTACAAGTAACTCCATAGAATGTTTAGTAACCCATTAAGAAAAAAAATTAAAAGAACTCGTCTTGCCTCCAACACTAGCCCATATTTAGTCCAGCAAAGATAAGCCGATATAGCCAGTAAGCTAAAAATAGTTGTCCAAATTGGACCAAATAAAAAATCAGGAGGTTTCCAACTGGGTTGGACTAAGGAATAATACCAAGAATCAAGAATAGTAAGAGAGCCACCAACCGCTGCAATTAAAAAGCTAACCCCAAAACAAATAAAAAGCCGTAATTTTTTCAAATTTTTGCGATACCTAGTAGGTGTGCTAAGTCTTTAAAAAAGATTCTGATTTGTGCTTTCTTTTTCCTCTTTACAAGCTCTTTGTTCATGTATGACTCAAATGTCATCTGCTGAACATCCTTGTCTTTACAAATCGAGACAAATCGTTCCCGCAATCGATCACTTCTGTACCAAAACCATTGCATGATTCCTAAAATCCAAAAAACTTTTCCATGAAGTTTCATAAATCTATCTCTGGCGGAGCTCAAATTTGTACTATTGTTTGTTTCCAAAGATTTCAGCACAGCCTCAGCTGCCAGTTCACCCCCCAACATGGCATAATAAATTCCTTCCCCAGAGGAGGGGGCTACAACGCCTGCTGCATCTCCTGCTAAGATAACATCTTTGCCATTATCCCATCTTTTGAGTGGTTTTAGAGGAATCGGAGCTCCTTCACAGCGAATGCTTTTTGAGTCCGAAAGGCATATAGTTTCCTTCAGGTCTTTAATAGATTTACGTAAAGAAAATCCTTTATCAGCACTGCCAGTTCCCACGCTTATAGTATTACCATGAGGAAAAACCCAACTATAAAAATCTGGTGAGTATCTACTTGAATAAATAACATCACACCTACGGCTATCGTAGTCTGGCGCATTCGTTGAGTTTGTTTCCTTTGGAGCCTCTATTATTTCGTGATAAGCAAAAACGAACTTTGTAAGCTTAGCCCCTGGGATCTCTTGCCTACCCACTTCTGACTTTGCCCCGTCAGCCCCAATAAGGTAAGCTGCTTTAACAACTTTCATGGTAGTTCTCGTGTCTTCCACCTTATCTCGAGCCAAGTAATAAATTTCCGCTTTGCCATCAGGATCTCTCCTAGAAATGTGGTGAAACCCTCCAATTCGTCTGGTCGCACCACTACTCTCAGCCCGAGCTCTTAACCATTCATCAAACTCTTCTCTATCAACCATTCCAACAAATCCGTTTTCAATTGGAATATCAACCACTTCTGATTTTGGTGATATCATTCTGGCACAATTAATTTTTGCAACTAATAACTCGTCCGGAATATCGTAATCTCTAATTGCTCTAGGGGGAATTGCTCCTCCGCATGGTTTAATTCTGCCAGCTTTGTCCAACAGAAGAACAGTTTTTCCTCTTTTTGCCAATTCGTTAGCTGCGGTTGCCCCTGCTGGACCACCACCAACGACGACGACATCATACTCTTCTACTTCACTCTCTCTTTCTGCATTAGACATCAGATAGACCTCCTATCATGAACATAAAAATTTCTATTATCATTCTCAAAACCAGTTCTTTTTATTAATTTGTCAGTCATTTTTGATTTATCGAGATTTTGTGCGAGGAATGCAGCAATGAAAAATAAAACTGCTTCAACAAAAAATACGATGGCATAACTCGAATGGGTAGTTGTCGAAAATAATGCCAAAAGATCAGTACTAGCAGCACCGAGAAATCCTCCCAAACCAAAAGCTAGTGCTTGTGAGGCTCCCCAAAGCCCAATTTTTGTGCCCTCGGTCCCTTGCAATCCCTCCTTCGCCAGTTGCATCATCATTGCAATTGCTGCAATAGAGAAAACACCATTTGAAAAACCAAGCACGAAAACATTAAACCCTAATGGCCATGGCTCTCCAATAATTGCAGATGAAGATAAAAATATTAAGGATACTGCCGACAATACACAGCCGGAAACAATCCATAATTTTAAGGAATTAACCTTTTTTCCTAAAATCTCTTTGTTATTTGCGTATCCAACCAGGATCATTCCAAACAAAACACCCGAATGTTGGATGCCTGATAAGGACGTTGTTTCACCGGGAGACATTTCAAAAACCTTCCCCGCAAAGGGTTCCAAAATTAAGTCTTGCATACTGAAAGCAAACATAGATAGAAATACAAAAACAGAAAAATTCCTTGTTTTTGGTTCACTTATAATTACTTTTAAAGTCTGCAAAAATGTAGCTTTCATATTTTTACTTTGTTGCTTTTCGTAATTATATTTAACGCTTTTTGTATTCTCCTCTATTCCCCATATGGCAATGAAAGAAAGGATTACTCCACCGAGAGAAATAGCTAAAGCCACCATGAATAGACGCTCGGGAGAAAACGGATCTAGAAGTTGGCCAGCAATTAACGCAGTAACTGCAAAACCGCCAATCATCATAAGCCACAAAACCGTAGCCGCAGCCGCTCGCCTAACCGAAGAAACTTTCTTTGCAAGCAGGGTTAGGACAGAGGTGCCTGCGGCGCTTACACCAAGGCCTATCAACATAAACCCAAAAAAAGCTAAAGATATTCCTACCATTTTTGACTCAAACATTAAAGTCGTCGAGAATGTGGACAGCAAGCTTCCAAAAGCAAGAATTACCATTCCTAATTTTATCCAGGGAGTGCATTTGCCCAATTTATCAGCGCCATATCCTAGCCTCGGCCTCAAAATTTGTACGGCGTAGTGCACTGCCACCAAAATTCCAGGAAGTAATGCGGGTAGCAGAAGTTCTACCACCATTACTCTGTTCAATGTAGATGTCATTAATACAACAATCCCACCTATCGACATTTGTACTACACCTAAACGAATAATTTGGTACCAAGAAAAAGTTTTTTCTGAGGACATTTTTTGCAGTTCCTAAAGGTTTAGCTCTCTCAACGCGAAAGCAGAAATCATCATACCCAATACGAATAACGGTACTCCAACTGCGCTATAGAAAAGAGCACGTTTAAATGGATTTACTAAAAAGTAAATCATCAAAGAAATTTGGAAAAGTATTAGTATGAGGAAAAGTACACTGAAAAAAATCTGACCCCAACTAACCAAGAGAGCTAGAACAATAGTTTGTGGAAGGAGCATGGTAAAGCATGCAGATTTAGCTGCTCCATCAATTCCAAGCTGAACGGGAAGAGATTTAATGCCTAATTGCTTATCACCTCTTATAGACTTGAAGTCATTTAGGGTCATGATGCCATGGGCTCCAAAACTAAAAAGCAATGCAAGCGTTAATGATCTAAGTTCGGGAAAAGCACCATTTGCCATTACTATCGCGCCTGTGGTCCATGCAATTCCCTCATATGAAATACCGCATGCTGCATTTCCTAACCAACCATTAGATTTCAGTCTTATGGGAGGCATGCTGTAAGCCCAAGCAAGAATCAGAGCTAGAAAAGTAGCAATGATCGCCCAGACACCAAGGTAGATAGAAACAAAAAGAGACATTAAGCTCCAAAAAACAGCTATTCGCAAACCCCAGTCACCAGGAATTCTACCCGAAGGAATGGGCCTGTGGGGTTCATTGATTGCATCTACCTCCCTGTCGAACCAATCGTTGATTGCTTGGCTTGCAGCGCACACTAGTGGTCCTGTGAGTAGTAAACCAATTAGGATCAACGAAAACTTTGAGGACAGTTCCTGGCCGGTTGATATTGCTCCGCAGCAGAAAGCCCACATTGGAGGAAACCATGTAATTGGTTTCAAAAGTTCAGAAATTGCAGAAAGTTTTAATTTTTTGTCCATAACTGTATTTTCTGCTTGACAAACTAAGCCGTCAATTGCAATTTACATTATATGCACACTTTTTTTTGAAAAAGGCTTATTGAATGAATAAAAAGATTGATTTGGAGAAAAATATACGGAAAAAAAGTAGGTATGCGAGTAATTCAGCAGTGATTATTGGAAGTGGCTTTGGTGGTCTTGCCACCGGGATACGCTTGCAGGCAAAAGGTTACAAAACGAAAATTTTTGAAAGATTGGATCAACCTGGCGGTAGAGCATCTGTGTTTAAACAGGACGGTTTTACTTTTGATGCTGGTCCAACGATTGTGACAGCTCCTTTTCTATTAGAAGAACTTTGGGAGTTAGCTGGAAAAAAGTTTTCAAATGCGGTAGATTTGCGCAGAATGGATCCCTTTTACCGAATAAGATTCGACGACGGTAGCTATTTTGACTATTCAGGCGATCATGAGAAGATGAAGGGAGAAATAGCAAAAATAGCTCCTGACGAGGTAAGTGCTTATGATAGCTTTATGCATGAGGCTGAAAAGTGTTACTCGCTTGGGTATGAGCAACTAGGCAATTTTCCTTACAATTCTGTTAAAGATCTCTTTGACTCTGTTCCCTCCATGATAAAAATGAGAGCGTGGCAAAGTATTTATCAAATGGTATCTAAGTTTTTTATGAATGATAAATTGCGTAGGGTTTTCAGTTTCCATCCTTTACTAATAGGCGGTAATCCAATGGCAGTGACTTGTGTTTATAGTTTAATTGCTGCCTTAGAGAGAAAGTATGGTGTTCATTCGGCGATGGGAGGAACAACTTCGATTATTTCTGAAATGGTTAAGTTGTTCGAACAGCTGGGTGGTGAATTAGTTTTAAACTCTCAAGTATCAAAAATCAATATCGAGAACCGAAAGGTTCTGGGACTTACTCTCCAAAATGGAACTGTTGTTGATAGTGAAATTGTAATCTCCAATGCGGATACTGCCTGGACTTATCAAAATCTTATCGACGGAGAACATAGAAAAACTTGGACAAATAAAAAGCTGAGTCAAAGTAAGTACTCGATGAGTCTGTATGTTTGGTATTTTGGAACTAAGAAAAAGTATGATGATGTGCTTCATCACACGATTCTCTTGGGGCCAAAGTATAAAAGTCTTTTAAAAAATATTTTTAAATTAAAAAGCCTTTCCAAAGAATTTAGTCTCTATTTGCATCGACCGACTGCTACAGATCCATCATTAGCGCCAGAAGGTTGCGATTCGTTTTATGTTTTATCTCCAGTACCTAACCTCGAGGGAAATATTGATTGGACCTGCATTGTAGAGAACTATAAAAGTTCAATCCTAGAGTATTTAGAGGGGTCAATCCTTCCTGGATTAGGGAAACATATTATAAGTGAGAGGCAAATGACGCCTTATGATTTTCGAGATCGTTACCTGGCTTACAATGGAGCCGCATTTGGAATGGAGCCGGTGCTCACCCAAAGTGCATGGTTCAGACCGCACAATAAAAGTGAAGATATTGAAGGTCTGTTTTTTGTAGGAGCAGGAACTCACCCAGGCGCCGGTATTCCAGGTGTATTAACTTCCGCCAAGCTGCTGGATCAAGTAATACCAAAACCAGAGAAAGTAACTGCTGAGCAGGGACAATTTATCCCTCGGAGGACGGTTTATGAATATTAGCAATATTAATCACACAATAAGTAGCAAAAAAAATTGTAAGAAAATAATGTCAAATGGTTCAAAATCATTTTTTGCAGCTTCAAGATTGTTCCCAAAAAGGCTAAGATATCCGGCGACTGTGATTTATGCCTATTGTCGATTAGCTGACGATTTAGTAGATTTTGGAGGAGGGTATAAGGCTATCATTGATTTGAAGAGAAGACTCAAGTTGATCTACGCTGGAACCCCACTTGATTTGGGAGTAGATATAGAGTTTTCAAAAATTGTTCTTAAATATAATATTCCAAAAAAATTACCTGAGGCTTTAATAGAGGGTTTTCAATGGGACGTAGAGGGCAGAACCTATGAGACCATCAACGACTTGAGTGATTATGCTGCGAGAGTTGCTGGGAGTGTTGGAGCAATGATCGCGGCATTGATAGGTGTTAATAATGCGGGAGTCTTGCGGAGTGCATGTCAAATGGGCGTAGCAATGCAGCTTACAAATATTGCAAGAGATATTGGAGAGGACGCTAAGAATGGCAGGTTGTATATACCCAAAGAGTGGCTAAGGCAGTCAGGTCTGTTGCCAGAAGTATGGTTGAAGCAGCCCAAATTCTGTAAAGAGATTTCCTCAATTACCGAGAGGTTGTTGTTTACTGCCGAGCAATGCTACCGGAATGCTACTCCTGATTTATACCGACTTCCACGAGATTGTCGTGCGTCTTTATTTTCAGCAAGGTATATTTATTCTGAAATTGGGCAAAACATTAAACAAAACGGATATAACTCAGTCGACAAAAGGGCATTTGTGCCTCTGCGTAGGAAAATTGAACTGATTATGAAATCTTTTCACGGTAATTTAGTTCCTCGTTTTCTTATTAGTTTAGAAACACGACATGTATTTAATTTGACGGCTTCGACTGAATTTCTTATTGAGTCGATGTTAAACAACAGAAACAATAAAAGGTGCTGTACGCAACCACTGAGCTTTTTTGAAAGGTTAGGTTGGGTGATAGATCTTTTCGTGAGGTTAGCAGAAAAGGATCGATACGAATTAATCGATTCTAGGCATCCTCCACGGTAACATCATTTGTGTTAGCTTGGATGAGAAGCGTTTTAGATTTAGAGTCTCGTGTAAGACTAATCGTCGATCCCCTAAGAGTCCAGCGGAAAGTAAGCACCTCGAATAAAATGGAGTGTCCTCAAGAGATTGAAGAATATGTGCTGGTCTAACAGGTTCTGATCTCATAAAACGAGCTAAAAACCAAGAGGAGTCAGGCAAGTCCTCCCTGGGAGGGGGGGCTATCCGTTTAACTTCACCGTCTGGTAAAAACCTTAAAGGCAGCACTCGTTCTCTGCCAACCTTCTGTTTTATGTCATAAAAAACAAGTGAGCTGCCGTCGACTAATGGTGTACGAGCCCAATTCCAGCCCAGAAAGGGATTTTCTAGTGGTTCATCGCCTTCATTTGAGTCCATGTAACCGTGCCCTTCCCAATTTATTCCAAGCTTCGGAAAGTCAACTTCTATTTTAGCATTTGGTGCAAGTGGTCCCCATCTATGTTTTTTTTCATCGTCTAACCATGTGCTGTAAAGAAAATATTTATCGGCCGTAATACGAACTTTACCGCAAACCGGTTTTGGAATCGGAGTAGAAACTTCGTTTATACTTAATTCGACGGAAGAACCATTCCAGATTATTTGACTATCGCCAATACAAAAGGAATCATATTGCCGGTTAATATGATTTTTGCCGAATTCAGTCATAGTCCAAATTTTCTCTTTTTTATTGTAAATTGCCACATTAAAAGAACAAAAATTTTCTGGGTCAGCGCCTTTTGGATTTAGTGAGCGTTCATTAGCATAATATGGTGAGAAAACACTACCTACGAAGATGATTATGGATATTGCATTTTTATTATCCTCGCTCGTTCCGTCGATGTACCACCAAAGATAACCTCCCGGTGAGACTACTTGATTAAACCTAGGTCCTCCATCAGGGCCTCTGCCGCCAATTGGCCGGAAATTGTTACCATCGGTAATCCCGGGCCGGGATGAATGCTCCCACCCGAAAGGTAAAGACCCGGTATCTTGCTGCGCGCCGAAGGGCGCAGAAAAGGTGACATCCAGCCGTGAGTGGCCATTCCGTAGAGGGCGCCCCCGGTTCCAGGAAACCTCTTGTGGAAGTCTTCCGGAGTAGTTTGTTTCCAGTCTCTGCCTTCTTTTTCTATCTTGAGACCATACCTTTGAAGCATTGCTAAAACTGAGGACTGACATTTTTTTATCTCCGTTTCGGAATTGTATTTCTGGTCTCCATCTGGAGGCGCATTGACTAATATAAACAACCTTTCTTGTTTACCTAAATTTTTTACATTATTTGTTCTATCCTGAGCACAAATATATACAGTTGGGGTTTTAGGCAATTGATTTCTCTTAAAGATATCAGAAAATTCATCAACATAATCTTTCGCAAAAAAAACATTATGCCTCTCTAAATGTAACCCAGATGTCTTGGTACGTAGCCCCCATGTAACCGCAGAAAGCGACCGTGTTCTGTTTTGTAAAAAATTTTTCTTTAATTGTAGGTTATTAAATAAATTATCAAGAGATTTGTAATCTCCATTAAAAATTATTTTATCGCCTAAAATATGTTGCCCGCTGCTTAGCCTAACTCCAGATACTCTTCCTTTGTAAGTTAAAATTTCTTCACAAAAATCTTGATGAAAAACAACCCCGACTTTTTTCGCAAGTTTCGTTAGCGCGCGCGCCAATTCTATGATTCCCCCTTTTACGCTCCAAACTCCCTGCATTTCTACACTCCATATGAGCATGAGGGTAGAAGGGGCTAACCAAGGTGAGGAGCCACAGTATGTAGCATATCTACCAAAGAGTTGCCTTAATCTTGGGTCCGAAAAATGTCCATTAAGGGATTTCCAAAGACTACTAAATGGTCCAATTTGCCACATTAATTTCGCTCCTGACAAGCCTATGCTTTCAGTAACACTTAAAATTCCTGGGTTCTGTTTTTTCATGAAACTAGCATCAAAGGTCTGAAATAGCTTTTCCGTTAATAAGCAAAATGACTTGAAATTATCTGCCTCTTTTTTTCCCGCAAACTTTCCAATTGCATCGTACGATTCTTCAACTTCACTGAATAGGTCCAGTATCTCGTTCTCTGACCATACATGACGGGCAATCTTATTTAATTTAGTCATAACTACCCAGTCATCAAGATCTTCCCCCGCAATAGAAAATAAATTTTCAAAAACCTTTTTCAAAGTAATTACTGTTGGGCCACAGTCAATACTGCAATCTAAGATTTTTTTTTGGCAGACTTTCCCCCCAGGTTCAGAATTTGGGTCCACTAAATCAACCTGTATACCATTTTTCGCTAAAATGATTGCAGATGCTAAGCCTCCAAAACCGCCGCCTACTACCGCAACTCTAGTCAAATCGTATCCCTTTCCAAGAGCCTTCCAAGTGCATAGCTTTGAATCTTACAAACATTGATTCCTTAAAATATTTTTCCTTAGCTGCCGCTCGAATAGCATTTAGGTGTGCTCCAGTTCTTGCATACGTATCAAGACATTCTAAACTTTCCCATATACTAAAGGTTGCTTGTCTTAAAACTGGGGCCTCACCTAGCCCTACGGCCAGCATACACCCTTTTTTATTTGCAAGCGATATTTCTGCAGCAGGAGCAAAAGACCAAAATCTTTTAGCTTTTGATAGGCGTATCGACGCCCTAGTTAAGGACGCCACTGGACCTAAACTCGGTTGAAATTTTTCGATGTCTATTGTATTTCCAGACCAACTTCCTCTACTAGATATCGGTTCTAGTTTGCTTAAAAAAAACTCGTCTGACTTTTCCTTATAAGTTGAAATAACTTCACTAGTTTTTAAAAATTGACTAGCGAAGCTTTCAGCACGAAAATGAAATAGAGCACCTTGATGAACAAAACTTGGTTGCAAACCAAACCCGGCATCTTTTCCACTCCCAAGGACTTTAAAAAATACCAAACCGGGTATTTTTTTTATAAAGAACTGTTTAAAAGCTAATTGCTTTAAACCCCAAAGCCTCTGGTTATTTTTCAATTTACTCAATAAGATTATGGTAATTTCGGGGTTTTGCATTCCAATATTCTCAATGACACCGCCATTAGCAATGTGAGTAATTTTATATACTTTCCCCGATATTTAGTTTTTTCATTTTTATGTATAAACTTTGGCGCGACAAACCTAACATTTCAGCAGCTGAAACTCTATTGTTGAAAGTTAGATTTAATGCCGACTCAATACAAAGCTTTTCTATTACGTCAGTTGTTTCGCTAACAATATCCTTTAGAGGCAACTTGCCAACTAATTCAGAAAGTTGCTCAGCTGATCTCGAAAGATGCGAAGATGGTGCTTGACTGCTGTTACTGATCCTTCGACTAGTACTTCGAATTAAAAAAGTGAATAACTTTTTTTTGTCTACCTCTATAGAGACCGCTGATATCTCTACTTCAAGGGCTGAACCTTCTCCGGAAAGGTGAGTAGAAAATAATCTTAAAATACCATTTTTGCTCAAAGTTTTTATCATAACACCAAAGTCAATGCGTCCTCTCACGAGCCACTTTGAAATATTATCTCCGATGGCTACGGAAGCATTTCTCAAACCTACCATTTCAACAAAGGTTTCGTTAGCATATGAGACTTCACCTTTTTCATTTGTCACCACAAAACCGTCTGGGGCATTTTCAATTGAATTCAATATGGTAAGAGGCTGGGCTGAGGAAAAGTCAGAACTCTTGGCAACCTCTGGCTCTATCTGAACTAAAAGGAACCCTTTGCGCTCATGTTTATAGGTGGAGGCAGAAATCTTTACGGAATTATTCTTACCGAGTTTTCCCGTGAAAATTGACTTTGAGTCTTTCACAAGAGTTTTTGAAAGATATTTTTTAAGTCGATCCTTATCGAGGTTATCGAAAAGGTTCTCCAGTTTTGACCCTAAAATCGAATGTGTCTTAAGTCCAAGCAAAGCGGAGGCTGAAGGATTGACCTCTTGGACTTCAAGGTTGACATCGTCCAAAACAACGATCGCAGTGGTACTCAAATTAAACAACATTCGATATCGAGCTTCTAACTGACGAAGTCGCATGTAATCTCTCTCTAAGTCTTGCTGAGCGGAAACTAAGTTTTGCTGTAGCCTAGTTAGTTGACTAAGTTCTCGACCAATTGCAAGAATAAATCCTTCTGATCTAATGTTTAATGTTGAATAAGATACCGGAAAATATGATCCGCTAGGATCTGGATGGTTAATGTGCCTCCAATTATTTTTTTCTTGGTTTTCGGAAAAGTTAAGTAGTTCATCAATTTTTTCCATGCATTCGCTACTTACCGATTTTTTCCAAGATTTACCGACCCAATTTTCGAGACAATTCGACAACTTTGAGTTGTTGGAGCTAACTTTTCTGATTACTCCCCCAGGACTCAAAAACAAAACAACATCAGAAGACAGTGATAAAATTGACTCAGCCAATTCGCCAGAAATTTTTATAGCGGATGCTTCTTCAGTATGTGCAAGATTAGTCATAGTTATCAGTATACAAAGAGGTTTGCTTGCGTGAAGACCAACTCTAGTATCATAGAAGCGCGCGACCTTTATTTTTTCGTCTTGGAGCTTTTACGCGGTCAGAATCTTTAATTCGTTTTGCAAGTGATAAAGCTTCTAGAGCACCTTCAGCCTGACCATCAGCTAACACTTCCTTGTAGAGGGTGTCAGACCTTAAGGCCGCAGGCCCCCCAACCAAAACTTTCACGTTTAAATTGCGAGAATATTTTCTTATTATCCTGATGAGTTCTTTCGTTGGTTTCTTTTGATCATCAGAGCCGACGGAGATGCCGACAATATCAAAAAAGGTTTTACCTACTGTTATAGGCACGTCTTCCAAATTTGTTGATGGTTCTCCATGAACGAACCAGCCAGACTTTCTAAAAAATTCGGAAAGCATAAACAACCCCAAGGTATGTTGCGAGTTGGGAGGAGGTAGCAGTAAGACTGATCCCTCACAACCTCCCAGTTTCTTGGGATTAAACATGTCTCCGAAATGATACATCACTTGCTGAATTTTCCAAGTTGCAAGAGTAACAGTAGTGAAATCAGTCGTATCTCTCTCCCAAAATAAACCCAAACGTCGAACGGTAGGCTGTATTAGATCCAAATAAATATTGTCAATTGTAATACCCTCGTCTAAAAGTGTTTCTACGTAAGATTTACAAACCTCAACATCATCTTCCAATGAGAATTTGACAAATCTATCAGTTGAATCAGAATTTAAGAGAGACTTAAGTCTCTTGGTATTTCTCCGATTGCTAACAAACTCTCGGTGAGAGGCAATGTAAGACTTATCATTTAAGTGAGCAACAACCAATCTTGGAATAACCTGACTCTCTACAGCTCTAAGCAACCATGCCTTATCTTTTTCGATGGTTTTTAATTCTTCCGGACTTTTGTATCTTTTCATTTTAATACCCCAAGCAAGGAAATAAGATTGGACTTCAGAGTAAGAGTTTATTAACTTATAATCCTCCTTTTTCTAACTTTAAGCTACAATTATTTTTATGTCCAAAAAAGTTTACTTATAATGCTGCAAAAAAGATAAAAATAATGTCAATTAAAGTTGACATTAATGAATCTAAGTCCTAGAGTTGTTAGAAAGGGGAAGGCTCCAAAAATTATTTTGGAGTTAAAATAATAATGAGTATTCTAAGCTAAAAATGCTTTACACTGACGCGGAAAAAAAAAGACGGGATCAGTCGGTTTGGACCACTGTTCAGGCCATTTTAGCTCCTTTACAGTTTTTTGTTTTCCTTGTCAGTTTAATTCTTGTTATTAATTTCTTTGCTACAGGTGAGTTAGCTTACTGGGCTTTACTTTCAGTGGTCATCAAAACTTTTTTATTATTTTTAATAATGTTTACTGGTGCCATTTGGGAAAAAGAGATTTTCGGTTGCTACCTATTTGCCCAACCTTTTTTTTGGGAAGATGTTGTTAGTCTTGTAGCCGTAGCCCTTCATTTTCTGTACCTAGTGGTCTTGTTTCTACCAGGTTTCGGAGTAACTGATAAGTTAATAATTGCGTTGGTTGCTTATGCTGTCTATTTTGTCAATGCAATACAGTTCCTTTTAAAACTTCGCGCAGCCTCAGCCCAGAGTAGTGAAGAGCTAAGGGAGATATCAGTGTGAAGTCCTCTAATATCAGTAAGCCATTCACTAATGACTCCATTGAGTCATGTCAGTCGGCACCTTCCCTAAACTCGGGGTTTAAGGGAGTTCAAATAACTCAAGAACAGGGACAAAGAGAGGTTTTTTGCGGCTTAACAGGCATTGTTTGGTTACACAGAAAAATCAAAGATGCATTTTTCTTGGTAATTGGCTCTCGTACTTGTGCGCATTTAATTCAATCGGCAGCTGGGGTTATGATTTTTGCTGAGCCGCGTTTCGCTACTGCGATAATCGATGATAGGGATTTGGCCGGTTTAGCAGATGCGAATGATGAACTTGACCGAGTAGTAAATCAGTTATTGGGTAGAAGACCCGATATTAAACTTCTATTTTTGGTAGGGTCTTGCCCCTCTGAGGTAATTAAATTAGATCTAGGCAAGGCTGCTGAGAGATTATCGATAAAATATTCTGACTCGGGAGTTCGAGTACTAAACTACTCCGGTAGTGGAATCGAGACGACTTTCACAGAGGGTGAAGACGCTTGTTTAGTATCGCTGATTTCTCAAATGAGTTTTTCGGAAAGCACAGAAAAAAAATTGCTAATTGTGGGCACACTGGCGGACATAGTTGAAGATCAAATGGCTAGGATATTTAACAAAATGGGTATTTCTAATGTCTGTTTTTTCCCTTCACGTCTTTCTTCCACTCTTCCCCCTCTGTCAAAAAATACTTTCTTTATTCTTGCGCAGCCATTCCTAAATGAGACCGCAAAAGGCTTAGAAGCTAAAGGAGTTAAAAGGCTTTCGGCAAAATTTCCGTTTGGAGTTGAAGGTTCTAAAGCTTGGTATAAAGCGATTGCAACTTTTTTTGGGGTTTCGAGTACAGTTTTCGATGAGGCCATCAAAGCTCCACTAGAAAGGGCATTAAAGGCAGTACAAGTGAAGAAAAATATTTTTCAAGATAAAAAAGTTTTCATATTTCCAGACTCTCAGCTAGAAATCTCGCTGGCGAGATTTTTGTGCCAGGAGCTAGGGGCTGAAATAGTTGAAATAGGCACTCCTTATCTAAATAAAAAATTGATGGAATTGGAGTTGCTGGCCTTACCAAATAATGTACCAATCTACGAGGGCCAAAATGTTGAAAACCAACTACAGCGATGTTTTGACAAGAAACCGGATTTAGTTGTTTGTGGACTAGGTCTTGCTAACCCATTAGAGGCTAAAGGCTTTACTACAAAATGGTCTATAGAGCTTGTTTTTTCTCCCGTCCATGGGTTTGAGCAAGCTGCAGACTTAGCAGAGCTGTTCTGTAGGCCACTGGATCGTCATGACCGTCTGAAAAGCCTAAATACTGTAGAAACGGGAGTTCTAAATTGAAGTTATCGATGTGGACCTATGAGGGCCCTCCACATATTGGAGCTATGAGAGTAGTGACTGGAATGAAGGACGTTCACTATGTCTTGCATGCTCCTCAGGGCGATACTTATGCTGATCTCTTATTCACGATGATTGAAAGACTTAAATCAAGACCACCTGTCTCATACACCACCTTCCAAGCGAGGGATTTAGGCAGGGACACAGCTGAACTTTTTAAAAATGCTGTTAGGGAGGCTTACGAAAGATTTCAACCTAAAGCAATGATAGTTGGAGCATCTTGCACGGCAGAACTGATACAAGATGATCCTGGAGGGCTTGCAGAAGCTGTGGATCTACCTATTCCAGTTATACCTCTAGAACTTCCTGCATATCAAAAAAAAGAGAATTGGGGGGCCTCGGAAACTTTGTACCATTTAGTTAGAGCTCTTTGCTTGAACGTAGAGACAGGAAAAAGGAAAATTGGCTGTAAACCAACTTGTAATATTCTAGGGCCAACCGCGCTTGGGTTTAGAAATAAGGATGACGTCAAAGAAATTTCAAAATTACTGGACCAACTCGGTATTGAGGTAAATGTTGTAGCTCCGCTTGGGGCGTCGGTGGATAACCTTAGAGCAATCCCTAATGCAGACTTTAATATTGTCCTTTATCCAGAAATCGGACGATTAACTGCTGAATGGCTGAAAAAAAGATTTGGGCAGGACTACAATCGAAAAATACCCTATGGAGTTCTATCCACTCGTGAATTCATAGAGGAGGTTTGTGGCTTAGCTAACATTCAGGTGAAGCGCAAGGAGGTTCAAGCCTTTGAAAGTAAGTCGAATGATTCGGTCTGGTATTCAAGCTCAGTTGACTCAAATTATTTAACCAATAAAAGAGTGTATTTGTTTGGTGATGCTACCCACGTTATGAATGCAGTTAGGGTAGCAAAAGACGAATTTGCATTTGAAGTAGTGGGATTTGGTACCTACAGCAGAGAATTTGCTAGGGAAATTCGACAATTAGCTGATGAAATGGGGCTTAAAGCACTTGTTACTGATGATTATTTAGAAGTTGAAGCAGAAATCGAACGATTGCAGCCTGAATTGATCCTAGGAAGTCAAATGGAGAGGCACATTGGTAAACGTATGGGAATAGGTGCTTCAGTAATTTCAGCTCCCATGCATGTTCAAGATTTCCCATGCCGCTATTCTCCCCAATATGGTTATGAAGGTGCAAATGTGTTGTTCGACACTTGGATCCACTCACTAATGATGGGTCTCGAAGAACACTTAATTCATTTGTTTAGAGATGATTCTGAATTTAAGGATGATGCTATGCCTTCTCATCTAGGTGGTAGTTTGAAAAATGAAGGTAGTGCTGCTAAAAAAGAACTTATTTTGTCCGGGCTGCAAGAAAAAGAACGAGAAATTTTCTGGGATGAAGAAGCTACCCTGGAATTAAAAAAAATCCCTTTTTTTGTTCGAGGAAAAGCAAAACGCAATACAGAGAAATATGCAGAAGAGATTGGTTGTAAATCAATTTCTTTAGAAACCCTATACGATGCAAAGGCATATTATGGTAACTAAGGCAAATGCAAATAGTAGTCTGCTTACAAAACGTTTACGCAGTTCTTCATCAGAAAAGATAAATATTGTTATTTTGACTATGGATGGTCATTTAACTTCAGCTGCTTATCAAGCAGGGAGAGACTTGGCTGAAAATGGATTAAAAATTGATTTCAAGATATTCTCGGCCTCCGAATGGTGTGCGAGTGAAAAAGTTTTGAAGGATTGTTTGGCGGCGATTGAGAAGGGTGATTTAATAATAGCTTCAATGCTCTTCATGGAAGATCATTTTAAACCAGTAAGGGAAGCATTAGCTGAGAGAAGATCAGAGTGTCAAGCAATGGTGTGCATAATGTCAGCGCCAGAAATTTCTAGCTTGACATTGATGGGGCGGTTAGATATGTCAAAACCCTCCTCAGGGCCGCTCGCTTTTCTAAAAAGATTTCGAAAAAAAAGTAAATCGAACGCGCAAAGTTCTGGCGCTAATCAGATGCGAATGCTCAGAAGGCTTCCAAAAATATTGAAATACATTCCTGGTACCGCACAAGATTTAAGAATGTATTTACTGACATTACAGTACTGGTTGGCGGGTTCTCAAGATAATATTTTCGGTTTGGTTTGTAACTTAATCGATAAATATCTTCAGCCTGGAGGTTTGCCTCTAAAACGTAAATTAGAATTTAGTGCTCCAAAGGAATATCCGGAGCTTGGGGTTTATCACCCAAGAATTAGAGGTCGAATAGGCTCTTCATTAGAGGATCTTCCTAGGGTTGTTCCAAAAAATAAAGTTAAAGGTGTCGTAGGCTTACTGATGCTACGCTCCTATTTATTAGCTGGCAATACAGCTCACTATGATGGTGTGATAGCCGCTTTGGAAGCACAGGGGTTAGAGGTAGTCCCCGCTTTTGCTATGGGGTTAGACAGCAGACCTGCAATTAATAAGTTCCACATGTGTGGAGACAAAAGCCGTGTTGATGTTCTAATTTCTCTGACCGGATTTTCTTTGGTTGGAGGACCTGCTTACAATGATTCAGCGGCCGCAATAAGCACTCTAAAGAAGTTAAACGTACCCTACATTTCTGCACATCCACTAGAATTCCAAACCCTCAACTCTTGGAAAGAATCAAAGATAGGTTTGTTACCTGTTGAGACAACTATTATGGTTGCTATTCCAGAGCTTGATGGTGCAATGTCACCAATGGTTTACGGTGGCAGAAAAGGAGAACCCTCCGACAGAGAAGTAACCGACGGGAAATTTTCAAATTCACACGATATGGCGTTTTGCTCAGAGAGAGTATCGCTACTGAGTGAAAAAGTTGTTAAGTTAGTTGCGTTGAAGAGGAAAAGAAATAGAGAAAAGAGAGTTGCAGTTGTACTCTTTAACTTTCCGCCTAATGCTGGTAATGTTGGTACCGCAGCTCATTTAGACGTTTTTGAATCTCTGTTCAACACTCTAACTGAAATGCATAGACAGGGTTACGATTTTAGGCTCCCCAGAGATTCGGAGGAATTAAAAAAATTAATTTTAGAGGGAAATGCAAAACAATTTGGTCAGGAGGCAAACATTGCGAACAGAACCCCTGTTGATAAATATATCTCTGAGTTACCCTGGCTTGAAGAGGTGGAAAAGGTTTGGGGCGTAGCCCCAGGCAAGCAGTTAACAGATGGACATAATTTATTTGTTTTGGGCGTTGATCTAGGCAATATCTTCGTTGGTGTTCAACCGGCTTTTGGTTTTGAAGGTGACCCCATGAGACTTCTTTTTGAAAAGGGACATGCGCCCACTCATGCTTTTTGCAATTTTTATCGATTTTTGAAAGATGAATTTTCTGCTGATGCGATTCTGCACTTTGGTACGCATGGGGCTTTAGAATTTATGCCCGGAAAACAATCCGGAATGACAGACGCATGTTGGCCTGATAGGTTGATTTCAAGTTTGCCTAATTTTAATCTTTATGCTTCCAATAATCCGTCCGAGGGGACTTTAGCAAAGAGAAGGGCTAGTGCTGTTTTGTTGAGCTACTTGACTCCACCGGTTTGCGAAGCAGGATTATACAAATCATTAGGAGAATTAAAGGCAATGATAGAAAGTTATTGCCAAAATCAGATAGACAGTTCCCTCAATAATTCTTCTAGTGAAATGCAGGCCTGTTCTACAGAAATGATTATAAGTGAAGCAAAAAATTTAGATTTACTGGAAAAAAACTTTGAGTTGGACATACTTTCAAATTCTGAAACTAATAGTTTAGTAATTGATTTAAAAAGAAAATTAAACTTGTACGAATCAACTTTGATACCACACGGCCTTCATATTTTGGGGGGGAGAAGGACTACGGAGCAACGTTTGGATTTGCTGGGCGCAGTTTCAAAAAGCTGGCTTTTGAGTAAGTTGATGATCACTCACCACCATACAACACAGGAATTTGAAAATAATGATTTAATTAAGAAATTTGTTCAAGAGATAAATAGATCTATCGTAAACAATCTTTCGCTGAAAGAAATTGAAAAAAGCACTCAATCAAAGCTAAAAGGATTGTTATCTGAAGCCAATATTCCTGAAGTGATAAAAAAATTAAATAACGAGGATTTAAGTTCACTGATTAGTAAATTAATGGAAACAGACAGGCTTGTAGAAAACCCAAGTGAAATTTATTCAATAATAAGTTCTCTAAACGGTGATTACATAATGCCAGCACCAGGCGGAGACGTCATTCGTAATCCTGACATTCTACCAACCGGAAGGAATATTCACGGCTTTGATCCATTTAGATTACCCAGTAGTTACGCTGTTTTGGAAGGAGCAAATCAAGCTGAACTTTTATTGAAGAAAGCAACCGAAGATTCTGGAAAGATCCCAGAAACAATTGCAATGGTTCTATGGGGAACTGATAATTTAAAAACGGAGGGTAGCCCCCTGAGTCAAGTCTTCCGTTTGTTGGGTACTCGACCAAGATTTGACACCTACGGTAGATTAGTTGGGGCAGAATTAATTCCATTGACTGAGTTGGGCAGGCCCAGAATCGATGTTATGGTAACTTTATCTGGCATTTTTAGAGACTTACTACCGTTACAAATCAAGGCCTTGGCTGAGGCCGCTTTTATAGCTGCTTCAGCTGACGAACCACTAAACCAAAATTTTATACGAGCCCACGCGCAAGCTTATTGCAAAGATACTGGTTGTGGTATGAAAGAGGCTTCATTGAGAGTTTTTGGTAATAGCGAAGGAACTTACGGTGCTAATGTAAACCACCTGATTCACCAAGGCTGCTGGGACGATGAGAGTGAATTGGCAGCGGTCTATTCCAAAAGAAAAGGTTTTGCATATGGACTTGAAGGAAAACCTGTCCGGAATGATGCCCTTTTAAAAAGTGTTCTAAGTAAAGTTGATCTTGCATATCAAAATCTTGATTCAATTGAAGTTGGCATTACAACGATTGATACCTATTTCGATACCTTAGGGGGCTTAAGCAAGGCAGTAAGGGAGAGTAAGGGGCTCGATGAAGAGATACCAGTATATATTGGAGACCAAACTTCTGGTGCAGGAGTTGTAAGAAACCTGTCCGAACAAGTAGCGTTGGAAACGAGGACGAGAGCACTCAATCCAAAGTGGTATGAGGGAATGTTAGATCACGGATTTGAGGGAGTTAGACAAATTGAGGCCCAACTTACGCATACACTCGGTTGGTCTGCGACAACTGGCCAAGTACAGCCCTGGGTATATCAAAAAATGACTGAAACTTTTATCTTGGACGATCAGATGAGAAATAAGTTAACTCAGCTTAATCCGACGGCAAGTGCCAGGGTTGTGAATCGTCTCTTGGAGGCATCCAAGAGAAATTACTGGCGTCCAAGTAATAAAATACTCGCATCTTTAGAAAAAGTAAGTCAAGACTTAGAAGATAAACTTGAAGGAGTAACGGAAGGAGTTTCAATGTGAATACAGCAACCATTTCTATTTCTAATTTAAAAAGAGGTACCCGAGATGATGGAGAAGGTAGTCTCCAAGTCAAATTAGATCCAAACATGAAGATCGGAAATGCTAGGGTTTTTGCTGTTTACGGTAAAGGAGGAATTGGGAAGTCGACAACCTCTTCAAATTTATCTGTGGCTTTTTCTAAGCTAGGGAAAAGGGTTTTGCAAATAGGTTGTGATCCTAAACACGATTCAACTTTCACTCTGACGAAAAAATTAGTACCCACTGTTATTGATACTCTTGAATCAGTGGATTTTCATAGTGAGGAATTGAGAGTAGATGACTTTGTTTTCGAAGGTTACAACGGAGTTATGTGCGTTGAGGCAGGAGGTCCTCCGGCTGGAACTGGGTGTGGGGGTTATGTAGTTGGACAAACTGTAAAGTTGCTTAAGGAGCATCATTTACTTGATGAAACGGATGTTGTTATTTTTGACGTTTTAGGTGATGTGGTTTGTGGAGGATTTGCTGCACCTCTGCAGCATGCAGAACGAGCTTTAATAGTTGCAGCAAATGATTTTGATTCAATTTTTGCAATGAATCGAATTGTTCAAGCGATTAGTGCTAAAGCAAAAAATTATAAGGTTAGGCTAGGAGGCGTAATTGCGAATAGAAGTGCGGGAACGGATCAGATTGATAAATTCGCGAGTAGGGTAGGTTTAAACAGGCTCGCCCATTTTCGTGACCTGGACGAAATAAGAAGAAGCAGGCTTAAGAAAGCCACTTTGTTCGAAATGGAAAAATCCGAGGCCTTAGATATCGTTTTGGAAGAATACATGAATCTCGCAAAACGCCTCTGGAATGGAACAGAGCCTCATGCCCCAAATTCCCTTAAAGACAGAGAAATTTTCGACTTGCTAGGGTTTGATTAATTTTTTAGGCTTAAATAAAATGTATATTGACACCAATTATCAGGATAGAAAAAATAAAATTGCACGTTATTTTGATAAGACTGCAGTTCATGCTTGGGAAAAACTAACGTCCAATGAGCCCTTAAGTAAGATTCGGGAGTCCGTTAGACGTGGCAGAGAAGAAATGAAACTGCATCTCCTGTCTTCCCTGGGAGAGGATCTAACAGGTTTATCAGTTTTAGATGCCGGCTGCGGCACCGGCGCCTTATCAATTGAGGCTGCAAAGCGAGGAGCAAAGGTTACAGCTGTAGATATCTCTCCAAGTCTTATAAAAATCGCGAAATCTAGAGCACCGAGACATATAAAGGGAGGAGGTTCTGTTGACTTCTTTTGGGGCGATATGGCGGATTCATCACTAGGTTATTTTGACCATATTGTTTTGATGGATTCGATTATTCATTATAAGCCGGGTGATGCGGTTGACCTGATAAAAGGTTTAAGTGAGAGATGTGGAAGTTCACTTGTCTTTACATTTGCTCCCTCCACATTTTTATTGAAAATTTTGATAAATTTTGGCAAATGTTTTCCAAAAAAGGATAGGGCTCCATTTATTGAGCCTGTCTCAGAAGAGTATTTGAAAAAATTGCTTTCAGCTGAGCTGCCAAAGTGGAGGTTTGGAACAACTGAAAAGATAACCAGTGGTTTTTATCGTTCAACAGCTTTGGAGTTACGTCATCATATCGAACTTTAAAACTCTTTTTTCACATCAAGTTAAGAGCTTTAAGTCCCTGGACAAAAAGTTTCTTCCTTTTTCTGATGTTGCTTCAGAAAACCTTCCTCTTTGGCGGCTATGTCAATTATCTTTGTTTCAAATTTCAGTTGGTGTGTCGGTAGTCCTTATGGTGGGAACTTTAAACAGGGTTATGATTGTGGAATTAGGAGTAGCTTCCACTGTAGTGGCACTCATGGTTGCTTTACCTCTTCTATTTGCGCCATTTCGAGCTTTTGTTGGGTTTAAATCAGATACACATAAGTCGTTTATTGGTTGGAAAAGGGTCCCCTACATTTGGTTGGGTAGTCTATTCCAATTTGGCGGACTTGCAATAATGCCTTTCTCCTTGATTCTGTTATCTGGAGATAGCCACTGGCCTTATTGGGTTGCGCTACTTGGGGCGGGATTGGCATTTATGGCCTTAGGAGTCGGAGTACAAACCGTTCAAACTGCTGGGCTTGCATTAGCAACCGATATTGCCCCAGAAAAAGCACGGCCTAGGGTTGTTGCTTTGATGTACACAATGCTTTTAGTGGGAATGGTTGTCAGCAGTATCTTTATAAGTTTTTTATTAGAGCCATTCACTCAAATAAGATTAATTCAAGTAATTCAAAGTGTTGCTGTCATCTGTTTTTTGCTAAACATTGTCGCTTTATGGAAACAAGAGGTGCGAAGACCACAACTGACATCCCCTAGTATTCCAAGGCCAATGTTTTCTGATGTTTGGAGAAAATTCATTTTATTACGTTCCACAAGACGTTTTTTGTTAGCTCTTGGCTTTGGTACGGTGGCCTTCAGTATGCAAGATATAATTTTGGAACCTTACGGCGGTGAAATTCTTAACCTAAGCGTTTCTAAAACTACATTGCTAACAGCTCTTTCATCACTAGGAGCGGTACTGTCTTTCTTGGTTATAGCCAAACTCTTGAAAATGAATATTAACGTCTATCGAATTGCCGCCATGGGAGCCATTGTTGGCATTTTTGGTTTCTCTTTTATTGTTTTCGCCGAGCCTCTCAGCTTAGTTAGCTTTTTTTTCATTGGAGTGATTTTGATTGGTTTTGGAGGAGGTTTATTCTCAGTCTCGTGTTTGATTTCAGCCATGCAATTGGAGGCTAATGGATTTACTGGTTTAGCTCTTGGAGCTTGGGGGGCTGTTCAGGCAACTTCTATGGGATTAGGAGTAGCAGTAGGGGGGATACTGAGAGATTTTACCGAGGGGCTGCTCTCGACAGGATATTTTGGATACGCATTGAATCCGGTTTCAGGCGGTTATTTAGCAGTTTATCATTTTGAAATTTTATTATTATTTGTTGTTCTGGTAGTGATTGGGCCATTAGTTAACAGGTCTAAGAGTGTCAGTAAAAATGAGGGTACATTAGGTTTGGCCCAATTTCCCGGCTAATTTTTTGGAGGAAAAACGATGGAATCAGGATCAATAACTCAGTACATTGACGTAGCACAGATCGTACTATATCTTTTTTGGATCTTCTTCTTTGGCTTAGTGATTTATTTAACTATTGAAGGAAAAAGAGAGGGTTTTCCACTTGAAGAAGAGGGTTTCGCAAAAAGATCAAATCGCGAGACTACTGGTATATTACCAATGCCTAGTCCCAAAGTTTACAATACTAAATTCCATGGTTCATTTGAGGCTCCGCATTCGAGGGATACCATTGGAGCTGCAGTTGCGGGCAATCCGATTAACCGAATTCCAGGTTCTCCCATTGAACCAACAGGGGAAAATCCCATGCTAGATAATATTGGACCTGGTGCTTACACTGAAAGGATGGATAAGCCGGATCTCACTGTTGATGGAGATTTTAAGCTCGTCCCGATGCGCGTTGAATCTGAGTTTGCTTTGGATAGTAAAGACGTTGATCCAAGAGGATTGGAGATTCGAGGGTTGGAAGGTGGCTCAGCTGGAACCTGTGTTGACGTATGGGTTGATCGGTCTGAGCATTTAATTCGATATCTTGAGGTAAAAACAAATAGCGGGAATTTAGTTTTAGTTCCTTTTAATCTGACCGTCATCAAACCGACTTTTATAGCAGTAGATTCAATATTAAGCGGACAATTCGATAGCGTACCTAAAATTAAAAACCCTAACACCATTAGTCTTTTAGAGGAAGAAAAAGTAATGGCTTTCTATGGAGCTGGAAAATTGTTAGCCTATCCAAGGAGAAGAGAGTCTATTGTTTAAAACAGCAGACTTAATTAAGGTAAATTCCCATGATTAAAGAGAGTCATATGTCTGAAAACGAGGAGCGCTTATTAGCACTGCCCGAAGAGTTGCCGGTCGGGGAGAATGTTCTTTGGCAAGGGCAACCTGATTTCAGGTCGTCTCTAAAAAGACTTTTTCTGCTACCTCATCTTCTATTTTATTTTTTACTTCTCTTTACATCTTTCTTTTTATTTGAAACGATGGAGTACGGATTAAAGTATAGTGTGGTTCAATTGGCTTCTAATCTTTTGTTGGCTGGATTAGCCGTCGTGCTCTTTATGGGATTATGTTATCTTACTGTCACCACTACAAAGTACACTCTTACAGACAAAAGGCTCGTAATGAGGGTGGGAATTGTTTTAACTGTCACTTTTAATATCCCATATAAAAAAATAAGTAGTGCAGACCATAAGGTTTATTCAGATGGCACTGGCGACATTTCGGTAGATCTTACTCCCCCAAATAAAATAGCTTATGTTCATTTATGGCCTCATTGCCGACCTTTCCATTTTGGCTCCCCAAGACCAAGGCTGACTTGTATTTCAGAGGTTGAGAAAGTGGCAAAAGTCTTTAGAGAGTTTTGGGAGAAGAGGGACAGTCGTTGCGATAACCAGGGTAGAGAGGATTGAAGTTAACGTTTATGGTGAATAACAGCAAAAAAGATCCAATTCTACCGTATGCCGTAATCATAATATTGATCCTTACTGTGTTTGTAATTTCTGTGGGTTTGTACGCAAACTATAAACCCTTAAGCCAAAATGAAAATACTTCCAGCGTTATTACACAAAAATATTTACATTTCTACGATCATAATAATGGCGCGGTCAGAGTTACTGACGAAAACGGAGAGGATATTAAAATCTTTAACAGTGATGCGGGTTTCGTAAAAGTTGTATTGAGAACACTTGTAAAAGAAAGAATAAGTCAGGGTGTAGGGCCAGAAAAACCATTTCTGCTGGCTGTGAGAGAAAATGGTTTATTGTCTCTTTTGGATCCATTGACTGGAGCTAAAGTTGATGTTAGCTCGTTTGGTGAAGTTAATGCAAAAGCATTCTTTTCGCTTTTACAGGTTGGGCCAGACTTTAAATGATTAATGTAATATATTGGAGAGATAGATGTCTTCTGAAAGTACTTTAGACGATTTAAAACTGAGAATCAATTCATCCACTGAGAAAGCTTTAGAAGAAACAATGCTTTCACCAAGGTTTTACACGACTGACTATGAGGCGATTGATAAGATCAGTATTGAGTCGGTTAGAGAGCAGTGGGATATTTTGATGAAAGAATTTGAGCGAGACTCTAACATTGATCATTTTCAGAGGCCAAAGGAGATGTCAGGTGATTATTCCAAACTTGAGCCGAGGTTATACAAGGAGTTCACAGATTTTCTAATTAGTTCTATTACTTCTGAGTTTTCTGGGTGCGTTTTATATGCAGAAATCAAGAAAAAAGTAAAAAATCCAGAAATCAAGAAGCTTTTTGGTTTTATGGCTAGAGATGAGTCAAGGCATGCTGGTTTTATAAATCAGTGGCTTAAAGACTTTGATATAGGTGTAGATTTAGGCTTTCTTACCAAGGCGAAGAAATACACCTTTTTTGAACCAAAATTCATTTTTTATGCGACTTATTTGTCTGAAAAAATTGGATATGCACGATATATTTCAATATATAGACAAGTGGAAAAACATCCTCAGTTGAGATTCCATCCAATTTTTTTGTGGTTTGAAAAGTGGTGTAATGATGAATTTCGGCACGGAGAGGCTTTTGCTCTTCTGATGCGTTCTGATAAAAAGCTTCTTGAGGGTATTAATAAATGGTGGATCAGATTCTTTCAACTTGCAGTTTTTGCAACAATGTTTGTTAGAGATCATAAGAGACCCATCATGCACAAAGCGTTAGAGTTGAGTCCTACGCAATATGATATGCAGGTATTCAGAATTACGACTGAAATTTCAAAACAAGTGTTTCCAGTTTTACTTGATATAGACAACCCGAGTTTTCTTCAGTTATTGGTTACGCTGAACGAGTTGGCAGAAAAAATTGAACAGTTAGGAAAGCAAAGTTTTTTTAAAAGAGTTTTCGCGAAGGCTTATTATGGGCTTCAAATCGGCTTTACATTTTCCAGGTTATTTTTTTTAAAACCGGTAGATAACTCCTTGCCCGAGGAAATGAGGGTGAAACCCTCTTGGTAGAAGGTGCCAAAGAATCGTGAGTAATTTATTCGTTTCAATTGTTTTCACCATAATTTTTTGGTGGTTTACTACTATTTTTTTATTGCGTGCGACCAGGAATATATCAAAGGTAAAAATAAACGTTTTGATGATATTATCCACTGCATTATTGATACTCGGATTTACTGGATTGTTCTGGTCCGTTGATAAACAAAGTATTACAGGTGTCTATGTCGGCTTCACATCTGTTTTACTAATTTGGTTTTGGTTAGAGTCCACATTTTTGGTTGGTTGGGTTACAGGTATTAGGAAGGTTGCATGTCCAAAAGATGTCACTGAATTTAAAAGAGCTTGGCTAGCTTTCTTAACCATTAATCATCATGAATACCTACTTTTAGCAACTTTGTTTTGTGTCTGGTTTGTGACAATTAACGGTGAGAATTTTATAGGACTTTACGCTTTTTTAACTCTTTGGTGTATGAGGGTCAGCTCAAAATTGAACGTTTTCCTTGGTGTGAGAAATTTATATGAGGAATTCCTTCCCACACCAATCAGACATCTAAGTACCTATTTTCGCAAAAAAAACTGTAACCCAATTTTCCCAATTACTTTTCTTGGCGCATTTTTGATTAATTTGTTGTTTTGGGACAACGCATTCCAAAGTGAAATTGATCACATGGTTGTGCATTTTGGACTCTTGGCTACATTACTTAGTCTTGGTATTTTTGAACATGTTGTGATGGTGCTCCCTTTTCAATTAAATAAACTCTGGAGTTTAGGTTTAAATCCGCAAAAATGATTCTTTAACATTCTCGCTTTTGTTTACCAGCTATTGTTTTAGAATTAATCTCTATTGGTGCTTTTAACGTGCCATTAAACCGTTTATAATACTGTATCGCCATATTCGCATAAGAATTTTTGACACATTAGGGAGTTTGTTATGATTAAACGTATTGTTTGCGTTGTTGCTTTGTTCGTGCTGGCCGGATGTGCCACACGTCAGGATGCGCCAAATTCGGGCTCTGCGGCTTCAGCAGACGGAAGTTCATCATCTGCTGATTCAGTTGTAGCAGAACCCAGTGCTGTTGTGTCAGCCGCTCTACTTGCTGCTGAAAAGATGAGTTCAACAGAGCCTTCCGTTTATTTTGATTATGATAAATATGAAATTCAGGAAAGATATAATGACACGATTAGTGCCTTTGGTGAGTATCTTAGAACTCACCCTGACAAGGTGTTAGTGATTGAAGGCAATTGTGACGAGCGTGGCACAATTGAATATAACCTCGCATTAGGTCAAAAACGTGCAGATGCGGTTAGAGCAGCTTTAGCTGTTGTTGGGGTTGATGATGAAAGAATAGAAACTATAAGCAACGGAGAGGAAAAGCCAAGAAATATCATGAAATCGGAGGCTGGTTACAGTGTTAACAGGCGAGCCGATATTTTAATTCGCTAACATTTTCCTGAGCTATTTCTTTAGTTTGTGATTTTGTAGCTATAGGAAATGTTTGCTGTTTTTTTCAGCATGTTGTTGCCAGAACCATAAACCGTTTTTGTTTGATCAATTGCTTTTTCGACGTCCCTATGGTCCAAATTTTTTCCCTTTAGGGTAAAATTTATGTTTATTTCACGAAAAACCCGAGGAGGTTTCTCTACTCGGTTAGCCGTAACATCAACATCACAAAGTTCCAAATATTCACACTTGTCACTCAATATTTTTACTACGTCAAAAACTGAGCAGGTTACGGCGCCAACCAGAATCAGCTCCATCGGTCGAGGACCAGAATTTTGCCCGCCACTTTCGGGGGCAGAATCAATTAATATTTTATGTCCCGATCCTGTCTCTGCTTCAAAAGACATAGTACTAGGGCCAGACCAGTGAATTTTGCATTCCATACCCGTTAATATTAAACCTAAACTTCATATTGGAGGGGTTAAACTAGAAAAATATTTTATAGTTAAAAGAATTGACAATTTTATGGAATAAAGCATGGCATTAGGTTTTGAAGATTTGTCTGAAACTGAGATTAGGAAAATTGGTATTGAGTTAGCTGCTGCTAGAGGTTTGCTCGGAAAAAGCAGTTCTGACTTTGTGCTTGACTTACGCACAACACGGCATCATATTAATGCCATTGAGTCGGCAGACTTAAGGATTTTTTACGGAGCTCCTTTTTACCTAGACTTGATGAAGAGGTATGCCAAGGTTTTAGATTTCTCGGCTGATAAAATTAGTGACTTTGAGGACCGTGTAATAGGAAAAGTAGTAGAGCCTAGCAAAGATTCATTTGAAACTCCTGCAGAGAATAGTCAAGCAATTTCCGCTTTAAGCAAGAGGAACAGTTTAGCTGGAAGAAATTATGAGATTTACTTAGCTGCCTCAGAAAAAGAAAGAGGGCCTTCAAATTCGTTGTCAGAATCTGTAGCGATATTTCCTAAATATAGCGACTTAAGGCTTACAAAAAAAGAGCTTGGAAATTTCAAGCAGAGGTATAATCTGCTACTCAAAGCACTATCAGCTTTGTATGCATTAGTCTTAATTTTGGTGTACTTTATTTCTAGCAATGAAGAAGGGGTATCTGAAACTAGTTCTGCAAGACAAGGAAAAATTATCGAGAGTAATAATTCGGAAAGATTAATTAATCAGAAAATGCCTGATAGCAAAATTTCAACAAATATAAACATAGCAAAAAACACTAAGCTTATTTCTGTTGAAAGTGTTTCTCAAGCTGAAACAACCAAAAAGTTACCACTAGAACCAAGTGGTGCCGAGCAATTGGCAATAAATGCTAATCCGTTTGGGGCTTCAAAAATTGAAACTCCGGATATTAAATTTGATATTAAAGCTAAAACTTGGTTTTGGATTAAGTATGCCGACGAGACAATAGATGAGTTTGCAGTTACTGCGCCTAAAACAATAACTATAGATAAGTTTCCGATATACGTTGTTGTTGGTAATCCAGAGAGGGTGATTTTGACAGTAAGAGGGAAAAGCGTAAAAATTGAAAGAAATGACCCAGAGCGAAATATAGCGCGACTGACGCGAACTCAATTGATTAATTTAGTTGATTAACTTTTTAAATGGATTCGGATAATTAGGTTGGCTCTAGTCTTATTTCTTTTGTTATCATCGATATGGGGAGTATCATTTATATATCTTCGCATATCTATTGAGAGTTATGATGTGTTTCTTGTCTCTGGTGCAAGGGTCTTCATTGCTGCACTATTCTTACTTCCTTTTTTTCTCTTGTCATGTAGGAACTCAAGTGAAAGGAGCCATGAGCAGCCATTGCTATTTTTTTTTTCCTTGGTTTTTTAAATAGCGCACTTCCCTTCTCTTTGTCTTCATTTTCCGCTTCCCATTTACCGGCTGGATATTTGGCAACATTTAATTCCTTTGTGCCAATATTTAGTGCAATCTTAAGCTTTTTTATACTTGGCCGTAGGATTTCTAGTGGAATGTTTTTTGGTCTAGTGATTGGGATTATTGGGGTAGCTACAATTGTTGGTTTAGGACCAATTAATTTAGATGGCAGTATTATCTTAGCCTCTTTAGCTTCTTTAGCCGCTGCTTTCTGTTATGCATTATCGGCAGTTTTAACTGTATTTTTTTTTTTCAAAATCTTCAAATATCAAGATTTCATTTTTAAGTCTTACGTCCGCCAGTGTAATTCTTCTTCCATTTTCTTTAGCGAATGTAAGCACAAATGTTAAACTTGACCTCGAGGCAGTTTGGGCTATTTTCTTTTTGGGGTTTTTTTGTACAGGTCTTGCATACATAATTTATTTTCGTTTACTAACCTCAGTGGGCCCAACCGTCTCGTCTTGCGTTACTTTTTGTGTACCGATTTTTGGTATTTTATGGGGAACAATTTTTTTAGAGGAGATTTTTACGTTATCTATGGCACTAGGATGTTTTTTTATATTGATTGCGGGGATTTTAGTTTTTCTTAATCGAGACATAAAATGAAAGTGATTTTTATAAGGCATGGGCAGACAGAATGGAATAAGTGTAAGAAATTACAAGGCCAAACAGATATAAATTTGGATATGATTGGTAGACAGCAAGCTCAGCACATTAAGTCTAGAGTGGAAAAATTGGAAGTTGATCTTATATTTTCAAGCCCCCTTCAAAGAGCATGTGAAACGCTCGGACCTTTAATTGAAAAAAAAAGTTGGGGAGTAATTTATTCTAAGGCTCTAATAGAAAGAAATTTCGGTTGTTTACAAGGTCTAAATTTGACTGATAAGAAAAAAAAAAATAAAAAAAAATTGGACATTTTAAGAAAAACTGTCGATCCTGATTACGCTCCACCTGGGGGCGAAAGTTTGAATGATATAAAGTCACGAGTCTTATCTTTCTTATCTTTTTTAAAGTTATTAAGCGGACCAAAAGTAGTAGTATGTATGACTCACGGAGGTATTTTGGATATTATTTATCGCTTAGCTGCTGAAATACCTATAAATTCTCCAAGGAGATGGCATATACCTAACGCTGGAGTTTTCGAAATATCTCTAGATTCTAAAAATTTTAAAATTGTTAGTTGGGCTGATGTAGGACATTTGCGCGAACTAACCTCACTTGACGAGTTTCGTTAAGTCTTGGCCATCATATGAGTAATAAATCTATTTGTATATTCTGTGGAGCCAGATCAGGTATTAGGGCTGAGTGGGGATCATTTGCAAAAGATTTAGGTGCTAAACTCGGTAAGGATGGTTGGGAATTGATCTTCGGTGGCGGCCGATGGGGTTTGATGGGCGAGTTAGCAGAATCGGTACAAAAAAATGGGGGTGCAGTTACCGGTATTATTACAGAAAATTTATTAAAAGTTGAACCCCTTTTGCATAATCTCGACGAGGTCATCGTCACACAAACATTGAGTGAAAGGAAGGCAAGAATGATTTCAATGGCAAATATTGTTTTAGTCCTGCCTGGGGGATTAGGTACTCTTGATGAGTTTTTTGAAGTTCTCACTTTAAATCAATTAGGAATAGTAAAGAAATCTGTAGTTATAGTTAATATTTTTAATTATTTTGATAATCTTCTCAAATTTTTGGATAAAGCTGTACTGGAGGGATTTATGCTTGAGGATCACAGGAGTTCGTTAATTACCTGCGCTAGTCTGGAACAAGTGTTGAAAGAGTTAAATGCTATACGTTTTCCTGAAAAAAGTAGTTAGGACATTACCAGTATGTTTTCAAAAATTTATCAGACTTTTCTTGGTTGGGCCCAAAAAAAACAAGCTTCCTTTTATTTATCTTTAGTTAGCTTCACGGAGGCCTTTGTTTTTCCTTTGCCTCCGGATATACTTTTGATTCCAATGTGCTTAGGTAATCCTAAAAGGTCAATTTTTTTTTCCATTTTAACGACAGTTTTTTCAGTACTTGGAGGGTGTGTTGGCTATCTCATAGGCATTTTTTTGTTTGACAGCTTCAGTAAGGAAATTCTGAGCTTTGTAGGACAAAAAAATTTAATCGATGTCAAAAAAAGCATCAACGAGTGGGGTGTTTTTGCCATATTAATATCTGCTTTCACCCCTCTCCCCTATAAGGTCTTCTGCATAGGAGCGGGGTTAGGGAAATTATCATTTCTTCAGTTTTTTCTAGGATCTGTAATAGGTAGGGGGTTACGTTTTCTACTAATAGGACTAGTAATTTATATTGGAGGAGTTAGGATAGAAAAATATTTGAGATCTTCCATAGAGTACCTGGGTTGGTTGATCTTATTGATTATCTTTCTGATATATTTAAAAAAACTTGGATTTATGTAATTTTAAGGTTAATAAAAATTTTTTCTGAAAATTCCCTCTACTCCAGCCAACCAAGTATGTGGCATATTCTTTTGTAAGTATTGCCAAGCTGAAACTATTTGTTTTCTGATGTAAATCCCTCCACGTAAGTTTGCATTTTCGTCTCGTTTGGATAGTTTTCGACCATTGGTGGATTTAACGATAGGAACATGTAAGATGGTTGGAAACGATAGTCCTAGCGCAGTTTGTAATTCTCTATTTTGCCTTATTGTAGTACAAAGATCACTGCCTCTTACTACCGATGTGATATTTTGAAAGTGGTCATCAAGGACAACTACGAATAAATAATTCCAGGTTCCGTCAGCTCTTCTTAAAACAAAATCATTATTTAAGACTGACTTAAACCGCCAAGAGATATACTGATCAAGAGCCGACAGGTTTAAATCGCGACAAAATCCAGGATAATGCAAATTGCTATACTCAAGCTTTCTAGCGGTCAATTTTAGGTATTTCCTCGAACATGAACAACCAAACACTTTATTTAAGTTTATGAGTTTATAAAGATTTTCTAGATAATAGTGGTGGCGTGGATGCTGATAAAGGACACCATCAATTCCTCCCTGCGTATCTGGCCAATAATCCCAGACAAGACCATGATCTCTCAACTGTTTTTTTATAATTTCGGAGGAATCTGTTTTTACTCGGAGTTTATCGATATCCTCAATTCTCAACCACCACCGACCATTTTTTGACTTACAGTCTAAAAAGCTGGCAAGAGCAGTTACCAAAGAGCCAAAGTGTAATGGTCCGGAAGGGGAAGGCGCGAATCTTCCGCTATAAATCATTTCTCCGTGACAGATATTCAATGGTTTTGCTGCAAAGATCTAAATGCAATATCAGCAGCTTTGATGGCTTCAGAGACAGCTGGGCCCTCATGAGCAATGGATAAAAAGCCAGCTTCAAAAGAAGAGGGAGCTAAGTAGACATTATTCTCTAGCATCAAGTGAAAAAATTTTTTAAAGATATTCTGATTGCATTTTGAAACTTCTTCAAAGCTAGACGGGATATTCTCGCTAAAGTAGATTCCAAACATTCCTCCGACAGAATCAACAGAAAATGCAGAGTAATTATTATTAATCGCAGCCAATTTCAACCCTTGAACAAACTCAGTAGTAATCGTGCTTAGTTTTGAAAAAAAGTCTTTCTCTAAGACAATTTTTAATGTCTCCAGTCCAGCAGCTACCGCGATGGGATTACCTGACAATGTTCCGGCCTGATAAACTGGACCAGTGGGTGCAATATGTGACATATATTCCTCTTTCCCTCCAAAGGCCCCCATGGGCATACCCCCACCTATTACTTTGCCAAGGGTTGTTATATCAGGAGTAACGCCTAATATTCCTTGAGCCCCATTCCTCCCAACACGAAAACCCGTCATAACCTCATCAAATATGAGTAAAGCTTTGTATTTGTCACATTCTCTTCTGACTGCCTCAAGGAATCCAGATAATGGCTTTACCAAATTCATATTACCTGCAAAAGGTTCGATTATTACCGCAGCTATTTGATCTCCGAACTTTTCAAAACAATCCTCAACATCCCCGATATCATTGTAATTTAGGACGATAGTTTCTTCAACAAACTCTTCAGGAATACCTGCCGATGTTGGGTTGCCAAGCGTTAAAAGCCCAGAGCCAGCTTTTACGAGTAATGAATCTACATGTCCATGGTAACAGCCCTCAAATTTAACTATTTTTTTTCTCCCACTCACGCCTCTAGCTAGTCGAATAGCAGACATTGTTGCTTCAGTTCCAGAGGATGTAAGTCTTAACATTTCAATAGACTGAAACTGATTAATTATCAATTCCGCCAGCTCAATTTCTCCTGGGGTTGGAGTGCCGAAAGTTAGGCCTTTCGATGCCGCTTCTTTAACGGCATTAATAATTTTTTTGTTTGCATGACCAACAATAGCTGGACCCCAAGAACAAATTGTATCGACGTATCGATTTCCATCAACATCATACAGGTAAGCACCTTCTGCTCGATTAAGGAACCGAGGAGTGCCTCCTACAGCGTTAAAAGCCCTGACTGGAGAGTTAACACCTCCGGGGATTACTTTTTTCGCTTTTTCAAAAAGCTTTTTACTGGTTACAAAGTTTTGCATTAATAAGATGGGCTTGAATTTGGACTTGCTCTTATAGTATCTGTTCAATACACGATATCTTACCCGAATTTTTTATTAGACTGTAAGATAGAGTGAGTTTAATAAATTACGGTGTAATATGCAATATTTGATTCAGTGATCTCGAAAATGGAACCGAAAAGCTGTCGAATTTAATTTCAAAATTGGAATAGGAGAATCATGAAGTCTTATATGTGTCTGATTTGCGGTTGGATTTACAATGAGGAGGAAGGGTCCCCAGATGAAGGTATACCCGCTGGAACTAAGTGGGAAGATGTTCCAATTACCTGGACATGTCCAGAATGTGGAGCTCAAAAGTCAGATTTTGAAATGGTTGAAATTTAAGTTTTCTCCCTACTTTCCTTAAATCTATATAAAGTTTTAATTCGTGCTTCACTATGATCGACAATAGGACATGGATAAAATTTAAGAGTATCAGAATTTGTAAAAAAATCATTCTTTCCCTTGGTACCAAAAGGTTCATGAATAAATTGTTTATCCAAATCTCGTAATTCTGGCACATATTTTTTTATAAAGTTACCATTTAAATCAAACTTTTTACTTTGGGTTGTTGGGTTAAAAATTCTAAAATAAGGCTGCGAGTCGCAACCAGTTGAAGCTGCCCATTGCCAGCCACCGTTATTAGAAGCCAACTCAAAGTCATTTAGTTTAAAAGCAAAGTACTGCTCACCCTTACGCCAATTAATCCCCAAATCCTTTGTTAGAAATGATGCCGTTATCATTCTCAAACGATTATGCATGTATCCAGTTTTATTGAGCTGTCTCATCCCAGCATCAACAATTGGATATCCTGTTTTACCATCGCACCACTTAACGAAATGCTCTTCACTCCACGCCCATTTCAGATTATCGTACTCTTTTCTAAAATTTCCCGATACAACATGTGGAAAATTATAAAGAATTTGAATGTAAAACTCCCGCCAAATTAACTCAGCTAGCCAACAGTTTATGTTTTCTAACATTATATTATCAAGCTGTATGTCCTTCATTTGGTTAAAAGCTGATAATACCGCTTGGCGTATCGAAATAGTTCCGAATCTTAAATGCGTAGATAAAAAAGACACTCCATTTAGACTTGGATAATCCCTTTTTAATTTATATGACTGCATGTCAGGTTTAAATTGCTCCAACTGTTTTATACCAGCTACACTTCCAGGGTTAAGCACAGAATTATCTAAACCTTCTTCCGAAAAACCCATAGAATTTAGACTGGGCGCCTCAGAAAAGTTTTCATGGCAGTCAATCTTAATCAAAGATGATCTTAGGTCTTCAGTTGAATAATTACTGAGACTGCAGGGGGTTTCACTAAATCGTTGTAACCAACGTTTTTTATATGGTGTAAAAACAGTGTATGGACAATCTGCATTAGTAGTTACTTCCAACTTATGAAAAATACAATGGTCCTTAACTGCGATGAGGTCGATATTCAAACTTTTTAATTTCTCTGCAATCAAAGAGTCTCTTCTGATTGCCTCTGGTTCGTAGTCTTCTCCGATTATTACTCTGGAGGCATTAATTCTTTTTGAAAAGTTGGGGATCAAATTAGTGGAAAGGTCATAAAAAATAAACAACTTTGATTGCCATTTTTCAAGTTCTAGTGAAATTTCTTTTAAGGAATGGTAAATAAATGAAACTCTTCGGTCCAGTATCAAATTTTTTTTATCTTGTGCAATCCAATTACTCTCTTTAAGAGGGGTTAATATTGCTTTATCGAAGACGAAACAAAGTGCAATTTTTTTACGAAAAAAAAGTGCTTTTTCCAAAGCTCTATTGTCTGCGAGTCTCAGATCCCGTCTGATCCACACTAGGGATCCACCGTCTAAACTAATAGTCATATTTATTTGCCGTTAAGAATTATTAAAAGTAAACTAGGGTATGTCAGATAATAATGCTACATCTGTTAGTCACCATTTACTAGTTGCTATGCCGGGGTTATTGGACCCGGTTTTTTCTAAGTCTGTAGTCTATTTGGCCGAACATAGCGTAAAGGGTGCAATGGGTTTGGTTATAAATAAACCATGTGAACTGGACGTTAGTAGTCTACTTTCAAAATTAAGTCTTAAAGTCGATAATAAGTTTTTTGATACTCAGCCTGTATTTTATGGTGGTCCTATTCAACAAGATAGAGGTTTTGTCCTCCATGAGCCTATCGGAGCTTGGGGTTCAACATTAAAGATTACTAGTAATCTTGCTCTTACGTCATCTAAAGATATTCTTGAGGCTACCGCGTGTGGCACTGGACCTGAACGATTACTAGTCTCACTCGGCTATTCCGGTTGGGGTCCTGGACAACTTGATAGTGAGTTGGCATCAAATTCTTGGTTAACTATTCCCGTCTTAGATACTAGTTTTTTGTTTGATACTCCCGCTGACATGAGATTCTCGGAAGCATTCAAATTATTAGGGATTGAACCTGAGAATTTATCTGGTGCTGCTGGACATGCATAAATCATTTATCGGTGTCCTGGTTGAGGTTGAATACTTTTAAAGGAATTGCTTTAGGCTTCGACTATGGGATAAAAAGAATTGGTGTTGCTATTGCGAATAGTATCAATTTAAAAGCAAGGCCATTAAAGGTTTTGATTGCAACAAGTAAAAAATGTCAGCAAGAATTAGTTGATAAGGAGGTTCTCGAGTGGAGACCTAGCTTATTCGTCGTTGGATTGCCAGTAAATGTAAATGGGTCACGGCATAAATTTGCTAATGAATGTGAAAAATTTGCCAGATTGCTTGAGAGCACTTACAAAACAAAAGTGATTTTGGCAGATGAGAGATGGACTTCTGTGCTCGCAAAAGGTCCAGGTCTAGATGATGCAAGGGCTGCTGCTATAATATTGCAGGGAGTTTTAGATGATAAAAACCAAGCAAATTAACAAAAGTGGAGAGCTTATCCACTTAATTTCCACTGAGGGTATACCAAAATCTATCGTATTAGAAATTCTCGACCGAACAAGTAATTTTCTTAATTTTGGAGAAAAGATTACCATTCAAAATTCTCCAGTTTTAAAGGGTAAAACAGTATTCAATATTTTTTTTGAAAGTTCTACTAGAACTAGCACTACCTTTGAAATAGCCGCAAAAAGGTTGTCGGCTGATGTTATAAATTTTAATGTTCCAAATTCAAGCGCCGCTAAAGGGGAATCCTTACTAGATACAGTAGACAATCTCATTTCCATGCAAGCAAATATGTTTGTTATAAGGCATTCGCAAAGTGGCGCCTCAGCTTTGATAGCGAATCACATTAATTTAGTTGCTCCAGGGATTAATATTTTAAATGCTGGAGATGGAAGCCATGCTCACCCTACCCAGGCTCTTTTGGATATGTATACGATTCGACATTTTAAGCAAGATTTCTCTTACTTAAGTGTTGCCATTATTGGAGATATAGTTAATTCGAGGGTTGCTAGATCTGACATTCATGCACTTAGCACACTTGGAGTGCCTGATATTAGGGTGATAGCTCCGAAAACTCTTCTACCTCCCGAAGTTTCCAAATTTGGGGTAAAGTCATTTGTGAATATCGAAGAGGGTTTGAGTGGAGTTGATGTGGCTATTGTACTTAGACTACAGCGTGAGAGAATGAACAGTCCATCACTACCCAGTTCTGAAGAATACAATAAACTTTACGGCCTAACTAAAGAAAGGCTTGTAAAGTGTTCCCCAGACGTTATAGTCTTGCACCCGGGACCTATGAACCGAGGTATCGAGATTGATTCGTTGGTAGCAGATAGTTCCCACGCCGTTATTTTAAAACAAGTTACATTTGGCATAGCAGTTAGAATGGCTGTAATGGAAATTTTAAATAGGGCTTCCTTATGAAGACTGAAATTTCAGAAAACAAGTCAGAAAGAATGAAGATTGTCGGAGGTTCCATAATCGGAACTAATGGAGAGTCAACTGAAAAGAAAAATATTTGGATAGATAATGGTAGGATTGCAAATTTAACTGACCCTGACGTAGAAGTTGAAAAATCCCCCGCCCAGCACGTAATTGATGCCTCTGAGTGTATAGTCAGTCGACTTCTAGTGGATACCTCTGTTAGATTCAAGGAGCCTGGTTTTGAATATAAATCTTCCCTTATGTCTGAGCTTTTTGCTGCTGTAGCAGGCGGTATCGGTTTTTTATCCTGTCCTCCAGATACCGAGCCATGTTTAGACGAGCCTGGTTCAGTTGAGATATTAAAAAAGCGAGCAGAGGCATATGGTATGGCTAAAATATATCCTTTGGGTGCTCTTACTTCCGGCCTTAATGGAAGTCAGTTAACAGAAATGGCAGAATTGAGCCGTGCCGGTTGTATTGGATTTTCACAAGCAAATGTTCCCTTAAAAGATACATTAGTATTGTTCAAGGCTCTTCAGTACGCTTCTAGTTTTGATTTTAGAGTTTGGTTGTCTCCCATAGATCCCTGGTTATCGAGGGGTGCTGCGATACATTCAGGAGTCGTTTCAAGTAGGTTGGGGTTATCTGGGGTCCCTAGCTGTGCAGAGACTATTAATCTTATGACTATTCTTGAACTAGCTAAGTTAACGGGAGTTAAATTACATGTATGCAGAATCTCAACTGCTGACAGTGTTAATTTAATAAAGAAAGCTAAATCTGACGGATTAAATGTAACTTGTGATGTGTCTGTTCATCACCTTCATCTTACTGAATATGATGTTGGAGATTTTTATACTTTTAGCAGTGTTTTCCCGCCGTTTAGAACTGAGAGAGACAGAACCGCACTAACAGCCGGAGTTCTAGATGGAACGATTGATTGTATTTGTTCTGATCATACCCCTATCAAGCCAGAAAGGAAAAATTTACCTTTTGGTGAGGCAGTGCCCGGGGTGGTTGGGTTAGAGCTCTTATTGCCACTAACTCTAAGTTGGGCGGAAAAACAGAAGATTACGTTGTCTCAAGCGATTTCTATGATTACTTTTAGGCCGGCGAAAATCATGAACTTGGAGTATCCAGAGATCAAAGTTGGCGAGGCGGCTAATTTATGCATTTTCAACCCTGAAAGTTATTGGATTTTAAATGATACCAATCTTGTTTCTCAAGGAAAAAATACTCCCTTTTACGGTTATGAATTAAAGGGCAAAGTAAAAGCTACAATAATAAATGGAAGGCTTGTTTATCCACTACTTAACTGATTAGGGAGTGTTCGTAAATAAAAATATGTTAAGACTCGTGCTCAGCCTTTTTAGAATATCGATTTTATTAGTATGGTTGTTAATTGGGCTCTTATGGTTAATAGTGTCTCAATCGGGAAAATATAGTAGTCTCCACAAGGTTAGTATAAAAATATTTGCTAGAGGCGTATTAGCAATATCTGGAGTGAAACTATCAGTAAGAGGTATGATTTCTGATTTGGATAAGCCCGTGATATTAGTTTCTAATCACATTTCTTGGCTAGATATTTTCTTAATACATGCCACCTGTGCTGGGTTTTTTGTAGCTAAATCTGAAATAAAAGCTTGGCCATTAATAGGCATTTTGGTTAAAAAGGCAGGCACTATTTTTATCGATAGAGCTAGTCGTAAATCTTTACAAGCTGCTATTGTAGAAATAAAAGAGGTTTTGCAAAAAAGTGGGATAGTCGTTTTTTTTCCTGAAGGGACCACATCAGATGGTAGGAAAATTTTACCGTTTCATTCTGGACTATTCTCAATTTTCATTCGTAATAAAAAGTGTCAAATCGTCCCTGTAGTTATTCGCTACACACAATATTCTAGATTTTGCAAAGCGCCAGCATTTATCGGAAATATGACCTTTTTAACATCTGTCTTGAGTATTTTGAGAGCAAGAGATTTAGAAGCTGAAGTCTTTTTTTTGGAAAAAGTTACGTCTCAGGAAGCCATCGAATTTCCTGATAGCCTCAGTAGAAAAATCGTTGCAAATAAAGTAAGAAATGCAATGCAAGAACACCTTCAATCAACAAATTGTTGAGTAAAAATTTTGTTATCCTCTAACCGTGCCGCCGTTAGATACCCACCCCAAACACAACCTGTATCTAGCGCTAGCAACTTGGGTCTTACTAATAAACCTAGTCTCGACCAATGACCAAACACAAATCGATATTTCAGATCAGCTAATTTTTTGTGGGAGAACCAAGGAATTAAAGGCGCTTCAGCTTCTGAAGGCGCTCCTTTTTCCGAATAATTTAATTTTTCATCGGGTGTTATAAACCTAATTCTTGTGAAGCCATTAACAATGGCTCTAAAGCGCTCACTCCCTTTGAGGTTATCGTTCCAGTAGTTTGGGTAGTCACCCCACAACTCGGAAATAAATTGTTTCCAACTATCTGACTTTAGGTTTTTTGAAACTTCCTCGGACAGACTTGTAATACTGTTAATATCCCATGCAGGAAAAATACCAGCGTGCACAAGTATTGTTTTATCCCTTACGTGAGCTAACGGTTGTTGCCTAATCCAATCTACCATTTGATTTTTATCACTTTCTTTGAGAAAACTAAGAATATTTGGAGAGTTTATGGGACTACAAGCTTTTGCTGCAGCCGCTAGCAAATAAAAGTCATGGTTTCCTAAAACGCATACAGTTTTTATTTTGAGTGAGCGTATTAATCGAATACAATTAGCAGAGGACGGTCCTCGGTTGACTAAATCTCCGCAGAACCAAAGTTCATCATTACCCGAGGGGCTTATTTTTTCTAGCAGAGCAATTAAACTTTTCTCACAACCATGGATATCCCCTATCGCATATGTTGCCATTGAATTCTACCAATCATTTTATTACGATCATTTTATGAAAATTTCTTCTTCAATCTTTCGAATGTATGATATCAGAGGTATTGTATCTCAGACTCTTACTCCTCAAATAGTTTTTTTGATTGGCAAGATATTTGGAAGAAAACTTGTTGATAGCCAAAATTATCATTGTTTAGTTGCAAGAGACGCTCGAGAATCCGGATTGGATCTAACGCGAGCTTTGATTATGGGACTGAATTCTTCGGGAGTTAATGTTAAAAACATAGGAATGGTTCCGACACCTGTATTATATTTTGCAACACATTACTCAGATACAAGTAGTGGGATAATTTTGACTGGGAGTCATAATCCACCGGAGTACAATGGATTGAAACTAGTGCTTAATAAATCACCATTCTGGGGTGAGCAAATTCAAAACTTATATCGGGATATTCTGTCCGTGTCAGGATTATCAGATAAATATTCTGATGGGAGTGTAGTAGAAAGTCCTGAGGATGAAAGCTTAACAAGTAGTTATGTCGACTACGTTAAAAAAAACATTGTGTTGTCTAGACCCTTAAAAATAGCAGTTGACGCTGGAAATGGTATTGCTGGGCCAATTGCTACTGAAATTTATGAGGCACTTGGATGCAATGTAAAAAAATTATTTTGTGAGCCAAAAGGCGATTTTCCCAATCATCATCCCGATCCAGCTGAACCAAAAAATTTAAGTGATTTGATAAAGACCGTACGTAATGAAAATTTAGATGTTGGAATTGCGTTTGATGGGGACGGAGATCGGTTAGGTTTGGTTTCAAGTTCCGGAAAAATCATTTGGCCAGATCAACAAATGATGTTGTTTTCTGGAGAGGTTTTAAAAAAACTGCCGGGAGCAAAGATAATTTTTGATGTTAAATGTTCGAGGCACTTGGGGCAATGGATTTCAAAGCTGGGGGGAAAACCACTGATGTGGAAAACTGGACATTCTCACATGAAAACAAAATTAAAAGAAGTAGAGGCCTGTCTAGCAGGAGAAATGAGCGGGCACATTTTTTTTAACGATGAGTGGTTTGGCTTTGATGATGCTATTTACGCGGGGGCTAGATTATTAAGAATACTATCGAGAGAGAGCGATCCGACAAAAATACTAGAAAGTCTGCCAGAATCTATCTCGACCCCTGAACTCAAAGCAGAATTGGGGGCTTTAAACCCCGATCATATAATAAGGAAACTAAGTAGCAACTCAATTTTTAAAGAGGCAAAAACTAAGATATACATAGATGGAGTGAGAGTTGAGTACGAAGATGGATTTGGATTAGTTCGTCCTTCAAATACCACACCTATGCTTGTCTTTCGTTTTGAAGCGGATAATATGGAGGCTATGAATCGAATACAAAATGAGTTTCGCTTCGAAATTTACAGAATCACAAAAAACCTACAACTCCCATTCTGATAGGGAGTGAAATAGGCAAATGATACAATTTATTTACAATCTCAGTATTTTGATTTTCTTTCCGATTCTTTTTCTCAGATTTCTCTATAAAAATAAAACTCTAAATAATTCTTTTGATGAATTTAAAATAAGATTCCTCGGTATACCAATACGGGAAAATATCTTTTTAGAAAATGTCAATCCTAAAAACTTAGTTTGGATTCATGCTGTATCTTTGGGTGAAACTTACGCTGCTATTCCTATGATTCATGAGTTGGAAAAAAAAAGTCCTCATGTAAGGTTTTTATTGACCTCGACAACAAAGTCAGGTTACGACGCTGTTGAAAGTCTTTTGAAGAGTGGGAAACTTGATAAGAAAAAAATCTGTCACCAGTTATGCCCGTACGATTTTTATTGGTCGATGAAGTATTTTGTACAAAGTTACTCCCCGAGCATTCTAATTTTGATCGAAACGGAAATATGGCCAAATTTAATTTGTTGTTTTTATCGGGAAAATAAAAAAATAATTCTTGCTAGTGCTCGGCTATCATTAAAATCTCTGAGCAGATATAAAAGGACAGGTTGGATTTTTCGTTTTTTTCTGAATAAGGTCTCTTTGGTTTTAGCTCAGTCAGAACTGGACCGTCACAATTTTAAGAAAGTTGGGTTGTTAGGAAATATTGAAGTGGTGGGTAATTTAAAGTTCGATCTACCGGTTGACCAGAACTTAAAAGACATTGGGGTTTCTTTACGAAAATATTTGGATAAGCGATCAGTTTTTCTGGCTTTGAGTACTAGAAAAGGAGAGGAAAAAGAAATATTAGCTGCTTGGAAAAAAGTGTACGTGCCTACTTCCTTACTTATATTGGTACCACGACACCCAGAGAGAAGTAAAAGTGTATTACTTATTGCACAAGGCCTCAACTTATCGTGTATTTTAAGGAGTGAATTAGATTTAAGAGGGAACAAAGTAAAACGGGGGAAATTAGATCGCGCAGTTTTAATCGGAGATAGTTTGCGCGAATCGCAAATTTATATTGCTGCCTCTGATATTGTCCTAATGGGTGGAAGTTTGAAAAAACTTGGAGGGCAAAATCCAATCGAGGCTTGTGCACAAAGTAAACCCGTTTTCTTTGGTCCACATATGTTCAACTTTAGAGTAATTGCATCTGAACTAGTAAAGAAAGGGGGTGGGTTTGAAATAAAAAGTTATGAAGACTGGTTTGATTTGGGGAACAAGTTATTTAAAAAACAGTGTGAATTAGATAAAGCCGTGCATGCCTGCTATTCTGTCTACAGGAGTGGGACAGGCCCTTCCAAAAAGTGTGCTGACCATATTTCAAAATTCTTAAAGTAGCAAGTCTAGGTTTCAATTAGATTTACTTATGATTCTGCTTATTTTTTGAACTTCTGTAAGCGACAACTCACCAACGGATTCTAATAACTGAAACTGACTTCTTAACACATCGTACCTTGCAGTAGCTAAATCCCTTTGCGTTGAGAATAACTGTCTCTGCGCATTCAGAACGTCGATATTGATTCTAACTCCAACTTCATAACCTAGTTTGTTAGATTCGAGTGCAACTTTACTAGAGTTTTCAGCTGCTTCAAGCGCCTCTACTTGGGATAATCCAGCTACTACAGAGCGATAGGACTCACCTGCTTTCCTATCCACATTCAGAAGAGTGAGTTCGAGTAATTGCTGTGCTCTTGTTAAATTAGCTATGGCTTGTCTGGTTTTTGATGAAATACTACCTCCAAGATATATTGGAGCTGTCAAATTTAGACTTATAGTGTGACTTTCAGAGGTTGAGTTGCTGATTGCGTCTGTGGTGTTATGACCAGAGGAAATTGATGCAGAAAGTGTTGGTATTCTGGAGGATCTTTGCTTATCAACTAATACCTCAGCTATTTTTTTTCTGATTCTCGCTGCTTTCACGTTGAAATTATTTTTTCGTGCAAGTTTCATCCACTCTAATGGTGAATTAAATTTGAGTTCCTGTAACTTTATTTGGGAATTTATCCCCATCAAAGACTTTGGTAAAGGCCTTAACAAATGTTTTTCCAAATTTGTTCTAGTAATAGCTAAGTCATTTTCTGTTTTGATCTCAGAGGCTCTTATTAAATCAAATCTTGCCTGTGCCTCTTGTTGATCAGTAATAGTGGAAGTACCGACTTCAAAATTTCGTTTTGCGAATTCTAATTGCTCTGCAACTGCTTTTTTTTCTGCCCTGATAGTTTTTAAATTATTTTGGGCAACCAATACATCAAAGTATGATGAGGTAATCTTTATAATTAAAGTTTCCCTTGCTTTCAGAAAATTAAATTCAGCCTCGTCCACTAGTAATTTGTTCTGCTTATCATTTAAAAGCAGTGTCTTGTTATAAATGGACTGATTAAGTGTAACCCCATAATTCTGAGTTTCGGTGGATACGTTTAGTGAGTTTTCGATTTTTGTAAAGTTTGACTGTAAACTTATGTTAGGAAGAAGAGCAGCTCCACTAATAACTTCTAATTCTTTAGCTGCAGTGTAAGATTGTTTCTCCGACAAAAACTCTGGGTCTTTTTCGAATGATCTCTCAACTGCTTCACTTAAACTTAACGAAAAGGCACTGTTGGAAAAAAAAATAGCTGCGGAGATAAAAACATTTTTTGTAGATAAAGAAAAAAATTTAGACCTAACAAAATAATTTAGATTATTTTTATAAGTTTGACATGTGCGATGATAGAATCCACGCTGAACTTTTCGTCTATTAATCATTTTTTTTAAAAAAAGTTTTATAAGCTAAATATTTGTAACTCAATATTGTTGCATTTTTTTTATTGTTCGTGTGAATAATATAAGATTAAAGAATGTTTAATTAATTAAGTATAAAAAATGGAGACTTATGATTTTCTAAAAGCTACCTTAATGGGGTTATTAGAGGGTGCCACCGAGTTTTTGCCAGTTTCGTCAACTGGACACCTTATACTTTTGGGTGATTCGGTAAATTTTAACCGGGATATTTCTGCGGTGTTCGAAATATCGATTCAGACAGGCGCAATCTTTGCTCTTCTCATTTTTTATAAAAGGGAACTTAACGAACGGCTAAAAGTAAACTCTTCCAACTTGTTTTATCTTTTGGCGATCAGTTTCGTGCCAATTGGCTTATTTGGCTTTCTTTTTGGAGAGTTCATAATGCGCGTTTTATTTTTTCCAGTGCCTGTTGCTATTTCCTTTATTTTTGGAGGGGTTGCAATCTTATTAGTAGAAAAAAAAATTAAAGGAAAGAAAGATTTCGCTATTTCTGACTTGTCAGAAGTTTCAAACGTCGATGCATTGAAAGTTGGACTTGTACAGGCTTTATCTTTGTTTCCGGGTATGAGTAGGTCTGGTGCCGCAATTGTAGGAGGTATGTACTTCGGTTTTTCTAGAAGTGTAGCCACTGAGTTTTCATTTTTGTTAGCTGTTCCAGTGATTGTAATTGCGGGAGCATATAGCGTATTCTTAGATTTTCAAGCGATTAAGATATCAAACATCCCTATCTTTGTCGTTGGCTTTCTTTCCTCTTTTTTGAGTGCGTTGATCGTTGTGAAATGGTTTTTAGTTTATGTAAAAAGACGCACCTTGAAGATCTTCGGTTACTACCGAATAATCGTAGGGGGCATTATCTTAGCTCTATTTATTTGACTCATAGTATGTTTTTAGGTAGCTGAGTTGAAATACGTCAGATTTTGTAGCCCTGGCTTTAAGTTCAAATTTAGAATTAATTCTATTTCCGTTATCAGTTACTAGGTCATCTTTTATTTTTTTAAATTGTGTATTTTGTAGTACTAAAGTTCTTACTTGGCTCGTGTAATCTTCATTGTCGGAAAGAAACTCGAGGCTACCGTTTGCCATAAGTTTTAACTCCAATAGTTTTAAAAATTCAATTTGGAGGAGCCTTCTCTTTTTATGCTTCTTTTTTGGCCAAGGATCCGGGAAGTAAACATGAACGCCGGTGATTGCATCGTTTGGAATCATAAATTCAAAAACATCTCGTGCATCTGCCTCGATAATTTTTAAGTTTTTAATATTGTGAAAATGAATCTTTCTGAGCAAACTCCCTATGCCAGGTTTATAAACCTCTATACCCAAAACATTTAGGTTTGGATTGGATAAAGCGTAGTGCGCAACTTCATCACCCATCCCAAAACCAATATCAACAACTACTGGGTTTTGGGAGTTGAACGTATGTCGGAGGTCCAGAGGTAAATTATTAAAGCTTACGCACCATTGTTTAGAATATTGAGCTAAAGCATGCTTTTGTCCCGGAGTTATTCTGCGGCGCCCTAACACAAAACTCTTAATATTTGTACTAAAAAAATTTGGCATAATCAAAAAAAATAAATTTCTAAAATGCAAATAAATTGCTAATATTTTATATGCGTCGAGTATTTTTTTCGACGTCCGTATGGTCGTAAATCTTACCCTAGAGGTCTTCATGAATAAAGCTGATTTAATTGATGTCGTTGCCCGCTCTTCCGGGCTTTCAAAAACAAAAGTAGATGAAGTTATTGGTTCTACCATTACTTGCATTATAAAATCCGTCTCCGAAGGAGATAACGTGCAGCTGGTTGGATTTGGCACATTTGGCGCTGGAAATAGGGCTGCCAGGGATGGAAGGAATCCTCGTACAGGTGAAGTTATTAAAATCCCAGCTTCAACAACAGTAAAGTTTACAGCAGGGAAAGCCTTTAAAGATGCGGTTAATAAAAGGAAATAGAGAGAAAGGAGTTATCGGAAGGCCCGGCTTGCCGAATCAAGCTGGGCCTTTTTTTCAATAGACTTTCTTAAAACAGTCAGCTTTAGAGCCGATTAGATTATCAATGGATTTGGTTTTATTTAAAGTCTTGTGAAGAGATAGTGTCTTCAAATTATGATAATGAGGACTGTAGGAACCTCTTTAAAAGAAACTGAATTAATAAAAGTTGCCAATTACCAAGTGTTGGCGTATCATCTAATACTTTAGTATTAATTGTGTAGAGCGGACTATTATGGGTGCTTTAAGAATATTGGTGGTTAGTCAAAAAGGAGGCGTTGGGAAAAGTACTTTATCTGCGAACCTTACCGCGTGGTTTAGTGATAGCGTTCGAAAAAAAACCTCCTTGATTGATCTTGATCCTCATGGATCCTCTAGTTCATGGGTAAACTCTGCCAGGGAAATTGATGCGGAAGTTGAGCATTATGTAGCTTCTGAATTCGGTGAACGAAGATGGCTATTAGGATGTCGCACTTTAATTCGCAGTTTTTCTAGAAAAGTCGAAGTTTTAATTAGTGATTTAACTTGGTCACCTGCTATGGATCCAGAATTCTTGCACGAGTTTGATTTAGTCATCGTCCCTACAAGTGTTTCTGCCATTGAACTAGCTGGTACCTGTAAATTCTTAGAGAGTATCAGCTGGGTATTTCAAGCCAAGCCTGGCGATTACCCTAGTCTATTAATTTGCCCATCAAGAGTAACTCAGGAAGAATTATCAACTAGCCCATTTGATAAAGAATTTTTATCTATCCCCTTTTTGCTTTTACCACCAGTTCTTCATGATAACCAAATGAAGACTTTTTTCAAAAAAGGCTTTGTGTTTGATCGACCAAGTGCCTCGTGCAATGCGTTTGTACAATGTGCGGAGGCTATTAGCCAAGCAGGAGTCCTCCACAAGAAAAGAACCGAAAAAAACAGAACTAAAATTCTAGATAGAAGAATTTTGGATTGTCATAACTCTAAGCTAAGTCGTTTCATGTCAAGAAAGAAATCTATTAGTAATGCCGCGAGCACTGATCAATTTAATCCTAGTGGTCAAAATAAGCTTAGTAGAATTTCAAAAATTCTCGGGGTAACTCGGGCACACAAATAAGTTACTAATATTTTGTGGTGGGTTTAAATTTGAATAAAACTTACGTGGAGGTAACCCAATATCTATCTGAAAGAGATAAATTAAATTTTGATGATATTTGCAGTGCGATGTTTGCCGGTAGAGCCAACATCCTTGTATTGTCAAAAGATACTCGAACTTTATCTTTTCTTCATCATAGTTTGTGGACTATTCTTCATGATGATCCCGAGGAAAGTATTGCCTTGTATGACTCTAAAATTTTTGAAAATTTCGTGGCGGATTCACTCTTGGGTTCCTACGAGTATGCTTTCTCTAGAGTTACTAAGTCAGATCCAAATACTAAATCAAAGGAGTACCGTAGGAGAGTTTTGATTGTAAAAGATTGTCAGACTTTAGATGAACGAGAAATCAAAATATTAATTGAGTCAAATAAAACTAATGCGCTACAGGCTGGCTGTATAATTGCTTTCTTCGATCTCTCTGCAAGTCAACTTAGCCCAGAAAAAAAAATAAAACTTTTTGGTGATAATGTTTTTAACTGGGAGCCCGACGATTTAAACTTCGAAGACTCGGTTTTAGACGGACAACTGAATAAGGTTGTTGATAGTAAGAGTAAGAGCTCAAAAAAAGTGGAGAAAGAATATAAAATTAAGTCACCAGGCCGAACTTTTTTTACCTTAGTTAAGCGACTATTTTCTGTAATTTTAGCTTTATTACTTATATTTTTCATGCTCTTCACACTCTCTTTTCTGGGAGGCTATGACTTCAAGTGGATCCATGATCAGCTGGACAGATTTCCAAAATTACAGCCCTTAATTTATCGGAATAATATCGGCGCTCAGAAAACATCACGCATTGAACAGAATAGTTTATTTACGGTGGAATTGTACTCAGATGTTTATGCTTGCAAAACCAAGCACTACAAATATATCTACAGACTATGATCTTAGAATTCCTCAATATCCACCTCTTCTTGGTGTTGGTCTCGAGCTCAATATTGATTTCCGGCTTATCTTTTTCTAACATGATCAAATTTTTTAGGTACTACCTTTTTTCAATAGGAATTTTACTATTGCTGAGGTCAGTAATTCTCTTGATAGTTTCTCTGGACGAAAATTTTTTAGAAGTAATTGAGAGCGCAGAGCCACTATTATTTTCTGCTGATCTACTTGGACTTTTACTATTTGGAGGTATTTTATCGACACGCGACCCTAAAGTTTTACAGAGGCATATTTTACTTTCAATCACTGCGACGATAATTTTTCTTTTAATCGCTACTAAGTCTGTAGCTGAAAATAAAAGTTTATCTTTTTTTATATTGTGTGCGGTAATTTTTCTATTTGTTTCTGGATCAATCTTTTTTCAGTGTGTGAAGTCGTTTTTATCTCTTAAGTACGGAAGAGAGTTTGCACTCAGCTTATTGTTTACTAGCTTTTTATCGGTACTTTTTTGGTTGGTAATTTTTTCTGCACAGTTAAATACACAAGAAACTATAAATTTTCAGAAAGATTTTGAAGTGTTTTGGCTCGGGATAAAAATGGGAATAATTTATCTGTGCATTTTTTTAAAAATGTTCATGAAAGAAGAGGTTAGGGATCATATTTTAGATTTTGTGGTCGATGAGACAAACAAAAAGACTCAAAAGCTTGCCGAAGATAATTTAGCACTTAACTATTTACCTTACCCTCTTATTCTTATAAACGAGAAAAGGATAATAACTTTTGCGAACTTACAAGCAAACAAAATCATTGGTATTTCGGTTCTTGAGAGTAGAAAAATGGGAGATGTATTTCTTGCGGAACAGATTTTAGTTGACGGGTCTATGATACTTTTCCGCTGTTATGAAAATAGAATGTTACAAATGTTTAAATGCACGGTGGAGAAAATAACTTGGAAGAAAAAGGTGAGTGAAATTTTAATTTTGGAGTTTTGTGACTTTAATTTTAATAGTTTCTCGAATTCTTTAGTTAATAGAGTACATGGAGTTGATGGTGAAATTCATGGAATCTTAGATCATAATTTTGCTATTTACAGGATGTCAGGATCTTGGAAAAAACTTCTTGACCCGATTGATCGTTTTTCTCATTCTGGACTCATTTGGGACAAACTACGACTGCTATCATTAGACAAAGCTGAAGTGAATCATCTGGAGAATTGTATTTCATCTGCACCTAATGCCGAGGGCTGGTTTAACATTAGAACTGCGCACTCTTTAAGAGTCAGATTAGAGAAGTTATATGCGCCTGACTATAAGCATTTCTATTATTTTTATGGGAAGCACACCTTCAAAAAAGAAGAGGAAACAGAAGAAAGAGAAGAAGAACATTTCAAATTTAGGTTTCAAGCATGATTACGAGGGTAAAAAATATTATTAACGGTAGAAAAGTTTCCCAAATACGGCACGACCACTTTATGGATAGATCTGAGCTTAGTTTACTTGTAGGAATTAAGGAGTCTCAGTTGGTAGCGCTTGAAAATGAAACTGATAATGAATTCGTTGATGTTGATCATCGTATGGACTGTGCTAGAAGAATCGCTCTCTTTTTTGGTTTGCCGAAAGATAATTTTTTGCAGTCGGATATTAGCAGAATCGAATATTCAGAGGTTACTACGCAATTGACCCAAGAAAAAAGCGAAAGTTTGTTTTCGGCTTCATTGGTAGACGAAAACTTATATGGAAAAGTAAAAGAGTTGAACGTCTTTAAAGTTTCCAAAGAGTATTTAGACAGAAGGCTCAGTTTGTCACAAGCATGGAAAATTTCTTTCTTAGATTGTGTTTTGGCATCACCATGTCTATTGTCTCCACTCATTGTTACTTTGTCTTGTCTTGTATTCTTCTTACTTAATTGACTTTAGGAAATATTTATGTGTCAGCAATTAAAATTTGTTGTGATAGATGATCACCCACTTATACGTGAATCCATGAAGGTAGTATTGTCTGATTATTTCATAGATAGCAGAGTGGAAGTCTTTCCATCAGTTGAAGCAGCTCTTGAATTACTAACCGCTGAACTAAAATTAAAAGAGCAATCAGACTGGTGGGTTCTAATGGATTTAGGATTAGGGGGAATTAGTGGGTTAGCGGCGATACGGTTAATGTTAGCCCTAGGAAAAAAAATAAATTTAATTACTATGTCTGGTAATGACGATGAGTTACACGTCGGTGCTTGTTTAGGAGCTGGAGTTAGGGCTTTCATTAGTAAGGGTACTGACATAGATAATATTACTGATCTCCTGTCATCTTTTATAAACAAGAAAGAGAAAGATGGTGTGTGGCTGTCAATCAACGGTATTGTTGAGGGTTCAGTAATTCCAAAAATTAGACTCACCGAACGACAAACACAGGTTTTATCAATGATCTGTGAAGGAAGATCAAATAAGGACATAGCATTTTCTCTCGGAATAACAGAAATTACTGCAAAATCTCACGTTGGTGGAATTTTTAAAGAGTTAAAAGTTATGAATAGAACTCAAGCGGTTTTAGCAGCTCAAAAGTTAGGGCTCGTAACATCTAAGATTTAGAGAGATGATCGCTGTCTTTGAAGGTTCTGTCACTTTTACTAGTCAAGGGAAAAATAGTCTCCGTGATTTTTTCTTGAAGTGTTAGTATTTGAAAAGGTTTTTGTAAAAACACAATATTTTCAGTTGAATTAAGTAACAAAGATTGGTTTGCCAAATCTGAGCAAAATATGATTGCTGGAATAGATTGGTTGAATTCATCACTTATTATTTCAATCGTTTGACTGGTCTCCTCAACTTCATTATCTGAATCAATTAGCAATAATTTTGGCGGAAAGTCAATCTTCTGATATTTGTTTATCACTTCTTGACCTGAATTACCGGAAATTATTTTTACCCTCAAGTCAGGGCCAAGTGATTCAATTGCATACCTAGTCTCAGAATCACTATCAACTAACAAGATTATTGTTGATGAAGGTTCTGTAAAAGTTATCTGAGGTAAAACTTCTGAAATCAACTGAGATTCAAGTTGTTCATTCACACTTGTTGTTTTGCATAATTTTGTCCTTGGAAGAGTTATGGAGAAAATAGACCCAATTTTTAATAGACTCTGTACCGTTATATTTCCTCCAATCTTTGCGGACAATCGTCGCGAGATGCTTAATCCTAGACCGATTCCACCACCACGATTTAATGCACTGTGAGAGAGGTGCCCTCGAGAAAACTCCTCAAATATTCTTCTTTTCATTTTGAGTGGAATTCCCTGTCCAGTATCGACCACAGAAATTCTACAGTGAGAATTTGTTCCAGTGACACGAACTCTGATACCACCCTCTGAGGTATATTTAACAGCATTGGAAATGAAATTTCTAACTATTCTTTCGAGGAGTCTTTTATCAGTTTCTAAATAATGCTGGGAACTTAAATTGGTAATAAATTCAATTTTTAAACCTTTTTCTTTTACATTTTCTCGGTGTTGTCCTATGATTTCTTTACAAAATTTATTAATATAAACTCGACTTATTTTTGGAAAAGTAACTCCTTGATCGAGTCTACTAGCCTCTAATAGACTTTCTAAAATGTCGTTCATATACTTGATACTTTGCTTAAGTCTTTTTAGTGTTTCAAAAGATTTTAACTCTTGACTCTTAGACAGGCTTGTTCCTAATAAAAGCTTTTCCAGAGAGCCAGTGTAAAGATTAATCGCATGGATTGGTTGCCGTAGATCATGTCCGATGGAAGCTAAAAAATTTGTTTGTGATAGAGCAATATCACTTATCCTTTTTTTTTCTGAATTTAACTTTTTAATTAGTCTATGAAGTCTCCGTGCAGATTTCAATCTGCGGAGATCCATTTGGAAAAAATTGGCGTACTTTATTAAAATAATAATCATTACCGCTGAACAAGATATCAAGATTCCAAATTCGGCCAACGAGTCGGATATCAAAAATAATATCGAGTTTAAAACTATGCTCATACCCGCATAACTTATAAAAAGTTTGAGGGAAGCCTCTTTAGAAACGAATAGTACTAAACCTACCAAAGTTACAGAAATAACATAGAATTTAGAAGCAGATGTAATATCAAATCTGAATATTATGAATCCTCCTAAAATCCACAGAAAAGCTATCGACCACAAGTAGATCTGGGAAGTTGTTTTGCTCAGAATCGTAAAGCACGATAGTAAACAAATACATAAAAGGCATGATAAAAGAAGTATGTGATCTTGATAGCTGAGAAGTGGGTCATACAGAAAGAAAAATACCATTGTGCTCATAAACGCACTTAAAAAAGCTGTGAACTTTGATTTTGAAACAAATAGTTTTTTAGATTCCAAACTTTTTCTCATAAAAAAAATATAAACCAATACTAAAGTGTTGACAATAAGGTGTCTATTATTATACTTAAGTATTATATAATTTGAATTAAATTTACTAATCACCATTTTTAGGAGTGATGATGGCTGAAATAACGCCGAGTAGTTCAGCTACTTCCTTAGGTAGTATGCAGGGATTAAAAAGTTTTGTCCCGGATGAGGGTTGGTATGAAATACCCGTTGATGACAAATTAGAGGATATCAGTGCCGTTGACGACAGCATAAAGAATAGTCCGTCAAAAATCTCAGAAAATTCTAGTTCAGCCAATTTGAACAAAAAAAGTGAGGAAAATCTCGGTGGTGGCTCTGTCGAAATGTCACCTGCCGAGCAAGAAGCTCTTGATGACGAATTCATCCAGGAGAACTCAGAGACGGAAATGAGTAATCTAGCGAGAAAAGTCGCTGAAACCAATTTATTGGTGGACAAAGCATTAGGCTCCATTACTGATGAAACTGGTGTATCTAGCCACTCCAAAAAGCTTGATGAGTTGGGTGAGAGTTTATCCGCTTTATTTGATCAGTTATATGAGGGTGCAGGCGGACCGGCTGAGAGTCCATGGAAAGCTATATCCGGGTCTTTAGACGATTTATCGAGCTTAATCGATAGAAGAGAAAATCTCCGCGAGGAATTAAGAAAAACCCAAGAGGACATTGATAAGTCACGACTAAATTTAATAGATAATATCGAGAGTGTTGCAAATCAGGAACAAGAGAGATTGACCATGATAAGAATGAGAAGCCGCTTAGCCACGGTAATGGCTGATAAATTGTTAAATAAATTGAGATAATAAAAAAAAAACTTGAAATAATGCTAAAGTATGATACAAGTATATACCTAAGTATCAATAAATTCGATTCGGAGGAAGGGAAATGGCTGACAGTTTACAGAAGTGGGTAGGGCGTAACAGGCCCCCAAGGGTTCAGATCACCTATGATGTTGAAATTGGTGATGCAATCGAGAAAAAAGAATTGCCTTTCGTTGTTGGAATGATAGCTGATTTATCTGGAGAGCCGTCCGAACCTCTTCCAAAATTAAGAGATCGAAGATTTATTGAGATTGACAGGGACAATTTCAATGACGTCATGGAAAAAATCTCCCCTCGTTTAGACTTAACGGTTCCTGATACTTTGACTGACGACCAAAATTTAAAAGTTGAGCTTAGTTTTAAAAAGTTTGATGATTTCCATCCTGAGTCAATTGTTAGCCAAATACCTCGTTTAGCCAGGCTTTTAAAAGTGAGGCAACACTTACGTGACTTATTGGGAAAATTGGACGGAAATGATGAGCTAAACAGCTTGCTTGAAAATATNGCTAGTAACAAAAATGAATTGAAAGAACTAAAGGCGGAGACGACAGATAAAGAGAACAGCAAGCAGAAGGATGAGAAGGGTTAATTTCTCAGGAAATGAATTTAGAGTATCTAACATTACAGGTGACTAAAAATGGCTGAAAAAAAGACTGAAAACGAATCCAGCAGCGAGTTGGCGCTGATTGAAAAAATTATAGAGGAAGGCGGGATGGTCAATAATCCAACCCAAGTGCCCTATGCTAAACAATTAATAGGACAATTTGCCACTGAACTTTTGGATGAGGGTATGAAATTTAGTCCAGAAAAAGGTGTTGTTGCCATGGTCAACGATAGAATATCTGCAATTGATGAAATAATATCTGACCAACTAAATGCGATTATGCACCATCGCGAGTTTCAGGAGTTGGAGAGTTCATGGACTGGATTAAAAGATATGGTATTTGGGACTGAAACTGGACCTAAATTAAAATTACGGTTACTTAACTCAAAAAAATCAGAATTACTGAAAGATTTAGAAAAAGCAGTTGATCATGACATGAGCATACTTTTCAAAAAAGTTTACGAGGACGAGTATGGGACTTTTGGTGGAAATCCTTTTTCGATGATAATGGCCGACTACTACTTTTCTAGGCATCCCCAAGATATTGTACTATTAGAAAAAATTTCGAAGGTTGCTGCTTCAGCTCATGCTCCATTCGTTGCCGCTGCTGATCCTGCTCTTTTTGACATGAAATCATTCGTTGAGCTCGGTACGCCGCGTGATCTATCAAAAACCTTCGAGAGTGCTGAATTAGTAACTTGGAAAGCATTTCGTGAGTCTGAAGATTCTCGGTATGCAACTTTAGTCCTACCTCGTTATGCGGCGCGGTTACCTTACGGTTCGAAGACGTCTCCTGTTGAGGGTTTTTCTTTTGAGGAGGATGTTGACGGTAAAGATCACTCTAAGTACTTGTGGGCTAATTCTTGCTATCAATTAGGGTTAAGAATTACGGATGCTTTTGCTAAGTACGGTTGGACCAGTGCAATAAGAGGAGTTGAGGGTGGTGGAAAAGTAGAGGGAATGACTGCACATACGTTTAAAACGGATGAAGGTGATATCGTACTTAAGTGTCCGACAGAAGTTACTATAACGGACAGGAGAGAAAAAGAGCTTAATGACTTAGGCTTTATTGCTATAGTAAATTCAAAGGGATCGAATTTCGCTGCTTTTTTTGGTGGTCAAACAGTTAATAAGCCAAAAATTTATAATTTAGATTCTGCAAATGCAAATGCAAATCTATCTTCGCGACTACCATATATGCTCGCTGCCTCAAGATTTGCTCACTACATAAAAGTAATTATGAGAGATAAAGTGGGCAGCTTTCAAAGTAGGGCTACAGTCGAGGCGTATCTTAATACCTGGATATCTGATTACGTGTGTTTAAATGATAGTGCTCCTCAGGAGACAAAGGCAAAGTTACCTTTAGGTAATGCCCGAGTTGATGTTTCTGAGGTGCCTGGAAAGCCAGGTGTCTATCAAGCGGTTGTATTTATAAGGCCGCATTTTCAAATGGAAGAATTAACTGCATCAATACGTCTGGTTGCTGAGTTACCTCCTCCTGCGGCATAAATTAGAAAAACTAGCACACAATGAAAAACTTTAAATCTAACCATATTATGCGGAGTGGAAACTATGAGTTCTAATGACATTTATCACCTGATAATTTCTGATGTTAAGGGAAACGATACTATTCTGTTGGATGATGAAGCCGGCATTCTGTGTAAAACATGGAATATCAAGGCCACCATGCCAATGCAGCTAGACATTGCAAATACAGAAAGAACTGCTGGAAGAGTTGTTTTTACAGACATGATTTTCACAAAAATGGCAGACCTTGCTACCCCTGCACTCTATTCATCTTGTGCATCTGGAAAGGTTCATACTGCAACCCTCAGGGTTGGTAGAACTGCTTCTGGAGAATATTTACCAATGTTTACGTTTGTTATGAGTAACGCTATGATTTCCACCATTAAAACCGAAGCAACCGGCGATGGAAATTTCCCCACAGATTTTTTTCAATTGAATTTCTCACAGATAACAATTGAATATAAGCAACAGGGCATTGATGTTCTTAGCCCTGGAAATGATTCCTTCGGCTGGAATTTGTCGCTTAATATGCCAGCTTAAGTAATGAGTCTGTTTTACGGAAAGGGTATAAAATGTCTCGTCTTCAAACCGGAGGGTTTGTACCACTTTTCGAAAAGTTAGGTCAAGCTATTAGTGGTTTAGAAGGATTCGAAACTAACTATCTTTCTATTCGGGGTGTCGAGCAATCTATTTTTAAAGAGTTGAGAAGAATTGTATCTACCCGCTCTAGANTGTCCTTCGATGCTTTCTTGGATAGAGAGCTTTCTGTAATAGATTATGGATTACCAGATTTTTTTGGATTTTCTATCCAAAATTTGGACCATCGAAACTTAGTGAAACAAGCATTAAAGAAGTCGATTGAGAAATTCGAACCCAGACTGACGAACCTTGAAATAAGTTGCTGGCAGAAGGATCATAGTAAAACTTCACTTTTTTTTGAGATTTCTGGAGTCATACTTTTTGAGGAAAATCTAAAAAAAACGACTTTTTTAATTTCTTCAGATGATTATGTTTCTGACGAAAGTCAAGAGGAGGTGATGAGTTGAGTAGTGCGGATGAACTTGACCTTCTCGATTACTATATTAAGGAATTAGATCTCCTGAGAAGGGAAGGTAAGGATTTTGCTCAAAGGTTTCCTAAAATTGCTTCTCGTCTAGATTTTAGAGAATCGGAGTCACTAGACCCGCATACTGAACGTTTGATAGAGTCTGTTGCATTTCTAACTGCAAGGGTACATAGAGATATTGATAGGGAATATTCTCAAATTGCCTCAAATATGTTGTCCACGTTGTGTCCCTCTTTGCTTCAGCCAGTTCCCTCATTAACTATCGCACAATTTCAGCCAGACAAGAAATCAGGTAGATTAACTTCTCCATTAAGAATTCCAATGAATTCAGTCTTAAGTACAAAAGCTTTAAGTGGAGAAATTTGTAAGTTTAGAACTGTATGGGACCTTGATATTATTCCACTTGAAATTACCTCAATAAATATTGACGAACAAGACCATATAATTATTAAACTAAAATTAATTCAAGGAGTCACCTTATCAGAGTTATCTTTAGATAAGATTACTTTTCATTTAACAGGCGATTGGAGGATGGTTTCAGCGATATATGAAACTGTTGCTAGTCGAGTAAAATCTATATCAGTACGGGACTTTCGAAACAAAAATATAAAATTGGAAAGTAATTCTATAAGGTTAAAGGGATTTAATGAAGATGAAATGGCCCTTCCTCAGCCTGCTGGATCTCATCAAGCCTATGCTCTTTTACAAGAGTATTTTTCTTTTCCTAGGAAGTTTCAATTTTTTACGATAGAAAGAATCAAAATGTCTAATTTTGAAGGAGACCAATTGATTATTGATATTGATGTTGGCGCGTTATCCGGACAAGTAAAAAAGATAAGTCGAGAAAATTTGATGGTAAATTGTGTTCCGATCATAAATTTATTTCCAAAAATGAGCGAGCCGATTAAAACCAATGATTATAGATATGAAGAATTATTGGTAGCAGATCAGGTTTCCGAAGCAAGTACGGAAATCCACTCAGTCTTGAGTGTTACTGCCTCAGGTCCACACTCAAAACAATCTAAAATTATTCCGGAATTTTCCACTGCTGAAAGTCATATACAAGTTGATGATTCCACTGAAGGAGGAGTTTACTGGTCTTCAAGACGACAGAGGAGCTTAAGAAAGGATATAACTGGTTCAGATATTTTTTTAAGCTTTATAAACCAAGAACACAACGAAGTTAGACCAGATGCATCAGTAATATATGCAAATTTGCTATGTACTAATAGGAAGCTAGCTCAGCAAATTCCACAAAAAGCAAACTTCGAATGTGAAGGAATATCAACTAGTTTCCTAGTGCAATGCTTGTATGAACCATCCAGGCAGACAGAACCTCCATTCGCTAGTCAAACGATATGGAGACTATCATCTTTATTGACATTAAACCATTGCTCCTTAGTTACTGGCGAGACAGGAATAAAACAGCTAAGACAAATGTTGTCTCTTTTTGCCTCAAATAATATCAAGGATCTTGATCAGATTCGCGGATTATTAAATCTTCAAGCAAAGGGAGTAACTAGTAGGTTTAATAATGAAGCATGGAGAGGTTTTTGCAGGGGTGTAAATGTGACTATTGATTTAAACCCTGACGCTTTCGTTGGATCTTCAATGATTCTTTTTTCAAAAGTGTTAGCGCATTTCTTTTCCCTTTATACAACGATAAACTCTTTTGTTTCTTTATCCGTAACAAGTAATGGTGAAACTTTGATTCAGATACCTGCTATGAGTGGCAGACAGGAGTTTATTTAAATGAAAAATAAAAATAGCCAATATGTTTTGAATTCTCAGTTAGAAGAATTAGTAAATTTTCCTGAAAAATATGATCTCTTTAAGGCTATAAGTATTCTTGAAAAAGCCTCTCTGAATCAATCTAAGAATTCAATGATAACGGGTGGGCTAGATGGGAATTTTTTCCGATTAGGAGGAAAATGTTCATTACGTTTTGAGTCGAGTGATATAACAACGGTAACAGAAGATATAAGAGAAGACGTAAAATATAAACTAGTAACTCCTTTTATGTCTTTGGCAACAACTTCGGGACCATTACCTCAACCATTCTGCGAATTAATTTTAGCTAGAAATGCCTCAAGAGATTTTGCTACATCAGAGTTTCTAGATATCTTTCACCATAGAATTTTATCGCTATTCTATCTAGCTAGAAAAAAAAGATATGTTTCGCTGTCCTGGGAATCCAGTGATTCCTCGTTATTGGCCAGAGCTATAAATAATATAGCTGCTTTAGGAAGAGGAGAGACAGACCATAAATCAAAAGAGCAAATGCCGTGGTTGAGGCATGCTGGAATTCTAAGTGGAATTCCAAGATCTTTAACAGGTCTGATATCAATACTTAGGGATAGATTTAAACTTGAGAAAATATACGGAGAACAGTTTGTTGGCGGTTGGCAAAGTCTTTCCATGGACGAATTAGTTTTTTTACACGGAAAAAATCACAAAATCAGACTTGGAAAAAATAGCATTTTAGGCAAAAAAATTTGGAGTAATGCAAGTTCAATAAAGTTGATACTTAATTTAGATGACTGGCATAACTTCTTGGAATTTATTCCTTCTGGAAAGAAATTTAGAGTTTTAAAAAATTTGATATTGGGATATTTATCAAGTGATTTAGAGGTAAAAGTTGCATTATTTCCAAAAGTAAGTGATTTAAGGCCGTTAGTTCTATCAGCTAACAAAGAATTTAGACTTGGCTGGTCGTCATGGTTAGGAAAGCCAAGTTCCACAAGTCAGGGGCAAGTAAATTTGAAGCTGGGTGTATTATGAGAGAGGGATACAGTCAAAGTGGAACAACAATAAAAGTTAAAACTTCTCTCGGAAAAGATTTTTTTATATTAGACTCATTTTCTGGTAATGAATATCTCTCTGGGCTTTTTCATTTTCAATTAAATTTAAGGTCAGAAAGTACTTTTGTCGATCCAAAAATCATAGTTAATACCGAACTTAGTATTTCTATCTTCAGCGCGGATGAACCCTCCAGATTTTTCTCTGGCGTGGTATCGGCTTTTAGACAGAAAGGAATTGACTCACAATTCGCGTACTATGAGGCTGATGTTACTCCTGATTTATGGTTATTAACATTAACTACTAATAGGTTAATTTTCCAGAACTTAAGTGCTGTCGAAATTATCACTGGAATTCTGGAGAGTAACGGAATAGCCTACGAAAATAGACTAACAAAAGCATATAAAAAAAGAGAATACTGCGTCCAGTACGACGAAACTACCTTTAATTTTATTTGTCGGCTTATGGAAGAGGAAGGAATTTTTTACTTCTTCAATTTTTCTGAGTCTGGTAGTACTGTGGTTCTTGGTGATTCTTCCGACTGCCATAAAGATTGTNTAGGATATGCATTAGTTTACAGAGCAGAAAAGGCTGAAAGAAGTGAAAATAATACAGTTTCTAAATTTGAGACCAGTGGAAAATTAATAACAGCAAACTTGGACTTGAGGGACTATAATTATTTAACCCCAAATTTAAAGATTTCTTCGTTTAAAAGTAGTGGATTTGGAGTTGGAGAAAAATATCAATATCCCGCAAAAGCACTAGATCTAAACGAGTCTGAATTCCTTTCAACCGTAAGATCTGAGGAAATTAGTAGTGATTTTTTATCTAACTATGGAGAAAGTGTTTGTCCTGAATTGAGTGCCGGTTCAACTTTCAGTTTGACCGGTTACTCAAATCCGGTTGTAAATCGCCGGTATGTTTTAAAAAAGGTTTTTCATGAGGCCAAGGATAATTCATATAAAAATAGTTTCGATGCCTTCCCCGAAGAGTCTATTTTCAGGCCCCCTTACATTGCACAAAGACCGTCCGTTAGTGGTAGCCAATCTGCGATAGTAGTTGGTCCTCCGGGAGAAGAAATTTGGACAGATAATTTAGGTAGGATTAAAGTTAAATTTTTTTGGGATCGATCAAATTCTAATGATCAAAATTCGTCCTGTTGGATCAGAGTTTCTCAAACCTGGGCAGATACTGGCTGGGGAAGTTTGTTTATTCCTCGAATAGGTCAAGAGGTAATTGTTACGTATATAGACGGTGACCCCGATCGCCCTGTTGTTACAGGCTGTCTATATAACGCCGAGCGAGACAGACCGGTTGAACTTCCGGCAAACCAAACGCAAAGCGTTATCAGAACCCGACCCTTTTCAAAGCCTCCCGATACTAACTCCGGAAACTCCGATTTTGTTACGGATGTATCAAGCCTCATTTCATCAGCAGATGAGATGGCAAACAACATTATCACAACACAAAAAAGTTCTCAGGATTTATTTGGTACATTTATACAAATTGGAGATGATGAACCAAGAAGTGATAGGGGCGTTGGGAATGAAATACGTTTTGAAGACAAGACAGAAAATGAGGAATTATATTTACATGCTCATAAAAACATGAAAGTTGACATAGAAAATGATTTTACTACTAAGGTTTATTTTGGAAGCGAGCTTCATCAAATCAAAAATGGAGATTTAAATACTGAAATTTTAAAGGGAAATGAAACTCATCTCGTAGAGAAAGATAGAGAACTTACGATCAATGGAGAAGAAAAGCACATAAATACAAAGAATTTTGTTCATGAAATTGACGGCAACTATGAGTGTAAAGTGAAGGGAGATTATACATTAATAGTCGATGGAGACTTGAAAATAGCGGTCAAAGGGAAAGTATCAATAGAGGCAGACGATCAAATTAATATTGTCACGAAAAAAAATTTTAAGGCTGAATCGTCATTGGGTTTTGAAATAAAATCTGATTACACTGTTGGAATCGAAGCCTCACTTTCAATGGAAATGAAATCTCTCTCATTAGATATAAAAAACTCAGTGAGCACGGCGATTACAGCGGGAGCCTCCATGAAACTAAAAGCTGGTGCTGCGATAGCTTTGGCTGCCCCCGCAGTAAAGCTAGGAGCATAAATATGAGTGACGAAGAGATGCTTGAGCAGTTTGATGACGATGGCAATATTTCCTCGAGAGTCACCAGGAAAAATAAAAAATTAGACGGATTATTTGAGACTTTTGATAAGGACGGTAATACCGAATTAAGGATGAATTATGTCAACGGAATCTTAAGCGGGCTATCAGAGATATTCTATAAGGGTAAGATTACTACCAAACGAAATTATGAAAGAGGTCTTCTTAATGGTAAAGGCATAATTTATGATCCTTCAGGACAAGTTANTGCTAAAGTATTTTATTGTGACGGAGAGTTACATGGTGAAGCTTTATATTACAGCCGGGGAATTCTCTCTAGAAGAGTAAATTACGATATGGGGTTTATGGATGGAATTGCAGAACAATATTCAGACACCGGATCGCTAATTAACCAGTCAACATATAAAAAAGGTGTTCTTGAAGGAACCACAAAATATTTTTCTCCTAGCGGGGAACTCGTACGAGTCATAATCTACGAAAACGGTGTTCCAAATAAGAATAAGTCTATTAGCGTCAGCGATGAACTGATTCAAAGTAAAAAGGGCAAGACGAGTACTCTTGACAAAATAAGCGATATTTTTAGAGGAGAATAAATGATGTTAGAAGTACTGGTTGCAAATTTGTCGATTTTGAAATGTAGTCAGGGAACTATACCTAGTTCTTTAACAATTCCTCCGGACAACTCTGTGAATTTAGTAACCACTGGTTTTCCAATAGCAACTGCTGCTCATCATCTACCACTTGTAAACATTTTACCTTTTAGTATGTGTAAGTCTTGGTATAATCCAACAGTGCTAGCTGCGGGTTTAAATCTAAAGCCTAAGCCACTAATACCTTTCGTGGATGAGCCTATCCCACAACCTTGTATTCCTATGACGTTTGAGAAGTGGGAAGACGGATCGAAAACTACTACTGTCAAAGGTCAGTCTGCAGTTACGATGACGTCAAAATGTAAATGTTTATGGCAGGGAGAGATCACACCAGTAATATCATCTCAATTCATTGTTCAGGCATTGTAGGATTTATATGTATAACTTAACATTTTCATTCTCTACTCGCTTAGTAGTCATAGTTATCTTGAGTTTTCTAATCTTTCTTTTGACTACCATGTTTTTAGGGTTCGAATTAGGTAAGAGATTTGCTAAAGCGAAAATGACTGAACAAATGAATTCTGTTAAGGTCACGGAAGTTGCCGATAACAAAAGAAAGACGCTTGAAAAAAGGCCTGAAGGCTTTGGTGATGATGAATAAGAAATATTTCCTGTATCTTACGATTCCTTTACTGCTTAATTTAGTGAGTTGTTCGGTGCTCGATGTTCCCCTTAAAGCTTATACAGCAGCCAAAGAGTTTGCTTTTCCAGCGGGTGAAAAGCTAAATTGGGAGCAAGTAAGTATTGGAATGGGTCCTGGTGCTAATAAAGATTTTCCGTTAACAGTGGATGTTGTCATTGTTCTAAAAGAGAGTCTTGTATCAAAAATTAGTAATTTGTCGGCTAAAGATTGGTTCCAATCGAAAAGAAATTTTATTCAAGCTTTTGATACACATTTGGTAGTAAAAAGTTGGGAACTAGCGCCTAAGGATGTTCTAAGAATTCCAGCAAAGATGTTTGGTGATGAGCGTATTTTCGCTGCATTTGCTTTTGCAGATTATTTGGTTTTAGGTGATCACAGGGTAAGAATTGATCAACTGGAGGGAGTGATTCTACTCGAGTTTGGTGATGATAGTTTTGCAGCATTCGGGAAAAAAAAAAATTAAAGATTGAGAGAAAAAGAAATGAATATTCTTAACCGGATTCAGTGGCATGAGGGAATGCTTTTAACTCCTCAGCACTTTCAGGTAGAGTCGACGAGAATTGACTCTTTGATAGCTTGGCACTCCTTAGCTAGCTCTGATAAGTCTTGGGGAATTAGGAAATGTAAATTTGATAATTCACTTTTGGCTTCTGGAATTCTTCGAGTATTACAGATTGATGTTCTTATGCCTGACGGAACTGCTATTGTTGAAAACTATGAACAAGATCAAAAACGGTCATTGCAAATCGAACTGGATGAGCATGAGTTAATCTTAAAAGAAAAAGGCAAGTTAGATGTTTACCTTGCGTTAGCCATAGCTGATGGTATCAAGGGGTTGGACGGTACTAGTCGATTTGATTCTGTTATTACAGACCCTATCGAAGATGTTATTTCAGAAGCAGATGCAGTTGACATTCCAAGGCTCAAACCAGCGCTGAAACTGATTGCTGGAGATACACCGACCGGTGGATTTAAGTTCTTTAGATTATGTACTGTTATTAATAGAAACGATGTCATCGCCCTTGGCGATGAATTACCGGCAATGGTAGATGTCTATGCTTGCCCGAAGCTTATAGATGATGTGAGAAAATTCGCGGAAAATTTGAGGGGTAAGGCAACGTTTATTGGGCGACAGCTTTTATCCAGACAAGACTCAAAAGGAGATGACGATAAATTTTTATTGCTTCAGAGGTTGAGTTGCTTAGTTAGTGACCTTCCAAATATTGAGGCAATTCTGTCACTCCCTAATATTTCTCCAATTGGTTTATATCTTTGCCTTTCTTCGGCATTAGGACCACTAAGCCAATTGAAAATTGGAGGATTACCTCCCACAGTAGCACGTTACGATCATGAAAATTTACATTTAACATTTAACAAATTATTAGCTGACCTAAATAGTCTAATAGATCAAGTCAGTCAGGATTACCGCGAGGTTCCGTTTTTGTTTGAAAATGAAACCTTTAGTTTGAGATTAAGGTCAGAATGGATTAGTAGTACATTAATTATTGGAGTAAAGGGTTTGAGTACATCGGACGCGGATCAGTGGGTTCGATCAGTAATTATCGGTTCCGAAAAGTCTATGGAGGAATATCGAGAAAAGAGAATTTTGGGTGCTAAGCGCCGAAGTGTACAAACTGTTGAAAATTTAAATTTAAGAGCNCCGCCTGGCACTCATTTATTTGAAATACTAACCCCGAAAGATATGCAAGAGTCAGATTATCGTTTATTCATAGCTCCATCTGGACGTCTGGAAAAGACTCCGGTGCCAGATGATATCTTACTTTATATCAAAGGGGTCTCAGGTTAACTGAGCGATCACCGAACCATGTTTAACTTAAAACGTCCACTCAACGAGCCAAAACTTGGATTACAGGCTAAGAGCAATGAAGTCTTTGAGACAGATCCTGTTGATCTAGCTGATGGCTTACTTCTTCGCCAGTTTCGTACTTTTGTACACGAAGTCTTCGAAATTATAAATACTGTGCAACCACTTAAAACAGAGAACGAAAAAATCAAGCAAGGGGAAAACAGGGTAAGAGACGGTGAAATTGAATCTGAACAGAATTCATTCAATAAACTTGCAGCGGAAGTTAATGACTCTTTGTCGAAGTTGATTGAAGTACAGCATTTGGAGTTACTAAGAAAAGGTTCAATTATCGAACAGAAACGTACTGAGGAAATAAAATACTTAAAAGCCGCTGTGGCCGATGAATTACTATTAATATCATTTTGGCCGGCAAGAAAATATTACAAGGATCACTTGATAGAAACTAGATTGTTTGGAACCGGGATAGCTGGAGAGAAAATCTTTGATGAAATAGACATCTTGCTCAGCACCCCGCCAGGGAGAGACCCTCAAATTGATTTACTTTACCTGTTCGCATTATCGATTGGTTATGAGGGAAAATTTAGAGGTTTAAATCCCGAAAAAAAAATAGGTAGTATTATGCGTGAGCTTTTCAGACATTTGGCCAGGAGAGAGCCCGCTCTATTTATTAATGACGGTGCTCAAAATGGAAAAGGAAGGAGAATCACTGAAAGTGCATATGACAATATAATTACTAACACTAAGCCAGTAAGAGTGTTTAGAGTTAGTAAACAGACGATTGTGTTTATAATAATATTTATAGGTATTCTTGCTCTGTCTCAAGTCATCTATGTATTTTTAACGCAACCTCTCAGGGATTCATTGCAATCAATTTCTTTCAATAGTGAGAGAGGTAATATTCAGACTATGTTGCCTGGTGGTGTTGTGAGCTCGAATTATGAGGACAAAGGTTCATTTCATGGATAGTGATATAGCTCTAATATGGATTTTTTTAATTTTGGTCATAGCAATTGTAGTATTCGGAGCTGCAATATTTTTCAGTATAAGAAAGCCTGATAGTAAAAATCCACAAAGACCTTTAAATGTCTATTTAATGCGTAGAATTTTTCGCTCTGCCATAAAAAAAATCGAGACGAATATAATATCAAGCAATAAAAAATACGATATCCCTTGGGTGGTTTTATTTAATGAGGGTACTACTGAGCAACGTCTTCCCTTAGAAAAAAGTGGGATTACTGCGACGCTGCGCTCTGACGACGATAACAAGCTAGAATCTACTTCGTTCATTTGGCATTTCTTTTCACGCGGGGTGTTAATTGAGTTGAATAGTGACTCACTTAGAGCAGGAGAGTTTGACGATATTTCTGAAAACCGTTGGGAGGAGTTTTTAAGGTTATGTGGTAGCTATAGATCACAGAGACCAATTGATTCCATTGTGATCTCCATTCCTGCAAATTTGTTGCTTAAAGGGTCTTCAGAGAAAGATGTAAAGCAGCGTATTTCCGATCTTGCAGAGAATACGAGTAGAAGAATATGGATTGCTCAAAATCGATATGCTATGCGATTTGGAGTTTATGTTGTGATATCTGGTTGTGAAGAGGTTGAGGGATTTTCTGAATTTGGAAGCGTTTTACCAAAATCGATGAAAGATGGAATTTTTGGTTGGTCTTCCCCCCATGATGCAAGCGTTATCTTCAACTCTACCTGGGTAGGAGAAGCTTTCGATTCAATTGAGTCTTCTGTTTTAAGGTTAACGGCGGAGTTAGCTGCGTCCGATGTCAGATCTGGGGCTAGAATTAAGGAATTTCTACTACCATCAAATATAGCGAAGCTTCGTAGCGGTCTTCAAGTTTACTTGCAGAAGCTAATGGGAATAAATAGTTTCCATGAACCATTTTTTTTCAGAGGAATTTATCTCTCTGGCCAACAAGATGCTCCCCTATTTTTAAAAGATGTTTTTGAAATAAAAGTTTTTCCAGAGTATGGAATTGCCCGTGCAGCACATTCCCAGAAACTAAAAAACCCAATTATGAATAGATTCGTACGTTGGACATTGATTTTATTCTTTTCCGTTTGGAGTCTTGGGCTGATTTTCACTACTGTGAAAGGCAGTCAGATACTTCCAAAGCTGGTTGCAGGTATTGAAGGATTAAATAAGGATGCTCAGCAAAAGAATCAAGCAGCGAAATCAGGTGAAATTTTAGATTTTGAATGGTATAGAAATACTGCAGTATCGTTAATGGTAGGTTTAGAAGAAGTCGCTTCTGCTCGAATTGGTACGGATGTTGAAAATCTCTATAGTCCTTTTATCCCAGGGTCCTGGCCCTTATTTGATGATGTTTTTCAGCGATCTGTTAAAAGAATTGAACGAGATTTTGGGGAGCTTGGTATTAATACGTTTCGAAGGGCACTTGAATTAAAGACAGCAGAGCTTACCGGGTCACAGTATGATGAATTATCGGGTGCATTATTAAATGCTGGTAGTAGTTGTTTAAAGCCTAAGGTAAAAACAATTGGATTGACACCAAACGTTTCAGAGTCTCTAAACATACCAGTTCTTCCTGAGTTTCGATCTTTGCAAATGTTCGTTTTAGAAGCTGAGGAATTAGAGAAATCTGTAAAAGCAATGAAACGCTTAAAAATAAATTCGCGAACAAGTGAAGAGGATCTTCGTTTTTTAGCACGTTACGCACTCAATGTCGATTTGAGTGGGGAGCTAAGCGGAATTATTAACCTTTTTCAAAGATCAGTGAAAGAGGGCAAGGATATAGTTGATGCTGAAAAGATCTCTTCAGCACTGAGGTGCAGTATGGTTGAAGGTATCTTGGCTTTAAATAATAAAATATTTGCTGAAAATCCATTAATAGAAGATGAGCGTAATATCATTGAGAAACAAGAGAAATTCTTGGCGCTACCATTATTACAGAGGAGTAGCGGGGAAATCATAGACATATTAACTGGAATGCAGTTAGCTATTGAGGAACAAGAGCTTTTAGTATCTCGGGGTGGCGGATTATGGATGGATAAGCCCAATCTGAATTTAGGTTCAGATTACGAATTATTTCTTAGTAAAATTGCAGATAACAAATTACTTGGAAAAGACATTGCTGAAAAAATTAATTTCAAAACAGAAAAAGACTTCGCTACTATGAAAGTCCAATACAATACGCTCATTATACGGGGGGGCACCGAAGTTGGACTTGAAGCTACTGTNGATAAAAATGGTAATGAAGTTTATGAATTATCAAAAGCTCGTAAGACCTTGAGAGATGCTTTGGAAAAACTATTGGATGAACCTTTCATGGTTCCTACAGTTGGACAGGGACTGAATCTTGAATCAGATGTTACTAACTTTGTTTCCTGGGATGCAAATTATTTAAATGAGGCGTTAAAATTAAAGAGTTATAGAGATAAAATTCTAGCAGACGACATCCCTGTCTTTCCAAAAATTTATCAACCAATTGTTAAAAAAGTTATTGACCAGCAAATTAGTTTGAGACTGACAGATCTTTTAATGCAGGCATACTCCAAAGGGGTTTATTCAGGGCAGGAACTTAGGAATGTATCCTCGGGAAGAAACAGTACTAGTTACAGTTTAAATTTAGAAAAATTAGATAGTATTAAAAAATTATTGCGCGATATGAATCGGTTTGACGAAGTTGAGACGCTAAATGATGTAATTTTTTCAGATGCTTTATTAAGGCTACGTTTAATAAATGATGATTTTATAAATAAAAGCTTTTTCTCACCTTCTGATCCAAAGTTCTCCAGATGGAAGGGAGGAAAGGGTTTAATGCGTTCTGTATTTGGTGTTAACGATACACTTGAGATGATTGAGGCAATTCAATTTCAAGTAAATGAGATCGAAGATTTTGCAATTCTTGCTGCAGCCTATTCTAATGGGTTACCGGACGATTTTTTGTCAAGGGAAAAAAGCAGATGGAAATCTATTTATTCAGAAATTGAGGCATATAAGAAAAAGTTGCCAACCAGTAACATTGCTCGGTTAGAGAAATTTTTAATCTCACTCTCAAAAGATTTTGACTTACAAAACTGTACGCGTATTTTAAACGAGAATACTCCGGCAATATCTGCAAATAATTATTTCAAGGCACAACATTTACGAATGTACACAAACCTAAATAGAAAATGTCANGAATTAAGAATTCAAGGATCACTAGAGAAATGGAGAGTTTTTTCAAATGACTTCGAAGAAATGGTTGGAAATAGAAAACCTTTCATAAGGTTTGGAAAAGATATCTTTAAGGCGAAAGAATTTCAGAGATCAAGAAATATTGAATACTATGAAATTCAAGACGTTTTCTCTCGGATACCTACTTTACTTGAAGTTGAGGAATTAGCAACGGGAGAAGAGAAAAAAAACGAGTTGCGGGAATTTTATTCTCAACTTTATGAAGTTAAGAATTTATTTGCTCCATTTTTACAGGAAAACTCATCGGGAGACTTAAGCTATGGCATAAATCTTAAATTCAGGACTAATAGAGATCAAGAGTTAGAGGCAAACCGGATTATAGATTGGTCAATGGAGATTGGTGGAGAAATATTTAATTTAAGGGATAAGCCTAGACAGTTATTTTGGAGACCGGGCGACTCTATTTTAGTTAGGCTAAGGTTCGCAGAAAATACACCTGTAATACCCGCAAAGATGAGGAAGAATCCTTACTATTCGAGTAATAAAAAAACTCTTATTTATAAGTTTGACGGTCCCTGGGCTTTATTTGATATGCTTCAATTGCATAGGGCTGGCTATTTAAAAAAAGATAGAGATAGAGAAGAAACAATGATGTTTCAATTTCCAATAAAAATATTCAGAGACAGAGAAAAGAAATTATCTGCAAGTATGACAAACGCTAGGGTGTTTATTTCGTTGACAATAAATGATCCAGTTTCAAATAAAGTCATGAAATGGCCAAAAGTATTCCCCACTAAAGTTCCGAAATTGGATTCAGATACCGGGTCAGTAGTTCTCAACAGCTTAGAGTAAATAATGTAATGAGTGAAAAAGAAACTGCAATTGCACATCTATTATATCCAATTTCAAAAAGCAAGCCCTGTGGAGAATGGATAAGGTATGAGCCTGAGTTCCAAGGGTTGTCATTTGATAGGGAGGAAGAAAACCCAAATCTCCCGATGGGGGAGTGGGAGCGCCCATTAAAGAAGGTTGATTGGGCAAAAATTAAAGCAAGATGTGAGAATTTAATAAAATCTAAATCCAAGGATCTACTTTTAGTGATTTGGTTTTGTGACGCATCAATTCGATTGAAAGGACTCAACGGATTATTGAATGGAGTTACTCTTTTTAATGATCTTGTAAATTGCTATTGGGATAGTATATGGCCAGAGTACGATAACACTGACTCGGAAGCGAGATTAATTCATCTCTCTTGGCTAAATTCTAAAGTTCTCGAAGTATTAAGAAATAACCTAGTTTTATTGCCTCTAAACGAAATTCGTGAAGAGAATATATATTTCAGGGATTGGGAGTTCCACAAAAATTCACATCGCTCCACAGTAAGTGACGATAAGCCTTCGAGGGAAAAAATTAGAAAACAAGTCTTGGAAAGTGATGCCTTTCATCTCTCGATGTTGATGGAAAATAGTAAAAAAATAATAGTAATCATTGAAAAGTTTGAAAAAAAGTTAGATTCTCTTCTAGGAGCGGATGCTCCTTCATTTTCTAAATTGACGGAGTTTATTGGTTCTGTTGATAAGGCCTCAATTCAATTACAAGGAGATATAAATAGAAAATTTAAAAAACCTGAATTGAGTTATGTTAATGAGAAGAAAGAATCTTTCCAAGTAGAGAAAAAAGAAGATTTTAAAGAGCCAGAGTCAAATAAAGAGGAGAGTGTTAGCAAGTATGTTACAAAGGCAGCTGGCACATACAACTCAAGGGAAGAGGCTTATCAGGCTATAAGCAGTATAGCTAAATATTTAGAGAATATTGAACCGCATAGTCCTACGCCTTATTTGTTACGGCGGGCTGTAAAGTGGGGAAATATGTCCTTAGAGGAGTTAACCCAAGACATCGGCAAATATGACGGATCTTTAGAAGGGTTGTTGTCCGCCATCGGGTCGAGTAAGGAAAAAAGTGGTTAGTTGTCAGTTCCTGAATTGATAACGCTTGACTTCTCAGAACGGTAAGGCCCGTCTTTTCCTATCCCAAAAACTTTGTATCGATTTTCAACTTTCTTTTCTTCAATAGTGGTTTCATTTTTCTTAGATTGTTTTTCAACCTCATTAATACGAGTGCTATTTGATTCCATTTTCACATTTTTAGATGGTTTCTCTGGCACTGTTTTGTGATTTTTTTTATTTTCTGGTATTTCTATGGAGGGCTGATTTTTTTCCAATTTATCTTTGTCTGCTANACTGTTGTTGACTTTCTGTTCAAATAGCCTTGCTTTTATTTGATCACAGCCCTGAATCAAACAGACAAAAGTAATAATCAAGAGAAAATTTTTCACGTGTAAACCCTTGTTAATTATAATAGTGTAATGAAAAAAAATTATTTTTTTAAGTTTTTTTTTATTTTGCTTGTAGGGATCTTTTTTGTTCACTATTGGATTCTCTCAGATTCTACAAATATCGATGATCGTCTTGATACATTTGTATCTATCGCTGAGGATATGAATGCAAGACAAGAATTCTTAACTCTTAAAAAATATGATTCGAGTGAAATTAGAGATGCTGAGATACTCTGTCTCAGCTGGGCTAAACAGCTTACAGGAGTTAATTGCTTTACTGGCGATGTCTTACCACTGAATAAGTTTGCCACAAGATACTATTATTTCGAAACTGAGGTTTTAAATTTCCTAAAAATAAAAAATAGAATTGACCCCGATCAGTATAAGGAGACTGATATCTGGGCAGAAGTTTTTTTTAGAACTAAAATAAGGCTAGACCGACTCAAGTCTTTTAAAAACCATCTAATCAATTCAAACATAAGGAGTGTTGGTCTAGAGTCAGTAATTTACTCTTTAGATGACATGATAAACGAATTGTCGATGATTCAATCTAGTATTTCTCCTACTTTTCCTGAGAAGGGTGCCAGTGCCAGAGATGAATATAAAAAGCTATTTTTTTTAACTTTGAGCTTAGAAGGTCTAAAGTATCAAGATAGCACTGGAAAATTTAACTCCATAGGTTGGAATATAGCCAGAGTTTTTGACGATTCTAGTGTGCTAAAAGCCAGGATTTACAGATTGAAGGTATTATCTTTTCTTCTGCCTTTCTTTATTTTTGTCCCTATGCTTCTTATTTTTTATAATTATTCGAATTACCTGTCTGTTATACATTTAGCCTTAATCACTGGGGTCAGTTTGTTTATGGCTACAGGGTTACTGGTTGCCTTTGATGCATCAAACAACTTTGGCATAAATTCGCAATACTTTACCATGAGTCCTCTGTCAGGGGTATTTGAAAGACAAACATTTGTTGTGCTTATGGGTTATGCTGCCATCATAATCGGTATATATTTGGCACAGTTTTTTTCGGAAATTAATAATATGATGGGGAGAAAATTTTGGAAGATTTCAATTATATTACTTGCTGGTATTTTTTTTAGTTATTTTTTCATAAGTCCAGCAATAGGATCAGAATTTCTTAAGGTAACGACCGTCATTTTGGCTGCAATATTTACTAACCAGTATTCTAGGGAGATTTTTTTAATTCAAAAATACTCGCCGGAATCTTTAAGTTTTAATATGTTTTTTCAAAGTCTGAAAATCACTGATGGCGCATCGTTAAAAAAAAATTTAGCGACCTTACAAATTTCGAGACATATCTTAGTCAATTTTTTATCTTTTGCCATAATAAGCATACTGGCAATCTTTATTGCTAGTTTTCTGTTTAGTGATTTTGGAGGAAGTTTTATAGGTATGTTGATTCTCATTACAGCCTGTTTTTTAGTCTTTGGTTTGCGCTTAGCTGCAATTAGTTTGCTTTTTGTATTTTTTTTGAGTTTTTTATTGCTTCAAACAAATAAGGTCAGTGATAGAGTAACTTTGATGCTAGAGCCGATGAGGGCATCGGTCAGCGATTTTGCTCGGCTATTGGGTTTCGTTGAAGGACTTAAAGATAAAGGAGTTATAATAGGAAAGATTCCATGGTGCAGCGCTGAAGGTATTTGCTTACCTCTGCAAATTTTAAGTGATTACCTGCCAATATTATTTCAAGCAATTTTTGGCACTCATGGCAGTTTAATTATCTTCTTTTTGTTATTAGGGTTATTTATTTATATTCTGTTAACGTCTCTTTATTGGTTTATTTTAGAGAACCCGAAAAATAAGTTTTCAGGAATATTGATATTTTATCTAGCGAGCTCGGCAATCCTTCAGATCCTCCTTAGTTTTTTTGGAAACTGGAGGTTAATACCATTATCCGGTATAAGTTTACCATTTCTAAGTATAGGTATTTCGTCTATGTTTCTGCCTTGCTTAACTATCGGCCTTTTTCTAGGAATACATTTTTTGGATAAGAAGAAAAATGACTAGTAAGATACAATTCAGTGAAACACTTTATAAAAGATTAATTTATGCTGTCTTCGGTGTAGTTTTTGTCCTTTTGATGGTGTCTATTTATCTAACAAACATATCATTTGAAAAGTCGCTATCTTCCAAATATTTTTCACCACTAAGTAGGATAGATAGAATAAGCATATTAGGCGAAAACTATTTGATGAATTCCTCAACTGTAAAAAAAGCTGAGGGGAATAATGATTCGGAAGAAGGCTTCAAAAAATTCAGCATAGCACTGGATTTTTTTGGTTGTTCAATTCGCCAGAAAGCTCTTATTTTTAGTATGATGCACCATGACTTTTCCTTTTCTACGATGGAAGGAAAATTAAAGTTTATTGGTGATATATCCACTAAGTTTAGAATGATGCAGATTCCGAGTTGTAGTCAAATATTAAGTGATTTAAAGGTTGTTAAAAAGTTACAAATTAGTAATGATAAATTCAATAGAAATATTAAGTATATTGTAGGAAATTTTTTAAAGGAACAAGTCAGATGGNATTGGAAGACACCGTGTATATTTCATTCGTCAAGAAAATTNGAAAAATTATATCTTGCTGGGCCAATTGAAGATTGTTTTTTTAAACAAAAGGCCAATCGATTTTTAGAAGGGGAAGAAAGCCACTATTTTAGGAGACTCGCAAAGTTAATTCAGAAGAGAGTTGCAGTTGGTAAAAATAAGAATGTAGTAAATTATGCCCCTCCGAATCTTTTTTTAACACTTATTCCAGAGGTTCAGAATGTATTGAATTCATACAAACTGTGTTTTCAGAAGTTAGAACAGTGTGAACATTTTTCATGGAGCCACTCTGAAAATATTGAAGGTTTTTCAATCGTAATTCTGGATGCAGAGAGTAGTGCGATTCTGGGTAGCATTTGTGTTGGGGAAAAATGTACAGAAAATGGTAGGGCTAGTGAAACAGCTCCTTTTCTGGTCGAGTCTCCACCAGCGTCAATTTCAAAGTTATTTTTTGGTCTGGCTATCGGTTCTAGAGAGGAAGTTGAGCAGAAAATGCTTAGACTGCAGATTAAAACATCTGGACAACTTGATAGAAAAATGGGAACAAGAAATGAGTGGTGGGAAAGGCAGTCTGTTTGCGACTATAATTTAGAAAGACCGTGTAAAACAATCTATTCAGCTTCGGAGTATGCNAGCATAATGGGTTTTGCAACCTCTTGCTCAAGTTTTAATGCTTTTCTTACTCAAAGCCCTTATAAAAATGTTCGACCAAGGAATTGCGGAATTTTCAGTCTCATAAAAACTAATACTTCGCTCTACTTAAGCGAAAATTTTTTAAGAGGTTTCGCTGGCTATATTCCAATAAATGAGAGACTTATACTTAGTGAGGCTGGATTTGCCGACTTTATGCGTTGGAAGAAATATGAGGAGTTAAGACGAGCAGACTCGCTCGTTAAAAAAGAGGGAGACAAATTTTTTAATACATCTGTCGTAATTCAATCTGTCATAGGAGGTGGCGACTCAAGAATCACCTCTTTGGGCCTCGCATCAATACCCTCAAATTTACACCAGATGTCGGTTGGCAAAAGGGTGGAACTACCATTTTTAGTTACAGATGATCCTGAAAGATCATATAAACGGAAATTTATTCCAGCTTTTGCAAGTTCTGATAAGAGAGCAGCTAAATTAGTTCTGAATGGAATGCAAAAAGTTCTGGCGCCTGCAGAGGGTAAGTGGATGGGAAATGGTACAGCGAGCAAGGATTTTAAATTTATTTTTGGTAAGTGGTGTAGCCCGTCCTGTCCTATATATGGAAAAACTGGAACAGTCAGTGCCAGGGATCCCGCTAATGCTGGTACAACAGTTTTTTCTGGAGTAACAAAGAGATTACGATTATCAAAATTTCTTAAAGTCAAAACAAATAACTACGGGATAGACACCTATGCGATAGGAGTTATGGTTTTTGCTGATAAAGAATCCAGCAACTATAATTTGGCCTCAAGATTGCATATGTCTGTCCTCAAAGATATTTTATTCTACAAGGATCATTAATCTGTCGACAGAATTATGACCAATAAAAAGAGTTCAGCCAAGAGTTTTCATTTTCTTTCTTCAGAGCCATCTGAAAAAGTATTATTATGTTTTACACTCGAGTTAAAAAAAATTCTTGAATCTGGACTTAAATTGCGAGTTGAAATACCAGAAAGAGTATACCTTGATCTTAAACAAAAGGATTTCAAGGAAATTTTTTCTGATCAGATGTTGCAATTAGGATCAGCCTCGGATAATCTTCGGGAGGTCTTAATTGTGAGAGAGAATGTAAAAAAAAGTGAAGTATTAAAAGAGGAGTTCAGGGTGGTCTACTTATAAGGGAGACAAAAATGTTCACAAAATTATTAAAATCATTAAAAAAAAATCCTGAGTTCAGTCTCAAAACTGATGACACTGAAAAGTTTGCTGATACTATTTCGGTAGAATTGAAAACAGCTATAGTAGATGCAATAACAAATTCAATAGAGTCAATAGAGGGGAAATACTTGCGTAGTATTCTCGAGGTAAGCTACTTCCCCCTCAAATCATTAATACTTGTTCCCTCGGATTTTGAAGTCGCACAGTCTATTGAGGAGTTCTTTAGAGTTCACGAAGCGATTGATAAAGATTTTAAAAATAAATTCTTTTCAAATGTTCTGCAGAAAGAATATCAATCAAGAAGAGGGTCATTAGTCTTGTTAGGAGAAGATTTTTCTCCCGAAATACAATTTGACAAAAGCAGTATTGAGCAAACCAGTGAAGATGAAAAATTTCAAATTTCTTTAAAGGGAAGAAAAATACTTTTTAGGGCTGAAGCTCTCTTAGGTGCTCCAGTTCGTAGGCAAAATCTTGAATTCAGCAAGAATTCAAGTAATAAGTTCAACAATGAAAAACTCGGAAAGGTGTCAGAAGTTACTTTACTCATAACTGATGGTGAGGGTCATAAAGTGATAAATGTGAGCCTACCAACTATTATTGGAAGGTCTCCTGATGAAAAGTGTTCAAAATACGGATTCGAGATAATACCTGTAAACTCAAAATACATTTCGAGGCATCAAATCATAATTATTCCAGTCATGGAGGATATTTGTTACTTTGTTCCAGAAGAAGCGAGCTTAACCTGCGCAACTAAAGATTCTGAAAAAATAATACCATCAAAAATATACAAGGTTAATAACAGTGGTGTCAGGCTATACTGCGGCCACTCTGTCGATCATAACGAGGTGGTAACAGGAAATATTAATCCTGCTGAATATCCAGTGATTGAGCTTAGGCTTCCGAATAGTTACAAGGCAAGAGTATTTCAAAAAACACCACAACCTAGATTGAAATAAAATATGAACTTGAGTTATGCGGAGATTATCAATCAGCATACTGGTAGTGGTGACTGTTTTGATTCCTTTGACAGGGCTGATGGACTATTTGTACTTTGTGACGGAGTGAACAGTTCGAAGAATGGAGGAAAGTTTTCTACATTACTGTGTAAGACNTTTTTAGAGCAATGTACTTATAGAGAATTTACCAAAACAGAACGATCAGAGGAATTTTCGAGTATATTATTTTCTGTACATCATAATCTTAAATCCTTGAACTTAGGTGCATCGTCAACTTTGATATCCGTATTTTATAACTCAAACTTTTTTGAATTAATTTCTGTTGGTGATAGTTTCGGTGAGGTTTTTAAAAAAACAATGGATGGTGATTGGAGGCATGATTTCTCAATGCCACGTGACATTGATACGAACGGTAATCCGTGGCAGCTAATTGGTTCAGAAGTTTTTCGGAAGGTAAACTATAGACAATTTAATGGATCAAATCGCTGGTGTATATTCCTCATGAGTGACGGACTAGGTAATCATATAAAAAGTGGTGACTTGATGGAGAATCTCTCCCTCATCAGGAGTGATCCTGGGAATCTCGATCTAAGATTTATTGCAAATGAGTTGGTCAATAAAGCAAAAATGAGCGGTAGTTTGGACGATATTTCAATTTGTATAATATTTTTAGGTTACTAGGTTACTAGGTTACTAGGTTACTAGATCAATGAAGATAGACTTATATACTAAAAAGTTTGATGACTCTTATGCGCAATTCAGGGAAGCGCAGATTTTAGGATATTTAAATCAACGAAACGCCCCCGTTCCGAAGTTACTATCGAATGATCTAAAATCCAAAAAACTGGAGATGTCATATACTGGAGAGTCACTAGAAAAAAATCTGGACCAAAATGATTTTAATAGAAACTTAAATATTATTTTAGGGGTAATTAATTTATGTGAGGGTATCTACAATTTAAAAGTTTTACAACTTGACATTTCGCTTGGTAATATCACATTAAACAATACCGGGGAATCCTCTAAATTTAAATTACACATGATTGATTTTGGGGCAAGTATTAGTCAGCTATTTCCACTTCAAAAACCACTTTGGCTCAAGCCGGATAAGGCATTACACCACCCGTATTTATTAGCAGCTCTAGCTGAAGATTGGGAAAATTTTTTTAAGTATTTAGGAACAAGCCCCCCTAATTTCGAGGATGAGTTTGATGTTTGTAGGTCCGCTTACGATAGTTTCTGGTCTAAGAATTTTAATGTGGAGAGGATATCAAATGAGTTTACTGTTATAGTGCACAATCTAGCCTTCTTTATTCAGGATTTCTTAAGTAGTCATGAGTTGGGCAATAAAATGGCTACTCAACTCCAATTAGAGGTGGATATTTTGAAAAATAATGCAAATAATGATCAAGCAAAGAGAAACCTGTTTGAGTGCAGTCAAAATATTGCAAGAATGTTAAAGAGTAATGGGGGAAGTGTTGACACTCCGAAGCCAGTTTTTGCGGGCGAAATACCCATACGGGAATCTCGCTTTGGGGAGCTCACAAGTNGACGTGATTTAGTAAAAAAAATGTTTTTTAGGCACTCGGATATNTTTGGGTGCATATGTATGTTGATTTCATTTCATTTAATAGATCAGACCTATGTCAAAGAGGGGTTAACTCTTACTGATCTAGGTTTTTATTTTGGAATTGGGGCCATCTTACTAATTTTAGTTTTGCCAATTTTAATTTTATTTGGATCAACTAAAAGCCGCTATGCTTTAGTGAAGAGGAGTCTGATATGTATTCAGATATACTTTATTTTCGAGCTGTTTTATATAGGGGCAACGTGGACAAGTCTTTTATCGATTGCTGGGTTAAGTTTAATGACGTGTCTATTCTACAGCCACGTAAGGTTGATTAAGTAATGAGGATTACACTCTAGTGGGGAGACAAATGGATTTTTTGCTTTTCCGAACTTTTCCATTTTTTAACTCAGAAAAAGTTTTGCATTCAATTTTTTTTTCGAAACAAAAATTTATATGTGCGTTGTCGGCCTGTTTCGTACACCACAATAACTGAGGGGCAGCTTCCATTGGTAGAAAAACCAAAATTGCGGCTAGATTAGTTAACATTTTTCCCCTTTTTGAGTAAATTAAATATACTAATTACACACAATAAAGAAATCGACTTTTATTTATAAAACTTAAATGAGCCAGGTACGCAGAACTATAATTACCTTTTGTGCAATAGTAGGGACTTCTTTAATTGGGGGAGCAGGGGGTTATTATGTCTACAAAGCTCGCAGCGCTTATGTTGAGAAAAAGAAACGTGAAAGGAAAAGAGCTTACAGAGGATCTAGCACAATGAGAAGAGACGCGGGCAAAAGAGTTGGTAAGGCTGTTGATGCTTGGAAAGATCAATTCAAGAAATAATCATTTTAAAGTTTTATTCAACCATTTCGCATTGAAGTCTATACCCCAGTCAGCTTGCTTAGACTGCACTAGCAGGGCAGATAATATTCGATGGATATTTTGTCTATCCGTGTTAATTTTAAAACCGCTCGACGGGTTTTGACCGAAAAACTTAATTTGCCAAGTGTCACTGCAATTAATCTCAATTGAATAACACATTTCTATCGGTTTAGTAGCTACGTTTTTCTCTATTTGAGGTTTTTTTTCGTTTTCTGTAGACTCCGAAGTCTTTTTTAGTGAGTTTTCATGCTCCTCTATTAAAATTGCTTCTACGCTCAGATTTATTTGATTTTTCGCAACTACTGTTGGAGAGGTAGTTTCCTCCAGTAACTTTATAATAGTTTCGCATGCTCTACTGCAGAGCCTCCGAGTTAACCAAATTCTTAATTCAATATTTTTTGAATCGACTAATCTGGCCCATAATCTGTCCTCACTATCAGAGTAGCCAAAAGTTATTGAAGTAGAACTGATGTTAAACTCTCACCTGATAAAATAGCCTATTACCGCAAATAAGCAAATTATGAAAATGGTAGGCCGGGCGGGGTTCGAACCCACGACCAACGGATTAAAAGTCCGCTGCTCTACCAGCTGAGCTACCGACCCTATGTCAACACTATACTTTACTGCCTGAGTAGGTGTCAGGTCAACTATTTGTATGTTCCTTTTCCAAATATTTTAAACCTACAATACTACCAATAAAAATTGAAATACAAACAATAATCGATCCTATAAAAAGCACTGATAAACCGCTTAATCCATGGCCGACAGTACAACCAATAGCCACAACACCGCCAGTGCCCATGAGAATTCCTCCCAGTAAATGATGGAGAAAGTCTTTTGCTGAACAAAAACTACTAATTAGTATTTGGTCATTTTTTTTTGCCGAAATCCAAGATCCAAATATGGTGCCTATTACGCAAGTTATACCAAAAGAAATAAATTTACTGTTATCACTCCAATTCATCAGTAAGTCTAATAAATACCCAATAGGACCAACAAACGACAATGATTCTAGTGTTCTTGAATTGGTATTTAGATATTCTGCTTCAAGACTATCAGGGTGTTCTGAAATAAAACCTACTACCCCAGTTAGATACCAACCTCCCACAACAGTAAGCCCTAAACAAACACCAAAAAAAAATAATCTTTTGTTAAATGTATTCATAAAGATTAAGCGTAAGAAAAAGAAGCTTATAATGCAAGTGCAGATAATAATTAAGAGCGCCCTAATTATTAGTCGATTATCAGTGCTTAACGAAGCAATAATGCTAATAATNTCTAATTTGCTTTCATTAAAATGGAATATAGAGGGGATATTTACTCTTAACTCTGAGAAGATTCCCTTCATTGTCGCGATAGAACTTATTCCAACAGTAATAATCACTAATAATGCTTTCAAGTCCCCTTCTCCAAGTTTTACCAAATTTCTACTTGTGCAACCCGAGGCAAGAGTCATTCCAAAGCCAAAAAAAAGCCCGCCAATAATGTACGACATGAAGGGTTGGGGTCTCTTGAGGAAATAACTATCACTCGCATTAATAAAATCGTTAAAAATTAATATCTGGGTACCCAGAATAGCAGTAACCAAAACTAGCAAATATAATTTTAATCTTTCAGTTCTTTGGAATAAATAATAATCAGAAATAGCTCCTAGTATGCAGAATCTTGAACTTTGCGATAAACCACCGAAAAAGAAACCAATCAGAAAACCTCCAAATATCACCGAGTTTTCTATAGTCGAGATAGCCATAATAGTACTAACTATTACTTAATTGTTTTAACCTTTCTTTCGCTGTGAGAGCAGCGTCTGACGTAGGGGAGTGCTTTAATATTTTCTTCAAGGTTCGCTTAGCCTCAGTACTTCTTTTCATTTCTGTTTGGCATGCCGCTAAAGTTAATAATGCGTCTGGCATTTTCGGGTAATCCAAATAATCACTTTCCAACTTTGTAAGTTTTTTAATAGCCTTCTCGTATTTTTTTAAAACATAGTACGCTGCCCCCTCAGAATGAAGGGCATAAGCGCTTAATGAGGAATCTGGAAATTTCTTATTAAATCGAGAAAATAGCTGGGCGGCAACATCAAATTCGCCGTCTGACATGCTTTCAGTAGCTTTTTCATACATCTCTTTTTCTTCATCTTTAACCATTAACTGCTCGCCTAGTACTGAAACAGGTTTTGGTTCCAGGAGACTTAACCTATCTGTCAAGTCACTCACCATATATTCGAGTTTTTCCAATCTATCCTCAATGGTGGACGTGTTCTGCTGGTCTCTCTCAATATAGCCCCGGAATTGTGAGAGTTCCCTACTAAGAACTTCTAAGGAGTTAAGTAACTCAAGCCGGCCCTGTTTTGATGTGTCAAGCTTATCTAAAGTTTCTGAGATCTTATTATCTAATGTTTTCAGCTGATCACGAATTTTTATGATTTCTCTTCTCGCGTCAGAGTCTTCAAATAAAGCGTGAGCATTATTAAAAATCAAAAATAGAGAAAAAAAACAAAAAATAAAAGACAAATTAAGTTTACAGTTTTGCATTAAATTTCCCTATCTTAATATAAGATCCACTCTTCTATTCTTGGACCATGATTCTTCATCAGACCCCAGTTGACTAGGCCTTTCCTCCCCGAAGCTTATCAGCTCCATTTTTCCTCTAGGGACACCAGAAATTTCGAGCACCTTAGCAACGGCTTCTGCTCTTTTCTGACCCAATGCTAAGTTGTATTCCGTTGTGCCCCTCTCATCAGAGTGTCCTTCTATAAGAATCTTATATTGCTCTTTAGAAAGCATCAAATTACTGGCGGCATTAATGACATTTTCGTATTCTTCCTTAATCTCAAAATCATCATAGTCAAAGTAAACAGACGGTTCAATATTACCGAACTCTTTCCTAACTAATGAGGCCTTTCTTTCTATTTCATATTGAAGAGGATCAAGTTGCCTTTGGACTATTGAAGAGCCGGATTCCCTTTTTGGTAAATCAGATTTAACTTGTGGTACTGCTTCATCTATAGGAGCTCTATATTCAGTACTCCCGCCGCTTTCTTCCAAGTTCACGGAGGAACAAGCAGACAGTATGAATAAAAAACCAATGGCAACAGAGCAAAAAACTAGTAGTCTATACATTTATGTTGAAAAAGCCGTGGACCTCTATTAGTGTACCGTAGAAAAGTTTATTAGGGAATTCTTCCCCAGGCAGGACTTCGAATATTTCCTGATTCCATAGTTATCCTTGTTTTTACTTTTCCATCAACAGAAACTGCAGATAAAATCTCGCGACGCTTTATCCGACTAGAAAAAATTAACCAATTCCCGTTTGGAGCAAAACTNGGGGAGTCATCTTTTGGTCCTCCACTGAGAATTTTTTCTTCTCCAGTTTTTAAGTCTAACAGGGCGATAACATATTTTCCTTCGGATACCGTAACGTATGCTAGATAGTTTCCATTTGGTCCAGCGACAGGACGAGCATTATATTCACGATTGAAAGTTATCCTTTTTGGAAAAGAATTTCCTTTTGAATTGATGGAGTATATTTGTGCGGTTCCACCTTGATCTGATGTATAAAAGATTAGTTGACTATCGTGAGAAAATGTCGGCTCAGTGTTAATTGCTCTAACGCTAGTAATTCTCTTTAAATTTTTTCCGTCATTATTTGAAGTATAAACCTGTGACGAGCCGTCCTTAGTGAGTACAAAGGCAAGTTTTTTACCATCGTGCGACCAAGTTGGAGAACTATTAGAACCTTTATAATTAGCGACCATTTTTCTTTTCCCGGTAATCAATTCATGAGTAAAAACTACCGGCTTTCCAGTTTCATAAGACACATAAGCTAGTTGATCACCCGATGGTGACCAAGCTAAAGAAATAATTGGTTCCGTAGATTTAAGTGCAGGCCGTTCATTAAATCCATCAGAATCAGAAATTATGAGTGTGTGGCTGTCTCTATTTTTCCTCACAACGTAGGCAATTCTTGTCGAGAAAAATCCTGGCTCTCCTGTAAGAGATTCATAAATAAAATCTGAAATCTTGTGTCCGGTGGTTCTAGCATTAATCGTTCCTAGTGAAGAACTCAATGACAGACCACCCAAATCAATTGACCTAAGAGTATCTAAAACACGAAAACTTGTTGTAGTATTATCACTCTCTTCATTGATTTGAACTGAGCCTACTATAAGTGCATGGGTACCTAAATTTCTCCAAGTGTCAAAAAAATCGGAGGATAACTCAAGATCATGTCTTAAGGCTGGTTTTAAAGGAGGGAGTGGAAGTAAATTAAACGCAGCAGTACGTCTTAAGTCAGCCTGCACAACATCCCTGAGAATCCGGTTGAATTTATTCTCCTCTTCCGTCTCAGTGTAGAACGGCGCGTAAGCGATCGGCATTAAAGTCTGGCCGACACCAGTTATGTCAATTTTTAGAGACTGACTGATTCCAGTACTGAAGTAGCCCAGTAGAAAAAAGAATTTTACTGCTGAATAAAAGTAATAAACTCTTGTTCTTTTTTTTGATTCCATAATTTATTATATCTCGTTAGTTTGATTACCATAGTTTTAAGTAATATTTTATTTATCTCTTGGTCTAAAACTCAAGATCAATTCTTTTGGTGGAACCGGTATTTCAGTTTGGCTTGGGGGTGGCAAAGGTAGCGACTCTCTTATTGCAGCTCTAACTGCACTATCCCATTTTAAATTACCGCTAGATTTTCTAAGTTCTATTTTACTGTACACACGATTTTCTCTAAGCACAGAGAAAACCACATTAGGATTAGTTTTTATCTTATCGAGATTGAATACTATTTTCCTTTTGATCTTAGATTTTATCTTTTCAGCGTAGTCCGCTAATTCCCCAACTCTTTGACCATCATCGGAACCCCCAATAAGTCCCGCCAGAGTGGCATTACTCCGTCCTTCACTATATTTATTTGATGACTTGTCTATACCCGGCAGAGAATTCTTTAATCTAGCCATCTCCGATTGCCTTTGAGATGCGATTAATTTAGCTTTTTCTTTAGCTAATTTTTCTTTTCGTTCTTTTTCTTTGGCTAATTTTTCTTTNCGTTCTTTTTCTTTGGCTAATTTTTCTTTNCGTTCTTTTTCTTTAGCTAATTTTTCTTTCCGTTCTTTTTCTTTAGCTAATTTTTCTTTTCGTTCTTTTTCTTTGGCTAATCCGATATCGTCCGGAGCATCACTTTTTTTTCCTTCATCCATTAATGTGTTACTGTTTTTTGGGGTATTCCGAATTAGAGGATTCTCTATTTCTCTAGAAAGCTCGTTTGGTACCGATGATGAATCTTTCGATTCGGGTGGTAGGGCACTCCACAATTCAGCCTGCACATAAATGACTTTGTCTTCGTTTCTTTGTATATATGCATAAATTAAGAAAATAACGGCTGAGTGAAGAGCAACCGACAAAGCAGTTCCTAAAAATAACGATATATTGTTGTAAATATTATTACTCAAATTTTATTATCAGTAGTATCAACTAATTTTTTTTTTGTCGGACTAGTAGGCCAACTCGCGTAACACCACCTTCATTAAGTGTATCAATTGCTTTAGCTACTAATTCATATGGAACTCTTTTTTCTGCTGAAATTACAACTGCAATGCTTTCATTTTCTTTAAGAAGATTTTTAACACTCGATGTCAGTTCTGAAAAAGTTACAATTAGTTCTTCAGCCCCGACGGCTCTTTTTCTAATTTTAATAGATTCATTCTTCAATAATTGAATTTCAATAATATTCTCTTTTTTCGGAGAAGTTCTACTCACTTCCGGCAAATCAATAACTCCGGTGATTATCAAAGGAGCTGTTACCATAAAGATCACCAACAAAACCAACATCACATCAATATACGGGACCACATTGATATCACTAATAAGCCTATTCTTTTTCCTAAGAATAAAATTAGATTTCAATTAAATTTGCCTTTGTAAAATATTAGAGAATTCTTCGGTGAAGCTCTCGAATCGGCTGGCTAAGTTTTCGATATCGGTTGCAAACTTATTGAAGGCAATAACAGCTGGAATAGCCGCGAGTAAGCCCACTGCCGTGGCGATTAAGGCCTCTGCTATCCCTGGAGCAACGTTAGCTAGAGTCGCCTGTTGGACATTTGCAAGAGCAAGGAAAGCTTGCATTATTCCCCAAACAGTTCCAAAAAGTCCAATGTAGGGGGATACAGAACCGGCAGTTGCAAGGAAGGGCAACTTTGATTCGAGACCACTCAGCTCTTTGAAAGATGCTGCTTTCAAAGCTCTCCTTGTATTTGAAATAATTCCATTAGAATCTAAAGATGTAGTTTTTCTACTCTTTAAAAACTCATGCATTCCTGCTTCAAATATCCTTGGCATAGATCCATAAAGCTGTTTATTTTCAATTTTATTCATGAGCTGCATGAGTTCACCACCTGACCAAAATTCGTCTTCAAATTTATTTGCTGATGACTTTGCTGACCCGAAGCTTTGCAATTTGGAAAAAATGACCCCCCATGAAAAAATTGAAATCACTAAAAGTAAAGCGATTACAGTTTGAACTGGAATACTCGCACCTAATACTAATGAAAGAATGGAGAGCTCGTTCTGTATCATTAATTAATACCCCTCATATTTATGGTTCCGGAAAATCAAGTGATATTGATTCACCTGTTCGTTTAGGTTTTTTTCCAAAATGTTCCCAGCTTAAACTTGTGGCTACTCTTCCTTTGGGTGTTCGTTTGAGTAATCCTTGTTGTATCAAGTATGGCTCCACCACATCTTCGATTGTATCTTTCATTTCACCTAAAGTAGCAGCTAAATTTTCTACGCCAACTGGTCCCCCATCAAACTTTTCAAGAATAGCAAGAATTAGTTTCTGGTCTAAGTCGTCTAACCCATCTTTATCAATCTCTAGAATAGATAATGCTTCTTTTGAGTTCTCTTTCGTTAGCACACCATTAGATTTTACCTGAGCATAATCTCTAACTCTTCTCAATAGTCGATTTGCCACTCTGGGAGTACCTCTAGCTCTTTTTGCTATTTCATAAAGCCCATCGGTTGTAAAAGCACAACCCAGTAATTTTGCAGAGCGCTCTAAAATTTTTAGCAAATCAGTCGGCTTGTAAAACTCTAACCTAGCAGTAAGCCCAAATCTATCTCTTAAGGGGTTTGTCAACATTCCCGCTCTGGTTGTAGCGCCGATGAGGGTAAATGGTTTGAGGTCAAGTTGCACAGATTTTGCAGCAGGCCCTTCACCCAGCATTATGTCAAATTTAAAATCCTCAAGGGCAGGGTATAGTTTTTCCTCCACAACGTTACTTAATCGATGGATCTCATCAACAAAAAGTACGTCATTGACTTCTAAGTTTGTTAGAATTGCAGCCAAATCCGCAGGTCGTTCTAATATCGGTCCAGATGATATTTTTAAATTAACTTCTCTCTCCTCCGCAAGTATATGAGCTAAGGTTGTTTTACCTAATCCAGGAGGACCAAAAAGTAAGATGTGGTCCATTGGTTCCCCTCTTAACTTTGAAGCCTCCAGCATAATTTGAAGTTGAGTTACAATTTTTTCTTGGCCAACGTAATCCTTAAAGACCTGGGGTCTTAAAGCCTTGTCAACTTTTAATTCTTCTCTGTTCTGGCTGTTAGATTCTACAACTCTTTTAGCGCTGAGTTTATCCTTTTTTATCATACTAGTTATTTCTATGATCCTTCAAAGCTTCTTTTATATTTTCCTGCAAACTAACCTCATTTGAAGCATTCTTGGATTTTAAATTAGCTTCCTTTTCTGAAAAACCTAAAGCGATCAAAGCATTCAAAAGATCGGTTTTACCATCATTTTCAGGTTTCGTTACTGCTACCTTTGGAAGTTTACCTCGAAGTTCTAATGTTAATCTTTCAGAAGTTTTCTTGCCGATACCAGGAATTCTGACAAGTGCGTCATGGTTATCACTTTCAATGTCTGAGATAAACTCCGAAACAGAATAGCTTGATAGTATTCCTAGCCCAACTCGAGGACCAATACCTGCTATCTTTATTATCTCCTTAAACACCTCCCTTTCTTCCTTAGTTAAAAACCCAAATAGTTGGTGGGAGTCCTCTCTCACAATAAAGTGAGTAATCAACTTTACTTTTTCGCCTTTTTCAGGCAATTCAGAATAAGTACTCATCGGAACATCAACTTGATACCCAACTCCTTTCACGTCAACTATCACTGATGGCAAAGACTTTTCTGTAATGATACCAATCAAATGATTAATCATGAATTTTTTCTACCCGCTCAAGCGCTAAGGCACAAGCCAAAGCGTCCGATGAATCAGTACCCACATTGCCTTCCAAGTTTAACAGTGACTTGACCATAAATTGCACTTGATTTTTATCCGCATGTCCATTCCCAACCAGGAACTTTTTGATTTCCGTAGGAGATAGTTCGAAAACATCTATATTTTGAATAGCTAAAGCTGTGATTGAAGCTCCCCTCGCTTGACCTAGAGCAAGAGTTGTTTTGGGGTTACTGTTAGCAAATACTCGTTCAACCACCGCTTTGTCTGGGCGGAACTTTTTTACTATTTGATTTAAAGCGATAAAAATTTCTTTGAGTCTAAGGGCATCGCTTTTTTTTGAGTCAGTCTCTATGGTGCCACTGGTTATATAATGCAGTGCTGAAGCCTCCCGCGCAATTAAACCAAAGCCGGTTTTTCTGAGCCCAGGATCAACTCCAAGAAGGGTAAATCGTTTTTTTTTCAATGTCTGAACTGGCGAAGGTTAGTAAATATCATTGATATATCATTATCGTTAGCGACTGCTATGACCTCTTTATCATTTTTTGATCCCCCAGGCTGTATCACGCAGCTGGCACCGGTTTTAGAAATAAGATCAAGCCCGTCTCGGAAAGGAAAAAAAGCATCTGATGCAACTGCTGAGCCAGTTAACGAATGTGAAAATTCCTTAGCTTTCATTATCGCAATATTAGTGGAGTCTATCCTACTCATTTGCCCAGCACCAATTCCAAGAGTTTTTTGATCTTTACAAAAAACAATGGCATTGCTTTTTACCCATTTGCTAATCTTCCAAGCGAACATTAAATCATCAAATTCCTTCTTTGTTGGTTCCTTCTTTGTAACAACCTTTAATTCCAATCCAGAGTTTTGTTCCTCATCAAGCTGAATCAAATAACCTCCTAATATTTTCTTTATATCAAGTATCCCAGCACTTAAAGTTTCTTTTGAAAATAGTTTTGAAGAGCACAAGAGCCGAAGATTATTTTTTTCTTTCAGAATTTCTTTGGCTGCTAAAGAAATGGACGGCGCAATTACCACTTCAAAGAAATATTTTTTTATGGCTCCTGCTAATTTTTTATCGAGTTCGGAATTTAAGGCTAGGACACCACCAAAAGATGATTTGGGGTCAGTCGACCTTGCAAAAGAAAAAGCATCCACATTATTTTTTGCAATCGCCACCCCACAGGGGTTAGCATGTTTTACAATTACAGCTGCAGGTTCATTAAGCGATTTACAGCAGTTAACCGCTGTATCAGCATCTACAAGATTATTGAAGGAAAGGCTTTCTCCTTGAACAAGCTTAGCATTTAGGAGGCCACCAGCATGATCTAAATGGTAAGCAGCTGCCAATTGATGCGGGTTTTCTCCATAACGAAGATTATTAGATCTCGTAAAAACCAGAGGAATCTGTGATTCAAGCGATGTTTTTTTTGAAGCAAAAGGTTCAGTCTCTGGGCCGTCTTTAAATATGCAGTCTTCAGTTTCAACTTTTTGCATTACCAGCGTTGATGTTTTGAAATATTCGCTAATTTGATGTTCATAAAACTTTGTATGATCAAAAGCTTTTTTTGCTAAATACCTTCTAAACTCTATGTCAACTTTATTATTTTTTATAAAGGAAATTACTAACTCATAATCGGAGGGATCGATTACAGGCATGACATCTTTAAAGTTCTTCGCAGCTGCCCTTATCAGAGTTGGCCCACCAATATCTATTCCTTCAAGAGTTTTACCCTCATCTTCCCCAGCTTTTTTTTTTATCTCACTAAAGGGATATAAATTAACAACAACAATATCTATTTGAGGTATCACATTTTTTTTCAAAATATTCATATGACTAACATCTTTTCTTTTCGCAAGAATTCCAGCATGTATTTTTGGATGTAAAGTTTTTACTCTACCCGCTAAAATTTCGGGAAAATCTGTTACATTTTCGACAGTAGTTGGAGTAAGTCCCACTGACTGTAATTTTTTCGCAGTTCCGCCAGTTGAAATAAGCTGAGTGCAATGCTTTGACAAAAAAGAGGCGAACTCTTCTATCCCCTCTTTTTTATAAACGGAAATAAGAGCACTATTGAATCTCATTTTCGATATGCATTGGTTTTTGCACAATGTATCTGCGCCAAACTGTACTTTGTCATTTTTTTTCTAAGTGTGGAGCGGGTTATTCCAAGGATATCGCTAGCTTTTGTTAAATTACCGGAGGTTTTTTTTAGAGCGTATTCAATAGTTGGCTTTTCAAATACCTCGGTTACCATGTCCAGAACAGCATGGGGCTTTTGATTACCCAATTGCTCAAAGTAAACGTCGAGACATGTTATTAAAATTGCCTCTAAGGGTGACTTGTCGTTCTTTGGTTTTTTTATGTCCACTTTATCAATACATTATTTCAACTTCGATAAATTCAACCACACATCAAGTATTGTATCTCATCAGGATTAGCTGGTACATCTTCACTTAGTATTTCGCAGCCACTTTCAGTTATTAAAATATCATCCTCAATTCTTATGCCTATATTCCAAAAATGTTCAGGTAGATCCTCTGCCGGACTAATATAAATTCCAGGTTCTACAGTCATGACCATTCCCGCAGATAGTGGTTTTTTGTAGCTTCCCACATCGTGCACGTCCAGCCCGAGCCAGTGCCCTGTTCGGTGCATGTAAAATCTAAAATAGTCTTTTTTTTGAATAGCATCTTCCAAAGATGCGCTTTTTATTAATCCCAAGTCTAATAAACCTCTAGTTATACACCGGACGGCTGCATCATGCGGATCACTAATATTTACCCCAGGTTTTGCTTTTTCTATGGCCTCCGCTTGTGCTGCTCTAACTATTTCATAAATGTCTCTTTGCACCGCAGAAAATCTCCCAGAAATAGGGAAAGTCCTTGTAATATCGGAAGCATAACCGTTTAACTCGCAACCAGCATCAATAAGCAGAAGCTCACCATCGTTTAAAATCCTCTTACCAGCCCTATGGTGTAAGATACAAGTGTGTGGTCCACTAGCAACAATAGAGGGATATGCTACGTCCTGAGCACCCTGTATTTTGAACTCATGTAAAAGCTCCGCCTCAAGATGAGATTCACTTACACCAGCTTTACAAAATTTCATTGCACGCATATGAGCTAAGGACGATATTTTAGCTGCTTGCCTCATGGTCTGAATTTCATATGAATCTTTTATCTGTCTAGAATCCTCTGTTAGTAAATTCAGATTAAAGAGAGCTTTTGGAGCATCAACTCCAGATCTCTTCTTTTTTTCTACTTCAAGTATCCAACTATTAATGGTTTTATTTACAACCGAAAAATCATTAAATGGAGCAAAAATACACTCAGAAGCCTCTATTATCTCTAATACTTCAGAATTTAGTTCATCGACGGGAAAACTATTTTTCACGCCATACTTTTCTTTAACCAACAACTGTCCTGCAATAATTCCTTCCCATATTTCTTTAGATTTTATTTTTTTCCTTGAAAAAATGGTATCTGTTAAGGTTCCACTTGCATTCACATAAACAAAAAGCCAAGCCTCTGGCTCAGAAAACCCTGAAAGGTAAAGAAAATCACTTGAGGCTCTAAAAGGAAATAAAACATCTTTATTTCTAATTTGTTCATTTCCGCTAAACAGAATAGCAACCGAAGGTCTTTCACCACTTATCTGCAACATTCTGCGCGCTAAAAGTTTACGGCGTTCAAGCACCGAGTTCAAATGGCGGGGACCCGGATTTACTTCCGGGAGTTGATTAATTGTCGGTTTAAAGTTATTCATAGCCTTTGATGATTTTTAGTTAATGTTTTTCTTAAAGTACTCAAGCGCTGGCGGGTTCCTGCATCAGCCCAATAACCTGAAAAAAATTCTCCGCTGACTAATTTTTCGTCGATAGCTGGAAAAAGTAAATCTGTGAGTGGAAGCCTAGTTCCTCTCACAACTGAAGTGAATAGTAGCGGTGAATAAATACCTATCCCGGAATATGTTAATTTTAAGGGTATCGAATTTGCATCACCTTTATCGAATCTAGATAAGAATTTTTTAGATAGAAAGAAGTCTCCGCCGTTTTGGGTTACATTGTTAACAAGTATTAGGTGTGCTAAAAGTTTATTCTTTTTGAGGTGAGTTGATGCTTGAAAAGCATTCCTAAGAGGCCAGTCACACCAAATATCAGCGTTAATTACCAAGAAAGGAGAGCAATTAGGGAGCCAGGGTTGAGCAAATGCAATTCCACCGGCTGTCTCTAAGGGTGATTCTGGTTCAAAACTATACTCTAATTGCATATTTTTATATGATAGACCAAGTTTTTCGTGAATAAGGTGGCCTAAGTAAGAAACATTAATTAAGGCTTTACTAAAACCAGCATCTGATAGATTTTCTAGATGCCTTTCAATTAGAGAGAGCCCGTTTACGTCGATTAAGGGCTTTGGTAACGTATAGGTTATTGGCCTAAGTCGAGTGCCTTTACCGGCAGCTAAAATCATCGCTAACATCCTTTGACTCCGAGGCTTTCTAAAAAACAGGAAAAAAATTTCAATTCAGAGTATTTAGAAGAAATCTTAATCATGCTTTGGTAGATTTTATCGATATACTCAAAATAAGAAGGTTTATGATCTCGATACTTTAAGCGGGAAAAAATACCAGTAATTTTTAGATGACGTTGCAGAGACATATAGTCATATTGTTTTTGAAAATATTCGAACGACTTTGGAACAGAAATATTGGAATCTAGGGCACTTTGCCAGAAATACTTTAGAAGTTCAATTTCTAAATTATCCTCCCAGTTCATATAGGCGTCTTTCAAAATTGAGGTTACGTCATATGAAATAGGGCCAATAACAGCATCTTGGAAGTCTAAAATTCCCGTTGATCCATCGGACAAGTACATTAAATTTTTACAATGAAAATCTCTGTGAACAAATAGCTGATGCTCCTGTAATGCTGAATTAAGAATTAAAAGAAAAGTATTATTTAGTTCACTCTCAGTCTCATGGCCTACTTTTTGCCCATGGTAAATCTTTACATACCATTCTAGGAACAGGGAAATTTCCTCAGATAAAAGTTTCCCAGAATATTTTGGAACAGCTACTATTTTCTCGGGGTGCTGGGAGCTCCAGACTTGCATGGCAACTATTGTGTCCAACGCATTCCTTAATAATAGTTCACAGATATTTCTATCGGAAGTTAAAAATTTATACTCAAATGTTTCATTTCCGAAATCCTCTAATATAAGAAATCCTAACTTGACATTTATTTCTAAAATATTGGGTGTTTTTAGATTCATTGACTTAAAAAGTCTCGAAATTCGTATAAATTGATTAAGTGGTTCCTTTTCAGGGGGAGAGTCCATTAAAATTATAGTATGAGTAGAATCTGTGCAAAATAGTCGAAAGTATCTGCGAAAGGAAGCATCTGAAGATATTGGGGTAACTTGTCCTATTTTATTTTTCAATGTTTTTGATTTGTTGGCCCAGTCGAGTCCCAGTTTAAGCCGCGTGTCTTTGTTTGGTTCTGATGTCTTTAAATTTGTCATAAAAAATGTTTAATATAAGAGTGAGTATAGTTAGTATATTTCAAGTACTTAAGTTTAAGGTGCAATTAGTTTTGTGCATATGGCTAGTAACTCCTTACGCGCTAGCTGAAAAGAGCGAGATTTATGAGCCAAAAGGTGTTTTTATACAAAACTCTCAAAATTTACGGTTAGATTCTGACCTAAATCTTGATACTGATTCTTATACAAATGGTCCTAGTTATTTGCTGGGGGAATCCATTGAGGGACAGCTTGATGACAGGATTACGGTAAAAAGAAATGCTCATTTTCGCAGGTTGGGCATGAGTCTACGTGCTGATACTTTAGACTATGATTTGGTAGAGAGCTTATTGAACGCTACGGGCAATGTAACTCTATTTAGAGAAGGTGAACTTTATATGGGGCCTCGGCTATTTTTGAATCCTGCAAAAATGCAAGGTTACTTCGAGGACGTAACTTATGATTTTACTCGAATCAATGGAAGAGGAAAGGCTGAGAGAATTAATTTTGTAAAGCCAAAAGAGATAGTTCTCAAAAACGCAACTTTCACAACCTGCTCGTTACAAAATAAGGCTTGGGAATTACGTGCTGATACAATTTTAGTTGACGATATTAGAGCTATTGCCAAGACTGAAAATACATCTCTCTATTGGGATAATGCTGAATTACTTCCTCTTGGCGATCTTTCATTTGCAATTTCAAATAAACGAAAAACTGGTTTTTTAGCCCCAACATTCTCTGTGAACTCCAAGCTAGGTTTGGATTTAACTATGCCATACTATTTGAACATTGCTCCGAATCGAGATTTAACCATTTATCCCAGAGTAGTAGGTAGAAGAGGAGTACAACTTGGGTCCGATTTTAGATTTCTGAATAAGAGCCAGGTGGGTGAGGTTGGTTTACAAATCTTACCTTCAGATAAAATTTCCGGTGGAGATAGATGGCTAGCAAAATTAAATGCTAGTCATTATATTGACCAGACTAAATCAATAGGCGTTACCTTTTTGAGGGTTTCTGATGATAATTATTTTGCAGATTTTGGAGCTTCTGTTTTGGCGGCTTCGCAGCGCATACTGCCAGCAAGTATATTCTTTAATGGAATATTTCAAGGCTGGTCTTACAAAGCTGCTATCAGAGAATATCAAGTATTACAGGACCCTGGAGCTCCGATCTTACCGCCATACGAGTGGAGTCCGAAAATTACTTTTTCTAGAGATAACGTATTAAATTTAGGGAGGGTTACTTTTGATTCTGTGTCTTCTGGTGAAGCGACTCATTTTACTCATCCGTCCCTAGCGGAAGGAACGAGATTCATTATTCGTAGTAAAGTTTCTACCCCGCTTTTTTTTGGTAGTGTCAGATTACAACCAACTGCTAGTTTTCATTACACTGCGTATAGTGAGACCAGTCAGGGAAGTGCGTCCATAACCAAAAATCGATATATGGTTACCCCAGGCTTATTGGGAGTTTATGCTAATAACGTAGGGTCCGGAGGCGCAGAAAGTTATGGTAGAGTTATTCCGAGTATTAGTCTAGAAGCATCCTCTATTCTAGAAAGGGAAACAGTATTAAATAAAGATATTTTTATCCATACAATAGAACCTAAATTATTCTATGCTTTCACTCCATATCGAAACCAGTCTGATTTCCCTGTCTTCGATACCAGCAGTCTTACCTCAAGTCTGGCCCAATTACTCTCCGAGACCAGTTTTTTTGGGGATGACAGAGTTGCTGACCAAAATCACCTTACTGCTGCATTAACAACCAGATTTATTGAAAAAAACGGTTTTGAAAGATTGAGGGCTTCAATTGCTCAACGGTATTATTTTGATCAACAAAGAGTAGTACTGCCAGGTCAGCCTATCCGGAAAGATAACGAGTCTGATTTGTTTTTTGAGGCAGGAATAAAGGCTACCAAAAATATATCTATTACAGCTTTGGGTCAGTATACGAGGAAATTAGCATTGTGGCAGTCGCAAATAATTGGTTTTCGTTATACTCCTAAGGCTGGTAATTCATTTTCATTCGATTATAGATTCACGAGAAAATCAGTTGATACTGCAGACTTTGCGTTTCAAACTCCTTTTGGAAAAAGTTGGTATGCCGTAGGAAGGTATAACTATTCCTTTCAAGGAAGAAGTGAAGCCTCTGGAAACCAGCCACCTGGGCTTGTAGAGGCTTTATTAGGTGTGGAATATGATGGAGGTTGCTGGGTTTCGAGAATCGTGGCTCAGCGATATGTTACTGGCGCGACTCAAGCTACTGATGCTTTATTTTTTCAGATTGAGTTGAATGGAATAGCGAGAGTTGGTGCGGATCCACTTAATGCCTTAAAAAGGGGAATACCGAATTATCGTAGGATTAATCAGTTGACACCACCACCTTCATCCTTCGATAATTTTCAGTAATGATACTGAACTCAATAAACTTTTTTTTTAGAGTATTCGGCGAAATAAGAAAAATCTTATTTTCCATGCTCATTTCTTGCTGTTCTCTCCAGATATATGCGGAAGAGTCAATTATGTTGGATCGAGTAGTGGCTGTAGTAAACAAGGCGGTGATTCTTGAGAGTGAATTAAATCAGGAAATCTTCTTAAGGAATTCATTGTTTCAAAATCCGAGCGCTATCTCCGACGAGACAAAGCAATTTATTTTAGAAAATATGATTAACGATCTTGTCTTATTACAGAGAGCAAAAAGACTGAATATTTCGGTAGATAGTAAGACGGTTTTACGGGTTATAAAGAATATTTCTGAAGAGAAAAAAATGTCCCTCAAATTGTTCGAAGCCCAATTAAAAAAAGAAGGATTAAATCTAGAGTTGTTTAAGAAGAACATTGAAAAAGAAATCCTCTTGCGTAGATTAAGGGAGAGAGAATTGCAAGATAAGTTAATTATTTCGGATACTGAAGCCAAAAACTTTCTTGAAACTCAGGGTAAAAATAATCTAATTACTGACGAAGTTTTAATTAAACATCTTAAGTTCCCGTTTGATGAGACTGTGACTGAGCAAGAAAGAATGAAGTTAAAAATTAAAGTGAATGAAATCTTGGAAAATCATGAGAAAAAATTTAAGGAAAAGGGGGAAAAGTTTTGGGCTGAAGACGGTCGGGAATTCGAAACTTGGGAATGGAAATCATTTGAAAAATTACCTGAAATTTTTGTGGATTCTTTGAGAAATTCAGCGGCAGGAGGTTTTGTTCAGGTGATCGAGAGTGGGAGTGGGTTTCATCTATTATTTCTTTCTGAAAGAAGATCATCAATTATAAAAGACGAAGTAACCGTTTATAAGGCTAGACACATCTTAAAGAAAGTTGCAGTTAATACAAAAGAGACGACTACATTAAAATTGATGGAAAGGCTCATGCAAAGAATTCAACAAGGTGAATCATTTTCATCTTTAGCAGAAGAATTCTCTGATGATATCACTTCAGCTCAAAATGGAGGGGAACTCAATTGGTCATACCCAGGTGACTTGGTGTTGCCCTTTGAAAGGGTGGCTTTGTCTCTTTCCCCAGGAGAAGTTAGTGCTCCTGTTCGAACCATGTTTGGTTATCATTTAATTCAACTACTGGAAAAAAAACAAATATTAATAGATGAACAGAGACAATTAAATATTGCAAAAACCATGATTAGAGAAAGAAAAATACCGGAGGTTACCGAAGAATGGATCAGAGACTTAAGGGAGAATAGTTATGTCGAAATAAAGTCAAAAGAGTTTTGAGAGTAGCTTGCAACCGCCACATGTCACACCAAAAAAACATTTCGGACAAAACTTTTTAGTAGATAGCTGGTGTGTGGAGAAAATAATTTCTGCTATGGAAGTGGGTTTAGAAGACTGCTTGCTAGAAATAGGACCGGGATTAGGAGCACTTACACTACCTCTTATTGATAGATTCGGAGAGAATTTAAAATTAGCAATGGTTGAGGTGGATCCGGAATTGGTTATTTTTCTTAAAAGAAAAATTTTGGACGGTAAGTCGTTCAGAATTCTTCAAAAAGACTTTCTTAAAGTTACGGTAGGGGACCTTAGTGTCCTTTTCAATTTATCTAAAGAAAAATTTAGAGTATTTGGAAATTTGCCGTATAACATTTCTTCTCAAATTCTCTTCAAACTATTAGAACTGAGAAGTCTCGTAGTCGATCAGCATCTTATGTTACAGAAAGAGGTGGTTGATAGAATAGTCGCTAAGACTTCAACAAGTCAGTATGGTAGATTATCCGTGATGCTCCAAGCCTTTTATTCAGTAGAAAAGCTACTTGATTTTGGTCCTGAATCGTTTGAGCCAAAACCGCAGGTCCGGTCATCTCTGCTGAGAATGGTTCCACAATATTCACGTTCTCAAAAGTTGAAGGATTTTGATACTTTTTCTCGGATTGTTTCAGCTTCTTTTTCTATGCGGAGAAAGATGGTGAGGAATTCCCTTTCAAAGTATTTAGTTGGAGAAGATTTCGAACGAGCTGACTTAATAAGTTCAGTGAGACCGCAGGATATTTCACCTGAAAAATATATAACACTATCGAACATAGTATTTCAAAAACAAATTAGTTAATGTTTTTCGCAGACGTTTTCCACTGATCTTGATTCTCAATCCATGTCTTAACTTCGGTTATTATTTCTTCCGGACTTTTATTTTCGGGGCAAATGCTCTCGCCAATTGAGATATCGATAACCCCAGCCCTCTTAAAAAAAGCATTTTTTTCCCAAAGCCTACCCGCATTATGAGAAATTGGAACTATAGGCACATTTAGGTTTTTCGATAAGACGGCCGCGCCTATTTTATAAGGTTTGGGTTTGTTAGGGAGAGAGCGTGTTCCCTCAGGAAATAAAACAATCCAACGACCTAACCTAAACTGTTCGGGCGCACAGTCTATAATAGTTTGTAATGCTTGTTTTCCACTCTTTCTATTTATGTGAATCATTCTAAGAAGAAAAATTCCCCAACCAAAAAAAGGGACAAAAAGAAGTTCTTTTTTAAAAATAAAGCAAACTTGTTTGGGTAAGCAGGAAGCAATAAAGAAGGTCTCCCAGGTTGATTGATGATTAGCACAGATAATTCTAGGCTCATTTAAACAACTTTCCATATTATTTATTCCCTTAACGTCATATTTAATTCCAAGGAGGTACGACGCAGAGAGAATATTAATTTTTGGCCAAAGCATAGTGAACCAATATCTCTGCTTTAGGTTGAAAAATGGGGCGGTTAGTAATACTAAAATTCCCCAAATACTCAGTGTTAAGATCTGGGCAAGGAAAAATAGGAGTGAACGAAAAAAAATCAACTTATTATAGACTTAGTGAGTGTAAATAAGTCATCAAAAACTTTGGTATTTTTGGGCAAAGGTGCTACTTTTTTTTCGTGCTCTAAAATAGTTCTGCAACCGTTACCTGTTCTGACTAAGAAAGGTTTAGCTCCTGCTGTAGAGGAGGCGATAAGATCTCTCAAAGAGTCTCCAACGGCAATAACATCAGTCAATTTGACTTGAAATCTTGTTCCAATCTCTAAAAACATTCCTGGCTTAGGTTTCCTACAACCGCACCTAGTCTCTTGCGTATGGGGACAAAAAAATATGGCATCAATTGTTGTACCGTATTGTTCTAAAGAATTTAGCATTTTCGAGTGGATTGCATGTAAATTAGAATAAGATATTATTCCTTTGCCTATTCCAGCCTGGTTTGTTGCAATAACAACTTTCCATCCAGCAAGTTTAAAATTTGCTATTGCTTGCAGACTTCCCTTTATTGGTTGCCACTCAGTTGGGGTCTTTACATAATTTGGAGAATCATGGTTAATTACTCCATCTCTATCGAGAATAATAAGTGGGCTCATTATTATGATTTATCTATTACTGATAAGTCTGCTATCTTATTCATTTGGTTGTAAAGTTTGCTTAATAAGGATAGCCTATTTTTACGCACCTCTAAATCCTCGACATTGACCATAACTGATTCAAAGAAACTTGCCGTGGGATCTTCTAAATCTGTGAGACAGTCGAAAGCTTTCTCGAACTCTTTTTTTTTCAAAAGGCCGTCGTAGATTTGACTCTTATTTTCAATAGCCTCAAACAATTTTTTTTCTGTGGCGTCAGAAAAAAGATTGGCATCTACAATATTTGACTCGGATATACAAGGTTCGCTTTTTTTTAAGATATTATATATTCTCTTATTTAATGAGCATAAAACTTTTGATGAGGGAGTATTTAAAAATGATTGTAGAGATGTAATTCTTTCGGGCAATTCTGCAAATTTAAGATCGCATTTTAGTAAGCATGAATTAATTAATTCAGAGTCATAGCCTTTCTCCTTAAAAAAGAAAAAAACTCTATCTGAGAAAAATTTTATGATTTGGCTATAAGTCAGGCTTTGTCGTTTTCTGGGAAATAATTTGAGGCTATCAGTTAGAACTTGTTCTAACGAAAGTTGGATTCGACTTTCAACTAATATTCGTACAATTCCAAGAGCATTTCTTCTCATTCCCATAGGGTCTTTCTCTCCAGAGGGCAGAATGCCAAGGCTAGTTAGCCCGACAACATTCTCCATTTTTTCAGCTAATGCAAGACAACAACCTAAAGGAGAGTTTGGAATAGTGTCTCCTGAAAAGCGAGGATTATATTGTTCTCCGATAGCTTGACACACATCACTATCTTCACCCGCATTCTCTGCATAGTATCGTCCCATAACTCCTTGTAATTCTGGAAATTCAGAGACCATTAAGGTGACCAGATCATTCTTAGACAGCTCTGCAGCTTTTTCTGCAGACTCCTCCGAAACATTCAGGTAATTAGCAAATTTCTTACATAAGATTTTAATTCTTGATACTCGCTCTGCGAGATTACCCAACTCGTTATGGTAAGTTATCGAAATTAATTTATTTTCTAAACTATTAAATATAACTTCCTTATCTTTTGCGAAGAAAAAAGCAGCATCATTAAGTCGAGCAGTCAAAACCCTTTCGTTGCCCGATAAAATTTGTGAGGGGTTTTTAGGAGAAATGTTGCTACAGAAAAGAAATTCATTAGATAAAATGCCAGTCTTATCCTTTAAGGGAATATATTTCTGATTTTTTTGCATTGTGAGCACAAGACATTCCTGAGGAAGAGATAGAAATTTAGGATCAAATTTCGATTTGTACACTTTTGGTTTTTCACACAGGGCTGTTATTTCATTTAATAAACTATCAGGCAAAAGAGGAGTAAATTCTTTTTTCAAGGTTAAGATTTGTTTTTTTATTTCCTCTTTCCGCAATGAAAAGTTAGGAATAAGTGATCCCTCCAGCGTAATTTTACTTTCATATTCACCGGCCGTTTGGATTTCAATAGATTTGTTACCAATAAATCTATGTCCTTTCGATATATTACTGGCTTTTAAACCAAACAAATGGAGAGGCACTATTTCATTATCAAGTAATGCTAATATACTATGTACAGGTCTTATAAAATGTATATCGATAACAGATTTATCACTTTGTTGCTTCTGATAAAACATTGGCTTGGGAATCGGAAGGTTCGAAATACTTTTTTCCAGCATTCCCTGTAATAGTTTGCTGAGTTCAATGTGCTCTGTATCTTTTTCAAAAAACACAAACTCTTCATTTTTAGAATTTTCAAATGTAATTTTATTGAGAAGATTTTTTTCAGACAGGTTATCGTTTCCTGCAACTGCTCTCAATTTTTTTAGAAGTGCTTTTGTTGGTAAATCTTCATTAAATGCAACTCTTTTCGGCATAATTTTTATTTTTCTCTGCTCTGTTAAAAGTGTCTTTTTTATATTTGTTAGTAGAAAACCAAACCTTCTGGGAGTCGCAAATATTCTTTTCTTTGTTTCTGGAACCAGAAAACCTCTCTTTGATAGTTCATTAAAGACCAGAGCGCAGAACTGCTCTGAAAGTCTTTCCAATGCATTTGGTGGTAGCTCTTCAGTTAGAAGCTCTATTAATAACGCTGACATTTATTCCCCTATTTCAACAATGGAAAACCGAGAGTTTCTCGACTTCTTAAATACACAACCCCAACTTCTTTAGACATCTTTCTAATCCTCTTAATGAAATTTGTTCTTTCTGTTATTGATATTGCTCCGCGCGCTTCAAGCAGATTAAAAATATGAGCTGATTTTAGTGTTTGTTCATAGGCAGGAATAGCAAGCTTAGACTCTAAAAGATCACTAACTTCTTCCTCTAAAAGATCAAATATTTTTACTAATGTACTTACTTTACTTTTTTCAAAGTTAAAAGTAGAGTGCTCAAATTCATTTTGGTGATATAAGTCACTATAACTTAAGTGATAATCAGAACCAGCTTTATTCCATTCAAGATCATAAACGCTTTCTTTCTCTTGGATACACATTGCCAATCTTTCTATCCCATAAGTGATCTCACTGGAAATTGGTTTGCAGTCAATACCAGCGACCTGTTGAAAGTAGGTAAACTGTGTCACCTCCATTCCATTTAACCAAATTTCCCAACCTAAGCCCCAAGCCCCGAGGGTTGGGTTTTCCCAATTATCCTCTACAAACCTGATATCATTCAACACTTGGCTGATTCCCAGGTCATTGAGGGAGTCAAGGTAAAGATCGATAATGTTATCAGGGTTTGGTTTTTTAATAACCTGAAATTGAAAATAGTGTTGAAGTCTGTTTGGATTGTTTCCGTACCGTCCGTCACCAGGTCTTCTACTAGGTTGAACATAAGCTGCCGACCAAGGTTCAGGGCCAATAGCCCGCAAAAAAGTCGAGGGGTGAGAAGTTCCCGCGCCAACCTCTAAATCTATGGGTTGCAAAATGGAACAACCATTATTACTCCAAAAGGTTTGGAGTTTAAAAATTATTTCTTGAATAGAAAGCATATCTTATTTTATATAATTAGTTCGCAATCTAAATAAAAAAACAAAAAAACAGATGAAAAGTATAGGATACTCACCATATAACGCGTAAGTAGTTAGTCCTCGTGTTCCTTGAACATCACTAATCAAATATCCTCGAATATTGGTACTTAAGCTGTCGACGAGGCGGCCCCTCTTATCGATAAAAGCTGTAAAGCCTGTGTTTGTAGATCTCATAGAAGGTCTTTCCGTCTCGAGGCTACGCATTCTACTAGCTTTCAATTGGTAAGATAATGCATTGGAATCTCCAAACCAAGCTAAGTTACTAACATTAAGAAGAATTGTAGGGTTACTCTCTAGATTTTTTTTTCTAAAGGATTGGATAATTTCATTACCGAATAAATCTTCAAAACAAATGTTAATCCCAATTAGTTGTTTTTTGACAGATATAGGTTTTTGTGGGAGCTCCCCCTTTTGAAAGTCACCAAGGGGTATATCCATAAGGTTTACGAACCATTTAAATCCAAAAGGAGTAAATTCTCCAAAAGGCACAAGATGGTATTTATCATACCTCCCAGTTACTAGGTTGCTTTTACTTTCTGATTCTGGATTAATTAGAATTACCGAGTTCGTCCAGCCAGAACTATCTTTTACGGGTATTCCCGTGAGCAGCGCCACTTTATTTTTTTTAATACTGTCAACTAATTTATTTCGAAAGTCGTCACTCAAATAATTCCAGGGGCTTATAAATGCAGTTTCAGGAAGAATAATAAGATCTATTTCCTGGTATTCTTTTTGTGCTTCGTCGATCATTTTTAGATAAGTATCTTGGTGATATTTAACTGAGGCAACATCAAATTTATTATCTTGGGGTATTGCCCCTTGCAGCAGGGCAACTTTAATTTTATCGCCGTAAGATTCTGTAAAACTAATATTTTTTATAAAGAAAGAGATTGCAAAAAAGAATCCAAGAATAACAAATGATTTCAAGTTTAAGTTAAGTAAGATGGCAGCGCAATATACAGTCACAAAGGTTACTCCATAGTGACCGATTATCTTGGCGTAATAAACTAAAGGGCTATCTATCTGCATAATCCCGATATCAAGCCATGGAAAGCCCCCAAAGAGCTTACTTCTTAGAATTTCAAAGACGGTAATACTCGCGGCAATTTCCAAATCGGAGAGTTTAAATACTCGAACACAATATCCCTCAACTAGGTAATAAGAAGAAACATAAAAAGATAAAATTATAGTAGCTAAAACGGCTAAGAAAGCGGGTAGATTTCCGTAAAAGTACAAGCTGATGTAAATCCAATACAGTCCGAATGTACAAGAGACAAACGTTATTACCTGCGCTGAGATGAACTGGTTTTTGGTACCAAATTTCCAACCGTAAATAACAACTAATAGAAGTATGAAATGACTAAGGCTCTCCATTTATTTCTGAGGAGGACTTATCTAATCCTTTTAAGGTATCTTCAACAACTAACTGAAAAACCCTTCTCGCATCAGCTCTCTGAATTTCAAAGTGTATATTTTTTATCTTTGTTAATTCACCTCTGCGGGGCACATGACCGAGATGATCAGTAACATAGCCTCCGATGGTGTCTACGGACTCGCTATTAAAGTTGGTAGAAAATTGGTTATTAAACTGCTCAAGTGATGTTCCAGCTCTAACGCGATATCTATTCTCTTGGTACGGAATTTTCAAAATATTATCTTTTTCTTCATCAGTATCGTGTTCATCCTCAATGTCACCTACAATCTGTTCCAAAACGTCTTCAATAGTAATCAACCCACTGATTCCGCCATATTCATCTACCACTATTGCCATATGATTTCTCTTAAGTCTGAAGTCTCGTAGCATAGAGTTTAATTTTCGAGATTCCGGAACTAACACAGCCGGACGAATTACACCTCGTATGTTTTCTTCCTCCTGGTGAATCGTCGCAAGTAAATCTTTAGCTAAAAGAATTCCGATGATATTGTCTTTTTTGCCCTCAGTTACAGGGAATCTTGAGTGGGCTATTTTGGTTACGAAATCTATGGTTTTGTGTAAGTCGTCCTCTATTTCTATGCAATCCATCCTACCCCTAGGGACCATCACATCTCTCACCGCTAAGTCGGATATCTGCAAGACTCCCTCCATCATTGACACAGCATCAGCGTTTAAAACCGATTGCTCTTCAGCTTCATGAATCTGTTCAATAAACTCCTCCTTACTATCTCCCTTTTTGAATAGGCGATAAAAGAGGCGTTTCACTTGATGAAGTATTCGGCCCGTTTTAGGGTCGGATTCTGTCATGCGCTTGCATGTAGAGTTCAGGAACTCATATTGTGCCATACTTTTTTAAACTTTTTAGGATTACTGATACGGATTTAAAATTTGAAAGCATTCCAACACATCGACCTCCATTTTCTCCATAATTTTCGCATCTTTAGATGCTTCATGGTTAAAACCAGCCGCATGGAGAGTTCCATGAACTATCAAATGCGAAAAATGATCCCCTTTAGGGAGTCTTCTACAGCGACTCTCAGCGTTTATAAAGGGTACGCATAGAACTAGATCGGCAGAAATGTTTGGATAGCTTTCATAGCAAAACGTCAATATATTTGTTACTTTGTCTCTTTTTCTGAAGGCAAAATTGAGTCTTCTCATTTCTTCAGAGTTTACGAACCGTAAATTAATGTCAGCAGAACCCCACGCTTTTTTTTTTTGTATGAATCATTCGTCTGAGAAAAAAGTAAGGTAATCATAGATAGTGTTTTTCTCACTAATTTTTTTATTTGAGTTTTAGGAATAATTTGACTGTAAGGTGTCAACCTTTTATCTTTAGCTTGCTGTATGGTGAGGTGGAAATTTTTCAAATTAAGTTTCCTTTTAATGTATGCCTTCGTACTTCGGTAATCTTAACCTTTACAAAGTTACCTATTAATTTTTTATCTCCCTGGAAGTTGACTACTCGATTATTTTCTGTTCTTCCCGTCAATTCATAACCATTTCTTTTCGATACCCCCTCAACTAAGACAGTTTCATTTCCTCCCAACATTTTTTTACAATGTGCCTGAGATAAATCGTCGAGCAACCTTTGGAGTTTCTGTAAACGTTTAAGTTTAATGGCATCACTTACCTTGTCAGGAATAGACGATGCCGGGGTACCTGGTCTGTCACTGTACATGAAAGAATAAGACCCATCAAAATTAATCGACTGCACTAACTCTAAAGTTTTTTCAAAATCTTCCTCGGTTTCCCCTGGAAAACCGACTATAAAGTCAGAGGAAACAGAAATACCAGGCCTCAACTTTCTTATCTTTCTTATTAAGGATTTATATTCAATGGCTGTGTATCCCCGCTTCATTGCGCATAGTATTTTGTCACTTCCAGACTGGACTGGAAGATGCAATTGGTTTGCTAGTTTTGGTAAACGACTGTAAGCCTGTATCAGAGATGTAGTAACTTCTTTAGGGTGAGAAGATGTAAATCTTATTCGTTTTATTGAGTGGATTTCAGAGATTAATTCAAGTAGACCTGAGAAATCCAACTTTTTATTTTCATCGAAATACGCATTTACATTTTGACCTAGAAGGGTTATTTCTCTAATTCCATTTTTAGAAAGTTCAAATATTTCTTCTATAACGCTTAAAACAGGTCTTGAAAATTCCGTTCCGCGAGTATACGGAACAACACAAAAACTACAATATTTACTACAACCTTCCATTATAGAAACAAAGGCAGTCACTCTTGACTCTTTATCTCTCGGCAGATTATCAAATTTTTCAATTTCAGGGAAGCTTATATCAACTTGAGATTTACCAGTTTTTTTCTTTTTGGCTATCATTTCCGGAATTTTATGCAGACTTTGTGGTCCGAAAATTAAATCCACGTAGGGGGCTCTTTTTAATATATCTTTGCCTTCTTGACTCGCTACACAGCCGCCAACTCCGATTAGTAAGTCCGGATTACTAGATTTTAGATTTTTGATCCTACCTAGATCAGAAAACATTTTTTCTTGGGCTTTTTCCCTCACAGAACATGTATTGAGGAGTATTATGTCGGCCTCTTTGGGAGTAGGTGTGTTATCTAAATCATTAGATTCTTTCAACAGCGCTCTAATTTTTAAAGAATCATACTCGTTCATTTGACAGCCGAAGGTTTTTATATGTAGCTTTTTTGACATTGTCTGGATTCTTTATAGCAGTTAACATTGATTACTTGTCAATTGTAAACAAACTTAAATAAGATTCATATGTTTTCAAAAGATGTAGTTTATTCTAAGCAATTTTTTTCTTGGGCTAATTTAGATTTCGCTAACTCAGGATATACAACAGTCGTCCTGACCACCATTTTTAATGCATATTTCGTTGCCACTATAATGCAAGGATCGAGTGCAGGTACTTTCGCATGGACGGTAATTCTTTCAATTAGCTATTTGTTCGTAATGCTATCCGCTCCATGGATTGGGGCATATGCCGATTGTAAAGGAGCGCATCGAAAAATTCTCGTTATCGCTACAATATTGTGCTCTGTTGCCACTTTTTTGTTAGCCTTTACGAAAGAGGGCGATTTAGTCTATGCAGCTGTTTTTTTAATTATTTCCAACATTGCTTACTCCGTTCATCAAGACATTACGGCCGCCTACATAACTAAGTTTGGGGATGATACTAGCTTAGGGAGAATTTCGGGATTAGCTTGGGGATGGGGTTTCGTCGGGGGCTTGTTTACACTTTTACTCTCTCTTTTTTGGATTGAGATTGCATCACAGTCAGTTGGAAAGCACTCCATGCATCAAAAGGTGGGAGGTGCCATGATCATCACTGCTTTAGTTTTTGGTGGTGTTTCCCTATCTGCTTTACTAAATCTAAGGAGTATGGATATAAAAAATGCAGATTTAAATTGGATCGGTGCATGGTCGAGGTTTGTAAAAAAAATGCGTGGAATGACAAAGGATAAAAACTTAAAAAATTTTTTAATATGTGTGCTTTTTTATCAATCTGGTATTGCCGCCATAATTACAGTTGCAGCTATTTATGCAAAAGAAGTTATGTTATTCAGTATTAGCGAAACTATATTTTTAATTTTGATTGTGAACGTATCGTCATGCATTGGAGCATTAGTTTTTGGTTGGGTTCAGGATTCAGTGGGTTACAAAAAAAGTATAAGAGTAGTTCTTCTAATATGGATCTTTATGAGTCTTTTATTATTGATTTCGGAATCTGAGTTGATGTTTTGGTTAGCAGCTAATTTAGCCGGGCTGGCAATGGGTTCATCTCAGAGTGCTGCTAGAGCTGCTGTAGCGATAATGAGTCCCCTTAATAGACAAGCTGAAAATTTTGGACTGTGGGGTTTTTTTGTAAATGCGGCATCAGTGATTGGTCCGATTTCATACGGTATCACTACTTTACTTACTAACAACAATCATAAAAGTGCTATTTTCGTAGTGAGTTTGTATTTCGTAGCTTCCATACTTATTCTAGAGAAGTGTGAGTTTAAGAGAACGCTAGAAAGTTAAATATTTTCGGCCAATGTAAATTAAAGTCTGTAATACTGTGATTTGAATCGTCAAGTATTAAATGTTTACACTCACTGTAGAATGATACCATTTCCCTCCAATCTAATACTTCATCACCTTTTGCTGCCACTAGAAGTACATTTTTGGGGTGTTTAATTTTAGATCCAATCTGAGCTTCCATTTTTTGTAAGATCCTGACGTATTCCGGCTTAAAGGGTTCATAGTCGAGACTTTTTACTTGCGATGTTTCCAAGTCTTCACAATTTTCCTTAAGTTTGATTGAGGGCATGACTGCCGGATTCAGCAAAACTGTAATATCGTTATGGTTAAGTGTGCAGGTTTGCATTAGCCATGTTGCATAAAATCCACCTAACGACGATCCTATGACTACCTGATTAACATTATCCCGGGCAATATGTTCTGAGACTTTTTTGACTTGCTGAGCTGCAATCTGCGGATTGATACTAAGTGGGGGACAAACAAAATCAATGTCACGACTCACAGCAAATTCTCGAAGGAATTTAGCCTTTGTTGATTCTGGAGAACTTCTAAATCCATGGATATACAGGAAAGTAAATTTTTTTTTTGCCGTCATATTCAAAAGTTATTACCAACATTTTTAAAAAGTTTAACAAAAATGGGGCGCACTTCAAGCTCAAAAATAGCTTGCATGCTCTTACTTTCATTAGTTGTTTCGTGTTGGTCACTTTTCAAATGCTTTTAAAAGTTGCACACTTATGGTTTGGGGAAAAGTAAAATCATAGGTGAATTATGTTTACCAAACAAGAGTTAGATCAATTTCAGATGCTGAGGAGAGACTTTCACGCTTATCCTGAACTCAAGTATGAAGAGTTTCGAACCTCGGGTAAGATTTCAGCTTTATTAAAAAGATGGAATTTCAACGGAGTCTATGAGGGTATTGGTCAAACTGGTGTTGTTGGCGTTTTAAAAGGTGGAGGGACAGCGGTCTCGACTGAGACTAAAACTATTGGTATTAGAGCAGATATGGATGCTTTACCACTGAATGAAGAAAATACTTTTTCCCATGCGAGTCAATATTTTGGAAAAATGCATGCCTGCGGGCATGATGGACACATGGCTATATTACTTGCTGCTGCAAAAAAGCTAGCTGAAAGTCGCAATTTCTGTGGACATGTTAATTTTATTTTTCAGCCTGCTGAGGAGGGGGGATCTGGTGCTAAGGCAATGATAGATGACGGACTGTTTGATAGGTTTCCTTGTGATGAAATATACGCTTTACACAATTGGCCTGGGTTGCCTGAAGGGTATTTCGGGTTTAATTGTGGCGCGATCATGGGTTCAAGTAACCAATTTGAGATTGTAATTGAGGGTAAAGGTGGCCACGCTGCAATGCCACACATGTGCGTCGATCCTGTGGTTGTTGCCAGTCACGTTATTCAAGCATTGCAAACAGTGGTCTCGAGGGTTATAAAGCCCATTGACCCAGCTGTTCTATCGGTAAGCCAAGTACTTGCTGGAGATTCTCCAAATATTATTGGTAGGAGCTGTAAGCTTTTAGGTACGGTAAGGACATTTAATATGAAAACGGTTGATACTATCGAAAAAAAAATTGACTTAATTTGCGAGAATCTTCCTCTTGCTTTTGGAGCTACTGCAAAGTTCAAGTTTACTCGTCAATATCCTCCCACCGTCAACAGTGAGAAGATCACCAAAATCGCAATGGACGTTGTAAAAGATAGATTTGGAGAAACGCGTATCGTTAGAGATGTAGAACCGACCATGGGGGCTGAGGATTTTGCATTTATGCTAGAAAAAGTTCCTGGTACATATTTTTTTCTGGGCAATGGCGATATAGCCGGACATCATAGAGATGAGGGGCATGGAGGGGGTCCTTGCACTCTTCATAATTCGAATTACGATTTTAATGACAAATTGATATCTATTGGTGCTGAGTATTGGGTGACTTTGGTGGAGAATCGTCTGTCAAAATTTTAAGTTTGATGATTAAAACGGTGGATAGCCACTTCATCGAAGTTTTTTTGCTCAATCTCAGTTGATCGCTTTTCAATCTCTAGTTCCTCTCTTTCGATTAGAAATTCTGCTTTCTTTTTTTCTTTTAAAGCTTCAATTAATAAATCTTCTTCCTTTCTTAGACTTAGCTCTGCCTGTGCTTCGTCTTTTGAGATCACCTCCAAAAGTTCTTGTACTTGCTTAATGAAGTGACGGTATGAAATATTTTCATCGATTGAATGTTTAATCTCTTGAGTTTCCTTAAGCCTTTTTTGATAGTCCTCAAGCATTTCAATCAATTGTATTTTTTGTGCAGCAATTTTATTTAATTTTTGATTCGCGGCTTCAACGTTTACTCGACAATCTTCAACTTTAGTTTCTGCAATTTTATCTAATATTGACCAAGCAGTTGTCATTGAATTATTCCAGTTGTAGTTTCAAAAGGCTTAGAGTTGCTCTGTGAAGCTCTATTGGTAGAATCGACAGATGCAGAGCCTTCTTTAGCTTCTTCGAATTGCTTATTATTTTGCTCTGCGCTAACAGGGTTATTACTTATATTTTTTGTTAAGGGGGTACCAATAATTTTTTTCATCTCTGTTAAGCATTCGCTTAAGTCCATCGAAACATCTAATTCTTGCTGCAAAAAATCAACCATAGCGTTTCTGAGCCTGATAGATTCATCGAGTTCAGCATTTGTGCCGGCTTTATAAGCACCAACCTTAATTAAATCCTCGTTTTGTTGATATATTGACCACAAGCGTCTAAATTTAGCCGCCAATTTATGAATATTCTCTTCGACTAGGTTCTGCATCACCCTTGAAATAGATCCGTTCAAATCAATTGCTGGATAGTGTGCAGCATCAGCAAGTTTCCTTGAGAGTATTACTTGTCCATCAAGCGAAGCTCTAGCTATGTCGACAATGGGATCTGACGTATCATCATTCTCCGCCAGTACGGTATAAATAGCTGTAATTGAACCCTTACCTTTTTTCCCAACACCTGCTCGTTCTATCAGATTTGGCAACAATGAAAATACTGATGGGGGATAACCTTTTGCGGTAGGGGGTTCTCCAACTGCTAGGCCTACTTCTCGTTGAGCATGAGCAACTCTTGTCAGGCTATCTATTAACATCAGAACATTCATATGTTTATCACGAAAATATTCTGCTATCAAATGAGATAGTTGAGTAGCTCTCAATCGCAAGACTGGTGAAATATTTGCTGGCGCGGCAATAACAACAGACTTGGCTAAACCATCTTTCCCGAGAGATTCATTTATAAAAGCCTGCACCTCTCTTCCCCTCTCGCCAATTAACCCTATAACAACAATATCCGCGGCAGTAAATTTTGTTAACATTCCCATTAAGCTACTTTTTCCGACTCCAGAACCAGCTACTAATCCTATTCTTTGACCTTGTCCGATTGTCAAAAAGCTATTGATCGCTTTGATGCCAACATCTAATGTTTTAGTGATAGGACCCCTCTCCATTGGGTTGATAGAAAAACCCTTTAACGGGAGTTTCTGAGCACATTTTGGTTTAGGTAAGCCATCTAGAGGATTACCGGTAGCATCAATGACTCTTCCAAGTAAGTTTTCTCCAACTTCAGCTTTGGCATCAATATTCACAATCTCCACTTTTGCACCAGGACCAATACCTGTTGGTTCATTAAAAGGCATTAGGTATAGTGTTTTTTCTTGAAAGCCAACGACTTCAGCTTCAACAAAATGGGTATTACTGGTTGAAGTAATTTTACAAATTGCACCGAGTGGGGCCATTATTCCTCTAGCCTCTAAAGTTAATCCAACCACTCTAGCAAGAGTCCCAATTTGCCTCGCTTCAGTAATATTTATTTCACTTCGAAGCTTTGTAGAAAGGATTCCTAAATTAGGTTTTGTGAGTTGATTCGACATTTGTAATTTTTTCCGTACTATTTTCTTTTTCTTTATCTGTTATGGCTGAGTCTTTATCTTGAGATTCCAGTTCAGAAGGATCTGAATCACCAAGAACATTTGATATTTTTTCAGGTTCGGTAAATTCCTCATTTTTCTTGATAGGGATATCACCGCAAAGTTGACCACTAATTTCTAACTCTCTGTCTTTGAGCAGATCCTTGATTTTGGTATCGCCCATTACAATTTCTACATCACCTTTTGAAAGTTCTTCTGCTTTTCTCACAGTGATATTAGGTGGGAGATTTTTGAAAAAAGATTTATTAAGTTCTAAATCTTCATTATTAACTCTAATAGCTATGGGTTCATTACCAAGCTCCTTTAACTTATTAATATGTAATTCAACAAGCTTACTTATCGAATTGTTCGGCAACGTTAACTCTGCTCGGATTAGTTGCTGAGCAATGTGCATAGATAAGTCTTTAAGCGGCTTGAAGAAACTATCAGAGTCATTGGCGGCCTGATTTAAAGTTTCAATCATATTTTTTAAGATTTTTTCTTTACCTTCATATTTTTTTGCCAATTCATCTTTTGCACTCAGAAATCCCTCATTGAAAGCCTGTTCGTGTATTTCAGGTTGTGCAAGAGTTTTTCCCTCTTCCAAACCGGCTTTTTTCCCCTCTGTTAATCCTCTTTCATACTCAGCTTCTTTTGCCTCCTGTGTAAGCGAATCGAAATCCTTAGATTTTTTTAAATCCTCTTCATTTTCTGCTTCGTTGTTTTCGGCTGTATCTTCGTTGTTATTTTCGGTGGAGGAGGCTTCTGCTTCGTTGTTATTTTCGGTGGAGGAGGCTTCTGCTTCGTTGTTTTCGGCTGTATCTTCGTTGTTATTTTCGGTGGAGGAGGCTTCTGCTTC
>NHEJ01000005.1 GCA_002170395.1 Betaproteobacteria bacterium TMED82
GTGTTTTTGTATTCTAGCGGTTGGACCTTCATTCAAGTAAGTGGGTTAATGGCTTTTTGGACAATATTTTATGGTTTTATTCAAGCGGTGACCCCAAAAATCATTCCTGAAACTGAATCTCGAGTCATTGGAAAACGTTTACGTAATTGGATGTTTGGGTTGTGTGTAATTCCGGCAATTCTTTATTTTATTGTAGTTAGTGAGATACCTTTATCCGAAGTTTATGTAATTTTTGGATTATTTCTCTTTGCATTATTATTTGCAATTAATTCGTCACTCCAAAGTTTTTTAATTGTTGAGTATTCTTCTAAAGACAAAACCGCTGAAGATATTGGTTTTTATTATTCTGCAAACGCTAGTGGTCGTTTTGTAGGAACCTTACTATCTGGGTATTTATTTCAATTAGGAGGGTTTTCTTATGCATTGTTTGGGTCTGCGCTAATGTTAATCATAGGCTGGATTGTTTCTCTACGATTTAACTTGGAAGAATTCTTAACCTCTAAAAAACTGTGAGTAACAGTGTGAGTAACACTAAAAAAGTGATTCATAATACCGAATAGAATCAATGAGTAAAGTGCTCATGCCGAATCCTGCTCTCTTCGCTGGTAACGTTCATAGAAGTCCATTCCACCTAACATTTTTCCATGAGTTCGAGGTATTTAGTCCTTAAATTTGTATGACGTGTAAAAATTGATATTAATATTTTTTTTTAATATTTATAGTTGTGACAAATCTTAAAATACTAGTTAAAGTTTTGAAGGTACTGAATAGATAGGAGATCTTAGCCTACTTATTTAGAGGGATTATGGTTGTTTTTTTGAAGTTTATGAAAAAGTTGATCCTAATAGTACTGGAAAAGAAATCATAAATGGACAGACAAATGCTTCGAAAAATAATTTTACTAAGGCATGCTAAATCGAGCTGGAAAGATTTGAATTTAAGAGATTTCGATAGACCTCTATCTACTAGGGGAGTGAATGATACAAGATTAATGCGAGAGTATATTCAAGGCTTAGTTAAGGAAGTTGACCAAACTTACTCAAGTTCGTCGGTTAGAACAAGGCAGACACTCGAACAGTTAATACCCGAATCTTATCAGACTGTAAAATATCTCGAAAAACTTTATTTAGCTAATTCAGCTGATATTTTAAACTTAATGAGAAGCATAAAGAAAGACAAACAAGCAATTATGATCGTCGGCCATAACCCTGGTTTACAAAATACATTAGAGACTATCCTGAATCAGTCAATTGAAAAGTTTCCTACTTGCGCTACGGCCGTCATTACATTAAGAAGGAATTGGTACAAATCAGCATTACCTTTTGGTGATTTATTACAATTTGTTAAACCCCGTGACTTCAAATAATGGTTTTGCTTTACACCGTAATAAAACTGATTGTCTAAAAAATCATCTACATTTAAGTAATTATTGTCTATTACTAATTCAGCGTAATTTATCGAATTAGGACAATGATTATTCTTCTTATTTAATTTTTTTGGATAATTTCNTCAAAAAAAATTTATCTAAGCCAATACTCAATTAATAAACTTTTAATAAACCACAAACCTAAAAAAACAACTATTGGCGATAAATCTATACCACCAAAAGCAGGCAAGTATCTTCTTACAAAATTTAAACTTGGTTCACATAATCGACGTGCAACATCCATGATGCTATAAACAAACCGATTACTAGTCTGAATTATATTAAAATTAATAAGCCAAGTAAGAATTATATAAACTATAAGAACAAATTCAAATAAGTTTATAATTTGAATAATTAAATTTAAAAGAGAGTTCATTATAAAATTGTTTATTAGTTTAAGTTAATTTATCGATCCGAATTGTAATTCCAATGCAACAGTAACAACAAACATTAAACCAATCCACATCCATCGATTCTTATAAAACTTATCAAACATTGTTTCATTTTTCTTTTTATTCTTTTCATCATCTTCTTCACTCATAATTTAATCCTTCAAATCTAACTCTTTGTTGTTGGCTCGTCTTTCTTCAGTTCCCTCAACAACCCATCTCTTAACAAGTTTTCTAAAAACATTTCCATTCTCATATCTAAACTTTTCTCTTTCAAAGGGAATATCCCTAATTATAGGCTCTAACTTTCTTACTTTTGCCTCGTAATAACCAACACCATTTCTACCTTCTTGTATTAAAAAATTATACTTATCTTTATCTACCATATACTCTAATTTTTCTTTATTCAGAAAATTAAATTGATTTTTTAATGTTTTAAATTCTGAACTCAATACCCACGATTCACAACTTCGCTTCTCTACATTCATATTAATTATTTCTGACTTAACACTTCTATACAAAACATCATCATTATTAACATTANCTTTAACACTACCTCTATTTGGAATTAATTAAAGCACAAATCCAATCTTTAATAGATGAGCAGTTAACTGCACTGAGTAATATTTCTGAACCAGTTGCATTAGAACTATTGAATAATGATCAAATACAATTGTGAGTAATTGTGTGAGTAACAGCAAAAAAGTGATTCAGAATACTAAGTAGAATCAACGAGTAAAGTGATCAATTTGAATCCCGCGCTCTCCGTCAGNATCAAGTGTTTTATGGCTAAGTTAAGCCAATGTTTAAATTTGGCAACATTTTCTCCCACATTTTGTCCCAAACAAATTCTTTGGTAGACCCTATCCTCATGACGAATTTCCAATGCTAGACCCTACCCTCGGGTACCTCCTATGAATCTGTTTAGGAGTCCCACCACCTATATACATAGTGTTTTGTTCAAACGATTGGTTAAAATGGGAGAATGAAGTTATTATCNCAGTAATCTTACTTTTCCTCACTATTAAGTGTTTTACCTAACTATAATGACAACGAAGCAAACCATACTAATTTTTCTCTTTTTTTCAGTCGCCTTATTAATGATAACGAAGTCTTTTGCGTTGGAAAAAAGTATTACAGAAGAGATAGATTGCTCAGATATTACTATTGAGTTGGATTCAGATACGGTCGATATAAATGAAAAACTTCAAGAAATGGATGATGCGTTTTACGACTCATTGAGTCAGTTTGAATATTGCTCCGAAAATTCGAGTATTAGCGGGGGTGGGGGAGGTTCAGCTGGAGGAGGTGGTGGTTCTTCTGCAGATTCAGCGAGCAGTTCATCAGATGGCGGGGACGGAAATGGGTCTGAAATGCAAGGTTCGTCTGAATCTAGCGCGTCAAGTCCGAGTAAGGGTATATCGGGCACCGAAAAAGCCAGTAAATCAAGTCAGAGTGCATCTGGTAACCAGGAAAGCGCAGAGGAATCTGACACACAAACAGATAGCTTGACAAGCGGAAATGTTGAAAAAAATGACAAATTTAGCGACAATGGGAAGCTTCCGGAGGATATACCTCCTGCAGATAATGATTCTGTAGTGGAGGCGCAGTTAAGGCAAGCTGCGATAGCAGAAAAAGATCCTCAAAAGAAAAAGAAGTTGTGGAATGAGTATCGAAGATATAAGGGTTTATCGGAAAAATAGCATTTTTGGATTAAAGAGAGGGTAAGGGAATGTTTCGAAATATTACGGTTTACATCACTTTAGTTTCATTTTTACTTTCAGGTTGTGTTGCCACAATGAAGGAGATTCCTGTTGTAGGCCCTAAATTATCCTCCACAATTTTAGAGGAAGAGAACCCTGCATTTAAAGGGGTAGGAAAGCAATTCATTGATGTTGCAATACCATCATTTGATCCTGGTATACCGGCAGATCAGTCAAAATGGGAAGAGCTTGGTGTTTGGCCTGAGCTACGAAATGCTGAAGCAAATCGATTTGCATGGATGTTAAAAGAAACGCTTGAAAAGGAATCCCGTTTTGGCGCTGTTAGAGTAGTTCCTGATTTGAGAGCTAGTTCGGATATTTATGTGCAGGGCACGATAGAGCAATCTAATGGAAGAGATTTAAAATTAAAAGTACTTGTCACTGATAGCACGGGTCGCAAGTGGGGCAGTAAGTCTTTCAGTTATGAAGTGCCGGATAAATTTCACGAAATCGCGCGTAACGAAAACATAGATGCATATGAGCCTGTTTTTAAGAAAATTAGTAGTTATGTTGTAAAGCTTTTAATGAAAAAAGATGATTCAAAGTTGGCTGAAATTAAAAAGGTTACCGATCTCCGATTTGCAGCCAGTTATTTAGATGAAAAGTTTCAACAGTATCTTGCGTATGAAGATGCTGGAATGTTGGGTATAGGTGGAAAGGCATATAAACTCACAATGCTTCCGAGTGATTCGGATCCAATGTACAAAAGAGTGCAAGCTATTAAAGTTAGAGACCAACTTTTTATTGATAATCTTCAGTCTCATTACAGTGAATTCAGTGAGCAAATGAATGTTTCTTATTTAGAGTGGCAGGAGCAAAGTCATCTTGAAGCGCTTGCAATTGAAAAAGCAAAATCAAAAGCCACAGGAGATGCAATCGTCGGAGCTCTTCTACTGGGGCTTGCGGTGGCAGCTGCAGGAGCCGGCGGGAATCCGAATGACAAAGATTACAACGCGACAAAGGATGTGGCTGGAACTATTGGAGCAGTTGCGGCAGGCGTTGCAGGTGCGGCAATGATAGGGAACAGTTTTAAAAAAAATAAAGAGGCAAAAATACATGCAGAAGCATTAGAAGAATTAGGACAATCTGTTGATATTGCATTGTCTCCTCAAGTTGTGGAGTTTGAAGAAAAAACACAAGAATTAACGGGTAATTCTAAAGAGCAGTTTACTAAGTGGAGGGTTTTCCTAAAAGAAATTTATGCAGTTGAAAAAACTCCAGAGGTTCAGTTGTAGGTGAAAGAAGAGTTAGGCTCTCAACTAGAATCCGCTAAAAATCAAAATAAACAAAACTTTGTATTGATCATTGGATTTTTTCTTGCGGGTTTAGTTTTAGTTACTGCTTATTTATTTTTCATTGATGATATCGTCGCGAGTCTATCCCAGCCCGAACAAATCTCCGATAATAAAAATCCGGAGAGTGTAAAAAAGCCAGAAAAAGCTGTCCCTGATAGTAAAATCACTGAGCCTTACTCTAGTGGAGATGATGAAAAATTAAAAAATCAATATGAGTCTAAACTAGAAGAATTCGAAGCTACTTACGCAAACAAGATAGAAGATGCTGGAAACACGAAATGGAAAAGTAATGAGTTGGTTAAAATAGTTGAGAAAAAAAACAAATCGTTAAATGACTATTCGCGGAAAAATTACCTAGTAGCGCTGGAAAAAATAAATGGTGCTAGTTCTCTTGCTAAAACGTATTTCAAAGAACGAGAAGAAGAATATACAAAATATTTCAAAAAGGCAAATGTCTATTTCGTATCTCGGGACTTACAAAATGCATCTGATTCTATTATTAAAACAATTGAGGTAAAAAAGACTGATGAAGCAGAAAGACTACAAAAGCAAATTTTAAGATTGCCGGAAATTATTGATATCGAGAATTCCATAGCAACATTAAAAAATGCCGGAAGGTACAAAGATGAGATTAAAGAGTTAGAAAAAATTCTACAGATTTTGCCGAAGAATTCGGAATATAAAAATAGATTAAGTTACCTCAACTCGCAAATGCGAACGGGCAAGTTGGCAAGCTTACTCGAAAAAACACATAAAGCATTTGAGGATGGGAGATACGCTGAGGCAAAAGAGATTTTGGGAAAAGCAATTCGAATTGATCCCCAAAACATGGATATCAAAAACCTAGATCAAAAAATACAAACAGCTGAATTACGTATAAAAATTGAAAAGTTAGTAGATATTGCTAATAAGCATAAAGCGGATGATCAATGGAAGCCAAGACTGGATGCCTTACAAAAGGCGAGTCTTATGGATAAAGATAATGATTATTTAAAGGGTGAATTGAAAATCGCTAAGGAAATAGTACTCATTCAAGATGAGGTGGAAAAAGTGCTTGCTAAGAAGGATATACTCTTGAAACAGAAGAGCCGAAATCGTATGAGTCAATTTGTTTCTGCATCTGATAGAGTCGAAGAGCTAAGTCCGTCACTGAATAGAAAACTTATGCAATTAGAAAATGTTTTAAAGGAATATTCTAAAAAGCTTGATGTGATGTTGGTGTCTGACGGAAAATCAAAAGTTATTGTTAGGAGGGTAGGTGTAGTAGGTACGTTTAAGGAAAAAACTATTAAACTGTCTGCCGGAAATTATGTTTTAGAAGCCTCTAGAGAGGGTTATAAATCGAAGAGTGTGTCCATTTCGATTGACCCAAAAAATAAAAATAACCTTTCCTTTGATATCAGAACAGATGAGCGAATTTGAAGAAGAGTTAAAACAGGCAAGAGATAAGCAACTTTCTTTATATAGCAAATTATCATTATTTGCTGGGGTTATAGGGATTATTTTAGCGGGATTCTTTCTCTATACCAGTGCTATTTCAATAAAGGTTCTTCCTTCCGAGATAAGTAGTCTCTCCACCTTATCCATAAAATCTGGAACTGGTTTTTCACTCGGCTCGAAAATTATAAAATTATCGGATGCAATATCTGTACAGGTTGAGGCTCCAGGTTATCAAAAAAAAATAATTGATTTAGGAGAAAGTAAAAATAATCGGGTTATCACTGTAACTTTATTGCCGCAACCATCGGGNGTTAATTTTAGTGTATCTTCCAATTTTCCTGACGTTAAATGGATATTGTCTGACGATGTAGTTGCAGTCGGAAATAAGTTTCAGTCTGATCTCGAGCCGGGTGAATATCAGTTAAAAATCGAATCAAAGTTTTTTAAACCACTTCAATTTGATTTCTCTTTGGGTGTTGGCAAAGTTGTAGAGAAAACCTTTGAGGTAGAGAGGTCAATGTTCGAACTAATCGTGCAGCTCGAAAATGGTCCCGGTGAAATTATCATTAATGGAAAATCGTACAAAGACACTGAAGTAGCGAAGACAACTCTTTTCTCTGGTCAATATGAGGTATTAGTAAATAAAAAAAGTTATAAAAGTTATCAAGAGAAAATCAACTTACCATATGGAAAAGATTCTCTTGTAAAGACTATCCGACTAAGTAAGGATAACGTAACAGTACAATTTGATGTTTTTCCTAAGGGAGGAGTTTTTATCTTTGGTGGGAAAAAGAGTGATCCCGGTAAATCATTTTCTCTTTCTCCTGATAAAGAGTACGTAGTCTCGTATGAAAAAAAAGGGTTCGCTAGAAAAAGTGTGCGATTTTTTCCTAGAGATTATGTCGGGAAAAAAGTTACAGTCAACTTAGAGGGTGCTCAAGGTACAGTAGTCTTGAATTCCACACCAGGTTCTAATGTTTACATTAATAAAAAAAATATGGGGAATACTCCTTTAACCATAGAGCTTCCTGTAATTTCCCATGAGGTAGTACTGAGAAAGAAGGGGTATGTAGATGAAAAATTTTCTGTGAAACCAGAAAAAGATCAAAAGGTATATATTGAAAAAACATTGGTTAGTGTTTTAGAGCAGAAAAGAGCACAACAAAAAAAAAGGTATAGTGTGTCATCAATTGCAATGGCAATGCGTTTATTTAAACCGCGGGGAGATATAGTTATTCTCGGGGCACCTAGAAATGAAGTTGGTCAAAGAGCTAATGAGTTTTTGCGAAGTGTGAAAATGAGTAGAGCGTTTTATGTTGCTGAGCACGAGGTGACGGAAAAGCAGTACCAGCAAATTGTTGGAAAAGGTAAATCCTCAAACATACCAGTTACCAATGTGACATGGATTGAGGCGGTAAGATTCTGTAACGAGTTAAGTAAGAGAGAAGGATTGAAACCGTATTACACAATTCGAGGAAACGGTGTGGTTTTTTCAAGGAATTCTGATGGGTACCGTTTGCCAAGTGAATCTGAATGGGAGTGGGTAAGTCGAAAGTTCAAGAAAAGAGCACCTACTATCTATTCTTGGGGAAATAGAAATAAAATCCCTTCTGAGGCAGGCAATATCGCTGACGAATCAGCAAAGGGAATTACGAAGGGTTATGTAGCACGGTATAATGATAGTCATGCGGAAATTGCCCCTGTGAAAAGTTTTTCTGCAGAAAAAAATGGGCTTTTTGATATGTTTGGAAATGTGAGTGAGTGGGTAGGTGACTATTATTCACTAAACCCTTACGATAGTAAAAAAATATATGAAGATTTAGTAAATAGTCGTCCTTCAAAGTCAAATGTTATAAAAGGAGCTAGTTGGAAGTCTAGTAGTGTTACTGAATTACGAGCATCTTACCGTGAGGGATTAATAGGAAAGAGGGAAGATGTTGGGTTTAGGATTGCAAGAAATGCGGAGTAAGGCATGAATAAAAAACTAGCGATGTTTCTGTGTATTTTTGGTTTGTTATTTGTTTCCTACAAGTATGGTTTTTCTGGTAACCAGGGGACTATAAGTTTGAATGCCCCTGTAACTTTTCCTGTTGGGATTTAAATATGAAAGATACAACAATAAATATTTCTGTTCTNGTGATTGCTATATTGCTTGTTCATCTTATATACGTTGGGTACATCTGGCCTGTTTCTGATCTCGCAATCCAGACCGCAGCCGAATCGGGACTCGCGGTCCCGAGAACATTTGCAGTGATTTTAAAAGATCTTGAACAGGAAGTTTGCATAATTCTTTTTTTGTGGACTTTNTTTTTAATCCTTTCGAAGATGTCATCCATTATGAAATCAAGATATCTCTATGATGTTGATTTTTTGGGTGACCTGTCTGCTAATCTTAGCCAGGTTAATAAAATCTTAGAAAAACTTTCAAGTTTGGGTTTTAAGGAGCAAAAAAAACCTCTGATTGAGATAGTGCTAACCAGCTTNAGAAGATTTAAAACCACGAATAATATTCAGAATACTTCTGAATCGATTGATTCTTCTTTAGAAGCACTTGCTTCNAAACAAGATGCTGAAAACTCTATGATACGGTATTTAATTTGGGCAATACCCTCTATTGGATTTATTGGAACTGTGCGTGGGATTGGAGAGGCGTTAGCTAAGGCGGACCAAGCTGTCCAGGGTGATATTACGGGTATGACCAATAGCTTAGGCGTTGCGTTTAACTCTACATTTGTCGCCTTGATTATCAGCATAATTCTTATGTTTTTTTTACATCAACTACAAAGGTTGCAAGATGGAGAGGTGGTTGATATAAGAGAGTATTGTGAAGCTAAGTTATTGTCTAGAATTAGCAAAACTTAGTGGGATTAAATCAATTAATTCTTTTGTAAATATTGTCGGCAAAGGAATATGAGAAGACAAGTTTCCGGATTCAGCATAGCTTTCATTGATATCATGTGTTGTGGACTGGGAGCGTTAGTATTTTTATTTATTTTAATAAAAGACGCTCCGAAGGGTTTGGAAAATAGCCCAACAGATTCTGACTTACTGGAAGAAATTACTGAGTTAGAAGAAAAAAAAAGGAGTTTATTTTCTCGTGGTCAAGACATGCTGAATCAAGAAACTAGCCAAAAGAATCGAACCAACGAAATTGCGAAAGAGATCCAGTCGCTTGATCAACAAATTGCTCGCAACGAGCGTGAACTAAAATCTCTCCAGAAAAGAATTGAAGCAAAGAACAGAATAGCAGATAGCGTATCTAACAAGGTGAAGACAGACAAAGTAAAATTATCTGGCACAGGAGAAGAGGAATATTTAATAGGATTAAAGGTTGAAGGAAAAAAGATTGCAATTTTATTAGATACCAGTTCCTCGATGACCAATGAAAAACTTATCGATATTTTAAAAACGAAAAGTTCTTCAAATAGAGAGAAGGTCTCCGCTGCCAAGTGGAGAAGGACTCAAAGAATAGTTTTATGGCTTTTAGCTAGGCTTCCAAAAGCATCCCAATATCAGGTGATATCCTACAATGATAAAGCTAAGGTATTACAACCTGGATTTTGGAGTAGTGCAGCTGATTCTGCTGCGTTAAGAATGACCCAATTAGAGTTAAAAAAGCTAGTTCCACTTGGGCCGACAAATTTCGAGAAAGCGTTAAGAGTTGCTGCTAAACAAAAACCAACGGATATCTATGTCATTACAGATGGATTGCCGACGCAAGGTGAAATGAACGAAAAGCTTTTGGGTAGTATTAGTGGTTGTAATTCGTTTTACAAAAATAAAAATATTATCTCAGGCCAGTGTCGAGTCGAGCTTTTTAGTCATGCGGTACGGAAGCATTCCTTACCGGGAGCCAGGATCAATGTAATTTTATTACCTCTTGAGGGAGACCCTTTCGCAGCTCCCGAGTATGTCGATTGGGCTCGTTCTACTAGAGGAATGTTAATTAGCCCTGCAGGTACGTGGCCATGATGAAAAAACGAAGGGGTGATAGTGATGTATTTGGGTTATCGTTTTTAGATATCATATCGTGCGGATTCGGTGCAGTTGTATTGCTAGTATTAATTTCTGATTTTGCTGTCAATGAAGAGGCAATGGAAACGAAGTACGATGAATTAAGTGCACAGATCTCAAAATTGGCAAATTTGAAGTCGGACCTGATGAGTATTTCTGAGGAACAAAAAAGGAAGAGTTCCGGTGTTGTAGATACATCAGAAGTAAATGAGATGCTGACTGCGAGATTATCTTCAAAAGAAACAATTTTAGAGAATCAACTTTCTGAGTTAGCAAGCATGCAGGTCATGTTAGATTCATTGGTTGATGATATTGCAACAAAAAAAAGAGCAAGTATTCGCAGTGCTTCTGCAAAAAGAAGAGTAGAAGAAGTTGGAGGAATTCCTGTAGATAGTGAATATGTAGTTTTTATTATCGATACCTCTGGCTCCATGAAAGATATCTGGAATAAGGTGACAAAACATATAGAAAATGTAATAAATATTCATCCTACGGTAAAAGGCTTTCAGATCTTAAATGATAATGGGGAATATTTAATAACTGCTTACAAAGGAAAATGGATAATAGACACAAAAAAGATGCGAAAAAATTCTATAGAGCTTTTTAAAATATGGGGCGCTATGTCAAATAGTAGTCCAGTAGAGGGTATCAAGGAAGCATTGAAAACGTATGGGAAAGCAAATCAGAAGTTATCCATTTATGTTTTTGGCGATGATTTTACAGGAGGAAATTTTGATCAAGCATTAAACGAAATCAATTCTCTAAATTTTAACAAGATAACTAAATCTAAAATTGCTAGAATTCACGCTGTTGAATTTAGTTCGCCAAGGAGATCTTCTACCCGGTTTTCGATACTTATGCGAGCTGTTGCTGAAAAAAATAACGGTACTTTTTTGTCAATTTGAAAATAAAAATTAATTTTGATTAAAATATAATTTGCCTCAGAGGAAAAGCTTTTTCGTATTTTTTGACGAGCAAAAAATTGCAAGAATGTTTCTTTGCCTTGAAGAGATTGACCAGGTGGTACCTCCGAAGATATTTGATGACTTTTCTCAAGGAACTACCTGGGGTTACGGAAGAAAAGTGGTGATCAATTGTTTCAATGGGCTGGTCACAATATCACTATAACTTTGTTCATTGGAGTAATTCTTAAACATATTTAGGAGTCGGACGAACTATTNACATTCTTAGATAATCAAAAATCCGGTAGCATAAGAAATTAACTTTTTTAGACATCATTGGAATAAGACTAGAATATTTAGTCGAAAAATCATCTTTTTTTAATTTTAAAGGAAAGTAATTTATGAAAAAAATAAAATTAACTTTGGTAAAAAAAATTTCCCTTATTTATTTATCCTGCCTGCTATTTAATAGCAGTAGTATTGGATCAACCCTAGATCAAATAATAAATCCAGAGTCTGCATTTTCGACGCCTGATAATCGTATTTTTGTGAGTGAAATTGGAGGTTTTGGTGTAAAAAATGATGGAAGAATATTAGAAGTTTTCAAAGATGGCAGAGCTGAAGTTATAGCTTCCGGACTGAATGATCCCAAAGGCCTGATTGTAGTCGAAAACATAATTTACGTTACAGATGTAGATGAAATAAAAAAAGTGACGCTAAGCGGGAAAGTTTCAACCTGGTTAGGGCCTAAAAATTTTCCGAAGAAAACTGCTTTTCTTAACGACATTGCTATAGGTCAGGATAATATTATTTATATTTCTGATAGTGGAAATAAAGAAGATGGTATGAGAAAAGGAGGAGCAGTATTCCAGGTTTCAACTGATAAAGAAGTTACCATACTTGTTGAAAATAGAAACAATCCTGATTTTTTAGCGCCCAATGGTTTGTTAGTTATTGATCCAAATTACCTATTAGTAGCAGATTTTACTACTGGAATTCTTTCACGTATTAGCTTAAAGTCAAAGAAAATAGAAAAAATTGCTGAAGGCTTTGGGGGTGGGGACGGTTTGGCATATTATGGTGAAAAACTTTACATTTCAGATTGGAGAGGAGGAAAAATCTGGAGTGGAACTATAAATGGGACTCAATATAATCCAGAAATTTTAAAAGATGGTTTTGTTAATCCCGCTGATATATGTATTACATCAGATGGTAGAAATATTGTTATTCCAGAGATGATGTTTGAGAAGTCAGATGGTGGAAGAGTATCATTTCTCTCAATTAATTAAGATTTTATCAGTGGTTGTTCGTTCTAACTTAGTCTTTACACAAATTAATGTGAAATGCTGTATGGTGGAGTTTCAACGGAGTTAAGTTTCATAACGTAAAGTGCGAGTATGCCAAATGAAAAAAATATTACTACTTATTTTAATTTGTTTTTCTGCTAATGGGTTTGCTGTCAATTGGAAGAGGGTTGTTGTAGATAGAAGTGGAGATTCCTATTATGTAGACGTTGAAAATATAAAAAAGATAAATGGACTTCTTTATTACTCTAGGTTGGAAGATTACCTTGAACCAAGAAATGGTGACTATTCATTCATTCGCAAATTTAAGGTCGATTGTACAGAGGGAAAACGAACTTGGTTAAGTGATACTTTTTTCAATCGACCGATGGGTAAAGGAAAAATTACAGGTGAGATAAACCCTAATAAAATTAGCTATCCAAAACCTAGTTCAATTGGATATGTCGTAATGAAATTTGCTTGTGACTATATAAATTAAATAGAAAAAGGTAAAAATGTTCCATTTTATAATCCCTTTAATTAAGGGTCGCTTAATAGGACTTGTTATAAATAGAGTTCTTCCTAGATTGTTTCCTGTTATTGTTGGCATTTTGAGAAAACAACAAGATAGAAAAAAAGAAAACCAGGATTTTTCTAAAGAACAAAAAACTACAATTGATGTGGAAGCCCGGGAGAAAAAATAGAAAACTATGTTAAAGAAATTCTATATTCTAAGTTTAGATCCTATATCTCTGATATTTGGTCTCATACATCATTTGGCAAATAGTATTCTCAACGAAAGAACGGTTTACATATGCAAAGGCCATTAGAAAAATGTTTTGAAGATAAATTTCAGAGTTAGTAGAATATTAACAACTGAAGAACTATTCAAATGGTTTAAGTAACACTTAAGTTGCTCATCTGTTCATTAGATTGACAATAAAGCAATGATACATTTAGTAACAGTGCACAGACCAAGTAAAGTGATTTAGGATAGTGTTTTTAATCAATGATTTAAATTTTATGTTTAAATCTCGTGCTCCACGCTGATTAGATCTTTTTTATGTCTTGTTTGAGCTAATTTTTTAATCATACAATATTCTGATTACCCAATTTCATTGGCTGACCTTATCACTATCACGACTTTAAAATATAGGCCCCTCAGCTACGAGACAGTCCTTTGATTCTGTTGAGGAGTCACACAGTCTTATATACAATCTGAAATGTTTAAAGGATTGGGTGGATTGATAATATATTCAGAAATAGTGTCCCGAAATTGCAATTCCCCTATCTATGGGGGATTTTTAGAATGAAAAAAAAATATATTATGAATCAACAAATTTATAGGAAATAAAATGACATTTAAGCTTGAAATACCGAAGGTTCCTGCCCCCATTGCACAATTCTTTATCCGAGTACCTGTCAGTATTTTATTTTTACAACAGGGTATCTCTAAACTACCAATAACCGATGAAAATCCATATGCGTTACCTTNGGTAGTGTGGTGGTTCGTTACTTTTGGTGAAATTGGCGCTGGTATTGGTATTATTTTTGGTGGGGTAATGGGTTTAAAATATTTTCCTGGATTAGGCGATTTAGTTACCCGATTTTCAGGTATTACTATGGCCTGCATCATTACTGGAGTAATTTGGATAAGTTATCCTCAAGATCTCATGACAGTATTACTTTATGATTATTTACATGTAAGCTTGTATTTCGTCGGAATTTATTTTGCTCTGGCGGGAAATGCTAAGTGGAGTTCCTAATAAAGATTAGTATGTAAGTGGACTTAATTGAAAGGGAGGGTCTGCCCCGTCTTTTTAACTTAAAGTTGAGAAAAGTTTTTAATTATAAAAACTTTTTTCATTTTAAAAAGTCAATTTCTTATTATAANTAGGATTTGTTATGTTTAAAAATTATATTTTGCCATTTTTGCTGTTCTTTACCTCAAATCTCTACGCTGCATGTTCCCTAGAAATGTCATCAGCAGATCTTTTGCAGTTTAATAAAAAAAAATTGATAATCGACTCTTCATGTTCTAAATTTACCATTTATTTTAAACATGAAGGGGAGATGGCCGCGGGAACATTTGGCCATAATGTGGTAATAGTAGAAAGGAAAAATTTTGACAAAGTTAAAGCCAGAATTGATATGAAATTGGGGGAAAAATTGGGATATTTGCCTGAAATGCCAGAAATTCTTGCCAAAACCGAGATTATTGGTGGAGGCGGTCAGACCTCAGTGACAATTGATGCTACAAAATTTTCAAAGGGTTCTGAGTATATGTTTTTTTGTAGTTTTCCTGGACATTATGGAGGAATGCAAGGTCCTGTTCAAATTTTATAGTTATTCTTAACTAGAAGCGTATGAGTGATGTTGGGAAATAGTTGAGAAAAATCAATACGTTTAATGACCGAGGACGGGAATTTGGATGGAACTCTTTTTGTCAGTTTCGCAAAATTTAGTTTATCCAATCGTTTAAATTGTCAACATATGCGTAAATCTTACTCCAAAGCACTTCAAAGTTAACTTCCCTCTTTTCCACTTTATTTAAATGTTTTATACTATACTCCTCATGGGTATACATAGACTAGTAATTTTTTTTTGCCTGCACAGCTCATGCTAGACCATTGTCATACAACGATTCGTTTACATTTATGACGTTTTCAAACAGTATGAAGAATTCGTCGTACGTTCATTATTCTCCATTGTATAAGCGTTCCATCGGAATTGAAGTTTCGGAAGATGAAGCGTTTAATACTTCGTACGGACTATTAAGATATACACAACTGATAATTCGAAAAAATACCAAAAAGTCGCAAGCAAATTTATATTTTAATGCAGCCCTAGGTCTAGATGAGACTGAAATCTTTAGTTATGGTGTTCAAGGAGACTGGGAGACAAGGAAATATTTTCTAGGCTTTCAGCATAATAAAAAAAACTTTTTCGGGACGGAATTTTACGAACATTATTTTGTAGCAGNGACCGTTCCTTATGTTGGAAAGTATGGTGATCTTCATACGTGAATAATGTTCAAGTTTAAAAAAGATAGTCTTACGAAGGACACTCACACATATCCAATCTTTAAATTTTTTAAAGGGGATAGTTTGTTAGAGATAGGTTTTGATAACAGAGAACGATTAGATTTACGTTTTGTTCAACGATTTTAAACAAGGAGTCAATATGAAAAAAATCATATGTATTTTATTGTTGTCATTCTCAACATTTGGATTTTCACATAACTGTCAAGATCATACAGCTGAAAATAAGCAAAAGATGAAATTGGTTGATGGTAAGGGTTTTGAGATTGATAAGAAGAAATATACTTTATTTACAAAAAACCTTAACAACGGAGACAAAATAGCCGTTGTAAATGTTAATGGAATGGTCTGTGACTTTTGTGCTCGTGGAATTGAAAAAACTTTTATGAAAAGCCGCAACGTAAAAAAAATGACGTGGATCTGGAAGTCGGAAAAGTTTTGATTGCCTATGCAAGTGGGGTTGAAATAAATTTCGAGGATATAAAAGAAAAAATTACTGCGAATGGTCAAACAGCAGTAGATATGAAAATATTCCAATTGTAATGAAAGATAGTATCACTAGTATTTTGCTTTAGCCACATCGTCATCGACACTATTTTGTTGTGCACTACCCGCTATTTTCGTGATGTTAGGTGCTGGAGCAAGTTTTGCAAGTTTGATCAGCATTTTNNCATTTTTAATTACATTGTCCTTTTATAAAATTGAACTTACGATATTTGCCTTTATAATGATGGGGGTCGCAGGTTTTTTTAATTATGAGGCATTATCTGCTCCGTGCCCTAGTGACCCAGAGAAAGGTAGGAAATGTATGCGCTTAAGATTTCAGTCAAGACTTATTTACTATATATCCTGCTTTATACTAATTTTTGCTACAATTTTCACATACATAGTGCCGGAGTTTATTTAAAAAATGAGTCACCCTGATCACTCCGACAATTATACTGCTCTTACGAGAATTGAGGGGCAAGTGCGTGGGATCCAGCAAATGATTGATGATAGAAGATACTGTATGGATGTAGTCAATCAAATTAGAGCATTAAATCAGCGTTAAATAGAGTTGAATCTAAAGTATTGGAAAAGCATTTGAGGAGTTGTGTTACACAGGTTTTAAATAAGAAAGAAATGGAAGAAAAAATTACAGAGCTAGTAAAAGTATTTAAGCAAATAAAATGATTATTAATTCTTTGGCTTACTAAGGTCATAGTATTATTCAAATAAAAATTTCCTTCATATTTCTTCCCCATTTAAATTATTTTTTTACAAAATAGGATACTTCTTAAACTGAGTTAGGGTTCAGATATATAGTGTCTTGATTAGATGAGGTAAAATATTTTTTATAGCGGTTGAACTTTTGTAATTACAGTGACAGAGAATTTTAAAGATGCAACTGCATTTTCTGTTGGATTAAAGGAATTTAAAAGGTAGATGTGGACTTGTTTACCGTCGTACTCACTTTTCTTCCCTCGTTAGCGATACTATTTTTTGTCATTAAATCAGATAAGTTTAGAGAGCCTGTAAAACTAATTGTTGAAGCTTTTATTTTAGGGTGTTTAATCTGTTTTCCTGCCGGGCTGCTAAACAATTTATTAATCTGGTCAACGGATGAGCCAGAATNTTTTTCTTTCCTTGCGGGATTGACAGAAGAATCATTAAAATTTCTTGCCCTATTAATCTTTATTAGACCTAAATCAGAATTCAATGAACCGATGGATGCTGTCGTGTATGGAACCCTAATATCTTTAGGTTTTGCTACCTTTGAAAATTATGAATATGTTTATGTATATTTTGATAATATTCCACCTTTAGAAATTGCAATTGCACGTGCGTTAACTGCTATACCATTACATGCTTCATGTGGAATTGTTATGGGTTGTTTTTTGGGTATGCATGTCTTTAGAAACTCGAATCTCGCAATATTTAAGGCAATTCTNTATCCAATATTTTTTCACGGCACCTATAATTATTTGGTTGGTGCAAATCTTATACTATTTTTAGTATTTTTTATTTTTACGCTGATATACACAGTTTTTTTGTACAGAGGGATTAAGGAATTACAGGAGAAAAAACAAAAAGAAGAGGAGCAAAAATTAAACTAGTTAGTGTGGGTTTGCTTAACCCTCTTTCTCTCTAATATTAAATAGATAGTTCTTACGAAGACAATAATTCTATTTTCTTTCCCGGCTTCATTTGATTATGGGCTGTTATCATGATGAATCCATTATCTTTTTCATGAATCCTTTTTAATTTTTAAGAATGACGGTTTTTCATCGAATTTTTATAAATTATTTGTTCGTTCCTAAGAAAAAGGAACGAGCTGTTGTCGAAAAATTAATTCTGTAGCCTGTATAATCTATACCGAGCTACCCCACCTGAGGGGCTATTGGGACCTCTCATCTCTATTCCTTTTCCTAAATAAATTTCATTATTTATCCATGAATATTTTTCGCTAGAGGTTTTAAACTCAAAATGCCCATGCCAATGCATGAGGCCGTTTTTCGGCGGGAATATGGACTTTCCTTGATCAAAGTTTTTATTTAATTCTTCGTTCCCAATTAAAATAGCCACATACTCCATTATCCCAGGCGAACTGTCGTCCATTAAGATATAACAGCGTAAGTCAATCTTGATACTTTCTTTCCTAAATGAGAATTTTTCAATACACGATATAATTTTTGCATTGGCGTCACCGAGTTTTATAGAACCAGAGTCCATATAGTTGATTGCTTGTGCTTCCTCAACTATGGTGATGGGGGTTTTTAAACCAATTACTGCTTCACCAATTTCTTCTACTTCTACCTGACTAAGTACTGATGTTATAGGCATTAAAAATGCAACCACAGTAAGGATTGATAATTTAGCAAACAATATTTTCATAATTACTCCGTTAATAATGGAAATAAAAAAATGGGTCAGACAAGTTTAGAAAAACAGTCAAGGGCCCAAACTTACCTGCTACTCAATAAATATATGATTTATTTACCGAGAGGTAAACAGTTATAATGGCTAAAACAAACAAAGCTTCATTTTTACCGAAAAACTAATTTATTTCATTAGAACTTGAAAAAAATAGGAATTATAGTTTGGCTTTTTCATGATAATTAATGATATTAATTTGGCGATGAAATTCGCAGACAAGATATCACAACTCTCAAAAGGAAAAATTGAGAAAGTATCTAAGCCACAAAACTTTTTTGATAAAAAACTATTTATGCATATTTGTGGATTAGAAATGACTTAGAACAAAGAGTTGACGAAAGTTTTCTATTTTTAATTATTTTTAAAGGAGAAACTTATGTACATTGCGATGAACGAATTTAAGATCGTTTTGGGGAGAGAGTTAGAATTCGAAAATATTTGGAGAAATAGAGACTCTCATCTGGATAACATCGAGGGGTTTTTAAAATTTAATTTGCTTAAAGGCTCTAGCAAGGAGGACTATACAGTATATGTCTCCCACAGCTTGTGGGCTTCCAAAGCTGATTTTATAAATTGGACAAAGTCTGAGTCTTTTCGTTTAGCACACAAGGATGCTGGAAAAAATAGCCAGAATTATATTGGCCACCCTGTTTTCGAAGGTTACGAGGTGGTTCTCTGACGAATAAAGCCATCTGTGTCAAAAAATCGCAGATATATCAGTTTTAAAATGTAGTATTTACAACGATAAAAAAATCTATTTGATTTATTTACGCTGAAGCGTTTCATTCAATTAAATGCAAAAACTATTAATACTTACCTTACTTTGTTTTTTCAGTAATGCCGCTGCTGTCAATTGGAAAAAAAGTGTACAGTGACGCTAAATCAGATGTTTATTATTTTGATGAAGAAAACAAGAAAAAAGAGAAAGATTTTCACGTAAAAGTGATGATAAATTATTTAACGCCAATATACCCTAAATCGACTGCATCAATGAAATTGAAAATTGATTGTGAGAAAAGTCGTATTATAATTCTGAGAAAAAGCCTTTATGTTGAAAAAGGGAATGATTTTTTGGACAGCAGAGAGTTTAATCAAGGAAATTTCTTGTCGGATAGATTAAAGGATGAATTAGCAAAAAGAATGTGTTGATATTCCGATAGTTTATGAAAAATACAGTTCACATTTAATGACCCTTATTTTGCCAGCATATTAAAACGATCTTTGTCCACTGGGCTTATGAGAAGCACATGCAAATGCATTAGAGGAATTAGGGGTGTAAAGGTCTTAGTGCAGAGGCGTACGCGAAAGTGAAAAAGGTCACGACTAGGGGTGAAATACAAGCATAGCAACAACTTAAACCTCAGAAGTTCCTTATTTAGAAAAGGTGATGACAGGAGTCAACAGGTTCGTTAATATCAAAAATTTAATTTTTAAATTAAGCCAAAATTCTGTCGAACAGATATTTTTATTCATACTTTTGTTGATATTGAATTTCGAGGAACTCTAGTCTCAACCAGAATTTTTTAATGCCCACCTCTCCCTAGGGCACCCAAACAAATTTGATTAGGAGCTCTAGAATCCCGATACACTCTGTAATACTTAACTGATTGAGTACAATAAACGTCTCGCCATACTCGAAGGAATATTTGGATAAAGCACAGACGATAGATTAGTTAAAGAAATCATGGTAATAATATAAAAAAATGATCCGTACCAGATGAGAATTCATTTGTTATAAAATTAACTACGTGACTACGACTCTTACTGTCATATTGACCAACTAAGGATAAGGCTCAAGTGAATCTGCTCAGTTATCGAATTATAAATCTAGTGCAAGCGTTTGCTAGTGTAGCGCTGATGATCATTGCCGTAGCCTATTTTGAAAATCGTTTAAAATTAGAACCCTGTTATCTATGTGTGATTCAACGTGCTTTTATTATTGCCATAGGTATTATCTGTGCCTTCGCTGCAGTACACAATCCCCGGCAATTCGGGCAGCGTATTTATGCTGCTCTATCGATAATTATGGTGATTATAGGCAGTTATTTTTCGGGTAAACAGCTTTGGTTGCAAAGTTTACCCGAAGATCAGGTACCTTCCTGTGGTATTCCAGTCGACTATATATTTGACTATTTTTCAATAATTGAAGCCATTACTATGTTGGCTCAGGGTGACGGTAATTGCGCAGAAGTAAACTGGCAAATGCTGGGTTTGAGTATGCCAGGCTGGGTTATGGTTAGCTTTGTTGGTTTTGGTGTTTTGGGGGCGATTCAATTTTTACGCAAAGCTTAAAATTGTTAGAGGTTTTTAAAGAAATCAATAGGGCTGTAGATATTTAAGGAAGTACTGTAAAAGTAGTAACTCCGAAGAAAATTTAGAAAAGGAAACAAAGATGAGAAGATTATTACTTGGTATTAGTTTGATCATTTCTACTAATGTTTATCCAGACGTTGTACGACTCGCTTGCAGTAGTGATAAAGTTTTCAGTATATTCAGGGTTGGAGATACAACGGAAATTCATAAGGAAGTTAATCTATTAGCAACCATCNTGTCAATTAACTTGCCCAAATCCGAGATTAAAATATCCTGGAGTAATAGGACTCACAATACTACTGGTGATATTAATATGAAAATAATAGATGTAAGGAACGAGGGAAAAATAATTTTAGGTTTTAGAGCTGATAGTGAGTATGAATTACATCAGTTTGATTTAGAAAATTTACAGACGAGTTGGACAACCATAAAACCTACAGTGGATATGTATATGTTATCGAAATGTACAAAATCAAATTAATTTTTTGAAGTAGGAATAAATATACAAATTAATATATATGATTCATTTAATATTAAGTATTAGTACTGATTCATTGTTCATTACAAATTGGGATTAGTTGTTAGGTGATGAAAAAGTAAATACCTAGGAGGTTTTTAACAAGCTAGTAAAATTAAGCAATGGCTAATCTAAGTTTAAGATCANTTATTACTCTCAATAGAATTAGTTGTTTAAACCTAGTTTGGTGAAGTATCATACAAAAAGATTAGTTTGCAATAAAGTATAGTGAAAATTATATTAGTTTTAGCATTACCTTTATTTCTTGGGGCATGTGCCGGCATACCAGGAGATTCAGAAAGATGTGGAAAGTATTGTCTACCCTCTGACATAGATTGTTCTCCGAAATGTTATCGGGCTCCAGGTTTTCAGAGGTATGGTGCTTTGTGAGTATCAACGGAAAGTGTTTTGGTGGCAGATTTGTTGCCATAAACATAGTTGTATGGGACTAGTCTTTTTCCATGGATTGTTGTAAGTTCAGGATATCGTGTTAAATAAACATTGGATAACTATCGTGAAATTTTTTATTTTCTTTGTAAGTCTGTTTTTTGTTCAGAATAATTATGCGGCTTCAATGGACCCCCCTACATTAAAATATCTAGGCTCATTCCAATTTGATCTAAATGCCACTTATTTTATTGATGATTACAAAATGTTCTCCGACTTTGGGCCTGGTAAAATTACGCTTAAAGATGGAGGTAGTGGGATAGTGAATGTCTGTAATGAAAATACTGATGTAATAGCAAATGATAAAAAAACTATTGCTTTAACTGTTTCATGCGAAATTATAATGGATGATGGTGCTGGATTACGCTTGCAGTATTACGGAAGAATTGTTCCTGGAAAAGGCTTTTACGAAAAAGTAGAACATGGAGAAACGGCAAAAGTTAATGATGGAGTCGATTCATGGTTCACGGGTGTTACTTTTAGAACTAGCAGTAAAAAATACGCTTATCTAAATAATGAACTAATAGTCGGTAGAGGTACTAGTTTGACTTTCCCAAAGGGAATGAGAAACGGATCAGTAAATTATGATTTCTACAAAGTAACGTACTGAACCTATTCATTGACTTTAAAAACTAAAAAATTACCTAGCGGCGAAAGCGCATGATTAGCTGTATGTTTTGACCAACAGAACCATTCTAGTTCACACACAGACGCATAGTATTTTGTTGGTTAGTTCTGTCCTTGTGCGTAACTCGTTTCTTAATCACTAATCGAAGTCTGTCTAAAGATAGTTTTATCAAGCAATAAAAAGTGTTTTTAAAGATAACTAGTGAGAGGCAAATAAATCGATGGCCGCATTTTTTTAGAAGAAGTAAAGTGTCTTTTTTTCAAATATTCATGCTCAGTCCTTGAAGCGTATAGGGTGTATACTACTAATATGACTGTTGTCCGCTTAGTGCTGTTGCGCTGGTATTAATTTGTAGTTTAGAAAGTCTCAATTAGAATTTATGATTATTACGCTTGTAACATTCGCTTTCTTTTTCGGTTTGGTAATTAGTCGCATTGGACTGCCTCCGATGGTGGGATTTCTTGCAGCTGGATTTGCTTATAACTTTGCTGGATTTGAAGTTCCAGCAGGCCTTCAAACTATAGCCGATCTCGGAGTGACTCTTTTGCTTTTTTCGATTGGTCTAAAACTTAAATTAAAAGATTTGGCTACAGCAGAAGTTTGGGGAACTTCTATTGCCCATATTTTGGTATCAACATTATTATTTTTTATTGTTATTTTTATTGGGAAATCTTTATTTGATGTTCCATTATTTGATTTATCAGTTCCGGCAATATTGGTCTTAGCTTTTGGTCTTTCTTTTTCTAGCACTGTTTATGCTGTAAAAGTATTAGAAGATAAGGGTGATATGAGTGCACTCTATGGGAAGATTGCGATAGGCATCTTAGTCATGCAAGATATTTTTGCTGTTATTTTTTTGGCAGTGAGCGAAGGTAAATACCCAAGTGTTTTTGCTTTACTAGTTTTGTTATTGTTGTTACCTCATGTTAGAAAAATAATTTACAAGCTGATAGATCAAGCAGGGTACGGAGAATTACTTGTGGTAAGCGGTCTATTTTTTGCTTTGGTGGCGGGTTATGAGTTTTTCTACGCGGTTGATCTCAAAGGTGATTTAGGAGCACTAATTCTCGGTATTGTGATTTCAAATCATCCAAAGGCTAAAGCTTTGTCAAAATCTTTATTTAGTTTTAAAGAATTAATGTTAGTAGGTTTCTTTTTGTCTGTCGGAATGCAAGGGTTGCCTAATTTACCAATTTTTTTAACCGCAATAGGTTTAGTGCTGATACTCCCAATTAAAACTTGGTTATACTTTTTTATCTCATCTCGTTTTGGCTTGAGATCAAGAACAAGCTTACTTAACTNAATCACACTAGCAAGCTATTCTGAGTTCGGTTTAATTTTAACCGCACTTGGAGTTTCACAAGGTTATTTATCTGTTGATTGGATGTTGATTATTGCAATTGCAGTAAGTATTAGTTTTGCTGCGGCAGCTCCATTCAGTAAAAATGTGGAAGAAATTTATCAAAAGTATAAAAAAACTTGGGATTTTTATCAGAAAGAGAATCTTCATCCAAAAGATAAAATCTTAGATACGGGTAATGCTACAGTTTTAATAATTGGCATGGGGCGAGTGGGAACCGGAGCCTACAAAGTTCTAGAGCAGGCAAAACCAGAGAAGGTTTTAGGAATAGAGTTAAGTGACGAACGCGCTTCAGAACTGAGGAACAATGGATATAACGTGGAAGTGGCTGATGCGACTGACACGGATTTTTGGAATATGGTCCATTTATCAAAACCTGTGGAGGAGATGATTGTACTTGCAATGCCAAATCACAGAAGTAACGTTTATGCTGCGGAACGTATCCAGGCCAGTAGGTTGGATTGTAAAATAGTTGCAATCGCAAAACATGAGACTGAGGTAGATGAGTTGTCTAAGTTAGGTGTATCCTCATTTAACCTATATCGTGAAGCTGGCGAAGGTCTTGCGAAGGAAGCACTTATTAAAATTAATTTAAAAATGTGATGTAGATTTGTTAATTGGATTTTCTTATTTTCTTTTTCATAAAGCATTAGCTTTAAAGTCATTCAAAAATCAAAGTAGCCAATTAATGTAGATTACAGCCTACATAAAATTTTTTCTCCCTAGGGATTAAAGGATAAAAATAAATTTTATATAAGTTATTATTTTATCTTTAAAGATTTTAAGGTCAGGAGATTTCTGATGTTTGAGTTTAGAGAACAAAGAATTGAATTTTTAGTAAATAATTCTAAAGTTGTCGGCAATTTATTTGTCCCAGAAAACGATAAGATATCAGAGTTTCCGGCAATGTTCATCGCGGGGCCTATGACAAGTGTCAAAGAACAGGTTACAGGAGTTTATGCGAAGGCCCTGGCAGAAAAAGGTTTTGTTACTTTGGTGATTGATCACCGCTATTTCGGCGAAAGTGGGGGTGAACCGCGTCAATATGAAAAGTTTACTGATAAAATTATTGATATAAAAAAGGCCTTTGAGTTTTTAAAAAATAGACCTGAGGTAAACCAGAGATATGTGTCTATTGTTGGTGTTTGTCTTGGAGCAGGTTATGCATTAGCTACTGCATCTGAAATTATGGGAGTTTACAAATTAGCGGCAGTTGCTGGTTACTATCGAGATACTGATGAAATGAGGAGTAAAAATTCCGAGGATTTTGATCAAAAGGTCTCTTCGGGGGTAAAGGCTAGAGAATACTATGAGAAAACAGGGAGAATTTTAAATATNCCCGCTGCATCTTTAACAGAAGAGGCCGCCATGCAAACACAAGATACAGTGGAATATTATACGAAAAGGGCTGCAGTTCAGAACTATGCCAATTTGTATGCAGTTATGTCGAGGGAGTTTTTTACCAAATTTGATGTACAAAACTATGCAAAGAAAGTTATAAGGCCCTTTTTAATGATCCATTCAAGAAATGCACTCTCACCTCACTGGGCTGATAGGTTCTATAAAAATGTTAAAACGAGTAAGAATCGTTATTTAATTGAATCAAACGGACAAACAGATTTTTACGATAATAGAGTAATCATCGATACTTGTGTAGGATATATAAGTAGGCATTTAAAGCAATCATAATTTTCGGAAATAAAACATTACTAGAATTCACGTCGACATCATTAATTTCTGTTTTTTAAGAATTGGAATTCGATTTTCTAAATCATCACGATTTTCTTTTAAGTCTTTTTTACAAAGCATTGGAAGGCCACCATTTTCTAGAAGAAATGTATTTGTTTTATCCAGTATGACTTGAGGTTCGAAAATTGAAGGAAATAAATTTAGCGTAAAGGCAGAACAAAAATGAGGGTCCTTATTTTCATAGATACTTGGCAAGGCATAAAAAAATTGTTCGATGTATGGTTCGAGGATATTTCTCTGAGAATGTTGTAAGAATCCACGCATGCCATGGCGTGCATAATCAGTTGAAAAACAACTTTCCTTTTTGAGAAAGTCGCTCCAACAGGCTTCTTTTATTGAAGGTTCCGGTAATGAAATCTTCGCTTGAAAGGCTCTCTTTTTTCCCATGTCGCTTTTGTCTTTATCTAGTTCTTCAGCGAGCATCTGTAAGCATCCCTCGTGACCGTAGATACACAACTTTGTGAGAATTTCCCATCTCTTATCTTGGTCGACGATTAAATTATTCGATAGATGCTCATCCTCTAAAAATTTCTTGAGTGAGTTTAGGGAAGCCTCATCATTTGCCAGAAAAATCAACATATTTAATATTGAAAGTTGTTTTTCTGAATCGTGATGACTGAAAAAATCTCGGTATAAAAGGTCGAAAAAAGTTTTTTCCCAAAAGAGTTTATTTTCTTGTCTTAAGTAAGTGGAAATAGCCACAGTTGCCTTATTAAAAATTTGAGATTCACAAACACCCGAATCTGGCTCTAACAGATAATGCTCTTTAACGAACATTAAAAAAGTGTTCGGGCATAAAAGGCTATCTCTTACCATTTGCCACAAGTTTCCCCAAATAATTCTTCTAGAAAATCTATTTTCAATACTCGATAAGTATTGTCTGAGAAATCTTAGGTCAGCTTCCCCAAAAATTATTTTTATATAGTTATAATCGCCGGCGTTCGGCAGTATAAAATCAACCTTTCTTTTAAATTTCGCAGAGGTCAGTTGACCTTTAATTAGCATTTTTCCAGAGCCGGATATCACAGGAACATTATTTTTAATCACATACTCTTCATAGGGGACTGTGTGAACTCTTAGTAGTAAATTAGTGTTCGACGGTATTTGTTTTATGCTATCTTCAGAGCTAGTCCTAGTAACTTGAATTGCATTAACTCCGGTAGTTTCTAGCCATTGCTTGCTCCACTGAGAGATATTTATACCACTCACTTCTGTCATTGCCGACAAAAAATCGTTGAGGTCAGTATTTTTCTCTTTGTGTGTCTTGAGATATAGACGGATGCCATCTCTAAATTTATTCTCTCCAATTACTAGGCTCAATTGTTTAAGAACTGCAGCACCTTTTGAGTAGCTTATTCCATCGAAGTTAGCGAAAGCTTCAGCAGTATCAACTGCTGAACCGACAATAGGATGCGTTGTTGATAATTGATCTTGCTTGTAAGCCCAATCTTTTCGGCTAAAGAAGTGTTCAAAAGCATCTGGAAATAAGCGCCCATTACTCATCGCTAAGTAAGATATGTAATCTGCAAAACTTTCATTTAACCAAAGATCATTCCACCACCGCATTGTGACCAGGTTACCAAACCACATATGTACCATCTCATGGAAAAATGTATTTGCTCGATTTAAGTGATCCTTATAAAGTTTTTTGCCTTGAAAAATATAGCCCTCCGCATAAGTCACACAACCAACATTTTCCATAGCTCCAAAATTAAATTCAGGTACAAAAACTTGGTCATACTTTCCGTATGGATATTTAATATCAAAGTAGCTTTCTAAAAATGAAAAACTCTCCTTGGTAATAGAGAATAAAGTTTTATGATCGACGTATCTTGCAAGAGATTTTCTGCAATAGATACCAAGCGGTATTAATTGATATTGGTCGGCCCACTTGACGTGAGGTCCGCAAACTAAAGCGAATAAATAAGTTGAGAAACGGGATGTTTGTTCAAAGGTAATATGCTTATTATTTCCATCACTGAAATCAGTTTTTACTCTAGAGTTGTGCAGGTACGTCCAGTCGTTGGGTCCTCTTAATGAAAGTTGGTATTTTGCCTTTAAATCTGGTTGGTCGAAACAAGGAAACAGCCTGTGGGCATCATATGGCTCAAAATCAGTATGCAGATAGGTTTCCTTATCTTCAGAGTCGATAAACTTGTGGAACCCGGAGCCTGTCTTATCGAACTTATTAGTATATCGGATTGTTAACTTATTCTTTCCTTTTTTAAGAGAAGTTTGCTTGAGGCAGAAGCCGGTGGACAGCTTTTCTTCAATTTCAATTTTTTCATTATTAGCTTCAATTTGATGGATTTCAGAAAAAATAAAGTCGATGGGCAAGCTATCGAATTGAGTACAAATTAAATTAAAATTAAGTTCGCAGATACCCTGATATGTATCACTATATTTTCCAAGAATTAATTGAATGTTATAGTCGATGTCCTGTAAGAGTCGAGCCCGTTCTTCAGCCACCACTCGTTTTAATTCATTTGTCTCGTTAACAATCATAGCTAGGCTCAAAAATATAATCCAATTTATTATACCTGTAGCATCTTTATATTGTTTTTATCCTCACAAAAATAATTACTTACATCAACTTGTTAGGAAGAGCTATTCCAGTCGCAAACCGATTAAATCTATCGCTATTCATCTATGCGGAAAGCGCTATAGTGTGCAGTGAGTAAGGTTCAGCTATATCATCGTGACTAGCTACATTCAAAGGCCGACACCTTCGCATCTATTTCTGGCCAAAAGAAAGTCATAAAGCGGTGTTGGCCAAACTAAAAGATTACTTTTGCGTTACAAACAAATAAAAACTTAAAGAACAATTCACACTCTATTTGATACTTTAACTGCAATTTCTGAACCTGCTTCAATTATATTCACCCACCATTTTCTTATTGCGTTATTAGACCCGTATTGTATTCTACGCCCGGCATCTTCTCGGTGGTGAATCTCCTCATCACAGCACTTTATTAAAACTGCAAGAAGCTTTTGGTGACTTTTCATCGCCCTGAGCTTGGTAATTTGATATTTGTAATGTCCCTCTACGAAGGTTTCAACTGCATTTATAGTAATACAAAATACAGAATATCCAAATATAGAAGATAAAAATCCAAGTCCGAACCCCATAACTCTCCATAGAAATAATAGCTTTGAGCGTTCAGAGGGTTGCACCAAATGCTCCATAATAACTAAATGATTTTTCTCAGTTGGGAGATGTTCCCGAGCCATTTTTCGAATTGATTTTGACCAATATGCAAGGCTGGCTGCCCTGTATATCCATACCGCACCAGTCTCCCCTGCATGGTCTGATCTGAGCCAACCCAACATTTTATTGGGCACAACAATGTTATGCGCTCCGTATTTATTCAGCAATTTCTGATCTTCTTCAGTTTTAACTTTGATGAAGTTACTAAACATATCTCTCATTTGCCTTAAATTTTTTACTCCCACCACTTTACGAATCAATTTTTCGTAATTAGTTCCATATTTCTCTCCCTAACGAATACTTTCTTGGTAAAAACAGTTTTTCTAAATCGCAAGTATTTAGGCTAAAGAAATATGTAGCATTGGATAACCTATGGTCTAATCAAACGTACTTAAAAGAAATATATGTCTTACCTTATTTTTTATCACCACTACTAGGCATTTAAATATACTACGACGGTGAAAAAATTCTTTTTTATTTTATTTGGCTTATGCAGTGTACCCCTGTAATAGAATAAGTAGCCAGGACAAATATAGAAAAATAAATGGCAAAATCAGCAGGTTCATATATTATTAACAAATAAGCTCAATCAACGGAAATAAAATTGTCCTTACAAGAGTTTTCTTTAGNAAGAATGTACAGAAATAATGAACTATTATTGAACGGAAAATGAATTGAAATATTCAATGTAGCCATGATCAAGAGAATTCAGTTATCCTTATTTTGTTGCTTTTTTCTCGCTATAAGTTTGTGTTTTTCTCTTCAAGCAATTTTTTGGGAAAAGTACAGTATGCCATGGATGACTGTTGTTGTTAGTTTCGTAATAATTCCAGTGTTAGACTTTTTCATCGGGAAAGGAAAATCGCCGAATTTGTCTTGCTTTGGTAGCTTTTCGGGGTGGGTACCAAGGCTCTATTTTATAATTCATTTTATAATTCTTATTTTTTATTTGTACAGAGCTGGATTTTANAGCCTCTATGAAATTCCAGTTTTAGGCTTAGCTTTAGGCACTATTGCGGGTGCTTTTGGCATTACTGTGGCTCATGAATTGATGCATAAAAAAAATAAAATTGATAAAAAATTTGCTAAATTAATTTTATGCTCTGTCTGTTATGGACATTTTTTTACTGAACATCTTAAAGGGCATCATGCGCGAGTTGCAACTACCGATGATCCAGCCACAGCAAAAAAGAATCAGAATCTTTATTCTTTTTTTTGGCAATCTATATCGGGCTCTTTTATCCATGCATTGAGGCTAGAAAAATCAAGACTTAATTCGAAAAATTTGCCGCAATTCACTCTAAAAAATGAAGTTTTATTTTGCCACTGTTTATCTGGTATTTTTATGCTGATAGTCTTTTATTCCTTTGGTGTTAATGCATTAATGCTTTTTCTTTTTCAATCAATAGTCGCTATTATTTTACTGGAGACAACAAATTATATCGAACATTACGGACTTGCGAGAAAAAGAAAGCAGGCCAAAGGTTACGTTACAGTGGACACAATGCACTCTTGGAATTCAGATCATCTTATAAGCAATTGGATTTTATTACACTTACCATTGCATTCCGATCATCATAAAAACATGGGTAAGTCTTTTAATGAACTTCGGTCAATCGAAAATGCTCCGCAACTTCCCTTTGGCTATCCTGCAATGATTATATTGGCTTTTTTCCCCTTTATTTATATTTCATTGATGAACGAGATTCTTGAGTATTATGAGTAGTGATTACGGAGTTTACAGTGTAGCGGGTTTAAGAGGTCAGATAAAGCTTACAGATTGTATTTTTCAATAGATAAATGTATTGAATTGATTACAGGTGTTATTGCATCTGTTGGTTCATTTTAAAATTAAATTAACACAAGCAAATTACTTTACTTTTGATGCGTCTTGGTAAAAAATGAAGGGTGTAAATAACTCGATATGTTCTAGGAAAGGATATTATATGAGCCCGCATTTTTCAGTCTTCTCGATTTTCCTTCTATTTTTTTTTAGTGCTGGGCAAGCATTATCTCATCATTTTAAATCAGCACAGCCAGAATCACTCGGGGTTTCGTCTGAACGTCTGAGTAGAATCACAGAGGTTTTCAATAAGAAAATTTTAACCAAGAAAATTCCTGGTTATGTTGTACTGGTCATTAGGAATGGCAAGATAATTTTTCACGAGGCTAAAGGTGTTCAAAACCCAAACGAAAATGTAAAAATGTCGAAAGATAGCATCTTCAGGATATTTTCGATGACAAAGCCGATCACAAGCATTGGCGCTTTAATGTTAGTAGAACAAGGCAAGATAAAATTGACAGACCCAGTCTCAAAATATTTACCAGAATTGAAAAATCTGAAGGTTGCTGTTAATCAAGATACTNCAAAAGATCCATCCAAAATAAAAACTAAACCAGCAAAAAATGACATTAGAATAATTGACTTACTGAGACATACCGCAGGATTCACATATGGATACTTTAAGCTTTACCCAGGTGGTGGTGCGCTTGAGCAAATGTATATTGATGCAGGAATGCATGACCAGAATATAAACAATAAAGAATTAGTTGCAAGAATCAGTCAATTGCCCTTAAAATTCGAACCAGGCACAACTTGGTACTACAGCAATTCCATTGAAGTTCTTGGAAGATTAATTGAGGTAGTTACTTCACTTACACTAGAGGAATTTTTTCAAAAAAATATTCTCAAACCTTTGAGAATGACGGATAGTTCCTTTAGAATTTCGAATGATAAAGCGTCAAGATTTGTGGAACCCTTTGATGAGGATAAAAAGAATTTAATACTACCTTATTCAGAGCCTACAAAATCTAAGATAACTCTGGAAGCAGGAGGTCTTGGTTTAACTTCTACTACCTTAGACTATGCTCATTTCGCTCAAATGCTTTTAAATAACGGAGAACTTGATGGTGTCCAAATCCTTGGGAAAAAATCTATGGAATTGGTCATGACTGATCAGCTGCCAAAAGAAATAGATAAGGGTCCGTTTTTTATTCCTGGAGGTAATCAAAGTTGGTCACTTGCTGGGGCGGTAAGAAATGCAGGAGTTAGGCATGCAAATTTATTAAATTCTGTATATGGATCAGAAGGTGAGTTTTACTGGGTCGGGTACGCTGGAACTTCTTTTTTTGTTGATCCTAAGGAACAGCTAATAGGTATCTTTATGTCACAAGCAGCCAGCCAGCTTCTTGAAAATGCAACAACGTTTAAAACATTAGTTATGCAGTCGCTGATAAGGTAACCTGTAGCAATTTAGTTTTCACATGTAATGTGTCCTGGGATGTTAAAAAAAGGATTTGGTCATGGTTGGGTATGGACATAAAGCTGATAGAAAGAAATGAAAAACTTTTTACTAATTAGTCTACTCTTGTGTTCTATCAGGGGCTTTGCATTTAGTTGGGAAAAGGTTGGTGAAAACGCGGTTGGAAATTCCTTTTACGTGGATGTTGATAATATCGAAAAACGTCAGGGTATTGTATACTACAAAAGTTTAATTGACTTTCTTAAACCAACTAAAAATGGTGCATATTCACACGTTAGCAAATATAAAGTTGATTGTGTAGAACAGAGACAAACTTGGTTAAGTAACGTGTTTTATAATAAACCCATGGGAAAGGGAGAAAGAATTATTGAGGCAATTCCCGTATGGAACCATTACGGTTCAACTTTAAATGAGGTTAGGTCTTTATCTCCCGGTTCTATAGAAGATAGAGTAACGAGATTTGTGTGTGATCGCACTGAGTAAGATATTGTGGTGTTTATTTTATCCTCTGCTTAGAATTTGGAAATGTTCGGTGCAGAACGTAATGAAGGTCAAGTTGGATCAAAAAAAAATTGTGGGCTGTATCAATAGTATTTTAATGCGAGTAGTTACACTGATAATATGCGTAGAGTTTAAACTTATTATATAAAGTTGAAGGACGCATTTATGTTGAGATCTGCGACTATAAAGGATTTATTTTTGACTTTTGGAAAAGCGCGAAACTTCAGAGTGAAACCAATTAAAATCTATTTACTGATGCTGAAACTTTTAGGCTTCTTAATATTCACATATAAGTAACAGTTACGGAAATCTTTTAAAATTCAATTACGGAGATGCTAATGAAAGGGAAGACTATTGCAATGCTTACAATTATCATGATTTTTCAGAGTTTTGCATCAGCTAATGACCCAATTCCTCCAAAGACAGGTTTCCCAGGGTGTGCAATTAAAGTACTTGATCAATACCCGGGGTTTCTACTCTCAGTAGAAGCTGAGGGAAATTCCAGCGGAGATTTTTTCTATGAATTTGACGTGTTTGTTAAAGATAAGGAAAATCCAAAAAACTCTAAGGAAATAGAGGTGGAGTGCGACCCGGTAACTCTCAAATTAACTGACATTGAAGAGGAGGTAAATCCAAGTGACCCACGTTTTATAAAAGCCGTAAAGCTTACAAAAGAAGATGCTGAAAAAGCTGCTCTAGCTGCTGTTTCAGGTATCGTAGTTGATAGGGAGTTTTCAATCGAAGACGGGAAGCCTCTGTTTGAGTTTGATATTTTTGACAAAAAAACTGNTAAAGAAGTTGAGGTGGAGGTTGATGGAGCTAGTGGCAGGGTAATNGAAAAAGAAATTGAATTTTTCGAAGTTGGTGTTGACTCATAAAGACACACGGCAGACACAGCCCAGTTTTATTACGTTAGCATGTTTTGTTTTTTCTACAAAAATGTTAGAAGTTTGTCAGTACAAGATTTAAATTTTTTTTTGTTAGTCTTTCTTAACTTATGATTTGTCGTTTTTCTTTTCTTTTTTTCTATTTTGTTAGTGCTTCTGCTAACCCTAATGCCAGAAGCCCCGAGGAACAATGCGTGGAAGCTCATATGAGATTATGGGCTTTGACACCTTGGAAAGAGGAGGGCAGCAAGAAAAAGAATTTTATTGATAAAAGTCGTAACTATAAAAAATACAAATTCCTGTACCAGAAAGAATATTATGAATATTACGATAGAGAAAAGTCAAATTCCCAAAAAAAATTGAAAGCTGAGTATGAAGCGGATTCATGGGTCAGGTGTATGCAGAGGTAATAATTCAACTATGTTGCTCATGAATTTTTCTTCATATGCGAGATAAAGATTTTTTAATCATAATCTCAATTTCAGCGCAACGCATTGCAACTAAAAGTTCTTGTAGGGGACTATAATGGAAAAAATGATTTGGTTGACTGAGTGAAAAATATAGAAAAAGTGAATTGACACACTTTTTGATTTACTGATGTATCCAATAATGAAAGCGTTGGATAAAAACAAGAAACTAAAACATGACGCATTTATGAATGTAGTTTTAAGTCAAGAAAATCTTGATTTTTATGAAAACAGCTTTGGCTAGATAGCAATAAAGCGTTGCTTTTCATGGTTAAAATTATGGATCGTTCCCAAACCTATGTCATACATCCAACCATGTAGTTTTATTTCATTTAAAGATAAACGTTTAGCAATCTCAGGGTATTGTTGGAGGCGCCTAAGTTGGAGAAGTATATTTTCAAAGGTAACTTTTTTAAGCGGGTTTGCTTCCAGAATACCAGTTTTCGATTCTGCAATTTGTACAGCCTCAGCAGCATACTTTAACCAGCTTTCGACTCGGGGCAGTCCTTTTAAATTAGAAGAATCAATCGCACCCTTCATTGCGCCGCAATTAGAGTGTCCGCAAACTACGATGTGCTTTACTCCCAGTGCGTTTACGGCAAACTCCACGGAAGCAACAACTCCGTCAGATTCTTTTGAGTAAGGAGGAACGATATTTCCGGCATTTCGGATGACGAACAAATCGCCAGGTTCTGTTTGTGTTATAAAATTTGGATCTATTCTGGAGTCAGAACAAGTGATAAATAAAATTTGAGGGCTCTGCGTATTTGAGAGCTTTTCAAAAAGATCTTTTTTAGCTTTAAACCCTGATTTTCTAAACTGTTCGTATCCTTCAATAATTTTTTGCATAAGTTATATCTCCCAGTGAATTTTATAACATAATCCATTGTCTAGCTTTTTTCACAAACTTGCACTGTACTAAATTCAAAGAGAAGGTCGTTATGCTCATACATAAAATTTAAGTCGCTCTTTCTAAAGCATCTGCTGAATTTCAATCCAAGGCCTGCTATACCTAAATCAAAAATTGTCGTTGTAAAGCTTCAATACCATCAATTACTCCCAATGTTGGCCTACTGAAAAACTTATTAGCATCAAATGCGAAGACATTTTTGTTTCTTACGCTTTTTAAGTTTTTTAAATTTTCCATGTTAGACAAAATGTCGGCATACCTCTGATTTTCTGTTAAATTTCCTCCACACGCAATTAAACCAATAAAATCAGGGTCAATTCTAACTATTTCATCCCAGGAAATTATTTCAGATTTGTTTCCCCGCTTTCCTAAGGCGCAGTTAAAACCGGCTGCTTCAATCTGTTCTGGAACCCAGTGCCCAGCAATATATGGCGGATCTAGCCACTCGAGCATTAGTACCGTTCTATTCTTAGGAAGGGTATTTCCAAAAACTTTTAATTTGTTTTCCGCAAGTCTAATTATAGATTTGCCATTTTCTATTTTATTAAAGGCTTTTGATAAAGTTGTGACGTCCTCGAAAATTCCTTGTATTGTAGTGCCAGATAGTGAAATAATTTTGGTTTTTGAGGGGAGAATACATTTGTTTCCTCGTAAGTTTGTTCTAATTAAGTCTGGACTTACGGCGCATACTTCACAGACTCCCTGCGTTATTATATGAGAAACCTTAAGCTTTATTAACAAATCAACATTTATGTCATACAGTGCTTTGCCGTCTCTAATAGATTCTCTTACAAATTGGTCCACTGATAGTTGATCGATGTTTTTGGGTATATTACATGAGGTTACTTTAGGTAAATGTCCTATTTTAGCTGGCGAATCGCATTCATGACTGACGCATACTATTGCATCGGTCAAACCAATAGCTGAGACTAATTCTGTTGCGCTTGGGAGAAGACTTGCAATTCTGTAATTTGGCATACAAAAATTGTACATGAAAGTCCAAACTATAAAAATTTATCAAGCTCCCGAATTGTGTTGATCGTTCTTTTTGACAAACGGTATTTTTTAAGGNTATGTTCATCGGATTGCGAGTACAATAACCAATTTTGGTAGGGTAAATGGAATGTTTTATGGTCTTTTAAAAATCGTACTTTTTGGTTTTCTGGCTACGATTGCAGCAAAAACTGGGATTACACTTTTCTATGAATTTTTTCCTCCGGAGCGTCCTCAGTATCNAAATCAGGTTCAAGCATTAAAGGCAGCTCTAGTTGGAACTATCTTTGCTTCTCCATTTTTATTTTTTTTAGTTAGGTCTATTAAAGTAAACAAAAACNAGCACAATTTGCCTTTTAAAGAAGGGATTAGGGTGAATCAGGAAAACCTTAATGAGAGAGAATCATTTTTTGAGGGGGTGAAGGAGTTNAAAAGAAAGTAGTGTTTTGTTTGAACGCAGGATCTNATCACTTGAAATCTCAACTTAAAGGTTTCACCTTTAATTAAAATACTTCTGTTGAACCATTTCCTTACTCAAGAATCATAATATTATGAATAGTAAATGTCTTCTATATTTTGTCTGTTTTGCCTTAGCCTATTCGGTTCCAGGAGTGTCAGAGGAGATGGTAACTTGCTCCTTTCGAGATTCTAAAAATGTTTACCGAGAGTTTTTATTGAAGAAGTCCGATACGAATGACGAACAGTTTTTTGATGCTCAAAAAGTCCTAGGGCCGTATTGGAAGGTTATGAGCAATGATGAGGATAAGCTCATCTTGTTTAAGGAGGTTGATCGACCGAGAACTGGAAATGATGCTTCCGTTTACACTATTTTTTTTATTGATAAAAAGTCTGGTGATTTTCGCTTTAGAAATTACATCAATACAGAGTATATCAATACTGTTAGAGGCGAGTGTCAGTTCAAGTAGAAATAGACAAAAAAGTTAAAATAAAAAAACAATGAATATAAAAAAATTGTTACCAGCTGTACTTCCTGTAGTATCTCTAAGCTGTGCTCCGCCACTAGAGGATAAGTGTTACAGCGAACAAATGGATAAATGGGAGTCTGCTGTTGTTGTAGAAAAGAATGGAGGGTCAGTTAGATATATTTTTGATAAAAATTTAGATGGTGTCTTAGAGGAGCAGTATTACCTCGACTCGGAGGAAGGAAAGATTTTGTTCCAATCGCAAGCTTGGGCAAAATGCACATCAAATTAAACTTGTTGTTGATCGAGTCTTTTATTAAACTTAAAATATGAAAACACAAATTATCATAATAGTAGTATGCATGACACTTCCAGCTCTGTACGTTTTTTTTATATCATTGGCTTGATAGTACACATTGGCAAAGTTCATATAAGTGTAGTTCTTCATTGCCGCTGTTTACCTTTAGTCTGTCGGGCGAAATTTAAAGTTTAAGCAGTAAGTTTTGCAGCTGAGAAAACAGTAAAATCGGGAAGTTGTTGCATATATAAATCTGTTTCAATTGTTATATTAAGAACTCCCTTTTGTATGATTATTAAAGTTTCATTATCCGTAGACAGTCAAACTAATTGTGTAGAGTTGGCAGGAAAAGACCTGTCTAGAAAGGGCAAAAAAGCAACAAAGTAGTAAGATTTTTCTTGTACACTTTCTATATTAATTCAAAACAGTTTACAGATTTGGTGGATCTATACCTTAATGTGTGCGAAACGTGATTCCAAGAGGCGTTTAATATATGACTGAAAAATCAGTTTTCGAAAAAATTCTTTCTAAAGAGATCTCTTCTGAAATTATTTACGAGACGGATCGTGTCTTTGCTATAAACGATATAAATCCTGTTGCTCCTGTTCATATCCTTATAATTCCAAAAAAGAAAATTCCAACTATTAATGATATACAGGTAGATGATATGAATCTAATTTCAGATATTGTTTTCGCTGCCAAGAAATTAGCTTTTGATCATAAAATACATGATAGTGGATACAGACTTATTTGGAATACTAATAATCATGGTCAGCAAACTGTTTATCATATCCATCTGCATCTCATTGGCGGAAGGCAACTATCATGGAGTTTTTAAGCTGCAGTATTTTCTTAGCCGAGATAAATAAATCACTGTACGTTGGCATCTTGCTGATCTTTATCTGGACTGGTGCGTAAAATGATTACAGAGTGGGTTATAAGTGTGAGTAAAACGATTGGGGGGATATTTAGAAGAATGACAGAATTGAAAGAACTACTATTAGTTGTAATACTTAGCTTTCCACTTAATGCTTACTCTGTTGATTGGTATAAAGTTGGTGAAGAAAACGGAAATACTTTTTTTGTTGATATGGACGATATCAAGAAAGAGAACGGATTTGTTTATTATTGGGAATTAGTGGATTTGAAAGAAGCAATATTTGGTGCCCTTTCAAAAATCAGCAAATTTAAAGCTAATTGTGAAAATAAAGAAAAAGCTATGTTAAGCACTACCTCGTATACAGGCCAAATGGGGAAATATATATTAATTAACGAGGCGGAATATGATGGTACTAAGTTTTCTGATGCTTCTCTATCTATAACAGCAAAGTTTGCTTGCAAACGCGCAAATTGATATGTCAAAGCTATTATTTTGTCGGCAGTACGTTTAAACAGATTACAGATAGAAACGTAAACTGGGCTAAAACCTACCAGAAATTGTCCACATGATAACAATTAAAGATGAAGATACCAGGAGAGTGTATAAGCTAGTAGGAGAAGTGCTTTTTTACGCTCCACTCTTTAATGACGATACCGTAGACGAAAATCGGTGGCAGAAGGTTGAAGATTATTCCACTCATTATCATCGTGATGTTATTAAGAAAATTTTATCTATGAATGAACTATTAGCAAGTATGAACAAAGGAATATGGGATGAGACAGTTGGATAAAGGCTTTCAAAAGAATCCTTAATGGCAAGGTTTAGGTATAGTTTCCTCCTGATATAACGGTATCTATTGCTTTTACAACATTGGAGCAATTTTTTGGATTTAGAGCATCTTGGTGAGGAGAGGTGAATTGCTTACTATCATTACAATAGTATTTTCCAGAAATATTTTGAGACTTTTCTTGTATTGCTAAATGCACTAAAACGTTTGCGCCGATATTAACATCTTTGCCCTTAATCCCAAAGGCTATTTTTACCATCTTGGTGGCAAGAAGTGAACCTGGATTTACAGATAGAAAGACTGTCTCTTTACTATCTATTGAGTTAGACATGAATTTAGACCACATTATCATGGCTAACTTACTCTGACAGTAAGCTTGCATGTCATCTAAGCCAGTAAATGCTCCCAAAAGTGCATCGATATCTACAGAAGCCTGCCCAGCAGAAGCCACATTAATTACTCTACCGCCGTTGCCAAGTAATGGCAAAATTTTTTTTGTTAAAAGATAAGGGGCTATGGTGTTGACCACAAACCGAATATCAATTCTTTTTTTTTCGGAGTGTGTAGTTTTAAGGACGCCTGCATTATTGATCAGCACATCAATTCTAGAATAATTTTTTAGAATTTTACTTGCAAGACTACGTACACTATTTAAGTCTGATAAATCAGAAATCAGCGAATCTACTGTTCCAAATTTAGATAATAAAAATATGCAATTTTGTAGCTTTTTAGCATCTTTCCCGTGGATTACAACATGATGATCTTTCATTAATAGTTTTTTTGATGCCTCTAAGCCGATACCGTCTGTAGCACCGGTAATTAAAATTATTTTTTTCATAAAAAGATAAATTGGTAATTAAAGAGGTTTTTTCTACTTTGAAATTGGAGCGAAAGACTTGATAGTAGTCTGATTATTTTTTATCAATGTTATCGATATTACTATTAATATATATTGGAACATTCAATATATATTAGTATGTCGTAATTCCAAATATCTTTGCTGCATCTTTATCTAAAACCCAACCGTCTGATGTCGAGCAATAATTCATTGACCGATGAAATAAATAATTTCCATTTTTTTCTCCTAGATATTTCTTATAGTAGCTTTGCAGACCAGAAAGATGTCCTTGATCTGAACAGTCAAGATAGGTATTTCCGTTACGGGGCTGCTGTTGACTATAGTCTCCTGGAAACAGTGCCTCGTATGTTTCACGAGAAAGTTCTTCAGTGTCTGATGGAAAAAATCTTCTAGGAAGTGGATCCTTACCCTTACGAATAGAATATGGCGCATGAAACATGATGTATGCATTATTGCCTATTAATCGATAGATACCACCAAGAAAAGCTACTGCGCAGGCAGAACCACACACAGAATTTGATGGGATACGCACCGAAACTTTATATTTATTAAATATTTCTCCCAGGGCGTAACCATCTTTAAGTAAGCCACCTGTGGAACTAATGTAAACTTTAATTGCGAATGGTCTGTTTTTTACTTTACATCTTAACAAGTACTCGTCGGCGAGTAGCGTGTCTATTGTATAAGTGACATCTGGTCCAATGTGACCATGTAACTCAAGAGCTACGACTCTTCCAGATTCGCATCCCACTGCGAGCTCTTCGCCAACCCTTCTTATTTTTCGTATTCTTAAATTGTTGAAATTAGCGTCTAATAGAACCTTTATTTTTCCTGAATGGTATGCTCTTTGGGCGCCAACGGTCCCACTACCGACAATAAAGTTCTGGTCTGGAATATTTTTAGCTGCGGACGCAGAGCCAAGTAAAAAAAAAGGAATGAAAAAAGAGCTTATTATTTTTATCATAGATTTATACCCAGACTTTAAAAGATACGATTTTTTTTTCTCGCAAACCTTAAAATTCATAAGGCTTTTTATTACTACACATATTAGCAATCAAACAAGGTTTGTATTATTATGATGTATGAAAGTCAAAATATACAAAAATTGAGTTATTTAATTTAACTTCATAGGTCAATATAAAAAATTTAACAGGCGTTATAGTTTTAATTTATTTATAAATAGCTTTAAGGCCAAACACAGCAGGATTATGGTGAGGGGCACGAAAAACTAAATTACGGAGTGCGTGGTAATTTGAAAAAAGTATTGATATTTATTCCAATTTTCTTGTCAATCAATGGTTATTCAGCGGACAGAGAGTATGTTTGTACTTATAAAGTAACATTCCAATCGAACCCCTATGACGCTAAACCTCACATTGAAATTAATTCAAAATTGGTGGATTACAAACAAAAAATAAGTTTTGATTTTAAAGAAAGATTAGTTACCAGAGAATACGATGATATTGAGTGGGATGGTTCAAAAAATATTAAAGTAAAACAAAAAAGAATTTCTGATATTTCAAAGGCTAGTAGGGATTTAAATGTACCGAATACACTCATTTATTGGCACGAAGAGCGATCAGCAGAAAAAGGAATATCTGATGGTCAAGTCAGTATCTATTCGTTGTCAACTTGGACAAAAACTACCCTTACACATTCGTACATCAGCGTTGTTAGTGCATATGACACCCACTACAATTGCGTATTACTTAATTAAAAAGTTAAAAAACTCATTGGTAATATTTTGATACTAATTAAATCTGCCAGAATTTGTTCAGAGCATGTCCGCAGTAGTATACTCATGGGTTTGCAGTTTACTCAGTGTATTAGAGTCCAAAATGCTCGCAACACAGATGAACCCATACCAGAATAAGATGCGAAATATGACAGCATTGAGATGCTTGAACCTGCAGTACAAATTTTTAAAAGTTCGTTTTGAAAAACAGTTGGCTCATTTCTTAAATAAAAGTTAAAACCCCATCAGGCATTTAAAGTGAGAGCAATTTTAAGGAAAGTTTGCCTGGGTGTTTAATTATAAAAACTTACTTCACTTTTGTTTTTATTAGAATAAACTTGCAGTATTAATGAAATTTAAGTACATTTAGCAATTTTTAAAGGGGAGAAATAATGCTTTTTTATTGTACATATCTAATGCATGACAAAGAGTCCCAAATTGAGGGGTATTAGATTTTCGCAAACATGAGTTCAGAGGACATAAAAAATGAGATTCCTGAAGGTTGTGTATTAATTGGTCGTTGACATGATCTTACCAATGAGTTTGGAATAGTAATTGCAGAGGCACAATCTCAGGATGGACTAATGTCATGGTTTACGAAGTGGACCCCTTACTGTTCTTATCCTGAGATACGTCCAGTTGTAGACGATGTTGGCGCCAGAAAACTAATCAGGCAGGCAGATTCCAGGTAAATCTTTAATTTAGGTGTTCGATATCCAAGTTGATAAATAAATAGTTTTAAACGATCAAGGTAATAGCAAGTAAGTCAACTTCTTGAAAGTGCTCAGTTGATAGATTCCAATGTTAACGAAATTACGAGACTATATATTTTTAAAAAAGTTAGTTTTAAAAATCTTTTAATCCGAAAATAAATAAAAAGACCTTATTATGGGACTATTAATTAATGGGGAGTGGGTAAATAAGTCCATTGCCACATCCAACGAATCTGGTGAATATACCCGGCTCCCCAGAACTTTCTTAGATACAGTTTCAAAAGACCATAAGGTCTTCCATCCTGAAACAAAAAGATATCATTTGTATGTTAGCTATGCGTGTCCATGGGCAACCAGAACTCTTATATTCCGTAAACTGAAGGATCTTGAAAAACATATTTCCGTAAGCGTTGTACATCCTGATATGCTTGAAGACGGATGGGTATTCGATAATAGTTTTCCTGGGGCAACTGTGGATCATTTATATGGTAATAATTTTCTTCGAGAAATATACCAAAAAGCGGATCCAATTGTAACTACAAGTGTCACTGTTCCCATTCTTTGGGACAAAGAGACTGAGACAATTGTAAATAATGAGTCTTCTCAAATAATAAGAATATTCAATTCGTCATTTAATGATTTGACTGGAAATTATTATGATTTTTATCCAGAGTTAAAGAAAATACAAATTGATAAGATAAATCATTTAATTTATGAGTGTGTGAATAATGGAGTTTACAAGAGTGGTTTTGCTCGCACTCAGGAAGCTTATGATACTTCAGTAGATCTACTGTTTAAAACACTCGATTATTTAAATGATATTCTCGGTAAATCAAAATATTTAGTTGGTGACGAAGTAACCGAAGCAGACTTAAGACTGATCCCCACACTTTTGAGGTTTGATCCTGTTTATAACACTCACTTTAAATGTAATGTTCGAAGGATAGTTGATTACGAGAATCTTAGAAGATATGTTCAAGATCTGCTACGAATTCCAGCAGTAAAAGAAACATTTGTCTTAGATCATATTAAACGCCATTATTATTTCAGTCATGCAGAAATAAATCCTCATAGAATCATTGCGAAAGGACCTGAATTATTATTATAGAAAACAGGTATACAGTGGTATGTTAAACTGATTACCTAATAGATTGAAAAAAATCATTCTGTTTATTTAAAAAAAGCTTAACCTTTTTCATATTCGACTCTGTATATCTTCGGTTAGTTTTAATGATATAGTTCAACGATTGGTAAAACTAGTACTATAAAAATTTATTTGTTCCAATCCAGACGTTATCGATTGGCAAATTCATTAGAACACAAGAGTAACATTTTTTTCGTTTTATTTTCGGTGTTGTTGCTTGCTTAGGTTTTGGGTTTTTCGTTTCTTTGAAAATAGCTAAATGTTTCAGAGAATATAAAGTCTAAGATGAGGTGTAGGGTTGTAAAAGAAAGCATAATTTACATGTTTTTAATAAACAAATGTAATAAATATAGAAAAAAGACACTAGGGAAAGGGTAGGCTATGTTGAAAGTGTTTGGGAGAGTCAAGTCAAGAACCTTTAGAGTAGTATGGCTTATGGAGGAGTTAGAAATACCATATGTATTAGAGGAAGTTGCACCCCGATCAGAAGAGGCTCGAAAGGTTTATAAAAACGGGAAGATACCTTTCATTCTAGATAATGAGAATCTTATTAGTGACTCGGTAGCGATATTAACATATTTGTCTGATAAGCATAAAGCCTTTACTGAAACCTCTGGTACTATTGAACGTGCTAAACAAGATGCCATAACCTTTAGAATCTTAGATGAATTTGATGCAATTTTGTGGGTTGCCGCAAAGCATAGTTATGTTTTCCCGAGTGAAAAAAGAATTCCAGAGATTCTTGAAAGTCTTCGATGGGAATTTGCTAGAAATCAGGAAAAAATAATAAGTGAATTTCAAATTTCAGATTTTGTATGTGGTGAAAAATTTTTAATACCAGATATTTTATTGATGCATTGCTTAACTTGGGCAGAGGTGATGAATTTTTCTATTTGTGATAGGTTAGTAAAATATGCAAATAAAATTAGAGAGCGCGCAGCTTTTAAAAGAACTTATGCCCTTCGCTAGGTGAGAGAATAAATTTAAATATCAGATTTACTTAAAGTTTTTCTACTCTGTTACCTTTGCTACAAAAATACCTAAAAACTAATTTGATAATTTCGAAGATTTTCGTCAACAGATTTTTCTCATTGCGTAGAGTAAAATGAAAACACTACTTGATAAGAAAATACTAGAAAAAAGAGATTAGTTTTGATACATACCCAATTTTTTTACTCACAATGTAATGCAATAATTTACGGAATAAAAAAAGTTCTGGTTTTGTATGATTCCGTCATATTAAAGAGAGCTTTAAGAATTGATTAAGTTATTTTTAATTTCCATTCTTCAAATGATGGATCCAAAATTTCGGAAGGTTTTCCTCCATTCAGTTATTCTATCTATTATTATATTTGCTTGTTTTTCTGGTGTTGTTTGGTTTCTTCTGCTAGAGAGTAGCTTTTTTAACTTTTGGTTGTTGGAAATGACGGTTGATGTATTAGGAGCAGTAAGCGTCATGGTGGTTACGTGGTTACTTTTTCCTGCGGTAGCTTCATTTTTTGTAACACTATTTCTCGATGATATCGTAGAGGCCGTAGAGAGTCGTTATTATCCCGAAGATTTACCTCCAAGTGCTGTTTCTTTTTCTAGGCTAAGTATAACTACCCTCCGTTTTACGGGCATCACATTAGTGCTCAATATTTTGGCGATTCCTATTTATTTCTTCACAATTTGGTTTCCACTTATTGCTGTAGTAGTTTACTACTGTCTAAATGGTTACCTGCTCAGTAGAGAGTATTACGAGTTAGTGGCATTACGACACTTACAGTCATCAGACATAAATAAGATTCGTAAAGCTAATAGTCGGAAATTATTTTTAACGGGTTTAGGCATCACATTTCTTTTTACGATCCCAATTGTAAACCTTTTAGCTCCTGTTATTGCTGTGACAGTAATGACACATATCTTTAAATCTTTTAATGCAGTAGAGCCGGTTTGAATTTCGAAAATTATAGTAAATAAAATTGAGCTTTTGGAAGGATGCAGCATGTACTAACATTAGTATAGACTTAAGGAATTTGAGATTAAAAAACTGTTAGATTCTTCTATTTAAAAATGATTGTGCGAAAGGTCAAGACATTAGACGATTTACTAATGAGCTCTTGCATAAGATTTTAGTTTTAATACTCTCAGGACGGACCCTGACGGTGGTAATTTTTAGTTGAAAGCGAGTTTAGTGAAAAAACGTAAGTATCTACTTCGATGGCCTGTCGCTATTTATGCTTTATTTGTTAGCTTTAAATAATCTCTGTTGAGTTTACTTTATACCTGATTGGTCCTTATATTGAGGTGAAATTATCAAAAACAATGAAACTTTTGCATTTTTAATCAGTAAATACTAAGTCGGTAGCTATTTAGATGATTTCCAGTAGTTTTTCTGGTGGCCGGGCAATAATAGCTTTCCCGCCATTTATGATAATTGGACGTTCAATCAATTTGCTATACTTAAGTATTGCCTCTATGAGATCGAAATCAGACAAAGTTTGGTCATCAAGATTATTTTCTTTATATTCTTTCTCCTTTGTTCTAATAGCCTCACGGGGACTAACCTTTAGCAATTTTAAAACCTTGACGAAATTATCATGGGTGATAGTTTACTCCAAATGTAAGAATTTTTCGTAATCTACCTTCTTTTCCTCAAGTAATTGGAGAGCTTGCCTGGATTTGCTGCACCTTGGATTATGAAATATTATGATATCCGTCATTACCCACTCAAAATTTCTAATTTAACCGGCATAGTTCAAAGTAAAAAAGCTACCACTCGCGGCAGTCATATAAAAATCAAGCGTTTCCTCAAAATCAGATCAAATGTAAAAGAAATTAGTATTCAAAAAAAGTTGAATTAAATATTAGATTAATACAACATATTTTAGTAATCAATTTGAATGTCTCTTTAAATGGTCAACAACACTTTTTTTAATAAAGTAACCGCTCCGTTTCCAAATCTCAACTCAGTATTTTCGCAATTTAGATCCGACCCCAATAACGACTCTGTCGGCGCAATTTTAGCCGATCGTATGATAATTGACACTCAGGGTAGCAATGTATTAGCAGTTTTTTTCTTTCAAAGTCCGGAAAATAGAACTAAAGTTGGAGTTGCTAGTCCCAATTTGCTTGTATTTTTTTATCAAAATAGTGAGCGGCAGTGGGAACACAGTACTCAGGCATTAACTGAAAAAGGGTTGTCAAACACAATTTTACCTGGTTGGGTAAGGCAATGGAGCTTGGAGGACTTAAATAAAGATGGGCTCACTGATATTGCGTTCGCTACTAGCTTAGAAGATGGTAGAACCATGCAAAACTCCCCTTTAGAATATCAAACAAACGCTACTGTTTTGTTATCGGGAAATACATATCAAATTTTAGTTTTAGAGCGGCAAGACTGGTTACATGCCGCAAACTCTTCTCCTGCTACAGTCACGAAACCAGGCATTTCTATTTTTAGTGGCTTTCAGCAACATCCATTTGCATATGTATTCGATAGCTCTAATCCAACTTTGGAAATTTTGCCAATAAACGAAGAAGTTCCCCCGATTAACGGTAAACTTGGTGGCGGTACTATCGAATATCTAGAGTCTGTAAGTTTAAAGAGCACAAACAAAACTTTTTTTTTCTCAGATATTCAAGGATCTGATCTAACAGAGGGAGCAAGGCCAGGGCTTGCAGTTCGAGATCATAATTTAGAGTCATGGGAAGTTATTTTTGGAGATATTCCGTTTGATATTGATGATAGGAAAACTCTTCCCACGCTCTCTTGGCTTGGTAATGTTGGTGAGACAACTTATTTTAGATATGGTGATGATTTTATTCAGTCTTCTACTTATACTGATGCTGAAGAAATTCAGTTATCGCCAAACGAAGACCCATTAATAGTTGCAAAATACTCAACGGCTCGATTAAAGGATAATACCGTAACGTTCGTGACAGAAGGCACGGATAATGAAGCCGCAACCTATTTTCATTTTTATGAGTTTGATGAGAACAACATAAAAATTAAAAATATTGGAATTGAAAATGAGGAGGTACTTGACAATTCAAATTTTTTCGAAGTTTTTGATTTTAATAATGATGGTTTTGATGACATCATTGTGAGTAGTTATAATGAGTCAGGTCAGCCCATAGTTTATCTCAATACTCAGTTAGGAGGTTTTAGTCGCGCAGATTTAGATGCTATATTTCCTCTACAGGAATTGTCTGGATTTGACTACCAAATGAAAGTATTTAACGGTGATAATGGGACTTTTGATTTAATGATATACCCAGCTTTCGGTACAAAAAGGTCTGAATATGGAACGGCCCCATATGACTGGTTTTATTATGAAGGAAAGCTTCCACTATCAACGGGGCCAAATTTTTTAGATCCATCAGAGATTGGGGTTCCTGGATTTAATGAAGTTTTTTATTTAGCTAAATACCCAAACGTAAAAAATGAAGTTGATTCAGGTGCATATGAGAGTGGACTGTCCTATTATCAAGTTATTGGTAAGAGCAAGGGTGATTTAATTTTCAACTCGGGTTCGGTAATAGGCGGATCGAAGTCAAATGATGAAATTGAGACATTTGATCTTGGGTCTCTTAAAATTAACGGTGGAGAAGGGATAGACTCTGTTATTTATGGTTCTAACATGTCTCTGTATTCACTAGAAAAAATGCCTGATGGGTGGCAAATTTCGAATGCGATTCTATTTTCTGGAACGGATGAATTAAAAAGCGTAGAAAGAATAAACTTTTCTGATGGTATTCTTGCGTTAGATGTTGGGGTTGGTGAGACGGCGGGTCAGGCTTACCGGTTGTATCAGGCAGCCTTTGCGAGAACGCCGGATATG
>NHEJ01000006.1 GCA_002170395.1 Betaproteobacteria bacterium TMED82
ATACGAAACACCAAAAACTATTAAACACCAACTACTCTTATATAAAGAATATCAACATCATCTATTAAATTCATCTTTTTTCTACCCTCTTTCTGCGTTTCATTACCAAATAAAATACAAACTTTATTTATATGAGCTTTAGAGGTTTTTTTCTCTATTTTCTTTATTCTACTTTTCAGATTCAAATATCCTCTCCTCTATTTGCTGAATTCTTTTTTCTAATTCTTCTGACTCTTTTATTTTTATTGAGGATGTTATGGCTGATAATAATTCACTTGCAACGGAAGGATTTATTTCTCCTTGACTCGTTGCTTTTACAATCGCTTTTGCTTGCTCAGTAAAACTTCCATCAGGTAAATCAAAAGTTTGTGCTAAAGACTCTGGCTTTGCAGGAGGGATTAATCTACCTAATAAAATCCTTTGCATCTGAGAATCACCTTGCATTGCTCTATTGATTACTACATCTAATAATTCTTCTGCCCTAGCTTCTAATGCAATACGAAGTTTTTGTCGTTTATCAATTACTCCCTTCGGTCTACCTTTTGGATTGCCACTTTCTCCTTTTTTAAATTTACTCATCTGTATTTCTCCTGTTCAGTTCAGAACTTATTTATGTTTGTACTTGGTACTAATTCATATTCATCAGTTTTAGGTGGGGTAAATCAACTAATTTTCGTCTTTTTCACTCCTTAAACAGCAGTTTTTGACGGGTTTAACCATCAATTTCTTAGGGGTGGTTTTTTTAATATTTAGAAACCCATCTTTTAAAAAGCCATCTAAAAATAGCCCTTTTTTTTCTTTTATTGGCAACCATGTCACTGCGTATAAAGCAGGTCTTCCATTCGCACCTCTTGAACGAGTTCTATATATCAATTGGTTTTTTAATAAATCTTTTATTGCAATTCGTAATGTGTTTTCAGACCCTATGCCTCTACCTCTACAGTAACTCCAAGTGGCTTGAAGACAACCATTGTTAGTGGCAGTTAACTGTCTAACAATAATGTTTAATAACCTAACACTTGAATGTTTCAGATTTGCATAAGCAGTCGAATCAACAACTATATGTTCAATTGCTCCATATGGTCTGCCTTTAAACTTACGACGATTTTTCTTTATGTAAATTGCCTGGACATCCTGAAAAGACACTTAAATTATCTTCTTAAATTTCTTACGCTCTAATTCAATTTTTTTTACCAGTCCAATTATCTCTTCATTAGAACAACCTGAAGTTCTTGCTGCATTAATCCTAACAATCTCATCTGATAACCAACCAACACTTTTTCCACCTATTGAAAAAGGTTTGGGTAGAAGACCCTGCTCTATTCTTAAATAAATAGTTGATCTAGCAATTCCTGTTTTAGCTTTAACTCCATCAATTCTTAAAATATCAAAATTCATCTTTAATTCCATTCCTTAGTCATAATGAACGAATTAGATTCCAAAGTACTAACTTGGAACATGAAATTTAATAATAAGTGTGGGGAAATTAAATTTTAGTTTTCGGACAAAATATTTTTTATTTTGTGATTAAGGCTCTCTAAGGATAGATTCCAATTTTGCAACCCATCCCTGTCGAGCATTTAAATATTCATGATAATAAAAAGCACCCGTAGTCATTTGACAATATTTTGAATATTTTTTATTAGCTATATAATAATTTTTCCTTAGGGTTTCGGCGGACTCAACATCATTACTGTCTAATCGTTTGTCATCAGCCATGAATTCTTTCCAAGGATTATTTTCAGAAAGTTCTCTACACGCAGCCTCAGTTGATGAAACTAATTTGTCTATTTCTTTAAGTCTTAGAACTTCAGTATGAAGTAATGCATATATAAATGGATTCCATTTTATATTTCTCCCTACTTTTTTTTTCTTTGGAAGAAATTTTCTGGCTAACTCAAGTGAAAGCAATTTATATTTATCTATACTTTCATCTTTAATACCAAAAATTTCACATAATTTATCTAATTTTTGATCGTCTTCTTTAAACCAACTTGCTACCAAACTTTTAATTTCTTTTTCATTCATCAATAGTCCAGCTCGCCGATGTTTTAATTGAGTAAACTCAGGAAATTTTTTCATATTCAAATTATCATTTTGTTCAAGGAATTAATTACAATTTCCGACCATCGAAAAACTTTTTTTAATTCTAGTTTTTGATCCATACTTGTGACCTGATATTAAAAATAGGTTATTTTTAATGTCGAATGTGAAAATTTCTACTGCATTATTCTCATAGTTAACAAGCACCGAAAACATTTCTTTATTTTCTGATAATCCAAGAGCTATAACAGTACCTCCATCAGCACGTGCACTAATTATTTCTTCGTAAGCATCAATAAACAAAACATCAATTTCTCCATTGACTTTAACCAAACTATATTTACCATTTGAAATACCATCTTTTACCCATCCAGAATTTTGTTCTGGAACAAAAGGTCCTGGTAAAACAAATGAATAACCTTTTGGTGATTTACAAGAAACAATTGTTTCAGCAAATCCATTAATAGAAAAACAAAGTAAGGTAAGTAGTATTAGTTTTTTCATTTATTTACACCTTTCAACATATTTAAAACAACACCATGAAATATAAAACCATGCAAAGGCACTAAGACTTGATACAAAACAGGAATAGTAAAAAGCTAGTATCCAAAAAGTGAATTTCATTTTACTTTGCATTATTACAAGCAAATTTCATTAAAACATCATGAATTGAACCAGTTTTTGGATAGATATAACCAAATTTTTTTTTATGTGAAAAATCCTCCTCCAAAATAGTACCCTTTCCCATTGGTTCGGAATAGGAAGTGTTGGATAGCTTTAAAAGAATTTTTTCTTCGCAGTTCGCTAAATATTTTTCAATTTCCGATGGTAATACCCCAGCATAATCAAATAACACTGGGAAATGGATAACATTATAAAATTCATCTATGTTATCGAGGTCAACATAAATAGTACCTCCCATTAAATTCTTTTCAAGCTTAACCCAATTAAAAGCAAATCCATTTATTGAAAATAGTATGAGTATGGAGAAGAGAATTTTTTTCATACCTCAATTATGAAGTAATAGTGCAGAGTACGGAATACAGTTGTGGAAGAAGATAGATTAGAAAATACTTGATCTAACTAATCTAATATATATTTTGTACAATTTGCTTTTACATTGACTTCACTAAACCACTTGTTATCATGATCGTAAACAAATTTAAATGAGTTTCCTGATGTGTCACCAGTTCTACTTGAGGAAAAGTGTGCGACACCTTTGATCTGTGACATAGATTTTTCAGTAATTATTGCATCATAAGTTGTATCTTGTTTCATGAATCTATATCTGATGGTTCCCTTCTCAGTTTGCGTGTCAAAATTTAAATCATACCTAGACATTCCACTCTCACTTAAACAAGATGAGGAAATTTTTACTGCATAACCATTCACAGAGAAAACGAGTAGAAGAGGGAACAGTAGATGTTTCATTTATTTAACTCGCACTTATATAAACTATTTTCTTCTTGGTAAAAATCAACTTTATGTTCAAATGTTCCAAAAACAAAATCAAATGAAAAATCATGCAATTCATAATCTTTAAAATTCCACCCCATTTCATTTAATATTTCTTCTACTACCTTATCTGTAGATGTACCGTCTGGTATTTCATACCTTTTATATCCACCATCTTTATCAATTTCTTTAACTTTAAGAAAGGGATATTTATGCCAAAAAAAGATTTCCCACTTTCCCTGTTCTCTCTCGTAAATCTCGTATTCTGAATCAAACCAACTTTTTTAAGTTTAAAAAATCTAATTTCTTTTGGTTTAGAAACATTATTACATTTCATAAATTTTTCATAACCAGAAAAAGTGTACCCACCAATTGATAAACAATAACCATTCACAGAGAAAAGAAGTAGGAAAGTAAGAGTTATTTTTTTCATTTTACTAAGGTAAGTAGTAATAGTTTTTTCATTATTTTCCAATATTAAACCTTAGCCGTTACCACCGACAACTAACCTCATCTCTTTTTTTCCATCTACATACTCAGCCCACCATTGCATCATCTCTGTTCGCTGCTTTAAATAGTCTGCATGATTATAGGCGTGAGCAATAGCATCTTTTGGATTATGTGCTAATTGCTTTTCTATATGTAAATGCTCAAAACCATTTTCATGTAATACAGTAGAAGCTAATCCTCTAAAACCATGACCTGTCATCTTGCCCTTATAACCCATTCTTTCTAAGGCACGAAGCAACGTATTATTGCTGATTGGCTTATTGGTTCGATCCCCAACAAATAGATATTCTTGTTGACCAGATTTCTTTCTTAGTCCATCTAATGATCGAATGACTTGATTTGATAAAGGAACAATATGTTCTTTTCGTGATTTCATTCTTTCTTTTGGAATTCTCCACTCTTTCTTTTTTAAATCAAACTCTTCCCATCTAGAATTTAATAGTTCAGAAGTTCTTACAAATGTAAGCATTAAAATCTTTAATGCATATCTTGTTATTGGTCTTCCTTCGTAATCNTTGATACGTTGAAGTAACTCAGGAATCTCTTTAGCATCAATCCTTGAATAGTTTTCTGTTCTTCTTACACCAACAATCGTTTTTGCTCTAAGACTTCCTGCAGGATTTGTTTGCACGATCTCCTCATCAAGAGCAAAAGTAAATATGGCTTGAATAATATTTAGGATTCTTCCAGCAAGGTCAGTTGCCTGGCGATCTCCTACCACTTTGATTACATTTCTTATTTCTGCCCGAGTGATCTCTCCCACAAACTTCTTACCTAAAAAAGGCAGAATGTCATTTTCTAATCTATTGCGATTATTTTTTCTATGACGATCAGAGATATTTACCTTCCATACATCAAACCACCTATCTGCACATTCAGAAAAAAGTATCTCTTGTAAAGGAATTGTAGTTTCCTTTTTCTGCATCGGATCAACACCCGACTGTAAAGTAAGTCTCAATCGATCTCTTTCTTTTCTTGCATCAGCTAGAGAGACGAGTGGGTATTTTCCAATGCTGAAAACTTTTGCATTATTTCTAAAGCGATAACGGAATTGCCATAATTTGGAACCATTCGGTTGAATTAGAAGATACAACCCCATTCCGTCTGAAATCCTTCTGGCTTTGGATTCAGCCTTTGCATTATCAATTTTTAACTTCGATAATTTCATAAAAATAGTACCGTTACTCACATTTCTGCATTATAAAGAGCAATATGGACAATTTATGCCCTCGTTACTCACACTGTTACTCACAATTGTACTAGATTTAAATGAATTTTAGTAGATTTTGATGGAAGAAAAAATGCCACTAAGTATTGATTTTATTGAGTATTTNGGACTTTCTTGGATTTGTTTGGACTGTATGTTGGCGGAGAGGGCGGGATTCGAACCCGCGGTGANNTTTANATNCCACGCCGCATTTCGAGTGCGGTACATTNNACCANNCTCTGCCACCTCTCCNNTNTGACTTAATTAGCGCCCAATTCGATCATCCCATCCATATACTTTCTTAGCACAGATGGAATTTCCACACTACCGTCACTTCTTTGATAGTTTTCAAGTACTGCAACTAAAGTTCTTCCAACCGCTAATCCAGATCCATTTAGAGTATGCACGAACTTCTTTTGTACTTTACCTTTTTCATTGGCCAGACTTACTCTTGTATTTAAGCGTCTAGCTTGGAAGTCATGACAATTGCTGCATGAAGATATTTCGCGATACATTTTTTGAGACGGTAACCATACCTCCAAATCATAGGTTTTGGCTGCTGCAAACCCCATATCTCCAGCACAAAGCAAAACTTTCCTGTAGGGTAAATTTAACTCTTGCAATATAAATTCAGCATGCCCAACCATTTCCTCGAGCGCCCTGTCCGATGCATCGGGTAGGGTTATTTGAACGAGTTCAACTTTTTCAAATTGATGCTGCCGTATGAGTCCTTTTGTATCCTTTCCATATGAGCCAGCCTCAGATCTGAAACACAATGAATGAGCAGTAAACTTAAGTGGTAAATCCTCCGCAGCCAGAATTTCATCAGCAACTAAATTAGCTAAAGAAACTTCTGACGTAGGAATTAGAAATTGATTTTCCTCCTCCTCTTGCCCATATTTATTTACTAAAAATAAATCTTCTTTAAACTTTGGTAACTGTCCGGTACCGTACAGCGCAGAGGAATTTACTATTGTAGGAACTGAGCATTCAAGATAATTGTGCCTGGTAGTTTGAGTATCTAGCATGTACTGACTAATTGCTCTATGCAACTTCGCAATTGGCCCTCTCATAACTGAAAATCGGGCGCCAGACATTCTCGCAGCCAAACCAAAATTTAAACCAAAGAATTGCCCAAGCTCAACATGATCTTTTACTTCGAAACTGAAAATTTTTGGTTCTCCACTAATCTTTACTTGCACATTGGAAGATTCGTCTGTCCCGGCAGGAACATCGTCTTGAGGCAAATTGGGAATTTTAGAAAGCCACTCCTTCAAAGTACTCTGGACAACATTCAACTTTTTTTCCAGTTCATCTAACTTCTTGGGTATTGAACCAGCCTCAGTAATTAAGCTTGCAGCATTTTCACCTTTCGATCTTAGTCTACCTATATCTTTTGCTAGAGTATTTCTTTTCGCCTGCAGGCTCTCCACCTCCATCTGCATTTTCTTTCTCTTCTGCTCATATTCACCGAATTGAAGTATGTCTAAAACATATCCTCTTTTCTCTAATGCTTGCGCCGCCAACTCAGGGGTTTTTCTAAGAATATTTAAGTCTATCATCTTGTTCCTGATTTATTTTGATTTATTGATTTTGTTTTTTTTGCCTTTAATGAATTTAATTTCTCTAAAATTTTTATTTCCAACCCCTGAGCGTTCGGATAATAAAAATTTGGGGGCGAGGAAGCAAATTTTTCTGGGAAATAAGTTTGCAGTAGAGAATGTTTATCAACAGAATCATGGCTGTAATGATAGTCTTTTCCATAATCAAGCTCTTTCTCAAATCTAGTGACTGCGTTTCTTAAATGATATGGGACTGATTCTGAACCATTCTTAGCTATAAATTCTTTGCCACGTTTAAATGCAGTGTACACCGAGTTTGATTTAGCTGACACGGCTAAAAAAATAGTGGCTTCAGCCAGTGCTAGCTCCCCTTCTGGTGAACCTAGCCGCTCAAACGCCTCAGCAGCATCAAGCGCAATGCGAAGGGCTCGAGGATCAGCTAAACCGATATCTTCTATTGCAACTCTTATCAGCCGTCTAGCTAAATACTTAAGGTCAGCACCACCATCAATCATTCTCAAAAACCAATAAAGTGAAGCATCAGCATCCGAACCTCTTATAGATTTATGTAACGCTGAAATTTGATCATAAAAAGCATCTCCGCGTTTATCAAATGCTCGAATTACTGTAGGTAGACTCGAAGTTAACATTTCGATAGTAATTTGTTTTATGTCTCGCGTTACTAAATTTAAAGAATTTTCAAGAAGAATTAGTAATTTTCTTCCATCGCCATCCGCATTACTAATAATTGTTTGAAATGCATCTTTAGTGAAAATCTTTTTCTCGAGGGACATATATGTTAATGCTCGTTCAGCAAGAGCTTCGAGTGACTTATTGCATAATCGTGAAAGAGGGATTATCTGTGTTCTAGACGAGAGTGCTGAGTTAATTTCAAAACCTGGATTTTCCGTTGTAGCTCCAAAAAAAACAAAGTCTCCGACCTCCAAATGAGGAAGAAATGCATCCTGCTGAACCTTGTTAAACCTGTGTACTTCATCGACAAAAATTATTACTTTCCCTCCAGACCGCCTAATTTCCAATGCCTTATTGATGGCAGAACGAATATCCTTTATTCCCGACATTACTGCAGATATGCTTATTAACTCGGCTTTAACCTTAATGGCAACCAGCTTAGCGATGGTTGTTTTACCTGTTCCTGGAGGGCCCCAAAAAATAATCGACGGAAGTAACCCTCTTTTGAGAGCTTTACCTATAATACTTTCTGTCCCTATCACCGCATTTTGCCCAACAACTTCTTCTATTTTTGATGGACGGAGGACTTCGTAAAGTGGTTTTGTTCGTTGACCATAATCAATTTTTCTATTGCTCAATATACTCGACTCCAGGCGGGATCACGGGAATAAAAACGGAATCTCGTATTTTTTCATTCTGTCGCAGATTCATAAATTTAATCCTACTTGATCTTTTAAAAATATCAGTAGTTAGTATCTCTGCAATAGCACCATCGTTGTTAAGACCAATTTCCAAATTTAAACTATCTCCATCATCATCTTTAGGCACTGCTAGGACCCAGTTTAGTCCTGACTTCGAAGGAGCACTATACAACTTGTATCTCTTCCTCAATCGATCACCTGCTAAAGGACCACTAACAAATAACAATCCAGCTGGAGTCGACTCTAAACTTTGATCAAATATTCTAGTTGTCACTTGCTCCAAATCAGGGTCATAAATCATAAATTCATTTCCCCGAAGAAGCTGTAACTGCGGGAACGGTTTTTCAATTAACCACTTTAGTTTGTCCGGTCGTCTGAAAAAAAAATTTCCTTCAAACCTCAAAATTTCTCCCGAGGAAGACAGCTGCTCATGGAAAAATTTAGCCTGAAGACTGTTGGTTGTACTCAAGAATTTAATGAGTTTCTCTCCAGTGGTAGATTTACTCACGACATTATCCCTACTTGCAGTATCTGCAAAAGCCTGTCCACTAACACCAATTAAAGTTATCAAGAAAAGTAGAATAATCATTGAAAAACCTACTAAAAATTTACTTGTCTTGGTCTTGGTCATGGTCATTCATTATTTTTTATCTTTAATTAAAATATCTCGGTTACCATTCGACTGCATGCTCGAAACAACACCCTCATCTTCCATCATTTCTAATAATCGTGCAGCACGGTTGTAACCAATACGTAAATGCCTTTGAACTAAAGAAATAGATGCCCTATTGTTACTCTTTATAACTTGAACTGCTTCATCGTAAAGTGAGTCTTTTTCACCGCGTGATTTTTTCTTAGAGTTCAAAAAATCTATTTTAGTTGGATTCTCTTCATCAAACGAATTATCCCTGATACTAGGGTCATAAATTGGCTTGCCTGTTTCTTTCAAAAAATTCACCACTGCAATCACATCCTCATCTGCGACAAATGCTCCATGCACTCTTTTCGGTAATCCACTCCCCGGCATCATGAACAACATATCTCCCTGACCAAGAAGAGATTCAGCCCCCATCTGATCTAGAATGGTGCGCGAGTCAACTCTACTTGAGACTTGATAGGAAATCCTAGCAGGTATATTTGCTTTGATAAGTCCGGTTATTACGTCAACGGATGGTCTTTGAGTAGCTAAAATTAAATGTATTCCCGCAGCCCTAGCCTTTTGAGCTAACCGTGCAATCAGAGACTCAACTTTCTTGCCAACAACCATCATTAAGTCCGCTAATTCATCAATGACCACAACAATTTTGGGGAAGGGTTCCAAAAACTCGTCAGTATTGATATTGTTTTTTTTATCATGTCCAGCATCATCTAAGTTATTCCCCAGGTCCCCCTGAGGTTCAAAAAGAGGGTTTTTAATTTTTTCTCCTCTCATTTTTGCCTCATCTATTTTTCGATTAAAGGCAGTCACGCTCCTGACTCCGAAGTTACTCATAAGTTTGTAACGTTGCTCCATTTGGTAAACACTCCAATTCAAGGCTTTAACTGCATCGAACATGTCTGTAACCACAGGCGTTAATAAATGAGGAATATCCTCATAGGCTGAAAATTCAAGCATCTTTGGATCTATAAGTATTAATCGAATGTCCCTAGGGGAACAGTGGAAAATAAGTGACAGCAAAAAAGCATTTATACCTACGGATTTGCCCGCACCAGTAGTGCCAGCAACTAATAAATGAGGCATCCTAACCAGATCTACCACTACTGAATTACCGGCAATGTCTTTTCCTAATGCTAGGGGCAAACTAAAATTACCATCAAGAAATTCACTAGAATATAAAATATCTGAAAGACTCACTAGTTCTCTGGTGGAATTAGGCAGCTCAAGTCCCATTAAATTTTTACCTGGAATAGTTTCCACTACTCTTATTGACAACAAAGACAGAGATCGCGCTAAATCTTTAGCTAATGCAACTACTTGAGCGCCTTTTACTCCTATGGCAGGCTCTATTTCATACCGAGTGACTACGGGCCCTGCCTGCGCGGATACCACTCTAACCTCAACTCCAAACTCACCTAATCTTTTCTCAATTAGTCGAGAAACGTATTCAAGTGATGCTTCAGATACTCTATCCGTTTTACTTTTTTTTGGCTCAGATAACAGCGATAAGGATGGAGGAATATATTGGCCAACTTCTTCCAGTAAAAGTGCATGCTGAATACCTCTTTTCTTATATCCACTGCTCTCTTCCTCAAAAACTCTTATCTCTTTCCTTTTTGAATAAGTTTCATTTTTTTTTTCTAATTTAGATCTCTTCAAAATCCTTTTTCGAATCGCCAAAGTTCCCAATCGGTAATCCTCAACTGACTGAAAAATATTTTTTACAGATAAAAATACTTTCTCTACAAAACCTCCGCATATTTCAAAAACGAAAAACCAGCTAAAAGAAAAAAATAAAGCAAGTCCTGCGAAGAAACCGAGAATACTCAGAGTAATTAAACCAAAATCACCAAAAGCATATTTGCCAATCTCACTCAAATAATTACCATAGGCGCCCCCAGCTGTACTTAAGAGAACTAAATTTTCGAAGGTAAGTTTTTGCGCCTCAATAATTACGCTAGCAGAGATTAGTAGCAAAAAACCCAAGGCCCTAGAGAATGATGAAGTTGAAGCATAAACATGATTTTCGAGGGAATTCTCTTCATCTTCTACTTGGACTAAACCCCTCGATAACTTGCTGTGTTCTCTCGCGACCATACTTTTTTTAAAAGCTTTGAATGCTAAAATAACAAACAAAATAGGCCACCAAAAAGAGGAAAGACCAAATAAAAAGAATAAAAAATCAGAAATGTAAGCCCCAACCCAGCCAAGAAGGTTTAAAGGCTCAGTGTTGGAAGTCACTTGGAACCAACCTCCATCACTTTCTGACCATGTAACTAAAGATATGAATGTAAGAAAAAATAACGCCACCCAACCTATCCAGATGAGCTCTTTTAATTGGGTGAAGGAACCAAATTCCGATATTTCATCAGGTTTTTCAGGCTCAGCCTGCTTATTTAGCTTTCGCTTGTTATTGGGTCTTGAAGATCTGGTTGGCATTGATTAAATTAGACTGTTATAAGTAAATATTAATAGTTTAGAACAAGTATTAAAATGAAACATCACAAGTTGATAATTTTAGGCTCTGGACCAGCCGGATATACAGCCGCCATTTATGCCGCAAGAGCTAACCTATCTCCTGTACTGATAACGGGTATAGAGCAAGGGGGGCAATTGATGCAAACTACTGACGTTGAAAATTGGCCAGCAGATTATGATGGAGTACAAGGGCCGGATTTAATGGATAGATTTCTTAAGCACTCCACAAAACTCGAAACAAAAATTATTAATGACGAAATTTTCAATGTGAATTTAAATGAAAGACCTTTAATTTTAGAGGGCGATTCTTGTGCCTATTCTTGTGAGTCTCTAATTATAGCCACTGGTGCATCAGCAAAATATTTGGGAATAGATTCGGAAGCTAAATATCTTGGTCGTGGCGTTTCAGCTTGTGCTACGTGTGATGGCTTCTTCTTCCGCGGTTTACCCGTTTGTGTGGTCGGTGGTGGTAATACTGCTATGGAAGAAATACTTTATCTGTCGAATATAGCCAGCAAAGTGCATGTTGTGCACAGACGAGATCAGTTTAGAGCTGAACCTATGCTAGTAGACAGAGTTTTCGAGCTAGAAAAGGAAGAGAAAATAAAAATTTATTGGCAGAATGAAGTTCAAACAATTGACGGCGATGCAGCAAATGTAACTGGGGTTACAATTCGAAACACACATAGCAATAATGTACAAAAAATTTGCGTGGACGGTGTATTTATTGCAATTGGTCATACCCCTAACACAAAAATATTTAAGGACTGTGTTGACATGACAAACGGTTACATAAACACCAAAGGAGGGTTTTGTTTGAATTCTACTGCGACAAATATCCCGGGTGTTTTCGCGGCTGGTGATGTTCAAGATCATGTTTATCGTCAAGCAATTACAAGTGCAGCTAGTGGTTGTATGGCCGCCTTAGATGCTCAGAGATATCTTGAAAACCTCGAAATCTGAGAGACAACTATTCCTTCAAGCAATGGAGGGCACAAAACCCTTGGGGAAAAGATTGTCTAAAAAAAACCAGATAAGGGAAAAACCAAAGCCAATACCCTACCAAAGAATAAATGACGAAACAGAGGCGTTGTCAGAGAGCCAGCTGTCTGACTTCACTGAAGATACTCTACTTGAGACAGATGAACAACTCTCATTTGCTAGAAATGGTATCTCTTCACAAATTTTAAGACGATTACGACGTGGGTACTGGACGTTGCAAGATGAGCTAGATCTACATGGTTATCGAATTCATGAAGCTAGGGAATTAGTCTATTTTTTTCTAAAAAAATCAGTTAAGCAAAATAAAAGGTGTGTAAGGATAATTCATGGAAAAGGGTTACGCTCAGCAGGAAGAGAACCGATATTAAAACGGCATGTGAAGTCTTGGTTAAAGCAAACTTCTGCAGTTCTAGCGTACTGTCAAGCCCCGGGATACTTAGGAGGCGCCGGCGCAGTAATTGTCTTGCTTAAAGCACACTCTCACCGCTCTCACCAGTTCGAATCCGAGTAGATTCTGCCATATCTAAAATAAAAATCTTTCCATCACCAATCTTTCCTGTTTTTGCAGTGTCAATCACTGCCTCTATAGCGGAATCTATAAGATGATCAGCAACTACAGCTTCCACCTTGAGTTTTGGCACAAAATCAACCACGTATTCCGCCCCTCTGTGTACTTCGGTATGTCCTTTCTGTCTCCCAAACCCTTTTACGTCAGTTACCGTCAAACCGTTCACTCCAACTTTTGATAGAGCCTCTCTAACTTCTTCTAGCTTGAATGGTCTTATCAGAGCTATCATTAGTTTCATGTCGCACTCCTGTTGAAAGAAAAGCTATTTGTTATCGGGAATCGCCAATCTCTGCCAAAGCCTGTAGGACTAATCTTTACCCCGGGTGAAGCTTGCTTCCGCTTAAACTCAGAATTCTTCAATAATTGCAACACCTGTCCTACTGAATCCCCGGAGTGCCCACTGTTAATGATTACTTCAGCGCTTTGATTTTCTTCAATAAATCTCCGCAATATATCATCTAGAATATTGTAAGGTGGAAGTGAATCCTCATCTACTTGATCAAATTTTAATTCTGCAGATGGACTTTTAAGTAATATATTATTTGGAATCAACGCTTTGTTCTGTTTGTTTACTCCCTTGGAATTTATAAACCGAGCTAACTTGTAAACGTCAGTTTTAAAAATATCTTTTAAAACACAGAAAGAACCACACATATCTCCATATAAAGTGCTGTAGCCTACTGCAATTTCTGACTTGTTTCCAGTTGAAATTAATAATCTATTTTCATTATTTGAAATTGCCATCAGTAGAACCCCTCTAATCCTCGACTGTAAATTTTCTTTAGTTATCTCTTCAACTTTCCCCTCAAAAACGCTTTTTAATGAGTCTCTTACTAAATCAAAAATCACTTGGATAGGAATTTCATCAAATTCAATATTAAAGTTCATTGCGCACTCTCTAGCGTCAGCTAGACTGCTAGCGGAGGTAAATTCCGTTTGCATCATTATGGCTTTAACATTTTCTTTTCCCACTGCTTCGACTGCAATAGCCAGGGAGACCGCAGAGTCTATTCCTCCAGATAGTCCCAAGACGGCTCGAGAGAAATTGTTTTTAATGAAATAGTCTCTCAAACCAAGGACTAAGGCGCTATATATTTCACCCTCAAAACAATTCTGTCTTTCTATACGACTGGTCAATAAATTTTTATTTTCATCACATTCTATAACCAAAAAATCCTCAGAAAATTGTTTTGCTCTAGCTGATATTTTCCCCTCACAGTTCAATGCAAAACTATCACCCTCGAAAACAAGTTCATCTTGCCCTCCTATTAAATTGCAAAAAACAGCTGCCATTTTATTTTTTGAAACAAATTTCCTAACTACAGTTAGTCTTTGTGATTTTTTTTTCTGATGAAAGGGTGAAGCGTTCAGAATCAAAAGTATATCTGCACCTAAATTTTTTGCCATCTTTGGAGCCTTTTCAAACCAAACATCTTCGCAAATACTTATTCCGAATTTGTATCCGTCGATGGAAAAAACACAGGGGGATTCGCCGGGTTGAAAATATCTTTTTTCATCAAAAACCCCGTAGTTTGGTAATTCTACTTTTTTATATTTACCAATAATTTTTCCACCCAGAATAACTGAGGCACAATTATATATTGTTCCTTTCGAAATTTCTTTAAAAGGATGACCAATAACTAATGCTAAATTGTTTGAAATCAAAGAAACCTCATACTTTAAGTCAGCTAAAGCATCGTCAGATTTGCTTAAAAAATCAGATCGCGTTATCAAATCTTCAAGAGGATATCCTGTCAAACTTAATTCGGGAGTCAATAAAACAGAGACATTTTGTTCGGCTGCACGTTTACAATCTTCTAAAATTTTTTTACTGTTGTAATTAATATCCCCAACTCTTGAATTGAATTGGCTTATTGCTATCTTAATAGTCATTTATAATCCCAAAATGTCCAATTTTAAAATAAATCCCACTACTAGCATTTTAAATATATCTAAATCAATTTATGAAAAATTATGGGCCTCTTGTAAACAACCTACACCTTTTACAAAATGGGAATTTTTAACTGCTCTCGAAAAAACAAAATGTGTGGGTGGATCAACAGGTTGGATACCATATCACTTACAACTCAAAGACTCCCAGCAAGAAGTCTACGGCATAATACCGAATTATGTAAAGTTTCATTCCTATGGAGAATATGTATTCGATTGGTCCTGGGCTTCAGCTTATCAAAACGCTGGATTTAACTACTATCCAAAATGGTGCGCTGCCAGTCCATTTAGCCCCGTGACTGGAACCAGAATAATCAGCAAGAACGATAAAATCACCAGTCTTTTCCTCCAAGAGTTAATGAAGTCAAATTTAAAAGAAAATATTTCATCGATTCATGTTTTATTCTGTACTGGGGAAGAAGAGAAAATTGGAAAAAGTTTAGGTTGGCTTAGTAGGCATGGAGTTCAGTTTCATTGGGAGAACAAAAATTATCAATCATTTGAGTGTTTTTTGAAGGAATTGCCACAGAAAAAGAGAAAAAAAATTAGAGCTGAAAGGCGTAAAGTTTCCACTCAACAAATCGAGTGTAAAACATTTTACGGAAAAGAAATTAAAGAAGAGCATTGGGAGTTTTTTTATAAATGTTATGTTCAGAATTACTTTGATCACGGTAGTACTCCATATCTAAACTTAAATTTTTTCTTAACAGCTGCTGAGCTCATGCCAAATAACTTTCTGTTAGTTGTTGCCTTTCACCAACCCAATAATAGACCTCTGGCAAGCTCTTTAGTTATGGTTGGAGATGAACCTAATAATAAAATATTGTATGGTAGGTATTGGGGTGCTGTAGAAAGAGTATCCTGCTTACACTTTGAAGTGGCTTATTACTCTGTAATTAACTGGGCTATTAACAATAACATCGTTAGATTTGAGGGCGGAGCTCAAGGGGAGCACAAAATAGCGCGCGGTTTTGAAGCAAAGCAAACTTTTTCTTTACATTGGATTGATAACCCAGAATTCAGAACTCCCATCGATCTATTTCTAAAAAGAGAGAGTGCAGGTATCGAAGAGTATCTTAGTCGATTAGACAAAACTACAATGTTTAAACCAAACTGAAAGAATAGACTATTTAAAGCTAAAGATTCCACTTGTGACTTTAGCATGTGCTATGCTGGTGCGTTACTGTGAAGAATAACAATCATCGAAGAATCGAGACTAAAATATAAAAAAAATTGAGTTTGAGGAGAAACAAATGTCAGTAGGTATCACGTTTTCATTGGTAGCCGGTTTTTTAACACTACTTTATTCGATCATCTCTATTAGATGGATTTTGGCAAAACCTGTTGGAAATGAAAAAATGGTTGAAATTGCAACAGCGATTCAAGATGGAGCTTCAGCATATTTAAGCCGGCAATACAAAACAATAGCGATAGTTGGCGTCATATTGTTTATAATTATCGCCCTTATCCCCGGCCTTGGGTTCCTAACTGCGATCGGCTTTGCAATTGGTGCAGTTTTGTCTGGAATTGCTGGATTTGTAGGAATGAATATCAATGTTAGAGCAAATGTGAGGACCGCTGAAGCAGCAAAAGATGGTATCAACCCTGCTCTTGCTGTTGCCTTTAAAGGAGGTGCAATTACCGGAATGTTTGTTTTAGGACTCGGCCTAATCGGGGTAACGGGTTTCTACGCATACCTATATAATTTAAGCGGCGATGTTGAGAGCGCTTTAAAGCCATTAATTGGTCTCGCATTCGGTTCCTCACTAATTTCAATCTTTGCCCGACTTGGTGGTGGAATCTTCACAAAAGGTGCTGATGTTGGTGCTGATTTAGTGGGAAAAGTTGAAGCAGGAATCCCTGAAGACGACCCTAGAAATCCAGCAGTAATAGCAGATAATGTTGGAGATAATGTTGGAGACTGCGCTGGAATGGCTGCAGATCTCTTTGAAACCTACGCTGTGACTGTTATCGCAACAATGTTGCTCGGCGCCCTAACTTTGGGTGAAATTGCTTCCGAGGCAGCAATCTATCCGTTAGTTCTTGGAGGAGTATCAGCCATAGCTTCAATAATTGGTTGCTATTTTGTCAAATACTCGGGGACTGGAAAGATAATGAATGCTTTATATAAAGGGTTAATAGTGTCAGCGAGCCTGTCCATATTGGCGTTTTGGTTCGCGACTGACTTCTTGATGAGCAATATATCATTAGCGCTACCTGGGGTGACTACAATGGATTTATGGGGGTCTGCTGTTATTGGAATTTTGCTCACTGCTGCAATGGTAATAATTACCGAGTACTATACAGCCACTGAATATAGCCCGGTTAGAAACGTCGCGGTTGCCTCTGAGACTGGACACGCTACTAACATAATTGCGGGGATAGCTATCTCGATGAGATCCACAGCTTGGCCAGTAATTTCAGTTGTTCTCGCGATTCTCGCGTCATATAACCTAGCCGGTTTATATGGAATCGCAATTGCTGCAACCTCCATGCTTTCGATGGCGGGAATTATTGTTGCATTAGATGCCTATGGTCCTATCACTGATAACGCTGGAGGTATTGCAGAAATGGCTGAACTACCGGAATCTGTGAGGAATGTTACTGATCCTCTCGATGCCGTTGGAAATACAACTAAGGCCGTAACTAAAGGTTATGCTATTGGTTCCGCTGGACTAGCTGCATTAGTGCTTTTCGCAGACTATACTCACGGGTTGGAAAAGGCCGGCCTTCAAATTTCATTTGATCTCTCTGATCACTTGGTAATAGTTGGTCTATTTCTAGGCGGCCTTATTCCTTTCCTGTTTGGTGCAATGGCCATGGAAGCCGTTGGACGATGTGCAGGGTCGGTTGTCACTGAGGTAAGACGTCAGTTCAGGGAAATTACTGGCATCATGGAAGGAAGCGCAAAACCGGAATATCATAAAGCTGTAGATTTGTTAACTAAGGCCGCAATTAAAGAAATGATCATTCCTTCTTTGTTGCCAGTTGTAATTCCAGTTTTAGTTGGACTCACTCTTGGACCAAAAGCTCTTGGCGGCTTGCTTATGGGCACTATAGTGACAGGTCTTTTTCTTGCAATCTCAATGTGCACAGGAGGAGGAGCTTGGGATAATGCAAAAAAATATATTGAAGATGGAAATTGTGGTGGAAAGGGATCTGAAGCTCACATGGCGGCCGTTACGGGGGATACTGTTGGGGATCCATACAAAGATACTGCCGGACCAGCCATAAATCCTTTGATTAAGATCATAAACATAGTTGCTTTGCTTATAATTCCCATAATTGTCTAAAAAATTAAATGCTCTGCATGTTCAATTTCGCTGCTTTTTTCCAAATTTTGTAAGACTCAGCAGTGGATTCGTTCTGTTCAGCCATCTGGGCCAAACCTACATAAGCTTTGGAAGTTTCTTTAATTTTTATTGAATATTCCAACTGTTCCTTAGCTTTGGCCCAAAGCTTTTCTTTTTTACAAACCAGACCAAATATCAAATGAAAATGATAATCTCCTTCGTACTTAATTAACCAACGGTCCAGCAATCTTAGCTGACTTTTAGAATCCAAAATATTTTCTAGAAATAAGTTTCCGAGATTAACATTCCAAGCAACGTTAAGCGCAGACTCCAAAACTTTGAGACATTCAGATGTCTCATTAAGCTCCGTAAATTTAGTAGCTATCAGGGAAGCTATCGTGGGATCTTTACTCTCATTTTTATTGATAAGACTCATAATTTTCCTAAGCTCTATACGGCTTGACCCTGCACCTTTTAATAATTTTTCGACAGCTAACCGCTTGTAGTCAAGTAAGATCTCCAACAATCTATCTTGCTTTTCCAACAAACGTGACTGATGTAAAAGCTTTTCCCACTGTTTGTCAGCCGCAAGTGCTTTTAGGAAAAGTAATTTCCCCTTATAACTATTCTGGTTTTTCACAAGAAATTCAGATAGTAACTCAATTGCCTTACCCTCTAAGCTCTCAGCAATCAGGTCTTCAGCCTCGAATAAGACACTAAGCCTGTAAGAGGACACTTCTTTATTTTCAAAAGTAGCTAATTTCTGAAGCCAAGCATAATAATTCTTTTTATTTTTTTGCTTTCTAGCAGTTAATACCCCGATCAAACATAACACTCTGTTCACATTATTATTATATTCCACTGTGTCTTGCACTTTTGTTGTCAAGTAGGAGTTAACGTATAACGAAGCTTCTCGGTAGTCTTCCTGCAGATAAGAAATGCACGCATTACTGAGCGCTTTAATTTTCTTTTTATAGGCACGATCTCTCGAGAATTTGGAGACTTTATAAGGAAGTGACACTATAGCTGAAATAGTTTTTAAACCAAAGAAACAAAATATAAAAGAAACAACAACTACAACAGCTAATACCACTAAGGAAAAGTCAACTCGATAATTCAGCCACCAAATTGTAACAGAGGCACTCTCATCAAGAGCTAACGAAAATCCAATTGCAATTGCAAAAAGTAAAGTAAAAAAAACTAGCGATTTCATCTCACCTTGTCCCCCGACGGGAATTCTCTATCAACTCAATACGCTTCATAATACTTCCTAATTCCATCTTAAAATCTTTTGTAAGTTCATCTTCGTTGTCAAAATACTTTTCAACTAATAACTTCGCCTCGGTTAGGTCCACCAATGAATGAGCATAAAAATTATCAGCAATCAGTATTGACCTTGAACTAATCAAATAAATCTTTAGCTGCTCTCTTACTAAAACAAAAAAATCCTGAGACCTCAATCCAGCATATGGATCGGTAATTTTCTGAATAACAAAGAAACTCTTTAAAATTTCGATAATGTTAGTCCAATCACTAAGATTTTGATTCCCGGAAGATGTATCTTCATACACAGTATCAAATTTCGGACGATTATTAAATTTAAGTAAGACTACTCTTTGAATCAACCCCTCAATTTCAGCAAGAAGTTGTAATGTAACGTTGCGCTTAGTTTCAAATATTTTATCTGAGTCAGTGCTATTGAAGCCATCATTTCCAGTTGCTCTCGTTAGCTCACTCTCCTCCTCAGAAGCGATTCCATATTCCTTCGGCTCATATACGGGAGCTCTCACATCTTCCAATGCAGCCGATTTTACTTCGGCTGAATCTTGATCAATCACGTCATCAGCAGAACTTTTTTCAGACACATTCTCCCGCTCTTGGTTTTCCGAGTTAGTGTTTGTATCTACAAGTTGTTTCTCTTCGGTACTCGCAGTATTTTCATTGGAGGTTTCTTGCTTTGGGATAAAGAGTTTTTTTTCCATCTCTTCTACCACGGCCTCTACATTTTCATTTTTATTACTAAAAAAATCGACAACAAGATCATTAAATGATCTGCCTTTTTCAGCGGAAAATAACCACGCCAGTGAGATCGCGGAACCGCTTAATACTAGCACCCCGAAAAGTAAGATAAGTATATTTTTTTTTGACATAAATGTACTCCGAGCTACAGGGGAGGTAATCTTTTTTTCTTCTGAGTCATAAGCAGACTTAGTATTACTCTTCTTGTCCGTAAACACAGCTTCCTTACTTTCGTATTTACTGGCCTTAGCCTCCTCAACAGGGACAACTTTTTTCGTTTTTGTCTGTCGTGGCTTGCTCGTTGAGTTTTTTTTCTCAACCTCCACCTCTAGACTCTCAGTGTTCTCTTTTTCAATATTTGAATCTTCGTCTTTTACACTCATAGTCTACTATTAATTTCCCTGGCGATACATTTAGGATCAAGTGATTGTATTTTCATAACTTTAATTTCCGGAATAATTTCTTTTACCTTATTAACAATTTGATCATGATGTGACACTAATGTAAAAGAATTTTCATCGAACAGTTTTAACTCTAATTTACCCAGTACGGGCCCTACTAATTGTGACGACGAAATTAATATGAAATTTTCATAAAAGTCCGAGGCAGGTAAAATTCCCTGCGCCATTAGCATATCAACCTTGCACTCATTGGCATCATTTTCTAAAACTCTAGAATAGGGAACCATTTGCCTGACTCGCACTGACCTTTTGTCCAATAAGCTTAAAAGTTTATCGCTATTTGATTTACCTCCCACAGCCAGAACCTGATATCTCTTAACCCTTAACCCAAATTCTTCGACCCATGCAAGCGCAGTTGCATTAGCAGGCAAGTAATAAATGTTTTTCCTCTTAAGTCGAGGAGACCTTGAGCTCAACTTTCTAAAGTGCTGTTGTAAATTGGTCGCAGTACCCTCACCAATAGCACCCAATTTGATTCCATTCTTTCTATTAAATGATAGAAATGTCTTTTTAATATTAGACATCAATGATCGTAAATTTCTCAATCGATCAGGTCTCCGAGCTAATTTTTGAAATATTTTAAAAACCGCCTCTACACTTGCAGGACTTGAAAATAGAAGAAACTTTCTTTTTTTAAAGAGGCTTCGATTGGCTTTTCCGTGTAAACCTCGATCAAGTTCTTTCAAAAACAGTTTTGAATTCTCTAAACGTAATTGCTGTATAGATAAAAAATATACAGCTATTTCACTATTTAACTCACCTCTTAATTCCATTAACCATTTATTAGGTTCATTTTCCCAAACCGGTCTAGCCACGAACAACCTAAATTTAGTCATCTCAGAGAAGTAAGAACTTTTTGTGCACCTTGAGCCATTAGGCTTTCAAAAACTTCACTAGAGAGATTATCTGCATCCTCCCCTTTTAGATCTGCCTCACATAAATCTGTACCGTTAGGCATGGCTAACCTTGCTCTAACATGGAAAATTGTCTGGCTGATATTAGACTGACAAAAAACAGCTAGCGGTAACTGACAACTAGATCCAAGCAATCTTGCTATTCTTCTCTCAATATTCACTTCAATAGTTGTTCTAACATCCGATAGCTCCTGCAAAAAAGACAAAAGATCTTTATTATTACTCAATGTTTCAACAGCAATGGTACCTTGTCCAACGGCAGGAACCATCAATTCATGATCAAGAATTTCTGAAATGCGCTGCCCATAACCCAGTCTGCTTAAACCAGCTGCTGCTAAAATAATCCCGTCAAATTTACCTTCATCGAGCTTTTTTAATCTTGTTTCTAAATTGCCTCGTAAAGGCAAAACATTAATATCGGGGCGCGCCAACCGCAGCTGAAATTCCCTGCGCAAACTAGAGGTTCCGACTGTAGCGTTTTTCGGCAAATCAAGAAACTTCGAGTATTTGTTACTAATAAACGCATCGCTGGGGGTTTCTCTAACTAAAATAGCTCCAATTGCAAAACCATCTGGTAAAACCATAGGAACATCCTTCAATGAATGTACAGCTAAATGAGCTTTTTTTTCCAACATTGCAGCCTCTAATTCTTTTACAAATAGGCCTTTTCCTCCAATTTTTGATAAACTTTGATTCAGGATCTCGTCTCCTTTTGTGGATAAACCTAGGATTTCGTCGCATGCACCTCTGGCTTTCTGGTTTAAAAGCTTTTTAACATGTTCAGCCTGCCACATAGCCAGACGACTCTTTCGCGATGCTATTATCCACATAACGTAATATTATATTTAATTAAGGATATCCGTGGTTCATCAGCTAGAAAAAAAAGATGTTTCTTGGTCTGGAAGATTTTCGGAACCAGTTGAAAAAAGTGTTCAGGACTATACTTCGTCAGTCAATTTTGATAGGAAATTAGCTTTAAAGGATATCAAGGCCTCTTTAGCTCACGCTGAAATGTTAGCTACGAGGAAAATAATTACAAAAAATGATTTTAAGTGTATTTGTAAGGGTTTTAAGATAATTGAAAAGGAAATTGTTGCGGGTAAGTTTCAATGGCGAGTTGAACTTGAAGATGTACATATGAATATAGAGGCTAGATTAACTAGTTTAATTGGTGAGCCAGGGAAAAAATTGCACACTGGTAGATCTCGAAATGACCAAATAGCCACCGATATCAGACTGTGGTTACGCGATGAAATTGATTTTATTGTTTTCAAGTTTTTTGAGCTTCGATTAGGTTTAGTGGGCCAAGCAGAAAAGCACTTTGATTTAATGCTGCCTGGTTATACCCATTTGCAGGTTGCGCAACCAGTCACATTTGGGCATCATCTTTTAGCATATGATGAGATGTTTTCAAGAGACTGTGAGAGATTGCTTCAAATTCGTGCAAGGGTAAACAAATTACCGCTTGGATCTGCGGCTTTAGCCGGAACGAGTTTTGATATTGATCGAGAAATAGTCGCAAAACTACTTGGTTTCGATGGCCTATGTGAGAATTCCATTGATGCAGTTAGCGATAGGGATTTTGCTATCGAGCTGTCATCCGCTTTGTCTCTCGTAATGATTCATATTTCAAGATTATCTGAGGAAATGATCTTGTGGATGTCTGGCGGTTTTGACTTTATCAAATTACCAGATAAATTTTGCACTGGATCGTCAATTATGCCCCAAAAAAAGAATCCAGATGTGCCGGAACTAGCTCGCGGAAAAAGTGGTAGAGTGATTGGTAACTTAGTTTCTCTGTTAGTGTTAATGAAAGGGCAGCCCTTGGCTTATAATAAAGATAACCAAGAAGATAAGGAACCTTTATTTGATAGTGTTGAGACAGTTAAAAGTACCCTTTCAATTTTCGCAGAGATGATTCCAAATATTGAGGTGCATAAAGACAATATGATTGCTGCTTTGGAGAAAGACTACCCCACAGCTACAGATTTGGCTGACTATTTAGTTAGAAGAAATCTATCATTTAGAGACTCACACGAGATTGTATCTAAAATAGTTTCTTATGCAATCAAGCAAAATCAAAAATTAGAAATGATTCCGCTTAAAGTTCTTCAGCAGTTTTCGAAACTAATAAGGGAAGACGTATACAGTTATATCACCATAGGGGGATCCATACTGTCGAGAAAACATATTGGGGGAACTTCTAGTAAACAGGTAAAGAAAACTGCCCGTTTAAAAAAGACACGAATTCTTAAACAGCTTCGAACTCTTAATGTCTAAGTTAATAAAACGTAATCGATTTATAACAACTTTAAAAAGTGAGGCATTGTTCTTTTTGGTTCCAGTTCTCTCTGTAATCGGTCTGGGTCTTGTTATGTCATTAACTTTCTGGGTTATATACCAATCAGACATAAAGCAAAAAAAAGCATTAATCCTTCAAGATGTCGAAAACAGCGCTCAAGCACTTAGATTAAAGTTAAGAAGAAATGAATTTGCTATAAATGCTATTGCCAGAGACTTAGGAAGAAGAGAAATTAGTCAAGCAGAGTTCAAAAGGTATTCTGAAAATTTTTTTGCTTCAAGCCCGGAAATTCTATTATTGACGTGGGTAAACCTTCAAGGAAGTGAACTGGCTTCAGCTTCCTCTTTTTTTAATCCAACAGATTCTTTTTTATTAACTCCAGTTACAGGTTCAAAAAGGCTGCTCCAAAAGGAAAGTCTCGCAGCTTATAAGTTAGCACTGAAATCTAGGAGGCCAGTTTATTCTGAAACATTCGGTGGAAGTCAGCAGACGAGTGAACTACAAATTGACTTACATTCTCCGACTATGCTTAAGGGTAAAATTAACGGAATGTTAATTGCCACTTACTCAGTTCCAGTGATGCTGCAAACTGCCATTCCGACAGGTGTCGCAAACAGGGTAAAATTTGAGCTCGATAAGAATTCTACAAAGAAAAATATTGCTGGTGATTTTGCTCAACATAAAGTGGAATTAAGCGAAATATCTAATTCGGTGAACCTTTTGGGTACTTCTAGAACACCATTACAAAGTAATTTCAGCGGAGCTCTAAATACATTAATATTTAGCCTTATTACTGTTGCTTTAGTTAGTAATATTATGCTCGTTCGTCATGCTAGAAGAAGGAGAGCAACTGAAAAAGAGCTTTCGAGAGAAATTTCCTTTCGGAGGGCTATGGAAAACTCTTTGGCTACTGGAATGAGAGTAATCGATGGAGACGGCAAAATTACTTATGTAAACCCAGCCTTTTGTAATCTAGTTGGTTTGAATGAAGACGAATTACTTGGGTCTGAGCCACCATATCCATTCTGGCCTCCAGAAGAGCTAAAAAAACTTAACGAACATCTAAAAAATCTATTAGATGGAAAACTAATAGAATCGGGCAGTCAGGTCACAATTATGCACTCAAGCGGTAGAAGAATTATTGCTCGTATGTATACTTCCCCCTTGAAAGATTCATTGAGTATGCAAACACGCTGGCTCACATCCATTACAGATATTACAGAGGCTACTAGATATAGGAATGAAATTGCTAATGCACAAGAGCGTTTTACCACTGTTTTGCAATCTTTGGATACCGCCGTTTCTGTTGCTTCTTCCCCATCGTCAAGGCTATTATTTGCTAACGATACTTATCGAAATTGGTTTGGAGGTGCAACAATTCAAGGGCACAAGATGCTTGTAAAAAAAGCAATAGAACTCGGAAAAATTGAAAATGATAAATTTTATATCCCAAAATTAAAGAAGTGGTTTGATATCAGACTTCAGGAAATTAAGTGGGTTGACGGAACTGATGTTGAACTTTTAGTAGCCTCAGATGTTACAGATAAAGAAACCCAAGAAAGAATTCAGAGAGAACAATATGAACGGCTTCAGCAAACATCAAAACTTGTGACAATGGGGGAAATGGCTTCTTCTTTGGCTCACGAACTAAATCAACCTCTAACTGCCATAAGTAATTATACTTTAGGGGCAGGAGCTAGGATAAAAAGTAATACCGCAAAGGGTAGGGCATTAGTGCCAGAGGAGCTTTTGGAGATTTTAACTAAAACAGCAAAACAGGCTAGCCGAGCAGGTACTGTAATTAAGAGAATAAGAGACTTTGTCCGAAAAAGTGACCCCAGTAGGAGAATCGTAAAACCTAATGTTATCGTGAATGAAGCAATTGAATTAGCTGAAATTGATGCTAACAATATGGGTATGAAAATAATTCAAAAAATTCAGGCGAAGCTGCCTTACATTAACGTTGATCCGATATTAATTGAACAAGTTTTACTTAATCTTATTAAAAATGGGCTCGAGTCAATGATTGGCTCTACTTACCAAGAATTAGACCTAATCGTTGAATCTGACAATACAGATGTAATTTTTTCTGTCCACGATAATGGTCCCGGAGTTAATAACAAAATAAAGGAAAAACTGTTCGAATCTTTTTTTTCAACAAAGCAAGAAGGAACTGGAATAGGCTTAAATATTTGTCGATCTGTAATCGAATCTCATAATGGGAAACTATGGTTCCAAAATAAAACTCCCCGTGGGTGTTCGTTTTATTTTACTATTCCAATAGATGTAGCTATTTCCGCCACGAAACAAAAACAAATTTTAAGCGAGCCATCTAAGTTAGATAGCACTAATCTCTCACATAATGAAATCAACTAGGTAATGAATAGAGAAATCGTATATGTTGTTGATGATGATGAGGCTGTAAGAGATTCGTTGCGCTGGCTATTAGAGGGTAACGGTTTTACTGTGAAAGTCTTTGAAAGTGCGGAAAAGCTGCTGGAAAATACCAAACAAAAAAGGCAAAAGTTGCATGGTTGCCTGATTCTTGACGTCAGAATGCCTGGCATGACTGGAATTGAACTGCATGATGAGTTAATTAAAAATGATTTTAATCTACCAATAATCTTCATAACGGGACATGGTTCAGTTTCTGTAGCTGTAAAAAGTATGAAGAAAGGAGCAATAGATTTCCTTGAAAAGCCATTTAGCGATGAACAACTTTGTACATTGGTTGATGCTGCTTTGGTTAAAGCTAGGGATCATAATGACGTGAAAGAATTCAGCGAAAAAGCTCAAACGTTGCTCTCCAAACTTACTCCAAGAGAGTCACAAGTTTTAGAACGAATAATTGCCGGTCGGTTGAATAAGCAAATTGCCGATGATCTTAAGATCAGTATAAAAACCGTTGAAGCTCACAGGGCAAATATTATGACGAAAGTTGAAGCTAGAACCGTTGCTGACTTAATTAAAGTTGCTCTGACTGCTTCCAGCATAAAAAAAACCTGAAACCTTTCGCAAGAGAACTAAATATGTAATGATTGAAGGATATTACATTTCTTTGCGCCCGTAGCTCAGTTGGATAGAGTACCTGGCTACGAACCAGGGGGTCGTGAGTTCGAATCTTGCCGGGCGCGCTTTCAACCTTACTTGTGAATATTATCGAACAACTTTTAATATACGTGGTACCCTTAGTTTTTGGAATTTGTCTGCATGAGGCTGCTCACGGTTACGTTGCAAATTTCTTTGGTGACCCTACCGCATGAAAGGCGGGAAGAATTACCTTAAATCCGATACCTCATATTGATTTTTTAGGTACTCTTGTTATCCCATTTATATTAGCTATGATCGGTTCAGTAATCTTTGGCTGGGCTCGACCGGTGCCGGTAAACCCAAATAAGTTGAGGTCCCCGAAAATTCATTTTATTTTAGTTATCGCTGCGGGACCTCTGTCAAATCTTTTACAAGCAATTTTTTGGGCTTTGATTTTTTCAAACTCGGCCTCAGAGAAAAGCGTTTTTGATGGCGAATCTGTAAACTTCATACAGAGAATTGCTGAGTTTGGAGTTTTAATAAATATTCTTCTGGCAGTTCTAAATTCTCTGCCTATTCTTCCATTGGATGGTGGAAGAATATTATGTAATCTTTTACCAACTAAGATTTCAACTATTTTTCAAAAAACTGAGGATTTTGGACTTTTCATATTATCATTCCTACTATTATCGGGAATTCTAGCAGATTATTGGTTAACCCCCTTAACCGAATTTCTTTTAAAAGAAATACAATACCTTCCCGAATTTACTAATCAGCAATAAAGAATGGGAAGTTAATGTCCATGAATCCAGAGGAAAAGTCAGAATCAAGCGTAGGAATTATAGGAGGTGGAATATCTGGCCTATCCGCCGCGCTAGTGCTTGCAAAACATAAGATTTCATGTGAACTTATTGAAAAAAATACTATGCATTATTCTCTAGGCGCCGGAGTTCAACTCGGGCCAAATGCCACTAGAGCTTTGGCAAATTTAGATGTACTACCAAATTTACTAGAAAAAGCTTTTTTACCAAAAAAAATGCTAGTTTATGACATGAGATCTAGGTTTCCCCTAACCTCACTGGAAATAAGAGATAGGTTTTCAAAAAAATATAAGTTTCCATATTTGACAATGCTCAGAACAGATCTCCACGAGGCACTAACACAGAAAACAAAAGAATTTTCACAAATAAAAAAAAGTTACTCTACAAAAGTGATAAAGGTAAAAACAACCAGTAGTAAAAAAATAGTAATTAGCACCAAAAGTACCAGTGTTTTTTCTGCTCTAGTATTGAGTGATGGCATTTCGAGCCCTCTCGGACAAAAATTAGGCTTTTTAAAAAAGCCAAATTTTTCAAACATCAGTATCTTCAGAAGTATTATTCGCAATCCAAAATCTTGTTGTGCCGAGATTCATGAAAATATTAGCCTGTGGCTGGGTAAAAATTGTCATGTAGTTACGTATCCTGTTAATCAGACAGGTAGTATCAATATTGTTATTGCAGTCAAGAATGAACCTGAGAAGACAGTATTAAATAGAGGTCAAGTGCTATCACTAGACGCATTTTCACATTTTATCGACATAAAGTGTGACGCCTTGCAGGAAATAATTGAGCAAGGTGCTGATTGGTATGAGTGGCCAGTTTATCAGGGCAGACGAATCAAACAAACCAGTGATTTCCAAAGAAATGCAATAGTGCTTCTGGGAGATGCTGGGCACCCTTTAAAACCTCACCTGGCTCAAGGAGCGTCTATGGCTTTAGAGGACAGCATGGTTTTAGATAAATTTCTTTTAAACGAGCAAAAACCAAGAGACTGGCAACGTATCTTTGAAGAATACGCTGCATCTCGAATACTAAGAATAAAACTAGTACAGAATCGCTCTGCTCGAAACGGCAAGATATTTCATTTTGCAGAGCCGATAAGGACTCTTCGAAATTTTACTTTGAAGATGTTCGGAGGCCTACTTCTAGATCAACGGTGGCTGTACAAAAAAATTTAGTCATCGTATTTAATATATTTAAACCGCGGATCCTCAGGCGTACCCTCTAAAATACTTTCTTTTCCCGGTTGCCATTGTATTACCCTCTCAATTTCCTGCGCCAACAAAAAGTCTTTCTCTGTAATTCCCTTTGCTGCATGATTCTGGAGTTTTACTATTACAAAAGCGTAAGAAACCGTGAGATCAGGGTGATGCCAAGCTGCCTCCGCTAAATGCCCGACTGTATTAACAACCATGAGGGTACCTTTCCAACTTCCAGTCTTGTATTTCCTACGTATCCAACCAGCCTCGTAAAACCAATGCTTAAGTCTTTCTTTAAGCCTTATCTCAATTTCTTCTGGTGTGAAAGTTTTTTCAGAATTTACCATATGTTATCCCAAATATTTATTTATACCTTATTATAAGCCGATGTTCACAAAAAAAGTCTTTGTTGGTATTGGAGGAAACCAAGGAAACTCTATACAAAAACTCCGCAGGAGTTTGAAGTGTATTTCAATGATCCCAAAGGTAAAAATAGTCAGCAAATCAAGCTTGTATCTTACAGAACCTGTCGGATTCAAGAAACAACCAAACTTTTACAATGCCGTAATCAGACTCGAAACTCGCCTTACTCCTTTCACATTACTTAAGAAGCTTTTAAGAATTGAAACTTTCATGAGACGAAAGCGCCACTTTAAAAATTCACCCCGGATTATTGACCTTGATCTTTTATTATTTTCTAACTATTCAAAAAATTTTAAGGGCAAAAGTATGTTAGTGCTTCCACACCCCAGACTACATTTAAGAGCTTTCGTACTTTTTCCACTAGTCGAAATTTCACCTAACAATATTATACCGGGCATCGGTTTAAGTAGGAATTACAAAAAATTGTGTTCCGGGCAAAAAATTACTCGATTAAAAATCCCTTTCGATAACTCACTTATAATTAAATTCTAACGAACCACTCAGCTTGTCCTGTGAAAGCTCTATCACCAACAAAACGTTTTACACACCTAAACTCCATTGTGGTAAAAGGTTTGCCAAACTTAAGAAATTGCTTAGTTACTAAACCCCAAAAGGAGCTAAAGTCATGGTTTGCCGAAATAAAAGTTCTTGGTACTGCTGGAGCCTCTCCTGCAAAAAATATACTGCCCCTACGCATGCCAAAGCCAGCAAAAGGGCCAACTTTTCCTCCGACTAAAACGGTTCCAGCAGTCATATAAGAACAGAAAAAGTTTCCTGCATTTCCTCGTATTAAAACAAATCCTCTCCTCATCCTCTGTCCAAATCTTTCTCCAACACTACCATGAACTAATAAATATCCGCCCTTCATTCCATGTTTATCGCCGGGTAAATTTGCTGCGCCAAATGCACCTACATCACCTTTTACCTCTATTTTTCCACCTTCCATTTTTGATGCGATATGTATTCCAGCTGATCCTTCAATAAAAATATATCCGGAAGTAAAATGATCGCCACAATAATTACCTACACTACTATCTATATAGACATTACAACCATCAAAGCATTTTCCAATATAGTCTACCTTGCTTAGATCACCTTGAAAAATAAACTGCAAGCGTACAGATTTTTCCGACTTTTCCATTCTATTTTTAGAAACTTTTTCAGAATAGTGAGCTGCCTTTAATTCACTTAATTTTTTTATGTGGAAGAAACTTTTCAATTTTCTTTTCTTTAAACCGTCATAAATATCCAGATTTGAGATTTGATCTAAAGTCATTTTTGAAAAACTCAACTTAATGAAGCAGGAAAAGTCAAGTCGATTAAGTGGCTGACGGTACAAACTAAAAATCACCCTAGTATCGCTCTGCACCGAATTCTTTCTCTAAAATTTTTTTTAAATAAAAATGATAAGGTCCTAATTTCCCACCATAATTCCCTGCCGATATTTGAATTAGTCCTTTACCTCTAAATTTCATCATTTCTGCCATTGCCGTTGACATTGCTTTTTCAACATCTACTTCAGCTAATCCATCAACAACGATTTCCATTACGCTCGATGAGTCAGAAGGCAACTTTGAGTCTTTAGTAAACCCAAAAAGCGCCGGACAAAATTTGTTATTGGTTGAAGCGGGCAAAGACTTATACTTACTTCCGACTTTAGACCCTGATCTCACTATTCCACCTGGGAAAGGAGTAATTACATTAGGAAGATTTTGAATAACCTTTACGCCGCATTCGCTTATCTTAAGTGCAATATCTGTGCTTTCTGCAATTATTATTAAATTACCCCCGCCGATAGCTTTTACCCATCTGGCTTTTTCTTCCCCCACAAACTCCCCGTCCATTGTAGGAATTCTCCAATATCTTTTAGCATTCCACACTTTTGATATTTGCCAACCATCTCCAAAAAACCTTAAATTTTTAGCCAAGTTCAGTTCTTCGCCACTATCTAGTCCGTTGAAAACGCTGGTAGTGGGACAAGTTAAAACACATTGACCAACCCGAGTCTCTAACTGTTTCGCTAATTCTCCTCTTGACATTGAAAATAACAAAACCGATACTCCTGGTCTATTATCAGGTGTTTCCATTTCCGATAATTCAACTTCAATTCCACCCTCACAACCACAGGCTATAACAGAAGTCGCGAAACCCGTCATCGAAATTGCAGCTTTACGAGCCAACTCTAAATTTAATGCCGTAATTATTATCCTAACAGCCTTCATAGGAAAGGCCTCAGCAAAAGTATCCTCTATGATAGATTTCATAAGCCAGCTATTTAACCACCTCAATCTATAAATAATTCGTTAATATTCTGCCTGATCCTACGGAAAATCTTAGGTCATCAACGGAAATCTTTGAACTCGAAAAATGAGTGCTTAGGTTTGTTTCATAATACTTCTTCAAGTATCTTTCAATACCTTTATCGAAAGGAACGTCCAAAGTATGTACCCCAGAGTCAACTACCGATACTAGTTTACCTTTCCTAACAACAATTTTCCCATTTTTAAAAACGTATTCCGGGTTAGAAAACATGTATTCCTTGTCATTGTCATTTTTATAAATTGAAATGTCTGCCACCGAACCTGCTTTCAAATTTCCAACATTTTTTAATCCTAATAATTTGGCCGGAGCAGACCGCGTCATAATCACTATTTCATATAGAGATAATTCCTTCTTGATTTGATGTAATGAACAATGTTCTAGTACCTCGGGGTGTAATTTACTCATCTGCTCATCTCTAAAAGATTTATCCATTAATAAACGGATTAAGTGTGGATAACTCGTAAAAGGTCCTCCATTAGGATGATCTGTCGTTAAAACTATTCTCCAAGGATCATCCATGAGTAAAAATAACTCCAAACCGATCACCCATTGCAATGAATTTACGAAGCTTTCTTCTCTGTATTTAAAAGGTACTACCCCACAGCCAGCATCACACTCGATATCGCCTAACACCCATTTTTTTGGATTGGCATTTCTAGAATTTGAGAACTGCTTCATTGTATCTGCTGAAGTAGTTACAGTCTGCCCAAAAATAATCTGTCCAACATCGATGCTAATATTAGGATTCTTTTTTAGCATTTCTAACAATGCTAACGCACCAGAGGAGAATTTTTTTGAGCCCTCACTTCCATAGCAGTGGAATTGAACGTGAGTCAAATGACCTGGTAATCCGTCCAACGCCTCTATGGTTTTAATTGTTGATTCAATATTTCCCGGAACACCTAAGTTTGAAGTATGAATATGAAGTGGATGAGGAACACCTAATTCAGTAAGAGAGATCGCTAATTCTTTTAAAATATTTCTCGGCGTCAACTCCCAATGAGAATGCTTTTCATCAACATCTAAAGATCTCTGATTGAACTTGAATGCAGAGACTCCTCCGGGGTTTACTACCTTCACACCCAATGCCTTACTATTATTGATCGCCCAACCAACATAATCCCTCACAAACTCATGTTCACTTTTCTTCGCAAGCATTTCTAAAAAAATTTCATCGTTACCCAGCATGACATATGCACCATGATCAAGAATTGGCACATCACCCATCTCCATATGAGCCTGCCTCGCGTTAGAAAAAATCATTGCAGGTTCAAAGGCAGCTGTATAACCCATTTCTGCATATTTATAACCCGTCTGTAATGTCCCAGGAGAACAACATCCTGTAGAAGTTATTTCAACCTCATTAAATTTCCTTTTATCATCTCTATGATTTTCAGGCAGCAGTAGTCGTGCAATATTTGTTTTTCCTCCTCCAATGTGAGTATGCATATCGATACCTCCTGCCAGAATAACCATATCTGTACAATCAATTATTGAGCCCTTGTCTTTACTATTTACTTTATCTACTATTTTCTCTCCATCAATGCAGATATCTATTTGCTGTCCATTTAACTTTTGCGTTGGATCAATCACAGATCCATTGATTAATCTATACGTCGCCATAGCCTTCCTCTTTCTCACCTAATAATTCCTTGATGACCGAATCGACGGTCATTAAACCATCAGTTACAAGTTTACACAGAGGAATTATCGAAACGCCATCACCTCTCATTAAGTATCCACTAGCTCCAATTCCGTTTGTAGCCACTGGTATATAAATTAACTCTTTTGTTCGAGACATAATTTTATCTAATTTATTCCCATAATTTTTGTGTCCTATCAAAATAAGAGATATTTCACTTAGATCTAAAGAGTCATCAAGATCATCGCTGAAACATGAGATCCATACAACCGTATCAATTTCCTTTTTCTTCAACAATGAACTTAAGGTAAATCTGTGTGGGTCATAGTCCAAATTACCCAAACTAAATTTACTGCGCAGAGGGAGACCTGTCATCCAAACCATAACATTCTGCATGGTCAAAGAACCTTCATCACCTCCAAGAGTTAATATACTCACTCGATAATTTACATTTAAATGCCTCACTATTTCCACTAAGAGGATTGCAATATCTTCGGCATAATCGCTATAAAAATTAGGATCCCAAATAATAGCTGTATATTTTGACCCGTCAATCTTATTCATTAATAACTCTAAATCGTCATCCAAATATTGTTTATCAGAAGTCGAAATGAACGCGGATAATTTTTGTAGCTTTAGTAGCATAACTTCCTCACTCCACGAAGCATCACCAATAATATATTTCTCTTTTTTTGAATTTCCTGGTCCCTCCTTTTCAATTCTATCTAAAAGACGTGGGGTTCTAATATTAGGAATTGTGCCGAGGAATATTAGTAAGTCAGCCCTTTTTTTTACTTCTGACAAACTACAAAATAGTGCCCCTTTATTTTGAATTGACTTAGAGACCTTACTTAAGATATCACCATACTTATGATCTACCACAGCATTAAATTTACAAGCTAACTTAACGACCTCTCTTGCACCGGCTACATCGACTCCAAGACCAGAAATAAATATTCTTTCATTTTTTCTTAATTTTGATCGGATTTGTTCAATTGCATTTGGTAAATTGATAAATTTTTTTCTTCCAAATGCTAGATCTTTTTTTGTGGACTTTGTTAATGCTTTTTTCAGCCCAATTTCGGCTTTTTGACAAGATGGTAAATTCTCTATCAACCCATCTTTGAAAAATGGTGAAGGTAGCCCATCACATACGAGAGCACAAAACGGGCATGTCCAAAAGATCTCTTCATTTCTCTCTACCTTCATATTAATTTTTTTCCCTGATGGATTACGGTCGAACATAACCAGCCTGCGGCCCCAAAGGACTCGACTAATTCACAATCACTAGAGTTTCGAACCCCACCAGCACCAAAAATTTTTACATCTTTTCTAACAGCCCTAACTTCACGTAACCACTCTATATCAGGACCAGTATTCATTCCGACACTATCTAAATTCATTAATATTATCGAACGAGGCCAGACTTGATAATTAGCACTAATATTAGCAACATCAAGAAAACTATTATTTCTTTTATCTATCGATAATACAGCACTTCCGATTTCATCAAAAATCATCTTGGCTTCCTTCAAGGACTTAACTGTTTCAGTTCCAAAAACAGGAACAATTCTATTAGCTGCATTGACAAATTTACTTTTAACACATCCTATTTTCTCTAAAAGTTTCTCATAGTCTTCTAGACTTCTAAAACCTGCATCTAGCCAAATATAATTACTTTCAGTAAATTCTAATATTTCTTTTATAAAATTATACTGCGCAGTGTTGTGTTCAATCGCATCTAGATCTGAAATATATATTACGTTTGCATTTGTTTTTTTTTGCATTGCTTTTATAATTATTTCTGGATCAGACGAGGGACATAACTTGGACTTTAATTTTTTATACTGGTCTCGATGACCTGCTTTTGCAGAAACAATTACACCGTCCATTATATCTATTACCGGAATTATCTTGAACATTTATGAAAATATTAGTTTATGAATCAATATCTGCCAAGTCTAGCACCGATTATATCGAAAAAAATTTGAAAGAAGGGGAACCGAGCTCTTTACTTTCCCAAGGATTAGGTATGAGAAACTCCCTTATTTCAGACCTGCAAGAAATTCCTGGTATAGAAATCATTATCGGCAAACATAAAACAAAAGAAACATTAAGAGAATTTATGCAGAGGGTTAAACCCTTAATTGATTTTGCATGGATCATTGCCCCTGAAACAAATGGGGAAATCATAGACTGCTTTTGTAATTTAGCCGATAAAATTTGGGTTGGCTGTTCTTTAGAAGCTCTTAAAATAAGCAGTGATAAGAGAAAAACTAATGCAATTTTAAGAGAAGCTAATATTTGTGTTCCAAATGAAGTGTCGCTAAATGAAATCAATAAGTGTCCGTATACAAATTTAGTAAGGAAGCCCATTGATGGAGCTGGATCTTTAGGTGCATTTAAAATTGAAAAAAAGTATGAGTTTTTTAATATTAAAAGAGCCTATAATTATCATAACCAATATCGTAGTACATTAATTGAAGAGTGGATTGAGGGAAATCCATTAAGTGTAGCCCTACATGTAAAAAAAAAGGGGGTCGTACTTTTGAGAATCATGAAGCAAAACATCGTTGTTGAACATAGCGGTTTAATTAACTACTATGGTGTTGAAGACTGGATTTCTGACAAATACTCTGCTTTGTACTATGAGTTATCGCGACTATTAGATCAACTCTGTGAAATAATTCCTGGATTGAGAGGGTATATTGGAATCGATTTCATTTTAAAAAAAAATGGCTCTATCGTAATTATTGAAATCAACCCAAGGTTAACATGTTCTTACGTTGGCCTCTCAAAAAAACTAGGAAGAAATATGGCTGAAGAAATTTTAAAAGACTTCAAAGACGATGTATAACACTAAAACCACTCTTGGACTTGACATTGGAGGTGCACATTTAAAAGCGGTCTTACTCAAAAAGGATAAAGAAACGATTTTGAGTAATGCAACGATTTTGAGAACGCCATTGTGGCAAGGCCTTAAGTCCTTAGAAGATCATTTGCTGGACATCAAAAAGAAATGGTATATAAACGGTGGGACCAAGGTTGTATGTACTATGACTGGGGAAATGGCTGACTTTTTTGATAATAGACAGGAAGGAGTAAATAGAATTTCACAGGTTATTTTCTCTGTCTTTGGTTCGAAGATTTATTTTTATTCGACGTCCGGCCTTACGAGAAGTCTTCATTCATCACTACGAAAGAAAATTATTGCCTCTGCAAACTGGCATGCTACAGCCTCAATAATATCAAAATTGATCCCGAGTTGTTTGATTATTGATGTTGGAAGCACTACAACTGACATTATTCCAATTAGAGATCACAGAGTTTTGACGCCAGAGAAGTCATCAGACCACCAAAGATTACAAACTGGAGAATTAGTTTATGTAGGAATTAATCGAACTCCTATATGTTCAATAGCAAATACTCTTATTTTCCGAGCTTCAACCGTGAATGTAACTAGAGAATTTTTTGCATCTACCTCGGATATTTTTCGCTTAACTGGTGATTTGAAAGAGAAATTTGATTTTTATCCCGCTTGTGATGGAAAGATTAAATCTAAAACCGGAAGCCAAAAAAGGCTAGCAAGGATGATTGGTTTAGATCTATCAGACGCCAAAGAAAAAGAATGGATTGGCTTAGCCCGTAATTTAAAAGGAATCATATTGGAAGAACTAATCATTAATCTAAAAAAGGTACTAAATCATTATCGTATTTCAAATAACTGTCTTTTAATTTTATCTGGTTCGGGTATTTTTCTTGGATCGGAATTAGCTAAAAAGTTACAGTGTCCGTCACAAAATATTTCAGAGACATTTAATCATGTTTTATCAATTAAACCTGAACTTAAAGAATTCAGTGAAATTTGCGCTCCCTCTGTCTCAATTGCTTTATTGTCAATATTATGAATATCTTCAAGGTTGGCGGAAGCATATTTAGAGAAAAAGAACTTTTATCTTGCCTAAAACTTTTATTAAGTTTTAATGTTAAAGGAGCTGTTGTAACTGGCGGGGGTAATTTTCGTGAACAGGTGAGAATCTGCCAAAAGAAATATAAATTCGATGATCTCGCTGCACACAACATGAGTATACTCTCGATGATACAAAACAGTTATATTGTAGAATCCTTATTTAAAAATAAGACGAAGTTCTTTCGCCACCCTGGAGAATTAAGAGACGTTTTGAAGCACAATAACTTTGGCATTTGGCAACCATACGACAAACTAACTTATTTTGAAACTAATGATTCAAATTGGAATGTCACTTCAGACTCACTAGCTTTAGAACTTGCTTTGGAAGTTAATGCAGCTTCACTAATAATTATAAAAGCATGTAAAGTCCCAGGAGTGAGTTCCTTTGGACCAATAAAGCCTATACTTTACAGGGAGGTAAAAAGGCTAGCAAATCTCGGAATAATCGACAGTCATTTTCCGAGGAGTTTTAAGTTGTTTAAAGCTCGAACATATATTTTGCCTTTGTCAAATTTAAAAAATCTCAACAAAAATAAATTACTAATTTAAGGCTCCTCTTACTTCCTTGATTTTTTCTACACATAATGTACTATCCCTGCCGTTAACACAAAGCCCCCCCCTGAATCCAACCCAGTTAGGCTTTGTGTCCTTAATTGCCGAAATACAGCTATGATCTAAAGAGCCTGCCATACCAAAATACTTATTCTTTTTTAAACATAGTTTTTTTATAACTTTTAGATCCTCATAAGAAACTAAATCTAATATTGTTCCGTGGCTCTTATTTTTTGTATCTATCATGAGTCCATAAAAATAATCTGCTAACTTACTCTCGAGAATAATTCTAAATAATTTTATTTCAATGGGTTTATCTAGCAAAAAAACAGGAATTAAACACCTGGTAAATTTTCTCTTTTCTGAGCTTAAAAGGCTTAGGACAGAATTACTATAGTAAATTTTTAAAAATGAGTCTAGGCTGTCTTGGTCTCCATCGATACCAATTTTCAAAAAATCAATATTGGTACGTAAATAGGTCCGTAAGTTTGTGACTCTATCGTTAACTTTTCTGTGGTTATTATCAATTGCGGATGAAATGCTCACATCAATATTTTTTAGGGTAAAGTGGTTTGCTATTTCAGCTATCGTCGATATTGGTGCTGCTCCAAGTGGGCCATTTTTGGGTTCCTTAATATCTATAAAATCAACATTATTTTTTGCAGCTAATAAAGACTCTTGTAATGACCGGACACTCACAAGTAATTTTATTTTTCTTTTTTGATCACTTATTTTCATCTATTTATTTTTTGTATGCCTCTGAGATAGCTTCTTTTATCCAGCTCCATGATTCCAATTCATTTGGACCAGCTGTTTTAAAAACTGCAATTTCCAAGTACTTAATTTCACTTAATACTTTCTCTATAGGTAGCATGTGAAGTCTACTAACTAGTATAGCTCCTTCAATGACAGCTCCTTGCGCCCTATTGATGCCTGGAAAGTTAGTATTAAAAACTTCTTCTATTTTTTTTAACCTTAATGTTGGTCGGCTCGAATCGTCAAAAACAGAAATACAATTTAAAACAGCATAAGAATGTAAATTTTTCAATCTAAATCCAACCTTAGATTTAAGTTCTATAAGTTCAAAATTTTTTCTGCCAGTAACGCTTCCTGCAAAAACTTTAACATCAGAAGTAACATTTAAAACCGCCCTTCGATTGGAGAGAATGTTATTTAAAGTAGCAGAAGGTTTGAAGGGTTTTATTATAATCGTCCCTTCCTCAATCTGCACTCCCATCGGAGCCACGTGAGGCGTATTATTGAGGTTTGTGGTAGTTATAATAGTTTCAAAAATCATCTCTTTTTCAAGTTTCTTATTTTTCGTTTGATTTTGGGCATCGAGTGCGTTAAATAATTCTCTTCTCTCGTATCAGCTGCTACACCCCATTCTAAACCCTTGTCTTGAGAGTATCTTTTTCCTAACCTCCAAGCCACTTCAGCCCTTGCGAGTTCAACTCCCATATAAAAAGCATGACTTGAATCATTTTCTAATCCTAGGTTTTCATAAAAAGAGAATGGGTCCGTTGCAAATCTTAAACCATCTCTATTGTAAACGTACAAACCTTTCTCGTTAATCTGAATTCTAAAATTTGGATCTTTCACGCTCTTTGCTATAGTCTTGATCTCTTTCTCAGAGTCCAAGAATGGTTTTTTTTCATGTATTGTAAGAAGCTCAGAATTCAAATTTTTTGGTAGTGTTTGTTGTGTTCTAGAAGCAAACATTACTTTTCTTGCAATATCTATTTCCTTGATAGCCCTTCTCGCATGGTCACCTACCTGAGTTGTAAGCACAGCACTAACATTAAGCTCCGTACACAAACCAACCAGTAGAGAATTAACACCATTGGTGTCTGTATCCATCAATTCTGTTATGTTACCAACGCCCACCATAATATCAATGCTGGGGAACATATCTCTAAGTCGCTGAAACCTGCAAAGAGATTTTAAACATCCAAAGGGTATTGGATCCAATATTGAATCTGCAAAAAACTTTCTTCCCTGTCTCATTAGTAGTTCTACGGACTTAAATAACGATTCCTCATTTTCAGGATCGCTAGGGATTAAGATAGGCACTGAGTCAACTTCATTAGCTACCCATAGATTTTGGGGAGTCAAACTGAGAAGATAATCTGCACCTGCCAAACCTCCTCTAATCAACTCTTTACTATTTAAAGAATCGACACTAACTAAAAACTTTTCCTCCTTTAATGCCATTACAGCATCCTCTAAATGATCAAATTCTGTTGCGGGGAGGCACCCTAAATCAATTACATTTGCTCCAAAACTCCTAAACTTTTCTGCTTTCTTTAAAATGTCTTCGACAGAAAGCTGAGTTGCATCCACAATTTCTGCGAATATTAAGATATCGAATTTGGAAAGATCAGAAACCATCGGCTTTGCATTAAAAAACTTTGGTAAATCTTTCAATTCTTCAGGCCCTTTTACGACGGGAACTCCTAATTCCTTAGATAGCTTCTCCAAGTCACCTCTGCACCTCCCCGGAACTATGATTCTATCAAATCCTACATGCTCTTTTTTAATTCGACGGCCTATCATATCTGTAGTCATTAATGCTGCTACCTGCAGTCCAATCTCCATTATTTCCCATTCGAAACTATTAGGGCTTAGACCGGATAAAACTCTCCTTAGGCTAGCCTCGGCGAGCCTCCCAGTTAAGAACAGGACTTTTTCCAATTCAAACCTAAAAAAGTTAATCTCTTTTCTAATGCTAGTTTTAAATCCTCCAAGGACTCAACAACAAGGCAATGTTTGAAACTTTTCAAGTTTTCCAAATTTGAAAATTCCACTTCCCTCGGCTTTAACTCAACCCACTCTTTGGGAGCTCTAGTTATGACAACAGGCTCGGTATCGCACGCAAAGACTATACACAATATTCCCAGTTTACCAGCCTGTGCAAACATATTTGTGGGTAATGTATCAGAAATACCAAAAGAACACTTGGCAACCGTATTACTAGTAGCGGGAGCAATTATCACAGTATGGTAAGAGTTTTTATAAAGAGTTCCCACTGGTACAGAACTTGATGTTTTATCTCGAAAAACCTTGCCTTTGTCTCTTAGAGCAGCCAAAGAATAGCCATACATTGGTAAAACCTCCTCTGCAGCCGGGGATAGGAACAAGTCAGTATTTGGTAAAACCTCTAAAAGATTAACTGACTCAGCTAAGAAGTGTCCGGAACCCGTCAATGCCCACGCAAAGCGTTGTTGTTTGCCTACGGTAGTTTTACAGCTGCCGGTATTTTCTGCTGAATCTAGCCAAACATTATCTTGCATTTTCTCGTTATCTTTACTCATTAAGTTGATTCAAATCCAAATACCTATTAGTCTAATACTTTTCACAAAGTATTCCATACCCATGAAACAATCCTCAAGCGCTCTAAATACCAACCCAACTCCACTTAGTGAATTATCTCGCGACTGCTCTACGGATATGGACTGTGACATCATTTTCATCAGAGACTTCACTGGTGAAACAATTATTGGTATTTGCGACGATGAGTTGGAAACCCCGCAAAAAATAATTATAAATATTTCAATAGGAATAGCGAGAAGCTTAGCTTGTACCACCGATCGCATTGAACATACTGTAGATTACGATAAAGTCAGAAAGCTGATCAAAGATTTGTTGAAAACCCACAGATATAAATTGTTAGAAGGACTGGGGGAGGAAATTGCCAATCAAATTTTCACACACTTCAATGCTAAATTCATAAGAATTGAAATTAAAAAACCCCATAAATATCCAGATGTAGACTCCGTTGGAGTTTCAATTTTTCGTAAAAAAGCAACTGCCTGCGCCAAAAGTCCCACGGTAAGAAAAACAAACATTCTTGATTTTATTGGAGAGGGTCACATCACTTCTTAGTTGAGCCAGATTACATTCAATCCAGCCCAACTTAGAATGCTTGTCAAACCATTTGTTAAGCCGCAAAAGGATGAGCCTCTGAGCCTTTTCTGGAGACAACATCTGAGGCGGAAGGCTCCCCAGTCACTGCTCTTTGAATTGACTCTTTTGTAGCTTGATAGTTGTAATCCTGAATTTTTTTATCATCAGCCGCTTCCCAGTGGATAAACACTCCAACGCTTATAAAAATATCGTCGGCCTCACTTGCCGGAATCGTACCGTCCTCAACACTGTCTGCCACCGCCATCGCCACAGCTCGCTGAGCAGGGCCAAACATCTGTACCGCCTGCTTCGCTCCCTTAATAGTGACTTTGTTAAACATCACTGTAGCAGGCTTACACAATAAATTTGGGGCTACCACTGCTAGAAGACTAGTAAAACCATCTTTATTGTTAGTGAGAGCATTAGCAAAAGCTGACTCAGCAGCACTTCCACGGGGTCCCATTATCAAATCGATATGCGCTACTTCATTGCCATCACCAACTAGAGACTCACCCACCATTAATCGGTCAATTTTAGCCATTTATAATTTCTCCATATTTTAATTTGAACAAAAAATAGAACAAAAAGATTAAAGTCCGAAACAAAGTTTAATTTCTTACATTTACTAAACCAGGTATCTGTAAAGCAATCAAAAACAAAGTGCAGACAGTTAAATCAGCGGTTGTTCCCGGGTTTATGCCTCTTTTTTTTAAAAAACAATCTAAGTCCCTTAATCTTTTCCGATCTGTAGTAAAAAGTTTACCATTTTTTACTTTAAGAACATCATTTTGTAGTCCATTTTCCATACCAATCAAATTTTGAGCCTCTTTCATGACGGAATTTGATACCTTTTCGCCAAATTTACGACATATATGTGTATCCTCATTACTTGCAAGCCAAAACATGTATAAATTCTGCACAAAACTTGAAAAGTTCATTTTTAAGAATGCTGGGACCTTATTACCATTTTCCTCATAATTTGATATGACGCTCTCAAGCATCGGTTGTTTAAAGATATCCTCGAATCCACATACATATTGCTTTGCAATAAAATCTCTCTTTTTTGCAAAATCCATAGCAACCATTAAGGTTTGTGTAGGGGTCTCTGATACATCTAACTTTTGGCTCTTTCCTAACCCACCTGGCTGAGCATACTTAATAGCTCTGAATACTGCTTCGGTCTCTTCTAGATTTATGTCAGCAAGGACTCTTTGAACTAAATTACGAAATTTTCCTTCTTTGAAAAATTTTAGCTCAATTTCTTTTTCATACATTTTAAATTTTTGGAGAGCTTGGATAATTGGTGTGCACAGCAAAATGATACCTAAATTAGTATTGCAACCGGTGGCTTTTACTGAGTCACCTACGGCAATTTCTATTTTTTTGCCGAATGAAAAATTTGAATTGAATAGACTATTTGCAGATAATTGGGAAGACAACAAAAATTGTTTAGCAGTCATGTTGTGACCTGGAGACGATAAACTAACATTACCTGGCTTAAGAGCTTTGACATCCCAAAAACAGGCCCATTTAAATGCAACTGCAGAAAATCTTCGAGATAATTGATACCTCATTATTCTTCCCTAAATATTCATTGAATCCACTAAAAATTCAACTAATCTTTCGCTAATATTTTCAGAACATACAGATTGAGCTCCTCTCCAAGCAGGGATACCATTTACTTCGATTACCTGATAACCATGAATATGATCGAGTAACAAATCAACCCCTGCAAACTGCAGTCCGATCACTTTGGCAGCGTCTTCAGCCAACTTTTTTACTTGCTCTGACAGTACTATCGGAAAACACTCAGCACCTTTAGAAACATTATGAATCCAACCTTTGCCTCTGCGTATCATTCCAAATCTTGCTTCGTAATCCAATACTAAAATTCTAAGGTCGTAATCATATGAATTGCCTGGTGAAGGAATAAAAGCCTGCATGTAAAATACACCCCCAGTTTTTTTTGCGAAATCAACCAGTGCAGACTTGTTTGTAACTGGCACACAAAACCTTTCAATATCCTTCCCTTGAGATCCAAAGAGAGGCTTGAAAACCACATACTGGTTATTTTTAAAGTTTACATTTAGAATCTTAATTACTTGATCAATGTCCTCAGCTAACCATGCATCCGGTGTCGGTATACCAGATTTTTTTAATAAAAAACTTGTTGTTCCCTTGTCAACACTTTTCTCTATCGCACTTGGTTGATTTATGACAGGAACTTTTAACGACGCTAAACAATGCAAAATTGCAAGTCTCTTCGTAATTTGCTCCAAAGAACCACCGGAAATACCTCTCACAAAAGCTGCGGCTGGGGAATAATCGTTGCCCTCACCGAAACTTATATTAGCCATGCAACCCTTCATCATTAAATTACATTTAGCAAGATCAATAAAAGTGCAATTGATTTTTCTTTGAGTGAACTCTCTTGATAATTCATCAGTATGCCAGCCGATTTCATCGGTAAAAACTATAACACTCTTTGCTTTTAAACCTAATGCTGTATCCATAACTTTTCTAAAAGCTCAAGATTAAGGTTTCCTTTTTTCCAAGTTTTTCCAGAGGAAAGATTACTAATCAAAATTTCAGCCGGAGCGAAAAGAGCAGGGTCAATTTTATAAAAGTCATAGTCTACGTTCTTGAAAATATTGGAAAAAGACTCTCCGTAATCCTCAGAATTAGAGGATGGTATTTCATATGCTAATTGCTCCGCATCTGTATCAGAACAATCAACTAAAATATGTACACTCCCTCCATATAAAATTGCATCGTTTGTCCTTCCCATTGCTTCAACTAAATTTTTTCCTGGTGTAGGCAAAGGTGCGCGACCACTTCCACTACGAATATTATCAAGTGGAAAACCCAATGTATGAGCTTTATGCAAGCCAACCTCTAAAACTCTGCTTACAACCTGAGTTGTACCTGCTAGGCTAGTGGTCGGAGTCAATATTAATGCCAGTTTGTTAGTTTCGATATTGCAGTTATTAGATATTTTTTCAATAACATCAATTGGCGGTATTGTAGATACCTCCATCACCATCACACCATATTGAGAAATATCTTTATAGTTTAGGTCAGAAAATAACTCTTCACGGCAAGCAAGAGCTCTAGCGGGACCGGACCCTAAACAATTAAAAACTTTATCCTCATTTATATTTTTACGCCCAGATAAACTCCAGCCGGCGTACTGGCTAGCAAGACACGCCAGCACGGGGAATTCGCTCCGGACTGTTACCCAGTTTTGTAACCTGCTGGTGCTATTTACATCCAACCTAACGTTTCCAAGCCCTCCCATACAAATCTCGGCAATCAAAACGCCAACTAGACTTCCACCACTAACTGAGATACCCGCATCTAATATCATTGATCCCAGCGGCCCCTCTAAAGCCTGAACTTTTAGGCTATTTTTTTTTAATAGAATTTCCTTAAATAACCTAAAACTTTCGTCGTTAAGACTATACTCTGGGATTTTCATCATTACCCTCCGGTACGTTCTAATTTCATTTACAAAAAAGCTGCATTATCTCTCTCTCCATCGTCTCTAGTGACTCTTGCAGGTACAAAAGGTTATGCCCCTCAGAAAAAACAGAGCAAAGCGGCTGGTTTTTTTCTATGAGCCGACCACTTGCAGGACAATCAGTAGTATAAGATATTTCTCTCAGTAACTTAATTTCTAACTCTGTAATTTCCATATTCTTTGGCGCAAAAATTATAGAAATCCCAAAACATTTGTCGTCAACCTTTGTTATTTTTTTTAATTCCTCCAAACAGAGCAAATCAAATTGATCACCCTGTAAAAAAATATCGCAATGGCAATTAAATAATAAGCCATCATACTTTTTCTCAAAAACTTCAAGCGATGATGTTAACCGTGGATTCAGCTCTAAAATATAAAGCATATTTTCTTTTAAGATAAAATCGAGACCAAAGTAACCTTTTAAGTGAAACGCCTTACTTAAACATAATGCATAACCCTCTAACCTTTTCAATATTAAGTTAGATAAATTGACTGGTCCTAAAATCCCGGAATATATGTAAGGAAAATTGTCTATTCTGCGATTCAGTAATTTACAAACCCCTAAAAAAATTATGTCTTGTCCATTACCAATGAATGAAGCACTTAAGTGCAAACCATCAATTTCTTGCTGAAAGAAACTTGATCTTTCATCTAAGTTTTCAACACTTTTCCTCACTCCTAATCCACCGCAACAGCATAGGCTTTTTTTTAACCAATTCTGTTGAAAATCATGTGGGGTTTTTGCACTAAAACTTACCTTCGGATATGGAATCTCAAAAACATCTAAAGTTGAAAAAAAAACTTTGGGGTTGCGAATTTTTTCGAAAACAAGCGAAGACACTCCTAACCTCGGCAGGATATCATCAGCCAACTTTAATAACCGAAAGTTTTTTTCAAAACCTGAACCGGCAACCCAAAAAGTACAGCCACTTCTTTTAGTCCTCTCAAGCGCATCTAAAAATCTATCCTCGTCAATGCTCGGAAAAGGTGATGAGGAGCCGATTGAAAGCCATTTCTCAGAATGTTTTAAGGTTTCTAAATCGCCAAATACATCCATAGAAAAAACTTTCTGGTGTGATTGGGAGGCTACTTCCGATAGAAAGCGAGTTGACAAGGAAGCTATGGCTATCATTGATTCCAGTTCTGCGAAAAACCTGAATTCTTTGCCTTAACTACTCTCAGCTCTAAAGTTTCATTGATCACCAATTTTTTATTAGCTGCTGTAAGAGCTTTAGCCAGTGAAACCTCATCTTTAAAAAAAGCAAACCCTGTGGGTCCCCAAGATGATTGTCCAATACTAACTAAGAAATTTTTTTTTAGCCAACCTAATAAATTATTAATTTCGGGACTTAAAAACTTTGATCTGCCCTGCGACTTATAAAACAACTCACCCATATAATCCTGAATAAAATTCAGGCCTGCCGAAAAACTCTCAAAATCTCGCTCTAAAATAGCAGGCAGTACTCCCAGAAATACTTTTCGACATACTTGATCAACAGAAACACTTGAATCACAGATAAGATGCTGTAGGGCAAATTTTTCCTTTTCTCCATGTAATCCTGTTACATCCTTTTTTAAAATTAATAATAGAGGCCACTCTTTTGGAAATTCAGCACGAGCAATTAAAGGTGGAGGATCGGTCTTTTCATTATTTTTACCCGCATCAATTAAAAATCCACCATAATTAAAACCAGCTATACCTATGCCACTCCGTTTTCCTCTACCTAATATTTCTGCAATTTTTCTTACTGAGCACTTAACCTTGTAGATTTCAGATATTGCTTTTCCGATGGCTAAAGCTAGTTGAGTACCAGATCCAAATCCACTATGTCTTGGCGGAATTTGGACAACCCTAATACTTATTGAAGTTTTGATATCGTGATATGCACAGAAGGTGAAAACTAATTGTTCAATGTAGACCTTGGTATCCGAGGAAATTAAAGAATCATAGATCTCGAAGTTGCTACTTTTATCAACAATTAAAATTACGTCGAAATTATCGATTACTAAACCAACACTTGCAAATTTCCTACCGGACTCACCCTGCATATCGATAAAACCGAAGTGCAGCCTTGCCGGAGCTTCAATTCTATATGAACCCTTATTTATGACAGTGCCTTTAATATTGAACAGAATACTATAATAGTATACGCACTTGAAGCTCTACTGTACCTCCTCGTCGTCCACCGGAGGTGGTGGAAGTTTTAACCCATAAAGGGCGGGGAAAATTTCGTCACTCTTATCCAGCGCAATCTCTAACTGTTTGTCCACTTCTGCGTCTATCGTTATAGAATCCCCGGTTCCAAGCCACTGAGCTCTATTGTTCCTAATTGTCAATAATTTAGCGACTGAGCAAAATTTTGCATTTTCCTGAACCCATTTTTCAGAAGCAATTCTCCTTTGTAGGGGATCTCTAACCGTCAAAGCAACAAATCTAAATTCCGCAACTAAACATTTGTCCACCCCACTATCCTCCTCAATATCTGGATAAAATATTTTATTTTGAATAGGGCGAATAGGTTTTGGTGGGATTGGAGTCAAATCCTCGTCAGTGCTCTGCTGCGTATCTTGCCCTGAAACGGAAACACAAAAAAAAGACCAAGCCAAAAAGACAACAATAGTTAGAAACTTTGGGTTTAATGATAGTTTATTCATGAACCATGCCATCAATGTTAACTATTTGGCTCCAAGACAATGTTTATTTGATTATCATATCTCCAGTAAGCTCCAGTTATAAGATCAACAACTCCTGGGACCAAACCCAAATAGGTGTTGGTTGTAGATTTAGAATTAGCAACAATATTATCCCACCCAAATTCATTTGATATAGTATTAACAATCCCAACACTACCTCCTGTAACTCCTATGGCGCCGAGACCAGAGGGATTGCTGACAAGCCTCAACATTCTGGGCTGAAATCCTTGGGCAGAGCATACTAGAACTAGCTCCTTAGCGGATCTATTTGTATACAAAACAGGGTTTCCGTGTGTTAATGCTCCCAACTCTCTATTATCACGATAAGCCCTACATATCGTACTTTCAGGCATAAGTGTTACCGATATCGGCTGTGAAGTTCCTTCGAAAACAGTTGCACAGCCAGTTAAAACTAACGCTGAAAATACGATAAAGAGGGTGGAGGATCTGAGAATTGGTCTAATATTCTTCATGTTTTTACCTTAAAAAAAAAGATACTTTAAAAAATCAAATAAAAAAAAGTACATTACAAACGTATAATCGGATCATTGAACAATATCTTTACATATTATTGTGATATTTATATACTTTTGCATTTCTCTATATGGATAAATTTGTCCTAGCACAATTCTCTGATACCCATGTCTGTAGAAGCGGCGAATTACTGAATAATGGAATAAATTCTAATAGGCGTCTTGAAAAAGCCATTGAATATCTGTTAAATCACAGTATAAGGCCGGATGCTTTAATAGTAACGGGAGATTTGGTGCAAGAGGGATTTGATGAGGAATATGCTCAATTAAAAACTTTTTTAGACCCGGTAATTAAACGATTTCCAGTTTATTTATGTCTTGGAAATCATGATAGTCATGCATCTTTTTACAGACATTTCTCTGAATACCCTGGTATCGCAGGAAGTCAAGGATTAGAAAATTGGAAAAAGGGGAGAATGACAGACCTTGCAGTAAGCTATAGTGTAGAACTTTTCAACTCTAAATTAGTGGTTTTGGACAGTTTACAAAATGGCTCAGCGAGAGGATTGCTGGTTGGTTCGCAACTTAAAAATATTAGTAACTTATCAAAAGATATTGAAAACCAAAACAACATATTAGCTATTCACCACCCGCCAATTTCCAGCGGCAATGCCACGATGGATACAATATGCCTTGAAAACCCTGAAACGCTTGAAAAATTATTAAATCTTTTTCCTACGTTCAGTTTGATTCTTAGTGGGCATATTCACAGAACAATAATATCCAGATTTGCAGGGTGTACAGTATGTATTTGTCCTAGCACAGCTCACCTATACCCTATTGACCTTACACCAACTAACACATTGCCCACTCGTGAACAACCGGGATATTTTCTGCACAGATATTTAGAAAATAAAGGTTGGATTTCCCAGCTTATATCTCTTGAACTATAATTGCTAGAGAGTTGTTCGACCTATGTTATTCCGTTTACGAAAGACTGCTACTATGCCTATTGCTCGAACCACACTTCTATTTCTTTACATACTAATCCTGCTAATGGCACTTGGAGAGGCATTCCTATTTTTTACCGGCTCTAAAACACTGTTAACGGAAACAATAGTAGCAGTTGGGGAACCATTTAAAGACGAAGAGACCATTAATATTTTTGGCGACTACAATAATTTAGAGCGCCCACAGCTTGTTTGTAAGTATTTTAATGGTCGAAAAGTTGTTTTTCGACAATTCCCATATTCATCTAAAAACAGTGGGGGAATTGATGCATGCCCCAGTTTCCTGAAACCCAGACAGTAAATATGTTTGGAATCAAGCCTTGTCGTCGAACAACATACCTCTCATCGAACGTAGCCCCTCTGAAACACGAATCGCATACTCTGGCGGTATTTGCCTTATCAGATCTCCGCTTTCGGGATTCACAACAGTAATCACTTCACGATCAAATTCCTTATCACGTGAAAATCTAACGGACCGTCCAAGTTCTTCCATCCTCTGATTAAGAGTATCTACAGATCTTTGAATTCTCTCTCTGAATCTATCGACGTCAATCACATTTTCTTCTTTAAGGTCTGCAGGCACATTGTCTTCAATGATTTCCTGAAACCCACTTTTTTCCCTGTTCGGTTTGGTCGCGTCGGGCGCATCAACCGGGGAATTTCCAAGCTGACCAGGGCCACCTGGGCCACCTGCTATGGGTCCACCAGACCCCAATGGAGCACGAGCACCGCCACTCTCTCTACCACCTGGGCCGCCCTGAATCTCAAATTCATCTATTTCTGCTAAAACTCTAGGTTGGCCGAGTGATCCACGCGATTTTACGCTTGGATCCCCTTCAGTCGTAAGACCAGTCCTCTGACGCTGCACCTCGTTACGCTGGAGTTGCGTAGCCTTAGCGGGATCCACCCTTTGCGATGTATTAACCGGACTATTTTCTTTAACTTTGGGATCTTGTATGGGTTGAGCAGTAGCGATCCCATTGTTATATCCAATACCTTCCGCCATAATTTCCTCCTACCCGTAGTATACTTCACAATAATATTTTTTTTATAACTCAACTTGTTTTTGTAATTATTTCGCAACACTAAATACTAAATTTTTTAAAATGCAATTACCTTCTAGTGCATCCGCTCAACGAAACAAAGAACCAATTCTGTCAATTCTTAAACTTTATCTATTAGCAAAGGGCACGGTGCTTGAAACAGCATCAGGCACCGGGGAACACATAAACTTTTTTTCAGAAAAGTTCAAAACTGTGCATTGGCAACCATCGGACAAACTAGATAGAAATTTTTGGGCAATTGAGAAGAGGACTGAGCAACAAAATAATGTTGCCTCGCCTATTACTATTGATCTTACTTCGAAAAATCCAACTGATTTATTTTTGAAGTACAATGCAATTATAAACATTAATATGATCCATATTTCTCCCTGGGAAGCCACTGTGGGACTTTTTTCACTCGCAAAAAATATCCTACGAAAAGAGGGGTTCATTTTTACGTACGGCCCTTATAGGGTAAATGGCAAGCATACTTCCGAGGGTAATGAAAATTTCGACAAATATCTCAGAACAACAAATTCTACATGGGGTGTGCGTTCCATTGAGAAGGTAGCCACCTTATCAAAAAGATTCGGATTTCGCCTGCACAGAATTCACGATATGCCAATGAACAACTCGGTCCTAATTTTTTATTTTAATAATTTTCAAATGACACAGCAAAAATTTTAATTCACTTTTTCAGACTCACTGCCCTAGTATAAAAGAACGATCATGTACCGATGATTCCACTACCTTATTATCTTGAATTTTAACTGAATAAGCATTTTTTTTTTGTCCAAAAATTATAGTTTTGGCTGGAGATCCGTCTATGAAGTGTAGAGCACACTCTCCATCAATGCCATATGCGGAGGATATAACTTTCTCTTTTAAAAACCTATGTAGTGATGGTCTTCTCTCTTTTTCTTCATCGTAGTGAGGACAACATACCCCTTCAATGTACCCCAAACAATCCATAATTGATAATTTGTTATCCCAAGAATCTGTTACACCCCTTTCGAACCAGCAAATAGCTCCGGCACTAACTCCACTCAATACTACTCCTTTCTCGTACGCCTCTTTCAATATTCCATCTAACCCCCATTCCCTCCACACAGCCAACATGCTCCTTGTATTTCCTCCACCAACGAATATTATATCCTGAGTGTGTATAAGCTTCTTCAAATTCACAGTCCGCTTAAAAAAATCCAGGTGGCTAGGCTGACACTTTAGTCTAGAAAAAGTCACATAAAAATTTAATTTATACAAATCGTCATCACCAGTTGCGGTGGGAATAAAGCAAATTTTTGGATTCTCAACAGTTGATTGATCTAATATGTACTGCTCAATGACGCATTGATCTGGATTTCTACCAAACCCTCCGCCCCCGATTGCGATTATCTGTTTTGACACTTTTTGGACTCTCCATTTTTGCCACTCTGTAGGCGAATCTTTTCAACAAACTTAAAGCATTCGTAAGTTTGTCAGTGATTTTTGCGAAATTCAAAGTGGTGAACTCTCTTTCCCAATCAAAGTTACCGCATGTTATCAATGCAAAAGGTCGTTTGCTCTTTAAATAATTAGTTCAATTTAATAAAAAAATTGGCGGAGACGGTGGGATTCGAACCCACGGTGCGCTTTTGGCACACACTCCCTTAGCAGGGGAGCACCTTCGGCCACTCGGTCACGTCTCCTGTTTATTAAAAAAATTAAACAATGGCATTTTATCTCATCAAACGTCTAAATTAAAAGCTCTGTGCAAAGCACGAACAGCAAGCTCCATATACTTATCATCAATAACTACAGAAATTTTTATTTCGCTGGTAGAAATCATTTTTATATTAATTCCCTCCATAGATAATATCTCAAACATTTTACTAGCTACTCCAACATTAGACCTCATGCCAATTCCAACGACAGATACCTTACAAATATTAATATCACTGCATATTTCACCATAACCTAAACTTTTGGGCACTTCGTCAAGAAGTACTTTTTCAGCATCCCGCAGCTCATCTTTGTGCACAGTAAAAGAAAAATCAGTTGTACCGTCCCTACTGGAATTTTGTATAATCATGTCAACATCAATATTAGCGTTTGCTATTGGTCCCAAAATCTTATGAGCCACGCCAGGAGTATCTGAGACACCACTTACGGTAATTCGCGCTTCATCCCGATTAAAAGCAATTCCTGAAATTACTGCTTCTTCCATAACTTCGTCTTCCTCATGAGTGACGATTGTACTTTCTCTCAATTCATCAGCGATACTAAGATTTGGGTCTTGAAAACTTGATAATACACGAGTCTTAACTTTAAATTTACCAGCAAATCCTACTGCTCTAATCTGCAACACCTTTGAACCAAGGCTTGACATCTCAAGCATTTCTTCAAAAGTTACAGTTTTCAACCTTTTCGCGTTCGGTTCTACTCTCGGATCTGTAGTATACACTCCATCAACATCGGTATATATCAAACATTCCTCTGCTTTCAGTGCATAAGCCAATGCTACTGCTGAAGTATCAGAACCTCCCCGTCCTAATGTGGTAATTGCCCCTGAGGATTCATCTATACCTTGAAAACCAGTAATAACTACTACATTTCTGGTTGACAACTCTTTTCTAACAAAACTAGGGTCGATACTTTTAATTTTTGCTTTTCCAAAAACTGAATCCGTAACAATTTTCACTTGCCAACCACAAAAACTTATCGCATCTAAACCCAATTCTTTAAGCATAATAGTTAGGAGACCAGATGAAACTTGTTCCCCACTAGCTAACACCTGGTCCAAACTTCTTGCGTCCGGGTCAGCTGTAAAGTTCTTTGCTAAAGAAATAAGTCTGTTAGTTTCTCCGGACATCGCAGATGTTACAACAACTAATTTAACATCAGTATCAGACCATTTTTTTATTCTTGTGGCAACCCTATGAATTCTATCCACCGAACCCATTGATGTACCACCATATTTCTGAACAATTACTTTCATATAATTACCGATAAACTTATTTCTGTTTTACTAGCCGTTATGCAAAAACTTTTTTCCTCAGACTCTAGTTTAAAGTAAAGGCTTCGGCTTGATGAAAATTTTACTTGTCTAATAATTTCCTTCAATCTTGCCGACGACGGCATTTTACAGCCCCCTTTAAATAACCATAATCGCAATACTTCTGGTTGTAGTTCATTGTCAAGTTTTAAAAACTTACTTTTGACAAGCACACTAGAATTACCAAAAACCTCGTCAATCTCTTGGATTTTCACACACTCACTTAGACTTTCGTTTAACATTAGATTCATATTGTCTCTGACATTTTGTAAATGCTTTATGCTCCGATACATATTTTTTTTTGCACCTTTTCTCATCAACACTAACTTTGGAATAATATGCGCTCTCAAATTATTCCTATCAAAATCTAAGTTTTTATTAGAATGATCTTCAACCCAATCTAACTTATTCTGCACGGCATAGGCATATATTTCCTCACGAGAAAAACCAAGTATTGGCCTCCACACCTTTACAATTTTATTCAGAATAGTTTTTTTTGAGAACTCAATCATACCGGTGAGTCCGTTCAAACCTGCACCCCTTATCCACTGTAAAAAAACAGTTTCTAACTGGTCATCTAAATGATGACCTAAAACTAAGAGATCTTTGGAATTATCAATGATTGAGGCAAAAGCTTCGTACCTTCTTTTACGCGCGGCTGCTTCAATGCCAAACTTTTTTTTTTCTGATTCCAGAACTTTTACGGAAATACAACGTAATTTCACTCCTGCATTCTTACAAATCATCTCACAAAAGTCCTGAAACTTTTGTGAATCAGACTGCAGGTTATGATTAACATGAACTACTTCAATCAATGAATTTTTTTTTTTCTTTTTGCCTGGTAATGATACTGAGTATTTATCAAGTAAAAGATACAGAAGAGCAACAGAGTCCAATCCGCCAGATAGCCCCACGAAAAGTTTATCAAATTCTTCAGGAGGATTCTTTAAAAGTTCCAAATTCACGAATCTTATCCTGTCTTTTTCTCACCAAGTCTCCGATCTTTAACTTTTTAAGTGATCTTAGATTTTGACCAAGCTCTTTTTTTAATTTAGCAAAAGCAAATTCATAATTTCTGTGATTACCTCCTAATGGTTCTGGAATAACACTATCTACTAAGCCCAATTCTTTAAGCCTGTTCGCAGTGATTCCTAAAATTGAAGCAGCTTCTCCTGCCTTATCCGAATCTTTCCATAAAATTGATGCGCAACCTTCGGGAGAGATTACAGAGTAGATAGAGTACTGAAAAATTAGGAGTTTATCTGCAACAGCGATAGCTAAAGCACCACCAGAACCACCCTCTCCGATCACTACGGAAATTATCGGTACTTTTAAACCCGACATGAGAAAAAGATTTCTTCCAATAGCCTCAGACTGTCCCCTCTCCTCCGCACCTATTCCTGGATATGCACCAGGAGTGTCAACAAAAGTTATAATTGGAATGGAAAATTTCTCAGCTAATTTCATGAGTCTTGCTGCTTTCCTATAGCCTTCAGGCTTTGGCATTCCAAAAGTTCTGTGAGTTCTTTCTTTTAAGTCTCTGCCTTTTTGATGACCAATTACCATCACTGACTCTCTGTCAAACTTTGCCAACCCACCAACTATTGCAGGATCGTCTGCATAACCCCTATCTCCATGCAACTCAGTAAAATTTTCCATTATGGCACCTATAATATCAAGGCTATACGGCCTTTGCGGGTGCCTAGCAATTTGAGAAATTTGCCATGGTGTCAAACTTCGATAAATTGACCTAAGAAGTGAGTCACTTTTTTTGGTTAATGCCTCTATCTCCTTACTTACATCAATAGCAGATTCACCGGTTTGAACTGTTCGAAGTTCTTCAATTTTCTGATGAAGCTCCTCTAGAGGCTTCTCAAAGTCTAAGAATGTAAATTTCATAGTTCTAATTTTTTAATTACAGGTTTGCCAGGAAGTACCCTGGGGACTGTCCCTTAGATCGATACCTTTTTCCTTCAGCTCTTTTCTAATTTCGTCAGCTAAAGAATAATTCTTTTGTTTTTTCGCCTGGTCTCTTTTAACAATAAGTTCTTCAATCTCCACCTTCGAGATAGACAGATTCCTTAAACTCTTCTTATCAATCACTTCTTTTAAACTTCTATTCAAAATTCCAAGGCATAAACCCATACCTCTAAAAGATTTAATTTCACTCTCTAAATGCCCTTTATTATTTTTGTCAAATATTTCTTTAATTCTCTTTCCAAAAACAAACATGATGGAGAGAGCTTTAGGGGTGTTGAAGTCATCAGACATGGCTTCTCTAAATTTCACTACATATTCATTTTTACTGTTCATCATTTCTCTAATACACAATTTTGCTTGGGAGGCTACCACTGCTTCAGTTTCACCTAAAAAATCCAAAAGTTCATACAGTTTACATAAAGCGGCCTTTGCGTCATTCAACAAGCTAATTGAGTAATTTAATGGGCTTCGATAGTGTCCCCTTATTAAAAAATATCTTAAAACTTCAGGGTTCACGATCGACAAAATATTTTCAATAGTCGTGGTATTACCAGTGGATTTTGACATCTTTTCATCTTCTATAGTCACAAAACCAACATGCATCCAAAAGTTTACATGAGATTCTCCCTTAGCCCCTAAATAACCTGCCTCGGATTGGGCTATCTCGTTTTCGTGATGGGGAAACTGTAGATCTATCCCTCCGCCATGAATATCAAACTTTTTACCCAGGAAAGTATTACTCATCGCAGAACACTCTATATGCCAACCAGGCCTGCCTTTACCAAAGGGGGACTCCCAAGCAACATCGTTAGGCTCATCAGGTTTTTTACCTTTCCAAAGAACAAAGTCCAGCGGATCTTTTTTCGACCCATCAATTTCAACTCTTTTACCCGCCTGTAGCTGATCAATTGACTTTCCAGACAGTTTTCCATAATCCTCGAAGGACCTGACCGCGTAGTTTACGTCCGCTCCTGCCACATAAGCATGACCACTGTTCAATAATTTCTTTATCAAATCTAACATTTCATTTATATGTTCTGAGGCTCTGGGCTCGTGAGTCGGAGAACTTACTCCTAAATTCCTTTCATCTTTGTGCATAGCATCGATAAATTGAGTCGTAAGTTTCTCAACGGAAACACCTTTTTCCGCTGATTTTAAAATAATTTTGTCATCAACATCGGTGATATTCCTAATATATTTCACATTAAATCCACTCGCTTCAAACCACCTTGTGACGATGTCAAAAAAAATTAAAATTCTTGCATGCCCAATGTGACATAGATCATAGACGGTCATACCGCAGACATAAAGACTGACCTCACCCTCAATTATGGGTACGAATTTCTCCTTTCGTCTACCTATGCTATTGTATATATACAAAATTTGATTAGCCTTTTCATTTGTTACACGTACTTATTTTCTTTACACAATCTGTAAAATGATAAAAAAGATTTCTATTTTATTACTGTTTTTCCCTTTAGGGATACAAATTAACCTTTTGTTGGCTCAAGATAATCGCAGCGAGCAGTTGACGCAAGTAGTCAATACCACACTAAAAATTTCTGAAACGAAAGAATTAATTGAACTTAAAAGATACGATCAGGCCTCTGAAATTATTGGATATTATTTGAAAAAAAAACCTCGAGATGCGCAATGGAGATATCTAAAAGCGGTTTTGTACGCCGATAGAGGCCTGCACCTCGGTGATGAAGATCAGATTTTTAAGTCGATTAATATTTTTGAGCGGCTCACAGAAGAATTCCCTGAATTAGCAGAAACTTACAATAATTTAGCTGTACTTTACATTTCGCAAAATGAAGGAGAAAAGGCCAGAAAAGCTCTTGATACGGCAATAGTAAATAGACCGAACTATATTCTAGCTTATGAAAATTTAGCAGATTTACATATATATTTTGCGAAAAGTATTTACCTTGAGGGTTTGTCCAAAGATAATGGTTCGTCGGAAAGACTCAGAGCTAAAGCAGATCATATAAACCGAACACCTTATTTATCGAAACCCAAGTTAAATCTCGATTTCAAAAGTAAAACTATAGAAGGAAGTTATGAAAATAAAAATTGATACATCATTAGGCTTTATTGAAATCGCTCTAGACGAGGAAAAAGCTCCAATAAGCTGTAAAAACTTTCTAGTTTATGTTGAAGAAAATTTTTACGATAAGACTATATTTCATCGCGTCATTGATGGTTTCATGATTCAAGGAGGAGGTTTTGATGAAAGCTTTAAAGAAAAAAATACTTTCAAACCCATATCTAACGAAGCCGACAACGGACTGAAAAATAAGGCTTTTACCATTGCAATGGCTCGGACTAACGACCCACACTCAGCGACAGCACAATTTTTTATTAATCTAGTGGATAATGCATTTTTAGATCATACTTCCAAAACTAGTGATGGTTGGGGATATGCAGTATTTGGCTCTGTGGAAAAAGGGAAATCTGTTGTTACAAAAATAGGACAAGTCGCAACTGGATCAAGAGGTTTTTTCCAAGACGTCCCCAACTCCCCGGTCGTAATAAAATCGATAACAAAACTCTGATAATGGATTTTATTGAAAACATCAGCTTTTGCAAAAAAGTGCAGTTATGCTCTGACATTCATCTTAGCCCAAAAACTGAGCTACTGACATCTAGTTTTTGTAAATGGTTAGAACAGACCTGTATTCTTACTGATGAACAAGACCGACCCGAATGGCTCTTAATTCTTGGAGATCTTTTTGATGTTTGGCTGGGTGATGATTTTATGAAACAAAATTCTGATATCAGTCCTATCCCACAACTGGAAGAAACTTTTTTAAAATTAAAAAATGTTGGAATTCGATTGGGAATTATGCATGGAAATAGGGATTTCCTTTTGGGTAATGATTTTTATTCGAGGTTTTCAGCTAAACCTCTCGATCCCAGCGTGAAACTCAAAGCCGAATCCGAAAACTATACACTGCTTTTAATGCACGGTGATGAGCTTTGCACTGACGATAAACAGCATCAGAATTTCCGAGAGATAACTAGGAATGAAGAGTGGAAAGAAACGTTTTTAAACAAAAATATGGAAGAAAGGTTAAAGATAGGCTCAGAATTACGAGAACTGAGTGAGAGCGCTAAATCCGAAAAAACATTATCGTTGATGGATGTCAACCCTTTAGAAGTTGATAAAGTATTAACTCGTTCGGGTTCAGATGGGATGATACATGGTCATACTCACCTACCCGGAAAGTATCTTTTGCCCTCGGGAAAATATCGGTGGGTTATTCAAGATTGGAGAAATGTAAGTAATAGTGTTGTTGGCGGGGGCCTTGAAGTCACAAGGGAAAAAATTTCTACACTATTCTTTAGAGAGTAATCTCTTTTTTAATTTAACCACTTCTTTTTGTTGAGCTTCAAATTTTTCTGTCAATTCTTTCAGCTTTTCAGCCAAGGGATCTTGTTCAGTCCCGGAAACACCATAGGCTGTGAAAGCAGAGCTTTTTCCACTAAAATGCTCATCGCCCTCTTTATTTTCTACTTCTCTTGCTGGAATGCCAACAACGGTGACTCCTGGGGAAACCGAACGGATCACCACTGCATTAGAACCAATCTTTGCGTTCTTACCAATTGAAAAAGGGCCTAAAATCTTTGCTCCTGCACCAACCACTACACCGTCACAAAGCGTGGGGTGCCGTTTCTCCCCTTTGACAAGAGAGGTGCCCCCCAAAGTTACTCCTTGATAGATGGTACAGTCGTCCCCTACCACCGCAGTCTCACCTATTACCACTCCGTGTCCGTGGTCAATAAAAACCCTTCTGCCTAATTTAGCTGCTGGGTGGATCTCTATTCCAGTTAAAAATCTTGAGAATGTTGAAAACATCCTCGACACCCATTGCAAAAGGTAAATATTTCTATTCCAGAACCAATGTGACAACCTATGAAACCATAAAGCATGCAACCCCGGATAACAAAAAACAACATCTACCAAGGAAGTTGCAGCGGGATCCCTTTCCAAAATTGTTTCAACATCCTCAATAATTCTAAGTTTCGTCATTTAGCTTCCTCTATAGATAACATCAAAGCTTATTAATAATTTCGGAAAAAAAAGCATCCAGTAGCCTAACATCTCTTTCAGACACTTCAGGGGTAACTAGTATTTTTCTTAATCTTTCAGCAATTTTACCTGGCCTTTCAGGAGATCGAAAATAAAGCTTGTCAGCAATACTTAAAATTTTTGTCTCTAACGCTGTTATTTTTTTTTGAGAAACCAATTCTGCTGAATTCGATTGATATTGTTGCCCTAATTTCAAGCCTGGTAATGAAGTACCGAGCCCTGTAGCGAAGTTTTTGCTCCGCAATTTACTGCGAAGACAAAAAGATACCACTTGAATTGCATGAGAGAGATTCAAGGACGGATAAACATTATCAGCCTCTAAGTGACAAATCGAAGTACATCTCAAAATATCCGCATTTTTCAGTCCATTAGTCTCACCTCCGAAAACTAATGATATTTCTGTAGTCTCATTATCTGTTAGGGTTGCAAAGATCATATTCAAGCTCTCTTCTAAAGAGAGAACTGGTAAGCTATTGCTTCGATTTCGAGAAGTGAAGGCGATAACTCGATTTGAATTTCCAATTGCTTCATCTAGGGAGATTACTCTCACTTTTTGCAGACATTCAGAGGCTCCGGCAGCCCTGTCATAAGCCTCCTTAGAATTTATGATTCCATTTCTCGTAGGATCTACTAAAATAGGGGGGCTGCATCCCATATTTTTTAGTGCTCTAACAGATGCTCCAAAATTACCGGGGTGAGAAGTTTCAACCATCACCCAATTTACTCGTTTTAGAAGATAGAGACCTTGACTCAACTTAACCATAACTCCTGAGATTAATCATGCACCCTATGTTAAATACCGCAGTAAAAGCTGCGAGGAGAGCCGGCGCTATTATTAACCGCGCTACCCTAGATCCAACTAAAATTAAAATATCAGAAAAAGAAAAAAATGATTTTGTGACAAACATTGATAAAAATTGTGAACAGGAAATAATCGATATTTTACTATCTGCTTACCCAAAACACTCAATTTTAGCTGAGGAATCAGGCACCCTGATAATGAATCCATCAAACGAGAATATAAATCATGGATATACCTGGATTGTTGATCCGATTGATGGTACTACCAATTTTATTCATGACTTTCCTTTTTATTCAGTATCTATTGGATTAATGCTTAATGGAGAAATAACCCAGGCAGTTGTTTATGATCCTCATCGTGATGAACTATTTATAAGTTCCAAAGGACGCGGTTCGTATTTAAATGATAGAAGATTGAGAGTTTCCAACCAAATAATTGTTGAGGGAAGTTTAATTACCACAGGATTTCCTCCAAAAAATAAAACTAATTATTCAAAATATATTAACCTCATAAATAAGCTTGTGAATAACTCTGTCAGTGTCCGAAGGATTGGCTCTGCCGCTTTAGAGTTATGTTATGTTGCGGCGGGTAGAAGTGATTGTTTTTTTGAAATTGGCTTAATGCCCTGGGATATCGCTGCTGGATCTTTAATTGTAAAGGAAGCAGGCGGTTTTGTAGGTGATTTTATTGGCGGTGATGGTTATCTATTCAATGGGGATATAGTGGCTTCAAACCCAAAACTTTTTCCAATTATTTCAAAGCTAATAGCTTCAGAGCAATTAGTACAGGAGATTAAGAGATAAATGACCTCAGACGTAAACCATACTCCTGTGATAAAGCAGTATTTAAATATCAAAAAAGATTATCCTAATTCCCTTGTTTTCTTTCGTATGGGAGACTTCTATGAATTATTTTTCGAAGATGCTAAAGAAGCCTCAAAATTACTAAGTTTGACACTCACCACAAGGGGTCAGAGTGCTGGAAAGCCTGTGGATCTCGCTGGGGTTCCAGTTCATTCCTCCTCAAATTATATAAAACGGTTACTAGAGGCCGGAAGGACAATTGCGATTTGTGAACAAATTGGATCTATTGATAATACAAAAGGCATTTTTCAACGTAAGGTGACTAGAATAATTACTGCTGGAACACTTTACGATGAAGAGCTATTGACTGACTTAACCCAGACATTCGTCGGGGCATTCGATGCAGAGGGAGGATTCATTTGGTGTGAGGTGGCTAGTGGAGAGCTATTGTATGAAGAAATTGATATGAATGTTCCAAGTAATGAATCCCTTGATAAGCTTGAAGCCATTTTTTCTAAATATAATATAGTGGAAGTAATACTTCAGGAATCCAATTCCGAATTAAACCTTAAATCACGCTCTAATTGCTCCAATTTTTTAAAAAATGTTAATGGATCTTTGCCACAGAGGTACTATGATTTTTTCGGCCAAAAGGGAAGATTAGTTGGTCGTCCTCCCTGGGACTTTGATGAAAAATGCGGTGAAAAAACTTTAAAACAACGATTAAATCTGTCGTCTCTACACGCAATAAATCTTCACGATAAAAAATCTCTGCTTAGAGCTACAAATGCTCTATTCTCATACATTGACAATAATATTGGGCAGAAATTAAGTCACATTCGTCTACCAAAAGAAGGGTTTCAAAAAGACTTTTTAGAAATCGACCCCATCAGTCAGAACTCTCTCGAGTTAATTAATCCAATTTTCAAATCGAGCAAGAACGTAACACTATTTGAATGCTTGAACAAGTGTAAAACTAAAGCTGGGGCAAGAAAGTTAAAGAGTTGGATTTTATTCCCTTTGAAAAGTAATAGTGAAGTGGAATTACGGCAAAAATCTGTAGGTTGGCTTTCACAAAAACCTCGTATTTCATTACTCCTCTCAGGTTTAAATGATTTTAGTCGAGCGTCTACTAGATTATCACTAAAGAAAACAAACCCCCGTGAATTGGTTGGCTTGACCGTAAATATATGTAATTTAAGAGAGATTGGAAACATTTTAATTAAAAGTAATGAACCGTTACTTCTTAAAATTTCGAAAATTTTTCTGGATAATAAAGTTGATGAGTTTGAGTCTTACATTAATAAGTGTTTGGCTAAAAATAGTACTGTCAAAATCAAGGAAGGGAATATTATTAAAGATGGTTTTGATGCTTTGCTTGATGAATTAAGAGAGAAACAAAATAATCTTCTTGAAGAGTTGGTGGAACTTGAAAAGAAAGAAAAAATAAATACTAATATCTCTAACCTTAAAATTAAATTTAATGCAGTTCATGGTTATTTTATTGAAGTTCCAGCAAGTCAAAAAACTCGAGTGCCCAAAACTTACATAAGAAAACAAACTTTAAAAAATGCTGAAAGATATATTACTCCCAATTTGAAAGTTATCGAGAGTCAATTCTTACATAACCGAGAGCAAACATTAGAAAAAGAAGCAGAAATTTACCACTCCTTAATTTTAAAACTAAAACCTTTTGCGGATATTTTATTCTCTATTTCGGAGGCAATAAGTGAATTAGATGTACTGCATGCATTTGGCAAAAAATTAATAGTTTCAAATTGGCATTTTCCTGGTCTTTCAGAGACAACGGAAATACAAATTGCTAAAGGTAAACACCCTGCGCTTGAAGAATTGAGGATAAATAGTTCAGATTTTAGTGATATTTATCCAAATGACACTTATTTGGATAAAAACGCCTCAACAATGATAATTACAGGACCTAACATGAGCGGTAAATCTACTTACATGAGGCAAGTAGCATTGATCACTATCCTCGGCCGAATTGGGTGTCCAGTTCCTGCAGAGAACTGTCGCCTTGGACTAATAGATAAAATATTTACTAGAATTGGTACTGCAGATGATCTCGAAGGGGGTAGATCAACTTTCATGGTAGAAATGACCGAGACTGCCAAAATTTTAAAGTGTGCTACAAAAAAAAGTTTAGTGCTAATAGATGAAATTGGCCGGGGCACATCAACTTCAGACGGATTATCTCTTGCCTGGGCAATTGCATTTGAGCTAACACAAGTGAATAGGTCATTAACCTTATTTTCGACACACTATCTTGAGTTGACTAAACTTGCAAAAAAACTAACTTCAGCAATCAACTTTTATATAAAAACAATTGAAGAGGCAAATGAGATTATTTTCTTGTATCAATTAGTGGAAGGCGTATCCCATGATAGCTATGGAATTAAAGTTGCAGAATTGGCTGGACTCCCAACAACCGTTATTCAGATGGCCTCTAAGATGAAGAAGTCCGTGGGTAAGGCATCAGAATATTCGGGGTCGGGTGACAAAAAACTGAAGGCAACTGAAGATCACTTGTATAAAAATATATTAGCTGAATTGAGAACACTTAACTTGGACAAAACGACACCTCTAGACGCGATGAAGTGGATTGCTCGCTGGCAAGAAAACTTAAGCTTGAAATAAACCTAAACAACCTCCAATTTCGCTACAGATAGAGCTAACCACTTGCTTCCGACCTTCTCGAACTCAACTTGTGCCCGAGCCTCTGAACCAATTCCCTCTACATTTAAAACAACCCCTCTTCCAAACTTTTTATGATGTACAGATAATCCTACCTTTATATTAAATTCATTTTCTTGCTGATATTCTAAAACCGAATGCTCGTCGATGAATGCTTTCTCGAAGCTTTCCTTTCTTGAGAAAATCGGCCTCTCTGACAACTCTGAGTATACATTGTTTAAATTATCCTCCGGAATTTCATTTATGAATCTACTTTTTTTATGATAACGATATTGTCCATACAATTTTCTCGTTTGGGAGTAACTTAAATAAAGCTGTTTTTTTGCTCTAGTCAAAGCTACATACATTAACCTCCTTTCCTCCTCAATTCCGTCTCGTTCATTAAGACTGTTTTCATGAGGAAATAAACCCTCTTCCAATCCAGTTATAAATACGATTTCAAATTCTAATCCCTTAGCTGAGTGAACCGTCATTAGTTGAATAGCTTCTTTGCCGTTCTCAGCTTGGTTTTCTCCAGACTCAAGTGAGGCATGCTCTAAAAATCGAGTCAGCGGCGAAAGATTCAAACTAATATCCTCAATTGTTAAATCTTCTAGTATCTCAGGTTCACTTGTTTGATCAGCAGCAGCTCCAGAATTTGAAGGTATTCTACTGTCAATTTTCTCTTCGGATAAAAAACCGTTCGCTGCTGTAACTAATTCCCTTAGGTTCTCTAATCTGTCAAATCCGTCTTTTTCCTTTGCATAATGGTCGTTTAAACCAGACTCTTTGGTAACAATATCAACCACTGTGGGTAAAGGTAAATCGCAAGTTTTGGACCTTAAATTTTTTATTAATTTAGTAAATCTCTCTAGGGTATTAAAAAGTTTCCCTTTTGTCATTGAAACAGAATCAAACAGCGATAACCCACCTTCATTCTTTGCAATAGCCGACAAAGCTTCCAAACTCTTGGTTCCTATTTTCCTTGGGGGAAAATTTACCACTCTCAAAAATGAATTGTCATCTGAGGAGTTTTCCAGTAAGCGCAAATAGGCCAAAGCATGCTTAATTTCCGCCCTATCGTAAAAACGAAAACCCCCATAAACTCGATAGCTAATACCCCTTTTATTAAGCTCATGTTCTAAAATCCGTGACTGAGCGTTGCTTCGGTATAGAATAGCCAGTTCATTGGGAGACTTATTTTCTTTAATCAAAGAACTAACTTCCTCAACAACCCATTTTGCCTCTAACCCATCTTCCAATACCTCAATCAACTTAATTTTTTCTCCTTTGCCGGCATCAGTCCAAAGGTTCTTTCCTAGCCTGCCCTTATTATTTTCTATAAGAGAATTCGCAGCATCTAAAATGTGTCCACAAGACCTATAGTTCTGCTCTAACCGAATTAAATCCTTAACATTAAACTCATTTTTAAACCGCTCCATGTTTTCTGTATCAGCACCTCTGAAAGCGTAGATACTCTGATCATCATCCCCTACGGCAAAAGCATTACCTGAGGAACCAGTCAAAAGTTTGAGCCACTTGTACTGTAAAGGATTAGTATCTTGAAATTCATCGATCAAAATACTTTTGAATCTTATTTGATAATGTTCTCTTAAATCACTGCTTCGCTGTAACAACTCCACAGATCGTAACAAAAGTTCACCAAAATCTACCACTCCCTCCCGTTGACATCTCAAATCATATTCTTCGTATAATTCTATGAACTTACGATTAAACTGAAATGTATCGTCAATTTCCCTTGCTCTTAAACCCTCCTCCTTGGCGTTGTTAATAAACCGTTGAAGCTCCTTCGGAACAACTAGATCACTATCAATATTTTTTTCTCTTAGTAATCTCTTAATGCTCGACAGCTGATCCTGCATATCAAGTATTTGAAATGATCTTGGTAAAGCAGCTTCCTTGAAGTGCATTCGGAGCATTCTGTTACACAGTCCATGAAAAGTTCCAATCCACATGCCCTGCAGGTTGTGAGGAATTATTGTGCTGACTCTAAATAGCATTTCCTTGGCTGCTTTGTTAGTGAATGTGACTGCGAGAATGGTAGAGGGTATGGCTTTACCCGACGACAATAGCCATGCAATTCTCGTTGTTAAGACTTTAGTTTTGCCGCTTCCAGCACCCGCTAAAACTAACATAGATCCTTTATCGTACATTACAGCCTCTTTTTGGGGCGCATTAAGAGATTGCAGTATGGCTTTTAGCATAATTGATAGTCTACCCTACAAATTTATATTTAGATATTTCAGACAATTGATCCACTTCAAAGCTGTCAATTTACCTTACAATAGAAAAATGGTTTACCTTTTTCTATTATGCAAACTTATAAACCAAACACTTTAGAAAAAACAATACAAGCTGAGTGGAAACGAGATCAGCCCTATAAAATTGACAGCGCAAACTTTGAGCTTAAGCCCAAGTTTTATGCTTGTTCAATGCTTCCGTATCCCTCTGGTAAATTACACATGGGTCATGTTCGAAATTACACTATTAACGATGTAATTGCCAGATGGAAAAGAATGAAGGGGTTCAATGTTCTTATGCCCATGGGCTGGGATGCATTTGGCTTGCCCGCAGAGAATGCAGCCCTTGCGAAAAAAAAGTCTCCGTCTGAATGGACAAACGAGAATATTAATTTTATGAAAAGCCAACTTAAGCAGCTTGGATTGGCTATTGATTGGACTAAAGAGATTAGCACTTGTACGCCTTCATACTACAAATGGAATCAGTGGCTCTTTATAAAAATGCTTGAAAAAGGAATTGTTTTTAGAAAAAAGGGTCGTGTGAATTGGGATCCAGTTGATAAAACTGTATTAGCGAATGAACAGGTAATAGATGGGAAGGGCTGGAGGTCTGGAGCTACCATCGAAAAAAAAGAGGTCCAAATGTACTATTTAAGAATTACAAAGTACACAGACCCTCTTTTACGAGGCCTAGATGAGTTAAATTGGCCGGAGCGAGTTCTCACAATGCAGAGGAACTGGATAGGGAAGTCTTCAGGTCTGCGATTTTGCTTTCTTCACAATTTCCAAACCCAAGGGAAACTTCTGGGTGAGGGAAAGCTTTTTGTTTACACTACAAGACCGGATACGATCATGGGTGTTACATTTGTGGCCATTTCAACAGAACACGAAGTGGCTAAATTTATTTCAAAAAGTGATTTAAACGTGCGTAGCTTTGTTAACAAAGTTAATCAACAAAAAATCTCTGATTCCGAAAGTTATAATTTGACGGAAAAAGAAGGCATCAAAACTACTTTAGTAGTCAAACACCCATTAACAAAAAAAAATGTTCCCCTTTGGATCGCGAACTATGTACTCATGGAATACGGGGATGGAGCAGTTATGGGTGTTCCGGGACACGATGAGAGAGACTTTCAATTTGCAAAAAAATATAATATCGAAATTCGACAAGTTATTACTCCTGTAGAGATAAAAGAGAAAGCTGAATTCAATGAAAATCGTTGGCAGGACTGGTATGCACAAAAAGAAAAGATGATTTGCGTGAATTCAGGCAAATACTCTAAACTAGCGGCGGAAGTTGCAAAAAAAAAGATTTGTCAAGATATAGTAAAACTAAAAGCAGGGGAAGTTGTTGAGCGTACTCGTTTAAGAGATTGGGGTATCAGTAGGCAGCGATACTGGGGTACTCCAATTCCTATCGTCAACTGTAAGTACTGCGGTGCGGTGCCTGTTCAATATTCTGATTTGCCTGTCATCCTTCCAGAAAATTTATTTCCAACAGAGCCCGGTAATCTTCTCAAGCAAGATGATAGCTTCTTAAATGTTAAGTGCCCAAACTGTTCAAAACCGGCTAAAAGAGAAACTGACACCATGGATACCTTTGTTGATTCAAGCTGGTATTTTATGAGGTATTGCTGCCCGGATCAGAACAAATCAATGGTTGATAGAAGAGTAAATGATTGGATGCCAGTGGACCAATATATTGGTGGCATTGAACATGCTGTTCTTCACTTGCTTTATGCAAGATTTTGGACAAAAGTCATGAAGGATCTTAACCTTGTAAACTTTGATGAGCCTTTTGACAAACTACTCACTCAAGGCATGGTCTTGAATCAAACTTTTTACAGAGAATCTAAAGATAAAACCAAATCTTTCTACAGCCCTGAGGAAGTATCTCTCCAAAAGGATAAAAAAGGAAGAATTGTGAATGGAATTCTTAAGTCTGATGGTTTGCCAATTCAGATTGGTAAGAGCGAAAAAATGTCGAAATCAAAAAATAACGGAGTGGATCCGCAATACTTAATTGATAAGTATGGCGCTGACACTGCAAGATTATTCATAATATTTGCAGCTCCACCTGAGCACACCCTGGAATGGTCAGAAGAAGGCGTGGAAGGATCATATAGGTTCCTTAAAAGGCTTTGGTTGTTTTCGAATGAAATGATTAGTTTATTTACGCCTCATGCGGTTAGGACTTCTATGAAGTCGAAGTTCGAAGGAAAGCACCCTGAATTGAGAAAAGAAATTCATGAAATTCTCGCTCAAGCTAACTTTGATATGGAGAGGAGCCAATTTAATACTGTAGTCTCGGCATCCATGAAAATTCTTAATCGCTTAGAAAAACATATTGTAAAGGAAAATAGAATAGAGATGCTGGTAGAGGGTGTTTCAATACTATTGAGAATTCTGTATCCGATATCTCCTCATATTTGTTGCTATTTTTGGAAAAAACTTAATTTTAAGGAAGTATTGGGAGACCTCACTTGCTGCCCTTGGCCTAAGGTTGATAAAAGTGCACTCATAGTTGAGAATATAAAGATAGTTATCCAAATAAATGGAAAAGTTAGGGATAACGTCGATGTTCCAGCTAATGCAAATAATAGTGAGATTGAGGAAATCGGAAGAAATACCGAGTGCTTCAAACGATTCTCGAATGGCAAAGAACCAAAAAGAACCATTGTGGTTCCAAAACGGTTAATAAATTTTGTTATCTAAATACATAATGACAGAAAAAATAAAAACTTTCTCGTTTTTTATCAGCCTCATTTTAATAGCATGCACGACTGCCAGCTGTGGATGGAAGTTTAAAGTTGTAGACGGAAATTTACCTTTTACTTATATTTTTTTAGAAGGAACTAACAATGGAGTTGGGAAAGAATTATTGTCCAAACTTCGTAGGACTGACAGTATAAAATTCTCAAGCTCTCCAGAGCAAACACAGGTAAAAGTCAAACTAAAAGTAGACAATGAGAAGGTGGTTGTGGGTTTCTCAGGAGCCGGGAGGCCTAGAGAACTTGAACTTCGAATTACAGTACGACTTGAGATTACCGACAAAGAAAATAAACCGTTACAACCTGTTGACGAATTAAAAATCTACAGGGCAATTAACTTCAATGATACTGATGTTCTCGCTACCCAAGCACACGAAGAATTCCATATTAGGGATGTTAATAAGCAGCTAGCTATTCAAATTTTCGAGAGACTACAAAGATTAGAGATAAGTAAACAAAATATCAATAAATAAATGATAATAAATCTCAATACAAATCACTTTCTTCAGTCGAACCGCATTCCTAGTCAGATAAAACATGACTTAGATTCTATTGGGATGGCTTGCTCCTCGGTGGTCATTTGGTTAGTTTGCTCGGACGAGCTAGTTTTACTGAGAGAAGCTACTCGAAAAATTATAGAGATGTATGATGATGGTGAAACCTACACAAAGACCGTTCTGATACCTACTAATACTTTTAATTGGGAAGAGTTACTGGTAAATAGTTCTACAGGCAATCTTTTTTTTAGTAGACAGTTGATTGATTTAAAGCTTTACGACGGAAAAGCTAGCAGGAGGGGAGGAGAAATAATTATCTCCTGGGCGGAAAGATCATATTCCTCCTCAATTCTCATATTGTCTGCACCTGCTCTTGATACAAAGATGAAAAAACTGAATTGGGTTAAAGCTATTGAGAAAAAAGGAGTTGTTATTAATATTAAAAAGATTACTCCACATGACTTAAAACTATTTATAGGTAGTCGCTTGAAGGAAAGAAAAATAGATTTATCACCTGAGGCCCTTGAGATCTTTTATTCAAGATGTGAAAATAATTTAAGCAGTGCCAGTCAAGAAATTGATAAGTTAACATTTATTATAGAGGCATTTGATAATAGCTTAGAACTCAAAAGAAATATTTTGGAAAAAGTCATCTCAAATTCTTGTCTGTATAACCCATTCAAATTGCCTGAAGAACTTATGAAGAAAGATCAGTCCTCTCAATATCTAAAAATGATGTCAGCATTTAAGAAAGAGGACTTTCCGTTACCACTTATAATTTTTATATTAGCTCAATATTTAAGAAAAACAATTTCAGGTACAGACTCCTTAAAGCTTATGAAACTTTATGAAATTGATAAGATTAGCAAGGGTTTGAAATCCGGAAATGCTTGGGTTGAATTAGAAAGACTTTTTTTGGGTGTCTAATCTATGAATAAGGACATGAAACTTCTTGTTAAAAAGTTGGGCGTGAATGCGAAGAACTCATTTTCACAAATGTTAGACGCAAGTACTTTACAAAAAAATCAAGCGTTGTCGGATCTGTCTGAAGAAATCTATAAGAATAGTGAACGAATTATTTTGGCAAATGAAATGGATATTCTTCAGGCTGAAAGAGATGGTTTCGACGAAGCCTTCATTGATCGCTTAACGATAGATCAAAAGGTTATTGATTCTATGCGTAGTGGCTTGTCTGCACTAATAAACCTACCAGACCCAGTAGGAAAAATTGACGATTTACGCGAACAACCTTCTGGTATTATGGTGGGAAGCATGCGAGTGCCCATTGGTGTAGTCCTTATTATCTATGAATCTAGACCTAACGTTACTATCGACGCCGCAGCTCTTTGCCTTAAGTCAGGTAATGCTGTAATTCTAAGAGGAGGTTCTGAGTCGTTAAACAGTAATACTGAGCTAGTGAAATTGTGTAAAAAAGTACTAAAGAAGAATGCTTTACCTCAAAATGCAATCCAAATAGTGCCTAAAACGGACAGATCTATAGTTGGAAAGTTAATTGAGTACTCAGAAATGATAGATTTAATCATCCCTCGAGGAGGAAAATCTCTTATTGAAAAAATTTCTAAGGATGCTTTGATTCCAGTTATCAAACATTTGGACGGAATTTGTCACGTTTATATTGACGATGATGCTGATCTTGTTAAGGCAACAAATATAACGCTGAACTCAAAAACCCAAAGGCTTGCTACGTGTAATACTTTAGAAACACTTCTTATTTCTGAAAAAATCTCAAAGAGAATACTTCCCAAACTAGCACTCATGTTAATGAAAAAGAATGTTGAACTTAGAGTATGTGAAAAGTCGAAGGAAATAATTAAGGCTCTTTCATTTGAATATAGTTCAGCGGCCAAGATCGCCACAGCTAGAGATTGGAAGACTGAGTATTTGTCCAACATACTCTCAATCAAAATAGTAACAAATATCGAAGCTGCTATTAAACACATAAGTAAATATGGCTCTCAGCATACCGACAGTATTATCACTGAAAATCACCACAAAGCGATGCTTTTTTTGAGGAAAGTAGATTCTGCTTCAGTTATGGTTAATGCTTCCACCCGATTTGCAGATGGTTTTCAATATGGGCTAGGTGCTGAAATTGGAATAAGCACAAATAAACTTCATGCTAGAGGTCCTGTTGGACTAGAGGGACTGACAAGTGTTAAATGGATTGTCTTAGGCAATGGTCAGATTAGAGTTTGATGCTTTGGATTAAAACTTTTCATATTGTTTTTGTAGTCAGCTGGTTTGCTGGGCTATTCTATCTGCCTAGAATTTTTGTTAATCTCGCAATGGTAGTTCAAGATATTAAGTCAGCAAACAATTTTGTTACTGTAAAAGATAACTGCGAGTATGAAAGACTGATATTAATGGCAATAAAGCTTTATAAGTTTACTTGGCCATTAATGGTTTTATCGATAGTATTTGGTTTATGGCTGTGGTTAGGGTATGGAATTGGTTTTGGACGAGAGTATCATTGGATGAACTTAAAAGTATTGTGTGTTCTAGTACTAGTGGTCTACCATTTATACTGCGGTGTCATACTAAAAAACTTTATAAATTTTAAATGCGAAAGATCTCATATTTGGTTTAGATGGTTTAACGAATTTCCAGTTATATTTCTTTTTCTTACTACCACTCTTGTGGTGGTAAAACCTTTTTAAGAAAACTATGTTACTCCCAATTCATGCTATTTGTTCAAAAGGTTTTGAAACAATACTTGCGCAAGAAATAGAAAATTTAATTAGTGTTAAAAATATCACTAAAGGTAAAGGTAGTGTCTTTTTTTATTCGAATGGTGCCTCAGTTCTTAAACTAAATTTGTGGGCTAGAATTCCTTCCCGGATACTAATTCAGCTTGGAAAAACACAGGTAAAAAACGCCAAAGAACTATATAACTTCACGAAGAAGATTTCATGGGAAAACTGGTTCGACTGCTCAAAAAGTTTTAAAGTAGACATAAATGGTTGGGGCATGCCGAAAGACGTTTCTCTTAGATTTGCTTCTTTGAAGGTTAAGGACGCAATTTGCGATAGGTTTCGAGAAAAAGCAGGAATGCGTCCTAATGTTGAGACTGGAAAGCCCGACATGAGAATTTGGGTGAATTTTGAGAATAATTTGACTACTATTTCTATAGATACTTCTGGGGAATCACTTTTTAAGAGAGGTTGGAGGAAAAATAAAATTGACGCTCCAATAAAAGAAAATTTAGTGGCAGGATTACTTGCACATACAAATTGGAGTCCTCATAACCCGCTCTTTGACCCAATGTGCGGTAGTGGTACATTCATAATAGAAGCTGCATCACAATCTCATGGGCTACCAGCCAACTTCAATCCGGTAAGAAAAAGAAAATTTGCATGTGATAAATTTTCTAAAGATTCTCCTTTTGGAGGTTTTGACATAAAAAAACTCGAGGCAGAGGCGCTAAAATCTTGGCAAAAAGCCTCTAAAAAGCCTAGGTTTGACATTTTTTTTGGAAGAGATATCGATGAAAACGCGATTGAAATTGCAAAAAATAACGCTAGGCTTGCGCTGCCAGAAAGTATCTCTCAATCAATTAGTTGGGAAATTGGACCAATAAAAGATATGTCTAATTCTAAATTTAATATCTCTGAAAAAGGTACAATCGTAACCAACCCTCCCTTCGGAGAAAGACTAAAAATAGGTGGTAGCCCATTACTATATGAGCAATTTGGAGAATTATTAAGAACTAAGTTTAGTGGTTGGGATGTTTGGATCCTATCAAACGACAAATCAAATTTTTATTCGGAGATAAAATTAAAACCCTCCTCAAAAGTAAAATTATTCAATGGTAATTTAGCATGCACATGGTCCCAGTTTAAGATTTTCTAACAAAGAATGGAAAGTAAATTAAATAAGATAAGAGACTCTATTCGAAAAAATTGTAAGCTTTTTGACAAAGAGTACTCCGCTATTTACATTTTAGCAGTTAGTAAAACATTTCCTCCTGAAAAGATAGAGGAAGCCTTAAGTCTTGGCATCGTAAATTTTGGAGAAAACTATGTTTCTGAAGCAATTAATAAAATTCAATTCTTAAGCAAAAAAAAAGACATGCGAGAACTTAATTGGCATTTTATTGGACCAATTCAGGGTAACAAAACAAAGCTAATTTCTGAGCACTTCGATTGGGTACATTCCGTAGAAAGTGAAAAACACGCTAGAAGGCTATCTGAGCAACGCCCCATCTCAAAGGGAAAGTTAAATATTTGTGTGCAAATTAATTTAAGTCAAGAAAAAAGCAAAAGTGGTATAAGTCCCGAGGAGACAGAAAATTTTTTTCAAGTCCTAAAAAAATACCAAAACTTAAAATTAAGAGGTTTAATGACCATTCCGGAAAAAACAAATAACAAGGATCTTACACATTATAGATATCAAACCTTGAAGCAAATTAAACGAAATATCAATTCAACGGTTATGAAAGACTCCCCTTTGGATACACTTTCCATGGGCATGTCAAACGATTTCGAAATCGCGGTTAGCGAGGCAGATGAAACTGGCATAACCCTATTAAGAATCGGTTCAGCTATTTTCGGAGAGAGGACTAAGATCTAACAATTACAGAATCAGATTATTTCATTCGCCTGACTGCCAAGCTCAATCTGCTCTTGTGACGAGCGGCCTTATTTTTATGCACAATTCTTTTATCAGCTAACTTATCGATTTCACTCTGAGCCGCAACTAAAGCTTCCCTCGCTATTGTCTTATCACCACTTTCCACCGCCTTTCTTACAGACTTCACCGCTGTCCGATAATTCGTCCTAAGACTTTGGTTTACAAGTCGTTTTGCACAGGACTGTCTAGCGCTTTTTCTTGCAGAAACTGAATTGGCCATGATAATTCTTTAATTAAAATTCGAATGTCATTTAGAATACAACTATATATGAATTTATTCAAGAACACCGTAGTAATAAGTCTCCTAACATTGGTTTCCAGAGTTACAGGATTAGTTCGTGAAGTTTTGATCGCCAGCTTTTTCGGTGTTTCCGCTCAAACTGACGCTTTTTTTGTTGCTTTCAGGATCCCTAATCTTTTACGAAGGCTTTTTGCAGAAGGCGCACTTACACAAGCTTTTATACCCGTTTTAGGCCAGGTGAAAGAGGCAAATGGAGATAAAAAAGCCTTCGAACTTGCTTTTAAAGTTTTATGTGTTTTAACGGCCATACTTATTTTAGTGACAGTACTTGGAATTATTGGCGCGCCTTATCTGGTCCTAGTTATGAGCGGTGGCTTCAACGGTAATGACGATACCTTTAAGCTATCGATAACCCTTACCCAGATTATGTTCCCGTATATTTTATTCATATCCCTTGTTGCCTTAGCCTCAGGTGTTTTAAATACTTTTTCAGAATTCAAAATTCCGGCTTTTACACCTGTGCTTTTAAATATCTCTTTTATCGCATCTATAATTTTTTTAACTCCACATTTAATGCAAGGGATTTGGTCTTTGGCTTTTGCAGTTGTTGGAGGCGGTGTACTCCAGCTCACTTTCCAAATTTGGGGACTAAAAAAAATAGGGTTCTTTAGATTTTACCGAGAGTTCAAACAGATACTTAATTTTCCAAAAAAGATCTTAATAGATGATAACATTTGGAAAATAATTAAGTTACTCATTCCAGCCTCTCTTGCAGTTTCTGTCGCCCAACTCAGTCTAATAATTAATACTCACATTGCTTCTCAACTTGAGGAAGGTAGCGTATCCTGGCTATCTTATGCCGATAGAATCATGGAGTTCCCAACTGCTCTTCTCGGAGTTGCCTTGGGCACTGTTCTCCTGCCTACTTTAACCAGAGCTTGGAATCGAAAAGAAACAGACAAACTCTCTCTAATGCTAGCCTGGGGGTTAAAATTGGTTTTTTTCTCAACTATTCCTGTTTGTTTCTTGCTGTTGTCATTTTCTCTGCCAATTGCCTCCGCCATTTTCCATTATGGAGCCTTCACTAGCTATGACCTATTGAAAGCTTCTGAAGCAATGACTGCTTACTCCTTTGGAATAATCGGACTTATAGCTATCAAAATTTTAGCGCCAGGCTTTTATGCGCAGCAAAATATAAAAACGCCTGTCAAGATTGCAATTGTAACTTTAATTATTACTCAATTATTGAATGTGATATTAGTTCCAAGATTTGGACACACTGGACTAGCACTGGCAATTAGTATTGGCGCCATTTTTAATGCGTCGGTACTTTTATATATTCTCATCAAGAAAAAAATTTTTATCCCAGGCTCCGATTGGTTGATTTTTATATTTCAAGTTTTATTTAGTTCAGCTATCTTATTTATTTTCCTACGCTTCATGTCAGGTCTTTTTGACTGGGTTCAAATGCAAGAGACTCCTTTAGTGAGAGTTATTATCGTTACGTCCACATTATCACTTGGAGCTTTTATTTATATCGGTGTAAGTTGGCTTTTGGGCTTAAAATTAAAAACACTTATAAATGCATATTGAGACAACTGTATGAATGTAACTTTTATCGGCGGCGGAAATATGGCATCAGCAATTATCGCCGGGCTGACAGAAAAAAAATATATTATCTCAGTCATTGATCCTCGCCCAGAGATTAGGTTTTCTTTAGTTAAAAATACTAAAGGTAAAAATCTTAAATGTTTCAAAAGTATAAAAGAATTTGAGAAAACTAAAAAAGTTCCTAATCTTACGGTGCTTGCGATAAAACCTCAGCACTTGCAATCACTTAAGCAGGAGATTGGATATAACTCTTGCCTTTGGTTAAAAAAAACTACCTTGATCTCAATAGTCGCGGGAGCAAAGCTGGCTATGCTACGAAAAATCTTCCAAAATGAAAAAATAATTCGCGCTATGCCTAACACACCTGCTAAAGTCCGACTCGCAGTTACGGGAATTTATGCTCCGCGCAATATACCGAAGAAAGTGATAATTGCTATTTCCAAACTTTTTGATTCGATAGGACAAGTACTTTTTCTAAATGCTGAGGGTCAAATTGACTCTATTACTGCTATATCAGGCTCAGGTCCAGCCTATGTCTTCAGATTTATCGAGGCATTAGTCAACACCTCAGGAAAACTAGGTTTTTCCAAAAAGCTGTCCCACGCTCTAGTGATGCAAACTGTGCTCGGAGCTCTAAAATTACTTACAGTTACAGGAGACAACCCTAAAACTCTTCGTCAATCGGTTACCTCAAAAGGAGGTACTACTGAAGCTGCAATAAAAATATTGGAAGAAAATGAACTTGAACAAACTATAGCCAAAGCGCTTTTCGCCGCAAAAATTAAAAGTAAGGATCTGGGAAAAGAGCTAAACACTCAAATCAAACAGAATTCCAAGAAATAATATAGCTCCAATCCTATGATTTTTATTAAAAATATCTTGATAATCACTTTGCTCTTCTTCAATAAGACTCTTGAACAAGTAGTAACAATAGATAGCTGCGAAAAACCAGCTTAGCCCATAAAAATAGCCGAAGTTCATTAGACTGATAGGTGCAATCATTAGTATCAAGAAAACAGTTTGAAACAGTAACACAGCAATTTTGTCATACTGACCAAAAGTAATTGCACTACTTTTCAAACCTAACGCTAAATCATCTTCTTTATCAGTCATGGCATAAGTGGTGTCATAAGCTAATGACCAAAAGAAATTTGCAATAAATAAAATCCAAGCTATTGGCTCAATCATCTCTTTTGTATCTGCATATGCCATTAAAATACCAAAACCGAATGCAACTCCAAGAATCACCTGAGGTACTGGAAAAAATCTCTTAAAAAACGGATAAATTACTGTGAGAGCAAATGCAGCAAAGGCCAGCTGAATCGCAAATGCATTTAAAGATAGCAGTAGAGAAGCAGCTAACAAAAGTATTCCAACTAATAAAATAATCGCTTCCTGAACCGATACATCGCCAGATGCTAACATTCTTTCGGAAGTTCTTTTTACTCCTTTATCAAAATCTTTATCTATTATATCGTTAATAATACACCCAGCAGACCTCATTAAAACTACGCCCAAACAAAAAACTGTAAGTCTTTCTATATCGGGGATACCATTAGCTGCTAAGAGGAGTGCCCATAATGTTGGCCACAATAAAAGAAAAATGCCAACTGGTTTATCTAATCTAATTAACTTTATATACCGCAAAAATGGCTCAATTAGTTTTTCAGACATTACTAATAATCATTTTTTAAATTACTTTCTCGCAAGCATCCCATGCTTCACAAACATGGCATCTCCAAACGAAATTTCCAAATCTAGCTCCGCATGAGTTGCAAATAAAGATAGATCCATGCGTGTTTTCATGCGAACTATCAAAGTTTAAAACTCTCAAGTGGTTCGCGTTTAATCGTTCTGCTTTAACGAAAGCCCCAGGGTCTCCCTCTATCGCTAGTTCACACAATAAATGAACTTTTAGCCCAATCATGTCTACCTTTTTCTCTTTCTCTATTAACTCTAAATAGTTGATTGACTCCTTCCAAAATCTTAATCTTTGAGCGAGTTTTAACTGAAGTTCAAGAGCTTGGATTCTCAAACAACTATTTTCAATCAACGCTAAAGAGCTACGAGCTCGGTCGAAAATACCTGCACAAATGTAGTCTTTAGCCAGCTCAAGAATCACCTCCTCACGTATCTCTTTACCTATATTTTCCTTTGAGAGAAGAGAAACATGCACTGCGATTGCTTTATCGAAAAAGCCTTCTGACCTGTAAAGAGTTCCCAATGCCTGCTGCAAGTTGAGTGATAGTGCATTTTCACGAATTACTTCAAGTAATAATTTCAAAGCTTGGTCTCTATCCTCCTTTGCTAACAAAACCGCAACTTTTTCTAGACTCTTACCTTCCTGACTTTTTTGATTAGTATCCTGCCAGCCATCCCATCTGGAGGATATCCAACCAAATATAAACAAAAACGGCAAAGAAATTAGCCACCAAAGTTCAACTTGCATTTGATTTATTTGACTTCAGTCCTCTTAAAATCACTGGTAACAAGCCTACGACAGTGAGCATAATTCCACATAAGAATGCTATAAATAACCAAAGGACAAGTGGACCAATGAGAACATATTGAGAAAAGCCTGGAACAATTCTAAGAATTACCTCGTGATTATTATTAACGGCAAAACCCAAAAACAACAAAAAGAGTATTGCCCTTAAAAACCAAAATAAAAATTTCATCTGCTACTAAAATTTAGGGTTCAGTCTTAACCTCAGTTCTTTCCCACTTTTAAAGTGCGCAACTTTTTTCTGAGGCACCATTACTTTATCACCTGTTTTTGGATTTCTCCCAAGCCTTGCCGGACGCGTGCTCACAGCGAACGTGCCAAAACCTCTTATTTCAATACGACTTCCATCGCATAAATATTTAACCATCTCGTCAAGGATAGTCCTCACGCATACTTCACAATCTTTTTGTTCGAACCCAAAAAATATTTCGCTGCCCTGCTTGCAGTACATTTCCTTATGCTTATTTAACAATCGAATAATTAATTCTGACCGCGTCACTAGGTCACCTAATTTTCGGTTCCGCTGGACTTTTCCTCCGGCTCATCTAGCTTGGCCTTCAACAAAGCTCCGAGATTTGTAGTTCCCGACTGATTTGAACTGTCTGTAGCCATTTTTTCCATAACTTTCGCAGCATCAGCCATTTCCTTGGCCTTTATGGATAGGCCAACTTCTCCAGATTTCTTATTGACGTTGACGACTATTGCCTCAACAGTATCTCCAATGTTAAGGACCGCTGACATGTCCTCCACTCTTTCACGAGAAACATCTGAGGCCCTGAGTAAACACTCCAAACCGGAATCTAGCGTTATAGTCGCTATCTTAGCTTCTATTTTTGTGATAACGCCCTTAACCATCCTACCCTTTTCAATTTTCTCAGCCTTAATTTTATCCTCTACGGGATTTAATTGCTTCACACTTAAGGAGATTCTTTCTCTTTCTACATCGACGGACATAACAACTGCTTCCAATTCCTCGCCCTTTTTGTATTTTTTAACTTCTTCCTCTCCAGGCTCACTCCATGATAAGTCCGACAAATGAACTAAACCATCAATATTTCCAGGAAGTCCAATAAATACCCCAAAATCGGTTATTGACTTTATAAGGCCTTTCACTTTGTCACCCTTGTTAACGCTATCTTCAAAGTCCTTCCAAGGATTGGCCTTGCACTGCTTAACTCCAAGTGAAATTCTTCGTCTCTCTCCGTCTATCTCGAGAACCATAACCTCAAGCTCATCTCCACTTTGAACAATCTTGGCGGGGTTAACATTTTTATTAGTCCAATCCATCTCAGAAACATGAACTAGCCCTTCTATTCCTGGTTCAATTTCAACAAACGCTCCGTAGTCAGTTATGTTAGTTACCTTACCGAAAACCCTAGTCTCAGGAGGATACCTTCTAGTAACTCCTTCCCACGGATCATCACCTAGTTGCTTGACCCCCAATGACACACGATTTTTTTCCTGGTCAAACTTGAGTACTTTTGCAGTAATTTCTTGTCCAATGGAAAGTATTTCAGACGGGTGCCGCACCCTTTTCCAGGCCATATCAGTAATATGTAAAAGTCCATCGATACCACCTAAATCTATGAATGCACCATAGTCAGTGATGTTTTTAACTAGCCCCTTTACGGAAGCTCCCTCTTGCAATGAGTCTACCAACTTTCCTCTTTCTTCCCCCATTGTACTCTCAACGATGGCTCTCCTTGAAACAACAACGTTATTTCTTCTACGATCCAACTTAATGACCTTAAAATCCAGCGTCTTGCCCTCAATGTGAGAAGTATCCTTAACTGGCCGAACATCTACGAGGGAACCAGGCAAAAAAGCCCTTATACCATTCGTCATAACAGTGAGACCACCCTTTACCCTACCCGTAACAGTTCCAGTGATTAATTCGCCCGCATCTAACGCCTTCTCTAAGCTTATCCAAGCCGCCAACCGTTTTGCTCTATCTCTTGAAAGTTTCGTCTCACCACGCCCATCCTCAAGCGACTCTATTGCAACAGACACAAAATCTCCCTCTTTAACATCAAGTTCTTTCTGATCATTGAAAAACTCTTCGAGCGGAATAAAGCTTTCTGACTTCAAGCCAGCATTTACCACTACATGATTTTGGTCAATTCTAATAACTTCCGCAGAAATTACCTCTCCGGCACGCATTTCTTTTTTTGCAATCGACTCAGCAAATAATGATGCAAATGAGTCTGGGTTGTTGCTTGTTTTCGTGTTAGCTTCTGTTGATTGTAGATTCATAAAAAATTTTGATTAATGTTAATTAGTTAAACTCAGCAAGAATCCTATCCACTACCTGATCTAAAGACATATCCGATGAATCAATTACAACGGAGGCTTCACGTTCGGCAAGATGGAGGGGTGAATGAGCTCTCTCAATATCCCTGCGATCCCTATCTTTTACATCACGTAAAATGTCCTCTAGTTTACAAGTAATTTCTTTCTGGATCAATTGCTTGAACCTTCTTTTAGCTCTTATCTCGGGTTTTGCTGTCAAAAAAACCTTTAATTTTGCTTTGGGAAATACTTTACTTCCCATATCTCTACCGTCAGCAACCAATCCAGGAAGTCTAGCTAAGTCTCGCTGACCTCCCAAAAGACCATCCCTGACTGACTGAAATCGGGAAATTTTAGATGCAAGAATTCCTATTCTCTCGTCTCTAAGCTTATCTGTCAGGTCGTGCTTCTCCCAAATAATTCTTCCTGAATTAAATTCTAGGTTAAAGAATTTTGCAAGTTTCTTAAGAGATACCTCATCATCTTCTTCAATTTTCTTCATGATTGATATAACAGCCAAAGATCTGTAAAAAATACCACTGTCCAAAGTTTTAAACCCGAGTTGACTAGCTACCAATTCTCCCACTGTCCCTTTCCCAGAGGCTGTTGGGCCATCTATGGTTATAACCGGAACACCTTCCGAACAAATCCGGGAAAATTCTTGAAAAAAAACAGGAAAAGTTTTTGCGACGCATTCAGGATCCACTATTCTAGTCACCCTACCCACCACATTTTCATCACCAGGATGACGAAATGAAGCTAAAGAAAAAGTCATTGCGATTCTATGATCCTTAAAAGTCTCTATAGTCGCAGGTTTGAGCTTGTCAGGAGGTACAACTTCCAACCAATCTTTTCCAACTTTTACTGTTGCTCCAAGATTAATGAGTCCTTGAGATACAGCCCTTATTCTATCGGTCTCTTTGAATCTCCATGAGCCAATGTTAGTAAGTCTCGTGGTACTGTTAGCGTATAAAGCTAAAATCGGAAGAACCATTGACGCATCGGGAATATTTAAACAATCAACTTCAATTCCTTGTATATTATTACCACCAGAGATACTCACAGCTTCGCCTTCCCAATACACTCTAGCGCCCATCCTTTCAAGAATAGGTAGTAATTGTAAATCTCCTTGGTAACTTTTCTTATCAATACCTAATATTTTTATCGGTCCTTTACCTAATAATCCCATAGCAAAAAAATAACTCGCTGAAGATGCGTCACTTTCGACTAGGAAACTTTCAGGGCTTATAAACTCTGAATAGCGTATAACAAATAGCCCCTTGACCTCCTCATTAACTTTAATATTGAAAGCTCTCATAATGTGAATAGTCAAATCTATGTATGGTCTACTAATAATTTCCCCAACCGTTCTAATCGAAATATACTTATTTTTTTTATCTAGGAGAATAGGGACTGCTTGAAGTAGGCCCGTTAAAAATTGACTTGAGCTGAGGCAGTTAATTTGTAGGCAATCAGTTCGTTGCAGAGTACTTGGCTTTACTCTGAGGGGAAGGAAACCAGACTTGCCTTCATAACTTAACTTAATTCCCAAGGGCGTCAACCCATCAACTAAATCTGAAATGGGTCTTTCTCTCATTCTTTCCACGCCATCAAGAACAACCTCGCTCTGACAAGCATTTTTTGATAAATTTAACGCAAGAGCTGGGAGAATAGTTCTTACACTTAAACCGGAGTTACCAACAAAAAGGTTTAAAACCCTCTTATTTTTTAATTCTGGGAAATTACCTTCACAACCAACAACTAATAAATTGAGGTTTCCTGTGTTAGTTTGATAATCGTCAGGTAATTTACTTTTTTCCTCGTTAATTTCAATTCCAAGTTGACGAAGAATTGCCATCATAATCCGAGTATCTTCTGAATCAAGTAGTCCTTGAATCCTGGTTCTACCCTTGCAAAGGGCTGAAAGCAGGAGCAACCTTATTGAAATACTCTTACTGCCCGGTAAGAACACTTTTCCCGCAGCAAAATCCCGCACGTCTAATGAAATAGAATCCAAAATTTTGTTAGTTTCCGTTCATAAAAATTATTAAAATTTAATTTTTAGAATTAAAATTCTTTCTCCAAGAGGATGCCTCAATTAGTAATTCTTTTAAAGTCTGCTTATTAGATGTAACTAGTGCCTTGCGCATTGCCTCCCAATAAAAATCCCATTGCTCCATTAATTCAATCAGGTACACCTTATTATCAAGAAGGATATCAACCCACAAATCAGGGGAAGATCCTGAAATCCTGCTCGTGTCTCTAAGTCCTTTACCATTCACGCCTTGAGCTAAATTATTGAATTCTGATTTAGAAAGGGTACCGCTAAGAGTAAACGATACCAGATGAGGCAAATGACTGATTAAAGCCAAAAAAGAATCATGCTTTTGGATTGGGAAGTCTAACGTTTTAGCACCTAGTGAATTCCAAAACTCTTTTACAAATTTTAAATTTTTCTCATTTTCAAAGTCTACTGTAGGCTTAGTGTTTAATAATTCATCCATATCGTTACTCTTTCTCAGGGGGTCCATCTGACTGATTAAAACAGTAGCATCTTTGAAAAGGTCCTCGCTTGCCGATACTGATCCGGACTTCTCCGAGCCACAGAGTGGGTGGCTTGATACAAAGCTATCGAGTAACCTCAACTTTATTTCTTTCTTGAGAGAAAGTATACTTTCAATTAGAGTTCTTTTGGTACTTCCTACCTCTGTAATAACTTTGAACTTAGTACCTATCTCTTTTGACAGTTGCGGTACAAAATTTTTCATTTCAGATACAGGCACACTGAGCACTACAAGATCACCCTCTAAGTTATTTCCTATATTCTTCTCTAGCCTATCAAAAGGCTTAATGGAGCGCTTAAAATCAACTAAACTTTCCTCGACACCAATAATTTCATTCACTACGTCATTTTTCCTTGCCGCTAAGGCAATAGAAGTTCCGATCAAACCACACCCTACGATAATCAATCTGCCTATTTTTTTTTTCTCGATGAGCATATTAGGAAGCGAATAAAGATTTCAATGTCTTTAGTAAACTGCTCATTTCCGTCTCTGTACCAATAGATATTCTTAACCAATCAGGTAGACCATAGTTACTGACTGGTCTGGTGATAATGCCCTTTCGCAATAACCTTTCGAAAACAATCTGCCCGATACCACTATTAGAATCACTATCTACCCTATTACTAAAGTTAACCAGAATAAAATTTCCTTTAGATGGCAAAAATTCTAGTGCAAGGACTGACAACTCTTTTTCTAGATTTTCCCTTAAAAGCTTATTCCTTGCTATGGAATCCTGCAGAAAATTTTTATCCTTAAGAGCAATTAATGCTGCTCCTTGGGCAATTGAGTTAGCATTAAACGGCTGCCGCAATCTATTAAGAAAACTCACCACTTCAGCAGACCCTATTCCATAACCCAGTCTTAATCCAGCTAAACCGTATGCCTTTGAGAACGATCTTGTAATGAATAAATTCGGGTAAGAACTTAATAGATTTATGGACTTTATTTGTTCGTCTTCAATATATTCAAAATATGCCTCATCCAAAACGACCAAAACAGATTCACTCACATTGTCTAAAAAAGCTACTATTTCCTTCAAAGGAACATAAATTCCAGTGGGGTTGTTAGGATTCGCTATAAATATAACTCTTGTATTAGCCTTAACACTATCTGCTAGCCTCTCTAAATTAGGCCTAAAATCCGTATCGACTGGAACTTCAATTGCCTCCGCTCCGCAAGCGTTTGTAGCTAGTGAATACACGGCGAAACTATACTTACTAAAAATGGCTGAACTGCCCGGCGACAAACAAATTCGCGCAATGTAATCTAAAACATCGTTACTACCATTACCAAGGAAAATCTGGTCGCTAGAAATATTCAAGTTTTTTGCTATACCAGACCTCAACAGATAAGAATCGGCATCGGGATATCTATTTAGCTCATGAGTAAAATCTTCAACAAATGCTTTAACTTTTGGACTGACACCAAAAGGATTTTCGTTAGAAGCTAACTTGATAATGTTTTTTTCATTAGTATTACTTAACTCAGCCACAGATCTGACACCTTTACCCAGATCATATTTCGCAAGACTTTTAACCCAAGGTAGAAAGGATATTTTGTTAATCATTACCTGACTCACCACGATTTGAAGTAGAGGGCAAACTCAGTTTTTGAAACAATGGGTAAGATCCCAAATTCTTGAAAAATACAGTCCTTTTTTCAATCTCGAGCAGAGCAGTAGATACGCTTGGTGAAGCATGATGCCCCTCAAGGTCTACGTAGAAATAGTAGTGCCAAGAAGTGTCACTTTGATTTCGTGCAGGCCTGGACTCAAATCTTCTCATAGAAACTCCGTGCTTTGCTAATGGTTCAATCAAAGCATACATAGCTCCAGCCTTATCCGGAACTGCCAATATCAAAGAAGTTTGATCGAACCCGCAATCATCAGGCTCAAAAGATCCAAGTGCGGCAAACCTTGTTCGATTATTTTTATCATTCTCTATTTTTTCTGCTATAGCAAAAAGATTATATGTATCTGCAGCTAACTGTCCTCCTATAGCAACAAGATTCGAATTTTTAGAGGCCATTTTGGCTGCAGCTCCGTTACTGTGTACAGCTACCCTTGGAACACCAGGTAAGTTTTTATTTAACCAAACTTGACACTGTAAAAGTGCTTGTGAGTGGGCAACAACTTCATCGATATCTGCCAGTCCAGTTTTGCTTCTGAGTAGTAAATGATTTATAGGTATTGAAACCTCAGCGGAAATCTTTAATGATGTAGATAGAAAAAGATCTAAAGTTCTTCCTACAGTACCCTCTATAGAATTTTCTACAGGAAGTAAAGCTATATCACAACTTTCTCCCTCTGCTGCTAATAGAGTCTCCTCTAATGAATCAAATGGTACTAATAAAACTTGATGTCCAAAAAGTGTTCTCGCAGCTAGTTCACTGTATGTACCGGCGGGCCCGAGATATCCAATTCGCAACCGTTTTTCCAAAGATCTACACCCAGATATTACTTCGAGCCAAATGTTTGCAATTGAATTATCAGGCAGATCCCCTCCTAATTTTCTATTCAATGAACACATTCTCTCAATTATCTCTACTTCTCGTTCAGGCCTAAATTCAGCGAGGTTAGCTTTCTTCTTCTTGGCCCCAACTTCTTTTACGTATTTAGCTCTTTCAACGAGTAAAGAGACTAATTTATCGTCAATATCGTCTATTAACTTTCTATATTTAATTAATTCTTCAGGTTTCATGAAAATTGCTTCTCAAATTCTATCAGCCAATGCACTAACTTATTTACCCCCTCTAGGGGCATGCTATTGTAAAGACTCGCACGAAGCCCTCCAGTCAGCTTATGGCCTTGTAAATTTAGCAACCCCTTTTCCCGAGCCCCAAGAAGAAATGGTTTCATTAAGTGATTGCTTGGAAGAAAAAATGGAATGTTTACCCTCGATCTGGAACATTCTTTGACATTGGAACTATAAAAAGAGCTTTCGTCAAGAAAATTATAGAGACGGTCTGCTTTCTGCCTATTAAGCCACTCCATTTTCTCAACACCGCCCAACTTTTCAATCCATTCAAACATTAGTTTAGTTATGAAAATCGCTAAAGTTGGCGGGGTATTAAAGCAAGAATTATTCTCAAGAACATTAGAATAATCAAATACACTTGGGCAAAACTTGTGTTTTTTTTTGTTATTCTTTTCAAGAAAATTTTTATTCAAAACTACTAAGGTAACCCCAGCCGGACCGGTATTTTTTTGTGCCCCAGCATAAGCAATCGCAGTTTCACTAAAATCTAATTGACGCGTAAAAATATTTGACGATACATCAACCACCATAGGAACTTTTGAAGATAGTTTTTGGAAGGTTGGCCAATCATGGACCTCTACACCTTGTACTGTTTCATTAGAGCAAAAATGTAAATAACATGCGTTTTTATCCAACACCCACTCCTCCATCGGGGGAATTGCAAGAGGGCTAGCGTCAATAGATGCCACTACCCCTACTTCCCCATATTTTCTCGCTTCTTTGGCAGAGACTTCAGACCATAAACCAGTGATCAAATAATCACACTTTTTTTTTTCTCCCAGTAAGTTTAACGGGATAAGAGCATTTTGTGCTCTAGCACCACCTTGCATAAAAACCAAACTGTGACTGCTTGGTAGACCTAGTAACTTTGCACCTAAAGCAGCTGTCTCATCGAGAATCTCTTGAAAATAACTACCTCTATGTGGCAACTCAAGAACGGACATTCCAGACTCTTTCCAGTTCATCATTTCCTCCCTGAGACGGAGCAAAACTTCTTCAGGCATCTGCGAAGGACCGGGTGCAAAATTGAATGGGCGACTACATTTCATAGCTCTTTATCAACTTTCACTCTCTTTCACTCAATTTTTTTTCACTATCCGCGAATACATCTGTGTCTGAAACTCTTTGAAATCCAACTAAATATTGGTTACTGTTGAGCGCTATTAACCTCACACCTTGAGTAGATCTGCCGAGCCTTCGTACCTCGCTGACCTTGATTCTCACTAATATGCCAGTGTTGTTAATGAGCATTATTTCATCAGATTCATCAACCAAACTAGCCCCAATCGCGGGCCCATTTCTCTTGCTAGTCTGAATTGCAATCATGCCTTTTGTGCCTCTGCCGTGCTTAGTGAACTCCAATAATGATGTCCTTTTACCAAAACCATTTTTTGTAGCTAAAAAAACATCAATCTTTCCGTTATCGCAACTTTCTTCTTCGGCACCCCGCTCTGTTTTCGGAGCAGAAAGCATGCTAATAATTTTCCTCGTTGAAACTAAATTCATGCCTTTAACACCTCTTGAGCCTCTGCCCATCGGACGAACATCAGACTCACAAAATCTTACCGCTTTACCCTCATCGGAGACTAGCATAATATCCTGCTTTCCGTCCGTGATAGTTGCGCCAACCAAAGTCTCCCTTTCTTTAAGAGTAGCTGCAATAATTCCTCTTTTCATGGGACGGGAAAAACTACTTAGCCGAGTTTTTTTTACAATACCTGAACTTGTCGCCATAAATACAAAATGATGGTCATCAAATTTCTTTACAGGCAGGACAGTTGTTATTTTTTCACCCTTAGCTAAAGGCCAGTAATTAATTATTGGACGGCCTCTGGAAATTCTTGACCCAGTAGGCACCTCCCAAACTTTCATCCAATAAACTCGACCTACGTCAGAAAAACCAAGAAGAGTATCATGCGTATTAGCAATGAACAATTGTTCAATCCAATCATCTTCTTTCATTGTCGTAGCTTGCTTGCCTTTGCCACCTTTTTTTTGCGTGCGATACTCACTAACCGGCTGACTCTTCACATAACCCTCGTGCGAGAGGGTAACAATTAAATCTTGTGGGGTTATGAGATCCTCCGTTTGAAGTTCCTCCGTACTTTCTTCGATACGAGATCTCCTCTCGTCGCCATAGTCTTTTGAAACCTGAATCAATTCCTCTTTAATTATATTTGAAATGCGTTTTGGATTACTTAAGATATCTAGCAAATCAGAAATTAACTCAATCACAACTTGATAGTCTTTTATTATTTTATCTTGCTCTAACCCTGTTAGTCTCTGCAAACGCATTTGTAAAATTTCTTGAGCTTGCATCTCAGACAAGTGATAGCCATCATCTAATAATCCGAAGTCAGCAGAAATTTCTGATGGGCGAAAGGCTTCAGGGACAGTTTTCTCGGAGGCTTTTTTTAACATTTGGGCAACCACTCCTGCAGGCCATATTTTTGATAGTAACTTTGCTTTTGCTTCAGCGGGAGAAATAGCATCACGAATTAAATTGACAATCGGATCCATGTTTGCCACCGCGATAGCTAACCCCTCCAAAATAAAAGCTCTTTCCCGCGCTTTTTTCAATTCAAAAACTGTTTTCCTTGTAACTACCTCTCTTCTATGGCTAAGGAAAGCGTTAAGTATCTGTTTAAGGTTTAGAACTTTCGGCTGCCCGTCTATTAATGCTACGAGATTCATCCCAAAAGTATCTTGAAGCTGTGTCATTTTGAATAAATTATTGAGCACAACCTCTGGAGACTCATTCCTTTTAAGCTCAATTACGACACGCATACCAGATTTGTCTGACTCATCCCTGATATCAGATATACCATCTAATTTTTTTTGATTTACTAATTCTGCTATACGTTCTAGCAAAGATTTTTTATTAACTTGAAATGGAATTTCGTCAACAATTATTGCTTTTTTTCCATTTTTAGAAACTTCTTCAAAATGAGTTACCGCCCTCATGACAACACGTCCACGACCAGTTTTATACCCTTGTTTAACTCCAGCAGTGCCATATATAACACCGGCTGTTGGGAAATCTGGGGCTGGTATCTCTTCCATTACACTCTCAATCGATAACTCAGGATTCTCTAAAAGTTTAAGGCAACCATTTACTATCTCCCCTAAGTTATGAGGTGGAATATTTGTGGCCATTCCAACAGCAATTCCAGATGTACCATTTACTAATAAATTCGGTATTTTGGCCGGTAAAACCAATGGCTCGTTTTCACTACCATCATAATTTTGTCCGAAATCAACAGTTTCCTTTTCGAGGTCCTCTAATAAGTCATGAGCTATTTTTGTTAAACGTACTTCGGTGTAACGCATAGCCGCTGCATTATCGCCATCAATCGAACCGAAATTTCCCTGACCGTCGACCAGCATATAACGTAATGAAAAAGATTGCGCCATTCGAACGATTGTTTCATATACCGCTGAGTCTCCATGGGGGTGATACTTTCCTATTACGTCTCCGACAACCCTAGCTGACTTTTTATATGGCTTATTCCAATCGTTTTTTAGCTGATTCATCGCAAATAAAACTCTTCGATGGACTGGTTTTAACCCGTCTCTTACATCGGGTAATGCTCTTCCTACGATCACACTCATGGCATAATCCAGATAGGAATTTCGCATCTCTTGTTCTAAACTAACAGGCAGGCTGTTCTTAGCAATTTCGCTCATGGCAATCTATATTTTCTATTATTGAACATTGCAATGCTTAACATTACAGTATGACTTTTTACGCTTACAAAAACTTAAGGCATATAACCATAAGATAAAAGTCTGTTTGATAATTTACAGGTTTAGTTTACTATTATACTTCTTATAAAAAAAGTCTGAAACAAAAAAAATGCTTAAATTCAAAAAGTTAGATTTACTGTGTTTAATTTTTTGTAGTTGCTTGTCTATTCCCATGAGTGGACTTTCGAGTATTCAATTTCAAGGGTTCGTTATAGACAATTATTCAATGCCGATAAAAGATACGTCAGGAAATTGCGTAAGAACTACTTTTCAATCTGAAGGTGCGGTCCTTAATATTTGCGGTGAGAATAATTTAACTAAAAAGACTGACGTCAATTCTGAAATTTCTGGGGCAGAAGTTGAAGCTTTCAGAGAAGGAGAAGGTGACTCCAATAATGCACCTGTCGATTTAGCAGAACTCTCGTCAGATAGTCCTTTTGATGCAGAAATCAGATTTGATTTCGATAAAAGTAAAATTTCAGAAGATGCCATTTCGATTCTAAATGTTTTCATCGAAGAATTGAGAGGGAAAACTTATAAAATGATTAATATATTAGGCCATGCGGATGCTCTTGGAAGCGATACTTATAATTTGAAACTTTCTCTCGATAGAGCTCAGTCCGTGAAAAACTATCTCGTAGTCAATGGGATTGATGAGAATCTTATTTTTATTACCGCTTTGGGTGAGAGCTCACCTATAGCAAACAACGATACAAGAGAAGGACGTGCTCTTAACCGACGAGTGTTTTTAGAAACAAGATAAGGTGTAACAGTGATAGAGAATAAGTTGGAACCAAGAAAAAAAAAGAATATAGATCAAGCTGAGATAGATAAATTTAGTGAATTAGCAGAGCGGTGGTGGAATCCTTCAAGCGAATTCAAGCCACTCCACGATATAAATCCATTGCGCTTAAATTGGATTTTAAATACATCACATGGTCTAAAAAATATGAAAGTGTTAGACGTAGGCTGCGGTGGTGGAATTTTGAGTGAATCAATTTCAGAGAAAGGGGGAGTGGTGACTGGCATTGATATGTCAGAAAAAGCAATTGAGGTTGCAAAATTACACAAAAAAAAAATATCGAGTTCGGTCGATTATTTATATTCGGCTTCCGAGGATTTAATGAAGGAGTTCACTGGGTCTTTTGATATAGTGACTTGCATGGAAATGCTAGAACATGTTCCTGATCCGGCGGTCGAAATCAAAAACTGCGCAACCCTACTCAAGCCTGGTGGAATAGTTTTTTTTTCTACTATCAACAGAAATCTGAAAAGTTTCCTATTTGCAATAATTGGAGCTGAATACGTGTTGAAATTGTTACCTAAGGGAACGCATGAATATGGCAAGTTTTTGAAGCCATCAGAAATTGAACATTTTGCCACTCCAAATAAGCTAGTTCTGACAGATATAATTGGTATGACTTATAACCCTTTTACTAAAGTTTACAAACTATCCAAGGATACGAGTGTCAACTACATAATGGCCTTTAAAAAAAATTAAAAACTCCCCGAGGAAACAATTGAGTAAAAATCTTCTGACCCCAAAACCAAGGAAAGAATGGCATGAGGTTTGGTGCAATCAGAGCAAAAAATTAGTCTTGTTTGATTTGGATGGAACACTTCTCGATACGTCTGGAGACCTTGGATCCGCAGCTAATTTATTAAGAAAAGAAAGGGATCTACCTCCCTTAAAACTTGATGAGTATAAATCTTATGTTTCAAGAGGAGCGGCTGGAATGCTGGAAAGATCCTTAAATATTGGAAAGGAGGACGTTAACTTTGATTTGTATAGAAAAAAGTTTCTTTCATTTTATTCAAAAAACCTGCTAAAGTTCACAGATTTTATGCCAGGAATGAATAAGCTAATTTGCTCTTTGGAGGAAGCGGGCATAATTTGGGGTATAGTTACAAATAAGTATCATGAGTATGCAATGCCCATTATCCATGGCTTAAATTTAGACGATCGTGCCGCGATCCTCGTTTGTGGTGATACTCTAGCCTACAGTAAGCCACATCCTGCCCCAATCAGATACGCTTTTGAAAAACTGTGCTTTGATAGCCGTCAAGTCATTTATGTTGGTGACGATCCTAGAGACATCAAAAGTGGTTTCAACGCGGGCTGTTGGACAATTGCTATTTCTTTTGAAACCACGAAAAAAAAATCTGATTTAGCTAGCTGGGGCAGCGATGCAATTGCTATTAACGCTAAAGAATTGGCAGATTTGCTAAATCTACAACTTGCCTTAAATTAAAATAAGAGTCACACTGAAGGTTTGGGGCCGACTTGGTTTCGACGTGGGTCAAGAAGAAGAGCAGGGCATGCCGAGGACCGTTTACCTCGTAAATACATTCGGAAAAAATTAAACGCCAACGATGAGCGTTTTGCACTCGCAGCCTAAATAGCTGGCGAGCGCTGCACTAACTCTCTGGTGGGTTAGGTGGGTCTTCCACTGCAGTGTCATTTACATCAGATCGGCCGTGATAGCGCCATGATATTACTGCCTAAAACTAATGGATCGTTTAGTATCAGTTTGTTAATTGACTAAGTACTAAATTAAACTACAATAATTAACTAAGCATGTAGAACTGTCTTTGGAAGTCTTGCGGACGCGGGTTCGATTCCCGCCGGCTCCACCATATTCCTTGAAAATCAGGGTCAGTATAAGTTACTTGTTTGAGACCTGCGTATCCGCAAATTAACGTTTTTTTGCACTTGCTAGGGAACACATTCCCTTTTTACAAGGATGCCCCCTCGATTTCTAAGCTGTGTTGGGTTCCAGAGACCCTTTTCCAAAAATTTTCCATGAAATCGTTATCGAATCTACTGATTGAAAACTTATTTCCAATTTCACACAACGGACCCTTGTCAACTACGAATTCGGCCATCATCTCCCCAAGGGCAGGGGCAAACTTGAATGCTTGACCCGATCCTAAGCAGTGGCATAAATTGTTAATTTTTGGGTCTGGTCCTAGGATAAACCTAAGATCTGGAGTTATATCAAAGAACGACCTGTAACCAGAGGAAAACACCGTTTGAGCAACATTCGCAAATCTTTTTTTTGAAATGTCCTCGTACACCCTTGTTTGAGAATAACCTATTGCTTGGTTGGATGGATCATTTATGAAATCTGCTCCCAACATCGCAAGGGGATTTTCTGCAAAAGCAGTACTCGTTTCTTGGATAGCTCTTTTCCTGGGTTGATGCATATGAATCTCTCCATCTCTCCAGCTTCTAAAATAAGCTCTATTGACATAATCAGCAATAATAGGCATTGCAACATTCTTCTCAGCCAAACTAGTCAACCAATTTACCACATAAACTGGCTCGACACTAACAGGTATTGCAAGTCCAAGCTTCGCAAAAATTGTAGGGCTCCAAGCCCCAGCAGCATTTATTACATTTTCACATTCAAAAGAACCAACGCTAGTAATAACCTCAGAGATTTTATCCAATGAATTTTTTTTAAAACCTAAAACTTCAGTTTTTTCCATCAAAGAGATTTGGGATCTTTTTACAGCCTCATAAAGAGCTCTCCTAACTTCAGCTGGATCGTACTGAAGAGCATCTGGTTCGTAGTAGAAAACTTCATCTTCATTAACTTTCACAAAATCTGGGACAAGTTTTAATGCGTCATCGAAGGGAATCTTGTTGAAGCGAACACCCAACTTCCTCATTTCACTTTCTAATTTATCCCATTTTTTATTAGTACCGTGCTTATCTTTCTTAGCTATCCAAATAGCACCAAAGCGATCAGCCTCAAGTTCAACGTCCCAGATGTGCTTAACATTAAGCCACATATCAGCTGCTATTTTTGCAAGCTTTGCTGCATAAGGGTCCGCATTTGCTGACCTCACAATACCTGAGTGTCGAGCAGTTAATCCGCCACCTAAAACTCTTTTGTCGATCAAACAAACCGAGGACGGGTCTTTATTGACTCTTTTTAAATGTCTTGAAATAGAAACCGCGCTGGCAATTCCCAAGCAACCCCCTCCAATAACAACACTGTGGAATTTTTTAGCCACTTTACCTCCAGAGTTTCTTTAACTAGTATTTGATCAGTTGTTTTTAAATACTAACTTAGTATATCAATAAATTCCTTGTCCACTAACAATTTGTGCGCAACTTGATGTAGTCGATTACCCTAATTGCTTTGATATGAGTCAATCTTAGGGATTTGACAGCTCAAACTGCCGAACTAGTAGACTATAATGGAGTTCACACAAAGGGAAATTATGAATTATCGAAATTTAGGAAAAACTGGACTAAAAATTAGCGAGCTTTCTTATGGCTCATGGATTACTTTTTCGAATCAATTGGATGAAAAAGAGGCTACAGAAATTATGAAAGTAGCGCTTGATAATGGAGTTAACTTTTTTGATAATGCTGAAGCATATGCCTCTGGTCATTCTGAAATCATCATGGGCAATGCAATTAGAACACTCGGACTGAGGCGCGACTCCTATATTATCTCCAGTAAGGTTTTCTGGGGAGGAGAAAAACCAACCCAACGTGGTTTAAGTCATAAACATGTTATTGATGGTTGTACTAACGCCTTAGAACGTATGGGCTTAAATTATTTAGACTTGTATTTTTGTCATAGGCCCGATCCTGAAACACCTATCGAAGAGACTGTTAGGGCTATGCATACCCTTATTCTTCAGGGAAAGATTTGTTATTGGGGTACCTCTGAATGGCCTGCTCAGCAAATTCAAAAAGCCTATCAAATTGCTAGGGATCTCAACTTAACTCCACCTGCTATGGAACAACCTGAATACAACATGTTCAATAGGGAAAGAATGGAAAAGGAATACACTGAGCTTTTTGAAAAGGAGAAACTAGGAACTACAATTTGGAGCCCTCTCTGTTCGGGCTTATTAACAGGTAAATACAAGGAGGGGATCCCGTCCGGTAGTAGGGCAAGTTTAAGTAACTATCAATTTATAAAAACAAATATAGAAGCTAGTAGCAATAAACATCGTCATGAAAAAGTCGAGAAGCTTTCTGTGCTAGCCTCGAACATTGGAATACCGCTCTCAAATCTTGCTATTTGCTGGTGCTTAAAAAACAAAGCAGTGAGTACTGTTATATTAGGTGCTTCTAAAAAAAGTCAGCTTATAGAAAATTTAGCAAGCACTAAATATCTTAGTTTGGTGGACTCCTCCGTTACCGAACAAATCGAAAAAATACTGCTAGTATAATGTTATTTTTATAAATTTCTAAGTTGCTATTAAACTTGAAAGAAACTAGCCTTGGCTCAGCTGGGTTAATTCTAATAGTTTTCCATCTCTGCTAACCCACAAGCGTAACCCACTACGATTGAGAAGGCCGTGCCTTCTCTTGGAAATTGCCACTGGTCAAAGTTGAGCGGCACGTAGTCGTCAGTTATCTGGCCCATTCCCATGTTCCCCCCAAAATATATACTTTTTAGCCTCATGTACCTCATATCTCTACATAAAATTTTCAAATAGTGAATTTCACTCATATCTCCAGTATTCCTAGGCTCCACGTGATCCACTAAATACCAAATGAAAACAAACTTTCCAGCCCGTTTCAGCTTTTCAGCGTCCACATAATAAGATGTATACTCAACATTTTTAGAAACTTCTTTCCAACCTGCAGTGCAAAATAATGGAAAGCAAGTTACCAGAATAATAATCAACTTTTTCATCACTACCCCTTAATTTTTTAAGATACGCTGGTCATTTTTTTTCTAATTGTCGGACTGAGAATTAACAAGAACACACCCGCTGTAAGAGAAACAAATGCTAATTTTTCGAAAACACCACTGTATATCTGAAGCGAGGCAATCCCAGAGACCGTTTCGCTTCCAGTAACATTTATTGCCATTAGTCCGGCGATCCACCCTGAGACATAACCCGCGAAAGAGCTGGACAAAAACCAAACGCCCATCATCATACCCATTATCTTACCAACAGACAATTTTGTTACCATAGACAAACCCACAGGAGAAAGACATAATTCGCCGGTTGTATGTAAAAAATACATCATCACCAAAAATATTAACGCTACCTTACCTTCAGAATCCGCGTATGCTGAACCTATAACTAATATATAAAAACCAGCACCAATTTGTAAAATTGCTAAAGCAAACTTAACAGGAGTGCTCGGCTCAATCTTTCTTTTCCCCATAAAAGTCCAAAAGAAGGCAAAAAGTGGTGCTGATAGAATTATAAACATCGGATTGAGAGCTTGAAACATTCCGGCAGAAATATCTTTGCCAATATTAACGTTTCGGTCGGTAAAAAGAGTTATTGAGGAGGCAGCCTGTTCAAACAAAGCCCAAAATAATACTGAAAAAGCCATTAAAAGTAGCATACTGTAAATGTTGTCTCTTTCTGCTTTTCTGCATTCTCTTAAACAAAACCAAATTATCCAGCCAACCGATGCAATCCCTAAAATAATCAAAATTATTCCCAGACTCTGAGCCATTTGCATAAGAACCCAAACAAAAATTAAAAATAAAATAGAGAAAAGATAAATACATTTTTCAAAGTTCAATCCTATAAAACTTTTTCTCAGGAGTAGTTCGGGATTAGGTGGAAGCCCTATCTTACCCAAAAGCGGTGTACCCAGATAGAACGTAAGAAGGCCAATGACCATACCAACTCCAGCTACACCAAACCCATATCTCCAGCCATATGTTTCTCCCAAATAGGCACATAATAAAGTAGCGGCGAATGCACCAATATTTATACCCATATAAAAAATTGTAAATCCACTATCTCGTCTGCAGTCTTCTCTATCGTAAAGAGTTCCAACTAAGGTTGATATATTAGCTTTTAAAAACCCAACACCAACTGCGATAAAAGATAGAGATAAATACAGAAATTGAATTCCAAATTGTGACCGATTAATCTCACCACCTTCATAGAATGCCATCGGGCCCTCAACTGCCATGGATAAATGTCCAAACACCAGAAGAATGGCACCAAAAGTCACGGCCTTTCGCATACCCAAATATCGGTCTGCCAAGATTCCACCCAGAAGTGGAAGGCCGTAAATAAGAGCTACATAACTACCGTAGATTAACCCGGCCTCTCCGTCGGAGAATAAAAAATGTTTTGTCAAATACAAAATAAGTAAGGCCCTCATTCCATAGTAGCTAAATCTTTCCCACATTTCTGTTAGAAAGAGCACATACAATGCTGACGGATGACCAAACAAATCATTACGTTTCATAATTTTCCAAAACTGTTCTTTTCCAAAAAGTGTCCATCAAAAGAAATATACTGACAAAAAAAGTTTTACCAGTGAAATGAGACGAGACGAATTTTATTAACATTGCAAATTAAATATTTGTATACAATTTACATTTCGACTTTTTTGTAGAAACCGGCCGAACCCTCAAAATTATTTTTCAATCTAAAATTTCCCAAATGTCTTTCAAGTCTTTGCGCGAAGAAGGTTTTTCCCTGTCTCTTAAATCATTTCTAAGATTTTCCCTGTCTTCAAGATATCCTAAAGCAAAACCCATGACCACTTTTTCAAGGGAAGTATCCAAATTTAGGAAATCTGCTACTTTATCTCGATATATTCCACCCATTCCGTGCGTATAAAGCCCCTCAATTCTCGCTTGAAGACTTAGAGACATCCATGAAGCTCCACAATCAAATTCACAGAGAGTATTTGCCTTCGGCTTTTTAGAAAAATTTAATCTAGCAATAAAAAAACCTAAAATGCTCGCGTCCTTAGCCCAAACTCTATTGCCCTCTGTCAGACACTCTACAAAAAATTTAAAACTACTAGCCTGCCTGCCTGCCGTATAAATTTTCCACGGTTGTTCATTTGAACACGACGGCGCCCATCTTGCAGCATCTAGAATTTTCTTTAGCTTATTTCCTTCCAGTACACACTGCTTAAAACTCCTAGGAGACCATCTTTCGTAAAATAGCTCATCAGCGTGAACTGGATCGCGAGCAGAAAAGTCAATTTCATCAGTCATTTTCACTCCTAATTAATATTCAGAAAATTCAAGGGCATTGTCGAAGGTTTGATACAAGACATTGCTTTGCAAGGGCTTTAGCCATTCTCACTTCACTGTCCTTCATACTGAGAGAAGCATAATCAAGAACTTCTACAGCTCCGTCGTAACCATTAATTCTAGATACCTCTGTCCAGGCATATCCCTTTACAGCTTGTTCATCTCCGGCATCGCCTGATAAAAACATATACCCGGTCCAGAACTGTGCTTTAACAAGACCTTTTTTTGCAGCACTCTTGTACCAGGCGAGCGCTTTAATACCGTTCGCTTTCACTCCCCACCCATTTTGAAAAATACGGCCCATCATAAACTGAGCATCTTTGAATCCTTTTTTTGCCGACTTTTCAAACCAACGTTTTGCCTCAGACCTATTTTTTGCAACTCCATACCCATTCTGATACAGAATACCCAAGTTATATTCTCCCTCTGCAAGACCTTGCTGGGCTGCTTTTCTGTACCATTTCATCGCCTCCGCATAATCTTGAGGAACTCCCCAACCCTGCTCATACATATACCCGATATTATTACCAGCCTGAGGGTTACCGGATTTATCTAGTGCCCTGAAAGTTCTTAACGCAGTAGCATAATGCTGTCTATCCATAGCTGCAATCCCAGCCTCTAATCGAAATTCTTGGGCATGAATTCGGTCTAAATAAAAAACTGATATCACTAAGAAAGATACAAATAATCGCATTTAAATAATTTCCTTTAATTTTTCTATAAATTATTTCGAAGTAGAGAAGTCATCAATTACTCTAAGCCACTCCTTTTGAATTTTTTCTACCGTGTATTTTTCTTCAATTAGTTTTTGCCCTGCAAGAATTGTTTCAATTTGTGAGTTTGGATTTTTAGCCAAATTTACAGAATCATCCGAATTGATTGTGGCAAAAAATTCGTTAAATGGCAGATAAGAGTGAAGAGGTTCTGCTATCACGGGCAACCCCAAAGCCAGACTAGTTAATAACCTACCGGGACTCACACCACTTTTTCTCGGATCATTCTTAGAGCTCGGAATTATGACGTAGTTAGAAATTTTTGCTGCCTGGATCATCGTCTTTATCGTCCATTGAGCTAATTGAATCTTTACACCTTTCGGGGCTAATTTTGCTGCCTGTTGAACAGCATCTTTTGGAAAGTTATTTGTGAGAATTATCAAGTTGTTTGGAGGAGCTTTATGCATGCCTTTAGCCATAAAATCGAATAGATAAGCTATATTTGATACATGCCCAAACCAAAGAGCAGTAATTTGCTGATTAGGCCTATTACCTGGAGGAATCATATCAACTTCGACTGGTTCTGGGATAATGAAAGTGTATTTCTGCCACTCACTCGCAATATTCATCTTCATTTTTTCAGATGGTAAAACTAATCCAGAAACATACTTTTTAATTTCCCGATAAAAGTCACCCACGACACCGGCTTTAGAAAAGTGGTTGTCTGTGTAATCTAAAAGAAGTTTGTTCCCCCGTTCGTTCAAAGCTTTAATTTTCTTTAACCAAAAGTCTCTCCTGGTTCCAGAGTCATCTAAGTATTGCCCAGTGTTACTATCGAAAACAAACTTGGCCATAAACACAATATCTGGATCGTGAGCAGCTTCACGATAATTAGGAGGCAATATATTCTTACCAGCTTCAATACAAGCTGAAACGCAAACTCCTGCCCTCATCCTCGTGCTCGCCAACTCAGTCTCAAATAATTCTGAGAAATCATTTGTCTTTAAATTTGATATCAACCAAGCGATTGTTGGATATTTTTCAACCATTCAAAAAGCCTTTGTGAACAAAATTTATAAATAAGATAGAATTAAGTTGTATGACGGCGATTCAATCAAATCTGTTAGTTAAGAACAGCTTTGTTTTAATATACAGGATTCTCAATTTAGCAGAGTAATAGATTAGTCTTTTTTAGGGATACTCGGTAATACAGATGGTGATTATAAACAATGAATAACAAAGTTTTTATCGGTTACGATACACGAGAGGATATTGCATTTCAGGTTTGCGAGCATAGCATAAAAAGGTTCAACTCAAACACTGAGATCATACCCTTAATCCAACATGAACTTCGTCAACAGAAAGTTTATTGGAGGGAACTTGATAAATTGGCTTCAACTGAATTCACCTTTACAAGATTTCTGGTTCCCCATTTAATGAATTACAAAGGCTGGGCCTTGTTTATAGATAGCGATATTATTTTTTTGGAAGATGTTGATAATTTATTCGCACTAGCTGATGACAAGTATGCTGTAATGTGTGTCAAACATGATTATAAGCCGAAGCCCGGAATTAAAATGGACGGTCAAGTACAGACTGTTTACCCAAGAAAAAATTGGTCTAGCGTGGTCCTTTGGAACTGTGGTCATGCTGCAAATGAAAAAGTTACTGTAGATAGTGTTAATAATCCTAATAATAATGGTGCTTTTTTTCATAGATTTAGTTGGCTTCGAGACAGTCAAATAGGTGAACTCCCTTCAGACTGGAACTGGCTAGTAGGCTGGTATCGGGAGGGCGATGGCACTCCTAGAGCCCTACACTATACAGAGGGAGGCCCTTGGTTCAAAAACTATAGAGACTGTGATTTCAATTTAGAGTGGAAAAGTTGTCTTTATGAAATGATGGGTGAAAAAGCTATCACTTAGTAGTGAAGGGCAGCAAAGATATGCTACTGCCGTCCATACACATCCTCGAACCTTTCAATATCGTCCTCTCCCAAATACGTGCCAGACTGCACCTCGATAATCTCTAATGGATCTTGGTAAGGATTCTCAAGTCGGTGCTTTGATCCAATTGGAATATAGGTAGATTCATTCTCTCCGAGCTCAAAAACCTCATGTTCTCTTGTAACTCTTGCCCTACCCTTGACTACAACCCAATGCTCAGCTCTTTTTTTATGTCGTTGTAACGATAGTCTTCCCCCTGGCTTAACCACGATTCTCTTTACCTGAAATCTATCTCCTCTATCAATAGAATGAAATACTCCCCAAGGACGATTAACTTTCTGGTGATTAAAAATCTGAACTATATCTTCTTTTTCAAGAATCTTGACCAAGTCTTTAACTTTCTCCGCGAGATCTAGGTTTACTACAAAAATAACGTCTGCTGTTTCTATAATCGCAGTATTTTTTATTCCAAGTGTAGTAACTAATCTTCCACTCGAGTAAACAAAACTATCACTTGATTCAAAAAAATAAGCTTCCCCAACTGACCTATTATTTTCAGCATCTGGTTTAAAAAGTTCTGAAAGCGCGTTCCAACTTCCAACGTCACTCCAGGCACTATCTAGTGACACCATATATAAATCATCGTGTTTCTCAATAACCGCATGATCTATCGATATCTCTGGACAGGTTTTAAACTCTTCAGGGTTCAATGTTAAGCAATTTTTTTCTTCATGACCCTTAGCTAATGCTCTTCCCACAGATTCAAACACACGAGGTTCATAATTTTTTATAGTTTCTTGCATAGCAGCTGATTGAGCCATAAAACTTCCAGCATTCCAAAAAGCTCCATCCTCTTCGATTAGTTTTAAAGCACCGTCTGAATCCGGCTTTTCTACAAACTTCTTTGCGACAAATGAATTTCCGCCGCCAATTCTTTCCCCGGGTACAACATATCCATAGGCTGAACTTGGAAAACTTGGCTTTACTCCCAAAGCAACTATCCTATTTCCGCCAACTATATCTAGTCCCTCTTTAATACTTGCTAGGTAGCTATCTCTATTTGGAATGTAGTGATCAGATGGACAAAATATCAAAACTTCTTCCAAGTCCGAGCAGATTGCAGCAGAGCCCATAGCAGCGCAAGTATTTTTTGAATAGGGCTCCAAAATTAAATTTACGTCAACGCGTGCCAAGTTACAAATATGAAGAATTTGATGAAAATGGGAAGAGGATCCGATGCACAGTAGTTTATCTGCAACAGTAAACCCTTTAGATTCAAAAAAATCTTTTGCGTAATTGTCCCCTACTCTCTCAAGAGTCACTTGAAGTAAACTTTTTCCATTAAAAAGAGGAACAAACTGTTTTGGAAAAGCTTTGCGGGATAGAGGCCATAATCTACAACCTGAGCCTCCACACAAAATTACAAATCGAATTCTTTTACCCATATTAACTGCTAATTCAGCTGCCTTGCCAAGGCTTTATCGAATTAAGTATTATAGGGGTTTTCGAAATTTGTGTGTCGAGTTGTGAAAAGTTAACTCAAAAGAGTCATTACTTCTTGATTAGTTGTATTTGTCAGCGCTGCAACCTGTGCATCCATTAAACTCTTAATCTGAGCTCTAATTTCACTCATGAGTTCTGAAACAAATCCAGCATTTTCCACCTCAGAAACAAGCGATTGGCTTACTCCTGCGGCTACTACTTCACTATTACTGGCCACTCCGGAAAAAACAGAACCAAAGTTTTGCGTGACATTGGAGGCAGCAGTGGCTAGTACTGCCTGCTGCTCAGCTATTTGCTTCAACAATTCATCTAGAGCATCTAAGGCGCTCTGAATTTCTGCATCACTTTTTAATCCATCAGTAAATAGCACTTTAGCATCTGCAGGAGAAAATTCTCCTGAATCCACTACTCCCCTTGTAAAGGCCTGTATAGAGGGAATGTTCAATTTTGCTAATATAGGAAAGGCTGTGACATTTATACTTAAGTTAACCCTCACAACTGGCTTGTAAATTCTAGATGCATCGGCTTTTTTACCGATGGTATTTGCCGAAGTTGAACCATCTGCAAGCGTATAGTTTACGTCACTAAATCGAGCAATCTCTACGTCTGTTAAGGTGTCCGTACCATCAGAGCCAACATTATCTTGAATGGTATAAGAGCCTCCACCTGCATTAATTGTGTAATTTGCTTTTGCTCCACTGAAAACAGCTATGTCGCTACCAGCTCCACCCTCAATTTTATCGTCACCACCGTTTCCAGTAAATTCATTATCTTCGCTATTACCGATAAGCGTATCATCTTTAGCGCCCCCTTTCGCGTTTTCGATAATTGCACTCGATGCAATTTGCAAATTATCAATTCCCTCGTACCAGCCTTTAGCAAAAGGAGATTTATTAGACCCACTAGCCTGATTATTATTTACGTTAGTTATAGTCGCTGTGGTACTAAAGTTACCATTGGCTCTCCAATAGACTGATTGCTCGTCACTTGTCCAAATTCCAATGGAAGATGCTGTGCCTCCATTTAGATTTATTCGAACTTCTTCGGTTTGGTTGCTTGCATCAATAGTATCGATTCCGCCGCTATCAACAATTGTTTTTAAAATATGAGGTTTATCATCGAAGACATAAGTTGTGTCACCTAGATTTGTATCCGTGGACGTTCCATACAAGTGTTCAATTACTTGGACGTCTAGCATGCCGGGGTCCGTTGGATAAAGGTAATAGAGGCTGAGGTTAGTAGGATTAGCAGTATTATCGGGTACGAAACGTACGTTTCTGTCGTCTGAGGTATATGACATTACAGTATTTCTAACAAAATCTTTCGCATCAGCCAGAGTTGTACTCGCTCTTCCTCCTCCGTCAAATGGGTGACTAAGTCCTACTGCATGACCAATTTCGTGCAGTGCGGTGTAGTAGTTGAATGTACCCTCATCAAATTGTGTCGAGTAGGGAATTGTGTACCAAATATCTCCATTTATTGGGTTGGAGCCAGGTCCATAAGCAAAGGCAGAATAGGTCACATCTCCGACTTCTGCAAGCACTCTAGATCGAATCTCTCCAACAGTTGTTCCAGATTCCGTAATCTTTTCCATGGTCCAGGCGCCGATCTGATCCCAATCGTCAAAAGCAGCATCCATCCTAGTTACTACATCCGAGCTGCCGATCAATGAGGCACCCGCTGTTCCAACATATGAGGCACCTGCACTAGAATCAATTGTGGCATTAACGTTGTAAGTATAGGCTACTCCAGATGTTACGTAGTAAGAGTAGGATAATGTTTCGCTAGGATCTAGCTCCCACTTATTCGCTAACATTAACGAATCCAACTCCTGCGTTCCGGTTGTATTATTTGCAGAAGCTCCAGTGACGGAGGTATTATTTTGAGTGGATCCGGCGTGAGCCTCAGGATTGGACGTGACCTGATTGGAAATATTTGTTCCTGACCGTAAAGCTCCCTCAGTGATTCCTGAGGAAGATAAATTGTTTGCGTCATTCTGAGAACAAATTGGGCAAGTAAGGCGATTATGATTCGTAACTGATTCAGCAATACCATGCGCAAAATTTACCTCTATTTCAGCCATAGCTTGAGCTTCGGAGTTAGAAAAAGCTTGTTTGTTAGTTACCGTATCGAAAAAAGTGTTTTTATATTCTTCAGTAATGGGACTTAAATTGACGTTTTGACTTGAAGCTCTGGTAATAACTGTTGAAATATAGGATGACAATTGATCTTCCGCTTCGGTTATTTCTGATTTAATTTTTTTCGTGGTACCCAAATCACTTGCATTATTTAGTGCGTTAACTTTTTGCTTAATATCAACCAAATAATCACCGATCTTTCCTAAAGAATCAGAAGAAACTTGCACTAGAGAAGTTAACTTTGTGTTTTTATCGACAGTGTCCTTAAGCAAAATATATTGCGAATCAGAGGCAGAAATACTAAATTCGCTAGCCTGATTTGAAACTTTTTTTTGAATCTCAGCTTTGGCATTTTCCATAGACACAGCGTCAGACACATTTGCCAGTCGACTTTGTAAATAAGAGCTTGCTAGAAACTTAGATTCAATACTCATAACTAAAATTGTTCAATTAAAAAATTTATTTCGCATGAATTGCGCACGAAACTCAAATGTTCAAAAAACCACTCAATACTGTTGCAATCGTCAAACAAACAAAAAGTTTTAATGTTTTTATGTTGTATTTACACAACTTAATTGCATTTATGCCTTTTAAATCTAATGCTGAAAAAGATCTAGTTATTTGGTCTCTATTCGAAAAACTGAAAAGTTATCAGAAAAATCCTCTTAATCTATGACAATAAAAGTAAATTTTTAAGCTTTAATTGCATGCCGTATAATGAAAGGCATTTAAGTAAATGATGAAAACGGAGACTAAAATTGAATTCACTACTACTCACTTACGAGGGCTTTCAGGATCAAGAGGTGGTTTATCCATACTATCGCTTACTCGAGGAGATTGATGAAAACGGAGAAGTACATCTCTTTGCCAATAAACTTGGCAGGATTTTTGGTATATTAGGGTGTCATGTGCCATGTAATCGTCTTATTAACGACTTGAAAGAGGAAAATAAAAGAGCGGCTTTGCTATCATCGTGCTCCTTGCTTGTTCTCCCGGGAGGAGTCAAGGCACTTGAAAAATTACGACAAGAAAAATATGTACTTTCATTTATAGAGGAATGGTACAAGAGTGGTAAGATCATCGCCTCGACTTGCCATGGAGCCCAACTAATGATTTCAGCTAAAATTACAAAAGGGCACGTAATATCTGGTTACTACAGTATCGAAGATGATATAGCTAATTCCGGAGCCACTTATTCAAGAGAGCCAGTGGTTGTCTCGAAAAATATAGTGTCTAGCCCGCATTACGACAATATGGCTGTATGGATGAAAACAGCTGTTAAATTAGCAACTCAAGTATTATGAGTCCAATACTATTTGATTTTGATGGGACTCTGGCGGACACCATGTCCGATCATTTTTCCAGTTGGCGTTTTGTTTTAAAAGCTTATGGGATTCTTTTAGAAGAGCGTGACTACTATCCTTTAGAAGGTCTCGGTTTAAAGGAGGTGGCTGGAAGGTTAGTAAAGGAAAAAACGTTAAATAGTGATGAAATTAATCAGATTGTTTATAAAAAGAAACAACACTACATAACCAACTATCGGGGTAGGGTAAGATTTTTTGACGGAGTAAAAGAATTCATTTCATTACTAAACAAAAAAAATATACCCATTGCTATTGTTACTGCCGGACACTTAGATCAACTAAAAAAAACGGTGCCTGAGTCTTTTTTAAATAGGTTTAACGCTATTGTCACTGGTGATCAAGTCTCAAGAAACAAACCATTTCCCGACCCATATTTGAAGGGTGCAGAATTATTGGGTTTTAATGGTGGAGATTGTATCGCTGTAGAAAATGCGCCTCTCGGAATAAAATCGGCGAGAACTGCAGGCTGTTACTGCGTTGGAATTTCTTCCACTGTTTCGGCGGAAGAACTAAATGATGCAGATGAAATTTACAAAACCATGAATGACATGATGGTGGCCACTCTGGCAACTTAATTTATCATTTGCACTATTTAATTATTTTATTGTTTCCCCCTATTCTCCAGCCCAACCAAAAGGGGATCTCCGTTAACCCATACACCGGAATACAGTACATTTCCTTCCTCATCTTTGAGTGTACCCCAGCCGTTCTTTTCTCCATAAGCCCAAAATCCTGAAAATGATGTTGCGTCTTCTGCCGTATATTGACCCTTACCATGAGGCAAGTTGTTTTTAAACTCTCCAATGAATACGAAGCCATTAGACCTTGAATGTATTCCTAAACCAGATCGCTTCCCAGATTGCCATCTTCCAACATATTTATCTCCATCTGGCCATAAATAAGTTCCCTGTCCGTGTGGTTTGCCATTCTGAAGCTCTCCAATATAAACCGATCCATCAGCCCAGGAAAATTCCCCATTCTTATGCTCAATTTCTTCTAGTTCATCTGCCATTTTCCTCAGTCTCCTCCTTAATCTGACATGTTTCTTGCTTTTATTTCAAAAGGTCAAAAATCCAATTCACAAAAAATAAGGAAAAAGTTGTCAGTTATAAACACCAACCTCAAATCGCTGATTACACAAGACGCATTAAACCTTAATAACCGACATCTTTCGACGTCTATGGAAAGGTTATCGACAGGTTTCAGGATAAATTCAGCAAAAGATGATGCTGCTGGTCTCGCCATCAGCACTCGAATGGACACTCAGGTCCGAGGTTTAAGCATGGCAATAAAAAATGCTCATGATGGAATTTCTGTAGTAAATACGGCTGAAGGAGCTATGACCGAGGTCACCTCAATGTTGCAAAGAATCCGAGAACTCGCAATTCAAGCTGCAAATGATACTAATAGCGAAAAAGATAGAAGGTACATACAAGATGAAGTGGATCAACTAATACGAGAAATCGATAGAATTTCGGAAACTACACAATTTAATTCCATGAATATACTTGATGGCTCGTGGGACCGTAAAGTTTTTCAAATTGGTGCTAACAAAGGGCAGACTATGAATATTTCCATAGGCAGTATGTCCTCAAAAGTTTTGGGAGTGGCGAAATCTAATGCCGCTCTAGCGGCAGAATATTACCCCCCTCCCGACCCAATTTTGGTCGGGACGACTGCCGAAGGTACACCCTCAGTACCAACGACTTTAGCATTAGAGTTTTTAAATACTTCTGGAGAAGACACTTACACATTTACACTTACTGATTCGGGCTCCGGAATTTCAAAAGCGATAAATGGCTTTTCCGTAGACTTAACTAATGGATTCAGTAAGCAAAGCTTTGTGGACAGAATAAATTTAGCTCTTGCCTCAGCGCAAACAGATACTCTCATTACCGCTACTACTCAAATGACTAGTACTGGTACAAGTTCACTAGATATCACTCAAGCAACAAACTTTGATAAAACTCAGTTTTCGATTTCTCTGGACGGTGGGGCAGCCGTACAAGTTGATATCAGGCAAAATCTTACCTCGTTACCGGGGGTCGATTCAAGTAGCATTACACAAACAAATATTATTCAAGTAATGCAAGATGAATTACAAAGATTATTTGACGATCGAATTACAGTCAGCTCCGCTAACGGATCCCTCACTGTAAACGATGAAGAGGGCCGAAGGTTGAAAGTTAGTCAAGGTATTGGAAATGGATTTTTATTTGGCACTGACGCTGTAAATTGTGGCCCCCTGATTGCTAGAGAAACTACCAGAAATAATATATCAGTTAATTGGAAAGAAAATACACTAATAGTTACTAACTCAGCTGGGGCAAAAACTTCTTTGACTGGTTATGAAGCTTCAGCAAATAGTCAAATTCTTTTAGATATTGTGCTTGATGAACAGGTTGACGGCCTTTATGATCCGATACTCTTAGCAACGTCAAGCACTACTGCTCTACCTACCGATCCATCAGCAACCTTTACTGGTATTACCGAGCAAAGTGAATTGTCTATTGCATTTGCCGACAGAACTGGTGATGGGAGTTCGGCAGAGTACTCCTTTAAAATTACTAATGGGCAAGGAGATATTTATGCGGATTTATCGAGTGCAAGCGGTTTAGACGTATTTAAAACTATTTCAAATGCCTCAATAAAGGATAGTGTGCTGTCTGCTCTATCTGTTGGAATAGCCAATCTTGCACAGACTGATAGTAGTTTTGATACCTCAGAGTGGGATGTAAGCGTTAATGAAAACCATTTATTAATTAAAAATGTCAAGGGTAGAGCAATTGCCATCGAGAGTTTTAGTAGCTCATCTGGTTACATGACAGTGACCCCAATCAATGAACCGGGAGCATCAAATATCTTAGCTGATAAAAATGCTTACTACTCCGAAACCAGGCTGAAAGTTAATACTGGTGCTTTTGGATTAGATTATTCTGCGGCAAACACTGATAGGTTTACCTTTACGGTAGATGGCGTCAGTAATTCTGCAAATATCACGATTAACGTAAATGGCTCAGCTACTAATGGAGGACTCACAAGCGGTCCTCAATTTGCTTCTGTTATTCAAACCGCTCTTAGAGCGTCCGACATAAGCGTTAGAGATCCAAATAATGGAAGCGCCATAACAGCAGCCGACTTATCAGATATCCGAGTAACTTACGATGCAGATTCTGCTGAATTAGTTCTTCGCGATCCAGCAGGTAGAGCCCTTGGCTTTGGATTTGACTCATCTGCTAACTCCCTTTGTAACACTAATTTAATTCTATTAGATAGCTTTGTAACTGGCCCACCAAACAAAATGTATTCCGTAAATTTAACCTCTTCCGTAGCGCAAGGTGATGTCTACAATTCAACAGCTGTAACAATTGATTTCAGCACATCTGATATTGCATTTAACTTACAAGTAAACGGTAAATATCTAGATGGGGAATCGCTATCCTCTGGGTCTGCACTTTTATCAACAAATGTTATCAATTGGAATGCAGAGTATCCCTTCGGATCTTCCACTCTTAAAACAAAACTTGATGACCTGATGACGACACTCAACGCAGTGCACCCTAGAGATGTTTTTGAATATTCTTTTTTTGGAAATACATTGACTATTTTCCAAAGAGATGGAGGCGAAGTTATATTAGGTGGATATGTATCTGGAGATAGCCATAGAAAACTCACAGCGGAAATCTCCCCAGCGCCAGGACAAGGAGAAAAAACATCATTTATTTTCCAAGCACATACCGTCTCACAAGCTGCTACTGCTCAAGGAACTGCAGCGCTCGAAACGACAGCGACTCTTAATCTTGAAGGAGATGACATTTATTCGCTCAAGCTATCTGATAGCTTAAATACTTATTCATTAGAGAATGTAACTATTGACATAAGTAATGCAAAGAGTGTCGAAAACTTTTTGCAAGTGTTAGAAGAGAGTCTTTTCACTTCCGCAATCAAACCAACAATGGATTTGGACGGGAATATCACTTTTACGAGAAAAGACGGTGGGAAAATTATTCTTCAGGAATTTACTTCGGCAACAAACCGAAGAGGTGCTTGGACTCCAAGCCCTGGTCAAGGAGATCAAGTAGCCTTAGATGGAAAAGGAGTAGTGCAAAACGAAAAATTTTCTTATTCCTCAGGAATGAGTGCTTCTGCTTCAGATACAAAAAATACATTTGTTCCAATTGGAGATGATGCAAATCTTGCAGTGTTAAATATTTCCGTTTCAACGCAGAGTGATTCAGAGTTAGCTTTGAAAGCAGTAGACTATGCGCTTGATTACGTTGCTGCCGAGAGATCTAATCTCGGAGCCATTCAGAACCGTTTAACTCATACAATAGATAACTTATCCAATATTGTTACAAACACTCAAGCATCTAGGAGTAAGATACGGGATACTGATTATGCTAAAGAAACAACTGAACTAACCAGAACACAAATTATTCAGCAAGCTGCTACTGCCATGCTAGCCCAAGCAAACCAATCTCCCCAAATGGTTTTACAACTTCTACAATAATGCATTTGAAGAATCATTACTGGGCCGTTAATTGAAGTAACTGCTTCGGAAGTAAAATAGAGGTAGTTGAACAATCATGAAACCCGTATTTATTAAGAAAATCAGTTTCTGGCGGATAAACAATCAGATACTTATTTAATTTCTTTTGAGCACCAAAATTGAAAACGTTTGCAACACCTTTTTCAATTCCCTCGAAATCATCTAATAAAATAACCGCATCATCAGTTAGTAGTTTTTCTATTAAAGGAAAATCATCAGCTTGAAGACGTCCATCAACATGCATCATTTCAAAATCCTTCAGCCCCTGATTCTGAATTGCTCGAAACATATCCGTACTAGAAGTTTTAGGGTAACAAATAACCTCTGAACTAACGGGTAAATCTAATTTGATATCATTAGATAAATCACATGTATGTATGGACGTTTTTGATAAAGCTAAATCAGAACCATGAGCGATCGCGTAGGTAGATTTCCCAATAAATGTACCTACTTCTAAAACTTTTTTTGGCATGAAGTAATTAGAGGCACTTAGTAAACACCAGGCACTAGAAGTCGTAATTGAGCCGGTATTATACTCGGCACCAGACCTCAACGCGTCAAGCTTTTTTAGTTCATTAAAAAAATTATCTCTATTACCATAGAGTTCATGTAACGATTTCTCAAAAATTTTTTTCCAAATCACTTCACTCATTATTTTGTAAGATAAGTAAACGGGTACCATTTTAGCTTCCTTTATAAAAAAGTTTAATCCATAAGACGTCTTAAAAGCTCATCTTGCAGCAATGGGATATTGCCGATTCTTGAAACTTGTAGTCCCGCACCCACTGCACCCAAATAACTGGACTCAGAAATAGATGCTCCAGCTCCCCTCGACAGGACAGCAGTAGCCAATAAAGCATCGCCAGCTCCCGCTACGTCAACGGGATTATAATTCATAGCAGGGAGGGAAAAAGTTTTAAAGCGTGGGCTGGAAGTGAGAACAATAAGACCCTCAGCACCCAATTTTACTATTAAATTCTTGCTCTTGCTTTTTTCTAATAATATATTTGAAACATTTTGTAGGCCAAATTTAAAGTCATTAACTGCTAGTCTAACTTCCCGCTCTGTGGCAGAAAGTAAGTCAGCCTGAGAGTAGCGCGAAATATCCCCAATTTGAGAGGAGGCCTGACTATCAGCGTAAAATCTTATATTCTTGTGAATGCAGGTTTCCATTGCTTGTTTTATAAATCGATCTGGCAAGCAACCATAATTAAAATCAGAAAAAATCACTAGGTCAACTGTATCGATTATTGAAATAAATTTATGTAACATTTCATTTACTTTCTCGTCAGCTACATCATGTGATCTCAAATGACTTACTCGAAGCATCGTCTTCTGATCAGCTCTAAACCGTTGCTTTTTAATTGTAGGCCTACTCTCATCAACAATAAAGGTAGGCACGACACCATAATTTCTGAGTGATTTTTCAGCATAGTCGGCTGTGTCATCTCGACCCACAACACTCAAAAATTTTGCTTCAGCTCCAAGCCCTACGAGATGGGCAGAAACAATACCAGCTCCCCCAATGAACGTCTTCGTATCTATTGGAGAAACCACGATAGTTGGATCTTCTTGGGACATTCCTAACGGTTCACAGTAAACATATTCATCTATGATTAAATCACCGATAACTAAAACTCTAAGATCAGAGAATTTACTCACCACACCTCTCAAGGCCTTGAGAGAAATTTCGTTTTGATTTAGAAATTTATAATCGTGCTCGAGGGAATATTTATTCGGCTCCAAAAACTCTCTTCTAATCAAGCTTCTTGTGGAGAATTTCGCCTCTCCGGAGCTGAAGATTAGCTTACCCCCAAAAGAATCTAATACTCTCTTCTCTGGATTATCGATATTCTTAAACTCGCGACCTTTAACCACGTACGCTGGCTGCAAATGTAAAAGCGTATTTTTAAGTTCATGCTTAGAGATTTTTATAACTTCGTCAACAGCCTCTAAACTAACCAAGCCAGACTCTCTATCCTTGAAATTCACAAAGACTCCAGGTGTGTCATCTTCAAATAAACCAATAATTAACTTTTCTCCAAAGCTTTTTGCAAAATTTAAAAGTCGCAGGTGCCCAGAATGAACCAAATTGAAATTGCCAGATACAAAAACTAGTTGGGCTTTGCTCAGACTGCCTTTGGTTTTACCCGAGGAATTATTTAAGGTACTATTCATAAATCAATTATATATGGCAAAGGTTAGCAAATTCTTCCTAAGGCAGAAATAATTCAGTTTGATGTACTCTTGCTTGCTGCAGGCTTTGGTAAAAGACTGCTGCCGATAACCCAATGCATTCCAAAATGTTTAGTTCCAATCAATGGTCGGCCACTACTTGAATACTGGTTAGAGCTCCTTACAAAATTTAACCATCGAGGACATATCTATATCAATACACATTATCTTCATGGGCAGGTAAGAGATTTTATTAGTAACCGGCACACTAAGAAACAAATTACCATTATTAATGAAGTTGAATTACTTGGAACCGCTGGAACGTTGTGCGAACTTAGCCCTAAATTAACCTGTGATAACCTCTTATTAGTTCATGCCGATAATCTGAGCCTCTTTAATCTATCAGAGTTTTTCCTAGCTCATAAAAATCGTCCTTCCAAATGTCAAATGACCATGATGACCTTTGAAACAGATACTCCCCAATCCTGTGGAATAGTTGAATTAAACGAAAATCAAATTTTGATAGGCTATGAGGAAAAGCCAATAAACCCAAAATCACGTTGCGCTAATGCAGCTGTATATTTTCTCGATAGAGTTGCACTCGAAAAAATCAAATCGCTGGAAAGTCCTTTTGAGTTCAGTGTTGACATTGTTCCAAAATTTATCGATAAAACTTACATTTGGCAAAATTTAATTTATCATAGGGATATCGGAACGCCGGCTTCTTATAATATAGCGGGAAGAGAATTTCCTGATATTTATAAAACATTTTATGAGACATAATTTTTAACTGAAATTTAGCATATGAATATTCTTGTTACAGGCGGATGCGGTTACAAAGGAACTGTGCTTGTTCCCAAGCTTTTAAACGATGGTCATCATGTTACGGTTGTTGATTTAATGTGGTTTGGTAATTACTTAGAAAGTAACAGCAACTTAAAAATTAAACGACTAGATGTTAGAGAAATAGACAAAATCCAATTGGATAACATAGATGTAATAATTCATTTAGCCTCTGTTGCAAATGATCCTTGCGCAGAGCTTGATGCTCGATTATCCTGGGAAATCAGCTGTCTATCTACTATGCAACTCGCAAGTAAAGCCTCTGTTAATGGCGTAAAGCAGTTTATTTATGCTTCATCAGGAAGTGTATATGGCGTCAAACAAGAAAAACAAGTCACAGAAGAATTGACACCAGTCCCAATTTCAGAATATAACAAAGCTAAAATGGTCGCTGAACGGGTCTTGCTAAGCTATGCACCTCAAATGGCAATTCAAATAATTCGTCCGGCAACCGTTTGTGGACTTTCCCCCAGAATGCGTTTAGACGTCTCAGTGAATATGCTAACAATGCAGGCAATAAATAAGGGGGAAATAACTGTTTTCGGAGGTGATCAAACGAGACCTAATATTCATATTCAAGACATCACTGATATTTACCTTCACATGTTGAAAAACCCCAATCTAGTGGGAATTTTCAATGCCGGCTTTGAAAATTTATCAATAAGTACAATTGCCGATTTGGCGGCGGAAAATTCTGAGGCCAAGATAAAAACATTAGCCTCAAATGACCCCAGATCTTATCGAATAAACTCAGACAAATTGTTAAAAACAGGATTTAATCCGAGGAAAAATGTAGGTGATGCGATTGCAGAATTGAAACTTGCTTTTAAAGAAAATAAGTTACAGGATAAAGAAGAGTTCTACAATCTGAAATGGATGACTAAAACAATCTTTAAAACATCTCAATCATAAGTATCTTTAAACATGTTGCCATTTAAAAACACTGCAGAAAATTATTTTTCAAGACTATCAGATATGACGAAATGCATACCGTTAGATTCGGTAGAAGAGTTAGCTCGAGCGATGTTTGGAAGCATATCAGAGAAAAAAAGTCTCTTTATCTTTGGAAACGGAGGCTCTGCAGGAAATGCAGCGCATATGGCTAATGATTTTTTGTACGGTGTCTCGAAGGAAGTTGGGTGCGGTTTAAATGTTCATGCTTTGACTAGTAACGTATCAGTCCTCACATGTTTAGCAAATGATGAAGGATATTCCAGTATTTTCGCTAACCAACTCGCTGTGCATGCTAAATCTGGAGATATAGCTCTGGCTTTAAGTGGCAGTGGCAACTCTGATAATATTGTTAATGGTCTAAGGTGGTGCAAAGACCATTCTATACGCACTTTCGCTATATTAGGATATGACGGTGGTGTTGCTAAGTCTATTGCTGACTGTCCAATCCATATTCCAGTCAACGATATGCAACTTTCAGAGGATTCCCAACTTATTATTGGTCACATGATAATGCAATGGTTTTATTTGAATAAGGCTGAATTCGTCAGACAATTTAGAAAATCAAATTAGAATGTTCTCGTTACCAAAAACTACTGATGCCGCCATCTTAGTTGCACAAAAAAAACCCTTGGACATAAAACAAGTAAAACTCCCTCAATCACTCGATATTGGTCAAGTTTTAGTAGAACTTTATTTCAGCGGAATATGTGGTAGTCAACTTGGAGAAATTGAGGGAATAAAAGGAGAAGATAAATGGATACCTCACTTGCTCGGGCATGAGGGATCAGGAAAAGTTTTGGCAATAGGTCCTGGAGTAACAAGATTTGAGCGAGGAAATAAGGTTGTTGCTCACTGGAGAGTTTCTGAGGGAATCGAGTCTCCCACTCCAAAATATTCGTTAGGTGGAAACCCAATTAATGCTGGTTGGGTAACTACTTTTAATCGTTACGCTGTTATTTCAGAAAACAGATTAACTAAGGTGCCTGATTTTGTTGATATGAAAACTGCAGCATTATTCGGTTGTGCTATCACAACGGGGTTTGGAACAATCGAAAACTTAGCAAATCTTAAACTAGGTGATACTGTGGTAGTTTTTGGTTCTGGAGGCATTGGACTTAATTTAATTCAAGCAGCTTCTTTGGCTGGAGGCGGTGAGATTATAGCCGTCGATAAATACGATAACAGATTGATGTTGGCAAAGAAGTTAGGAGCCACCAAGACCATAAACTCAACGAAAGAAAGTTCTTGGGAAATTCTTTCTCGATACACTGCAGAAAACAGTATCGATATCTTTATTGACAACACAGGGAACACTGAGATTATTTCAAAAGGCTACTCTCTTATAAAAAGCACAGGTAAAGTCCTTTTAGTTGGAGTACCAAAATACGATCAACACTGCAGCTTCAACACACTTCCACTTCACTTTGGGAAAAGTATTAGGGGCACTCATGGGGGGGAATCTCAACCTCATATTGATATACCGAGATATATAAACTTAGCGAAAGTACGAAATATTAACTTCAGTAATATAATAACTAATATAGGGTCTCTTGAACAAATTAATGTTTTAATTGAAGAGATGCGGTCTGGAGATTCTGCTGGTAGATGTCTAGTAGATTTAAGAAAATGAGCAAGAAAATATTAGTCATAGGAAGTAACTCCTTTTCTGGTTCAAATTTTTGCCGATATTTGCTCGACATTGGTTTTGACGTTTTTGGTGTTAGTAGATCAAATGAACCCGATTCAGTTTTTTTACCTTATAAATGGGGACCAAACTGCAGCAACTTTAGATTTTACAAAGTTGACCTGAATCATGATTTAGAAAAGCTAGAAAAACTAATCCGGGAGGAAAAAATAAGCATAATTGCGAATTTTGCGGCTCAGAGTATGGTTGGACAAAGCTGGGAAAAACCAGAGGATTGGATTCAAACTAATATTCTTGCCTTGCTTGGCTTAATAAAAATCCTCAAGCATCTCGATTTCATTGATTGTTATGCTCACGTCACTACTCCTGAAGTCTACGGCTCAACGGACGGTTGGATAAAGGAACATAATTGCTTTAAACCTTCAACTCCTTATGCTGTTTCTAGGGCTAGCGGTGATATGCTCATGCAGATTTACAGAGAGTCATTTAATATCCCATATTTTGCGACGAGAGCGGCTAATGTTTATGGCGCTGGGCAACAACTATATAGAATTATTCCACGGACAATTCTGTATTTTTTACTAGGCAAAAAGCTTCAACTGCATGGGGGAGGAGTTTCAAAAAGATCTTTTATTAGCATTGATGACGTCTCTAGAGCTACGCTAATGTTAATGGAAAGACCAGATTTTGGTGAAACTTTTCATATTTCTACTAATGAAATTGTTAGTATTAAAGAATTGGTGACCCTTATATCAGTGCATATGAACATTGACTTTGAAAAATATGTTGAGGTTTCCGAGGATAGAATTGGTAAAGATAATCTTTATCTCCTTAATTCTGAAAAAATAAGAAAGAGAACGGGTTGGAAAGAATCAGTAACTCTCAATGAAGGGATCAAAAATACTATCTCGTGGGTTACCAAAAATCTTGCTAAACTTAAACAACTGCCAAAAAACTATGTACATAAATCCTAAAAAATGAAACATTCAATACAGGAACTCAGAAAAATAGCAGAAAAAATTCGTTATAGAATAGTCAGGAATTCATACTTTTCAGGAACTCCTCATTTAGGGTCTTGCCTTTCATGTGTTGATCTGTTGGTAACTCTTTACTGGAATATATTAGAAATAGATCCTAATAATCCGAGTTCAAAATTTAGAGATAGATTTATTTTAAGTAAAGGTCATGCTGCTCCTGCCTTATTCCAAATTTTGGGGGAGAGAGGTTTTTTTTTGTTAAGTAAACTTGAAAATTATGGTAAGAACGGTTCAATTTTTGGAGAACACCCACCTGCTCCGAAATATCTAAGTGGAATTGAAGCTGCCACTGGATCATTGGGACATGGTTTGCCTATGGGTTTAGGAATGGCGTTAGCCGCAAAAATTAATAAACTTGCATATCAAGTCTTCGTAATTGTGAGTGATGGCGAGTGTAACGAGGGTTCAATTTGGGAGGCAGCAATGCTTGCTTCTGCTAAGAGAGCCTCCAACCTAACTGTCTTTATTGATTATAATAAGTGGCAAGCTACTGGTAGGAGCAAAGAAATACTTAAGATAGATCCTCTAATTGATAAATGGACTTCATTCGGTTGGCATGCAGTCGAAATAGACGGACACAATATGGAAGAAATCTATAATTCAACCAAAGAAAAAAATAGAATACCAGATAAACCATTTGTTGCTATAGCCCATACAACAAAAGGAAAAGGTGTATCTTTTATGGAAGATGACAACAACTGGCATTATAGAATTCCAAATTTGGAAGAGGTTGAAGCTGCCGCACGTGAATTAAATATCAAAGAGACGAATTTAGAAAACCGTAGAATCCTAAGACATTAAAAAAAGGAACCTTCTTTGAGAAATGCATTTGCTGATGAAATTACCAACTTAGCCATCGAAGACGATAGAATACTTCTACTCTCAGGGGATATTGGAAATAGGCTTTTCGATAAGCTAAAAGAAAATAAACCCTCTTCATTTATGAACTGTGGTGTTGCTGAGGCAAATATGATAGGCGTTGCGGCTGGGTTAGCTTTATCCGGGCTGGTACCAATTGTGTATACTATTACTCCGTTTATTACTACCCGCTGTTTAGAACAACTTAGAGTAGATGTTGCTTATCATGAAGCTCCCGTAATCATAGTCGGAACCGGGTCTGGTTTGTCATATGCCAGTTTGGGCCCTACTCATCATTCATTGGAGGACTTTGCTATTTTTAAAGCAATTCCAAATATCCAAGTATTAGCGCCTTGGGATCCTAATTCACTTAGACAAATACTAACCTATGCAATCGAATCAGGTAAACCAACCTATATAAGAATTGGAAAAAAGGGAGAAAAAAACTTAGTAGAGGAAAAAAAGACACCCCCCATCGGAAGAGGTTATCAACTTCAATCGGGCAAAGATATTTGTATTTTGGCAGTTGGAACAATTTCTCACGAAGCTCTTTCTGCAATTAAAAAACTCAAACTTGATAAGCTTATCCCGTCTCTTTTTCTCTTACATACAGTCAAACCTTTTGCAGAAATGTTTATTGATCATCTTCTTGAAAACTATAAGCATATAATAATTGTAGAAGAACACTCAAAGAAAGGCGGGGTTGCTGAAGATATCGCCGCCTACCTTACATTTAAGAAAAAACCGAAAAACTCTCCTAATTTAGTTAGCATGGGGACGTCAGATCAGTTTCTTTCGGAGGTAGGTTCACAAAACTTTGCCAGAACATTTTTCAATATTGACTCTGATTCCATTGTCAAAACAACTAAAACTCTATTTACGGAAGATAAGGAAAATGGTATTCGGGTTTGATTTCGACAATACCATAGTAAATTATGAAGAAGCTATTCCACGAATTGCCAGTAAGATGTTTAACCTGCCCTCCGATGTAAAAAAAACAAAATTAGGAATAAAATCTCATTTACAAACTAACCTCAGAGAGAATGACTGGACTGAATTTCAAGGAATGTTGTATGGTCCAGGGATTCACTATGCGAAGCCCTACGATGGAGCAGTCGAGTGTATTAAACAAATAAAAAAAAAGGGGATGCGGACCGTCATAGTCAGTCACAGAACAAAGTATCCATTTTTGGGGCCCAAATATAATCTGCACAAATTCGCCTTGGAGTGGATCGAATTAAATTTATGTGCAGATCAAAAAAGATTATTTGAGATCGAGGACGTATTCTTTTTGGAAACTAAAGAAAAGAAAATTAGTACTATTAAGGAAGTTATGTGTGAATTTTTCATCGATGACTTAGTATCAATATTGAAAGATACTAACTTTCCTAATGAGTGTAAAAAAATATTGTTCGACCCATACTCTCATCAAGATAAAGATTTAAGTGATTTTAAGGCGAAAGTTTCATCATGGAATGATGTTAAATATATACTATGAACAAGAATAAAATTTTGCTTAAACGTATTGAGAGTTTTTGCTGCGATATTTTTAAATCCCAAGATATTGAAATAGAGAAACTTAAAGGAGGCATCAATAATCAGGTCTTTAAATGTTTTAAGGAAAAGCGCTGTGTGGTTGTTAAAACCTACCCTACTTCAGCCATGGGTGAAAAGTTCACTGCCGAAAAAGAGTTCTTGAAACTAGCTGGAAGTGTTGCTAGAGAATGGGTACCCAAGCTAATTCATGCAGACTCTCAGTATAAATTTCTTGTTATGGAATATGTTTACGGTAGTAGATATACAAAGCCTCCAATTGTAGAAGATGTGAAGGCAGCAATTAGCTTTTATTTGAAAATAAATGCAGATGAAAGTATAGCTAGAAAGCTTTTGAAAGTACAAGCAAGAGATGGATTTTTATCGGTGTCAGAACACATAAAGCTAATTGAAGATAGAATTTCACAATTTAACACAGGCCACCTCCCTTATAAATACTCTTTAGAATTAAAAAATATTCTAGAATTAACGAAAAGTAAATGGAGCTATATAAGGGATAAAAATTTAAATTTACTCAACGAAAAGCCGGATCTTGATGCTATTGAAAAAAAATACTTAAAAGTATCACCTGGAGATTTTGGGTTTCATAACGTTATAAAAACTTCAAAAGGCCTTAGGTTTATTGATTTTGAGTACGCCGGTTGGGATGACCCAACAAAAACCATAGTGGATTTTTTCCTACAACCTAAGTTCCCAATAAAAAAAAAACTTGTATCCGAGGTTATCAATTTAATTCAAAAAATAATAAATAAAGAAATCTTCTTTAAAAGAGTTACAATTATGGAAGAGGTTTTGAGGTTCAAGTGGATATCAATAATATTATCGATACTGAATACCGATAGATTTCGACAATTAAATGATAATTTGGACGATATCGAGGACGTTATTAAATACAGAATTCTCACTTATCATACTTTTACAAAGCAGGAGAAAATTTTTGACCTATATTGACCTTATGTCGCCATTGCATAAAGCTACCAAAAGAGATTATTTAAAACGTGTCAATGACGCTGAATACCCCAAAGAAAAAGCTGCATCTTTAGCTAAAAGGTGGGGGTTTGATTATTGGGACGGAGACAGAAGAGTTAATTACGGGGGCTACAAATATATTGCAGGATATTGGCTGCCTGTTGCGCAAAAACTGATACAAAGATATAAACTTAGTCCAGGCAGCAAGATTTTAGATATTGGTTGCGGAAAAGGTTTCTTATTGTTCGAATTATTAACTGCAATACCCGGGTTAGAGGTTCGTGGCTTTGATATATCAAAGTATGCAATTGAGAATTCCAAAGTAGAGGTAAAAACATTTATTGACCAAGGTTCTGCTGATAAGCTTCCATACTTAGATGGAGAGTTTGATTTAGCAATTTCCATCAATACTTTTCATAACCTTTACAGTTTTGAATTAGAAGCTGCTTTAAAAGAATTTAGCAGAGTATCAAAAAAACAGTATTTATGCGTGGAATCTTACAGAAATGAAGCGGAAAAAGCTAATCTTCTCTATTGGCAAGTAACCTGTGAACAGTTCAACACTCCGGAAGAGTGGAAATGGTGGTTTGAGACAACGAAATATCAGGGCGATTATTCTTTCATTTATTTTGAATAGAAAATGCATTACATAAAAAAGGAAATTTACGATAATGGCTATTCCTCACAGCTTAGTCTTGAGAGCGAGGAGTTGAACTCACTAAGAGAATTTGTTGAAATTCACTGGCTGAAAGTAATTTCAGAATTTAATCCAACGATGCTGGAGTCAGCAGAAAAATATGGAATACAAAATTATCACTTAATTTCCTCAAACTTTAATCACTCTAAGACTTGGACTAAAACTAATAGGCTATTCAATACAGAATGTATTCAGAAAATAAAGTGTATGAAAACGTTTAGCGTACTAGAAAATATTTTTGGTAAATTTAAAATTTCAGATGTATACGAAACAGAGCAAAGGTTTGGAGTAGAGGAGATGTATTGGAGACTAGTGCGACCAAATCAGCCAGAGGATGTCGGTCCCTTACATGCCGATTACTGGTTTCATCAGACCTTTAATGGGGGTGAAGGCATGTTTAAAAATACAGAAGAAACCTTTAAGGTATGGATTCCGATTTTTTCTGAACCTGGCAAGAATGGACTAGGAATAGTAAAGGGATCAAATAGCGCTAATTTTCCATATGAAATTAAAGTTATAAACCATGTTCCCAAACCAGTGCCAACATTCGATGAAAAATTAGCTAAAGTAGAATTGATACCCACCTTGCCGGGAAACATTTTGATCTTTCACGAAAGAACACTACACAAAGGTTTCACCAATCTTGGGCAAAAGACTAGAGTAAGTATGGAAGTTACACTTGTAACTGAGAAAAATTAATAAAAAAGGAAGATTATGACTCACTCGCTCATTGTTGGAGGTACAAAAGGATTAGGTAGGGAAGTTACAAAACTTTTACTAGATAGAGGAGATAATGTATCAGTAATATCTCGAAGTGGTGCTAATAAGAATGACGATTTTTTCAAAAAAGCAAGTTGTTATGAACTAGATATTGAAAAGATCGAAAATATAAGTGAGTTAGTCGACGAAATTTATAAAAATAACGGCCCTATAAACTATCTAATTTTTCTTCAACGATATCGTGGAAATGATGATAAGTGGACTGGAGAAATTAAAGTTTCTTTATCAGCCACTAAAACCTTTGTAGATGAATGTTTAAAGTATATGAATTCTGAAGGAGATAAGGCTCTGCTTGCAACAAGTTCAGTATTTTCACAATTTGTAGGAGAAGGTCAGGAAATTAGCTATCATGTTGCAAAAGCTGCGTTGGAACAAATGATGAAATTCTATGCTGTTGAATATGGTCCTAAGGGAATTCGAAGTAATAGTATTATTCCCTTCACATTCCTTAAAGAAGAATCTAAGAAATTTTATCTTGAAAATACCGAGCTCCTTCAATTATACCAAGACATCATACCCTTATCCCGAATGGGAACGACTAAAGATTCAGCGGAGCTCATAAACTTTCTGTGTAGCTCTAAAGCATCTTTTATTACAGGCCAAAATATAATGATAGATGGTGGTTTGTCATTGAATTGGCCAGAGTCAATGGCGAGGAAAATGAAGGGTATTTAATGCTAAAAAAAAGAGATAGCTGCCGACTTTGCGATAATGATCAATTAGCATTAGCATTAAAGTTAAAAGCGACGCCAATAGCCGATGCTTTTCACGCTGAAAAATTAAATAAAAAGTTCGAAACCTTATATCCCCTTGATATTTTTAGATGTCTCAATTGCGGTCATTTTCAACATTTAGAATTTATTGAAGCGGTTGAGTTATTCGATGAATATATATTTCGTACATCAAGTTCAAAGGGCCTAGTTAATCATTTCAAAAGTTATGCCAAAAATTGTGTGGAATCATTTGGATTGCGAGAAAATAACTTAGTGGTTGAAATTGGCAGTAATGACGGTACTTTATTAAAGTTTTTTGAAAAGTACAAACTTCGGGTTATCGGCATTGATCCAGCTAAAAGTATTGCTAGCGATGCGACATCTGAAGGAATTAATACGATTGTAGGTTATTTCAGCGACGAATTAGCTGCAAAAATAAGGAACCGATATGGACAGGCAAGTCTTATATGCGCTAATAATGTCTTTGCGCATGCTGATAATTTAATAAGTATTACAAAGGGAATTAAAAATCTTTTAGAGCCTTCAGGTATTTTTATTTTTGAAGTATCTTATATTGTAGATATGATAAAGAATTGCGTTTTCGATACGATATACCATGAACATTTGTCGTACCATTCAATTAAGCCACTAAAAATCTTCTTTAGCGAATATCAACTACACATTTTTAATGTGGAGAAAATTAATACCAAAGGTGGGTCTATAAGAGTTTACGTGCAACACTCAGGAGGTCCTTACATTGAAAAAGATATAGTACAAGACCTAATTCAAAAAGAAGAGAGCCAAAAACTTTACTCTCATAATTCTTTACAAAATTTAAATGACGGGATTTCTGCTAGCAGACATGCAACTTTATCCTGGCTTGAAAATAATTGCGGAAGGAAAACAGTATATGGCTTTGGAGCCTCTCCAACTTGCACTACAATTTTGTATCAATTACAACTGGAAAAACAAATTACTAATATCCTAGACGATAATGAAGACAAACAGAATTTATTTAGTCCTGGTGAAAATATAGAAGTTATATCTCCAAAAATAATCCAAAGCGATTCAAACTCTAAAATTGTTGTCATACTCGCATGGCAATATGCAGAGGCTATAATTAATAATAATATCAATTTCCTTAAACAAGGGGGCGTTTTCCTTGTTCCAATGCCGAAATTCAAAGCGTTTGGAGAGAACTTTGAAAAATGGTTATGAGCAATATACTAGTAAGATGTGAGAAGTCCACCCAAAGTATCCTCGGTGAAAGTCCAGTTTGGAACTACCAGAACAACACACTTTATTTTTTAGACATAAAAGGTGGAAAACTGTACGAATTAAATAAAGATACTTTAATTAGTAGAAATATTCCCAAGAATACTGGTTCCTTAGCATGCACGAAAAGAAATCAAATATTGCTTTCCACAAAAAATGGATTGAAATTTTTGAACCCTCAAACAGGTGGTCTTAGGAATTTTTTTAATAATGCTAAGCCACTGAACTTCTGTAGGTTCAATGATGGAAAGTGTTCAACACAAGGCTCTTTTTGGGTGTCCTCAATGGATAACTGCGAGCGGAAAAATATCGGAAAACTGTATCAGTTCAGTAATAAATTTAGGCCGATGATTTATGATATGAAGTTAGGAATAGGTAACGGAATAGGGTGGAGTCCTGATAAGACTCGTATGTATATTACTGATAGTAAGAAGAAGAGAATTTATTTATTTAAATTCAATCGATCAAACCAAAACATCTATGAAAAGAGAATTCTGATAGATTTTCATAGTTACAAAGGCTTTCCGGACGGACTAGCTGTTGACTGTGAGGGATCTTTATGGGTGGCAATGTGGGATGGTGGTTGTATAAATAGATTCTCCAGTAAGGGTAAATTCATTTCCACTATTCCTTTACCTGTGCCGAGACCAACATCATTAGCTTTTGGTGGTGAATATTTAAATACGCTTTTTATAACCTCTGCTAGATTTAAGTTACAAAAACAGGATTTAGATAAGTTTCCTCTATCGGGGAATCTTTTTTCTATTAAAGTGAACAACACAGGGCAAAAGGTTGAATTATACTGAGAATAAAGACCAAATTATTGGTATTATTGGCCTCGGAAAAATAGGCTATAACGTTGCAAAACAATTTGAAAAGCAGGAGATAAAACTTGCTGTTTATGACTCAGACGAAAACAAATTAAAAAGAATAAAGAATTGTTCTTTCTTGATAAAGGCAAAAAGTATAAAAGGACTTGTAAAGTTAGTAACTCCTCCGAGATTATTACTAATTTTTCTGCCATCCGATGTCATTGATAAGATAATTCCAAATCTTCTTACCGTCCTTGAGCCATTCGATATCCTAGTTGATGCTGGTAATAGTCATTTTAAAGATACAGAATTAAGAGAGAAAATTGCGAAATCTAACTCCGTTCGTTACCTTGGAGTTGGCATGTCCGGTGGGATTGAGGGTGCGAAGAATGGATTATGTATGATGGTTGGTGGTTCAAACATTGCATATAAAATTTTTAAAAAAAGAGTCTCTCCTATTTTATGGCCATCAAATAAAGATCATGCTTGTCTTCGTTATGGTTCCGGTGGTGCCGGTCATTTAGCAAAGATAATTCATAACGGAGTAGAATATGCGAAAATTCAGCTTATTTCTGAAATATATAATTTTTGTTTTTTACATAAAATCTCTCATCACACTATTCAGTATTTCTTCGATTCGATAAATTTAAACTCGTATTTATTAAGCTGCGCTATTAAAACTCTATCAACCAAGGATGAAAGTAGTGGCGGACTAGTTCTTGATAACATTTTAGGAAAATCTGAATCGAACGGTACAGGACTTTGGTCGTTTTTAGCTGCTTGTGAGTATAATGTTTATGTTCCCTCAATTTCCAGTGCGGTTGATGCTAGAAACTTAGATGTTTCAAAAAAAAGTTATTATAAATATAACCGGTTATCAAAGCGGGAAGAAAAATCTTTATTAGATCAGATGAAATTCGTTTATTTATTTTCTGAAAAAATAATTTACAGTCAAGGAATAGATCTACTGATTAGCTCTGGTATTAGTCAAAAAATTATTCAGCCGCCGGAAAAAGTTCTTATGAATTGGAAGGCGGGCTCCATAATCCGATCTGACACATTAAATCAGTTAATTGAGAAACTTCAGCGTCATAAGAAAGATAAAAAAAATACTGAGGAAAAATCATTTCTCAACATAAGTAAGGTAGAGACGGATAATGTTTTGGAATTTATTAAATCGTCATTAAATAAATCGATTCCTATTCCACTGATTATTAGTAGCTATAACTACTACCTGTGTAAAGAAAATGGTAATAGATGGGGGATGATGACACAAGCGATCAGAGACGTTTTTGGGGGGCATGGTTTTTACACAAAGAACGGAAGAAAACGTAAAAGCATTAAATGGAAGTCAAATTAGATTAGTCGCAAAGTTCCAAGACAATTTTCGTAACATCTTCAATTGTAAGATTTTCGGTCATTATTTTTTTTGAAAAACTATCTTCCTCTAAATCTTTTAATTGGCTGTCTAAAAGGCTTTTGCTAAAAAAATGGTTTTTTCTAGTTTCAATCCTCTTCGTAAGAGTTTTTGAAAAAGCACATAATTCAAACGAATGATTTATTGCCAGTTCACGTATTAATAACAATCTATGCTTACAACGTATTGCAGAACAAGCAAGTATAAAATTACCATTTTTCGAGGAAACATCATCGATAATTTTTTTTATCCACTTATATCTATATTGGTCATCAACAGCGATTCCATCAGCCATCTTGCTTTTTGCCTGATCTGTATGAAAATTATCACCCTCGACGTAGAGAATCTTAAGAGCACAAGAGACTTCATAAGCGACCGAACTTTTACCAACGCCGCTGACTCCCCACAATAAAATTCTAAGATTTTTCAAAGAATAGCATTTAGCTTTATAACTTTGTCGTATTTCAGTGGTTTCTTGGTCTGCACTGCTGCGTCAACAGTACTAACGGTGTAATCTCTGCCATTACAATACTTACAAGCTTGATAAAAAACTTTAGACATAAGCTTTTTGAAACCCTCTCGCGTCTCTCCTTCCGAACGGTCTTCTAGTTCAAAAGAGTCACCGGCAGCATGGGGTATTGCCTGCAGATTTTCGGCGTGCGCCGAAAAAGGACAGCCATATAATCTACCATGCAGTAAAGTGAAGGCGTCATTAACACAACAATTTGCAAATACTGATAAATTTTGTTCAGGCGTTCTTTCTTTCGGCTCTATCGTAGCGCAGTTTTGCCATGTTGTTACCCGATCAACTACATATCTAATTTTAAACTTAGATAACGCTTGAACAAGGTTTTTTACCCTTTTTGAGAGAGAAATTCCATAGTCAGATATTTGGAATCTAATTCTTGGATCACTCATCATTCGCATTTTTTCGTCAGAAGGAATAATTGTTCCATTAGTGAAAACAACAAGTTCATTAAAATTTTTAAAATTAGATGTGTTTTCTATAAATTCATAAATTGACTTGACCAATAATGGCTCCCCACCAATAAATCTTAATTCATTCACTTGATCTACTGAATTTAATATTAAAAAAAGGTCTTTGCTTAATTCTTCAACTTCCGCATTTTTTGGCTTTTCATAGTACTGCATCAAATTAGAACAGTCCTTACACTTCAAGGAACACTTTTCAGTAACAACAACGTCTATGCTATTCACAACTAATTTTTTATTTCCACTCTTAATATTAGAAGCTCGAGATAAATGAGTTTTAATTTCAGATTCAATTCTTTCCTTGCTCCAATCCACCTCTAAAGTTTCAAAATCAATATTACTTAAAAATTCGTCACAGTCCTGAAAATTCGTGAGGCCATATTTGACCAATAAGCTATGTAAATAAGAATAATTGTTCCTATTAGAGGCGATAATTATCTTACTATCTTTTTCCACCTCCTTAATATCAATCACAGGCAAACCACCAATCTTTTTACCAACGTTCTTCTCATTCAAATCTATGAAAGCGTCAACATTAATTCCCGCATTCTTGACACAGTGCAACACTACCTGTCCGAAATTTCCCGTTCCAAATAAAAAATTTCTCATAAAATCCTCTAAAAACCGACGCAATCAGTACAATATTCGTTTATTGTTTTTTTACAACACAAAAATTAAACTCTAGCATACGCCAAGGTAAATCAACAACAATCATTCTAAAGAAAAATGAATTTGACCGCTTTCTTAATCTAAAAGCAATATTTCTGCCAACTTTTTGATCTAAATGCCCAATTATAAGGATATTTTTGTTCTCGACAGGGTTTTGTTTAAGATATTGAAAGCTATTTTTTTCGATTCTTATTCCCTTATACGATCCTTCCTTACAACTTCGTGCATCATCAAATATACAAACAACCTTTATATTGTTTTTTAAGAGAGTTTCTATAATTGAAATTGAAACAACCGATAGGCAATAGAAATAGACACATAGTTTTGATTTTAAGAGATATTCTACTAATTGATTAGACAGTGCTTCAATGTCAGCTAAGATCTTAGGTGGATTAGTTTGGCTTTTCTGATCTTCCTCAAGACCTCCCTTATACAATTCCGTAAGCCACTCTACTAAAGAGTCATCTGAATTTACCTCCTGCATATACGGATATAAATACCATATTAAGTATTTTCTCATCTCATCAATTTTATTTTTTACAATATTTGATCGCTCATTCTGAGGAGTCTTTAAAGAAGCAACATGTTTTAAAGCTAAAATATATTCCCTAAAGGAGGCTGAACTAATTTTCGTTGCCAATCCCTCACCGTGAGTTTTATGCTCATAACAAATTGCATTTGTATTTTCAAACCTCTTTAGAGAACAAAAAATTTCCGTTATAAAAGCTTGATCTTCTGCTAGTCGAATAGGTAAAAATCTAATGCCGCTATGTTTAATAAAATCACTCCTAAATATATAGCCCCAACATTCATTGATTTGACTTTTGAAATAATCAAAATTTTTGGGTTTTAATTCGTTCATAATGAGACTTGTCTCAGCTTCTGATTTTCTTGTGTTAATCACCGTTCTTAGCGCAATAACGTCAACCGACCTCTCCAGCATCATGAAAAACTTTTCTTCTTCTTGCTTCAATGCCTCACTACAAAAAAAAATCTTATCGTCTGAATCTAAAAATGTTAAGAAGGGATAAGTTACAAGACTCAAACCTACATTGCGAGCAACCCCAGGTCCTGAATTGATATCTAAGCGAATCGACTTTACCTTAACGTTTTTAGATGGCTTAATTCTTTCTATTAAAGATTTGGAATTGTCTGTAGAGCCATCATCAACTAAGATTAGCTCGCATGGTAGTTTCTCTGATAGTCTATCGACTTGCGTCCAGATATCTTTTATGTAATTACCTGAATTGAAAACCGGAGTGATTATCGAAAGCATTTTTCCATTCTAAATTTTTAGACTTTCCTCAATCCGTTCATATAGTACTCCGCTTCATTTGACCCCTCGACTGGCGAGAAGTCCGCAAAAATTGTTTTGGAAGAATCCAAAGGGCCATTTGTTGTCTCGTGAAAAAGTAAATAGTTTGAATTTACTTTCAATGTGTGAAATTTCTCATCATTCACCCTCAAATATACATTTTCATCATGATCCAACTTGAATATATTCTCGACTTCACCGGAGTCTGAAAATAAAAGTAGCTCTGCGGATCCTTCAAGTATGTGGTACGACTCAACTTTTCCTACATGTTTATGCGGACGAATATAGCAATCACTTAAAAGAAGTATTATCATCTCATGCACAATATCATCTTTTGACTTATGAAAACATATTCGCGCTCTTCGCTTTTTTGATAAACGAGCTTCATTTAAGAGAAAAGGTATCAGTTTTCTCGAAAAAGTAGATATAGGTTTAGTGGAGTAAAAGACTCCCTCTCCCATTTTTTTAAAGGATTTTTGTATAACTTTAGGCATCTTCAAAAGCAGACAAAAAAATACCTCCCCTATTAAAATATTCTGAAAAATTTTTTTTCACTGCTTTTTCACTCTCAGGACTTAGTGTAGTGATACAGAGGCTTATTCCTTTCTCTAAACATTGTTTAGGGGAGATAATAGGAATAGTAGTCCCCGGCAGAAAACAGCCAACCTTAAATTCATTTCCATCAATTGCGCAAAAAAAGAACTTTTCCAAATTAAAAAAATTTATAAATTTAGCACTCAAGTGCCCACCACCAAAAATACCAATTCTCTGGTGGTTTTTCTTTAAACTGACAAGTTTTTGATTCCAAGCATTTTTCTTATCATCAAAGCCTAACTTAAAAGAATTAAGAACCTTTTCGTCGAATTGAGTCTCATACAGCCAATTTATAGTGTTTTTTGATTTATTATTTAGCGCCCCCTTTCTTATAACAACTACCAAAGAATCCTCGTACCTATATTTGTATCTATAAGTACGGTAAACTTTTCCCCCAAGGCAATTGGATAGATGCCTACCTGATTTTTCTGACAGGTATGAGAAGTGCTCTTCCCAAACGAACGGATACATCTTTTTTTCGAAAATCTTAGTACTATCCGGAAATTCCAATACTAAAAATCCATAGGGTTTTATCAATTTAGATACTGACGTTAAAAAAGTTGAAGCGGAGGGAGCATGCTCAACAATATGCCTAGCAAATATTACATCCGACAAACCCACAACTTCTGCGATTTTTTTTACGACCATTGTTGATGAGTATTTTTCCTGAAAAGTTTCCATTCCAAAAAAGCTTTCTCCAAAAATTTCTTCATAGTCTATGACTGCTGACCCTAAAACTCCAGATTTTTTAAGACGACTCATGGTACTTTCATCCTTATATGTAAGACCGCTTACAATTGAGGATTTTTCTATCACACCAAGTCTCAATAAACTAGCAACTAAATCATCCAAGTGACCTTCGGGCTCATTATATTTTAACCAAGAATCGACTGGTCTGAAACTATCTATAGGCAATCTATCAATAAGCTGAATAGTTCCACAATTTTTACAAACGCCAAGGGAAAGATTGAACTTGTTCTCACTAATTCGGCTGCGCTCGGATAGATAAAGATTGGAAGCCCCCTGCTTACCGAGAGACAAATAAGTTTCAAATTCACTATGCCCGCAAATAGTACAAGTAGTCATAATTTTTTCTTAAACTTGATGCTGCTTCTTGTGCCTAAAGTCAAAATCACGGTTTCTCAATGCCTGAAATTGAGATGACAGAAAAAGCCAATTTTTAAGTAGACTTTCCTCAGACGTAAACAACATTTTTTCGACCGCAAAAGCTATAACTAGATTACTTCGTAATACTGCTCTTAACTTAAACAAGATATCGTCATCATGCATTAATTGATAGAGTGAAAAGAAACAAAACCAGCCATATTTTTTGTCTAGATTTCTCATCTTTAAATTTAACCATGGGTTTAAGTGCTGTAATTCAGGATCCTCAGCACCATAAAAGCCGATGTCAAAACCATTATCTTTACAAACTCTGCCCATGATTTCATGTTGCACGCTTGCAGAAACCGGGTATTTTGCATCAGCTATTGAAAAAATCAATTTCTTCTTCATTTAGAGAAATTCATAGTTTCTCAAATTCAATCGCATTATTAGTTAAAACTCCAGTTTTATAAATTTGCCAAAAATCAAAAGGATTTTTTTGACCGGCAGGTGAAAATAGTCCTTTTACTCGTAAATTAATACTTATTCTCGTGGTCTCAGACGAATTGACCTCCGATCCGTGAAACAAGGTAGTAATGAAAATGAGTCCTTGTCCGTATTTAACGGGACATGGCTTAGCAATTTGCTTCGCCTTTTTTGTGAATTTTTCCCAGTCTATTTTTTCGGAATAGCGAATCTCTCTAGCCAACTCTATCGAATTTGGTTGATCAACCAAATACATTGTCTTATTCACAGAGCAATCACATAAAGGTAACCACAGAACTATTTCGTAAGCACTATTGGACGGGAAATCCCTGTGTAGCTCTGAGGGGTCAGGATCGCCTGGTTCTTGAATAACAAGATTAATTCCTTTCTGAACAATAATATCTGGCCCGAAAATATCTTTAAAATCCCCGTAAAAAAGATCGCAAATTGAGAAATTAAGATCGGGTATACGGTTTAATTTCTTTATTGCCTTCATTCTCAACTCGTTTATATTTTTTGATTTATCTCTGAATAAATGGTAAGAATTAAAAAAGTAATCGATTGATTTATAACCAACTGTACCAGGTTTACCTTGTAAAACATTTGAGAAAATCTCCGCTACCTTATCAAGTCCTGATCTGTCTTTAATCGTAACAACAGCGTAACCCTTAGTACGTAGATTTGCCAGAGCAGTCATCTAATATCCACCTAACTTCATAATACTACCTGAACAATTTTTTCCACTATCCGACAAAAAAAAGCCCACAGCACTAACAATTTCATCAGGCTCCACCAAACAAGCTCCCATTAATTCACTATCCCTAAAGGTTTGCCATTCTTTTTTACCGGACTTCTTCAATTTACCAATATAACGATCCGGATAATTGATAGCAGTGGGAGCTATACCACAAACAATCATTCCATCATCAATAAACTTTTTCGCCATTGCCTTAGTATAGCCAAGCAAGGCAAACTTGGAAGAAACATATGGAATATTCCCTTTCAAAGTAAATACACTACTCGTCAACATATGTATCAATCTACTACTTTTTTGCGATAGCAATTTGGGTATCAAAACTGAATTTAATTCGACTATTGAAAGGAAATTTATAAAAATTAACTTTTCATAAATTGTGTGATCGGAGCTAATGTCTTTGAGACCGTAGGAACCGCCAACATTATGTATAACTGCGTAAAGATTTTCTAACTCAATTAGCTTTTTTTTCAATTTTAGTAAATCTTTTCGATTAGAAATATCAGCTTTAAAAAACTCACAATTCGAAATCTTACTTTGTTTGCAATTCCTTCCAACAGCCAATACTTCGTAATTATTTCTAGCTAAATACTCGACAATAGATCTGCCAGCACCGGAAGTACCACCGATTACAACAACGGCTTTGCTAACCATAAAACCAACACTTTTTAGTAAGATTAATGACAGAAAACATGCCAGCTTCTTTTAAAATAAGCCTATGAATTTGTTTCTAATAGTATACTAGAAAAGGAATATAGTTTTTGTCATTACTTTTTGTTTGCCCCCAATAGAGGTCAGATAGTACTAATGACTGACAATCAGGAGGAGTCGCTTGACAAAAGATTTTAGTAACGTACTGGGCATGGTGGCGTATTTTGAACAGTCATCACGTTACAATCTTGCTAATTTGTTACTAAATGAATTGAAATCACATTTTGATTCGGCAAAGAGTGCAGATTCTGCGATAGAAGATTTTAAAAATCTTTACAAAGCAAGCAAAGCCGTCAAATCACTAAGAATAGATGCATTGCTAATATGGATATCATTACGATGGAAGATAAAATTTGAGGGTTTGGATTTAAACAAATTTCTCCAAATTCTTCAACAGGAGGGGTTACATCAAACCCGTAGAAATATAGTAGCGCAATTAGCACGGAATAATTTAAGTGATGAAATAATTGACAACTTGCTAAGTATGTTGAGTAGAGAATTCGATAAGCCAAACCTTTTCCGTCTAATGGAGATTATTGAAGAAAAGTTAAAGAAAAATCACGAATTAGAACTCTATACAAGGGTTTTAAGATTTTTTTTTAGTGCGAAGTACAGTGAGATCATCGAAATTTTAAACGTAAATAAAAACCTGAAAGAAAAGATTATGACAGAACAAACTCATATTTTTCTTTTCTCATACTATAAAACAGCCCAATCTGAGACTGGTATTAGAGAGATTATCTCTTTTCTAAAAACCAAAGATAGTCTAGAGCACATGTATATTGCAAAATTACTTTTCACTTATACGTCTGCCACAATCCAAAAAAAAGAAAATGCTATTGAAATCATAAATTTACTCAACGATTCTTGTCCGGGATTATCAAAGCAACCTGCTTTTCTTAAAGAAAAAGTTATCTCACTAATTTACTATAGGGATTTTGCCTCAATCAGCAAAATAAGAGAGTCAAGCAAAAGTCGACAAGACTTTTTTCTCGATGACTATTTAGATGAGTTTATAAATCTTTGTAGTACTTTCAGAATAGAAGATATTGTTATTACACCCATTAGCAGTGATTCAAATAGAATCCTAGAATTTCATGGATTGGTTTTTGGAAATACAAGATACGTTGAGGATCTAATCAATGTTGGATTTAAGTCCTTAACAAGTGCCTCAGATTTTCAAGAGATCACGAAACAATTCACTGTACGCTTTTATATCGACACTACCGAGGAATTAAAAAAAGTAATTCAAGATAACCTCAAACAGCTAAGAAATGATAATTACGAAATAATAATAAGTGACTCAACGTTAAAGAAAAACTCTGAGGCTCTTGCTAGGAGGGGCCAAGCGTATTTCGAGGCTATTAAAAGATGTGTCGAGGAAAAAGCTGTTTATGTTATGTTTCCACCAGATATGACATATGGCAACGGGTTCTTAAACCTTATAAAAAACTGCCCCGAAGGAGGAGGAGCCGGTGGAGGACATATTCGACACTCAGATATAAAATTTCGGAAATTTCTAAAGGATCCAGCTTTTGGAGAGTTGTTGAGAAGTGAAGAAAGAAATAGACAACTTGCAACCTTGGCGCTGACTGAGTGGCGAATTGACTTTCATAGGTATTATTTTGAGAATATTTTACCTAGTATAAAGTTTTCGGTGGAAAATAGCGTGCTCAGCTTAAATCAACCATTCGGGGTCATGTTAGTTGCAAAACCAGATGCTGCATTCTTGGTAAATATTTTGAAAACTTGGAATCCCCGGTATGGAGGGAAAATATGGGATACAATTCCGCAGGTTTTTGACCACAATCTTCCGATATTTTTGGCAAAGAGGGGCTTATACTACGGTGCAAGAAGCTCTGATGAATGGATATGTTGTGAGCCAACGAACGATACCGGATATATACCTCAATTAAAAGCTCTTCCACCCTTATCTGAACTGGCTCAATTGGAATCATCAGAATTTGAAAAGCTAACAACTCGTCCATACGAACTGAGGATAAAAAACTCTATATTTCCTGCTTCAGAATTACTCACATGAAATTTAAAATCTTTTTCATTGTCATTAAAAAGCTTGGGATTTTAGGACAACAAAGTTCTATACATTGATTAGCGATCAGGAAGAATTTTCAATCTCGTAGATTTTGCGTCCCTATAGAAACTATCAACTGTCTCCCTTGAGTAATCATTTAAATCTTTTCCAATCAGATTAACTTTACTTAATAAATTGTAGCCGACAGTTATAATATCGCAGTTTGTCTTCTCAGCCTGAAAAATATTATATATTTCTCTGGTACTTGCCCATAGAAGCTCAGAATTATATCTACCATTTAACAAGTTACTACACTCAGTCATCACATCACACGGGTCTCTTCCCGTATCAGCTATCCTACCAGCAAATACCGAAAAAATAATTTTGGAATCACTGTTTATTACATTCAAAGAGGCTCTAAGTTGTTTCGTGGTCATTATCGCCGTAATATTTATCGGGATTCCCGCTAAACTTAACTCACGTATTACTGGTCCGGAAAACTCTCCATTTGTATTCATTATTGGAATCTTTGCATAAATATTTTTTGACCAGCTGGAAATAGTTTTTGCCTGTTCAATCATTAAGTCAAAATTGTCTGCAAAAACCTCAATGGACAAAGACTTATCCTCAATCTTCGAGGCTATCTCTTTAGAATATTTTTCATAGTCCTTAACCCCCGCACTTCTGATCAACGAAGGATTTGTTGTAAACCCTTTTATGAAGTCCAGCCCCCTGAACGATTCAATTAGTCGCAAATCAGCCCCATCGGCAAATATTTTAACCCTTAATTTATTTATATCAGATTCCATCAGCCCAGAGAAGATATTTGGTATAACTAAATATTACCGTATCTTCGATTCTTTAACATCGTATATCCCTTTATTAATTCTTTAATTCCCTGATCAAGAGAATGTTTAGTTTTGTAACCAAGAGATTCTATTTTTTTATTAGAAACTACATAATCCCTTTGGTCAGGATCTCTACCAACTTGCGATTCAAGAATAGTAAACTCCGGTAAACATTTTTTTATTCTATTACACAGCTCTAATTTCGATATATTTGTATCAGACAGTCCTAAATTATAAATTTCACCCTGCATCTTGTCTGAATTCTCAATAGCAAAAATGAATGCATTCGCCACGTCTCTAACATGAACATAATTACGTTTAAAATGACTTTCAAAAAGCACAATAAATCCATCTACACATGCTCTATGCGTGAAGTCATTTACTAGTAAATCTATTCTCATTCTCGGCGACATTCCAAATACAGTAGCTAGTCTCAAACTTATAGCCGCAGGATGACCCATCAATTCTTCCTCAACTTGCACTTTCTCCTTTGCATATTTAGACACAGGGCTTAAATCTGAAGTTTCATCACAAAATCCTTTTCCTCCTGCATTGCCATAGGCTGAATTAGTAGTCGGCATTATAACCAACTGCCCTTTTGAGATGACTTTGAGCATTGAGTAAATTGCTTCTTTATTAATCGTGGAAGAACCAACTGGATTAAAGTTACAAAGCGGAGCGCCTACTAGCGCAGCTAACGGTATTATTACATCAGCCCACTCATAATGCTCCTTTATTTTGCTAACATCTCTAATATCACCTTTTTCAACGTGAAATCGTTGATTCGAGACGCAGTGATTTAAACTAGCTTGTGTATACAAAAAATTATCAAAAACTCTAACATCATGCCCTAAACCTAATAATTCAGGCACCAAAATAGAACCAATGTAACCTGCCCCACCAGTAACTAAAATTTTCATTTTCTAAAACTCCATTTTCATTGTTATGATCTCAGGGCGAGCGCAAAAAAAACAGTTGCAACAAAACCGAGAGATACTGGCTGTTTAGATTGTATTATTTCTGCTAGTTCTGCTTTGCTTAAACGAACTAATTCAACGTCCTCTAAATCACCGCTATCCGGCACTGTGGTTTCTCTAATGTTTTGCGTTGCAAAAATATGATAATGCCCACACTGTTTACTTGCATCTCCAACGAAAGATCCTTTATGAACCCAATCCTCTCCCTCAAAACCTGTCTCCTCTCTTAATTCTCTCTTTGCACACTGTAAAAAACTCTCATCAATTTCCACTCCACCACCTGGAAACGAAAAAGACATTCCTCGTATTCCGTGCCTGTAACCGCGAAAGATTAAAAATTTTTCTTCTGCATCCACAGCAATCACTGATGTAAAGTTAGGTAGCTTTAATTGATAGTAATTATCAACCTTCCTTCCAGTTGGAAGTAAAACTTTATGTTTTTCGACGTAAAAATAAGGATCGGCATCAAAAACTTTTTCAATTGACTTAATTAGCCATTTCATGACTGCTTATGGCGCCGCGCAAAATCATTAAAAAATTCTGCCAACTTTTTTAGTTGACTGGGTTCTATACCAGGATAATTACCAATGTAAAATCCATTAAAATGAATGTGGTCAGTCTCTGGATATTGATTATAAAGATTTTGAAAAATTTTACGCAAATAGGGCTGCCTCAACTGATTACCTCCACCAGCACTACCTCGTCTATTTTCTATTCCCACATGAATCATTTCGCGTTTCAGCTCTTCAGCCAAGTTAGGACTTGCCTTTTTTAGAACAATATTAAGAGCATAATTACTACTCCCTTCAAATAGATAATCGGTTCGATAAAACTCGGAATCAAGATCAGAAAAGAATATCTCCTGATTCTTACACCTTTCTATAACTGTCCGATCTAATCTCTTTAACTGATTTATACCTAGAATGGCGCCGATCTCTGTATTCCTGACATTGAAAGCTGGCATAGCGAAAATAAAATCAGGATTTAAATCGGGAAAATCGGCCACAAATTTTTGTTTCTTCTCTTCATTTTTTAGTTCTCTCGTCATTCCATGGGATCTTAATAATCGAATAATTTCTACCAAGTCATCAGAATCCGTACAAATCATTCCTCCCTCAATTGTGGACATATGATGGGCGTAGTAGAAAGAAAAATTCGATAGTTGACCAAATGCACCCAAACGCTTTCCTCTGTGCGTAGCACCATGTGATTCACAAACATCCTCTAATAGCCATAAATTTCTTTTTTTTATCTCCTCAAGAAGCAAATCAGTTAAAGCATTAAATCCTTGACAGTGAGTAACGAAAATTGCAACAGTCCTATCAGAAATTGCATCGCATACCTTTAAATCGTCAAGGCCAAGTGTTCGCGGGTTAATATCGACAAAGACTGGGTCAAATCCTGCATGGATAATACTAGAGATATCAGAGCTCCAAGTTAAGGGTGGAAGTATAATTTCTCCACCATCAGGAAAAAAGTTTTTCAAGGAAAATATACTCAGTAAATTAGCAGAGGATCCAGAGTTCACAAAGACACTATGTTTGACACCGAGCCAACTAGACCACAAACTTTCAAATCTCTCAACAAGAGGACCTTGAGTAAGTTTCGGATCATCAGATTGCAGATGCAGAATAACAAGGTCTAGATCCTCCCTTGAAAAATTATTTTTCATGAGTGGATGTTCTAATTTAAGCAAACTTTTCTCCCAATAATCTAGTCCATGTATATGAGTTCAGAGCCTCTGGACTCAAATTTAATAGGAACATGTAGAAAACTCCCTAATTTCTTTCTTAAGTCCTCTTGAAGTTCTCTTTTCACAAGAAACAAAACAAAACCCCCTCCTCCAGCACCTAATAATTTTCCACCGTAAGCACCATTCTTCATTCCAATGCTGTAAATTTTATCCACCACATCATTACTTACAGAGGTTGATAAGTTTTTCTTTAATTGCCACTGATAGTCTAAAAGACTACCTAGCTCTTTTATATTCACTCTGGGACTACTAAATAATTTCTCCCCCTGTCTCGCTATCTCAGAAATCTCATTTAATGTTACAACATTATTATTTTTATTTCGAATCTGATCTGCAGCAATGTCCGCGGCATTTCTTGCGAGCCCAGTGTAACAAAGAAATAAATTATCCTCTATTATTTTCAAATTATCTTTTTTTAAAATTGCAGGTTTTACAGAAAATGTTCCATTCTCTCTAAAATTTATTACGTTAAAACCTCCGTAAGATGCACTGATTTGATCCTGACTTCCAACAGCTTCTTTTATCACATTCTGTTCAAAATGAATCGCCTCACTAGCAAGTCTTTCTTTTGTAATTAATGTTCCACGAAACGAATAGAGAGCATGCAATAACCCGACAGTAAAAACAGAACTAGAACCTAATCCGGTTCGCGCTGGTAAGTCAGCATGATGCACTAAATCCAAACCCTGATCATAGTTGAATTTTCCAAGCAATCCTCTCACTACTGGATGCTTTATGTCACTGATCTTTTTTTCTTCTTCCCTAAGATAATAACGAATTAAATATTTATATGGATGAAACGGAGGTAATTCCTTTAGAGATACATAACTAAATTTATTTATAGTAGCGTTGATGGCTATTCCGGAGTTTTTACTAAACCAAAACGGATAATCGGTACCACCTCCAAAAAATGTAATTCTAAGTGGAGTTCTAATGATTACCAAAATTAATCCTCAAAAATATTTTCTTTAAACCACTTACAAGTTTTTCTTATACCAGTTTCAATATCTGTTTTTGCCGCCCAATCAAGCTCTTCACTAATTCTTTTAACTGAAACTCTTCTGATCGGGATCATGCTTGGCTTAGAGGGATCAAAATTTAGTTCTGGAAAATAGTCAAACTCTCGAGTGACCAATTTTGCCAAGTCTGCAACAGTAACATCATTACCCGTTGCAATATTATAAGGCCGACAACTTTTCCCTTCAGCTAACACGTGCAAGAGACCTTCAACAACGTCCTGAACGAATACAAAATCTCTTATTTGTTTTCCATCACCCCAGACATCAAATACTTCTGGCCTCTTTGCAGCTCGCATTATCAACTGTGGAATAACGTGACCATTCTCATTAAACGCATCGAATGGACCGTAAACAGCAGTGGTTCGTATAACCCCAAATTTTACTTTAGATATATCCCCGTAATATTGAATGACCTTTTCACAATAACGCTTCATATTTCCTACACCTCGATAGACCACATGGGGTTGACCATCAAACGCCTGGTCCTCAGTCACTGCATCACTTGTATCAGGATACATAGTAGAACTGCCAATAAAACCCACTGCTTCAATATTTTTTTCAACTGCGGCTGATAACATATTAATGCTAGGTGTAAGATTTTTCCTAACTAAGGAGGAAAAATTAGCAGCATCGGATTGCCCTTTTGCCCCTTTTATGAATGCCGCAAAGTGCAAACATACATCAATATCTTTCAATATCTCCAAGCAGTTATCGTAATTCTCTAAATCGACCCGAACAATCTCTAAATTTTCATGTTCGAGATCTAACGTTCTCGATTTAAAAATTACTGCCCTAACCGACATACCTCGCCTTAAACATTCTCTAACAGCTGCCTGTCCGACAATTCCCGCAGCCCCCGTGATTAAAACAGATTTTTTATCTAAATTTATCAATTTTCTTCCTTTTATTTCTGATCGATCAATACAAAAGACTCAGCATAGGCTATCAAATCTTCTATTAGCTTTTTTGGAAAATCTCTCACATCTCCTACTAATAGGTTTTGTGAAACCTCATGCTTACTCTGCATTCCAGGAATGACATACTCAACAAAATCAAAAGATAAACAGAATTTTAAAGCTAACAAATGAATCGGTTCATGAAACCCGTAAGACGCAAATAAGTCTTTTAACTTTTTTCTTCCGTAAAACCACTGATTCTTTTGCTCGGCAGACCATCTAACTCTATGATCAGAAGGGTGAAATTCACTATTTTCATCAAGCGACTCTGTGAGAAAACCAAATGCAAATGGAGTTCTAGCTATCACTTCAATATTATATTTCTTAACAACATCCAAAACCTTCTCGTCTAAAACACGAACGTCTAACAAATTTAGGTTTACTTCTATAATGTCGATAAGCTCAATTAATTTATTGCAATTTAAAAGATCTGATGGAGATTTGAGAGATAACCCAATCCTAGAAATTTTTCCATCTGACTTAATTTTATCTAAGTGTTTAAAACCTTCCTCAATAGTCTTTTGGTTGAAAGTCTTCAAGGAGTGAAAAATAACTGAATCAATATTTTTTACCCTCAGCCTTAAAAACGACTTCTCTAGGGATTCATCAATAAAACTTGGAGCATAACATGGTTGTTCGCCCCATATATTTACTCCTACTTTTGTAAGAATTTTAGGCTGATGTGTATACCCTGAAAAAGCGATCCCTAGCAGCTCCTCTGACTTTCCATTGCCATAAGGAGGAGCAGTGTCAAAAAATTCTATTCCATGATCAAATGCGAACCTCACCGCGTCCAAAGAATCGCTATCATTAGTTGGTCCATATCCACTTAGTGGTCCAGAATCTCCTCCAATTCCCCAAGTTCCAAATCCAACTTTTGTAGCTATAGTATTTGTCACTCAGCACTCCTGTTCCACTTTGATAAGCTTTAAAACTCTGTCCTGAATTTCTTTTACGCTTGGAGGTAAATTATCAGAATTTTTGGAAAATCCTGCGCTTTTATCTTTTAGACCCATCAAACTAAGTCGTTTAGGGTTAGGAAGCAAACTGCTTATTTGCAAGCCAATACTGGCAACAGCTCCGTATTCATAATCATCATCAAGAAGTAGGATTCCAAATTTAGAATTAGACAACACAGAAATTTGTTTTTGGTCTAGTTGAAATGGCTTTAGACGCCAAATATTAATTAATGAGACTTTGATTCCATTAGAGTTTAGATTTATAACGGCTTCTCTTGCATTAAAACGAGTCACTGAAATAGCGACCACAACAAAATCGGGTTTTGGAAATAAAAAATCTTCAATTGGCTGATCATTTGCAAAGGAACCCCTATGCTCTGATGCATAAAAAACCTCATCTGAACTCATAAATTCATTGTACATAGTGCGGTATTCCTCTCCACTCATCGGAGAGAAAATTTTGATCCCAGGCATTCTATATGCAAGAGAGTGATGACTAGAACCTGCAACTGGACCAATCGATCCCTCCATGGCAATAGCTCTTACCAAGAGAGGACAAGGCCTATTCCAAATTTCCTTTGATTTACAAGCGTAGTTCAAAATTATTGGCAAGTTGAACCAACCAAACCCTTGATATCTTATGATATATATTGGTCTTTTACCTGCCAGTGCAGCGCCAACTGCAAAGCCTCCTCCGGCGACATCGGCCATGGACAATTCTATCATGCCATCTTCTTCATACATTTCCGGTAAAGTGCCTCCAACCCAACCAACAGCAGTTAGACATTGCCCCATAGCAATATAGCCATCTTCCAAATGACTACGAATTAATTTTTTTATAACTTCTCTTAGTGCCTGTTGCATTTATTCCAAGTAGCCTTTATCAGTTTTAACGCATTACTTTTCAATAATTCGATATCTTCTTTTTCATACTGACTACAGATTTGTTTGTGCCTATCAAAGATGTCTGGGTCATCAAGTCCAGCCCCTGCATGCCAGAAAAGACGGTTTGTTCTAATGTTTATTAGAGCAGGATATGAAGAAATCTGTCCTAGCGTATTTAATATTGTAATTGGATTATCATCTACATCAAAACTTTGCAATCCAAACCCTTGAGCGACATCGGCCATTTTCCAACATCGTCGAACGGAGACTTTAGTTAAAATCGATAGATCATTATCTTCAACAATAAATAATATGGGTATTTTTTTTGTAGCCGCCCAACCTAACGCTGCCAAATAATAGTCCTCCTCAGCTGCCGCATCACCAGCATAACAAATAGTAAATTTATTATTTGCAAAAGCATAGCCAGTCGCTATGGGAGCTTGGGAGCCCATTAAACCATCATGACCGAAAATATTAGCTGATTTTGACTGTAATGACGCTGATCCCCCCATGCCAGCAACGCAACCCCGTTCGTCTCCAATGAGCTCAAAAAACAATTGTTCCAGAGAGCCTTCAAACGACAGATACGTGTGGTGATTTCGATGCTGAACAAAAACATGCGGTTCTATTTTCTTTGCCTCACGAAAAAAATATGATACTGCCGAGGCGCAGTACTCTTGACCCGCAGACAGATAAACTGGTATTTTTATTTCCCTATTCTTTAACCTTTGAAAGATGAATTCTTCAACTAAACGAATGAATATACTTTTTTTCACTATTTCAAAAGGTAAATCATCAAAACTTTTTTTATTCATGGGTTACATAAGCCTCTAAAGTAACGCCTTCTCGTTTATTTGAATAAATTTCATCCTTTGTTCTTAACATCCACGATTTACCCAGATTTTCCAAGTTGCCAGAAGGATAATAGGAATAAGTTTCATCAGTAAACGGTACACCAATGTTATTTTTTAAATAGGCTGCACAATCTATAGAAATCCTAAAACCAGAGTTTTTCTCATCGGATTTTGTTCTATGGATACAACCATGATCCATAACATACATCTGATTTTTCTTCATTGTGGTTAGAAATGCCGTGCCCTCCACTCTAGCTATACCACTTTCAAAAGATTCTGCCTTCGCAAAGAAATATTTATTCGGCTTAATTGGCTCAAAGAATTCGACAGTATTTTTCAAATCTCCAAACAAAATCAACAAAATGATTGAATCAGAAACATGTCCAACCCATGCATCCGAATGCAGTTTACCCGTGTAATAAGGTCTGACTTTTACATCTTCTTTTTCATAAATTGCAGGGGCCTTAATTCGGACATTAGGCAAAGCTAGTTTGCTGTAACAATCGAAAACACCTAAATTTTGCATCAAAGAAAAAAAAGATCTGCAGATTTCTTGATATAAATTTAGAGTTTCAACCTTCGGTTTGATTATTCCGTTTGGAGTAATGGCTGGAGATGTCAACAGCTGTCGGTAAAAATCATCTCCAACTAAGCTTAATTCTGATAATTCTGTCTTTACGCCATCTGAATTATATTTGTGATTCTCAAAAATAAAATTTTCAACAGAATCTTTAATACCGTCCAGATCTGATTTGCCAACGGAGTATGACCTCAAAATACTGGCCAAAAAGTTTAAATTCTCCTTTGGAAAATTATCATATAATTTTGCACGACTCTTTATCAACATATCACTCAATGACGCACCCTCCAAACAACAACCGGATAACCCTCCAAAAATCTTGAACCACAGAATAATCTTCTTCTCTCAATAATTTCTATCACTCCTTCTGTTGCTAATGACTCTAAATAATTTAGCAAACCTTTCAGATAATTTCTTTTTGAACAATACTGAATAGACAAGTAATCGAGTAAATTATTTTCATCCAATAATTCCGAAAAGGGTTCGAGATGAATAACTAACGAAGGACTCTCGTCAAGTAAAAAATTAATGAACATTCTGAAATCTGTCCCCACTTGTTCTAATGCAGCACAGGTAATTATGACTCCATCTTTCAGACTCTTTGATAATTTTCGTGGCCTAAAAAAATTAAATTGTTCAAATCGAATTTTTTTCTGAGAATTATTATTTATTAAGTCGATCATCTCGCCGCTGGTCTCTGTCCAGTCATATCCATTCAACTTAATGTCTTCCTCAACCCAATCAGCAAAACGATCTAGGTGCAATCCGGTACCGCAGCCAAACTCATGCACCTGTTTAATATCTTTTGTAAGATACTTTGAAAGAACTAAATCTACCATAACTGTGTGTAATTTATAATCGCAAAATTTTTCTTTCCCTAGGACTAATTTTCCCATATATCTGAAAATTCTGGTTTTGCCAAAATATTTTGGAAGTAATGAGGACTTATTTCCTGACTTTTTGTAGTCATCTACATTTTCTTTCCACCCTGCTTCCCAAACTTTACTTCTATGGGCTCCAACAGTTTGGAGCGGAGCATGAATTTTCTTTAAAATTTCTAGAATTTCCATATCTCTTTGTTCAGCTGAGAGACTTTCATATTGAATTTGAAAGTCTTTATAAAAATTCTTAAGATTTCTATTTGCATTGACTCCAGCCAGTGCTTCCAGGTCTATAAGACTTATTCGATTACTCAATTTTTCCCCATTTTTTTTGCGACACACTTAAAAAAATTCATACTGCAGATCGTTGCCTCCAAAACTCTAATAAAAAATTTAAACTCTCCTTGAGAGAAATTTTCTGCTTCCATCCAGTTTCTTTTACAAATTTTTCAGATGAAGGAATTTGCAAAGTTACATCATTTGGCCGTAAAAGAGACTCATTTAATTTGGTGCTGATTGGTTTCTTTGCAAGTTTTATTAATTCTGTTAGACACTCACCCACTTTTATAGGCGTCGATCCACCTATATTATATGCCTCGCCAGGAATACAGTAAGTAGCAGTCTCCCAATAACTTTCAGCAGCATCTCTAACATCTATTAAAGTTCTAATAGAATCTAAATTTCCATGCTCTAAAACACTTTTTTCTCCTCTTTCTATTTGGACTATTTGCTTAGCAAACGCTGTAGCGAATAAATCATCTCTTCTAGGATTTATATATCCAAACATTCGTGTTCTGATAATTGGCATACCGAAACTACGAAAATACACGTCACATAGCATATCTTGAGTGGTTTTTGACACTGCATAAGGACTGGCAGGTTTAATGGGAGCTTTTTCTGTAATTGGAATATCCTCTGTACTTACTTTGCCATAAACTTCCGATGTACTACAGTGCACTACAGTAGGATTTAAATCAGAAAGTCTAATAACCTCTAGTAGGTTTGCAGTGGAAAATATATTGTTTTGTAATATAGCTAATGGAGTATCAAAGCTTGCCCTTACATTTGCATTTGAAGCCATATTGAACACTAAATCTGGTTTTGCTTCATTAAAAGCTCTTGCGACTGAACTTACATCAGTCAGATCGCACTCTAACATGCACACATTACTGTACAAATTATTTTTTTTAAAATCAAAGCCTGATCTCCATCTTGCTAGCCCGTATACTTTAAGCTCAGGGTAGTTATCAATAATATACTTTGCTAAGTAATAACCTCCTGATCCTAAAATACCTGTAATCAAAATTTTTTTATATTTCATATAATTCACTCTAAAGAACTTTTCTCAATCTCAACAAAATTGACCCTGAAACAATATCAAATTTGTCAAGCAACTTAAGAAGTACAGCTGTTGAAAAAACATCACCGGGAACAACAACCAATTTCTTTTCTGAGGGACCTATTCCACCCTCTAAACAAATAAATAAACAATCTTCTTCAATATTCTGCTTGAGCTCGCGTTCATCAAAAACGAGAAACTCTGTTGTACAAAATAATGATCGGCTGACTTTTCCTTTCTGATAATCTATGAGTAACCTCTCCTCACTACTGTCGAAAAGTTTTGCTTCGGTTTCATACCCCAAATTTTCTCTGCCGTAGGAATCTTCCCATCGAACAAGATCACTTTTATCAACCGGTGCTTCTACTTCAATCATTACAGAACCTTTTTCCCCCAAACAAAAAGAACTGTGAAATCTACCTCTGAATATATTTATTTTTTCCAAAGGGCCCAATTCATACTCACTATTTATTAACCTAAGTCTCACTAAACCCTCTAAAACAACAAGGCCAGTATTTTTTTTTGTATGACAATGAAAGGAAGTAGAGGCGCCATGATGCAATTCAAGTAGCCAAATTGCACAACTCTTTGACCTCCAACACAAATACTCTTTACCCCATGGTTTAGGAACATAATGCTCTAATGAATTTAAATGCTGCATTTTTTACCTATCTAAATTTGAGATAACCTGGGAATACCGAAAAAATGCTGTCCCCCGTTTCTGGGAAATAACTCTTGCATTGCACAAAGCTTATCCACAAGTGCTTTTATTTTTTCCTTGCCAATTGAAATGTCTCTATCTAATTGATGCGTACCGGTTTGTTCTCCCGTTATAAAACAATCTACCCTTAAGTATCTGAGAGAAAATAAGACGGCATAAAGCCTACCACCAAAAAAAGCTCCTGCACCTTTAGGTGTTAACTCGACAACCACCGCATTTCTGTGGCAAAAACAACTAGCCTGGGACCCGGAACCCATTGAAAACATTAAAATATCTGCACTAGCTACTAGATTTATCTGTTCATCAATTGAGAAATCTTCAATAAAAATTTTCTTGACTTCAATTTCTGTTTTGCTAAAAGCCTCAATCAAATCCTCTTCATCCTTAACTCTCCTGGAATTACCTTCTTTTCTTGCAATATACAGAAGAGATTTACTTTTTCTTTTTTTAAACTTTTCTCTATACTTGACTAGCTCAAATGCTTTCTCTCTCAATTGATAAAATCCGTCAAACCAAATTTTGATATCTCCCTTTTGGCTATTTCTACACAAGGTATTTGAACTTACGACCACATCCCTAAACAAAACTGGTTCGCCAAGAAAGATCTTCATTGCGGATTGTTCTTTACTAACTAAAGACGGAACCCAGTTGAAAAAGCTACTGGGTAACTCATCACTGATAATATATTTATGCACATCACCGTATGTTTTAAATAAAAAAGTTTTTGACAGAAACTCCATAAACCAATGTCCAAAATAAGCCTTATCTGGACCACCCGATAAAAAACATACGGGATCAGAAATTTCTCTTTCATACTTCAATAAACTTTCTTCGACATCAAATGCTTTATTAAAAAGCTCTACCCCCGGAGCAACATCTGACATATTAAAATTTTTATATTTTAAACAAACGCTGTAATTATGAAAATATAAATCCCCAGTGATTAAAAAACCGTCCTCGGTAAAAAAATATTCCCCTGCCACTAAAACTACATTTTTAAGTCTCACAGAATAAATGGGTCCGTTATGAAAGCTCCCAACGACAATCGTACTTTTCTCTTTTTCCTCTAACATTGGTAACGTTACGATTGAAGGAGGGTTAATTAGATTAATATCTAGTTTCTTTTTGATGGCATATGCAAAAAGGTCGATAGATTGAACTCTCTGAGCCATAACACTAACCTTTACTAAAAGATTCTGAATTCTTTTTATTAACGAACTCTAACATCTGCTTATGAAATACTTTCATAATGGGCTTACGTTGAGCACCCTTGAAATGCAATATCGAAGCTTGTGGGAGATAGTATTTTTCGTCCGGCAAACAGCCATAAACTGCCTCTTCAAAAACCCCAAAACTCTCACTTGGAAGAATTTCCGCATATTTTTTTAAGGCTTCCTGGTCGCCATACCAAACTTTAAACTTATCATCCAAGTCGAGCAAAATATCATAGAGATCCCTCCAAACCCTAAAGCTCTCTGTAATTGTGGAACACGCCACGTAAGGATAAACCATACCTAATGGTTTTTTATCATATTCCATGAAGTCCAAACCTCTGAAATTACCTATAAAAGCACCATCTAGATTAAAAGACCTCTTACACATCACAATTTTCTTTTCCCCTAAAATCTCTGACGGTCTTAAGGTCCTAAGAAATAACATATCAGTATCAACATAAAGCGCTGGTGACTCAACATTTGCTTCTATAAACGCTTTGAGTCTAAATGACATCAGATTCTGAGAATCACCGGCTACATTAACCCTACTCGTTACCTTTTCAATGTCGGGCGTAGATGAATCCGAACAAAATACTATATTTGCATCCTTATTGGTTATTCGTATAGAGTCAACTAACATTTGAGGTTGCTGAATGTCAGTTCCGACGTGAAAAAAAACAAAAGTATTAGACATTCGATGGTTCTCCAGAACCATCACTTTTTATTAAGCCTAACCTACTAGCTTTACCATTATTAATTTTGCCAACAATTTTGTATTGCTTCATTACATTCTCAAAACCCGGATCCGGGGCGCCCAACCTTTTATCGAACAGAAACATACTTCCTGGGCTTGCATTCAGTATGAATTCCTCGTATTCATTGCAAGGATAATGAAACCCCATCGATAAGAAAGAGCAGCACATCTGGAAATCACTTGGGGGTAGAGTTTGATGTTTAGGGTTCACTAAACTTATATCAACACCTATTTCGTTTAACTCCAAAAACTCTTTAGTCGCCTGGAGAGAAGCGTACCCTGAGCCAGATTCCCGAAAATTGTGTTCATGTGTATCTGTCTCCTCAACATCAATCAGAACAACCTGATTGATTTTCTTCTCCTTTGCCAAATCGTTGAGCCCTCGCACTAAAAAAAGCTCTAACAATCCATTTCCAGGACCGATGCTAACAATTTTCGTAAGTAGTTTTTTATCTAGCGCAAATGTAGAAATTATACTTTTTGCCTCAGCAGACATCTGGGACAAGGTTTTTTTTAAAAACTCTTGAGTTAAATTATTTTGTAATAAGAAATCAGTAAGCTGATTTTTTCTGCCACTGCGCTGCCACTCTTGGAATGCAGCTCCTCCTCCAAGCTCGAGAAACGCACCTGTCCTTTGTAAAATAAAATTATTAATAAATTCCTTATCACTTTTTAATTTAATTTCAACCATCAAACTTAAACCTTTAAATTAACTTTTCTTTTTCTTTTATACTTAGGTTTTAACAAGGTAACTTTTGACTTAAACTTTTTTTGTTCATAGCCCATACAAACGAGGCCATCTAAACGAACAACATCCAAACAGGGCGTAATTTTACTTTTGAACCCCATTAGCTTACATGAGTAAGGAAACCTAGGGTCCCATGAAATAGCAAAGTGTTTGCAGTCCCAACAATTAGGGCATTTCTTTTCTATTTGTTTTCTGTTGACTAATAAATCTATCTTCATCAATCACGCTTAAAATAATCAATGTAGATTCTCCGAATAATCTGAAATGCTAGTACTCCTAACACTATGTTGACAACCAAGTCCTGTGAATCAATATCGTTGAGACCAACATCTATTCCGGACCATAAAAGAACTAAAATCGGAACAACGAATAGCAAATAGATGCGAATCATTCTGCAGACTCTACAAACCGGTTTTTGAACCTTCTTTACTGCTTCTTTGATTTCAACGCTTGTATGTGGATCCATTACATTAGTTTAACCTAGAAAGAAAAAAAAGCCATTAACCCTGTAGTAATTGTAAGACTACTTGTTGACTTGCATTAGCTTGGGCTAAAATTGCAGTGCCTGCCTGTTGCAGTATTTGGCTTCTCGCCAATTCAGTACTTGCCTTCGCATAATCAGCGTCCATAATTTGACTGCGTGATGCAGACTGATTTGTTGAGACATTGGATAAATTATCGATGGCATGTGTTAACCTATTGATGACCGCCCCCATGTTTGCCCTATTGGCGTTGACCTTATCCATTACTTTATCTAACCTCTCGAGCACCCCCTCTGCAGACGATCTGCTGTTTATTCTATTTTTCATTTTTTCTAGGGAATCATCGACATCCCCCGTAACATCATTCGTAATCGGTCCTCCTTTGCCAAAGTCTCCCAAATCTATACTTATAATTTGAGTGGCTCGCGCTCCAACCTGAAATGCTAATCTACCCACCCTAGGTGGAGAAACCTCTAAAGTTGCCTCGCCTCCAAATGTACCCTGGACAAACCCTAGTTCAGTAAAGCTTGAATTCTGACCAAATCCATTATCTCCAGGCTCAATGCTAAATTGTTCTTTTGAAACCAATTTAATGTCACTGTAAACTGTCCTTGCACCCAAAGAGGCAGCTGTTGCAGACCTTATTCCAGTCACTTCATTGTTGCCCAAAGAATTTTCAGTTGTTGTTACAATATCCAACGAAAGTTGATTACTCGATGAGTAGGCTCCTGAAATCTCAAAGGGAATACCTGGATTGGTAGAAATGATAGTAATGAGTTTTGACAAAGGATCAATACTCACACTCGTATTGGCAAAAGCCGACGGGTTATCATTTGCCGCTTCATCAATCGCTAATTTTAACGTATCAGAAAAACCAGTAAAACTTGAAGACGTTGCTTGTGCAGTAACTTGAACACCATTTATCGTTAGTGCAATAGTATCACCCGTTGCCAAAGTTGCATTCGCACTTGACTGGCCAAGCGTAATTGTTGAAGTCTGAGCAACAGCCTCTCCCTGATCCAAACCAAAACTAGCTGCGGAGAGCCCCTGTATAGAACCATCAAACCAAACAGACATATTGCGTCCATCAGAAGATTCCAAAGTAACACCTTGATTATTATTGGTTGCCACCACGCCATGAGTGTGAGTCATCAAATTAATAGCACTCACCACGTTATTGCGTCTAGTGTCAGCAGGCTCATCTTGAGTTAACCGAACTGAAGTCTTAATCCCATTTATGTATAGATCATAGTCTCCGGTGGCTGGGAATACGCCTGGGAAACCAGTGTTTGTTGTTGAGCCAGTAATTTTTGCAGCTTTTATTTCTGCAGTTACTCCTGTTACTTCAGAGTGTGAATTAATAGCAGCGGCAATCGCAATCGCACTTGCGTCCTTTTTACTACTGCTAGAAATTTCAACGCTACGATCATCATCTTCTGAGTCAGAGCCCCTGATAGCAACTCCGTTAATTATTAAATCACCATTATTTAATTTTCTGGTGGGAGATTGAAAGTTCTCGCGAACTTGTTCAACGTCGATATAAGCATCAGAAGCATCTGTAGTGACTGTCGCGGTAAAATCGATTCCTGGATTTCTCGCTGTAACGTAAACTTCATCCAAATCGTTTCCATAATTCGCTAAAACAGTAATACCCAATGAAGGGTCAGACTCTATGGCCTCGATTAAACCTTTTCTTATGTCCTTAATCCCGTCTCCGGACTCAGTAGTATAGCTTTTGCTTTTACCATTTACTATAACGTTAAATGTTTCAGCTCCAGCACTCGATAAAGTACCGCTAAAACTAAATTTACTAATTTGCGATAAAGCCGGAGAAACAGATTCCCTAGCATTATTATGAATTGTACTTATATTTTCATTGTACGTTCCTACCTGCAATCCTGAACGCTCTATTTCTCCGGTCGTGCTTGATTGTAAAACGATTGGGTTGTTGAACTCAGTGTTGTTTGCATACTGGGGATCTTCCGAATATTTCGACTCTAGGGAATAAACTCCCGATTGTACCCCTTGCTTTAAGCCAGTTCTATCTGAAAAATCGCTATCGGTTGCGGCACTGTTGAAAGCTATTTCGATATTTCTACCATCTTTAGCTTCTAATCTTACCCCCTTGTTATCGTCATTTGTATTGATGGCGATAACACCTGTATCCTTCGTCATTCTATTAATGGCTTCAACTACTACCGACCTACTTTCGCGAATATTATTATTAATTGTTTGAATTATCGGAGATGAAAATCCATTGATTGTTAAAGTACCAGAAACAACCCCGCCTGCCTTCATTGCAGTTCCGGTCATGACTGTTTTCCCAACTACTGCCGTCACACCCGTATCACTCGAAATACGATTAATAGCCTCTGCCTTAGCAATGGCACTTCCTGCCTGATTAATTCCAGTTGGCGAGAGATTATCATCTTTTCCAAGTGACAAATTCACAGTCTCACCGTTTATAATCAAATCACTTGATCGCAAAGCAGTTAGTTCAGAAAATTGCCTGTTTATATCTACCGTTACTTTTGGTCCACGTTGAGTAAAGGATTCAGGATTCCCATCAGCTCCCAACAAACTAATTGTCATATCGTCCGATATTAGTAGACTGTTGTTACCAGCATCAACGTTGAATCTACTTGTCTCACTAGAAATTAAGCTTGTACTGGTACCATCAATTCTAGTTAAAACACTACTGGCTGTAAATTTCTTACCAGCCTCGATGGAAGTTAAAACCAAATAAGTTTCATCGTCGGTAGTAATGTCTAAATCCCTCGCTACCGATGCGGTTACAAGTTCCGAAAGCTGTACATTTTCAGACATCGCTTCAGCAATACTAGAAACTATAGTTTTATTTGCAATTGCATTTGTGTAAGCAGCACTAGAACTGTTTACGTCAGCAGTCGTAACAGTATATTTAAACTCAACTTCGTCTACCTTAAACTCTAAAATATCTCCTGCTTTATAATCCCCAGAAAGTGTGAACGTATCTTGTTGTGCTACTGAATCTCTAGCAAAATAAATAGTGCCTGCTGAAAAATTGGGGGCTCCCCTTAAAGTGATATTTCCACCATTTTCAAGCTCAAACGTGGCATCTAATGTTCCGTAATCTCTATTCTCGTTCACTGTTGAAGTTACTCTAGGGTTAGCAGAATCTATATTGGAGGAAACAACCAGATCCGCGACTTCACCATCAAGCGCTGAATATGTGATCGTCAGAGCACCGCTTCCATTATCCGATAAAGTTCTTCCTGATGCTGTATCATAATTACTGTTAGCAAATAGTGCAGCCTTAACCTGAGTTGCAATGCTGTTTGCAGTGAGTCCAGCAGAAGAAGATAACTCAACCGAAACTCCGTCTACTGTAATTGTTCCACCAGTTTGGGTTACCGTCCCAACAGAAAGATCGATTCCCGTAGTTGTACTTGTTATTGTAGCAGTCAAGGGTATGTTGTCTGTTGTTGCGTAAACTAATTTTACTGCGCCAGTACCGTCTCCAAGGTCTGTAGCCCTTCGTAAAACACCGTTAGCTGAAAAACTCGCGTTTAATTGTGTAGCTATTATTGAAGATACAGCTGCCGTAGTATTATTCTGTACTGTCGCAGAAGCGGCAGCAAGCGTCACACCAGTTCCACCTGCTGAAATTGCAGCAGTGAAAGAAGATAGTGTTATTGAAGAAGAATTACTGTAGGTTATAAGAACTTCCCCAGCACTTGTTTCGATTGCATTATATGATACTCCTGCGGCTGAAAAAGTAGCGTTTGCTGCACTTACAAAATCACATGCCACACTTCTGGCAGAATCGGCAGAGTTTAAGCCAGTAACTTGCACAGAATACTGAACATTGTTATGGTCTGTTAAGACAATTCCAATTTGTGAGGAAGCTGCAATACCACTAGTGGCATTGGTTGCTCCACCAAAATTTAATGTTTGCGTAACCGTTCCCAAATTAATTTGCGTTACTAAAGCATTAGTGCTCGATCCGCCTTTAGTAGTTATCGAAAAAGTATTATTATCCGTTGCCGCAGGACCAGCACTCCATGCCCCAAATGTTAAAATCTGTTGCGATGCCGTCATTGCTGGACCAAAAGTAACTGTTCTTTGTAAACTTGGCTCCGGGGAAGTACTGAGGGTTAACTCGCCTGCTTTCAAGAATTCTCCAGTACCACTAAAAGCAACACTAGTATCAACGACTTGAACAACATCCCTATCGGTCGTTAGACCAACGTTGGTGTCCGCGCTGTAACTAATTAGTGAAACAGACGGGCTCTCGTCTGGGTAAGTTATGGTTACAGTTCCGCTACCGTTGTTAACCACTACTCTGGCTTGAGTAGCGGAGGCAGCGGCAAAACTAGTTTGTAAAGCCGCTTGCACTTGTGACGCGATATTATTTGCGGTAGTGCCTGGGGCTATTTGTACGGTAACCCCCCCGATGTAAATATTTCCTGTAGATTTAACGTCTACCGCGGTAAAGTTGGAACCCGTCGTATCACCGGTTTTTATAGGATCAAGCGGATCTCCGTCTGCTGCTCTGTAAGTTAAAGTAACACCTGAGCTTCCAGCAACATGACTAGCTGCTCTGTAAATTTTATTAGTACTAAAATCTGTATTAAGTGCAGAAGCCACCACTGCAGCAATTTCTGCAGACGTATTATTTACTGGCAAACAACTTGCCGCCGTTAGTGTGACACCAGTTGCTGAGGTATCAGTAATTGTTGTGGTGTACTGCGATCCAATTGTGTTGGCCGAGGCCCAACGAATTGTAACTGTTCCATCTCCGTTGTCTATTGCTAAGTGACCATCCGCAGTAAATGCTGCTACAGCATTAATTGCTGATACAGCATTAGCTGCAACCGCTTGAGATGTGTTTGCCGTTACTGAAAAAGTAACTGCCGCAGAGTAAGATGCTGCTGCATCTCCTGCACTTCTGCCATCAAGCTCTAATTTGAAACCTGCCGTTCCCACAGCAGTTGATGCATTAGACGCCGGAGAAAAAGTTAATACTTGCTCAATACTTCCAAGGTGAATACTAGTAGTTAGAGGGTCTATCCCTGACGCTCCTCTGGTTTGAATATTAAAAGTTAACCCAGTAGCAGAACTACTATAGCTTCCGAAATTAAAACTTTGTTGTGCGGCAGATGCATCTGAGAATATTAATTTATGCTGAGCAACATTTTCAGATACATTTTTAGTCACTGGACTGTAATTTATGTCGGAAAAGAATTCACCTGTTGAAGTTATTTTAAATACTGGTTCTGGCCCAACCTGATCACCCGCAGAGCCATTAAGAACCTGAAAACCATTCCACTCTGTCATATCAGCAATTCTAACGATCTCTTTTTTTAGTTGCTGAAACTCTAAATCTAAGTAGCTTCTGTCCTCATTCGCGTTTGTATCATTGATAGCCTGAATGGACAATTCACGCATCCGTTGGAGCATATCCGTAATTTCATTTGTGGCACCTTCAGCAGTTTGTATCAAGGAAACGGCGTCACCTGCGTTTCTAACAGCCTGATCTAAAGCTCTGATTTGCTGAGTCATCCTTGTAGAAATTGCCAAGCCGGCAGCGTCATCACCAGCAGTATTAATACGCTTTCCTGTGGAAAGCTGTTCCATTGATTTGGATAAATTACGCTCCGTTGAAATAAGAGCTGCCTGAGTAAACAGTGCTTTTGTATTAGTATTAATTACTGCCATTTTCTTCTCCTAAACCCATAGCTCAAAAGTTGACTCGCAAATTTTTGGGCTACTTTTAAAACTTTTCTGTAAGCGTAGTAATAGTTTCAAAGCATTATTAATGCCAACTGACAAAGGACTATTCGCCTGCATATTTTGAGGAAAAATTAAGGGGGAACATAAAAATGATGGAAAAATATTGTTATGAATCATGAGTTTACATGTGATGGCAAAGATTTGCCTATAAATTCCCAGTAGCTTTGAAAAGTGGAAATTATTTGCCACTCGCCTCTACCTCAGGTGTTTTATCAACCTTTTCAGAGTTAGATATGACGGAAGGAGACAGTACATCTTCCTCCTCTGCTGGTAACTCTTCCTCTGGATAAGGGCGCAACCCCAGTATTGAAGTTAAAACTTGAAACTCAGCGTCAACATCAGGTTGATTTGGAAATCTTTCATGAGCATCTATACAAATACTGAGTGCCTCTGCATGTTCTAAATTGCATCTAAGGGCTCTTATCAGCATAATATAAGAGTAAGGCGTTGCATTTACTCCTTGCTGCTCAATTAAGGTCCTCAAAAGCGATGAAGCTTGACCCCAATCTTGACGTTGCATAGCCATTAAGCTTGCAATTGCTAATATATCCTCACTTTCGGGGTATAAAGCCAGTCCCGCCTCAACAAGTGCCTCCGCCAAAATAGTTTTATGCTCCGCAACCAGCCCCGAAATAGCTTCCCTTATCTCTTGAGGCGAGTAACTTGACACTTGTGTAGTGGTCATTAACTTACCTATAGTTGCCTGTTTAATAGTTTCTTTGCTTAGTCTGTTCATTTTTTCTCCCCTTGAAAGCAGGCTAGTTATTTAATATAGTCAGTACTAAGCAATACCGATGCCAACTTTTCAAAAAAAAAAATGAGATATTGTGTTTTATGAAGTAGATGCAAGTTATCATTGTCTCCATGGCTAAGGTTAAGAAAAAAACCAAATTCAAGGGATCTAGGCCTTCCAACTCTCCTAACTCGACTAAGCAAAGCTCAGGCCAAACTGAAAATGCCTTCGAAGATGCTTTAAAGAAAAAAGACTATGTTCTTGCGAAAAAAGTACTCGATAAAACACCTAACCTGCCAGAATGGCGGCGATTAAACCTTGAGGGACTAATCACTATTAGTCAAGGTGATTTAGTCAGCACTGAAAGAATTCTGTTGCGAGCTATTAGGCACGCTGATTGCGGAGTAAAACCATATAAGAATTTAGTGGGTGTTTACAGCTCCATGGGTAGATTGAGGGATGCTTTACCTCTAGCCGAAAAGGCTCACAAAATGGATTCTGAAAATCTAGAGATTGGTCTCCTCTACATAAACTGTTTATTAGATTTAGCTAAGTCAGACGACGTTATTCGTACCGCTGACAAATTATTGGAAAAAAATGTGAATCATCGTCAATTAATGTTGGCTAAAGCTTCCGCTCTCAGAGCAGGTTTTCGGAGCGATGAATCAACGTCCTTAGTCAATAAAATTTTAGAAATTTATCCAAACGAACCCACCGCGATGCGACTTAAGGCAGATATACTTGGCGACAAAGATTCTACCGCTGCTGTCGAATTGTATGATCAAGCCAATGAGATTGTCGTGAAAATGCGAGGTAAACCTGATATTGCCATGCAATGGAATGCAAGCCTTCATTATCTCAGAACAAGAGATTTAAAACGTGGTTGGGAAGCCTGGGAATTAGGGTTTAGAAAAGAAGTTGGTACGATGGGTAGAAATTTAATTCCACAAGTAAAAGTTCTCCCTAGAGCTGATTTACTCGATAAATTTGATCCTGAAAAATGGACCCTGGTATGCGTTGAACAAGGAATAGGTGATCAAATTTTATTTTTAAGCGCAATGGAAGATGCGATTGCCGAATTTAAAAAGCTATTCTTTATCTGTGAAGCTAGAATGAAGCCCATTATAGAGAGATCATTTCCGAATCTTCAGGTTGGTCTACCCGGGCTTTTAGAGAGTTGGCAAAGAACAAGCATCGATAAAAACGGTTTTATACCATTGGGAAGTCTTCCTGGTAGATATCGACAAACTGTCGAAAGTTTTAAAAATTATAGAAAAGCATTTCTTCAAGTTAACGGCGATTTATACGTGCAATATCATAAGCAACTGCGGGAGATTGCTAAGGGTAGACCTATTGTTGGGGTTTCTTGGAAAGGAGGGTTTTGGGAATCGCAAATTAGAACTAAAGCCTTGGGGATTTCTAACTGGCTACCCATTTTTGAAAAAGGGGCATTATGCGTCAATCTCCAATATGGTAATACTAAAGAGGAAGAAGAGTTTTTGAGGGGGAAAGGTTTTGAATTTATAACTTTTCCTTCATTAGACTACAAGAAAAACTTAGATGATTGGCTCGCAATTTCAGCAGCTTGCGATGGTGTAATTTCTGTATCAACCGCACTTGTGCATTTCGCTGGAGCTTGTGGACAAAGAGTTGGAATAGTTATGCCTGAACCTCAGGGCCCCTGGATTCTAGGAATCGATGATGAATGGTCAATTGCTTATCCCAATGTAGCTATATTTCGTCGAAATCGAGATGAGACTGTGAGAGACTTAGTCGATCGAGTGGCTGGAGTTATTGTCTCATGAGTAGCCAATACACTGATGCAAATGTGTCTTTGAAAGATTTAGCGTTGACTCAATTTGAATTGGCTCGGGATATCCCTGCTGCTATCGAGCTGATGAGCCCAAACCCGCAAACCTTAGATATACAGGTTCGTATGCTCCTCTTGAAAATAAATGCTGCTCTATCTAACTTCAAACTTTCGAGATTGACCGTTGGAATAGGTATAAAAGACTTATCTTTTTTTTCCCCAATTCTTCATTTTCTTCATGGTGATAAAGACACTAGATTAAAAATTTTCAGTTATGATCCGAGTGCTTGGACCAAGAAGTCTCCAGTTGTAAACGAAGTGCTTGAAAAATTAAATCGTGATCAGTTTCTAAACTCCGAAACTGAAATTACTCATAGTGTTATTAAGGACGACGGATTCGGAATTTTATTACTCCCATCTGTTGCAGTTAATGAGGCAAGGGAATTTATAGACGCTCTTTCGACGCGAAAAAATGGATTATTGCTAATTCATAATTACTCAAAAATTAATAGCCCTAGCCACCATCTCTATGCAGCTGAGCGAGATTTGAGATTAATTGAAATTCCGGACGGATCAGGTGAGTGTTATTGTCTCAGATAAAAAAAACCCCGGCACGAGGCCGGGGTAAAGTGGCTATGGAGAAATTTACTACTTTTACTGCAATAGTTGGAGTACCAACTGTGGTTGCTGATTAGCCTGCGCAAGCATTGCTGTTGCTGCCTGCGAGATAATCTGCGTTCTTGCTAACTCAGAAGTTTCTTTCGCATAATCGGTATCGCGAACTCTACTTTGAGCTGATGAGGTGCTCGTCACAATATTGCTTAAATTATCAATCGTGTGAGTCAACCTGTTTTGAACTGCACCGAGGTTAGATCTCTCAGCTTGGACATAAGCTAAAGCTGAATCAATCGCCTTAATTGCATTAGACGCTCCCACTTGTGTCTGAATGTTAATTTCAGAAACTGCAGTAGATCCTCCGCCAGAAACAGGTGAGTAAGATGATGATGAACCACTGCTACTCACAGTCACGGACAACGGTACTTGTCCATTTCCGGCGAGAGCAACTGCCTCACCCTGTCCCTGAGATGGAGTCCAGCGTCCAGCCTTTCCGGTGGCAGACGTGAATTCTTGAAGAATTATCTGCCCACCGTCATCTCTTTTGAAGAATACGTTTCCGTCTGTATCCATTGTTACCTTAATACCGGATCCAATTAGAGCTTCTTCAAGACTGTCGGCAAACTTGCTTACGCTTGTAGTATTGCTAATGTCTACAACAGTATCGCTAAGTGTGTAACTTTGAATACCATCGGAGACTTTCAATCCGTAAAGATCATCGCCTTCCAAATTCAAGGTAGCCGTTGTCGCTACACCAAGCGTCCCGTTAGCAGTTGCTTGAGTTGCTTTAGAGTGATTTAAGAATGACAGTGTTGTTGCATCTCCCTGATCCGCAGCCGGAGTTAGCTCTGCTGTAACAGTTCGATGTGTATTAGCAGTTACAAATCCTCCGACAACAAGTTCACCACCATCTCGTTGATAGAGTGTGATCGCCCTATTTGCAGAATCGACCTTGTACTCGAAAACGGGGTCTGGGTGAGTTGCATTCAAAGTTACCATCAAATCATCCAACTTTGTCTTTATGTCCTGCTCATCAAATGGTGTTGTAGTGTCCCAAGCCACTGCATTAACCATCGCAGCACTAGCATTAGTGGACGCACCATCAAGATAAGTACCATTCAATTGGAAGTTAAATGATGTGTCAGAAGTATTGAACGTCATTTTTACTTCAGAAGCATTTATGACATCTCCTTGAGCTATGGCAGAATTGATATCAACATCAAATCTCTTGTTGGCATTTCCAGTTACTGATTGCTCGAGCAATGGACCAACAGTTAAGTTTTGCAAACCATTTGCTGAGGCATCATAACCAAATCCAAGAGCACGACCCGCGGGATCTCTGAATACCAATTCAGCAGTATCCGCGTCATATGTAACTGTGACGTTAGAAATGTCAGCAGTCATCATTGCGCTTCCATCATTAGGGTCTCGAATGAATACATCTGTGGCTCTAATAGCAGCCTGCACACTGGCAGCAAATTGAGTTCCATTTGATAAATTTTGCGCTGCAGAGTCACCATCAACGCTGATTGTCATATTCGCAGAGTTTCTGACTCCGTCCATTGTAAACTGGAATCTATTTGTTCCGGTTGCGGAGAAATCTAGACCAAAAGCACCTGTATTTAACTTAACTCGGGTTTCGGAATAGTAGGCATTCTGACTCGCTAATACCTCGGACGAGCCGGGTTCATTAGCGGGTGTTACCGTAACAAAACCATGAGTACTACTGAAATCCTCAATAGCAATTGCTCTGCCTTTCGTATTAGTGATCGAAAGTTGGTTATCTTTAAATACAACTTCAAATTCACTAGCATCAAAAGTAGAATCAGATCCATAGTTTGCAACTATACCTGCCGAAATGGCTGCTGCTACGCTAGCTTGAATTGTCGCATCATCTAGAGTGTTGATAGTCTCAAGGTTGGAAATATTAGCGTAATCATCACCGTCTCCATTTGTAATCCTAAAGGAGTACAAAGCTGAGCCGTCGCCAATTCTATCTGAGAAAATCATATTTAATTCAGTTTGTTCAACCTTTCCAGTAAAACTCACCGAACTTTGGGTCAACATGTTTGCGTTCGCAGTAGCCAATAATACAGGCTCATTGATTCCATCAGTCTGGGAATCTTTAACCGTATCAAATACAACTTGACTGCTATTCTGGGAAGTAAATCCTTGTACGGAAACTTTACCTCCGCCTTCATTTGTTAAGACAATCTTACTACCTTCCCAAGCCGCTGAGATATTATTTCGCTCAGTCTCTCTTGCTAACAGACCGCCTGAAGTTTGCTCATCTGTTCCAAAAAGAGCACCGTCACCTGCACCCTGGGTAACCTTCAATCGTCTTCCTTGATCATCCTCAATTACAATTCCACCATTGGAGGTATGAGCACTGGCTTGAATACTTGTATCGAAAAGTCGTTGTAACTCACTTGTCATACCTGCAATCAATTCAGTATTCGTTACGGATGACTCATCTACACCAGAGGTTGAGATTAGTTTGTCGCGCAAATCTACTTGTACAGTAGCTCCACCGTCAACCGAAATTGCAAACTTTACTTTTCCATAATTAACTGGACTGCTTAGATCAAGACCAGTTGCTCCGGGAGTTAATTGTGCAGATACATCAAATCCACTGGTCACCCTTGTGTCAGTCTGTGCGGTTGAAGCGGCTAATGTTAATTTTGCAAGAAACGCATCCTTACTAAGTTGCTGAGTCAAATCTACAGTAGCGTTAGCCAAAGAAGCAGAAAGACCTGATATGTCATCCACCACTGTGAAAGAGTAGACATCACTTCCGCTGGTTCCATTTTGCCCATTGTTTAAAAAATCTAGGTTCACAACTGTCTTATCCGCAGCTGTTCCCTCAACTAAATTTCCTTCAATAGTAGAAGTGGTACCGCTGGCTGCGCTAGACGAAGAGGTCGAGGAAGTTGAAGAAGCAGCAGAGTTAGAAGTAGCAACTCCCAAAACATCAGAAGCCATACTTCCAATGGAAATATTCATTGATTGCTCAAAGTTTGAACCAATCTGAAAAACCTTTCCTGCGTAAGATCCATCTAAAACATTAATTGAGTTAAATTGAGTCGTAGTAGCAACTCTATCTATCTCAGCAGCAAGTTGGTCAATTTCATCTTGAAGATACCGTCTATCCAAATCACTGTTTGTGTCGTTTGCAGCTTGCAGTGCAAGTTCACGCATCCGCTGAAGCATGTTTGTAACTTCCTGCATTGCGCCCTCTGCAGTTTCTGTTAAGGATACAGTATCATAAGCATTTTTTACTGCCATGTTTAACCCACGAATCTGTGAATCCATTCTTGTGCTAATTGCTAAACCAGCAGCATCGTCTTTTGCAGAATTTATTTTGTTACCTGTCGAGAGACGCTCCATGGCTGTCGACAGCTTTCTGTTATTAATATTCGACGAATCCTGCGCAATCAACGACTTCATATTAGTGTTAATTACTGAGTTGCCTGACATGTAACATCTCCTTCAAAAAAATTTATTTTTATGAGGCTTTAAACTTCTGGTAAATGCCTCTGTACGTGAGGGAGATCGTCCAAACAAAATAAAACTTGACTTTTTTTGAAAACTTTTGGGTTTTTCTGTAAAAAGTGTTGTAAAAATAACAAAAGCCCTAAGCTATTGCCTAGGGCTTTCTTTTGATACCTACTATGTATCGGTAATTACGCCCGATACTTTATAGAGACTTACTGTAAAAGAGCTAATACTGTCTGCGGTTGCTGATTAGCCTGAGCCAACATTGCTGTTGCTGCCTGCTGGATAATCTGAGTTCTAGCTAATTCTGCAGTTTCTTTTGCATAATCTGTATCAAGAACTCTACTTCTTGCAGACGCCGCATTAGTCATAGCGTTCGTAAGATTATCAACTGTATAAGTAAGTCGATTCTGAATTGCGCCAAGGTTTGACCTCTCAGCCTGGACATAACTCAAAGCAGAATCAATAGTAGCAATTGCTGCACTAGCGCCCGTTTGAGTAGAAATACTCATGTCCATTATAGAAGTGCCTCCAGTGATTGTGGCACCTCCAGTTGAAGAAGACGAACTGCTTGAGCTTGAGCTAGTGGTTGTAACACTAGTGGAGCCAGCTACATTTCCACCTCCCGACAAGTTATAGGCTGTTCCCTGACCAGAAGCCGGTGTCCAGGTTCCCGTCTTGCCATTAGTTGAAGTGAATGATTGCATAATCACCTTGCCACCATCAGCCCTGGAAAAGAACACATTTCCGTTATTATCCATGGTAGCGTTTATTCCTGACCCAAGAAGCGCATCAGTGATTGCATTAGCAAAGTTATTCGTGCTTGTTACATCACTTATGTCGACGATGAGATTGCTAGCAGTGTAGCTCTGCGTACCATCGGAAATAGTCATTGAGTAAACATCATCACCGGATAGATTCAAAGTGGCAGTTGTAGCAACACCTTGTGTTCCGACAGCGGTAGCCTGGGTAGCAATGTCATGATTCTGGAAAGACATTGTTTGATTCGTTCCCTGACCAGAAGGAGCCTCTATCGCCATAGTAAGATCTTTATGGGTATTTGCAGTTACAAAACCACCAACTATAATCTCACCCCCATCTCGCTGAAGTATCGTAATCGAATTCGTAGATGCATCAATTGTTGCCTCAAATACATTCCTGTCATGCACTCCATTTAAATTAGTCATTAACGCATCTAATTTCGTTTGGAGCGCTGCAGTATCATTCGTAAAGTTAGCAGATATTGTCGATGCTATCGCGGAACTAGAGTTTGTCGAGGACCCATCTAAATACCTACCATTGAGTTCGAAGTTGAATGAGGCATTTGCCGTACTAAAGGTGAGTTTGACCTGAGATGCATTAACTACATCACCCTGTGCAGAAGAGGAGTTCGTCTTCACGGTAAGGGACTTATTAGCGTTACCAGTAGTCAAGTCATTAAGTAATGGTCCATTGCCTAGTCCAGTTAATCCGTTGGCGGAAGCATCATAACCAAAACCCATCGCTCTTCCAGCAGAATCTCTAAAGACGAGTTCTGCGGTATCAGCATCGTAAGATACTTGAATATTTGATACCGTAGCAGAGGCAATAGCTGTACCATCATTTGGATTGCGGATCATGATATTGGCTGCTTGAACTGCCGCCTGAACGCTTGCGGCAAACTCTGCACCTGACCCCATCACATTAGCTGATGCTCCATCAACACTTATCGTTAAATTAGCTGAGTTAGAGACTCCGTCAAGAATAAATGTAAATCGATTCGTGCCTGTGGCAGATAAATTCTGCCCAAAAGCTGATGTGTTTAATTGAACTCGTGTTTCAGAATAATATGCATTTTGCGAAGCTAGAATTTCAGAAGAACCCGGCTCATTAATCGGTGTAACGGTCATAAAGCCATGGGTACTACTAAAGCTCTCGACTGCGACTGTCCTTCCCTCAGTATTAGTAATCAATAACTGATCACCAGAGAAAACAACGTCCCACTCATTTATGTCAAACGATTTATCCCCTCCTGCTGCATTTTGAGCTGACGCATAATTTGTCACAATACCCGCTGAAAGAGCTGCCATAACAGAAGCTTTTATGGTGGCTGCGTTTGTGGGATTATCACCAGATAAAACAACACTCAGGTTTGAAACCGACCCATAAGTATCACCGGCACCATTCGTGATGCTGAAAGAATACTGAGCCGTATTACCTGAACCGACGGTATCAGAGAAACGAAGAGATAACTGCGTTTTCTCAACATTGCCGGAGTATGTTGAATCTGCCATCGTTACAGCATTATTGCCAGCAGAAGCGAGAAGAATCGGCTCATTTACACCCTCCGATTGAGAATCTGTAACAGTATTGTAACGAACCTGACTGTCAGAGGAAGCGGAATATCCGCTTAGTGCTATCTTTCCACCAGCGTTATTCGTAAGTACTAAGTTATCTCCGGACCATTCGGCAGAAATATTGTTTCGAACAGTTTGTATGGCTAATAAACCACCATTATTAGTGGCGTCAGTGCCAAATAGCGTTCCGTCTCCTGCACCTTGAGTCACTTTAAGTCTACGACCAGCTTGATCTTCAATTCTAATATTATCTGTAGTTGAGGCCGATGCGCTAACACGAGCATCAAATAATCTCTCCAACTCTGAATCCAAGGCGGCAACGACTTCTGTCTGTGTGACAGATGCTGAATCAACCCCTACAGTTGATACCAACTTGTCTCTTAAATCGATTTGTGTAGTTGCACCTCCATCTACAGAAATAGCAAATCTGACTTTTCCGTAATTAGCTGCATTAGTAAGGTCAAGGGCCGCCGAAATAGAAGAAGAATATGTTGTTGCACCAGTCACAGCGGTATCTGTTTGCCCAGTAGCAGCCGATAAGTTTAACGCCGCAACAAACGCGTCCTTACTCACGCTGTTAGTCATATCAACTGTTAATCCAGCAACGGAGGCTTGGAGTCCAGACAAGTTGTCAACCACAGTGAACGTATAAGCATCTGTACCCGAGTTGTTTAAGAATTCCAAATTAACAACTGTTTTGACAGCAGCAGTACCCTCAACTGATGCTCCTCCTGACAAATTAGTTGAGGAGGTTGAAGTAACAGCTGTAGATGAGGTGCCCGAGGAAACTGACGCGCTGTTAGAGGTAGCTACACCCAACACATTGGAATTCATTGCTCCGATGGAAATATTCATTGTTTGCCCGCCGTTTGCTCCAATTTGGAACACTTTATTGGCGAAGGACCCGTCAAGAACATTCACACCATTGTATTGAGTTGTGCTTGCAATCCTATCTAACTCCGTGGATAACTGATCCACTTCGTTCTGAAGAAAAGCTCGATCTGCATCACTATTTGTATCACTAGCTGCCTGAATCGCAAGTTCACGCATTCTTTGCAATATGGAAGTGACCTCTTGCATTGCTCCCTCAGCAGTTTCGACTGTAGAAATCGAATCGTTAGCGTTCTTAATGGCTGACTGCAGACCCCTTGTTTGAGAGTCAAGCCTCGTGGCAATAGCCAAGCCGGTAGCATCATCAGAGGCTGAATTGATTCTCTTGCCGGTGGAGAGCCTCTCCATCGCTATTGCTAGCCTGTTGCTGTTTTTTGTTAGCGTATCTTGCGCTATCAAAGATTTAATATTGGTGTTGATAACTGACATTAGTCTCTCCTGAAAGTCCTTTACTGCTGCGTTTTAAAAGTAAAATTTATTTCCCTGGTACACACACTTTTACAACATTTGATGCTAATTTACAACATATGATTTATATATGCAACACTTTTTTACCTAATTTTTCATTTTTTTTAGAAAAAGTCATCAAAAAGCACTCCTTTTAGTTTTTCCAGGTTGTGCGCAACCTGCATGACAGTCTCACTGGGAATCTGTCTTATAATTTCTCCTGAATCTTTTCTTGTAACTGTTACAACCGAATGGTCTGTAACGTCATCAACTGAAAATCCTAGTTGGCTCTGTCTTGAGGCAAGCTCTTCATTTATTTTTGCTACTGCCTCCTGCAGCCGTTCTTCTGTTTCCGCAAGCCTTTGAGCTAAAGACTCAGTATCTACACTAGCTACTTCTTTTGCTTGCGGAAAAACAGCCACGGGTTGAGCTTTCGTAAGAGCTCCGTTGTTTTTTTGTTCACCAGAAATGGGCTGATCAGCTTTCGGAAAAGAAAAATCCTTCCCCTGAATTGGAGAATTGGACACTACTTTCTGTAGATTGAGTTTATCCATATCCCATAGTCCTATATAAAAAAGCAACGCTCTTCGGCGTCTATATTTATAAATACCTTCTAGTCTATGAATCGGCGAATCAACAAAAAACTTTAGAAAAAAAAAAGTTTTTTTTAAAAAAATATTAAGTTATTGTTTTTAATGAAAAAAATTCTAAATATTTTTATTTTCTTGAGTAAATACCCATCAATGCATCGAAAGAGCTTTGCAAACTTGTTCTGGTAGAGTTGTATTGACCGACCAAGGCATCCATAATTGCAAATTGTTTAGTGTATCTGGCTAAAAGGACCTCATACCTCGATGCCAAGTTAGTTATATCCTCTTCGTAGCGTCTTTTGTCAGATTCTGCGCTCGTAGTTTGCCTTTTTACTATGCCCGTGGTGCTTAAATATGCGTCCAGTTTCACGATTGCGTCACCTGCTATGCCTTTGCTCGTATCGGTCGCTAGCGCATTTCCTCCGAAGATAGTTACAACTTCATCAAAATTGTTATTCAGTGCTTCATCAAGCTTCTTGTCATCAACTGATAGCACTCCGCTTTTATCAACGGAAAAACCTATGTCTCTTAGCGCTCTTAAAGAAGTTCCAGATGTTGAAGAATTTGATAGAAGCATATCTCGTAATGAGTTTTGAATTGTCCTAATTGATGATTCTCCCAAAAGAGATCCACTGAATACATCCTCAGGATCATCGGGATTTATCGGACCAGTCAAAATTTTAAAATCAGAGACACCCTCATTATAAGCCGTCACTAGTTCGTTAATAGTTTCTTTAATGGCTGAAGTGTCTCGAGAAATTGTAAGGCTTGCATCTGCGGAAGACGGACTCAATAATTCCATTGTTACGCCTTGAATCACATCTCCTATTAAATTTGATCCCCTGCTTACAGACATTCCATCTACAACTAATTTTGCATCTGACGCTGACTGAATATTGCTGAAATTAAATGCAGACAAACTCGAATTAGCCGAGAATGCCTGGCTCTCTGAGATGCTGACATCAACGACATTCGAAAGACTAGCGAAGGTAGGAAAAGCAATATCACCGTCAGATCTAGTGTAATTAATCTTTAGCGTTCCATCACTGGATGCTTCTATAGTTCTCCCCGCCGAATTTGTAATAAAGGTATTAGCATCCAAGGTAGATTTAACCCTAGCAGCAATTACACTTGGCGTTTCTCCAGCTGACACCGCGATGTTGAGGCCTTCAACCGTAAAAGTGCCTGTTGATTGAGCAGTTCCAAATGTAACTGTTTGAATTTCCGGCTGTGATCCAGTTGTTGTCATAGTAAATTGATTATCTTCTCCGCTCTGTCCTGTCAATAAGATCTTGTAGGGTGCAGATCCACCGGACCCGTCATCAATTAATTGAGCTGTAATACCTAACGTTGCAGCTGATGAATTTAATTCCGAAACAACTCCTAAAGGTGTTGTGCTAGCTGAACCTATATTTAGTTCTTGCACTCCATTGCGAAGCGTTGAAAATGTCGAGGTTAAATCCGAAGACCCAACGGAAGAAACAGATAAAGCGGATGCAGCAACATCTCCCTCTGAGAGTTCAAATGTTACTGTTAAGGTACCATCTGACTTCGCAATAATTTCCCTACCAGAATTTGAGGAAACGAAAGAACTGCCATCTGCTTGCAGAGCTTCCTTAGCCTTGGCTGCTACCGTGGCGGCTGAGTCTCCCGCAGCAACAGCAACGTTAATTCCGGAAACCACAATAGTTCCGGCTGCAGATGCTGCTGTAAATTGTAATTGTTGTTGCTCTCGCGTGGTGATTTGCAGTGCAAACGGTTGTCCGCCATTGATTGGAGCAGCAGTAGAGGAAAACCCACCAGATTGTTGTCTGGCACCAACTGCTAAAGATTGAACTTTGACTGAGTGCGAACCTGTTTTTGCAAGAGTCGAAGTGGATATTTTAAGTGCTGACGTATTAGAGTTTGTAGTAGTGTATGTTTTAAAGTCTGATGCAGAATCCAATTTTTTGAATGCAGTCTTAAATCGTTCTAATACTGCTTTCACCACTCCTAGTCCGGATATTTTCGCAGTGCTTTTATCTATTTTTGCTTGAACAAGAGCTTCTCTCGGTACTCTTTCAGCGTCAACAAGTGCTTTGGATAATTGTTGGATATCGATACCAGACCCAGCACCTAGTGTATTTACAACATTTGATGTTTCGTTAGCCACTTAACCTCCCCGATATCGGGATAATTTATTATTTAGATTTTGAATCGTCACTTTAAGCAAAAACTTTAGTGCTACCTAATATAATTGAACAGACTTAAATTTGAAATTTGAGAGAAACTACTCTGAGTCGCTTGCAAAGCAAGCATGTTTTTTTGCATTTCGGTAACTGCTGCACTGTAGTCTAAATCCTCTACTTTCGAAAGAGCAGTTTTAAACTGCAAAACGGTTTCTTCGTTGACTGACTTTTGCGTTTCAACAACCGACATTTCCGTACCTACCTGTGCGGTTGCAAGAGCAATATTGAAAGAAGCTTGATCCAAATCATTAATACCAACATTCATTGCCTCCGTATCTGATTTCCTCATACCCTCAGCAAGCTCTGTCAAAGCTTGAAAAAAACCTTTTCCTGTTTGAGTACCATCAACATTCTCTCTTATAACTCTGCCAAAAACATCAGTGCCTGTCCGATTAAATCGTATGAAACGCTGTTCACCAACTTGGACTTGATTCCTTGTTTCATCGCCACTGTACTCAATGTCCCCCACAACATTTTTCTCATAAGGCTTTACCTGAACCCTACTGCCAGAAAAGATATAGTTGTCGTTTACATCCTGGGTATTTGCAAGTGCCAACAAATCATTGGTTAAACCTTCAATCTCAATAGCTACTAGCTCTCTATCTTTAGGACCCAATGTACCGTTGGCGCCCTGAATCGCTAATTCTTTTATTCTTGTCAAAACATTATTAGTGGCTTCTAACGCGGTTTCTTCAGCTATCAAACGATTATTCGCTGCCTGCAAATTTTTATCGTATGATTCATGTCTACCAATCACTGACTTTAATCTTTGAATGGCGGTTGCCTGATTTGGTGCATCACTGGGATTCACTACATTTTTTGCACTTGATAACCTCATCTGGGTTTTAGCTAAATTCGATTGACCACCAACCATCTGGTCAACAGACCTATCAAAAAAAAGTGATGTAGATACCTTCATAATTAATTTCCTAACGAATTCCTATAATCGCATCGAATAAAACTGAAGCTGTCTGCATTACTTTAGCTGATGCTTGATAGGCTTGTTGATACCTCACTAAATCAGCAGCCTCCTGATCTAAACTTACTCCAGCGACTTGATCCCTTTTTGCAACAGCCTCATCATAGACCACGGTTAACGCTTCTTTAGAGACTCCAGCGCGTTGCGCAAAATTTCCAATTCTATTGATAATGTCATCGTACCCTTCTGACATTGTCAAACCAGACTCTCCTCCAATGACTGATTTCTTTTCTAAGTCTGAAAGTGCAATAATATTTTGGTTATTTCCAATACCATCATTATTACCATCAACAAAAAATCTATCTCCTTTCTTTGGTGGTCCAGAGAGATTTACCTCTAACCTCTGATATTTTATTCCGTCTTTTACATTAAACTCCCTCTCTGCTAAAAGTGTTCCTGTATTCGAATCAAGAATTTGATATGTAGTGTCCGTTACAAAAAATACTTCTAGAGGATTTGCTCTCAACTCTTGAATCTTATTGAACTCAGAATTTTCGTAGTTTGCTCCAAGGGAAAAACTTCCTTCACCATCCGCAAAAACTAATAAATCTTCGGGTATTGACCCGCTTAAATATAAAGAGGTATCAAAACCCATCCTTGCTAAATCGGCTGGCGATCCTTGTTTTCCCAAACTAAGTTTGATTTCAGCTGGAAATCGATCTAATGTCTGTCTCGCCTGCTCAAAATCTCTTTGATAAGTACGCGCCTCCAAATTTAAAACATTTTTACCTGCTATCTCTATCCCTACACTGGACTTAGTACCGATGACAAGTGCACCAGAAACATCTAAATAAGCAAAAACATTTCCTAGTCTATAGTCAGTTTTTGCGGTATCGTTTATCGCATCTCTTATATCCTCAATGTCAGCAAAATCATTTGTCTTGCCCAATAGAACATTGTTCAAAGTCAGGCCCTCGTCGAAATTCATATCCCTAGAAAATACGCGAACTTGGTCGACAACCCGCGTCAACTCAATTTCACCGTCGTACTCTTTTGCGGAAATGCTCAGAACATTTGAGGCAGACACTCCATTAATATCAATATTTTTTCCAGTACGGTTATTTATTACTAAGTTTCCGTCTGGGTTTACATAAGCTCCAACACCTGTAATCTGCGTCTGATCATTTATCGCATCTCTCAACTTTAAAATGGTTTTCTCTCTGGTGTTTATTTCGGCCAATTTAGTTTTTGTATCTGCAGTCAAACTTAAAAGAGTTTCCTCCGCTAAAACTTGAGTGCCGTTAATAACCAGCCCACCAGTTGGAGTGATATTTTTTGACTCAACTATAATTTCGGTTTCAGCATCTACATCGATCCCTAATTCCTCTGATTGCGGTAATAGCCACTTCCTGATGTCACTAGCCTCCATTGACTTATTTTTATCAATTTCTAAACTAGTTAGTTCTTTACCGTTCAAAATAAAAGTTTTTTCTTGGAAGCCGTCTCCAACGGATGATAGTTCTATTGGCTTCGACTTAACACTGCCGACAACAAACTTGGTACTATCAACCACATGATCCAGTCCAAGCTGCGGTAATGCTTGAGGAACGGCTTTAACACCATAGAAAATATCTAAGTCTCTATAATTGTCTGTTCCTTGCACATTTAAATAATCGTTAATGTAAGTACTTCCCGCCACGAAATTTACATTTCCTTCTAATGCAGCCTCTATGAATTCCTTTCCAGCTCGCTTGCGAATGGGTTGTTGCTCAACTTCATTTAACTCTCTTCCTAATCTTGCTTCTTCCAATAGAACTTCTTCATCTCCAAAACTATCTCCGGCGATATGGTTTCCATCTCGTGAAAATAGTTGAAGATTTACCGGTTTATCTAAATCATCCTGGGTAATAGTAATTTGAATATCCTTGTACCCGCCGGGAATAATAGATATTGGTGTGACTGGAGCTTGATCATAAAACTTCGAAACCTCACTTATCTCATTGAAGTTTTGATTCGTTAGCACGTTATTTAGTAAGAAGTTTATTTCAGAATCAAGCTGCTCGTCATCTTCCTCTAAAACGTCGATGGTCGCATTTACTCCGCTAGGGTTTTCTTCATCATCTATAATTCGGAATTCACTCGCTGCCGCAATCAAAGCGGGATTATCAAAAACTACGTCAATCCCTGCGGCAGGCCTATTCTCACTCTTTAAAAAAACTACTTCGCCATCGACTGCCTCACCAGAAAATGCTATTGATAAACCATTTATTTGCACAACGTCCACTCCTGACTCAATCAGACCTGTTGCTTTATCAGTAGCTGTCCACAATCCTCTCTGTGTTGTACCTCTTATATCCCCTTCTGCAGATAAAGTACCTGGAGAAATCGAGAAAAAACCGAACTCCTCACTCCTTAAATTTATTTGCCTATCGGTCTCTTTAGTAAGCGTTAGCGATCTTCCATAGTTTGAGTCTAAGAATTGGAAAAGACCATCTCTAACTTCCTCCAAAGTAACATCTTCTCCAACATCCTCAATTCCCAAAAAAGGAATAGTGAATTTACTTGTCGAGCCATTAAGTGTAATTTCAATCACGTCACCTTTTTTATACTGCCCGTCAAGCGTTAAATTCGACACCTGACCGGCCTCTGCATCAAATTCAAACTCTATATCGTTACCAGTAAGTTTTAGTGGATCTATTACTGTTGGAGTGAGAGTAACTGCAGACAATTCGTTACCGGTAATTACTGTGAGCTCCGGATTAAGTCGAAAAAAATCTCCTCCCTTATTACCATACAGATCGAGTCCTCCTTGATGCACAGCATTTACCTCAGCCACGAGAATCTTAGCGAGTTCATCTAACTCCCTAAAAGATGGCTCAAGAAGTGCCTTGCGAAAAGATAAAAGACCTCCTAAATTTCCCCCTCCAATACCGCTAAGTGTTTCAACGTTTTTTGTGTACTGACCTATCTGTAGATCTACCTTACTAATATCACTCTCTTGAAATGTAGCAAAGATCCGTTCAAATTCTAGCTCGTCTACAATAACTCCAGATGAAAATGTCGACGAGAGTGATACGTTTACAGATCCGTTTGATTCCTCTTTAACTTTTATTTTGGCTAATTCCGCAAGCTCTCTCAATAATTGATCTCTTTCGTCCAGTAATTGCATCGGTTGCCGAGATAGGATTCCAGTAGCTGCTAACTTCTTGTTGATTGTTGCAAGCTGTTCAGATAAAACGTTTATTTTTGTAATATCAGAATTAATTGCCTCTTCAGTCTCTGCTACGATTAAGTCCATTTGGTTAGAGATTTCTTTAAATCGAGCCGTCAAACCCTCAGAATCTGACAAAAATACGGACCTTTGAATTAGTGAGGCTGGATCTGTTGATAACTCTCTAGCTGAGCTAAAAAATTTATCGAGAGCGGACGTTAAACCAATTGTTTCACTACCTAATATATTTATTACCCTGTTTGCGTAGTCCACCATGGGATTCTGTTGGTTCAACTCACTACTACTATTTCTTAAACTATTCTCAATAAATTCATCATATAACCTTCGTACTCCATCAAGTCTTGCACCTGTTCCAAAAAAAGATTTTCCAAATTTTGTAGGAGTATTTTCTGCTAACGATACCTCTTGACGCGAATAACCCTCACTATCAACGTTTGCAATATTGTTAGCAACAGTTGCGAGTGCTCTTTGGTAATTTGAAACAGCGCCAGAAGCTATCGAATTTATATCGCTCATTTAGAAAAAATACCTTCCATTTATTATCATCGTAGAATTTTTAATTTCCAGAATTTTGCAAGGGAAAACTTTTACTCTTATAATCTTCGACCTCAATATTTTTTTCGGTTTTCCTTTCCATAGAAAAAGGCTTTCCAGGTAAATCACGTATTACTCTAAAGGCTCGTTCTTTTTGCTCTAATTGCAGTGATTTATTAAGTTCAAATTTACTCTCTAAATATTCTTTTGAAGAGCCTTGAATGGTGTTTAAATGTTCCTCCACCATTTTGGCTAAACCTAGTCCACCCTTTCTTGCTAAGGCAACTGCAACCTCTCGATCATGCATAGCTTCAAAAGTTTCCATCGTTTTTGATTGCATTAACTCATTTTTTGGAACTGCCTTCCTCATTGACTTAAGCATCATCTGAATAAACATTGCTTCAAATTGTTGCGCCACTTCTTTAGTAGCCTTTGCATCTTTAGCTCCAGCACGTGCTTTTAATTCACCATACCCTTTGAAATCTAAAGCTGATTTTGGAATACCAGTTGTGTTTTCCATTTTTAAATCACCACTAACTCTGCCCTGAGGCTACCTGAACTTTTTAAAGCCTCTATGATTGCAATTAATGAAGAAGGCGTGGCTCCGACTTGGTTCACTGCATCAACTATCTGTCGAAGATCCACGCCGGGTTGGAATAGGAACATTGGATTATTGGGTTCTGCGACCTCCACTTCAGCATTTTGAACACCGACAGTATCTCCTTCTGAGAAAGGTAATGGCTGACTAACCTCATTGGTAGCTGCAACAGAGACAGAAATTGTGCCGTGAGAAACTGCTGCTGCAGTTACTCTAACTTGCCGACTGATAACAACAGTGCCCGTTCTAGAGTTGATGACAATTCTCGCAGGTGGCTCTGCTGGAGCTACATCTAAATTTTCTACTATACTCATGAAAGCAACTCTTTGAGTCATATCCTCTGGAGCCTCTATTACTATACTTACAGGATCCAGAGCTTGTGCCACTCCGTCACCAAACGTTTCGTTGATTTTCCGAACAATCGCGTTTGTGGTTGAGAAATCTCCCTCCCGTACATTAATGACAACATAATCAGTATTCTCAAAGGGAGTAGGAACCTCTCTTTCAACAATACCTCCATTAGGTAATCTGGCGGAGGTAGGAACACCTACTACGACCTTTGAGCCAGCGCCGGCAGCATCAATTCCGGTAGCAGTCAATGGGCCTTGAGCTAAAGCATAAACTTCTCCATTTGCTCCTCGTAGGCTTGTAAGCAAAAGATTTCCACCTCTTAAATTTGTAGCTTTTCCAATTGCAGCAACACTTACATCGATCCTCTGCCCGGGCTTACTAAAACCAGGAAGTTCTGCTGTTACCATCACTGCAGCTACGTTCTTAAGGTCTAGTCGACCAGTAGCCTGATTTGCGGCCTCAAAATCTGCTAACTGACCAGTAATACTAACGCCCAATTTACCTAAAATTGAACTCAAACTTTGAGTAGTAAAGAAAATGCTTGCTCCATCACCAGTTCCCTGTAAACCTACCACAAGTCCGTAGCCAATGAGCTGATTTGATCTAGCAGCGGCTGGGGTCGCTAAATCCTTTATTCGATCAGCAAATGTTTGTTGACAAACAAGGGATAAAAAAAATAAAAGAGTGGCTTTAGTTACGAGAACAATAAATTTTGTGTAATGCGAACTAAATTTGTTTTTTTTATTTAACACTAATTACTCTCCAGACTTTCGTCCAAATTTTTAATTAAAAGGGCCAAAGTTGCATTAGCAATGTTGTTCCCCAGGGAACTCGATTAGCTGTGTTCAGCTCACCACTTCCAACATAAGAAATTTGCGCATTAGCTAGTCTCCTAGAAAAAACTGTTCCATTTGGTGCAACGTCTTCTGTTCTCACTATTCCGGCAACTCGGATTATCTCACTACCTTCCGATAAGTCTAATTTTTTTTCGCCCTTAACAATAAGGTTTCCATTTGGCAGAATTTGAACCACAGTTGCTGCAATTTGACCAGATAGGGTTGCTTGCTGATCGGCTGTCCCGGTCGACTCACTGCTTATGTTAGATCCATCTAACTTCAGTCCCCCAATATTATTTTTTACTATTGGTAGCTTATCTAGATAACCAGCGGCTACGTCATTGGAACTCTCCCTTTCTACATTTGTATTTTGAGTACGAGAGGCCTGAGCTCTCTCATCCAAAACAACAACCACAATATCTCCAACCTTAAAATCCTTTCTCCTGCCAAACCAACTATCACTCATGCCACCGCTATACAAAGAACCGGTTACGGGCTTCGGTGCTGTGTCAATTGACGGAAAGACTGCAGCATAATCTGGATCGGGTAAAACTTTTTGATGTGTCGCACACCCATTCAAAGCAAAAAAGGCTAAAAGAAAAAATATTTTAGTAAAAAAAGTTTTCGTTATGTTTTTCATGCTAATTTCCATTAAAGATTATTATTTAAGAAACGTAACATTCCATCAGTTGCGGAGATGGATTTTGAATTCACCTCATATGCTCGCTGCGTTTCAATCATGTTCACCATTTCTTCAACGACATTTACATTGGACGCCTCTAGTGTTCCTTGACGAATAACTCCAGCACCTTCAAGTCCCGGGTTTAAAACATTCGGGACGCCACTTGCAATTGTTTCTTTGTAGAGATTTGATCCGATGGGCTGAAGACCGGCATTATTTAAAAAGCGAGAAATCTGTATTTGTCCTAAGACTTGCTGCCCCTGACCAGCAAATAACTCAACTGAAACAATTCCGTCTCTTCCGATTGTGACACTCGAGGTATTTGGAGGTAATGTGATCACGGGTTGTAAAAGATCGCCATTGGAGGTAACTAATTGCCCTAGGTTTGAAAGCTTAAATCCGCCATCTCTAGAGTAAGCTATGGTTCCATCTTGTTGAGATATTTGAAAAAATCCATCCCCATCTATAGCTAGATCCAGAGCGTTATCTGTTGTAATAATATTACCTTGGTTGTGAATTTTTTCATTTGCTAAGACTCGGGTACCCGTCCCCATTAATAAGCCTATCGGTGCCTGAGTATCTGCACCAGTTTGACCACCAGCCTGCCTAATATTTTGATAAAGCAAATCTTCGAACACTGCCCTCTCTCTTTTAAACCCAGTAGTAGAAACGTTGGCGAGATTATTTGAAATAACGCTCATTCTTCTTTGCTGTGCATCTAATCCAGTTTTTGAAATGAATAAAGAAGCATCCATTTTTTTACTCCCAATAAAATTTTATTAATTATTTCTCATCATTGTTGTACCCGATTCGTCTAAAGTCTTTGCTTCCTTGATGATTCTCACTTGCGATTCGTAGTCTCTTTCATGTTCAATGAGATTAACCATTGCGTGAATTGGATTCACATTACTACCTTCCAAAACACCTGGAGTGATAGAGGGAACTACATCACCACTTTCAAAATCACCATTTTCCTCAACATTTTGTCCAATTGCTTGGAATAAACCATCCTCCCTACGAGTCAAAAAAGTGTCTTTAGCCTCCCTGATGAGCAATTGGGCAACAATCACATTTGGAGCAACTCCTACGACATTTGGATCTTTAGTAACTACAGTTCCATCTCGAGTGATAGTTATGTTGAAACCTAATGGAACACTTATTGGTCCTCCCTCTTCACTCAATATTATGTGCCCCTGACCATTCTCTAAAATCCCACTATTATTTACCCTCAGATCACCTCTCCTAGTAAAGGCAAGTTCCCCATTTGGTGCTTGAACGCCCATTACGGTTTTATTATCTAAAGCGATATCTAAAGCCTTATTTGTGACCATACGGGCCCCAGGATCTAAATTTATTCGATCAGCCGATCGAGCTTGTGGCTGAATACGGGTATCATAGCCATCTCCTCTTGTTTTTATAGAGATTAAAGCCTGTTTGAAACTTTTTTTAAAACCCACAGTAGAAACATTAGCAAGGTCATTGGATTGAACTTGCCTTTGTGGCCTCCGTTCATTTATTCCTGCTAAAGCTGTGTAAATAAGGCGATCCATTTTTTTACTCTCTCCCTACTTAAAAAAATTATCTAATGTTTATAATCGCTTGAGTCAGAGTGTTGTTTGTCTCAATTGCCTTTGCATTCGCTTGGAAGTTTCTTTGGTTTGTAATCAACTCAATCAACTCCTTAGTCAAATCAACATTTGCTCTCTCTCTAGCACCTGCACGAACCGTGCCAAATCCTGCTGTACCTGCTTCACCAAGTGTTACTGAACCAGATTTAGAAGTTGAAAAATAACTTGCGTCACCAATCTGCCGTAAACCAGTTGGGTTCGCAAAGTTTGCAATTACAACCTTAGCTAGATTTTTTTGACTTCCGTTGGAGTAATTCGCACTAACTAAACCATCATCACCAATATCCAAACCAATTAAGTCACCTTCAGGACGCCCATTCTGATTTTGCGCTAGAACAGAAAAAGGATTTGAAAACTGGGTTGAACCAGCATAATTGACCGCAAACTGCAAAGTAGCTCCAGAATCTCCAATCGTTGTACTTTTAAAGGCGATAGCTGATAAAGGAGATGACAAGTTACCTGCAGTATCAAATGTTAGTTCACCTTTATCAAAGAAAATGGGAGAGAATAAATCTCTGGTTTCCTCTTCAGAAAAATCACCTGGATTGGAAGTTTCTAAACCATCTCTGTCTACATACAATGGAAAACCTTCGTCATCAGTTGCTTGCGGAGGTTCAATGAATTCACTGGTGGATCCTTTGGCACTTTCCAAATCAGAAAGCCCCCATATTCCTGGACCACTTACCTTCAAGAAGGAAGAATCGCCGGTTGTACCGGTAGTAAATTCAAAGAATCTAGTTCCATTTACAGGATTAGTTTTGACTAATAACTTTACTCCGTTGACAGTTCTCCCAAAATTATCTGCAAGGGAATTAACTCTTTTTTCTAAAAGAGCTCTGAACTCCTCGATGTTATAGTCTGGCTTATTTGGCATTTTAATGAGCCCAGTAACATTATCTACTGTAACTACAAACGTATCGTTTCTTGGATCAACAGCAAACTTGTTATCCAAATTAATACCAATTGATGTTCCCTGTAAAACAGCTGGTAACGACTGAATGCCCCTTAGGGGGACATCCGACTCCTCAACTACCGGAGTAGGTCCAACAGCAGCTGGCTCGACAAGATCTGCCCTTTGACTCTCAAACCCGAATAACAAATTTGCCAAGGGAGTTGAATCACTGATTTTAACTGTAGATTCATCGCCCGTGGTTCCTGAAGCTATATTAAAAGTTTTTGTTGTATCGTCAAAGTCAACTTTAATACCATAGCGTTGATCCGCTTGGGTTCTAATTTCATCTCCATTTGGATAGAAACCGCTTCCATATAGATCTGTATCTGCATCTACAGAAGTAGGCTGTAAACCCAAACCAAATAACTCATTTTCTGTTGCTTCCTGAGCAGATTGAAGACTTACCTGGTCATTCTGTGCAGAACCGAAAGTAAAACCACCATCTACTTCGTTGTAACCCACCTCTAAATTTAAGAAACGATTTTCTCTTGAAATTGCAGATGAGCTATTTATCGTAGCAGTACTATCTTGCTCTACGATAAAATCCTGCACATTTAAAAGAGTGGTAGTTGCGTTCGCAGCTTGCGTACTAGCAAGAGTAACGAGCGTATTCGCTTCGTTATCTGCTTTAGCCTTAGCATCTCTAATAGCCTGTAAGACGCTCGCACTAGTTGCAGCCCTTTGCGAATATGCTTCAACAGCAGCCCTCTGTAACCCTGCTCCATTATTTAATACTGCCAAATACACGGAGAGGCCCGTTGCCGATGATCTTTCAGATTCGCTGGTGGCAGCTGCCAAAATCGTAGCCACATTATCATAAAATTCATTTCCAATATTTTGTGACGCTGCAGCTACCTTTACTGCCGCCAAAACATCATCCTTATCTCCTTTGTTTTCGACGGCCACTCTTGCAGCAACCTGTAACGGTGCTATTGACTCTGCAACCTGTCTAGCGAAATCCCGTTCTGTCAAATCAGCAGTATTAAAATAGTCTTGAACTTGGTTTACAGTCATAGTGATACCGGTCGCTTCAGTATCAACCAATGTAAAGAAATCAATATCTCCATCGTCAAGTACGAAATTCATTACTACCGTGTTTGCAGGAGCAGAGGTTGCAGAAATAGCTGCATCGGGAAATCTATCTGATAATACTCTTGTGAAAAAAGTGGCTACATCTGACGCAGTTTCTATCGAATTACCACCAGCAGCAGGCGCTATAGTATATTCAACTCCACCTACTGAAACCTTTTTTCCTTCCGTGATTGGATTTGCAGGAGCAGTGAAAGTCAGCGTTTGAATTTCAGGTTTAGTAACCTGATAACTTTGAATTTGAGCACTATCGACTGTGACATCTACTCCGTCTGAAATTGTAGAGCTTAGAGGTTGAATGTCTTCATCTACGGTAAGAAACTGCACTGTGAATGTACCATCATCATTATCTAATATCTCCCTCTTAGCGGTAGCGGCATCAGGATATGTTGGTGTTCCAAAAGTTGCAGCGGCATACTCACGAGTTGTATAAAACGAATTCGTAGCAGTGTCGTAAGTACCTGCGTTTAAACCCATCTGATTCCCCAAAGGGTCTGTGACAGTTAAGTTACCTACAGAAGACTCAGTTGTTTCAAATTGAATTATAATTTTTCCATTTCCAAGATCTACTATTTGTCTTACCTCATCATCATTAGCATCTTTCTTAGTTTTCTTAAAAGCAGGTACTTCCTCTGCTAAATCCTCATCGATGATGGCATCCACAACCTTTCTGGCTAAATTAATTGCAGATATATCGGCACTGTAACCACTGACAATAACCGATCCACCAGTGTTGTCGCTTGTCGTCGGCAGGGTTACGTTTATAGTTGTTGGCAATGTACCAGCTATAACTGCTGTGAAACTCGTGAAGTCAATCTGCTGAGCTTTAGCTACTCCTACTTCTTGGTAATTCCCAGTTGCAACTAATGCATCAATGGTAGCTCTATTAACAGCTTTAGCATCTTGATTATTATCAAAATCTCTAACAGTTGTCAGTGTTGTTGCCCCAGCGGTAAAAATATTCTTGTTATCTGTAAGCGTAAAGGCTGAGTCCCCGTCTGAACGGAGAAATTGAATTTGAAAGGAGGTGCCAGCAGAACTTATTAAAAAATCTCTTTTTCCGTCCCCGACGGAATCCGAAGAGTCTTGAATATAAAAGGTTGATACTGCGCTGCCTACAGACTGTGTTTCAAGTGATTTAACTACAGCAGCGACTACAGCAGAGCTATTTGCAGTTGTTCCAGTTAAATCGATGGAATAACTAGTTGATCCCACCGCCAAAGATAAGGCACCAGTAGCGGAAACAAAAACTTGGCCAGTTCCTGACGCAGTCGTATTAAAAGCAGTTGCAATGGCATTTGATGCAGTAACCGCAAAATTTGAGCGCTGACCAAACTGTGCTTGTAGTTCACTAGCCTGAACCGTTGCTTGCACACCAGTTGTATCATCTATGGTGAAAGTACCAGTAGCCGAGGGATTTGTTGAAGTTACAGTTAAAGCACTTGTTGTTATTTTTTGTCTCTCTGCCCTTGTCGGTTGAGCTGCATCTGCTGCAATATTCGTAACACCCAGATCAAGTGTTTGTAGTCGAGAATTTTCAGCTCCCAACAAAGAGGTAGTACTAGCACTTATCAAAAAATCTGACTTTTGAGATCGAGCCGCCGCAAAAGTGTTAAGAGCAGCAATTCGCTCTGCGGCGACACTTAAATTAGCAGCTGTTAAACCTTTTTCAAAAGCCTGTTCGTCAATTTGAGCTTGAATTGCAGTAACTGCGTCCTCTTGAGTAATTCTTTTAAAGTCACCAAAAACTCCTTGCGAAGGATCATCCCCTGTTCTTTTTTCGGTCAGTGTAACAATTATTTCGTCATCTTCCGTAGGTGTTTGATCTTCCTGATTAGCTATTAACTTAAATAAATCAGCAGTTGTTGAGGTTTCAGTAGCTTTTAAAGTAGAAAAATCAAAAAATCTTTGATCTCCATAAACTCGATTAATTTCATTGGTGATTTCTCTTGCGATTTCAACACCAGTGTATTCCTTGGTTTTATCCGCTCCTAATTCGTTTAAAAAAGATAAGTTAATGACTGCAGGTTCGATGGTATCGTCGACGTTCAAAGTAAACTGAATTGGAGATTGAGAGGTAATACCAGCAAATGTTGTTGATTCCTCCAAATTTATCTGCGATAAAAGCTCAGTAATTTTCGCTGGAACATTAAATCCATTCTTCCAGCCGTTGATCAAACTATCAGATAAGGCACCTCCAGAAGCTGTCGCTGGCACAGAGTCTTGTTTATTCTTTAAATCATCAATATTAAAGAGTTTTGTAATGCCTCTTGCTATGTCCTCGGGAGGAATAGGAGGATTTCCATTTTCAGAACGCACCTCTCCGTATTTATTAACGTATAGTATTTCACCTTTTGCGTCTGTAGCTTGTATTAGAAGTTCATCTAGTTTCGTGTCGCCGATGAAGACATGTGTTTGAAATTTATTAGTTGGGTCATCAGGAGTAGCTCTCTTGGTTTTTTGATAAAAAATGGTCGCTAGATACTCATTTCCTCCTGCATCAAAAACTGTAACCGCAGTCGTCAAGTTATATGTCGCTGGATCATCTTTGTCGAATGGAATTTCAATAACTTCAGCGTCAGCAGGCAAGTTCAAAGCAAGATCAACCAAGGAAGTCTCTCTGGCATCTCCAGCTGTAGATCTTGGTATGATGAGTTTTTGTAGTGCCTCTAAATCTGCCTTTCCGTTACTATCAACAGTTGCAGCTTGGAGAAACTGCCCAGCCGAGTTCACAACTGCGAATGAGTCGTCTAGTAGAAAGGTGCCATTTCGAGTGTAGATATCCTGTAACCCGTCGGGAGATTTCAATGGAAAAAATCCATCGCCAGTGATCCCAATGTCCAAAGAGTTTGCAGAGAACTCAATATTACCCTGACTAAACTCCTGTGACACTTGCTTCAAGGCTACACCCTGTCCAATTACTGAGGAAGCTTTTTGCAGAGGTGAAGTCGCAAAAATATCTCCAAAGTCGGCCCTAGACCGCTTAAAACCGGTTGTTCCAGTGTTTGCAATATTGTTACTAGTTACACTCAAAGCCGCTGTTGCGGCATTAAGACCTGTTAATGAGGTATAAAAGGACATAGTCTAACTCTCCAGAATAAAAATGTTCAAACAAAAATAAAAACTCTTAACTAATTCCATCATTGACTTACCTAAGTAAATCGTTTTCTTCTCCTTCGGGTAAAGCATCTGCATCAGCAATGACTGAATCTTCCTCATTAATGAAGCTTTCAGTACTCTTTTGATTGTTCTGGTCTTTAAAAGATTGAGCTCCATCAATTCTTAGTACTTGGCTGAGATTTACCGTTGCACCATTTGCTACCTCAAGAATTAGGTCATCAAATTCAGGGCTGTAAGTTACCGACTTAATAGTTGACGGAGTACTTATTGGAACCTGGGAATTCGAGCCATCATAACCACGAACAGAAGCAACTAATTTATATTGTCCATCAGGCATTAATTTTCCATTAGAATCTTTGCCATCCCATGAGACATTAAAATTTCCAGGTGCTTGCCTTCCATAGTTAACAGTGCGTATTAGTTGCCCACTACTACCGTAGACATTTAGCACAACGCTTTCGGCACCCGCATTCTTATCTAACTCTAGAATTCCAGAAATGGGACTGCCATTTTCTAAAATGGCTGGGCCGTTTGGTGCCTGAACCTTTTTACCAATAAGAGAAGCACCAGTTAGCATTCTTTCTTTCTGTAAAGATCCCACTAAGCCATCTAGCGATTGAGACATTGAGGTGGTTGCCTCTAATTGTGAGAACTGAGCTAGTTGTGCAACGAATTCCTCATTTTTCATTGGATCAAGAGGATTTTGATTTTGTAATTGGGTGGTAAATAATAATAAAAATTCTTTTTGCCCCATCTCATCATTAACATCTGCCCCTTCCTCAAAAATTTTAGGGGCTTTTTGTGCTTTTTGGTATTCACTGTAAGTTTGAATACCTGTTGGAAGCTCAAAGTCATCTGCTGTAATTGTCATAATAATCCTCAGGCTTTCGTAATTTCTAGGGTTCGCATGATGAGACGTTTAGCAGTATTTACTACCTCAACATTATTTTGATAGGCTCTAGCAGAAGCCATCATTTCAACCATTTCAGTCACTTCATTCACGTTGGACATGTAAACATACCCCTTCTCATCAGCAAGGGGACTGCTAGGATCATATTTCTTTGGAGGAGGATTGATTGTGTCAACAATCTGATCAACTTTTACTCCGCCGACATACTGAGCCCCGGGCGTTGCCATCTCGTGCGAGAGTATAGCTTTGAAAACGGGTCGTTTTGCTCGGAAAGCTTCCGCCTCAGTTGTGTTCACTGTTCCCTGGTTAGCCAAATTAGAGGCAGTTAAGTTCATTCTCGTAAGTTGTGCATTAAGCGCGGTACCAGCAATTCCAAATATATTATCCAATGCCATTTTCTTTTCCTTTGATTATTCAGCCCTTAAAGCTTTTTTCACCCCAGATACTCGGCCCTCTAAAAACATTAAGGTTGCCTGATAATCTGTTGAGGCTTTACCAAATTGAGCTTGCTCAACACTCAATTCAACTGTGTTCATATCCGGTGAAGCGTTAAAAGGGGTCCGATAAAGTAACCCTGTATTTTTATACTCTACGGAGACTGGGTAGTGCCTCGGATTCGTTGCCTTCATTTCCGAACCTTTTACCCCTCCGAGAATCTCTTTAAAATCGATGTCTCTCGCTTTGAAACGAGGAGTGTCTGAATTTGCTATATTTCTAGACAGAACCTCTAGTCGTTTATTTCTTACCCTTAAGGCAGGTTCATGTATTCCCATTACTCGGTCAAGAAATTCCATATTTTCGTCTCAAAATGTTATTCACATGTCTTGTTATGCAATGTATGTGCCAACGAATAATCAACCATAAAAGGCCCTTAATTCGTTATGACCCCTATCTCTTATGGAACTTATTTTCCGCATTGCGGCAATATTCTTCCTACCGTTATTACCTGCTCTGTTCTAATGCCTTGTTGGCTTGAAGTGCAATAGATGTAGGTTGTTGTCCCTCAGAAAACTTGGATACTGAAAATTTTGCTAATGTTGTGAAAGCATGTTGGATGAGGCCTCTTCGTATAGAAGCTTTAGTTATAGGACCATTATCGCTGCCTCCAACATGCAAAATCGAAGCTTGCGGGCCTGCTATAGGTAGTGGTTCGTTTAAGCCTTTTACAGAGCGGGCTCCAGGAGATAAAATTGTTAAATAGAGTGTATCTAAAGATACTGGGCCGTGATTCTTTAGCCCAGTATCCTCAAAATATTGAGCGACCAAATCTAGCTGATCAAGAACTTCTAAATCCAAAATTTTTTCAGGCTCGTGAGACAGCCCAATTGATGCGGCACCTCTTCCAACTCCATCACAAAATTGAATTATCCCATGACAATTTCCATTGGTAGCCTTTGGGTTAAGACCGTCACTCTCCATAAGAGTGACTCTGGCAAAGTCATCTGGTTTAAATTTGTAACGTTCAGACATTGCCTGGATTTTAGCATTCACCCTTTCCAAATCCTCTGAAGGTATAAAACCCTTTTTTACAGCTCGTTCTAGAGTCAACTCAAGTAAGTGGTTTTTGTTAACAGATGATTGCGAGGAAAATCTCGTAGAAGTGACTTTTTTAAGATCAGCATTTTTTACCTTACGTAACTCACGAATGGCATTTGACAAATTTTCCTTTTTTTCATCGAGAGGACTATTTGCTAGCTCGTTATTCAACGGATAGGGTGTATTGTTTGGGAACTGACTCGAATGATTTACTTGTGCATTCTGTGTAATATTTTTTGCGACTCTCAGATTCAAATTTAGCCTCTGTCCAATAAAAATTAGATTCGCGTTGCGGATATTATTTTCCTTCGCAACATCTTTCACCACTTGGTTAATTGATTTATGGTTGATTTTTTCTCCACGACTTTTTAATATGTTTACTGCGATGTGACTTAAAGTGTCTCCTTGTCTTACGGTGTAATAGTCAAAAACTTTACTAGGTGACTCTACAGAGGTTATTTTCTGTTTGCTAATTACAGCGTTGAATTGTTTTTCAAATGTGTTTGACGCTTCATTTTTTTCACTAAAGCTTTTGACCGTTGAGTTACCGATCAACCTTTTCGAATTTACAAAAGGTTGGTTAGGCTTACTTTTTGCTACACTTAAAACTTGATTATCGTCCACGATGTCACCGTTCTGGAAAAATATTTTTATACTGAAGCAACTGATATGCCACATTTAAGATGAAAAACACTTTTTTCTGTACAAAGATTTTTAATCTCAGAAATTTTCTTGTGATTCTGATTGTATTTCAGGTGTTATTTTCTTGCCAGGTAAGTGCGTCAGAGGCAAAAAAAATTATGGTTGAGGAAGTAACTAACTGGGTATCGAATAAACTTAAAATTCCAAAAAATGACTTTGAGATTATTCCGCCAGACCACAGAGTTAAGATTCGTAAATGTCTTGCTGAGCTATCTTTTGACTTTCCGTTTGACAGCAAAGAGACAGTGAGAATAAAGTGTATTGACCCTAATTGGCATTTTTTTCTAAGAGTGAAGGCAATTACCAAAGATGCCCAAAACCTGGTGAGACCAAGAAAAACAATTAAGAAAGTAAATAAAAGAGAAGAAGTTTACAAAACGGTGTTAGTTGCTGCTCTTAATTTAAATAAGGGAAAAATATTAAAAAAGAGTGACACGACCGAAAAGCAGTTTAACAAAAAAAAATTGCCAGTCGATGTATACGAGAAGTTTAGTGGCCTGGAAAACTTCGAAGTGGTAAGAGAGATAAAATTGGGTCAACCAATTAGGTCTCAAAGTTTAAGGCCTGCAAAACTAATAAAGAAAGGCAACCTCGTCTTAATGTCTATCTTGGCACAGGGTATGCTTGTAACTGCCACTGTAGAAGCATTACAAGATGGAATTTTTGGAGAACAAATAAAATTGTTGAATAAAGAGTCAGGACAAACTGTTTTTGGCGTTGTTACCGGAAAAAATGAAGTATCTGGCCTTTAATTGCAATTTCAGCTACTATATTAAAGCTTTTTTTGTTTTTGTCGATAATCAGAAGATGAGAGATAGATTATGAGCGAGCCAGTGAATAGTTTACTGAAAACTTTACAACCAGATAGACCTAACGGTCCTAATCCAAGACAAGCTGCTGACGAACCAGTTAGCAGGCAGCAAGCACCCGCCCCAAAAGATGAGGTGATTTTAAGCGATGTAGCGAGGAAAGCATTGGAGAACGAGCCTAGTTTCGACCGTGAAAAGGTCAAGCAGATTCGACAGGCAATCGAAGAAGGAAATTATCCTCTCAACTCCCGTAAGATAGCTGAAAGCTTCGTAGCGATGGAAAGTCTAATTGGAAACGTGAGAGATCAGTAGGGTTATTGTTGTGGGAGTTGCAGGAATGCAACAGGCTTGTGACAAGGCACGGGAACTCTTAAAGATACTCGAAATGGAGTTTATAGCTCTCAAGGAACAGAAGCTTGATGAGTTTGAAGAGCTCCAGTTAAAAAAAGAACCTATCTTATTACTTTTAAGCAGCCTTGATGTCCCAAAAGCAGACCCTAGTGACTCGGAAGATGCTTGGGCACCCCTGCGAGAAATTGTTTCTCAATGTAAAGAAGCACACCGAAAAAACGAGATTCTAATTAACAGGAAATTGGATTCGATTAGATTAGCTTTGAATACAATGACCGGTAACTCTCAGGGTTCTCACGAAATGTATGATAAACTTGGAAAAATTTCGCAGCGTCGAAGCAGAAAAAAATTTTTAGAGGCTTAAAAAAGCTTAGCCAATACTAACGGCATATTATTTCCCCGGTGTCAAAAAATACGGCAAAATTCTGGCATGCCAATTGCTGAAAGTTCTTATAAAGAAACTTTAAGGACAAATAGGTGGATCAGCATCAATTGAAGAAAGACACAACAACCTACGCACAAACTATCAATAAGCTTAGTGAAGTCGACGAAAAAGGTAAGCCGAAGTTAAAATATAACGCTTTATGGTTAGATCCGTTTTCTGCACCAACGGAGGAAGATCGTGTTGCTCTAAAGAATGCATCTATAAAACTTTTGTCTGTGGTTACACTAGATGACCTAAAAAAGGTTTTAAAGCAAACCAACTTTGTTGTGATTCGACTTAAAGAGAATAGTTTGCTCTACGATGAAGTCTTTTCTTTAACACATTCTGTTCAAAAACACTTACCGATAATTTGTAGAATCGATAGGACAGAATTCGAGCTTGGCATTGAGGCTATGCGAAAAGGAGCTTTCCAGGTTCTACCAAGCAATTCAGCCAACTCTGAGGATTGGAAGTCATTAGTTAAGCTGGTCGATCAACATAATAAAAGGAAAAAAAACTCTTTCGTATTTGTTGATAAGGAAAGTCAAAAATTATTAAAACTTGCTGAAAAAGTTGCGGTAGCAGACGTTACAACTTTAATAACTGGTCCAACTGGTTCCGGTAAAGAGGTATTAGCAAAAATTTTACATGATGCTTCTAAAAGATACGCTGAACCCTTTGTCAGCATAAACTGCGGAGCAATACCGGAAAACCTTATGGAGGACTTACTATTCGGCCATGAAAAGGGAGCATTCACAGGAGCTGTAAAAGAGCATCGAGGAGTTTTTGAGCAGGCTCATAAAGGCACCTTATTCTTAGATGAAATTGGAGAATTGCCTGTTCAACTTCAAACGAAATTATTGCGAGTACTCCAAGAGCGAGTCGTTACCAGACTCGGTGGCAGCACCCCAGTGGAAGTGGATTTTCGTTTGGTGGCCGCTACTAACAAAGATCTTAAGGAGGCTATTCGCAGTCGAGAGTTTAGAGAAGACCTCTACTTTAGAATTAGCACTTTCAGATTAAAAATTTCTGCTCTATCAAAGCGTAAGGAAGATATTCTACCGCTAGCTGCTCAAATCATTTCGAAGCATTCAGCACAGGAAATCAATTTTTCAAAAGAAGCTGAGGAAAAATTATTAGGATATGAATGGCCTGGTAATGTAAGAGAATTAGATAACGTAATACAGAGAGCTTTAGTTTTAAAAAATTCTCTTACCATCACTGCAAAAGACCTCGTTTTCGATGAATTAGTAACCGAGAATATGCTTAACGCTGACGAGGACATTTCTTATTTGGAAAACCAAAGAAACCATAAACAAAACTCTAGTCACGAGCTGCAAAAAGAAAAGGATAATTTACACCAAGGAAAAACCTCATCTGCCAATCTTAATCTGGATGAGGTAATTCGACACAGTGAGTTTAGAACAATCGTTTCAGCAATTAAATCCAGTAGTAATAGGAACGATGCCGCTAAAAAACTTGGAATAAGTCCACGAACACTTCGGTACAAAATTGCACAACTAAAAAATCTTGAATCGCCAGAGTTCAGCTTCGAATAAGGGATAAACCAATGGTAGATAAAATTAATAGCCCTGCAAACATACAAGCAATGCTGCAGACAATAAAAAAACATGAAGCGGAGGTAAAACTCGGCATTCAAGAAGAAACAATTGGAAAAGCGGAGGTTCCTCAGCCATCTTTTCTCCAATCGGTCAAAGACGCAATTGGTAGCGTCAATGAAGCCGCGCAAGCATCTGCAATTAGAAAAACTGCTTACGAAAAAGGTGAAGACATTCCTCTCACTGATGTGGTCCTAAGTATGCAACGTTCCTCGGTTGCTTTCGAAGCTACTTTACAAATTAGAAATAAAGTTCTGAAAGCTTACGAGGAAGTTCTCAGGATGCCGGTCTAACTACTTCTCAGAAATTTTAAATGGCTATTGCGACAACACCAACACCAGACAATCCCTTAACTCCTAATTCAGAGGAATCAGGAAAGAGTAATGCTTCCTCAAGAAATAGTGATGATTCCAGCAAAACTAGAGGAAAACCACTGTCAAATTTAAAACCTTCACCAATAGGTCAAGGTTTGTCTGTAGACAGTTTTAGATTAAACAGTCTTAAAGATTCCTTGCAGCAAATGTTTGCTCAGCCAGCTGTTAAGAAAACCTTACCAGCTTTGATAGTTTTTTTTATATTATTAATTTTTGTCTCTATATTTTCATCAGGAGAATTTTTTAAGCCAACTTCCTATAGACTTTTGATGCCTGGCTTAAACGAGCCAGAGAAACAATTAGCTTTGGAAACACTTGATGAGGCTGGTTTCAACGCAAAAATAGATAAAAAAACTGGCCATTTAATGGTCATTGAACCGCGCTATTACGAAGCAAAAATGTTTCTTGCTTCGAAAGGAATACCAAGAGAGCCAATTCCTACTGGAATAGAAACTCTCAAAGAGCAATCTTCGATGACGACGAGCCAATTTATGGAACAAGTTAATTATGTCTCGGCGCTGGAAGCTGATCTTGGTAACAGCATCTCAGCCATAGCTACTGTAAAATCCGCCAGAGTTCATTTGGCACTGCCGAAACAAAGCGTTTTTGTTCGGGATCGAACACCACCCAAAGCCTCAGTAGTGGTTACGCCTATCCCTAACCGAATAGTCAATGCAGCACAAGTTGATGCCATGATTCACCTTGTTGCATCAAGCGTACCTTATTTAGATCCTAGTCATGTTTCCATTGTTGATAATTTTGGAAACCTTTTGACTCGTAAGAATGACTCAGCAGCTGGTTTATCTACGACACAATTATCACACCAACAAGATGTAGAACAAACATACCGCAGTAGAATTTTAGAAATTTTGACTCCCGTATTCGGAGAGGGAAATGTTCAAGCTCAGGTGGATGTCTCTATGAATTTCAGACAGACTGAAATTACTTCCGAAGACTTTGATAGAAATAATGCAGGGCCTAAAACAAGATCTGAAACTTTAGCAGAGGACAGAACTAATAAATTAGATGCTCAGGGAGTACCAGGAGCCTTAACAAATGCTCCACCCAGACCTAATGAACTAACAGACCAGACTGGGGCTTTACCAGACGATTTTGGACAAGAAAGCGTAACACTCAGCAAGAGAGCTACTCGAAATTATGAGATAGATAGAGTAGTAAAGCATGTAAAAGAGCAAGTTGGGTTAATAGAAAGAGTATCAGTTGCTGTGGTAGTAAATGAAAAAAGAACTCATACGAATAACGTTGAAGAAGCAAGTGAAAATCAAAATTCTAATCAACAAAGTGATTCATTAAACGCTTCAAACACCACTCAATCTAATATTGCCGGCTATTCACAAAATGAAATTGATCGATTAACTAATTTAGTAAGAGGGGTAGTTGGATATCAAGAGAAGAGAGGGGACGTTGTAACACTTATGCCCACGTCTTTTTATGAGGATCCTCCATTACCGTGGTACAAGGATCCCATAACAATAGATGCTTTAAAGACGGCTGTCGCTAGCCTTATTTTCCTTCTATTTCTCCTCGCAATAGTAAGACCAATAATGACATCTATGTTTGCGCCGCCAGTGGTTGAAGAGCCTACTGTGAGCGAGGAAGAAGAGAAGGATTTAGAAGGGTTAGCTATGGCACATGTAGCAATTGAAATGGCAGCATCAGAACCGGCAGTCGAAGGTCTTGAAATGGCAGCAATTGAAATGGCAGCAAATGAGATGGCTATCGAAGGTCCAGAGGTTGCACTTAGTAAAATTCACGAATCAGAGGGAGGTCTCCTCACCGACGAGATGATTGATGCGATGCAGGCTGGAGCCCAACAGAAAGCAGATGAAGAAAAAAGACTCGCAGAAGAAAAAGCAGCAAAAGAGGCAGAGGAAGCGGCATTAGCTGAAGATGAAATTGAAATTGACGAAACTGAATCGTTAGAGGAAATAAAAGCCAAATTGAAACCGAAAAAAGCTTCCATCTCAATAGATATGCTTGATACTGCAAACACATACGATGATAAAGTAGTGCTTATGAGACTGTTGGTGCAAGAGGATGAAGGTAAAGTAGCATTGGTGCTCAAAAATATGATCAAAGATAGTTAAGATATTAAGGTGATAATTTTTAGGTGAGATAATTATGGCTGAAAATGACAATACTCAAAACACTGGGGAAGTAAGTCTAGAGGATGAACTTACGAATTTAAATAACACCCAGAAAGCAGCTGTACTCATGCTCCTTTTAGGTGAAGATCAAGCCGCTAATATCATAAAGTATTTAGGGCCTAAAGAAGTACAAAATCTTGGAGCTGCAATGACATCTGTGCAAGATCTCTCCCAAGAGGCAATTAATCATGTTCTTGATGAGTTTCTGAGCTTTATAAAAAAACAAAGCACTATTGGATTGGGGTCTGGACAGTACATTGAAACTGTTTTAAATAAAGCTCTCGGCCCAGATAAGGCAGCATCTATCCTAAACAGGATAATGCCTGGTAAGGCTAGTAGAGGATTAGACATACTTGAGTGGATGGATGCACGCGCAATTGCAGATATGATTCGAGGGGAACACCCGCAAGTAATTGCGATTATTTTATCTGTTGTGGAACCACAAGTGGCTGCTGATGTTTTAGCATTTTTAGAAAAAAATATTCGGGCAGAAGTCGTTAGAAGAGTTGCATCGCTCGAAACAGTACAACCCCAGGCAATGGAGGAACTAGAAGTAATAATGAAACAACAATTTGCTGATAATACCTCTGCTGCTTCTGCCACCTTTGGTGGGGTTCCAGCTGCCGCAAAAATTATGAATTTTGTCAAATCTGATCTTGAATCTTCAGTAATGGGAGGAGTAGAAGAAATTGATGCAGATATTGCAGGTAAAATTCAAGATAATATGTTGAGCTTTGAAAATCTTGGAGATAGCGACAACAGGAGCATTCAAACACTAATGAGAAACGTCGAACCTGATATGCTTATGATCGCTCTCAAGGGAGCTACAGAACCTGTCAAAGATAAATTCTTTGCAAATATGTCGTCAAGGGCAGCAGCAATGTTCCAAGATGAGATGGAGGCAAAAGGAATGTTAAGAATGACCGATGTTGATGATGCACAAAAAGCTATTATGCGTATCGCCAAAAAGTTATCGGATAAGGGAGAGTTGGTATTAGCTGGACGCGGGGATGACTACGTTTAAACCTGAAACTCGCACGAAAGATCAAAAGTCATTTACTAATGGTGATTTACTTTTTGCTGAGGGTGCGAACACTACCTTTGAAGCTATAACAGAGGTGAAACCTTGCAAAAATTTTAAAGAAGGTTTTAGCCCAAGAACATTATCAGATGACGTTGCTGCTAAGGATTTACTCTGTGGTCTCGCGCCTATCGCTTTCAAAAAGTCTGAGCCCGAAAACAACGAAGCAGAAGCCTCCTCCACCGAAAATAACAACGAGGCAGAAGCCTCCTCCACCGAAAATAACAACGAAGATACAGCCGAAAACAACGAAGCAGAAGCCTCCTCCACCGAAAATAACAACGAAG
>NHEJ01000007.1 GCA_002170395.1 Betaproteobacteria bacterium TMED82
AAACGGCGGCCGTAACTATAACGGTCCTAAGGTAGCGAAATTCCTTGTCGGGTAAGTTCCGACCTGCACGAATGGCGTAACGATGGCCACACTGTCTCCTCCTGAGACTCAGCGAAGTTGAAATGGTTGTGATGATGCAATCTCCCCGCGGTTAGACGGAAAGACCCCATGAACCTTTACTGCAACTTTGCATTGGATTTTGAACCGGTTTGTGTAGGATAGGTGGGAGGCTTTGAAGCCAAAACGCTAGTTTTGGTGGAGCCGTCCTTGAAATACCACCCTAATCCGTTTGGAGTTCTAACCTTGGCCCGTTATCCGGGCTGGGAACAGTGCATGGTGGGCAGTTTGACTGGGGCGGTCTCCTCCTAAAGAGTAACGGAGGAGCTCGAAGGTACGCTTGGTACGGTCGGAAATCGTACTTAAAGTGCAATGGCATAAGCGTGCTTGACTGCGAGACTTACTAGTCGAGCAGGTGCGAAAGCAGGACATAGTGATCCGGTGGTTCTGTATGGAAGGGCCATCGCTCAACGGATAAAAGGTACTCTGGGGATAACAGGCTGATACCGCCCAAGAGTTCATATCGACGGCGGTGTTTGGCACCTCGATGTCGGCTCATCTCATCCTGGGGCTGTAGCCGGTCCCAAGGGTATGGCTGTTCGCCATTTAAAGAGGTACGTGAGCTGGGTTCAGAACGTCGTGAGACAGTTCGGTCCCTATCTGCCGTGGGCGTTGGAAGTTTGAGGAAGTGCTGCTCCTAGTACGAGAGGACCGGAGTGGACGCACCTCTGGTGTACCTGTTGTCACGCCAGTGGCATCGCAGGGTAGCTAAGTGCGGAAGAGATAACCGCTGAAGGCATCTAAGCGGGAAGCTCATTCCAAGATTAGACTTCCCGGGAGCTTGACTCCCCTGAAGGGTCGTTCAAGACTAGGACGTTGATAGGCTGGGTGTGGAAGTACAGTAATGTATGAAGCTAACCAGTACTAATTGCCCGTGAGGCTTGACTCTATAACATTGCTGATACAAGCTTTAGCGTTTTTTAAATTTTATTAGTGATTAAAATACACAACTTTTGGCCAAATTTACTGTTTTGCCTGACGACCATGGCGAGGTGGTACCACCCCTTCCCATTCCGAACAGGACCGTGAAACACCTTTGCGCCGATGATAGTAATCATTCGATTGTGAAAGTAGGAAATCGTCAGGCTTCTATATAAAGTCGAATGTAACACTTTTACATTCGACTAATTATTTTTGTCGTTGACAAATCCTTAACCATATTAACTAATCTTACCTCTCCTCCATAGTTTTCAACCAAGAACGATCCAATGACCTCCTCTTTCGAATATTCATCACCTTTAACTAAAACGTCGGGTTGTATTTTTTTTATCAAAGATAAAGGAGTTTTCGAACCAAAAGGAATTACAAAGTTGATAAATGTTATGGCGTTTAATATAGCTATTCTTTTTTGCAAAGAATTTACCGGCCTGGTTTGACCTTTTAGATATTTTATGGATTTGTCACTATTGATCGCCACGATAAGGATATCTCCCATTTTTTTTGCTTCAGTTAAGAGATGAATATGGCCGGCATGTAAGATATCGAAACATCCATTTGTGAAAACGATACTCTGGCCCTTGTTTCTCAAGTCTTCCACTACCCCCATCATTTCTTTTTGAGAAAGCAATTTATTGAACTTTTCACATTCTAACTTTCTGTGATTTTTTTTACCTTTTACTTCATTTTTATTCATTTCCCTAGAACTCTTCACTTCCCCTTCAAGTTCGTCAAGACGGGGTGAGTAGGTACCTAACTTATTTACGGCTATCCCAGCAGAAACAACAGAAATATTTATACTCTCCTCCAAACTTAAGCCCGATGCTATTCCTACAGTGATGCATGCAAGTACAGTGTCACCAGCACCAGTGACGTCGAACACCTCTTTGTATTTATGCACTCCAAAATGTCTAAAGGATCGATTTTTTCTCATTAGCGTCATACCCATTGAGCCTTTCGTAACCAGTAAGGCAGAAATATTAAGTTTCTTGCAAAGATTGAAGCCTTTTTCTAAAAACTCAAGCTCCGACTTTATTTGACCTACAACCTTTAAAAACTCTGTGAGGTTTGGCTTTATCAGGAATGCATTTTGATACTTCTTAAAATCAGTGCCTTTTGGGTCAACAAGAACCGGTATTTTTTTACTTTTTGCGAGCTTTATGAAATCTTGGCATGAAGCAAGGCTACCTTTATCGTAGTCAGAAAGTATCACAGCGTCACATTTCTTTTCTAGTATCTTTGTAAACTTGGCAAAAAGTTGCTTTTGTAAGCTTTGATTCTTCTCAACCTTTTGTGGCCAATCATCCTCTTCGTCAACTCTTATCAACTGCTGGTTTTGACTGATAAGTCTAGTTTTTTCTATAGTTTTTAATTTGAAGCTGCTAACAAGCTCTGCATTGATTTTAGTCTCTGAAAGTTTTTCGGTTAGGTCAGCGAGGGCTTGATCTTTTCCCGTTAATCCGATCAGAGTAGCGTCACCTCCCAAAGCCGAGACATTGCTTGCTACGTTTGCAGCTCCTCCTAAGCTGAAGCTCTTTTTGTTAATTTTTATTACTGGAACAGGTGCCTCCGGAGATATTCTATCTGTAACACCGTAAAGATATGTGTCCTTCATCACGTCACCTACGATGACGATCTTCTTATTGATAAATTTAATAGTTCCCACTTCCGCTCTTTAGATACCTAATTTTATAAATATCAAAAATTAAATCACTCTAAATCAAGAAGATTTTCTATCAGTCCACAAACAATATGACCAATCAAGATGTGCATCTCTTGGATATTTCCCGTATTGTTACTTGGAACTAAAATTGACTGCGTACAAATTTTTAAAGCACTCCCTCCTCCTTTTCCCAAAAAAGCGATTGATTTAATTTTTAATTTTTCAGCTGTCTCGAGCGCGTTAATTATATTTGCGGACTGTCCACTTGTAGAAATACTGATAAGTATATCTCCCTCTTTTCCTATCCCTTCTAATTGTCTTGAAAAGACTTGTTCGTAACCAAAATCATTACCAATACAGGTTAACGCTGCAGTGTCTGCTGTCAGGGAAACTGCAGCTAAAGGAACTCTGTTTTTTTTTAATCTTCCAATAAGTTCAGCACATAAATGCTGACTATCAGAGGCAGAACCACCGTTACCGCAAAAAATAACTTTGTTATTATTTTTAAGTGCTTGAGAACAAAGGCGTGCCGCCTGGAGAATGTCACCCGACAAACTGGTTGACGCACTTGCAATCTTTATGTGGTTTTCAAATTCACTCTCAACTCTTTGCAACAGACTCATTTGATGTTCTTTCTTAATGGTGCATCCAGAGTTCCCATCGATTTTGGATAGGTCACGATTCCCCACGGCATTTTCTGGTCAGAGTACGTCTTTACGACTTTTCCTGAGCTAGCCTTGATAATTAAAATTTCATTACTTCTACCGCAAGCAGTAATAATATGCTCTTCGTCAGGAGTAAAGGAAAAGTGCCAACAACGGTTTCCGATAGGAATTTCTTTTATCGGCTCTAGAGTTGTTGTATCAAAAACCTGAATTGTCTTGCCACGAGATAATGCTACAAAAGCCTCTTTACCATCTGCAGAAAAAGCTATGCCGTAAGGAACTTCTCCGGTCGGAACATCTTTTATAATTTCAAAATCTTTGCTAATTTTTAGCAAGCGGTTGCCATACTCTAAGGTTGCTAAATAATAGGGTTCGGTAGGTGACCTCTTGATACCTCTTGGCCGATTACCCAATTCTTTGGTATCAATTTTCTTAAAAAGTGTTCCCGAATCTATGTCATGAACACTTATATTTTCGTCAGCTTCGTTCGTAACGACTATTTTTGAATTGTCAAATGAAAACTCAATACCCTCCGTCTCCATTCCTCCTTCTATTTCTGCAATTTTCTCCATCTTAATTAAATCAACTACGGCGACCCTCGCCAACTCCTCGCCATCTTCCTCTCGCTGCGATTGCAGTTTTTTGGCTTCTTTTGAACCAGGCTTCGGCGGAGGCCCCCCAATTGCGGCCGGTTCAAAAGAAACATACGCCTTGTAGTCCCTTACTCTAACGAATTCCGGATTTTTGCCAATACTCACTCGTTTTACTATTTTAAGTGTTTTCAAATCAATAAGCGCTAAATCCCCGGAACTTTTAACAGCCACGGCCAACATTTGACCATCATCTGTGATTCCCAAGCCTCTGTTACCTGCCCCAACTTCGATTTCTTTTATCAAACTAAAGTCATCTAATGACATGACTAAAACATTTCCTTTTTGATTACTGATGTAGGCAAATTCCTCGCTTGAGCCGTCATCCTTAGAGCAGCTAATCGTCATAAGCAACAGGATAATTATTGAAATGAAACTTAAAATTGGTTGAACATTGGCTTTACTTTTGGGTATCATGACGGTGTCCTTGTTATTATGTCTTCAAATTGTACTTAGTTTACTTAAGTTTAAGTGTGTTTTTAAAGTAAATAAGGTTTCAAAAAAGATTTTTATTTGGCTAATAAGTTTTGAATAATGGATAAAAAAAATCCCGGTAGTGGCTACAGTAATTGGTCCATAGCTCTTCATTGGTTTTTGGCATTAGCTTTACTATCACAGCTATTTTTGGGAACTATAATGGTAGATATCCCGAAAGGGCCCGAAAGCGATAGAGCTTATTGGTTCAACTTACACAAATCAGTTGGTATTTGTCTTGCGATCTTCATAATTTTAAGGATTATTTGCCGGTTAAAATATGGTGCACCCGATCCTCTACCATCGATGAAATCTTGGCAGAAACTTGCATCTAGTCTGAATCATAAGCTCTTGTACTTATGTATGATATTGATGCCAACAACAGGTTTTATAGGTTCTCTATATTCTAAATATCCAATAAAATTTTTTGGATTCCCGATTGCGAGGGTTGTTGAACCAAATCCCGTGATAAAGGAGATAACCTCTGAAATTCATGCAATTTCCGCGATTCTTTTTTTTATTTTAATTACTATACACATCGTAGCAGCCCTGAAACATCTTCTGATAGACTGTGATGAGATTTTTCAGCGGATGATGTTCAGAAATAAGTCAAAGCAGAGTAACTGAGTAAGTAATTACCCTTCCTTTATTGCTCCAACGTTGCAAAAAAAACACATATTTTGCTCATCAAACCGCTTAATTATCTTATGAATAGGAAACTTTGTAGAAAAGTTGTAACATTTAGAAAAGTTNGTTAAAACAAATTTTATTACGAACGTCTGGAGAAATTAATGAATAAGAACAAGATTGCTACGGCATTACGCAAGAAGGTATTGGGAGTTGCTATTGCTACCGCTATAGCCGCACCAGCACTAGCTGATGTTACTATTTATGGAATAGTTGATGTGGGTATTGGCTTCGACAGCGGAGACAATGACGTACTTCAGCTCGATGGTGGTGAAGGAAGAACTATTGAGCTTCCTTCAATTTGGGGTATTAAGGGTTCGGAGGATCTAGGTGGTGGCCTAACAGCATCTTTTGCCCTTGAATCAGATCTTAACGCATCTGACGGATCGGCAAGAATTACCGGTGGTGATAGATTTTGGGCTCGGCAGTCTAACATATCTCTGTCTAATGATATGGGAAGTGTGACACTTGGCGGCATATACAGCCCGGCAATCCTAGCAGTTTTGCCAACTGATCCAAGACATTTGTTTGAGAGCCAGTCTGGTCTATTACAGTATGCATTTATTGCTGGGCCTGGCGGTGATGTAGCTTCCGGTACAACAAACACCAACATTCACGTTGACGTTTTNCTACGTAACGCGGCTCAGGTAAAATTTACTCCTGGACCCCTATCTGTTGCACTTGCTTACGGATTTGGCGAAGCCGCTGGTGATCAGCAAAGAAATTCAAACTTCCACATGGGTGCTACATATTCCGAGGGAGGTGTAACGATCTCTGGAAATTACGTTAAGAACAAAGGTGATAATGCTAATGATTCCTTTGGCGAGAATGAAAAAATGTATATCGGCGGCAAGTACAAGATGGGCGACATAGCGATTGCTGGTGGGTATATGAAAGGTGAAGCTAATTCGACTACGACTGGAGTTCAAGTCAACGATAATGAAGGATACAACGTTGGTGTAACTTTTTATTCCGGTAGTAATGAGTTTGACGTAGCTTATTACGGCACCAAGAACGAAATGAGTGGTGTTGTGGACAATGAAAATGATGAAATTATACTTGCGTATCGTAACAACCTAAGTAAGAGAACAACTCTGTATGCCAAACTCTGTAATTCAGATCGTGGTGCATTAGCCCCAGCAGGTGCTTGTCTTGGTNCGGCAGGTGAAAATGACACTTACTACGGATTCGGTGTATTTCACAAGTTTTAATAGCTAAATTATTAGCGAATAAAGGGAACAGTACATTGTTCCCTTTTTTTTTTAAAAAATTTTTTATTGTGTTTTCTCACGGTGCAATTTGAAAATAGTTGTTTACCTGAGTTAGATTAAAAAATCGCTCCTAAACTGAAGCGATTTTCTCTTTTTTTAGACGACTTGTTAGCCGAGCNGGATCAGAATTTTATTCTTAGACCTATTGCGAATCCGTCTTGATCACCGCCATTTGCTGGTTGTGAACTAAATCCTTTTTTATGGAGCTCATGATTAGCAGATGCTCCGTTATCCAACACGCCAATCATTGCATAACCAGTAACTTTTTTAGAGAAACTATGTAATAAAGCAATCTGAGTCATCTCAATTTTTTCAGCCTCATTCTCGCTTTGCTCAGAACTATGAAATCCAATACCAATCTTGGTGACTTTAGAGATTGGCCCCATAGCACTAATTGAATATCCCTCTCCATCAGCGCTAAAACCTAATCCTGAGGTATCGGCCGCAGTATCATTAGACAAGTCCCAGTACTGGGCCTTTAGTACAATTTTCTGAGGTGTTTTATATTGAATACCCACACCGTACTGATCCCAATCATCTAATCCGCCAGCACCCTTTGCTTCAGAATAAGCGATGAAACCCTGAGCGGCCCCAACTTTAAATGTAGCTGCTATGCCAGTCCGAGTATTTTCTTCATCCTCGCCAGCAACTTCACCGAATTGCCTTTCAACAAAAATATTACCACCGGTGCCCAATTTTGGGGACTTATAGAAAATAGCATTATCAATCCGATCACCAATTGCAATGTAATCACTCATCGTCTTAAAACCAGCAAAGTTTGATCCAATCATGTCATACTTTGAAGCCAGTACTTTATCGATAGTCTTATTGAGGCCAAAAGAAAATTGTCCAAACGGTGTTTTCATACCGATTTCAGATTTCCGTTTCCAGTAAACTGATCCAGCTCCACTGCCAGTCTTGTTATTGCCACCAGAAAGACCTGTATCATTATGGACCTCTGACTCTATAGCAAAGAAAGCACCAAACCCTCCACCAAGATTTTCCTTACCCTTAACACCCCACCTTGATGACGATAAAGGACCATAAGCAAGACCAGTTAGCGTTTCATCATTTGTCCCGGCTCCGGATACACTGGCGAGGCCTGCATCAAGCCGACCGTATACCTTAACTGAAGCCGCTTGAGCAGCACTAGTAAACGCAGCTATGCAGGCTATAGCTAAAATCGATTTCTTCATTTATTTCTCCATATAAATACAAATTAAAAACAGTCTGAACGTAAATTGTTTTCCTAGCAGACTCTTCAATTATCGGAAATCCCTATTGAGGTGTGCATGAAATAGCTGCAATGTAACAAATAATTCACGTAAGCGTGTCTTTTTAACTACAAAACTATGTATATTGAATCTTTAGAACTTTCCATATTTAACTACTAAAGAAGTATTAACTGTAATTGCCTTAAGGTAGCGTACTGGTTATAATTAAGGGCTTATAAAATTAATATTATGAAAACGACATTCTATCCAAAACTGAGCGAAGTTCAACACTCCTGGCTTTTAGTTGATGCAACAAATAAGGTACTAGGACGTCTTGCGTCTGAAATAGCTTTTCGACTTAGAGGTAAGCATAAGCCAACGTATACCCCTCATATGGATATGGGGGATTACGTCGTAGTTGTGAATGCTGATAAAGTAAGAGTAACGGGAAAGAAAGCCAGTGATAAAAAGTATTATAGACACTCCGGCTATCCTGGCGGTATCTACGAAACAACATTTAATGAGATGCAAAATAAGTTTCCGGGTCGGGCTATCGAGAAAGCTGTTAAAGGTATGCTCCCCAAGGGACCTCTGGGTTACGCAATGCATAGAAAGTTAAAGGTGTACGCAGGGGGTGAGCACCCTCATCAAGCGCAGAGTCCTAAAACTATTGATCTTTAAACTAATTTTTTACTGGAAGAATTTATGATTGGCGAATATTACTACGGTACGGGCAGAAGAAAAAGCTCGGTCGCTAGAGTTTTTTTAAAAAAAGGTTCGGGTGTAATCTCGGTAAATAAACAGAAGTTGGAAGATTATTTCTCCAGAGAGACAGGTAAGATGGTCGTTTGCCAACCCTTAAAGCTCATCGATTCATTAAATAAGTTTGATGTGATGGTGAATGTTTCAGGCGGAGGTGAATCTGGTCAAGCTGGGGCTGTTAGACATGGATTAACTAGAGCATTAATCGAATTTGATGGGTCACTCAAACCCTCTTTATCGAAGGCAGGATTTGTTACCAGGGATGCTAGAGAAGTTGAGAGAAAAAAGGTTGGTCTTCACAAAGCTAGGAAGCGTAAGCAGTTCTCAAAGAGGTAGGGTTGAGCTTGTTCTTTGCTCTAACCTAATAATTAAGTTTCCGTAATCGTTCTTTTTCATCTAAAAGGTTATAAACTTTGGAAAGTGTGGGTGTAGTTGGTTGCCTAGGTTATACCGGCTTGGAGTTGATCAGGATTCTTGTTCGTCATCCTGGCGTATTGATTAAGGTTGTTACCTTACGCGAACCTCTCCAGCGTTTTCGTGATGACAAGGTATTTACTATGTTTCCCGAACTGTCTTCTTGCAGGGTGTCGACTATTGAAGATGCGGATTTTCGAGACTGTAGCGTAGTTTTTTTTGCTACTCCGCATGGGATAGCAATGAAGTGGGCTCCGAAACTTCTCAGCATCGGAGTAAGAGTAATAGATTTATCTGCGGATTTCCGATTTAAGAACAAAGAAACTTTTGAAGGGTTTTATGGCTTAAAACATCATTCACCGAAATTGTTACATGAGAGTGTCTATGGGCTACCAGAAATCAATAGAGATAAATTAACAAATGCGAACCTGGTGGCAATGCCGGGCTGCTACCCTACTGCTGTAATTCTGGGATTACTGCCTCTTTTAGAAAGAAATATAATCGAGGAAGATAATGTTATTGCTGACTGTAAGTCAGGTATAAGTGGTGCAGGTCGTTCAAGTAAAGTAAGTAGCTTATTTGGTGAAACATATGAGTCGTTCAAAGCCTATGGGACAAATGGACACAGACATAAACCAGAAATTTGCGAAGTTGCTCAAACAATTATAGAAAAAAACAAGATTAGATCTGATAATCAAAACTTGAAAACTCAGTTTGATATAATTTTTATACCGCACCTAATTCCAATGTTTAGAGGTATTTTTGCAACTTTATATGTCAAGCTCAAGTCTGATAGTTACATTGATAAATTAACAAAAATTTATACGGATAAATATAAGAAGGAGAAGTTTATAAAACTTTTGGAAGGTGATAAAGTGCCCAACACCAGTCTTGTTAAAGGTTCCAACGAAGTTCATATTTCAATTGTAAAAGTGTCTAAGAAAAAAGAGGGGCTTGGCTCCTCGGCTGTTATTCTTGTCGCAGAGGATAACTTGGTGAAAGGCGCGGCAGGACAGGCTGTTCAGGTCATGAATACTATGTTAAATTTTGAGGAAGAAGAAGGGTTAAAGGGTTTGTTCTGGAGTCCTTAATTAAAGTAAATTGGAGATATATAAATAAAATGGAAGAAAACAGTGTAGCGCCTATTATAGATGAGATGCCACAGCCCTTTGTGTTTACAGATGCTGCGGCTGCTAAAGTTAAAAGCCTTATGGAGGAGGAGGGTAATCCGAATCTTAAGCTTAGAGTTTTCGTGCAGGGTGGCGGTTGCTCGGGGTTTCAATACGGGTTTTCCTTTGATGAGGTTGTGAGCGATGACGACACAAAAATGGAAAAGGGAGGAGTAATGCTGTTAATTGACGCCATGAGTTATCAATATTTGTTCGGCTCGGAAATTGATTTCAAAGACGATTTGGAAGGATCTCAATTTGTTATTAGAAATCCAAATGCAGTTACCACTTGTGGCTGTGGATCAAGCTTTTCTATTTAAACTGCTTTGCCAACGGATTCAATAATTTTTTTGGCATCACCGAATACCATCATTGTCTTCTCCATATAGAAAAGCTCATTATCTAGACCAGCATAACCAGATGCCATAGACCTTTTATTCACGATAACTGTTTGTGCTTTAAAAACCTCGAGAATAGGCATTCCATAAATTGCACTGCCTGGTGTTTTAGCAGCAGGGTTTACAACATCGTTGGCTCCCAAAACAAGTACGACATCAGTTTGGTTAAATTCTGAGTTGATGTCCTCCATCTCAAAAACCTGGTCATAAGAAACCTCTGCCTCAGCAAGAAGCACATTCATGTGCCCGGGCATTCTCCCGGCAACGGGGTGAATGGCATACCTTACCTCAGTTCCATTTTCAATCAATTTATCAGATAGCTCCTTTAGCGCATGCTGAGCCCTGGCGACAGCAAGACCGTAACCGGGAACGATAATTACTGATTCTGCATTCCCTAGCATAAAAGCAGCATCTTCCGCAGAACCACTTTTAACACTTTTTTTCTCATCAGAGCTTTGAACTATGCTAGTTTCCCCTCCAAATCCGCCGAGTATGACACTGAGAAATGCCCTATTCATAGCCTTACACATGATGTATGAAAGTATTGCTCCCGAGGACCCAACTAATGATCCAGCCACAATTAACATACTATTGCCCAATGAAAACCCAATACCAGCTGCAGCCCAACCAGAATAACTATTTAGCATTGAAACAACTACAGGCATATCTGCTCCGCCAATTGGAATGATAATCAAAACCCCAATTAAAAAAGAAAGTACTAAAAGCGTAATAAATGCTGGCCAATTTTCGGTAAAAGAGAAAAAAATGCCCAGAGCAAGAATTCCAAGCCCAATTCCCAAATTAATTAAATGTTGTGCAGGAAAAGTAACTGGCGCGCCTTGAAACAATCTAAACTTATATTTTCCAGAAAGTTTCCCAAATGCGATGACTGAACCAGAAAATGTAATCGCACCAATAGACGCTCCTAGAAAAAGTTCTAATCGATTACCAAAAGGAATGCTACTCCCTTTATCCGTGATATTGAGTGCGTAAGGCTCAAGTACTGCTGTTATTGCAATAAAAACTGCCGACAATCCAACCATTGAATGCATAAAAGCAACTAATTCGGGCATTTTTGTCATCTGCACTTTTTTAGCCATAATTGCGCCTATAGTACCGCCAATAGCTATACCCAAGATAAGAAGAAACATACCAAAAAAAATATTTTGATCAGGCAAAATATTTGCCATATTTCCAATTAGTCCAAAAGTGCTTAAGGTAGCTATGAACATACCCGCAATCCCAAAAATATTACCTCTGATTGAGGTGCTAGGGTGAGATAAACCTTTTAAGGCCTGAATGAAGCAGATGGAAGCCAGCAGGTAAAGTATAGTAACTGTATTAATGGAAAGACTAAGCATTGGTATTATTGTCCCTATTTTTTTGATTTCTTTTTAAACATTTCTAACATTCTTCGTGTGACTAGAAATCCTCCGAATACATTCACTGAAGCGAGGATAACTGCTAAAAATCCAAAGAGCTGACCGAACATTGTCTCAGTTAGTGCCACCGCCATCATTGCACCAACTATGATAATTGCTGATATGGCGTTAGTTACAGCCATTAATGGAGTGTGAAGAGCTGGCGTAACATTCCATACTATGTGGTACCCGACGTAGATAGCCAACACAAAAATTATTAAATTTGTCACTGTGGGGCTTATGATTTCCATAGTTTTCCTTCCTTGACTATCAGGGTTGAAGATACGATATCGTCTTCTGTCGAAATATTTAATTTATTTTTGTCGTCAACGATCAATTTTAAAAAATCTAATATGTTTCTTGCATATAGTGCAGAGGCATCTGTTGGTACTGATGCGGGAAGGTTACTTGCCCCGATGATGGTAACACTCTCCAACTCCACAGTCTCATCTAATTTAGAGCCAAAACAGTTTCCACCTTGTTCAACTGCCATATCTACAATAACAGAGCCGGGTGCCATAGATTTGACCATAGATTCTGAAACCAGTACTGGTGCCGGCTTTCCTGGTATTAGAGCTGTAGTAATTACAATATTTGCTACGCTTATCCTTTTTGCAACCTCTTCTTGCTGTCTTTTCAACCAAGATGTAGGCATTGCCTTAGCATATCCACCTTTTCCCTCTGCAGCCGATTTTTCCTCATCTGTTTCAAATGGAACATCGATAAATTTTGCTCCAAGCGATTCTATTTGTTCTTTTACTGCTGGTCGCACATCAGACGCCTCAACAATAGCGCCAAGCCTTTTTGCTGTCGCTATTGCCTGCAAACCGGCGACACCGGCTCCTAGAACTACTACTTTAGCTGCTTTAATTGATCCAGCAGCGGTCATGAGCATTGGAATTAATTTTGGATAAGCATTGGCGGCAATAAGTACTGCTTTATATCCAGATAGATTTGCCTGTGAGGATAAAACATCAATAGTTTGAGCTCTGGTAGTTCTCGGCGCTGCTTCTAAAGCAAAAGCCGTTATCCCGGTATTTAAAAGTGTATCAATTCCTTTCTTATGGAACGGTTCAAGCATACCAATTAATATCGCTGAATCACTAAAAAGTTTACACTCAGTGGGGGAAGGGACTCTAACTTTTAATACAATTTCCTTATTAAATGCGTCTTCTTGCCCGCAGATTGTTGCACCAGCATCAGAAAACTCATCATTTAAAATAGAGGAAGCCAGCCCAGCATTTTTACAAACAAAGACTTTTAATCCCATATTAACCATTTTTTTTACAGTTTCTGGGGTTGCAGCGACTCTGTTTTCCCCAGCTATTGATTCCTTAGGAATGCCAACTTGCATTCAATTTCTCCATATAATAGTGATAAATAAAAATTTTTTTAAAGACAATGAAAATTAAATCCCATATCGTCATAGGAATGTCAGGTGGTGTAGACTCCTCAGTGAGTGCTTGGCTCTTAAAGAGACTTGGGCATAAAGTAACAGCGGTATTTATGAAGAACTGGGAAGATGACGAAGAGTACTGCACCAGCAAACAAGATTTTCTGGACGCCGCAGTTATTGCAGATTTAATAGGGATTCCCCTTGAAGCAGTATCGTTCAGCAAGGAATACAAGGAAAAAGTTTTTAATGACTTTTTATATGAATACTCCATGGGTAGAACACCTAATCCTGACGTTTTTTGTAATTCTGAAATAAAATTCAAAGCTTTTCTCGATTATTCTCTAACGCACGGGGCTGACTATTTAGCAACCGGACATTACGCAAGAATTAAAAAGGTCGAAGGAAAGTATAACCTATTAACTGCCTTAGATAAAACTAAAGATCAGACTTATTTTTTACACAGATTATCCCAAAAACAGTTATCGTACTCTGTTTTTCCATTAGGGGACTATTCTAAAGGACTGGTGAGGCAAATGGCGTTAGAATTAAAACTACCAAATGCTAAAAAGCCCGATTCTATGGGGATATGTTTCATTGGGAAACGCCCTTTTCAAAATTTTTTAAGTAAATATATCCCCCCGAGACCTGGGTTGATTTGCACCGATGAGGGTTTGGAAGTGGGAACACACCATGGACTTCAATTTTTCACCATTGGTCAGAGGAAAGGCATAGGTATTGGAGGCCTCAAAAAAAAGTTTTCCGAAAGTAGAATAGGTGAAGGCAATGCTTGGTATGTTATCAACAAAGACTTCAAAAACAACCGTTTAATCGTGGTGCAAGGAAAGAATAATCCAAAGCTCTTTTCGAATTCTCTAGCCGCCACTAATTTACATTGGATTGCAGAAGAAGCTCCTGCTTGTGGCAGTAAATTACAGGTTAAAATTAGACATACCATTTCAACCTTTTCGGGGACGATAAGCTATGAGAGAGATAAGTTAGTACTTAATTTTGAAGTACCTCAAAGAGCAGTTGCTCCAGGGCAGTCAGTAGTTTTTTATAAAGGCCCACTTTGTATTGGTGGGGGAATCATAGCTTAAATAAAGTGAGTAAATAATATATGTTTGATCAATTAAATGCAATTTCCCCTTTGGACGGTCGTTATAAAGATCGACTGAAAAATTTATCTGGTTTTTTTTCAGAGGCTGCACTTATACGCACAAGAATCAAAGTTGAAGTTCTTTGGTTCTTGGCTTTAGCTGATTATGGAATTCGAGAGTTTAAAAGCATGCCTGAACATATCAGAGTCATTTTATTAAGTTGGATTGATGTAATTTCTGATCAAGATATTCTTCTGGTAAAAAAAATTGAAAAAACTATTAAACATGACGTTAAAGCAGTTGAATATTTTTTAAAGCAAAAAGCCGAAAGCTCTGACATTAAATTTTTAATAAATAATAAAGAATTTTTTCACTTCGGGTGTACGTCTGAAGATATAAATAATCTTAGTTATGCTTTTATTCTCAAAGACACTAAAGAACTAATTTTATTAAAGCATATTGAAGTAGTTATTAGTAAGTTAGGGTTTTTTATTCAGGAAATTGGATTTGCTCCAATGTTATCGAGGACTCATGGCCAAGCAGCATCTCCTACTAGTTTAGGAAAAGAAATTGCAAATTTCCGTGCACGTTTAAGAAAAGCGAGAGAAAGATTTCGAGGCGTTAAAATACTTGCTAAGATGAATGGAGCAGTCGGAAATTTTAATGCTCACTATGTTTCCGCTCCAGAAGTAAATTGGCCAACACTTTCTTCAGAATTTGTAGAGAGCCTTGGTTTTGATAATAACCCTATGACAACTCAAATTGAGCCTCACGATTGGATAGCAGAATATTGTGATGCGTTGGCTAGCATAAACGTAATTCTAATCGACTTTTGCAGAGATATTTGGGGTTATATTTCTCTGGGATACATCACTCAAGTGAAGAAAAATGCTGAAGTTGGTTCCTCCACTATGCCTCACAAAGTCAATCCTATTGATTTTGAAAATGCTGAGGGAAACCTTGGCTTATCGTCCTCTTTATTACAACACTTTTCGCAAAAACTTCCAGTTTCAAGATTTCAAAGGGATCTGAGCGATTCCACAGTCTTGAGGAATTTAGGTGTGGCTATTGGATATAGTGTTTTGGCGATGGACTCTATTATAGAAGGGTTAAATAAGTTAAGTTCAAATTCCGAATATATGGCAAAAGATTTAAAGTGTAGTTGGGAGGTTCTAGCCGAACCGATACAAATGATCATGAGAGTGAATGGACTGGATGATCCGTATGAGAAACTAAAATCTTTTTCTCGAGGAAATGTGATTGACGAGTTGATGATTAAAGATTTCATACGTAAATTGGAAATTTGTGACGCAGATAAAACGAAACTGATGAATCTGAAACCGGAAGATTATTTAGGTTTAGCTGAGAGACTAGTAAAGGATGAACTCAAGAAAAAGTAATTTTATAAAAACTGTAAAAGTTAGCTTTTTTTTGCCGATTGAGGTAAAAAGGAGGAATTAATGAAAAACAGTTTGATATTTTGCATTCTCTTTGCAGTCAGCCCTTTAGTGTCTGCAGAAAAACGCTGCTTAGTCTCTTCAAAAACAACTCTTTTATATTATGAGCGTATTCAATCCGTAACCATCTGGGCTAAAGATTTGAAAAAAGCTGAGGAAAAATTCCGCAAAATGTTTCCCCATCGAACTAATGTAATGAGGATACGTTGTAGGGAACACATTAATCCATATGAGAGGTTTCAATAGTCTTAATAATCAATTGGTTCGTCCGAACTTTTCTTTGGGTTATTTATAAGATCTTCTCTTTTGATACCCAACCAAAGAGTAATCGGTGCCATCACAAATATGGAAGAGTAAATTCCAAAGATTATGCCAATAGTTAAAGCTAATGCGAAGTAGTGGAGAACTGGTCCTCCAAATATAAGCATCGCAAGCACTACCGTCTCCGTTGTGCCATGAGTTATTATAGTTCTCGACATGGTTCTGGTAATTGCATTATTAATAGAATTAATTACAGTAGCTTTTCGCAATTTGCGAAAATTTTCCCTTATCCTATCAGCCACAACTACGGATTCGTTTACGGAGTAACCCAAAATTGCAAGTATAGCTGCCAATACCGATAGGGAAAATTCCCATTGGAAGGCTGCAAAAAAACCTAGAATGATCACTACATCATGGAGGTTTGCTATTATGGCGCCAAGGGCGAACTTCCATTCAAACCGCAGAGCTAAATACAACATAATGCCTATTATTACAAAAATCAGGGCTAAAACACCATCTTTTGCTAACTCACTTCCTATTTGAGGACCAACATATTCAACCCTTTGAAGCTTAGCAATTTCTCCATTGTTCAAAGTTTTGATCTTTTTAAAAATAATTTCCGCTTGATCATTTTTTTCTGTGGTGTTGCTGATTGGAATTTTTATCAGAACGTCCTTTGCAGTCCCAAAGTTTTGGACTTGAAAATCTTCATAACCTAGTTCTCTCATACTTTGACGAATATTTGTTAGCGGGGCTGACGATTCGTAGCTAACTTCTATTAACGTTCCGCCAGTAAATTCAATCGAGAAATGAAGACCCCTAAAAAAAATAAAAATAATGGCTGCAGTAAATACAATTATAGATAGCAAATTAAAAAGCTTGTAGTGCTTCATGAATGGGATATCTTTTTGAAATAAAAAAAATTCCATAAAACTAACCTATAACCAATTTTGATATTTTTTTCTGACGGCCGTACCAGATGTTGACTAGACCTCTTGAAAATAGCACAGAAGAAAACATTGAAGTTAATATACCTAGTACGTGCACCACTGCAAAGCCTCGCACTGGTCCTGATCCAAAAACCAAAAGGGCTAAGCCCGCTATCAAAGTTGTTACATTTGAGTCTAAAATGGTAGCCCAGGCCTTTTCATACCCAACAGCTATCGCCAAATTTGGTTTTGATCCTGACCTAATTTCTTCTCTGATTCTTTCATTAATTAAAACATTCGAGTCTATCGCCATCCCAAGGGTTAAAGCCATGGCCGCGATACCTGGGAGGGTTAAGGTCGCTTGTAATAAGGACAGCAGTGCAACAAGTAGAGTAATGTTTAGACTTAGTGCAACTGCTGAAAATAATCCAAATACAAGATAATATAAAACTATGAAAATAGTAATCGCTACGAAACCCCATAAGGTTGATTGAAATCCTTGGCTTATATTTTCTGCACCTAGACTAGGTCCGATCAGTCGCTCTTCTATGATTTCCATGGGAGCAGCTAGAGATCCGGCTCTCAGTAACAGTGCAGTATCAGCAGCTTCTACAGTAGTCATCTGACCTGAAATTTGTACTCTGCCCCCAGGAATTTCAGATCTAATTACCGGAGCAGTAATGACCTCTCCCTTCTCTTTTTCTATGAGTAAGATGGCTAGTCTATTTCCCACATTTTCCTTAGTTATATCTCTGAATACTCTCGTTCCTTTTGCATCAAGTGATAAATGGACTGCCGGTTCTACTGGGTTTTGTGAGTCAAATCCAGCTTGAGCATCGGTGAGACTCTCTCCTGTTAATAGAACGTCCTTTCGTAGAGCAAGTTTGTTTCCGGATTTATCAGAAAAAATCTCTACTCTGGGCGGGGTCTTTCCATTTTGTATCAAAGCCAGAGTTTCAGCCGAATCATCTACTAGTCTAATTTCAAGACTAGCAGTTCTTCCAAGTATATCTTTAGCTTTCGCAGTATCCTGAACACCCGGAAGTTGAACCACTATTCTATCTTTGCCTTGTTGTTGAACAATCGGTTCGGAAACTCCAAGCTCGTTTACTCTATTAGACAGTGTCACTATATTTTGCTTCAGTGCATAATTTCTAATAGTCTCCTCACCCACCTCGTCCAAAATAGCGACTACGGTGAAGCCAGATTTGTTTTCAGTAGATTTGTCTATAAACGACCAACTTAAATCAGTAATTTGACTTTCTAATAATTTCAATGCTTTCAAGGCATCATCCTGAGTTCTAAACTTAAAGCGGATTTGCTTATCTGATAACTTAACTCCAGCATTTCTTATCTTATTCTTTCGGAGTAATGAACGACTGTCACTTATGGTGTTTTCTAATTTAGTTTGCAAAGCTGAATCCATGTCTATCTCGAGCATGAAATATACCCCTCCTCTTAAATCCAAGCCTAGATACATAGGGAAGGCATTTAGATTAGCCAGCCAATTTGGCACGCTAGAGACTAAATTTAAAGCTACTACGTAAGAGGGATTTTTTTTATCAGTGTTCAGCATTTCCTCAATCAGATCTTTACCTTTTAATTGCTCTTCAGTTGATGAGAATCGAATTTTTAAAGTTCCTCCAGAAATATTTTCCTCAAAAGTCGTTCTATTGAATTTTATACTATTCAACTGAAGCTCTTTGGTTACTGCGTCGGCAAGTTGGGTATCAAGCTTAACTGTGGACTTCAAGGAAGAGACCTGAACTGCTGGGGACTCACCGTAGAAATTNGGAACAGAAAATACCACTCCAAAAGTTACAGCCACTGCCATAATCATCAGACGCCAAAGCTCGGGTTTATTCATTTTAATTTTGTTTTTTAATTTTAGGTTTTTAAGACAATTCTTTTAAGGATCCTTTAGGCAGTAATGTCTGTACCGCTTGCCTTTGAACAAGCACCTGCAGTTTACTATCGTTTTCTCCAATTTCAAGCGTGATGTAGCTCGCTTCTACCCTCGTAACTTTGCCAACGACTCCACTTGAGGTTATAACTTCGTCATTTTTTTTAAGATTCTCAACAAGGGTTTTGTGTTCTTTTGCCCTTTTCATTTGAGGGCGAATCATTAGAAAATAAAGTACTACAAACATTAAAATCAGCGGTAAAAAGCTCAAAAATGGGTCTTGAGCAGCACTGGTTTGGGCAAAAGCAGGTGAAATCATAACTATCCTCCAAAATACAGCTTAGTATATAAAAACAGTTAGTTCGTTAAACCATAAATTTATTTGAAAAGAAAAGCATTTTCGCGCATGAAATTTATCATAGAAGCTACTGACGGTGAAAGTAGAGCAGGTTTAGTTTATCTCAAGTTTGGAATTGTAGAAACTCCTATTTTTATGCCAGTTGGTACACACGGGGCTGTCAAGGGTATAGATTCGCTAGAGCTTGAAAAGATAGGAGCACAAATTCTCCTTTCCAACACATTCCATTTATGGTTGCGTCCAGGATTAGCAACAATTCACCAGCTTAATGGACTTCACACATTTATGAATTGGCGAAGGCCAATTCTAACTGATTCTGGAGGGTTTCAAGTTTGGTCTTTAAAGGACTTATCTCAAGTCGACGAAGATGGAGTTCATTTTCGGTCACCAATCAATGGTGACAGACTTTTTCTATCCCCGGAAAAGTCCATGAAAATTCAGATTGCCTTAGGCTCTGACATTGCAATGACTTTTGATGAATGTACGTCTTGGCCGATAAGTCACTCACTTGCGGAAAAATCTATGGAGCTCTCCCTAAGGTGGGCCAGAAAATCAAGAGACTCGTTTGAGTCTGACAGTGCCTTGTTTGGGATACTTCAGGGTAGCATGTACGATGATTTGAGATTGCGGTCCTTGGAAGGGCTTGAGAATATTGGTTTCGATGGCTATGCAATCGGAGGACTATCTGTAGGCGAGAGTAAGGAAGATATGTTTAGAATATTGAGAAAATGCATGCCTAAAATGCCAAAAAAAAGCCCAAGGTATCTAATGGGAGTGGGTACTCCAGAAGATTTACTGAATTCTGTCACGCTGGGAGTTGACATGTTTGACTGTGTGATGCCGGCTAGGAACGCAAGGAACGGCTATTTATTTACAAAATTTGGTGATTTGAAGCTAAGGAACCGCAGATTTAAGGACGATAATAGACCGATCGACGAAACATGTTTGTGTCCAACATGCTGTCCATCAAATCATGGAGAAAAGAAAATATTTTATTCTCGTAGTTACCTTCATCATCTTCAGAAAATCAATGAAATGTTAGGGGCTATATTAGCTACAAAGCACAATCTATGGTTTTACTTAAATCTAATGCGTGAAATAAGGGAGGCAATAAAACAAAAGAAATTCGAGGAATTCAAGAGAAATTTCTTACTCAATAGGAGCCGGGGGGTCTAAAAATTAACATAGCATCCCCATAGCTAAAAAAGCGAAATTCTTTTTTTATTGCTTCTTCATAAATCTGTGTGCATAACGGTTCTCCTGTAAAAGCACTTACTAAAACGAGTAAAGTTGATCTAGGTAAATGAAAGTTAGTAATTAATCCGTCGAATACCCTGAAAGCGAACCCAGGTTTTATAAATAAATTTGTACTGCCTGATCCTGATTGCAATATTGTTGAATTATTTTCATTAAATGACCTTTTAGCAGCTGATTCGACTGCACGTAAGGAGGTAGTTCCAACTGCTATGATTTTGTTTTTTTTTCTTTTTGCTTCAGCAATTTTTTGGGCTGCGGATGGAGGAATTTCATAGTTTTCGTCATGCATGACATGTTCAGAAATTAATTTGGTTTTAATTGGTTTAAATGTTCCTTCTCCAACATGAAGAGTTACAAAGGCGGTCTCTACCCCTGCTTCTTTTAGTCTCTGCAGCAATTTTTCGTCAAAGTGAAGTCCTGCAGTAGGGGCTGCAACCGAGCCCAACGCTTTTGAATAAACAGTTTGATATCTCTTTATATCCGACAACTCTACTCGTCTTTTTATGTATGGTGGAAGTGGAATTTCCCCGAATTCCTGAAAGAGTTTTAGAATGGGTTTCTCCGAGGAAACAACATATTTTCCCTTCTGGTTAAAGCTTTCTTTTTCAACTGTCAGGGAGAATCCTGTAGTGCCAATTTTCAGATGTGTTTTTTTACTTAATTTTCGATTTGACTTGATAAGAACTGAAGCCAAATATCTGGAGGAATTATAATGTCTTTGCTTCTCCTCCCTCAGAAATAATAGCTCAACTTTTCCTCCAGTAGTTTTAAAACAGTTTAATCTTGCATTAATGACCTTAGAGTCATTAAATATTAGCAAATCTCCCTTTTTTAAATGTGCAGGGAGATTTATGAATTTGTCTTCTAAAAAAATCTGATCTTGGTTACCAGCCTTTTCCATAAAATCTCGGTTTGAGATTAATAACCTACTATCAGTCCGCTCCCTTTTTGGATAAAAAGCTATCAGATTTTCGGGTAAGTAATAATCGTAGTCATCGATGGTAACGTTTACTGTCATATCTAAAGAGTGTGAATTCTCGGACGGATTAACTTTACTAGATTATAATTATTAGCAACAAAATAGCAGATATCACAAGTGCTTTAGTAGCGTAATATACCGTTTTGCTCCAGTTTTTTAACTTTCTTCTAAAACTATCTACTGCCCAATACCAACCAGTAATCTTATTAATGAAACCTGTTTTATCTTCACTTCTATTTGGACTGCTAGCAGCGGATATGATATATCTTCCGAATAGCCGGTTAATGATGGTTATGAGTAAATACTTTTGAGGTCTTTCGACGTCACAAAATAGTATTATGCGAGAAATATCTGTGTTATTTCTAGCCTGATGTACATAAGTTTCATCAAAAAGAATATCTTCACCATCTTTCCAACTGTATTTTTCACCGTCCACGAGGATATAACAGTCGGTAGAATTTGGGGTAATCAAGCCTAGGTGATATCTTAAAGAACCAGCATAAGGATCACGGTGGGGGTTAAGTCTTCCTCCCGGTGGAAGTTCCGCAAACATAGCAGCTTTGATCGACGGAATAGCTTTAAGTAATTTCACGGAATTCGGGCAGAGCGTTTCTGCTGAAGGGTGGTTTTCTCCGTACCATTTTAGATAGAATCTTTTCCAACCGTATTTAAAAAAAGAATTAAAACCTACATCATCTTTTTTTTCTGATTTTTGTATCTGCTGGGCTTTAGCTAATTTTATTGCTTCCTCTCGAAAAATATGCCAGTTATCCCTTAGAATTTTCAGTTCACTCAACGAGTCTGTAGGGATTACAGGCGTTCTATTAGTTTTAGATGTCATGACAAAAATAGCGTTTAAGGGAGCTAATAAAACACTATGATCGATTAAAGTTTTTGCTAATGATGGTTTGATTTTTCCCCTAAAGTAGAAAAACAGAATTGAGGAAATCCAGAGAGAAATAATTATCCCTTTTACCATATCATGAAATCTTTCTTGAAGCAGCCAGCGCATCATTACAGAAAATGTGTGGCGGAATTTTCTTGAACTGAAACTTTTTTTGCAATGTTTTTTCCTTGGGCTTAAAGTTACATTATGGTATTTTATGAAACTTACAGTAAAGCCAGAGTGGCGGAATTGGTAGACGCACCGGATTCAAAATCCGGCGCCAGAAATGGTGTGCGGGTTCGAGTCCCGCCTCTGGCACCATCAAAAAGAATAAACTAACCCAAAACTAACTTGATTATTTAGAATGTCAGTAGAAATTGTTCCTCCACCATCTAAATCAGCGTCAATTGGGGTGAAAGTAACTCGGTATTCTGCAAAACTTTTCCATTTGTCAGTTATTTCAATTCTTCCCCCAGCCATTAACTGATAAGCCATGCCAGTGAATTGGTAATCATAAGTTTTAGCTTCCGATACAGTACTGCTCTCAACATCAACATGAGGGTAGGCGAAACCTATCCCTAATCCAGCGTAAGGAGTCAACTTCTTAGAGTAAACTAAAGATGTATCAAACTTGTAAATTGTATTAGCTGTAAGCGTATTGATACCATCAGTAAATTCTAATCGCTTCAGGCCAGTGGGGAGAGTTTTGGCTTTAACTTTACTGTGATTAAAATCTAAAAAAAATTCCCAAGAAGACATGGTAGAAGGCAAGTAACTCAACCGATACCCATAATAAATTGGAGATTTAAAAGATTCTCCCTCCCAACCATCAGTGGAGTATTTTCCATCACTTATTCCGTAAGATGCAGTTGCTGCTCGAAATTCAACACTACTATGAGCAGCGTTGTTGAGACCTCCATACAAAGATATATCGAAGGATCCCGTCATAGCACTGACAGGACTGCAGGAAACTACAAGCCAAAGAATAGCACTATAAATTTTTATAATGTTCTTGTTATGTGAATTACTATTCATTGCTTTAGTATAAATGAATTAGCCTTGTTTTTTAAACATGACGAGGTTTAAAACCACAAAAAATAAACCTTGTATTGTAGCTGTCAGTCCAAAAACAATCGAACCAGCTACGATTTGTTCAAAAGGCAGGTTAAGGTAAACTAAAAAAAATAAGGAGCCCGCCTCTCTTGTCCCGAACCCTGCGATAGAAAAAGGAATTGCAGCAAAAATGAAAATTCCAGGCACAAGGAAAAGACACATGTTTAACGTTATATTAACATCCAGCGCTTTATAACAAAAAAAGAAAGATAAACCAAATAGTAGTTGGGAAACAAAGGAATAAAGAAGAACATCACGTGATCTAAATTTCTTTAGATAGAAAATAATTTTACTCAACGTTTTATTAGTTGGTTGAAAGGTTTTTAATGTAACCCAATGAACAAATTTTTTCATGAAAGTCATAAGTGCTAGTAGAGTAAAGATCACCATGAAAATTAGATAATATTTCAGAAGCCCATCATAAAAAAAAGCGCCGCTCTCCCGTCCGTTGATAGTAAGATAAGTTACGGCTGCGACTAAACCTATAAAGCTTAATGCCCACAAACCATGAATTCTTTCAAGAATCACGCTCAACCCAATAGATCTTATAGAAACATCTTTGTAGTTTTTCACACTCAAATACTTAGAAATTCTGACAGTTCGTATTAAATCTCCTCCTAATATTCCTCCCGGCAATACAGTATTTGCCGTGATCCCTTCAAAGTAAACCTGAAAAAATTGTAGGTAAGCTCCACCTGTGATCTTGTTTTTTTGTAGTCCTATCCACCTAAGAACGCAGAAACAATTTCCAAAGAAATTTAAGCAAATAGCTAAAAAAAAAATCTCTAGTTGTAATTCGATAACATACTTAAATACCTCTTCCACTTGGACCTGAACAAACAGCGCAATTAAAATAGCTGAAGATAACAAAACTCTAATTATTAACAACTTTGGCATACAAAAATGATTTTTCTTTATTTTTTTAATCTTTATTTTTTAAATAGTACTGCTTTCGTCCGGCTGGCTCGTGATAAATTCTTATCAGCAATTCACCCATAAGACCAACTGCCAGTAACTGAGTACCTAATAGCGTTAATAATAGACCTAAAATTAACAAAGGTCTTCCACCAATTTCAAAACCAAAAATTAGTTTTTCAATGGTCAACCATATAAATATCATTAAACCTATGAAAAACATTAGTAGGCCAGTACCTCCAAAGGCATGGATTGGTCTGTGCATAAATTTCCGTGAGAACTGAATCCAAATAAGGTCAAGAATGACTCTTCCGGTTCTATCAATTCCGTATTTTGATTTTCCTGTTTTTCGAGAATGGTGATTCACAGGAATTTCAATTATTTTTGCTCCAACTTCAGCTGCAATTGCAGGAACAAAACGATGCATTTCACCGTAGAGTCGAAATTTTTTTATTAAATCTCTTCTATAAGCCTTAAGCGCACAACCGTAATCATTAAGCTTGATCCCTGTAACGTAAGATATGAGGCTGTTAGCAAGCTTAGAAGGTAATCTACGACTAAGTGCACTATCTTGTCGTTCTTGTCGCCAACCGGAGACTAAGTTAACTTCTCTGTGCTTCTGTAAAATGGCTATCAATTTCGGTATGTCATCAGGATCATTCTGAAGATCACCATCCATGGTCACTATCATTTCTCCCTTGCAATGGTCGAAACCTGCTTGTAAGGCCGTCGACTGGCCGTAATTCCTAGCTAAATTCATTGGTTTCAGGCACTTGCTTTTTTCCGACAACGTCTCAAGAAGCTCCTCTGTTTTGTCTGTGGACCCATCGTTAACTATGATAATTTCGTAATCATCGGGGAATTCGAAGGAAAGCCCGCTTTCTAGCTTTTTCATCAATTCTGGTATGGCGCCAGCTTCATTAAAAACTGGAATTACTATAGATATCAGCATTTATTTTCTTTTAAAGATTTAAAGGTTTTATATTTGAGACCAGAAAGACCATAATTCCTTTTTCCTTGTTTCTTGCTAACTTAAGATTTGAGATGACCTCATCTCTGATTAGTGTTACTTTTTTGAATTTACTAGCAAGTCTTAATTTTAGCCTAGCTAAAGAATCTTCGTTTATAGGCTGATGAAAAATAATAAGAAGCTCTTTCGTGGCAATTTCATCAGGCGATAGGGCATACATCAAATCCCAATGATGATCTATTTTGGCCGCATTTTTTTGTGTCTTCACCTTGAATGGGTGCAAGTATACAGATAAATTAGCCAAAATGTTTCGGTCATCACTAACGATTATAGGGTTGTGTTTTTCCAAAGTGGGTTTGAGAGCGTTAGCGAGCTCTTGGTAACCGTAAACTTGGGCATAAGGATTTAAGTTAATATTATTTTCCAGGCCATGATATCTCAGTAGTTTAGGTCCATTTAAGAAGAGAATTAAAAATAATACATTTAATGTAATTCCGAGGCCCAATGCAGTGTTTACTAAGGATGATCTAAATTGGGGTAATTGTTGACAATCTTTTAGCCAAACTACAATTAAAATACAAAAGCAAATTGAAATTGGGGAAGCCCAATTTATCTCAGTCTCTCCAATTAGACTAAGTACTAAAATTGAAAAGAAAAAGGGAAAGATGAAGTAAAATAGCAGTTCAAACTTGCGAGTAGAATTTTCCAACTCTCGTTTGAAAACATTTACCTTAGCCCTCCTGCGTTTAAAATAAAAAATACAGGTAAAGACAAAAAGTACGAAGAAAATTGGATTTAAAACGATGAGTTGCCCAAGAAAAAATTCAAGCAAAGATGAGAAATTTAAAGAAATACTCTGATCTATTGCTGTCATTTCAAGGTGATGCTGCAAAGTTGGAAATTCTAGAGAAATGTTCCAAAAAATGTTTGGCGAGAAAACTAATAATACTGTAACTAGACTTAACCACGGTTTATAAGAGCTTAGGCTTTTAGTCGATATTAAAAATATAAAAGCAGAGATTAAAAAAAACATCATGGAATACTTTGTGAGTAAGCCCAGACCAATAAAAACTCCACAAGTAAGCCACCAATACAACCTATCAGAATATATTGCATTAGCGAAACAAAAAAAAGAAACGGACCAGAAACATAGAAGCCAGGCATCTGTTGTCGCAAATTGACTGTAGAATGTAATTAGAGGTAACGAAATAAATAGTAAGCCGGCTAAAAAACTGAGATTTAAACTTTTAGTAAAGAGGTGGGTGGTTGCGATAACAAAAAATGTTGCTACAGTTATTGCTAGAGGTTGCAATACTCGCACGCAGGGACCTGTTTCTGTGCATAATTCGGAACTAACTCGAAGAACTAGCGCTATAAAGGGGGGTTTTGAGAAATATCCAAATTCTAATTGTTTAGACCAAAACAGATATTGAATCTCGTCTGTTGCCAAGGCAACCTGCCCGAGCAAATCATTGGAAAAAATTGAATAAAATTTAATGCAAATAAAAAGAGTAATTGTCAAAGTCAACAATGCCGTCAACTTAGGAACTATATTTTTAATATTCATACAATCTTTTTTGTAGAGTTACTTGTTATCTAAATTATGCTATGAACAAATCCAATTTCATACATCTAAGGCTACATACTGAATTCTCGATAGTGGATAGCACCATAAAAATTTCCGATATTATGGCTAGAGCGGCGGACGACGGGCAGGTTGCTATGGGCTTGACAGATTTTGGTAATACCTTTGCATATCTAAAGTTTTATAAATCCGCGCGCAGTCATGGTTTGAAGCCAATACTCGGAGTTGACATTGGCGTACAAAATTTAACAAAGCAATCAGCACCTTGTCGTCTTTTACTATTCTGCATGAATAATTCTGGTTACAGAAGATTATGTCGGTTGATATCGATGGCTTGGTTATCAAACTCTTCAAGACAGGGGTATATGGATTTTGAATGGTTAAAAGAAAAAGATCAGATCTTGGGTGGCAAGATGTCAGACGATTTGATTTGTCTAATCGGAGGGTTAAGTGGTGAGATTAGTGAAAAAGGTGTAAATGCTTCTGCGTCCGTTGTTAAAAATGAAGTAGTGGGGAAAATCAAAACTTTTCTGCCAGTTTTTGAGGATCGACTTTACCTCGAAATTCAAAAAGCTGGTTTTATGGGAGAGGATCAATATAACGAGCTGTTGATTTCCACTGCTGCAAAATTTGCTACGCCTGTCGTTGCGACCCACCCAGTGCAGTTTTTAGACAAGCAAGATTTCATTTCTCATCAAGCAAGGGTTTGTATTGCAGAAGGAGAAACTTTGAGTGGGGCTGTCCGAGGTAAGATATTTACGGAGGACCAGTACTTTTGTAAGTTAGAAGAAATGTTTAAGAAATTTAGTGATTTCCCGGAGGCATTAGAAAATAGTTATGAAATTGGTAAGAGATGTAATTTAGAATTTGAACTAAATAAAGTAAAACTGCCTGAGTTTAAGGCAGATTCTGAAATTTCTCTCGATAGTTATCTCATGCAAAAAGCCAAAGAGGGTTATGCAAGAAAAATAGAAAAATTTTATGATTTAGGTAAAAGTGACTCTAAACAGCAAAAACTTTATTTGGATAGATTAAGTTCGGAATGTGAGGTGATAACAACTATGGGATTTTCAAGTTACTTTCTCATTGTTGCTGATTTTGTTAACTGGGCAAAGGCAAATAATGTTCCTGTTGGTCCGGGGAGAGGTTCCGGAGCGGGCTCCCTTGTGGCTTACTGTTTAGGGATTACTGATATAAATCCAATACCATTCTCACTTTTATTTGAGCGTTTTCTAAACCCTGAGAGGATCTCGATGCCTGATTTCGATATTGATTTTTGTCAGGATAAAAGGCATCTAGTTATAGAATATGTTCGAGACAAATATGGTTCACAGTCTGTCAGTCAAATAGTTACGTTTGGCACTATGGCGTCCCGAGCAGTTATTCGAGACGCTGGTAGAGTTTTAGAAATGCCTTATTCTTTTTGTGACCAATTGTCAAAGTTGATCCCAGTAGTGCAAAACAAGCCTCTTTCCCTAAAAGAGGCTAGAAAAAAAGAGCCGCTTATTGTTCGACGTGAGAGAGATGAGGAAGAAGTGAGCACTGTTTTGGAGTTAGCAAAGCCCTTGGAGGATTTAGTTCGTAATGTTGGAATGCATGCCGGTGGGGTTTTAATCGCACCGGGAGCACTTAATGACTTTTGTGCATTATATAAAGCTCCAGGAACTGATGGTAAGGAGGGAGTCATCTCAATGTTTGACAAAGATGACGTTGAAAAATTAGGGTTAGTAAAGTTCGACTTTCTAGGCTTACGTAACCTAACTAGCCTTGCTTTAACTGTTAATCAAGTAAACAGATTACACCCAGAGTTAGACTTGAAACTAGAAAGTTTAAATTCTTTTGACGATGTTGAAACTTACGACTTACTGAAACAGGCAAATACAATTGCTGTATTCCAACTAGAATCTGACGGTATGAGAAGGTATTTGAGTAAGTTACAACCGGATAATTTTGAAGATATTATTGCAATGCTAGCGTTGTACCGACCTGGCCCACTAAACTCCGGGATGGTCGATGATTTCATTAAGAGAAAACAAGGACTTCAAAAAATTGACTATTTTCATCCAGATCTTAAAGACTGTTTGTCTGCGACTTACGGAGTTATCGTTTATCAGGAGCAGGTAATGCAAATCGCCCAGATAATTGCAGGTTATTCTCTTGGCAGCGCTGATATATTACGTAGGGCTATGGGTAAGAAGAAACTTGATGAGATGGCTCAGCAAAGAGAAGTTTTTCTCAATGGTGCTAAAGCAAATGGTTACACAGAGAGTTTAGGCAACAGACTTTTTGATTTGATGGAAAAATTTGCAGAGTACGGTTTCAACAAAAGCCATACAGCTGCGTATGCTGTAATTACATACCAAACTGCCTGGTTAAAAGTACACCATACCGCTGCTTTTTTTGCTGCAACTTTGACTTCAGAAATAAATGATACAGATAGGATTTGTTTGCTAGTTAAAGATGCGGAGTCGAATGGAATTTCTTTACTCACTCCTGATGTAAACGAGTCAGCCTATAATTTTGAAGCTATCATCAGTGACGATAAATTTGAGAATTCAAATTCGAATATCAAATGTATACGTTATGGATTGGGAGCAATAAAAGGAGTGGGTGAGGCAGCAATATCTCACTTAATTGAAATAAGAAAAAATAAGAAGTTTGAAGATTTTTTTGATTTTTGTTGTAGGGTTGATCATAAATTAATTAACAAAAAAGCTTTTGAATCATTAGTAGCAAGCGGGGCTGCTGATTCATTGATCAAAAATGATAAATTAAATCGAAAGGAAGTTCTCGAGGGGTTAGATCAGTTCCTAATGCTTGCCAATCAAATTTTGGCTGAGAAGAATCAAAGTTCATTATTTAGTGATGAGTTATCTAGAGAATCTGTGAAAGTAGGATTCGTCAAAAAAAATTATTTTCCTGAAAGAGAAAAATTATTATTAGAAAAAGCCGCATTAGGATTTTGTTTCTCGAAGCACTTATTTAGCCTTATTGCTGAGGAAGCAAAGAGGTACATGAAAAACTCCTTAAGGAATCTGCGTCCTAGTGATGAACCATATTGGGTTCATGGTATTGTTATGAGTGTACGAAAGCAAATGAGTCGGAAAGGGCCAATACATATTATGAGGATTGAAGATAATGTCGCTTCGGTAGACATAACTGTCTTCAATGATTTGCAAGAAAAATTTAAAAGCGAGATTCATGAGGATCATTATTTAGCCACTTTAATTAAGGCAGAATTTGATGAATACTCTGGAGGAACTCGGCTTGTAGCCCAAGATTTTCTTAGTCTTAGCGGAGTAAGGATGAAGTATCTAAAGGAGCTAGAGCTAGAGATATGCGATGATATGATCGAGGCCGAAAACGTGAAAAATACTATTCAAAAGTTGAGAAGATTGTTGTCATCAAAAAATCAAAATTCAAAGTATTTGATTCCAGTATGCTTTAAACTCAACTTAGGTTCACTAACTTGCCGAGCGAAGTTATCAAAATCTTGGAGAATTGAAGCGACAGACTGTTTGATTGATGACATTAGAAGTTTTCTCGGAGAAAATTCAGTTAAGTTTTTTTATAGAGATTAATTGATAACTTTTTCTAGAAGATTAATCGTTTCTGCCATTGGCAGACCTAATATAGATGAATAGCTACCTTCTATTCTTTTAACAAACATGATAATGTCACTTTGTATCGAATAACCGCCACATTTGTCCAATGGATTATCGGCTGCAACATATTTTTTGATCCATGAATCAGGAATATTCGCAAATTCAACAGTCGAAGATATCGTTAGTTGAGTAAACTGTTTCGCCAAAGATTTTTTTTTTAAGTAAGGATTAAAAAGCACAATTGATGTAATAACACTATGACTATTATTAGACAAGTTTTTAATCATTTGATGAGCTGCTAAATGATCTTTTGGTTTTTGTAAGATACAGTTTTTAAATTTGACAATGGTATCGCCCGCCAAGATTAATCCAGGGTTTAATTTTAAGTCCTTTACAGTCATTCTGCCGAGGTCTGCCTTTTGTCTTGCGACTCTCTTTACGTACGCGTCAGCTTGTTCATTTTTTTGTTGTCGTTCTAAATTCTCACAATGATTTTGATTTGTCTCTAAAATAGAAAGATCCAGTTTCAAAAAATCGCAAATTTGACTGAGTTGCATCCTTCTTCTCGGACTTTTCGATGCTAGGTAAATAGATTTAATCAAAGTCATCTCGGAGCTAATAAAACTTGAAGGTTAACATAAATAGAAGAAATGTATCCGTTATACTTTTTTGNAAAGTAGTCGATAATTTTGGTGATGCAGGTTTTTGTTTAAGGTTAAGTAAGAGGCTTACACTTTTTGGCTATGAAACAGTTATTTATTGTGATGACATTTCTCTAATCAAGAGGCTAAACCATAATGTCTTAAAAATTTTTAATAATTACTGTCCCAGAGCTGTGAGTGTACTTGAGTATAAAAGCGTATTAAAAAACTTTAACCCAATAAAGAATTATTTAATCCTGGAGCTTTTTCAAGTTAATCCTCCAAAGCAATTTTTATTTTTGATTGAGGAAAACAGAAATGGACAAAGAATAATCATTGATCATTTATCTACAAATGACTTAAGCGAGAGCTTTCAGGGAAAACCTTCGCCAGATAATCATACGCTTGTTCATTTTTCTAAGTCACTTGATAAAGATAGCTCCCCTGCAGCTACTCGCACTTGGTGTTCTCCTAGCTTTTCTAAAAAAAATGGTGGTTTGATACCTAGGGATCTTACAGAAGTTAGTCCCTCCCAACGAGAACAAATGCGAGACTTTATCTTAAGCCACCCAAATACAAAAACGTATGGAACTTATTCTGACCAAGAAAAAGTTTTTATAATCCTGATGTTTACTTATGAGGATATAACCCTTCCCTCAAATTATTTTTTAAAGGAATATTCGGGAGTTGCTGTTTTGAAGCCAAACGGGATTATAGTAAGCCAATTTGAGTTTGATGCAATGTTACATTGTACAAATTTGAATTTTGTAAGGGGGGAAGACTCTTTTATAAGTGCTCATTTTGCAAGCGCTGGAAGGTGGAAAGTTCCATTTTTCTGGAATCCATATAGGCAGCCAGAAGACTGTCATGTAGAGAAATTCTTTAGTTGGAAAAAACGATTTACTGCACTAAAAGAAGACTATTATTGGAATATAGCAGAAAAAATTGTTAGAACTGAATTTGATGCCTCGCAGGAAGAATGGCAGAATATAGCTGAAAAATATAATTTAATCAAAGAACAAATGCACAAAGATTGTTTCCAAATCATAAATCGATATTCTTTTATTGAAATGATTCTTAGGCTATCGAGAAATTAAAAGGTGAGTATGTATGAAAACTACACAGGAGTTAAGAGTTGGCAATGTTTTTATTATCGGTGTAGACCCGATGGTTGTTTTGAAAAGTGAATACAATAAATCTGGTAGGAATGCAGCCGTGGTAAAGTTAAAAGTAAAAAATATACTAACGGGGTCTATAACAGAAACTGTCTTTAAGGCTGACGAGAAGTTTGAAAATCTTGTGCTTGAAAGAAAGGAAGTCTCCTTTACTTATTTTTCGGATCCTTTATATGTTTTTATGGATAAAGATTTTAATCAGCTTGAGGTTGATCAGGAGTCGATGGGAACATCTTTGAATTACCTAGAAGACGGGATGGTCTGTGAGCTAGTTTTTTATGATGGGAAGGTGATCTCTGTTGAGTTGCCCAATAGTATTATCCGAGAAGTATCATACACAGAGCCTGCTGTAAAAGGTGACACTTCTGGTAAAGTAATGAAATCCGCCAAAATCAGGCCTACAAATTTTGTAGTATCAGTACCCGCATTCGTAGAAATTGGAGATAAGATCGAGATTGATACTAGAAGCGGCGTATATAAAAATAGAGTCAAGTAAGGGTAAATTTTATTTTGTCTACAGTGAACAGTGACTTAGCTTTATTTTTGAAATCCTCTGAAGAAATTCTTGGTGGAGAAAACGTTCTTTCTATTAGAAACCAAGGCTTGTCAAATATTTTGAAGTTCTCTGTTGATTGGAGAAAGAAATTCTTTGGTAAGCCACTCGCGGTTTGTTTTCCAAATTCTTCCAGTCAAGTTTCTGAGTTAGTTAAATTGGCAGATAAGTTTAATGTTCCATTAATTGCGCAAGGTGGAAATACAGGTCTTTCTGGGGGAGCTACTCCTTCAAACGATATTTCTCAAGTAGTTATTTCGATGAGTCGGATGAATTCGATTAGATCTATTGATATAGTAAATAAATCACTGACTGTGGAATCAGGTTGTTCATTAAGAAAGTTACAAGATTTTGCAAAGAACTCCTCTTTGCTATTTCCGCTTGATATTTCCTCCAGAGAAGATGCAACTATTGGCGGAATTTTAGCCACCAATGCGGGGGGCTTATCTGTTTTACGTTACGGCTCTGCTAGAGACCTTTGCTTCGGTTTAGAGGTTGTTTTGTCAGACGGAAAGATTTGGAATGGCTTAAAAAGCCTAAAGAAGGATAATTCTGGCTACAGTCTCAAAAATTTATTTATTGGTAGTGAGGGTACTTTAGGAATTATAACCGCGGCAAGCATGTGTTTATATTCTGAGGTTTTAGATCGCGAAACATATTTTGTCATTACTAGGGACATAACAGCTACTGTGGCTGTATACAATGAATTACAGAAGATCGTGAATGATAATTTAACCGCCTTCGAATTTATGTCTTCCGATGCAATTGATCTTGTGATGAGGTATTTCCCCAATCGGGTTCCAAACTTCATTGGTAATATTAAATCAAAGATTATCTCTATTGTTGAATTACCACGAACTAACCTTTATAAAGATGAATGTTTGACTGAGCGTTTTGAACAGTTAATTAGCTCCGGAATCGTTTTTAAGTGGGGTTTTTGTAAAAATAAACAGGCAACTAAGCTTTGGGCTTTAAGAGAGGCAATTACATATGCGTCTGCTGAAAATGGGCAACAAGTAAAAAATGATCTTTCCCTACCTCGGTCATCAATCAGCGATTTTGTAACTTCAGTAAGGAAGTCGATATTACCAAAATATCCGCGAGTCAGCCTAATTAATTTTGGTCATATAGGAGATGGTAACCTTCACTTTAACGTCTCTCCTTTTTTTAATGAGGCTTTTCAAAAGAAAGAGGACAGATGGAAGGCCCACGAAGTATTCTTGAAAAAATATGAGGAAAAAATTAGAAAAGATATAAACGATCTAGTAGTGGATTTTTCAGGCTCTGTTAGTGCTGAGCACGGTATAGGGCAATTACGCCGTGAAGAGAATATTCGCTTAAAATCTGACGTAGAAATTAATCTTATGAGAGGAATAAAACAATATTTTGATCCAAAGGGCATCATGAACCCAGGAAAACTAATTTAAATTAATTTTTTTATTTCTCTTTCAGCTAACGTTTTCCATGAACTTATCTCGAAATCAAAAGAGTTTACTAACAGGGTAGAGTCGAGCCTGGAATTTTTTGGCCGCTTAGCCATAGTGGAATAGTCTTTACTTAAAATTGGCCGTATTTCTGAGCTTCTTTGTTGTATAAGTGTTGAACCCTTTTTCAGAGTAAGCAAAATATAATTTGCAAAGTCAAACCAACTAGCGACTCCTTTAGGGGAAAGATGGTAAACCCCTGTTTTTTCGAGGTAATTGAAGTTTTTAAAAAGATGGTGGCAAAACTCAGAAACAAACGTTGCGGAAGTTGGAGTCCCAATCTGATCGCTTACAACTCTTAGTGTACCCCCATCTTTAATTCTTTTGAAAATTGAGAGTAAAAAATTTTTACTATATATAGAATATATCCAGCTAATTCTTAAAATTATAAACGGAATATCAGCGGAGATAATGACCTGTTCACCATATAATTTACTGTGACCATAAGTATTTAGCGGTTTAGGAATATCTGATGGAACCCAAGGTTTTGTTCCTGATCCATCGAAAACATAATCAGTCGAAAAGTGGATTAAAGTTACGGGTTTAAAATTTTTATTAAATTTCCTTATAACTGAGGCTATGATCTCAAGGGAAAACCCATTAATTTTAAATGCTAAGTCTTTCTCTTCTTCTGCCTGATCAACATTGGTATAAGCAATAGCATTTACCACGACATCGGGCTTAAATTCCATTAAGACAAGTTGAAAATTCTTTAGTAATAAGTAGCCGTCATCAAATGGTAAGGTTTCCCTGCCGACAGTCCTTATTTCTTGACCACGTTTTTTTTTATGATAAATCGATTTTCCGACCTGTCCATTTCGACCTAAGAGTAATATTTTCATTTACAAAAAAAGAAATTTTTTATTTTTAAGTCAACTAAAGAAAGGCCTTTTAGATCTTTTTCAGAAATAATTAGAGAACTTATTTTGAAGTCATCTAATCTCCAATTAACTCCGAGATCTTTATCATTCCACCGTAATGTTACATCAGATTCCGGGTGATAATATGATGAGGTCTTATACTGAATTTTTGCTATTTCTGAGACTACTAAGAATCCATGGGCAAAACCCTCTGGAACAAATAACATTTCGTTATCTTCTTCATCTAATTCAATACTTTGCCATTTTGAAAAGGATGGGCTTTGTAATCGTATATCTACTATAACATCGAGAATCTTACCCTCTAAAACTCGGATAAGCTTAGCTTGAGCGTGAGGGTTTCTTTGAAAATGCAAACCCCTCAAAACACCATTACGTGAAACTGAAAGATTGTCTTGAACAAAGTGCAAGTCTCTATTGATAATCTCCGTAAAAGATTTTTGATTAAAAGCTTCAGTGAAATGACCCCTCTCATCGGAAAATTTTTTTGATCGTAAAATATACACATCATCAAATGGATCAATTTTTTTTTTGTCTAGCACCGGATCCTCACAGAAGTTTTAGCAAATATTGCCCGTAAGAACTGGTCCTGAGGGCATCGGCCATTTTTAACAAATCACTATCACTTACCCAACCTTTTTTCCATGCAATTTCTTCTGGACACGAAATTTTAAGTCCCTGTCTGTTTTCAATAGTTCGAATAAATTGACTTGCATCAATAAGGGAGTCGTGTGTGCCAGTATCAAACCACGCAAAGCCTCTACCTAAGTTATGTAAGGTTAAGTCATTAGTTTTTAGGTAACTCATATTTAAATCGGTTATTTCTAATTCTCCTCTTGATGAGGGTAGCAAATCTTGAGCTCTGGAGCTCACATCCCCATCGTAAAAATAGAGCCCGGTAATTGCAACATTAGACTTGGGTGATTTTGGTTTTTCTTGTATTGTGATCACTTTATCATCTTTATACTCAACCACTCCAAATCTTTGAGGATCCTCTACAGGATATCCAAATATGGTTGCTCCTTTTGATTTGGCTGAAGTATCCATCAATATTTTTGACAAGCCTTGTCCATAAAATATATTATCTCCAAGTATTAAAGCACTTGGTTTATTACTGAGAAAATTTTTTCCAATTAGAAATGCTTGAGCGATACCTTCTGGTTTTTCTTGAATAGCATAACTGATGGATATCCCTATTTGATTACCGTCTTTTAGGAGATCTTGAAAATGTTTTAAATCTTTTTCAGTGCAAATGATCAAAATATCTCGAATATCAGCCAACATTAAAACTGATAAGGGATAATAAATTAAAGGCTTATCGTAAATTGCTAGGAGTTGTTTTGATGTTGCTATTGTTATTGGAAATAATCTTGAACCAGTTCCCCCCGCAAGTACTATCCCCTTTCTGTATACTGATTTTTTTTGGAAACTATCGCCTTCCATAATTTGTTTCAATCCAATCCTTATAATGTTTCGTCTTTATAGAATCAGTCCATTTTTTATTTTGTAAATACCATTTAACTGTTTTTTCCAAGCCAGTCTCTAAATTTTCTGTAGGCCGCCAATCTAACTCTGAATAAATCTTTTGATTATTTATTGCATATCTTATATCGTGCCCGGGTCTATCTTTGACAAATTTAATTAAGTGATCATGGTTTTTTTTAATTTCTCTACTTTCAACTGGAATTAATTCATCGAGAATTCCGCAGATTCTAGAGACCAATTCGAAATTAGTGATTTCGGCATTGCCGCCGATATTATATGTTTCACCAACTATACCTTTATTTAAAATTGATATTATTGCGTTACAATGATCCTGCACATATAACCAGTCCCTTACTTGCTTTCCATCTCCATAAACTGGTATATCTTTTCCCATAGTAGCATTTAAAATTGTGAGAGGAATAAGTTTCTCAGGAAATTGATAGGGGCCGTAGTTGTTGGAACAGTTTGAAATTATTGTAGGTAAGTTATAGGTTCTAAACCATGCTCTGACCAAATGGTCACTGGCTGCTTTAGAGGCTGCGTACGGACTATTTGGTTTGTACGGACTTGATTCTGTGAATGGTGGTTCTTTATAGTTTAGACTGCCGTAGACTTCGTCTGTACTGATGTGAATAAATTTGAAACTTCTTTTAGATGGTGTAATACTAAAATCATCTTGGTTTTGGCTTGATGCTTCATCGGGCAATCGTCCGAAGTAAGCTAGACTGCATTTGAGTAGATTAAAAGTTCCGTTTATATTTGTTTTGATAAATTCGTTTGGCGAGTTAATGGATCTATCAACATGGCTCTCCGCGGCAAAGTTTATAACTGCTCTCGGATTAAATTCATCAAATGTACGTTTAACTATCATTGGATCAATTATGTCTGATTTGATAAGAGTGAAACGTTCATCATTTTTTAGCTCATCAAAGTTTCCAATATTAGCAGCGTAAGTTAACTTATCAATTACAATGATTTTTTCATTACTTGTATCATTTTCTAATAGATGAAAGATAAAATTAGAGCCAATGAACCCTGCCCCGCCAGTTATTAGTATCAAAATGCCTCGCCTTTGTTAGATTATAAAATATTCGAATATTTATCCCAGCCTACAGATATTTTTTTAAAGTTAAAAGTCAAGCAATTACAGATTATTAAGTTACAATCACCAGTAAGAGACGAGTTCCCTAAAACTTTAAATTACTCCTGAATATGAATATTACGATAATTGGAACAGGTTATGTTGGTTTAGTAACCGGTGCCTGTTTGGCCGATGTTGGAAATAATGTGCTTTGTGTAGATGTAAACCAAAAGAAAATTGAAGGTTTAAATGATGGCAATATTCCAATTTATGAGCCAGGATTAGAAAAATTAGTTAAGAGTAATGTTAGAGCTAATCGTTTACGGTTTACCACAAATGTGGAATATTCAGTAGATTTTGCCAGCATTCAATTTATAGCTGTAGGTACTCCATCTGATGAAGATGGTTCCGCTGACCTTGAGCATGTTTTGAGTGCTGCAAGAAGTATTGGTCGGTACATGAAGAATGATTTAGTTGTTGTGGATAAGTCCACGGTGCCCGTAGGAACAGCAGATAAAGTAAAATTAGTCATACGAGAAGAGTTAAAAAAGAGAAACTTAGTTATGAACGTTACGGTTATCTCTAACCCGGAGTTTTTGAAGGAGGGAGCTGCTCTAGAGGATTTTCAAAGGCCTGATAGGATAATAATTGGTGTGGATTGCAGAAATAGTAGAGCGATAATGCAAAAGCTTTATGCGCCATTTCAGAGAACCAGAGACAAGGTGATTTTTATGAGTGTACGTTCAGCGGAAATGACTAAATATGCCGCGAATGCGATGTTAGCTACTCGGATATCTTTTATGAACGAATTAGCTAACCTTTCTGAAAAACTAGGAGCAGATATCGAAAGTGTGAGAGTGGGCATTGGCTCAGACGCTAGAATTGGATACAGTTTTTTGTACCCTGGGTGTGGTTACGGTGGTTCCTGTTTTCCCAAGGACGTCAGCGCCTTGATTAAAGTCGGAGAGCAAAATGGTCAAAAGTTAGAAATTTTAAATGCTGTTCAAACCGTTAATCAAAAACAAAAAATGGTGTTGATTAATAAGATCCAAAGGGTTTTTGGTAATGACTTGTCCGGGGTCACTTTTGCTGTATGGGGTCTATCTTTTAAGCCTGGCACAGATGACATTAGAGAAGCTCCAAGCTTAATTGTTATAGACGAGCTACTTAAAAAAGGGTCCAAGATAAAAGCTTTTGATCCCGTGGCTCTGAAAGAAGCCAAGAAGTTTTTTGGGCAAAAGATTGTTTACTGCGAAAATCCCTATGTGGCTCTGGAGAATTGTGAAGCATTGATAATATTAACTGAGTGGAAAGAGTTTAGAAGTCCGGATTTTGACAAAATTTTAAAGTTGATCAAAACCCCCAATATTTTCGATGGACGCAATTTATATAATCCTGAGCATATGGAGAGTATAGGTGTGTCTTATCATGCAATAGGGCGGTACTCTCAGAAAGCTTAGAAATATTTATAATGGATATCTCAAGTTCTAGTAAGTGTTTTCAAAATTTACAAAAGGAAATATGTCAGTGTATTTCGACCGAGGAAAATTTGGATTTTATAGAAGATTCTTGGTCGAAATCAGATGACAATTCTTTACATGGTTATGGTTTTACAAAGATTATAGAAAACGGAAGCATTATTGAGAGGGGAGGTGTAAATTTTTCTCATGTTAAAGGTAAGCAGTTACCGACTTCTGCCACTAAAAATAGACCAGAGTTAGCAGGATTGGCGTTTAACGCTGTGGGTTTGTCACTGGTTCTTCACCCTGTAAATCCTTTCGTCCCAACGGTACACATGAACATCAGGTATTTTTCTACTGTAAGTGATAATACCAGTGAGAAAATTTGGTGGTATGGTGGGGGTATGGATCTAACTCCTTATTATCTTTTCGAGGAGGATGCGATCCATTTCCATGTTAGTTGTAAAGAAGCCCTTGATTGCTTTTCACTCGACTATTATCCTCGTTTTAAAAAGGCTTGTGATGAGTATTTTTTTTTAAAACATAGGAAAGAGACCAGAGGAGTTGGAGGAATTTTTTTTGATGATTTTTCTGAATTGGGGCCTCAAAAAAGCCTTGACTTAGTGGAGTCAGTAGGCAGTTCCTTTTTAGGAGCATACATGCCGATCTTGAACCGGAGAAAAGATATTCCTTACGGGGAAAAAGAAAAAATGTTTCAAGCTTATAGAAGAGGTAGATATGTAGAATTTAATTTAGTCTATGATCGAGGTACTTTGTTTGGGTTACAATCAGGGGGACGAATTGAGAGTATATTGATGTCAATGCCTCCCCGGGCGTCTTGGATATACGATTGGAAACCTGAGCCTAAGAGCCCAGAGGATAAATTATATAAATATTTACAACCTATTGACTGGGTTAACTGGCGGAAAAAAAGTTAGCTTGAAGAATGATGCGAAAATCTTAGTCACTGGTGCCGCGGGGTTTATCGGTAGCTCAACGGTAATTCGTTTGATAGAGCTAGGTTTTAGGGTAGTTGCTATTGACAACATAAGCGATTATTATGATCCGAATTTAAAGTTAGCTCGAATTAACAGAATTAAAGCCATTTCTTCGGATAGATTTGAGTTTTTAAAAATGGACGTTAATGATCGTTCGCTATTGGATAAGCTTTTCAAAGAAAACAATTTTGAAAAGGTTATACACATGGCAGCACAGGCTGGTGTTAGATATTCGATCATAAACCCGAGCGCGTACGTTAATACAAATATTGAGGGGTTCTTTAATTTATTAGAAATAATGAAGGAATTTAAAACTGTAAAACATTTTGTTTATGCTTCCTCCTCAAGTGTATATGGAGGAAATGACGGGGCTCCTTGTAATGAGGAATCAAATACTGATAACCCCTTAAACCTTTATGCAGCTTCAAAGAAATCCAACGAACTTATGGCAGCAGCATATTCCCATCTTTTTGATTTGCCTTCCACCGGCGTGAGATTGTTCACAGTCTATGGACCTTGGGGAAGGCCAGATATGGCCTTGTTCAAATTTGTTAAGGCGATATTAAATAATGATGAAATTCAGGTTTTTAATGAAGGGAGAATGAGCAGAGATTTTACCTATATTGATGATGTTTTGGATGCACTAGTTTCGATCTTGAAATTGCCGCCAAGTAATCGAAGTGGACCTAAAAAAGTAGATAAAAATGGACATCACAGAGTAGTAAATATCGGTAACGGTAGTCCAGTTTCTGTTATGACATTTATCTCAGTTCTTGAGGAGTGTTTGGGGAAAAAAGCAAATGTTAAATTTGAAAAGCACCATCCTGGGGATGCTTACTACACGCATGCGGACACGACCATGCTTTTTAAGCTCACAGGATTAACTTTTAATACTCCATTGGAAAAAGGAGTTAGAAGTTTCATAACTTGGTACAAAAATTACTATAACATTTAGAAATGGAATATGAGAAATACTATGGTTGATGAGATATATCTTGAGGATGTTCGTTATCTTGGGCAATTGTTGGGTGATACCATTAAAGAGCAAGAGGGCGAAAATATTTATGAGCTTGTTGAGAAAGTTCGGAGATTGAGTGTAGCTTACAGGCGCCATGACGATGTAGATGCAGGTAAAGCGCTTGATAAAATGCTTAAAAGTCTATCGTCAGACGAATCTGTTACTGTCATCAGGGCCTTTACTTATTTTTTGCACTTTATAAATATTGCCGAAGACTTAGCTAATTTAAGATTGATAAAAGGTGATGATAGAACAGCTGCCTTGATGGGGGAGCCAGGCTCCTTATCACATGCATTCTCGCGATTGGAGAGGGGTAAGAAGAAACAAAGCGAAATTCTTGATCTTTTAGGTAAGGCATATATTTCTCCAGTTTTGACTGCACACCCTACCGAAGTTCAAAGGCGAAGTGTTTTGGACGCAGAGAAATCTATTTCAAAGCTTTTAAAATCTAGGTCATTTCTGTTAAAGAATGGATCAAAGTCTCAGCGTATAGAAAATGAAAATAGTTTAAGGTCGGTACTTGTTCAATTATGGCAAACGAGGCTTCTAAGGACTACTAAGCTTGATGTTGCTGATGAGATAGAAAATGTTTTAGCAATATACAGGAGTACTTTTTTAAAAGAAATTCCTATTCTTTACAGAAATTTAGAGAAACGTTTGGATAATCAGTCAGTATCAAGTTTTTTCAGAATGGGTAATTGGATTGGTGGCGATAGGGATGGAAATCCAAATGTTACGAGTGAGACGTTAGAGCTTACGGTTAGAAGGCACGGAGAGACTATTCTACGGCACTATTTGGTTGAAGTTCATCTTCTGGGTTCAGAGTTATCGATGTGTGAAAGGTTGAATAAGGCAAGTCAGGCATTAATTGAATTAGCGGTGAAGGCACAAGACCCTAATCTTCATAGGAAAGATGAACCTTACAGGCAGGCTTTGATAGGGATTTATGCCAGACTAGCTGCAACGCTTGTGCACTTGACAGGCGCTCATGCTAGGCCTCATGCCCTTCCTCCCTCAATACCATATGAGCACCCAGGAGAATTCTTGATGGATCTAAACATTGTTGAAAGGTCTTTGAGAGAAAACAAGGGGGAAAGATTAATTTCTGGTCGATTAAGTCCTCTTATAAGAGCAGTAAAAGTTTTCGGATTTCATTTAGCAACTGTTGATTTACGGCAAAGTTCAGATATTCATGAGTTAGTCATAAGTGAACTTCTAGAAAGAGCTGGCGTTTGTGAGGATTATTTGAGTTTGGAGGAGATTGAAAAACAAAAGCTCCTCATATCAGCCTTAAAGAAGCCTGAATTTTTAAGGAGTGATGAAAAACAGTACTCCGTAAAGTGTCAAGAAGAGCTCAAAGTATTTGAGACTGCAAAGTCTTTAATTAAAGCTTTTGGTCCGGAGGTAATCAGGCACTATATTATTAGTCATACTGAAACCGTTAGCGATATGCTAGAAGTGATGTTCTTACAGAAAGAAGCTGGGCTCATGCAGGGAACGCTTGGGAAAAATTCAAATTTAGGAATTATCATAGTTCCCTTATTCGAAACCATAGAGGATCTTAGAGGGGCCACTAGGATCATGGAAGGACTATATGGGTTAGATGGAGTTACAGACTTGATGAGACACTCAGGTGGTCTTCAAGATATAATGCTAGGATACTCAGACAGTAATAAAGACGGTGGGGTTTTCACTTCTAATTGGGAGGTCTACAAAGCGTCTACTAATTTAGTTAAATTATTTGAAAGTATTCAGGGTATAACTCTTCGTTTGTTTCACGGAAGAGGCGGAACTGTGGGAAGAGGGGGTGGCCCTAGTTATCAGGCAATTTTAGCTCAACCACCCAGGACAGTTAGAGGTCAAATAAGGCTTACTGAGCAAGGTGAAATAATTTCAAATAAGTATGGAACCCCAGAATTAGGGCAGAGAAATTTAGAGACTTTGGTAGCTGCTAGTATTGAGTCGACGCTTCTTCCCCCTGAAAAGGAAATTCCAGAGGAATATATTGAGGCTGCTGAAAAAATATCTGCATTTGGTTTGGAAGCCTACAAAAAAACTGTTTATGATACTCCAGGATTCTCAGAGTATTTCTTCAGCAGTACTCCAATTGCTGAAATTGCAGCTTTAAATATAGGCTCCAGGCCTGCTGCACGACCGAGTGGTGAAAAAGATAAAATGAAAATTGAAAATTTAAGGGCTATTCCCTGGAGTTTTTCTTGGGGTCAGAGTAGGTTAGCACTACCAGGCTGGTTCGGTTTTGGGAGTGCTCTTGAAAACTTTGCATTACAAAATCCTCAGAGACATAGAGGTTTATTATTAGAGATGGCTAGAGACTGGCAGTTCTTCCAAGCTTTGATTGCAAATATTGATATGGTAATGGCAAAGGCTGATATAGGAATTGCGAGAAGATATGCTCGATTATGCCCTGACCCTAAAATTTCGCGAAAAATTTTTACAAAAATTAAAGAAGAATGGTTGAAGACTAAAGGGGCTCTTGAATTTGTTACTGGATCTGGTCAAAGGTTAAGATCAAACCCTCAACTTGCCGAATCAATTCAAAGAAGACTTCCGTACTTAGATCCGTTGAATCACCTTCAGGTTGAATTGATAAGAAGGTTAAGGGGCGGTNTTGAAGATGAAAGAGTAAATAGAGGGATCCATTTAACAATAAATGGCATTGCAACGGGCATAAGAAACACGGGTTAATAGCTCTCAGCTACTCTTTTAGAAATGAATCTTATTCCTCACTTGTGTGTTTTAGTTAACGCTTTTTTTTGGGGTCTATGCTGGATACCGTTGTTAGATTTTACAAGGTTGGGTTTACATCCTCTTGGAATTACTCTTCTTAGTTATGGACTTTTAGCCGGACTGCTTTTGCTCTTTGAGAAGAGGTCGATTTTATTTTTTTTTCGCAGCAAGCCACTTGTTTTCCTAGGTATTTCTTATGGATTAACAAATGTATTTTTTAACTGGGCAATTACAGAGGGAGAGATTGTAAGAGTTGTGTTTCTTTTTTATTTGATGCCTATTTGGTCAGCTATTTTCGCAAAAATTTTATTAAACGAATCACTTGGAATTTTAGGTTTATGTCGCATTTCTTTTGCTCTACTTGGAATTTTTTTGTTAGTTGTAGCAGAAGAATTTCATAAAAATGGATTGTCTGGTTTTTCCCTCTCGATTATGGCTAGTGATTTTTTTGCAATGTTAGGAGGTATTTTTTTTGGTCTAGGAAACGTTTTTTTAAGAATGTTGAAAACTGAAAATTCAATCTTTCGAACCTTTTCAATTTTTTTTGGTTCTTTTTTAGTTTCCGCAGTAATTTTAGCTCTGATATGGCTAGTGGACCCTTCAGTTTTTTTTGGGAAAATTTACCCATTCCACCTAGGTTATTTTTCATTAAATCTCACTTACAGCTTAATAGTATTTTCGATAGTTCTTGGAATTGCTAATTTCTGCTTGCAGTATGGAGGATCAAAATTAATGGTGCAAACTACTTCAATGCTGATGCTTATGGAGATTGTTGTTGCCACTATATCTACAACCTATTACGGGGAAAATACTTTAACTTATGTTGGTTTTCTAGGTGGATTGATAGTAGTAATGGCTTCTAGTTTTTCGATTTTTTATAAAGGCTTTAAATCTAGTTGATTTCTCACGGGTATATTCCAGATCTTACTGAAAGTGCGTAAGCTTCGATACATTTTTTTATAGAGTCATTGCCTCTCATGAAATTTTTTACGAATCTTGGTTTAACTTTTGAGTCCAGTCCTAAGATATCATATAGCACTAAAACTTGGCCATTTGTGGATGGTCCGGAACCGATACCAATCGTAGGTATTTTGACGGAGGTTGTTATTTCCTTTGCAAGACTTTTTGTGACTAGTTCTAGAACTAAAACATCAGCACCTTCTCTTTCAAGTTCGAGTGATAACTTTAAGAGCCGACTTGCTTCCTCAGGGGAGTCTCCTTGAACTTTGTAGCCTCCAATTTTATGTAAGGATTGAGGCAGCATCCCAATATGACTACATACAGGAATATCCCTTGAAGATAAAAAATTTATGGTTTTTTTAATCCAGGCGTTCCCTTCCAATTTAATAATTTTAGCTCCAGCTTCTAATAGTTTAGAAGCATTGGAGTAAGCTTTCTCTGGTGACTCTTGATAAGTAGAAAAGGGAAGATCTGCCATTACAATAGAGTTCTTGATTCCGGAGGCAACACACCTAGTGTGATATATCATCTCCTCTATAGTTACAGATAATGTTGTATCATAGCCTTTTATAACCATACCTAAAGAATCTCCGACAAGAGTGATATCAACGCCGCACTTGTCAATTAGACTTGCAAAGGTAAAGTCATAGCAAGTAAGAGCTACAATCTTCTCACCCTTGGAGCTTTTTTCTTTTAGATCGTTCAGCTCCATAACTCATCTCTATTAGTAACCCGAAATTTTTTCATATATTTCTTCAGTTGGCATACCGTTCAAACAGAGGCTCGCAAATTTTAGGGCATAGCCTCTAAGTGTAGCTCCTTTGCGAAAAGCTAATAATGTAACATTTTTCATAAAAATATCCTTACCATCTATCAGGCTGAGATGTTTATCCAAGTTAGCATCGTATGCCATACTTGCTATGATACCAATTCCTAAGTTTAACGAGACATACGCTTTTATAACATCCGCGTCCAAAGCTTCTAATACTATATTTTGCTCCAAGTTTTTTTCTTTGAACAGGGAATCAATTTTCCCTCTACCTGTAAATCCTTTGTGGTAAGTGATTAGGGGATAGGTGCTGATTTGCCGGAGTGAAACATGATTTAATTTTGTGAGAGGGTGATCTTTGGGAACTATGATCGAGTGATACCATGTGTAAAAGGGAATCGTTACGAACTTAGGGTCATTAATTAGTGACTCAGTTGCAATTCCAATATCTGCTTCCCCTGAGTCCAATAACGAAACAATCTCTGGGGGACTACTCTGGTGAAGAACGAATTGAACCTTAGGAAAAGATTTTTTAAACTTAGAAATTATCCCTGGGAGAGAGTATCTTGCTTGTGTATGGGTTGTTGCTAAAATTAAGGCTCCGGACTCTTCGTTAGCCAACTTACATTTTACATCTTGAATATTTCTAACATTATTTAAAATTTCTTGAGCAAAAGATAAAACAGTTTTTCCTGCGTGAGTGAATCCTCGTATTCTTTTACCATGACGTAAGAAAAGATCAAAGCCCAATTCTTCTTCAAGTTCCTTAATAGTTTTACTGATACCTGGCTGAGAAATGAATAGTGCTCGAGCAACCTGAGTCAAATTAAAATTTTGTCTGTTTGCCTCTGCAAGAATGCGTAGTTGCTGTAAGTTCATTATCTAATTTTTTTTGTAATTTCTGGGACAACATCGAACAAATCTGCCACAAGACCGTAAGTTGCAATTCTGAAAATAGGAGCATCTTCATCTTTATTTATTGCTACAATAATTTTCGAATCTTTCATTCCTGCTAAATGTTGTACGGATCCTGACATTCCAATTGCAAAGTAAAGTTCTGGGGCAACCACTTTTCCAGTTTGACCGACTTGATATTCGTTGGGAGCAAAACCAGAATCTACTGCAGCTCGAGAAGCTCCAAGTGCTGCATTTAATTTCAGCGCTAGTGGCTCCAATATTTTTTTATAATTTTCTGCCGACCCTAAACCTCTTCCCCCTGCTACCACTACTCTGGCAGATAATAAATCTGGTTTATCCGACGTTACCGAGCTAGAATTAATGATTGATTTTAGGCTTGAAAAAGTATCTGCAGTAAAATTCTCAATATTTATCCCTACCTCCTCAGTTTTTTTTGCAGCGTCGAATTTTGTAGTTCTGATAGTCAAAAATTTTATTTTCTCACTGGTTTTTACCTTTGAAATAAGATTTCCAGCATAGATTGGTCTGTCAAAAATGCTGGGTGAATGAATTTTTATAACATCAGAAACCTGACTCATTCCATGCATTGCTGCAATTCTCGGCAAAAGTTCTTTCCCAAAGGAAGAGGTTGAAATTAAGACAGATTTTATTTCTCGGTAGGCCTTTAACAAGTTGCTGATTTGGAATGCATAGCTCTCCGAAAGTTTCTCTTTCAAAAACTCAGCATCAATTTTTATAACTTTTTTTACGCCACTAATTGTACTAACTGCTTTACAAATATTGTGGCAATCTTTGCCTAAAACTACTGCCCAAATATCACTTTCCATCAATTTTGCAGCTGTGATGACGTGAAAAGTTTCTTTTTTTGGTGCATCCGTTGAGTTTTCTACAATTACAAGAGTAACCATTTTAAATGACCTTTAATGTTTCCTTGAGTTCAAATAATAAATCATCTACATTATGTAAAATTTCACCTTTACTTCTCTCCTCAGGCTCGCTTATTTCTATAACCTCGATAGACTTAGCAAAGTTAATATTTAATTTTTCCAACTCTATTTTTTCCATTTCTTTTTTCTTTGCTTTCATAATATTTGGTAAAGAAATATATCTTGGTTCATTTAACCTCAAGTCAGCTGTGATAACGGCAGGAAGGCTAAACGATACAGTTTCTACGCCGGTATCCACTTCTCTAATAACTAACATCTCTTTACTTTTTTTTGTAACTTCTAGTTCCGAAGCAAAAGTGGCTTGGGGTAAACCAGCTAGGCCAGCAAGCATTTGCCCTGTTTGGTTACAATCGTCATCTATCGCTTGTTTTCCCATTAAAATTAGGTCAAATTTGTTTCGTTTTAAAAGACTGTTCAGAATTTGCGCTATTTGGATAGATATTAGATCTATCTCAGTTACTATCAGCATGGCTCTGTCTGCCCCCATGGCCAGACCACTCCTTAAAATATCCTCACAACTTTCGGGCCCTATAGTAACGAGACAAATCTCTTCGGCATAATTCTTTTCTTTCAGTCTTATAGCTTCTTCAAGAGCGATTTCATCGAAAGGGTTCACTGACATCTTGACATTTTCAATATCTACTCTCTTCTTACAAGCAGTTGGCAAAACTCTTACATTGTAGTCCACAACTTTCTTTATTGGGACAAGTATCCTCATGAAATTCCCCTATATTTAATAAATTTTATGATTTTATTTTGAACGACTTTTTTCAGATAACCTTTCCATAAATAATAATTTAAATGTGCCAGTAACTCAGTAAAAGCAAACGTGTAGTTGTGGCTATCCAGCTTCCGTTTAAAAATTATTGGTAGTAAATCACTTACTGATTTCGGATTTTCACAGCTTACCAAAATTTTGTCTAATCGTTCTTGATGATGAGACTCTATTTGAATTAATCTACGGTGAAGCCCACTTACTTCGCTGCCTCCAAAAGGTTGACCGTGAGACGGTAAGACAAGCGTATCCGGTGGAAGTCTTTTGAATTTAACCAAGGCAGATAAGTGATTCTTTAATGGGTTATTGTCTGATGATGATGGAAAGACCCCAACATGAGAGGTAATTTTGGGTAGAATCATGTCTCCAGAAATTAATATTTGTTTTGATTTACAGTATAAGCTAGCGTGTCTAGGTGAGTGTCCTGAACTTAGGATAATTGACCAGTTATAACCCCCAATTGTCAATTTCGAGTTTGATTTGATGCTGGTAAATGTCTCTGGAATATTCCTTACCATAGAGGAATAAAAAACACTTCTTTCAAATAATTTTTTTTTTGATTCCTTCAGATTACAACCATGTGATTTAAAGAAATCAATTGTTTTAGTGCTGATCACATTTTCATTCGGATCTCCAGGCAAGGTTCCGGTACACACCTTTTGATTCTCCCCATCGGATAGCAGTTTAGCCATATCATATTCTTCACAAGTCATCAAAACCGGAACTTTCCAAAGGCCACTGTCTAAGCCGTTACATAACCAGTGGGCTAACCCGAAGTGATCGGGGTGCATGTGAGTACAAATGATTTTCAGAATAGGGAGACGATCTTTATGAGTTCTGAGAAAGTTTAACCAAAGCAGCTTTGTTCGACTGTTGGATATGCCCGTATCGACTACTGTCCACCCTCTTTCGCCTGCCACCTCATCCTCTAATAACCAAAGATTGATATGGTCTAATTGAAAAGGTAAGGGCATCCTCAACCAAAATATCCCAGTATCAATTTGAGTTATTTCTCCTAGTTTTGGGATATGTAAATCTAAATAGTTCAGTTCATCCATTCATCATCTACTTATAAATTCTTTGAAACTCAATTAATTGAGATATCTTCTGTTTAGTTGACTCAGTCATTAAAAAAGGAAATGCACTTAATTCATTTTTATTAAACTTTCTTTTTATAATTCTTTCAGGTTGGAAAATATTATGTGCTAAAAATTCAGAAAGCATTGGCGCGTATGTAAAACCTCTTGATCCCAAAGCAGTAAAAATAAAAAAATTATGAGAAGTCACTTCAGGTTTACCGACTAAGGGTAATTTATCAAAAGACACGCAGCGTTTCGACCTTCTGTTTTCTAGACTATCAATTAAATCCATTGAACCAACGAATTCGTAGAATCGGTCTCTGTTAATATCTAAATTTTTTTTTAATGTAACCAAGCAATCATCATTCACTCTATCGTAGGTAGATCCAGAATAAATTTTTCCATTAATTAAGGGAGATAAATATCCGCGTTTACAAACTATATTTTTTAGCCGCAAGGAATTAATGTCATTTTTCTTGATCTTAAAAGAAGTTAGTTGTCCATTCACTAGCTGTAAAATTTCATCTTTTTTAATGTTCTTCGGCCTTCCGATTCTATTTCTACTAATGCAAGGTTCTCTAATAAGATCATTTAGTCTTAAAAACTCTGGGGAACCTGATCCGGTAGTTAAAATCACGACATCAAATGAGGCTGAGAAACCTTTTGAAATATCATCGGAGAAATTACCCAATTCCAATTTTTTTTTAAAACCGTCAGAGTGTATTTTTTTGACATTAGCGTTTACAACAACTTTTAACCTATTACCAATCTTCTTCCTTGTGTCCTTGAGGCAAGACATAACGAAAGATTTTGGAGAAATCCAACCAAAATTTTCCTCCATAATTGCAAATTCATAGCCAACTTCTTTTCCTATAATTTTTTTAATTTGTTTTCGGTTTAGGGTAGTGAATCTGCCATATTTATTTTGGTCAATAAGTTTCTCCCACTTGCTCGCTTCAATGCTATTTTTTGGAATACGAACGATCCCACACATATTTCCAACAATATTACCTAATGCAAAATTTAGCTCAGATATCCATTTCCTACTAATGTTTAAGCCTATTTCGTTTAATTCCCATTTTTCCCAGTTAATTGTTAAATGTGGATGAATTATTGCAAAAGGATTTCCGGAAGCACTTTGCGACAATGCATCAGTAACGGAACCGGTTTTTTCGTATATAACTAGTTCTTTTAAATATGTATTTTTCTTATCTACCTGGGGGGCATCAGAAAAATTTTCTAAATAATTCGATAAGTTGGCAATTGAGCGTGATACACACGCTCCTGCTAAGCCAGCTCCTATTATTGCTATACGCACTATTTTTTTTCTCTTTCCACAGTTATTCTACTAGTCAATCATAATAAAAATCAAAGGATAAAGATAATGCTTGGGATTGTTGGCGGAAGTGGTTTATATGAAATACCGGAACTCACTTCAAAAAAGTGGAAGAGGGTAAACTCTGAGTTCGGCAAACCCTCTGATCACTTACTATTTGGAAGAATTATTGATCAAGATGTTGTTTTTCTTCCAAGACATGGGAGAGGGCATAGATTAAACCCGAGTGAAATAAATTACAGAGCGAATATAGATGCTCTTAAGCAGGTTGGGGTTAGTGAAATCATTTCGATTAGTGCTGTGGGGTCTTTAACAGAAAAATTTCCCCCGGGAACATTTGTTTTGGTGAATCAATTCATAGACAGAACTTTCCTTAGAAGAAAAACATTCTACGAAAATGGTTTTGTTGTGCACGTGTCAATGGCTAAGCCTGTTTGCGAGAGATTAAATCGAATTATTAAAGATATAGCAGAGGAAAATTCTATTACCTTGAAAACAGGTGGTAATTATTTAGTAATGGAAGGACCTCAATTTTCTACTTATGCAGAGTCGGAACTATACCGTAAATGGGGTTGTAGTTTGATAGGAATGACAAATATGCCAGAGGCGAAATTAGCTAGGGAGGCCGAAATTTGTTACTCTACAATTGCGATGGTTACCGATTTCGATTGTTGGCATTCAGAGCATGATGAGGTCACAGTAGAAAAAGTTTTAGTCCAAATGCAGAAAAACATCATTAATGTCAGAAAGTTAATATCTCTGGTGATTAAAGGGCAAATAAATCTGAAGTCTTCTAGTTGTAAATGTCATGAGGCTTTAGATGGTGCAGTTTTAACTGATCCCAAATACTGGGAAGCTGAGACATTAAAAGCCTATAATAATGTAGCGGGGAGAATTTTAAGCAAATTTTTTGATAGTGAAGGTTAAGATTTCATGAGGTTTAAAAAGGAGAGGAAATCTATTGTTAAAACTATGCGCAAGCTTAATGATCTTAAATTAAATAAGGGATCATCGGGTAACATTAGTCTTCGTATTTCTCTCAACGAGTTTTTAATTACTTCCTCCGGAGTTTCTGCCGATCTGATCCAAGAAGAAAATATCGTAGAAATGAATCTTGATGGAACCTTCGATAGTCTGGAGAAGCCCTCAAGCGAGTGGCAGATACATAGAAATTTGTACAGAAGTAGGTTCGATGTTAACGCCATTGTACATACGCATTCTGTTAACGCTGCCACTCTATCGTGTTTGAGGAAACACCTCCCTGCTTTTCACTATATGGTAGCAGTTGCCGGGGGAAGGGATATTAGATGTTGCGACTATGAATTATTTGGGTCCTCAAGGTTAGCAGAGAAAGTTGAATCTGCCATGCTAAATCGGTGGGCCTGTCTAGTTGCTAATCATGGCTTAGTGTCATGTGGAGAATCACTTGATTTTGCAACTTATCTAGCTGAAGAAGTCGAGTCTTTATGTGGACAATACTTACAGGCGTTGACAATAGGGGGTGTTCATCTTTTGAATGACAATCAGATGGACGAGGTGATAGAAAAATTTAGATCTTACGGGTTTAATAAAAAGGCAAAGATTAATGAGCAAAACACCAGCTTTTAGCATTAAAGATAATATTATTACAATACCAAATTATCCTAAAGAAGGAATAATGTTTCGTGATGTCTCCAGCTTGCTGGAGAATCCGAGAGGTCTTCGGGAAACCACAAGTATATTTGCACAAAAATTAAAAGTGATAAAATTCGACAAGATAGCTGGTATTGAGGCAAGAGGATTCGTTTTTGGGGCAGCATTAAGCGATAGATTGAATAAAAGTTTCATTCCAATTCGTAAAAAAGGAAAATTACCAAGAAAAAGAATTTCACAGGATTATGAATTAGAATATGGCGTTGATACTCTTGAGGTACACGAGTCTTCTGTAGCAAATGGTGATAAGGTTGTTTTAGTGGATGACTTGATAGCCACAGGGGGGACCGCAAGCGCTTCAGTAAAATTAATAACTAGTTTAGGTGGTGAGATTGTTGCTTCCCTTTTTGTTATTGGGTTACCAGAATTGGGAGGAGTTGATTCCTTAGAATCACAAAAAATTACTGTAATTACTTTATGTGAGTTTGATGGAAAATAATTTGGAATCGTTGAAAAATAGGGAACAAAACTTTAAGACGTTGCAGTGGTTTGGCTCGCATTTGGAACTTATTGATCAAAGAAAGCTTCCCACAAAAGAGGAATTTGTGAGATGTTTTTCGTGTGAGGATGTTGCATTGGCTATAAAAGAAATGGTCGTACGAGGGGCTCCTGCCATAGGATGTGCTGCTGCTTTTGGATTTGTGTTCTGCGTTAGAGAGGCAATTTGTAAAGTCGACCCAACTGAAAAAAAAATTGTGTTTTCCAGGAAGGATATTGAAACTATTATTTCCTTAGTAAAAACAAAAAAGGAACGTTTGCTTAAAAGCAGACCTACTGCCGTGAACTTAGCTTGGGCCGTGAGTCGTTTAGAGTTTTCGTTTCTAAAAAATATAGAGAAAAATCATGAAGAATTAGCTCATAATGTTGAGAGAGAGGCAATAGACCTTTTATCAGAGGACGTTAAAGTTAACAGATTGATTGGTTCTTTTGGCAACAGTCTGATTCCAGAAAAAGCAAAAATTTTGACTTACTGTAATGCCGGAGCATTAGCGACTGCCGGCTACGGAACAGCCTTGGGGGTAGTTAGAAGCGCACATTTCGCGGGAAAAGAAATAGAAGTTTTTGCTAGTGAGACTAGACCATTCTTGCAGGGAGCAAGGCTGACAACTTGGGAATTGCTTAAGGATGAAATTCCGGTTACTTTAATTTCTGACAACATGTGTGGCTATCTAATGAACAAAAAAGAGATTGATGTCGTCGTCGTTGGAGCGGACAGAGTTGCGGCGAATGGCGATGTTGTGAATAAAATAGGAACATATACATTATCTGTTCTTGCAAAAGAAAATAGAATTCCTTTTTTTGTTGCTTGCCCTCTTTCAACGATAGATTTGTCTACTGACCGAGGAGTAGATATTGTGATAGAGGAACGTTGCGGATCAGAGGTAAGAGGATATGATTCACAAGTCTGGGCTCCTAATGAAGTTAGGGTTTCTAACCCCGCTTTTGACATAACACCTCACCACAATATTTCCGCCTTGATTACTGAAAAAGGATTGATAAGTCCAGTAAATAGTAGAAACTTGATAAATTCCATATGATGAAATATATCACCAGACTTGGTTGGCTTGCAGTCTTAATTTTATTGATCTCAAGTCTAGCAAATTTAATTTTTGTCTCTAAAGATAATCAGCAATTCTATTCTATTGATGTTACAGGGGCTAACTGGGGAAAAAAGCTTTCAATTAAAACTGGAAGCAATGAGACATTGAATCTTGAACAATATAAAGGGAAAGTAGTTGCCCTATTCTTCGGCTTTCTGTCATGTCCTGATTTTTGTCCCGGGCACCTCGCAAAAATGGTGGATATAAAAAGTATGCTTGGGAACTATTCGAATGATCTGGCGGTAATTTTTATCTCAGTAGACCCAGATCGAGATACAAATGATCAGCTTGCTAAATATCTAAATTCATTTGATCCAGATTTTTCCGGTGCAGTTGTCTCTAGCTCAGATTTACAGATCCTAAAGGCAGAATTTAATTTGGTAGTTAATAAGGTTTTTGAATCGAACTCCGCGATGTATACAATTGATCATTACACCTATACTTATATATTTGATAAGTCAGGTGCATTAAGATTGTTGGCACCAGCTGATTTGAATGGCTCTGAGTTGCTATCGGATCTGAATCAACTACTCAGTTCCTAATTTGGTAAAGCCAACCTTTTACAATTTTTTTTTTCACTGGCTCTGCATTGGTTTTTTTTCAGTGGGAGGACCATCTGCGCAAATATCACTTATCCACAGACAATTCGTTGAGAAGGAGAAGTGGGTAAAGCCTGAAACTTTTAGAAATGCACTTAATTTTTGTATGCTTCTACCCGGACCTGAGGCGCAACAACTCTCTGTCTATATCGGTTGGGTCTTATTTGGGAGGTTTGGAGGATTAGTTTCCGGGTTATTATTCGTACTACCTTCATTTTTTTTAACCATTTTAGTTTCATATTTTTATATAAAGCATGGAAACTTATCTCAACTAGAGGAGATTTTTTTCGGTGCTAGGGCGGCGATTATAGCAATAATAGTTTTTACAATTTGGAATATAATTCGGTTTTTTAACTTTTCTTTTTTTTGGTTCTTCCTGTCACTGATTACTTATTTAGCCCTTTCTTTTGGTATTCCTTACCCTTTGATAATTCTAATATCTGGCTGCTTTGGAGTTATTATTTATTTACTCTCTTTTATAAGTAAGGGATTAATTGAGAGTAAATTAGCTCTAAGAAAAACATGCACTTCAAAAGTTTTTAGGGAAAGTAAACTGCTTGTTCCCTCCTCTAAATCAGTTTTTATAATTAGTTTGGGTATAGTAATTTGGGGTATTACATTTGTATTAACATATCAATTTCTAGGAGAATTAGTCCTTAGTTTGTATTTATTTTTTTCAAAGGCGTCTTTTATTTCCTTTGGAGGTGCTTATGCAGTGTTATCTTACGTTTTTGAATTTGTGGTAGATGGTAAACTTTGGTTGAGTACTGAGGAAATGGCGAATATTTTATCTTTAGGGGAAATTCTTCCTGGTCCTCTGGTCATGGTGAACGTTATTACAACTTTTATGGTGTCCTACAAATATTCAGATATAACTAATTATATTCCAGAGATAGGGGCTGCAACAGTAGTACTAATAGCGACCTTCTTGCCATCTTTTATTTTTGTTTTGCTCGGAGCACCAGTCTATGAAAAATTTATGAAGATAGATCTTTTAAAATGGTTTATGAAGGCTATTTCGGCGGCAGTAATCGGGATTTTAGTGCACTTAGCAATTAGATTTTCTGAAAACGTTTATCTGAAAGGACAAGTGTTATCGAGCTTACCGTTAAATATTGATCTACCCAGTGTCGCATTGACTATATTTGCCATTTTTTTACTGGTGAGAGTGAATCTTAGTAGTTTTGCTACTCTCGTCTGCTGCTCAATTTTAGGATTTTTTGTTCAAAGATATCTAAATGCATAAAATAGGACTTTTTGGTGGTCGTTTCGATCCAGTTCATAGGGCTCACCTGAGCGTAGCATCTGCTGCAGCTGACCAGTTGGATCTTAGTCATATCAAGTGGATTCCGACTGGTATACCAGTCCATAAAAGGGCTTCAGCAACAGCCGATCATCGATTACAGATGCTCAAAATTATCCTCGAAGATTTGGGTGATAAAAGAATGAAAATTGATTCGAGAGAAATAACTAATGCTAAAAATGGAATACCAAGTTACACATATAAAACCATTCAATCTATGAGGGCAGAGTTCCCAGAGAGTCAGTTTATTTGGATTTTAGGTGAAGACCAACTGTTGAATTTTAGACGTTGGAGAAGGTGGCAATGGTTGATAAACAACATGGACGTTGCTTTATGTTGCCGTCCAAGTGTCGATTTTTCATTAACGTCGGAGGAGTTTCTTAAGGAAATTAGCGAGAAGAGCAGGAATGAGCAACTTATTTTAAGAGGATATGGAGCTAACATTACAAAAATTGATATGAGACCCGATTTTTGCTCCTCTACAGACATTCGTAAGCTTTTGGCAAAAAAAAAAGTACCAGAAAGTGTTAATAAGAAAGTAATGGAATATATTTCCTCGAATAAACTCTATCAACTTTTTGAGGAGGATTGTTAAGTTGCAAATTGATAGACTCCAGAGATTAATAGTTGAGGCTTTAGAAGATGTAAAAGCGCAGGATATTAAAATATTTAACACTACGTCTAAATCAGACTTTTTTGATAGGGTAATGATTGCGTCTGCTGTGTCTACCACACAAACTAAGGCATTAGCAAAGTCTGTCATAGAAAAAGTGAAGCTAAATTTAAATTTTAGTTGTGGGGTGGAAGGACTTGAAAATGGGGAATGGGTATTGATTGATTGTGGGGATATTATTTGTCACGTAATGCAACCATCTATACGGGAGTACTATTGTTTAGAAGAAATTTGGGGGGGGCATACTTTAAACATTGATCGATATCAATAAGCTTAATTCAATTTAATGATGGATCTACCAAAAGTCTCGCCCTTAAATACATTTTCTGCGATTAGAATTGTTTTATCAAAACTGAATTCAGAAGAAATTTGAAGAAGTTCTGAACAAGAAAGGGTATCAGAGAGGAGATTCCAAATTTGTTTTCTGTTGCTCGTACTCCTGTAGACGCTGTTGACGCCGTAAAGACTAATACCTCTCAAAATGAAAGGAGCCACACTGGTGTGTAAGTCCATACCCTGTACGTTACCGCAGCTTATTACGGCCCCGTCAATTTTTGTAGCTGCGCATGCAATTGCTAAAGTCCTACTTCCAAGCGTATCAATCACAGCAGCCCATTTTTGCTTGTCTAATAATTTCTTAGGCTCCTCTAATTCTTGAACCAGAATAACCTCTTTAGCTCCGATAAATTTAAGATAGTCAATATTATTTGGTTTCGTGGTTGCTGCTACAACTTCAAATTTGAGTTTTTTAAGTATCATGACAGCTAAACTACCCAAACCTCCCGATGCTCCAGTTACAAGCACTTTGCCCGACCGAGGTTCAGTTCCGTGATTAAGCATCTTTTTCACTGCTAACATAGCTGTGAAGCCTGCAGTGCCGATTATCATTACATCTTTAGTAGAAAAATTTTGAGGAACAGAAGTGATCCATTCATTTTGTACTCTAACCAACTCTGAAAACCCCCCCCATCTCGACTCACCTAATCCCCACCCACAAACTAGTACCTTTTGTCCCTTATTAACCTTGTTAGTCTTACTACTTATAACAGTTCCAGAAAGATCAATACCTGGAATCATTGGAAAGTTTCTTATAACAGGAATTTTTTTTACGATTGCTAAACTATCCTTGTAGTTAACTGTCGTATAATCAGTTTTAATAAGAACATCTCCATTTGGGAGATCGGATTCAACAAGTGTTTTGTTAAATACAGGAGCACTGTTTTCATTTTGGATTTGTATAGCAGTAAACATTCTTTAGTTAATTCAGAAAAGATTTTTCGTTAATTATTTATGAAGTTTTCAATGCAATCTTACCAGAATACTGTTGAGCAAAAAATGCTCGAGGCCAGATTATTCAATAAAGAAAAAACCTCACTCAATTTGCAAGAGAAGATTTTATTAAAGGAGGAAATCAAGGATAAATTGAGAGTAATGAACGCCTCAATTATTTGTCATTATTATGTTGATGGTATTGTTCAGGATTTAGCAATCGAGTCTGGAGGTATTGTTGCCGATTCTCTGGAGATGGCTAGGTATGGGCAACGTAGTTCAGCTGATATTTTAATCGTTGCTGGCGTTAAGTTTATGGGCGAAACTGCTAAAATCCTGTCACCTCAGAAAAAAGTTTTTATGGTGAATAATATGGCAACCTGTTCTTTAGATGTTGGTTGCTCATTTGATGACTTTAATGAATTTTGTGACAATAATCCAAGCAGGACTGTCTTGGTGTACGCTAATACAAGCGCTTCAATAAAAGCAAGATCTGATTGGACAGTTACTAGCTCATGTGCCATCGATATAGTTGAATATTTAGCATCCAAAAAACTACCGTTAATTTTTGCTCCTGATAAACATCTTGGGAACTACATTAAGAAAATGACGGGGGCAGATATTTTAAATTGGGAGGGTCATTGTGTAGTTCATGACGAATTTAAGTCGTTTGAATTAAAAAAGTTAAGTAAAAACATGCCCGAAGCTGAAATCTTAGTTCATCCGGAAGCTCCTAACTCTGTAATTGAACTAGCCGACTGCGTGGGGTCAACCTCTCAATTATTGAAATACTCTAAGCAGTCTAAGTGTAAAACCTTTATCGTAGCTACAGATAACGGCTTAATCCATGCAATGAAAAAATCCTCTCCGAAAAAATCTTTTATAGAAGCTCCTACTGCTGGTAATGGAGCTACCTGCAAAAGTTGTGCTCATTGCCCTTGGATGGAAATGAATGATTTAAAAGGGGTTTTAAACGCTTTAGGCGGGAACGCTGAAGAGATAATCGTGCAGAATGAGACATCTGAGAAAGCTATGAAGAGTATAACGAAAATGTTAAATTTTACCCGTTAGACATGTTTTATAAAGTCGAGCAGTTAACTGATGCTGTAAAAAGGAACATAAAAGATGCTTTATTTGAGGATCTTGGCAGCGGTGATTTGTCAGCAAGATTTATAGCGGATAAAAAAGTCGAAGCTCATGTTTTATTAAAATCTGAATGTGCTGTGCTTTGTGGCACATCATGGTTTGAGAATACATTCAGGTTCGTGGACAAAGCAACGCAAGTAAAGTGGGAAAAAACAGATGGCTTAAAAATCTTTCAAAATGAGCTGATTTGTGTGCTTAAGGGAAGTGCGAAAAGTATACTTGCAGCTGAAAGGGTAAGCTTAAATTTTTTGCAGACGTTATCAGCTACTGCCACGGAGACCCACAACTATATGGAGAGAATTAAAGAAGTCAAGGAAAAAAAATGTTTGATCTTAGATACAAGGAAAACTCTCCCGGGACTTAGATTAGCGCAAAAGTATGCTGTTAGAGTTGGTGGTGGGTCTAATCAGCGGTTTGGGCTATGGGATAGCGTTTTACTAAAAGAAAATCATTTGATATCGTTGGGCGGTTTTACATCACTGATCAGGCGTTACGGAAACGCCGCCAGCGCTGCCGAGGTTGAGAAAATAAATTTAGACCATTTTCAAATTGAAGTGGAAAATATGCATGAGTATAGCTTGGCAACGGCATTTGGTGCGAAGCAAATTCTCTTGGATAATTTTTCGATTACGGATCTTAAAAAGGCTGTATCCTTGAACATGAATGAAGCCATATTGGAGGCATCAGGAAATATTTCTCTCCTAAATATTAGGGATATAGTTATGACTGGGGTGGATAGGGTTTCTATTGGTGGTTTGACGAAAAATCTTAATGCAATCGATTTTACTTTGAGATTCAAATCAGCTTCATCTAGGTTACGTTGAAAGTAATTAATGTGCTTCTAACATTTTTAGGTTCGCTGGTAAAATCAATCATCGGTAAAAATTCAAAAATTCTTCGAATTTTAAAAGGTTTATTCTATTTTCGGCTACCAGGTAATAAATATTTAATAGCAAACTATAAAGAATTAAAGCGCACTCGGTCACGTTTTTATCTTTTTCAAATTAACCATCTTATTGTTGCCTTTGATTCTGGCTCTCTAAATGATAATAGAGGAATTGGCAGGATCGCCAAGAATATTTTTAACGAGTTATCTAAGAAGATATATCTTTCTAAGGCATGCAACAACGTTGAATTTCATATTCGTCAACTTGACGACTGTGATCCAGACCAAATTGATTTCTATTTCTTTTCGTCGATACATTGGGTGGATAGTAGGTATTTATCCAAGTCAGTGATAATGATCATGGACACGATACCTCTAGATTTAAATTTATATTTTCCGAAAGCTGACGTAAAGCAATGGAGGGAGCTTTTCAGGGATTATGCTCAGAGATCAATCGGGATAATCACAATCAGCGAATGGAGTGCGGGGAGAATTTCAAAGCATCTTGATATAGCACTTGATAAAATTAAGGTAATCCCCCCAGGAGTTAATCACTTTATTCCACATTCAATTTATCCACTTCTAAACTTAAAAACATCACCCTACGTAGTCTTTGTAGGTAGTGATGACTTCCACAAGAATATCGATATTATTTTAGAAGTTTTTCGCTCCGATGAACTGGGCAATTTAAAATTGGTGCTAGTGGGTGACAACAAAAGTGCGGGCGAAAGATGTAAGAAATTTATTAATAAAGATAACGTCATTTTTTTGGGAAAAATCAGCGATGCAGAGGTTGCAAAAGTAATTAGCAATGCAAAGGCACTGCTATGTCCTAGTCTCCTGGAAGGCTTTGGCCTTCCACCCTTGGAAGCAGCATTACACGGTGTACCTAGTATATGTAGTAATCGACCAGCACTTAATGAAGTATTAAAAAACGCTGCTATTTTTGTGGAACCTACAAATATTAGTTCTTGGAGACAACAAATAAGACGTGTAATTTCTGATTCTGATCTTCGTGAGACACTCGTTTTAGAGGCGCAAACAGTAGCTAAAAAATTTACTTGGGAGATTTTTCTTAATAATGTTTTAACTCACTTTCACACATTAAAAATGGGAGCTAATGATGTTAGCTATCCCTCACATCATAGGGAGCAATAATTGTGTTTAGTGCAGTTAAAGAGGTAGTTGGAACATCTTTCGAATAATGCAGTCCGCGGCTTTCTCTTCTTTTGAGTGCGCTTAGAACTATGATTTCGGCACAAAGAGTAAGATTTCTAAGTTCAAGGAGATCTCTGCTAATTCTGTAAAGAGAATAATAGCTATCTATCTCCCTTTTAATCTCACCAATTTTCTTAAGGGCTTTTTTAAGTCGTATGTCGGATCTTACAATACCAACATAGCTTGACATTATTGATCTTAATTCTTCCCAGTTATGGGAGATTTCCTTGGTCTGTCGAGTTTGATCAACTTTTATATTATTCCATTCAGTATTAATTTTTTCTTTGGAAGTAATTGACTGAGATATAATTTGTTTCGCCGCTAATCGACCGATAACAACACATTCCAATAATGAGTTACTAGCTAGTCTGTTTGCACCATGTAGTCCTGTACATGCATTTTCACCAACAGCAAATAGATTTGAAATTTCTGTTCGCCCGTTTACATCAGTGATTATCCCGCCGCATGAATAGTGAGCAGCAGGGACAACTGGTATTCGCTGAGAACTTATGTCTATTCCCAATTTTAAACACCTAGATTTTATTGTGGGGAAGTTTTCATCTATGACTTCCTGCTCAATCATCGTTGCGTTCAAGTAAACATTTTCAATTTCATATTTTTTCATTTCTGCATCTATTGATCTTGCAACAATATCACGCGGTGCAAGTTCACCTTTTGCATCATACTTCCTCATAAACTTTTCTCCTGACGGAAGTTCTAGAGTTGCACCAGCGCCCCTAAGTGCCTCTGAAATAAGAAAGCTTCTATCATCAGGGTGATAAAGACATGTAGGGTGAAATTGTATAAATTCCATATCTGAAACTCTACAACCAGCTCTCCATGCCAAGGCAATTCCGTCACCCGTTGCCGTATCCGGGTTCGACGTGTATCGATAAACTTTACCTACCCCTCCTGTAGCGAGCACAGTCGAAGAGGACTCCAGATGAAAAATTTCGTTTTTTATGATGTCCAAAAAGCAAACACCGACAACTGCAGTAGATTGACGGGCTTTTTTATTAGTAATTAAGTCAATTGCCATCCAGTTGGTCTGAATTTCTATGTTAGGATTTTGCCTAGCTTGATGCAGTAATACGTCCAAAATTGCTTTACCAGTTGAATCAGCGACGTGGGCAATTCTTGCTCTACTATGTCCTCCTTCCCGAATAAGGTGTAGCTCGCTTTTTTTTTGTTTGTTCTGATTGAATACAACACCTTTGTTAAGTAACCAATCGATCGCACCATGACCTGATTCAGCGACCAATCTAGCTACACTGGGCTCTACAAGCCCCTTTCCCGCATCAATTGTATCTTTAATGTGAGTGGAGATGCTGATTTCATCACTCAAAACGCTTACAATTCCACCTTGAGCCCATGCAGTCGCGGACAAATATAAATCTTTCTTGGAGACAATAAGTACTTTTTTTTCTTTTGCCAATTCTAGTGCTACAGTTAACCCTGCTAGCCCACACCCTATAACAATAATTGGGGAACAACTTTTTTTTTCTACCATGCTTGTTTACTAAAAAATATTTTTATAGAAGTTGTTAACAAAATTCGAATGTCAAACCATAACGACCAGTTTTCAATGTAAAAAAGATCATGTTGCAGCCTTCTGTTGATATCATCGATTGATTTTACCTCTCCCCGCAGATCGTTAACCTGAGCCCAACCTGTAATTCCTGGCTTTACTTTATATCTGAGGACATAACCTTCTATTTTTTTTTTAAACTCATCCTCTTGTTTCAAAGCATGCGGCCTGGGACCAACTAAACTCATTCTACCTTGCAAAACATTAATAATTTGAGGGAGTTCGTCTAAAGATGTTTTACGCAGCCATTTACCAACTTTTGTGAATCTAACATCATTTGGTATTGCCTGCGTTATCTGATCACCCGCCTCTTTATGAACCTTCATTGTCCTAAACTTATAAATTGTGAAAATTTTACCGTCCCAGCCAATTCTCTTTTGTAAAAAAATTATCGGCTGACCACTAGTCAAGAGCAATAGAAATGAAATGATAACTAGTAGAGGGCTAGAGATGATCAAGAAAATACTTCCTAGAATTTTGTCTTCAAGCATTTTTATTATTTTATTTAAGCCGACCATCTTGTTTACACTGATATCAATCATTGGAAACCCCAGAAATTCTGTCACTGAGTGATTAAGCAAGCTGAGTCCGAATAAGTCTGGAATAAGACGCACTGAAACATTATTTGCACAAGATATTCTTAAAACTTCATGTATCCTTTGACCTGCGCTAAGTGGCAGGGCAACCCAAATTTCTTCTATCTCAGTTTTGGAAATTGATGCTAGCTTTTCTTTGCCGCCTATAACTTTAAGATTAGAAATGGTGTTACCGTGTAGCTGTCTGTTATCGTCAAGAAGGCTCATCACAATAAAACCGCTTTCAGGACTTTTCAGCAATTGATTAACTATGGATTTACCCAAGCGCCCTGCACCATAAATAATAATTTTTTTTTGATTCACCCCTTTTTTTCTAAGGTGACGAACTGCTGTAAACACTATTACTCTGCAAGCAATAATTAATAAAAGACTTAATATTAACCAAATTAGTAGAGCTTCAATCGAAATGATTAAATCTAAGTCAATCACTAGCCAAACTAAAATTGTGAATCCAGACGATATAGCAAATGCTATAAAAAGACGGCTAAACTGATCGGAATAGGGTCTCCCGCGCCAACTTCTGTAAACTTGAGATTCTTTGAAAGTAATTAGGCAAATTAAAGACTTAATCAAGAGCAGAGCTAGAGCATTCTTAAGCTGCAATCCACTTGAAGAAAATAAGTAGACTGTCACAAATAAACCCACAGTTATAGATGAAATGTCAATGATTCGACTGAAGACCTCAAAAAGTCCAGCGTATTCCTTCGTAATAAATCTATTTGGTTTCTTAATCAAGTCAATTTAAGAGTTCAGCAACTTCTGCCAAAAACTTTTTATCAAAAAATTCTTGAGAAAATTGTAAAGCATTTTTTTTACAATCGATAGGGTTAAAATTCATTTTTGAGAACTTTTCAATTAGTTTTGCTAGTTCCTTTGGACACTCAGTGTTGAATAGTAATCCAGTTCCTGTTTTTTCCCTATCTATATCTATCACCGTTTCGCTGGCTCCTCCTTCCCTAAAAGCTAACACGGGAATTCCACAGGCTTGAGATTCAACCACAGAGATTCCAAAATCCTCTTTGGAAGCTTGAATCAAACCCTTCGATCCAAGCATTAATTTTATTTTCTCATCATCACTAAGGTAACCAAGGAAGGCTACATTCTTTGGCGCTATCCGTTTTAAATAGTCTAGTTCGGGACCGCTACCCGCTATGAATAATTTTTTACTTGGTAAATGAGTAAAGGCTCTTATTATTAAATCTACTTTCTTATAGGGCACCAATCTGCAGATTGATACGAATCCCCCATGTGCCTCGAAATCTTTTATTTTTGGAATGTATACAGGGGGATAAACTACTGAAGAATCCTCATGCCAACATTTTTTTATTCTACGTTGAACAAACTTACTGTTCGCAAGAATCTTATTCGGACGTCTCGAGGCTTTTTTATCCCATTCTCTTAAATTGTGAATTTGTCTTTGTATTACTTTACTTAAGACTGTGGGAAAGCTATGGTTTTTCAGATACTCCATCTCCATATCCCAAGCCCATCTCATGGGAGTATGAACATATGCAAGGTGTTTACATGAGATTTTTTTTTTTACAATACCATGAGAAAAAGCCCACGAGCTACTTATAATTAAATCATAGGTTTTTAGCTCTAGCTGCTCTATTGCTCTTGGCATTAGCCAAGCAAATAACCTGTAGTTATCAGTTACCGTAGGAAGATATTGTACGAAACTTGTTTTTATAGGGTGTTTTGTGGGTACAGATATCACATTTGAATTTCTTTGTTTTAAAAGTGTGTAAACCTGAGCATTTGGAAAATGATAAAGAATTCTTTCTAAAACTCGTTCAGCACCGGCTCTCGTGACAAGCCAGTCATGGACGATAGCCACTCGCATTTTAGGCACCTGAGCTCAATAAATGATCATAATCATTACTAAGCATCAACGATAGCGTTTGCTCTAAGGGAATAAAGTTTACAAACTTCCCATGTTTTTTTAAGAACGAATAAAGCTTGCTGGGATCACCTTTTAAAACTTTTCTCTCTTTTTGTCTGATGAATTTACTTTCCATCTCTAGCGAAGGAAAATGACCAGTCATATTTTCGATCTTTTTTATAATTACTTCGAGATTATATGTTTTTCCAGTACAAATATTAAAAATCTCAGTTGGAGTATCAATTTCAATTAAAGATCTTAAAACGTAAGTTACCCATCGTATATCATTGAACTCCCGCTCAACATTTAGATTTCCCAGTTTTAAAGTTGGTAACTTTTTCTTAAATGAATTAATCAATTTTGGGATAAAGAAAGAATTATCTTGGCCAATGCCTGTACAGTTAAATAAACGAAGAATCACCACGTCAGAGGTCATGGCGGAGGTTTTGCATATATACTCCATTGCTAATTTACTAGTTGCATAATGCCCCTCGGGCTGCAATTTATGATTTTCACTCACTTGAAGACTAGAATTGCTATAAACATGCCCGGTACTGGCGATAAAAATTTTTTTATTTTTAAAAAATTGTTCGATTCCTGATATTAAATTTTGACTTCCTATTACGTTGTTAAAATAAAAATCTTCTGCTTTATGATTAAGTTGATGACTTAACCCCGCTAAATGAACAACTTGATCAAACTCACTTTCTCTCAGCTCTTGAGCGAGAGATTTCTGGTCTAAAAGATTTGATTTTAAGGGAATTGGACAATGCCCACTTTTCGCCAATTCATTGGAGAGATGTTTGCCGATAAATCCATTGGATCCCGTAATTAAAATTTTCATCTTTGAAGTGTTAACCTCTCAATATCTCTTTCGACCATCATCTTTGCAAGGTCTTCAAGATTTGTTTTGGGTTCCCAATTAAGATCGGCTCTTGCAAGACTTGCATCCCCAAGTAATGAATCTACCTCAGCAGGCCTGTAGAACTGACTGCTTACCTCTAAAACAATTTCTCCAGTTCTTTTGTTGATAGCATATTCTTTATCTTTTGCTCCAAAAAATTCAATATCCATTCCTGCTGCTCTAAAAGCCAATTTAGCAAAATTTCTGATGGTTTCGTTTTTACCAGTAGCAAGAACATATGACTTAGGCTCTTTGGCTTGAAGCATTTTCCACATTCCTACAACGTAATCTTTTGCATAGCCCCAGTCCCTTTTAGCATCTAAATTACCCAGTATTAATTTCTTTTGCATATTTAATTTGATACCAGAAACTGCCTTAGAGATTTTACGAGTTACGAATTCTTCTCCCCTCAAAGGACTTTCGTGATTAAAAAGAATTCCGGCAGCACCAAATATATTATAACTTTCGCGGTAGTTTACAGTAATCCAGTGAGCATATAACTTGGATACTGCGTAGGGACTTCTGGGATAAAAAGGAGTTTTTTCATTTTGCATATCTGCTTGAACCTTGCCATACATTTCAGAGGTGCTAGCTTGATAAAATTTAATACTTGGATTTACTAGTCTTATAGCCTCTAAAATATTTAGTGTTCCTATCGCATTTATTTGACTTGTGGCAGATGGATTTGAAAAGCTTGAAGTGACAAAGCTTTGAGCAGCTAAGTTATAAATTTCAGTTGGTTCAAATTTATTTAGTAAAACGACCATACCATTTGAGTCTGTAACATCATTCTCTTCTAATGTTACGTTGGGGTGAGCTAGTAATTTTAGTTCTTTTAATCGCCATAAATTCAATGTACTAGATCTTCTGTAACACCCGATGACTTCATAATTCTTTTCTAGTAAATATTGGCAGAGGTAAGCTCCATCTTGCCCAGTAATTCCAGTAATAATTGCTTTTTTTCCCAAAATTAATTTCCTATTAAAAAAATAGTCTGTAGCTATTGATTATAAAAATATTTACTATCTTATTAATGAATGTGTCTTTCTTGCTTAATATGACCCGCCAAGATTTTAGAGATCGGTACGCCGGTTCTGTGGTTGGTGTAGCATGGGCAGTAATAAATCCTTTGATTATGATACTGTTATATCTTATTATCTTCTCGGAAATAATGGGTGCAAAATTACCAGGAAATTCATCTTTAGATAGTTTTAGCACTTATTTAATTTCAGGGTTACTACCTTGGTTTGCTTTCTCCAACACATTTTTAAGAACCACTACGGTCTTTCAAGATAAAAAACACATAGTATCAAAGGTAAGGGTGAACTTGTATATTTTTCCAGCTTACATCGTTTTGTCAGAGTCATTAACTTTTGCCGTTTCAATTTCATTGTTTATTTTACTCTACAACACATTTTTAAATGGTAGCTTGTCGTTAATTTTGTTAGTTTTTATTCTGTTAGTTTTTTTTTTACAGCAGATATTTGCGCTAGCAATTGGCCTCATGTTCTCAATCTTTAATGTATTTTTCAGAGATATAAAAGAGTTTGTGACAATTTTTTTAAATATATGGTTTTGGTTTACTCCCATCATTTGGGTGCCATCAATTGCGCCTATTTGGTTGCAAAAAATACAAGAAGTTTTTAATCCAGCATATTGGTTCATATCAAGCTATCAAAATATTTTTGTTTACGGAAAAACTCCAGAACTGAGTCACTTAATGCTACTTATCCTATGCTTCCTTTTTTTTGCAACCATAAGTCTGTTATTGTTAAATTTTTTTGAAAGAGAAGTTCGAGATGGTATTTGATCTGAAAAACACCATGGATATTAGAATAAGTTGTGCTTAAAGTAAAAAAACTCTACAAAAGTTTTCGACTCTACAAAAAACCATCAGACCGAATTTTTGAGGTGCTTTTTAATTCAAAGAGGCATACAAATTGTGAGGTTCTGAAAAATATTAATTTTAGATTAGGACCTGGTGAGTCTTTAGGGGTAATCGGGCCAAATGGGGCTGGGAAATCCACACTACTAAAGCTTATCGTCGGAATTCTTTTGCCTGACTCTGGGCAAATAGATACCAGTGGAAGGATTGCTGGGTTGGTTGAGCTGGGTACTGGCTTTAATCCTGAACTAACTGGTTTAGAAAACGTAAAAAATAATGCTCTTTTATTAGGGATGTCGGCGAACGAGTTGAACTCAAAATTAGACAATATCCTAGATTTTGCTGAACTTGGACCGTATATTCAGAATCCTTTAAAAACATATTCTTCAGGGATGGTTATGAGATTAGCTTTTGCCACTGCAGTCCATTCAGATCCTGAATGCTTTGTTGTTGATGAAGCTTTATCGGTTGGGGACTCTTATTTTCAGCAAAAATGTATTCGCAAGATAATGGATTTCAGGTCAAAGGGAGGTTCTTTACTCTTTGTATCCCATGATCTAAATGCAGTGAAGTTACTGTGCTCAAATGTACTAGTTTTAGATGAAGGGGAGGTTGTAGCTTATGAAAACCCTGAGGGAGCAGTAAATTTTTACAACAAATTAATTTCAAGATATAAACCTTCAGTCCAAGATTCAGAACGAAATGTATCGTGTGGATATGGCACTTTACGTGCGATAATTACGGAAGTGTCCATGAACGGGCTTACGGATAACAATCTAAAATTTACCTCTGGACAACATGTTACTTTAAAAATTAAAATTAGATGTAACGACGACATCAGAGATTTTGTTATTGGTTTCATGATTCGGGATCGATTTGGGCAAGATATTTTTGGAACCAATACCTACCTGAGCGAAATTGACCTGTCTCCCAAAAAGGGAGCGGCGCTCGACGTCGATTGGAATTTTGATTTAAATATTGGGGTTGGCGGCTACTCTTTGTCTGTAGCACTGCATAGAGGCCCGGATCACACTGTTGAATGTTTACATTGGCAGGATGCGGCAATGATGTTTGAAATTACAGGGTTCTCTGGTAATGCTTTCGCTGGTTTGTGTCGATTGGAGCCAACATTTAATGTTCAGATTAGTTAGTCTTAGCACTAAAATATTAAGATGGAAGAATTTTTCTACAAAAGGTTTGAAGAGGGTCATCGAGGGCTCCCCGAAGAGATAAAAAAAAGGCTTGGAGTTTATAAACCGGTTCTGTCTTTGATAAAGGAAAATTTTGGTGAAGTGAGGTTTGTGGACCTGGGCTGTGGTAGAGGCGAGTTTGTGGAAATTGCTGCAAGTCTTGGCATTGATGGAATTGGAGTCGATTGCAATTCTGCAATGATGGATGGAAAGAAAACTGTTGGAGTGACTTTTGTTCAAGCGAATATTCAGAATTGGTTAAAAAGTCAGAATGATCAACAGTTTCATATAGTTTCTGCAATTCATGTTTTAGAGCATCTTTCTTTTGAAGATACAATTGATGTTGTTAAGGAAATCGAAAGGGTGTTGGTTCCTGGTGGGCTGGTTATTATCGAAACTCCAAATCCGGAAAATATAATTGTTGCGGGATGCAATTTTTACACCGACCCTACTCATGAAAAACCCATCCCTCCGTCCCTGCTCTCTTACCTTTTTTCAGATGGCGATTTCAAGTGGGTGTCCGTTTGGAGGCTTAATGGTCCGCTTTTAGAAAAAGAAAAGATTACTCTTTTAGATGTTTTAGGCGGAGTTAGTCCTGACTATTCCCTTTTAGCTCTCAAAAAAAGTTCTAACGGTAGTGGTAGCTTGGACTATAAGTTAAAAGCTTTGATTGGGAAAAGTCCTGGATATGATTTGAATCAGCTGGGGCTTTTTTTTGAGACTCGCTTTGCCAATGAATTTTCTAAATTGAAATTTACCACTTATCAGAGCGTGAGTGCAGCAAATGAACTTTTAGATACAGTAAGCGGTGATTTTAAGAAAATTTCGGGAGATTTTAATAGACGTATTGAGCTTCTATCGAACAACCTCGATAAAACCATTATGCAATTATCTGAAACAAATGACAGGTTGTATCGCGTAGAAGAATTGAATACGAAAGCGCAGGAGGAATTACGCCTGGTTTTGCATAGTCGTTCTTGGAAAATAACGAAACCATTGAGACTATTGAATCGTATTGGTCTTCGTATCACTCAGATAATAAAAAATTTTTTTTTTAATTTTAAAACTTTAAGTTTGGAAGAATTTATTAGCTTATATAAAATTAAAATTATCAAAATTTTCATATCATGGAAAATGATTTCGAAGAGCTCAGATATAGCTAGTTGGGGAAATGGTTCGACGGGAGTGAGTGCCTCACGATATTTAAAAATCGTCAAAAGACACTCAAAGGAAAAAAAGAATGATTAAAGCGTGAAAGTTCTCATTGATTTGCAAGGCGCTCAAGCGTCTAATGCAAAAAGAGGAATTGGTAGGTACTCCCTAGCTTTGGCAGAATCAATTTTTGCCTTAGAGTTAGATTGGCTTGAAGTTCATATTTTACTAAACTTTTCCCTGCGTGAGACCGCCGCTGATTTAAGAAATCATTTTCATTCTAAATGCCCTCAGGACCATATCCACGGATTTTTCCTCCCAGATAAAGACTCATACTCCGCATCTTTCTATGCCCAAGCTTCTTTAATCAGAAATTTTGTAATTGATTCAGTCAGCCCAGATGTAGTTCTACTTACTAGCTTTTTTGAAGCTCCGGAGAGTGGTGTGGTGATTGACTTACAAACAAACTCGAAACATCTTAATGCGATCGTTTTATATGATCTCATTCCGCTTCTCCATCAAGATATTTATCTCACTAATTCGAAAGAGAAGGCATGGTATTTACACAAGGTAAAAAAAATAAAAGAAGCTGACTTAATTATGGCAATTTCAAAGTACACGGAGTCTTGTACAAAACGAGAGCTTCTCATAAGTGCAGACAGACTCGCCTTCATCGGAGGTGGGGTTGATCAAAAGTTTTTCTCTCGCGGGTATGCAGGACCCTCAGTTGCTAGAAAAAACAGGAAAAAAAATGCTGATACTTTTATGTTGCAGATCAAAAAGAACTTTTTATTTTGCGTCTCAGGGATAGATCCAAGAAAAAACTTAGAATTTCTAATTGAAGGGTTTTCTAAATTGGAAGAAAGTATTCGGGCTGATTTACAACTCGTTATTACGTGTAAGGTTGATAAAAGTACGACAATAATATTAGACAAGCTGCTGGATAAATTTTCTCTAAGTCATAGCGACGTTATTTTCACAGGCTATGTTGACGAACTTCAGCTGAGACAGTTGTATATCGACTGTTACTTATTTGTATTTCCCTCATGGGAAGAAGGATTGGGATTGCCAGTATTGGAAGCCATGTCATGTGGAGCCCCATGTATTTTTTCCAATGTGGCCAGTTTAAAGGAGTTTGAAGCGAGTGAATTAAACACATTCGATCCGCTTGATATCTCTGACTTAGTAAAAAAAATTTCCGACGTCATCGAATACCCCTCAAAGTATCTGGCATTAGTAAACTTGAGTTCAACTATTGCCAAAAGATACACTTGGAACGCTGTCGCTGAAAGAGCAATATCATCACTAAAGGAAAAAACTCTAAACAGAAAAGTTGATTTCCAGAAAAGAGACGGGGAGAAAAATTTATCCTTAGCTTATTTGTCACCTTTACCTCCAGATAAAAGCGGTATAGCAGACTACAGTTTTCTGTTGATCAAGTATTTAACAAAATTTTACGAAATCACTGTGATCTTGCCTAGAAACAGCAAAGAAAAATCAAGCTTTAGTGATTCGAATTTACATTTTCTTAGTGAAGAAAAATTTAAAGTTCGATTTGACGACTTCGATAGAGTTCTTTATCACTTTGGAAATTCAAAATTTCATATTAATTATTTGAGTCTTATCCAAAATTATCCTGGGGTTGCAGTTTTACACGATTTTTCTCTAGACGGTGTGGTCAGTTTGTTACCAGAGAGGGAAAAGTGGTTATGGGTTAGCCACGGGATATCAGCAAATTACCTAAAGCAAAACTCTACAGAAAAAAAAATTGATGTTATTTTTCCTCAAAATCTGCCAATAATAGATTCCTCGCTTGGCGTCATTCTGCATTCGAATCACGCTTTGAATATGATGCAAAAGTGGTATGGAGACGAAGGCACATTCAAATGTGAAGTTGTACCCTTTTTGAAGGAGATCCCACAAAAACTAGAAAAAAAGCTTGCATTGAAGAAGTTAAATATTGGTGATGAGTTTATTGTTGCCGCCTTTGGTTATCTTGGGGTTTCAAAAATGAATCTTGAACTCATTGAAGCCTGGTCCGAGTCGCAGTTAGCAAAAAAATCAATCCTGGTTTTCGTGGGAGAGTTAGTTGATAGTGATTTAACAAAGAGTTTGACGACTTTGATTAATACGCTGCCAGAGCCCAATAGAGTTTTGATTACCAACTGGGTGGATGATCAGGTTTACAAAGCTTGGTTTTCGGTTGCCGAAATCGCAGTCCAGTTAAGAAAAAACTCAAGAGGGGAAACGTCTGCAGCTCTTTTAGACTGTTTAGCCAACAAGCTGCCTACTATAACTAATAATCATGGAGACACTTTAAATTTAACTTCTAATGAAGTTTATCTTTTGCCTGAGAATTTTTCTGTTAAGGCTCTTGGTAGAGCATTGGAACACATGTTTGAAAATGAAAAGTTTAGAGCAGAGCTCGCAAAAAATGGTTTGAAACACGTTTCTGAGAATAATAAGCCTGCAGTATGTTCAGCTACTTATCATTCAAAAATAGAAAAATTTTACAGAAATGAAAACTTGAAGCCATTTCGGTCTATTGAAAAACTAAAAAAGAAAAATTTGCTCCCCGTTACTAGCGTTGGGCAACAAGGTTTCGTAAACGCACTAGTTAAGTCCAATTCTGACTCAGTTAGACGCCCGTCAATATTTATCGATATTTCAGAATTAACACAGAGGGATCTTCGCACCGGAATACAGAGAGTGGTGAGAAATATTTTAAGAAATCTTGTAATTAACTTTGTAACTGATCGCACTTTTAGGATAGAGCCTGTCTTTATAAACCCTTCAATGGAAAAATATGAATTTGCAGGAGAATTTATCTCTAATTTTCTCGAGTTAAATGAAAGGCTGGAAAATAAGCAGATAGAGCCAAAAAGGGGGGATATTTTTTTAGGTTTAGATTTAGCGCCTATTTTGATTCCAAAAAAAAAGGAAATTTTAGATGAGTTAGTTTTGCAAGGAGTAAACATTCAATTTGTTGTCTACGATATTATCCCTTTGGTCAATCCTGAATTCTTTCCTCGCGGTGCTCATGAGCAATTTAAATTGTGGTTTCGAACAGTATCAAATTACCAAAAGTTAATTTGTATTAGCAAATCTACCGAGGCGGAAGTTAGGCATTGGCTAAAGACTTTTTTTCCAGAAAGGCTCGAACGATTAAAAATTCGGAATTTTAAGTTAGGAAATTCTTTATTGTCTGATGATTTAACTCATGGATATCCGAGGAGTGCGGAGACAATTCTCAAAATTGCAAAGGAGAAACGGTTATTCATAATGGTTGGAACAGTTGAGCCCAGGAAGGGCCACCAGCAAGTTCTTGATGCGTTTAATCTCATGTGGGAGAAAGGTGAAGATCCCGCATTATTGATTATTGGAAAAAAAGGTTGGAATGTTGATGAACTCGTTGAGCAAATTGAATCGTGCAAATTCTTTCGAAAGCATCTCCTATGGTTGAAAGATTGTTCAGATGAATTTTTGTTGAGGCTTTACGCTGAGGCTACTGGGCTAATAGCCGCTTCCTACGCTGAAGGATACGGACTCCCTGTAGTTGAATCTCAAAATTTTGGACTTTCTGTGTTTGCTAGAGATATACCTGTTTTTAGAGAAATTAATGAATCGTTTAAAAACATTCATCTATTTTCTGCTTCTTCGGCCCAGCGGCTACAGCAGTCATTTATTAAATGGAGGAATGGCTTAGAAATCTCAAAATCTGAAAAAACACGTAGTATTGAGCCAGATTGTTGGGAGAATGCAACAAAAGAGCTTCAGAAAATCATTTTTGATAACTCATAAACTTTCACAGCAGAGATACACTTGTTAAACTTTAGCTGTTAGAGTTTTTCGATTTCTCAACTAGTGAAATCGGCAGAACTTAGCCTTTTTTAAGTTAGTTTCGGTAATTAGGTTAAGTTTTTTGCAAGATTTGAAAGACACTTAATGGATAAATTTGTTGAATTTCAGGGCAAAGTTGTAGAGTCGGTGAGTAAATTTGTCCAATTTGCTGAGTTGATGGAGTATACTTTTAGTATCTTCAATTGTTTCGATTATTATAAGTTGCAGGTTAACCTGCGTTTTAGTTAAAAAAAGGGAAAAAACATGTCCGCAGAATTAATCCACCAGATGTATATTGCCTACTACCAGAGACCTGCTGATCCAGCGGGGTTACAATATTGGCAGGACCAGTTGACTGCAAATGGTGGTGGTGAGGCCGGCTGGAATGCAATCGCAGCCGCGTTTGCCAATGCCCCTGAGTCGCAGGCCTTGTTTGGCAGTCAAACACTTGCGCAGAAAATTTCAGCAATATATTTAGCTGCTTTTGAGAGAGCAGCTGCAGATACTGAAGTTGCTTTTTGGGAAGCATCTGGATTTAACGACGCACAAATTGCTTTCGCGGTGGTTAATGGTGCGCAAAATGATGATTTAACTACGGTCAATAACAAAGTGGATTACGCTGAGGCTTTCGTTTCGACTTTGGATCCTGCTGGTACTGGTGTAGGTCCCTTTGCCTTCCAGTATACAGACGCCTCCCTTGGTAGAACCCTTTTAGATCCCATTACCTCAACTACTGACGTATCCACTGCAACAGTTGCAACGCAGGTGACAGCTACTCTACCTTCAATTGTAACGGTAAGTCTTACCTCGGGAGCTGACACAATTACCCCAACGACGAATGCAGCAGAGCAAATTACCGCCGCAATTGGTGGTGCTTCCCCAACCCTTGGGCGTGACGATTCTATAGATGGTGGAAGTGCTAGCGACTCGATTAATATTTCCATGGATGGAAATTTCTTACTTGGGTTTAGCACAGGTTTCATGAAGGACGTTGAGACAGTTACACTCGGAGCCACTACTTCTTCTGTCACTCCAAAACAATTTAACTTTACTGGCACCTCCGGTGTTGAAACTATAAATGTTGACGCATCTAACGCTGTAATTAATCTTTCTAATATTTCGGACACAGGTATAACCGTTAATTTGAGTGGTCAAGCTACTAACTCATTTGATATCGGTTATGCATCTGGCGTAATTAGTGGCGCTGGATCGTCAATGACATTAGGGTTAAGCGATGTTGGAACGACCGCTAGTAATGTTGCGGTTTTAATGGATGGAATCACAGATTTAAATATCTTTACTTCAGGTGCTCCTGAGAATTTCGTTGATTTAGGTAATTCGGTTAATGATTTGAAAACATTGAGCCTAACCGGATCTTCCGATCTATTTATTTCCGATATTCCTTCCACCTTATCTGGCGTTGAAGCTTCAAGTTTTGCCGGTGCATTAACGCTGACTGTGGATACAGATTCAAACAGTGTTCTTTTAGCATCTGGCCAAACCATAACTGGTGGTTCTGGTAACGATGCTTTCAGATTACTGGGATCGGGCATTGCTGCTGCAACTACTACATCTGTTGAGGAGTTGTTTTTTGATGGTGAAGCGTCTGAAGCCATTGTTAGAGCAACGGGAATGGCCAATTTGTCTACACTGACTTTCTCTGGAACAACGACTAATTCTGCAAATGCGCCTTCCATCACGGGTATTGCCGATCAGGCTTTGACTGTTAATGCCATTTTAGATGGTTCAACAACTCAGCATGTTATCAGGGGAACTGGTGATCTAACTGTTAACCTCAACGCAGATCCAACCAATGTTGCATCTGCGACGAAGGATGATAACGATTTTACTTTCAAGGCTTCTGGTTCTGGGGCGGTAACTATTAATGTTGGGCAGTACGTCAGTGTGGCTGGAACACTTCAGGCTGATCAAGCTCAAGGTGCTGTGAATATTACTGTTGATAGTACTTCCGTCCTTGGTGGTGCAATAAAGGTGAGTGGTGCCGATACTGTTTCGATATCGGGCGGTGGCAACATTGAAACTAATTTATCTGCCGAAGGAGCTTCTACAATTAGTGTGGCTGGATCTTCAGGATCCCTTACGGTTGGATCCTCAGCAGCAACCACATTTTCTGTTGTTGCCAGTGGTGGAATGACGATTGCTCCGAAATTGTCTGGTGTTGAGACTGTTACCATAGAAACTGGTGATGGAGAGGTGGATCTTTCTGCCATGAATACCAACGGTTTGACAACACTAACTGCTGCAGGTTCTGGTTCTGGTGCCGCGGTTACACTTGGTATCCAGTCAGGCAGTGGTACTAACACAACTTATTCCTTCTCCGGAATGTCTGGTGGAGTTTCTGCGATAGCTATGCATGCGCAGTCCGGAAATATAACCATCGCGGCAGAAAATCTTGTGGGTGACATGAGTATCGACAAGATGAGTGGAGGTAATGTAACAATTGCAGGTGGATCTGATGGAAACATAAGCTTAAGTGGTGTTCGAGTAATTTCAGCTTTCTCACTAGATAGTTCGGCATTCACCACAGGAAGCGGTAGTACGACCGTAACAGTTGTTTCTGCAGGCTCTACATCCTCAATCGTACTAGGGTCACAGGCCTCTGGTGCGTTGAACATCACAGATGGAACATTTGGAGGCAACTTAACGATTGATGGATCGAATTTTGGTGGAACACTGGAGCTCGAAAGAGTAAGCGCCTCCGGCACATTATCTGTTTCTTTAGGTGCTGCTGGTGACTTAAGTGCTCATTCGATAGATTCCATCGGAAATATGACCATTGATGGCGCTAATGCTTCGACTGGGGCAATAACCATTACTAATCATTCAGCTGAAGGAAACATGACTATCTCTATGGGTTCTGGAAGCGGGTCACTATCTATGGTTTCTAGTTATGTTGGAGGTAACTTTACTTTAGATGCCTCAAAGTTCAATGGAACTCTAGATATGGCTGGTATTTCCACCTCAGGCACAACAGTTGTTTCTGTTGGTGCTCAGGGTGACTACAGCGCTGAAGCAATAAATTCACAAGGAGCCTTTACTTTAGACGGCTCTTTAGCCACCACAGGAAGAATAACTGTAAGTAATATTTCCTCCAATGGCGCAATTACTGTATCGATGGGTTCTGGTACGGGAGCCCTATCACTTGGTGGTGCAAGCAATGTTGTACACACTAGTGCCAATTTAACACTTGATGCTTCTAAATTTGACGGTACCGTCGATACCTTCGCAATGTCGGCTTCCGGTGCTATGACAATCTCAATCGGTGCAGCTGGTGACTTTAGCGCCACGAACCTACACACAGTTGGTAATTTCACTCTTGATGGAACAGTAGCAGCAACAGGTAGTGTTACCATGGCAGACCTTTCTGCTGCTGGCGCACTAGCATTATCAATGGGTAGTGGATCTGGTGCACTAGCAGTAACTAATATATTTAGTAATTCAGTCACCATTGATAGTTCTAAGTTCGAGGGTACTGTAGACGCAACTGTTATTTCTGCCTCTGGAGCGGTTGTAGTCTCCATCGGTGGAGATAAGGGTGACTTTAGTGCTCAGGTGATTGACACGTCAGGTGCCGTAACCTTTGATTCAACAAATGCCTCTAGTGGCCAGGTGACATTATCGGGAGTGTCCGCTGGAGGAGCTGTAACAATTTCCCTAGGAAGCGGATCAGGAGCATTTGCGATAGCCAATGGCGGAGTAGCTTCCTCTATCAGCACACTTTCTACATTTACTTTAGATTCTACGAAGTTTGGTGGAACGGTTGATGCGCAGACTGTTTCAGCGGTCGGCGCAATATCAGTAGTGCTGGGCGGCAACGGAGACTTTAGTGCTGGTGCGTTAATCTCCAATGGAGCAATAACGGTCGATGCAAACGCTGCGGCTAGTGGAGTCATCACGCTTACGCAGTTGTCCGCAGGCGGGGCGACACTTATCGACATGGGAGGTGGTAGCGGAAGCGTTACGGTTACTGATGCTGAGGCTGACGGTAGCTTTACGCTAGATGGTACTGGATACCTCGGTAATATTGTCGTAGATGGCTTATCTGCATCGGGTGCCACGTCCATTACAATGGGAAGCGGAAATACAACCATTTCCGCATTTAACTCCGATGGTACTCTTACAATTACTGACGTAGGTACCAGCGGAACATTGACTATGACTGGTGGTAACCACTCCGTTAGTGGTGCTACTTCGATAACATTAGGGGCCGGGTCTGGTGCATTTACTTTATCTTCGATAAATGTAAATTCAACCTTTACGCTTGATGCTTCGTTGAGTACTGAAGATACTACCCCATTCTCTGCTCAGATTATTTCGGCTTCAGGGATAAGTATCACACTTGGTGCTAATACGAATATGGGATTATCAGCAGCGGAGTCTTCGGCTGCCTTGAGTATCGTTACCGGATCTGGAAGCAGTGACTTTACCTCAACAACCCTTATCTCTGCCGCAACTACACTTACAATTGGGGCTGGTGCATCAGGGTTAATAGCCACGAGTGCGGTTGCTTCTGCGGGCGCGTTTACACTTAACGCTACTGGAGTTACAACCAAGCAAATCAGCTTACATACCATTGACAATGCTGGAAGTGGGGGAATTACGCTGAATTATGGTTCTGTCGGAAACTTCTCAGCTTCCTCAGTGGTAACAGTTTCAGGCTTTACCATGAATGGTAACTCCATGACATCTGCGGAGATATTGATAAACGCTGATTTATCTGCCTTAGGTGCCGTTAACCTAAATCTTGGTCAGGCGTCGGGTACCGTTAAAGTTTCCGTTCTAGGAGCGCATGGTGGTTTAACAATTAGTGGTGCAAATGCTACCGCGGGTATAGATATTGAGATTCTTAGTGCAAGCGGCGCGACTTCCATAACATTGGGAGCAACCACGGCGGCAGCTGATGCCTTCAATGTATCTACCACAGATGTAAATTCTACCTTTAGCCTCGATGCATCAAATTACAGAGAAATCATTAACTTTGATGGCCTTTCGGCTAGTGGAATAACTATAACTGCTGGTGATCTTACTGACGCTCTAGTGGCTAGCTCTATTGTTGATAATTCAATCTTTACTCTGAATGGCGGTGATGGGGCTAACTTTAGCGCTACCATTACTGAGCTTGACCTGAAGGCTTCTGGTTGGTCTATAGCAATGGCTCCATTAGGTAACGGCCTTCAGTTAGAGGACTTCGTGTGGGTTGGTAGTGGTACCATAACGATGACAAACTCCAGCGATACTATCAGTGCTAGTTCCACCTCTGCCTCTGGTTATACCCAGACGGTAGACTTTGACCTAGGTGAGGATAGTTCTGCGGACAATATTCGGTATACTGCTGGTCAAGGTAAGGATTACTTAATCATAAGAGAGTTTGATACGGCCTCTGATGTTTTAAGACTTCAAACTGCCCTAACAACGGGTGCTGCATACAACTCAACAGCTGTTGGAATTGCAACAGCCGCTGATTTGATTGGTGGCGTTCTCGGGCTATCTCTAAGCTCTAGTAACATTGCTAGTGCTGACGGGGCGACTGCTACTCAGTTCTCTGCGATGTACACTTATAACGGAGATACTTACTACCTTGGAGCAATGGACGGTGATGCTACGTTCGAGGATGGTGAAGTGATCGTTAGGTTTGTCGGAACAACTACCGTTGGACAAAATGCTAATGACATTGACGAAGGTGCATAAAAAGTAGTTAAGCAACCTTAGAAAAAGGGGGGCAATATTTGCCCCCCTTTTTCATTCCCTTGAGGGAAAATTTGGTCCTTCATGTTTTTAAAAGGAGTCTTTCTTAAAAATGGTGCAGAAGGGTTCGGCTAATAGGCCAAAAGCAAGAAAAAAAACTACTTCGAAAGGAGCTGGGCGTTCAAAAAGCAAGAAGGTGATAAGCCGTACGCCAAACATCAAGAACGAAGGAGTAGCAAAAGAAGTCAAACTAAAAGACTACCTAAAAGAGTTTGATGCAGTTATAGAGAGAAAGGATTGGAATACCGCTGAGGAAATGCTTGAGACCCTCAGAGGCGTAAAGAAATGGCAGCATCTGAATCTTAGATCGGTACTTGAGTTTAAGAGAGGAAATCCTCCACTAGCTGAGGACTTGATGCGCCAAGCGCTAAGAGAGCCAGACGTTTCGGTTGTGATTAACAGGAATCTAGCTGGACTTCTAGTTAATCAGGGTCGAATGGCGGAGGCGATTCATTTTGCTAAAATCGCGTATGAAGCAAATAAGGAAGATCTAAAGGGGATTCAACTATATATGAATTGTTTGCTAGATCTTGGCAAAGCTGAGGAGGTGCTTAAAATAGGGCCAGAGGTACTCAAGCTCTATCCAGAAGATAAAATTTTATGTGTTAGCCAAGCGTCAGCTCTACGAAGCGCAATGAAAAACGACGAAGCTGCAGTTGAAATCGAGAAACTTTTAGAAAAATTTCCTGATGAGCCAGTCGTTCATAGGCTAAAGGCCGATCTTCTTGGGGATACAAATTCTACTGCTGCGGTTCCTTACTATGATCGTGCAATTCAGCTTTCAATAGAAAAAAGAGGAGAACCCGACCCAGCTGTTCAATGGAATATGAGTTTACACCTATTGAGAATAAGACGCCTTGAAGAAGGATGGGAGTGCTGGGAGCAAGGATTTCACCCTATAGTTGGAACCATGGGACGAAATCTACCACCTAGAATAAAGAATCTAACTAGAGCGGATGATGGCAGGGAAATTGACCAAGACGCATGGACTTTGGTGGTCTGTGAACAAGGAATAGGTGATCAAGTGCTCTTTATGAATGTAATGCGTGAAGCAATACAAGAATTTAAGAAGATATTGTTGATCACAGAACCAAGATTCAGTCCGATTTTACGGCGAAGTTTTCCAGAAATGGAAGTAGGTTACAATGGCTTGACCTTTGATTGGGAAAAAACTAAAACCCTTAAAAAAAATGGCTATATCCCGCTAGGCAGTTTGCCCCGAAGATATAGGAAAACCGTGGCTGATTATGATAAGAACAAGGCACCGTTCTTGATTGCAAATAAATCAAAATTTGAACTTTACAGAAGCGAACTAAAAAAACATGCCGCCGGTAGACCTATAATAGGCATTTCATGGAAGGGTGGCTATTGGGCTATCCAAAGGAAGACAAAAGCTCTTCAAATTCAAAATTGGGAGCCAATTTTTAATAAAAAGGCACTATACGTAAACCTCCAATATGGAGACATATCAGAGGAGCTTAAATATCTAGAAAGTCAGGGACACAAATTAGTTGTTTATCAAAAACTAGATTTTAAGGAGCATCTAGATGATTGGTTAGCAATTGCAGCAGCGTGCGATGGAATCATTTCTGTATCAACAGCGTTAGTGCATTTTGCTGGCGCTATAGGTCAAAAAGTGGCGATTGTGATGCCAGAACCTTCTGGGCCTTGGCATTTAGGAATTGAAGATAAAGAGTCTATGATCTATAAAAACGTTAAAATCTACAGGAGAGAAAGAGAGGAATCCCTTGAAAGCCTTATTAAGAGAGTTGCGAATATAATAGTCACATGAAATATAAAGATAAACATATTGAGGTTACGTCTGAGTTAATACCAATCTTTGATATCAATAGACCTACACCGGCGCTCATAAAATTATTTAATACCGAACAAAATACACTAGCCGCCCAAGCAACTGGTATTGTTATCAGAGCTACCGCAATTGTGCATGAATTGAGTCATAAAGTAAGCATAGGCATTCTAGATACAACCTTTCATTGTGTCATGCCGATTGTGATCTACAGTCGTCAAGTTGATTTCGATGATACCTTTTATTCTGTTTCAAATAAACTTGTAATAAGAGATTGTCAAATAGCTAGAGATTTATTGGTCTCTGTTCAGCCAAGATTCTTTGATAATTCTAACCAGCTAGTTGAGGCAATATTTAAGGCTGAGGACTTTACATATCTTATTTTCAATATCGAAGACGATAAATCCATCAGAACAGCTGTCGACCTACTCTCTCGTTCTCGCGGAGTGATTTCAATTCATAATCCAAATCATAAGAATACAACACAATTAATGAAATACTGTATTGATAAAAATGTTCATCTCATTGAGCATATCGACGGTTCAACCGACGTATACCGTTTTTAACCATGATTCAAAAAGCCGAAGATAAAGCAAAAGATTCGTCAATTGTTGCTAAGCTGAGAAAGGAACATCAGCCATATTTCCGTAATGCCTTATTTCTATCAGTTTTTGTAGCAGCTTTACCTGTTGCACCCATTGCCTTTATGCGTTTAACTTTCGGTCCAGTTTTATACAGCGATAGCGTGGCATATTTACTTTGGCTGCTACTAATACTAATTGCTGCACTTACTCTTGCTGCAGCCCTAGAATGGGTGCGGGATAGAATTATTATGGCTGGGTCAATTTCGTTTGTTTCAAAGTTGGAAAAAATAGTTTTCTCAACCGTATTTGAGGATAGTTCCAGAGAATGGACAAAAGGCGCAACAATAATAAATGATCTTCGAACAATAAGAACATTTTTAGCAAGTCAGGTAGCAGGGGCAATATTGGATGCCCCTTTCGCAATATTTTGGCTATTGGTAATCTTTTTTATCCACCCATTCATGGGACTTTTGTCGATTTTTGGTGCTGTAATGGCTTTGATAGTTGGAGTAATAGTAGAAAAGAAAGTGGAACCAGAGATGGAGAAGGCTGGTGAGCACCAATCCACCTCAAGATCAGAATTGACCTCGTATTTTCAAAATCTCAATGCCTCCCTAGCTATGGGAACTTTGCCCAATCTTTACGATAGGTGGAATAAATCTCAGAGTAGTTTTCTTCTATCCCAGGCTACAGCTTCCGCCCAACAGTCTTTTGGTGGTGCGCTGACTAGAGTGATCATGCTCGTTCAAGGGTCAATGCTACTTGGATTAGGAACCCTATTAATGCTTTTAGAAATAATGCCAATTGGTATGGCAGGTAACTTGATAATTGCAAAATTTATTGGGGCCCTCGCCATGAGACCAATGATGACTGCTGTGATGTCCTGGAAAAATATTGTTGCTGCAAGACAAGCATATGAGAATGTCGATATTTTCCTGCAAGAAAATCCAGCTGTAAAAAAGCAAATGAAGTTACCCAAACCTAAGGGAGTAATACAAATTACGAATGCCTCTGTATATGCTGACGATTCTGATAAGAAAATTCTCGATCAGATAAGCCTTCAAGCTAATCCTGGATCTGTAACCATCGTTCTTGGTGAGTCTGGAGCTGGAAAAACAACTCTCGCTAAACTTCTGGTTGGTTTTAGGGAGCCTAGTGCTGGATCGGTGCGACTAGACGGTGTGTCGGTGTTTAATTGGGATAAAGCTGAACTTGGACCACATTTAGGATACTTACCCCAAAATATTGAATTGTTTGGCGGCACAATGGTAGAAAACATTTGCCGATTTGAAAAACCAGACCAAGAAAAACTAAAAACCGCCTGCAAGAGAGCTGGACTTAACTATATTTATGAAGATTATTTAAATAATACCGAGCACTCGATAGATCCAGATTCTATGACGGTTTCCGGAGGCATGAGACAAAAATTAGGTATTGCTAGAGCATTCTATGGTGATCCTAAATTATTAGTTTTGGATGAGCCAACAAGTAGTCTTGACAGCGAATCAGAAGATAACTTCATAGCAGCAATAATGGAATTTCAAAAAACTAATGCAACTATTTTTATAATGACACACAATAAAAAGATTCTAAAAGCGGCTGATCATATACTTGTTTTATTTAAGGGACGACAAAAAATATTTGATACCAAGACGAACATCGCAAAGAAAATGCGGATGTCTCAGTTGGAAGAAACGAATTAGTACGTTGAACAAAATATAGTTAAAAAATGGATACAATTTCCTTAAATACCGTCCGTGGTTCACCTGTCTACAAGACCTTAATAAATTATAAAGTAGATCTATTTTGGATATTCATAGCCAGCGCCATCATTAACATCCTAATGTTGACCCCAATGGTGTACATGTTGCAAATTTTTGATAGAGTATTCATAAGCCAGAATGTAGCAACGCTAATTTCCATATCAATGGTAATCATTTATTTGTATGTTGTAACCTCTGTATCAGAGTATATCCGATCCCAATTTATTATTAGACTTGGCTTAAAAATTGATAGGAAACTAAACAAAAGATTGTTTTTTGCTGCCTTTAAGAATAAGTTAGATTCAAATATTGCCGATCCCCTTTCATACTTAGATGATTTGTTACTCATAAGACAGTGGATGACAGGCCCAGCCGTATTCGCAATTTTTGATTGTCCATGGGTACCGCTTTATGTTTTGGTGATGTATATTCTCCATCCTTACCTTGGGTTACTTAGTGTGATACTCATAATTCTTTTGGTTATTCTGGGTTGGGTTACTGCAAAAACAATGGGCATGTCAGCTGATATAATGATGGAGGAAGAGAAAGAATCTAACAAGTTTCTTTACAATAAACTTAGAAATTCAGAGATTATAAATGTCTTTGGTTTGGCTGGAAAATTTAGAGATCCATGGTTAAAAACAAAATCCTTATTTTATCTGAACTTTGTAGACCGAGAGAAAAAAGCCGGAAAATTTTATCATTTCGCAAAACAGTTCAGATTGTTTACTGCCTCCTTAGCACTAGCTCTGGGTGCTGTTTTAGTGATGTACAATGAGCTTACACTTGCTGCCATGATAGCTGCCGCTTTGTTAATGCAAAGAACTGTTGCACCAATTGATAATCTGACAATGGTTTGGTCGAACTGGCAATCAGTTAACCGTGCCTTTCAGAGAATTAATGAATTGCTGACTACTTACGATATCCAAAACGATTATATCAATTATCATAGAAATGAAGCTGATGTAAATGAGTTGTCGGTATTGAGCGTCGAAAATCTAAAAGTCGAGTCGGATGAAAAAACTATCTTGAATGATATTAATTTAAAAGTATTCAGTAAAGAGGTAGTAGTCATAGTCGGACCCACTGGTTCTGGAAAAACAACTCTCTCAAAGGTTCTTGCTGGAATTTGGAATAAATACGATGGTAAAGTCACTTACGATCAGAGGGACATTAGAGATTTTGGAAACGACGATTTTAAATCTAATTTGGGTTACCTTCCTCAGTCTGTAATGTTGTTTGCAGGTACGGTGTCCGAAAATATTTGCAGCATGGGAAAGCCTGATGCTGAGAGAGTGATAAAAGTTTGTAAGTTGATAGGCATCCATGACTTTATTCTTAGGCTTCCTCAAGGCTATGACACGAAATTAGCTCCAGGTTCGGCCAGTTTTTCTGGAGGAGAAAGACAACGTTTGGGTTTGGCTCGAGCAATTTACCATAATCCCAAGGTTTTAATTCTTGATGAACCAAATTCAAGTTTAGACCAATATGGTGAGGCAAACCTAGCTAATGTTCTTCGGGTATATAGGAGCGAAAACCGAATTGTAATAGTAATAAGTCATAGAAAATCAATTTTTACTGTTGCAGATAGGGTGATCGAAATGAAGGACGGAGAGGTCCAGCATATCAGTCCAATTACTGAATATTTGGAAACAGTAGCATCCAAGACAAAAACTCCAAGATCGCAGACCGATGAAACATAAAGAAACAGACTTGAGTGAGGAGGATATATTAGAACAATTTGAGGAGTTAAGTGACACCTCACAATATCGACGATATGCTTTATGGTTTTTGGTATTCTTTTTTGGGGGGACTCTACTCTGGGCGGCGTTAGTACCATTGGAGGAGGGTGTTCCAACTATAGGGTCGGTTGTAGTGGAGACTAAGAGAAAAGCTATACAACATCAAAGTGGCGGTGTGATAAAAGAAATTTACGTAAAAGAGGGTGATTTTGTTGAGAAAGATCAAAAACTTTTGAAACTAAGTGATAGTACTGCGAAGAATGAGGTTGAGATTGAAAAAAATAATATTCAAAGTCTAAATGAAAGTATAAATTCTCAGTTTACTTTATTAAAAAAAATTGACGAAGCTCGATCAGGTAAGTCTCTACAAATTAGTCTACTGAATGAAGAATTATTTGGAATTAGGAATTTGGTAAAAGATGGATATGCACCAAAAGTAAGGCAACTAGCCCTCGAAAGAGAGCTTGCGGAGTTGGAAAGCAATAACCGTGAATTAAAAAATACAAAGCTTCAGACTGAGCAAAAAATTTCAGAACAAAAATATCAATTGGAGGCTGCAAAGAAAAGACTTTTGATTGTCAAAAGTCGACTTGATGGAAAAGTTATTAAAGCTAGTGTTTCAGGACAGATTGTCGGGTTACAAAAACAAGCAGTTGGATCCGTAATAAGTCCTGCAGAAAAAATTATGGATCTGGTTCCTAGGGACGAGAAACTACTCGTAGAGACTGAAGTAATGCCTAACTTAATCGATAGAGTTGAAGTTGGGGATATAGTGGATATAAGATTTACAAGTTTTTCTCTCACTCCATTCCTGGTTGTTCCAGGGAAAATATCGTCTATTTCTACGGATATTTTAAATAAACCTCGACAAAAAGTGTCCACGTATTATTTAGCTAGAGTCGTACTCACAGAGGAGGCTAAAACGATTCTTGGAAAGAGAAAAATTAGACCAGGGATGCAAGTAGAAATAGTTATTAAAACAGGAACTAGGACGCTTCTCGCATATATGCTTCATCCACTGACTAGACGAATTGCACATTCTATGAAGGAGGAGTAGTGTCGGTACATATGAAATTTATTTTTGCAAGTAAATTAATTATTTGCTCTTGCTGTTTTGCACAAGGGGATTTGAAGGAATATGTGGAAGCAGCAAGAAATAATAATTCAGAAATTAGAAAGGCTAGGGCAGAATTTAATGCTTTTGTAGAGCAAGAAAATATAGTCTTTGCGAATCTCTTACCATCTATCAGTGCAAGGGTTTCGAGATCAAAAGTTGAGCAAGAAAGATCTGACTCGACACGACCAAAAATCAAACAAAATTACATTACAGAGAGTGATTCACTCTCATTGAGCCAACCGTTATATCGACCAAGATTATTAAAAGATTTAGAAAATATAAGATTGCTGGTGGATTCCGAGAAACTTATCCTTGAGCAAAAGGAAGAATTGCTTGTGTTAAAAGTTGCTAATCAATATTTTGATATCCTGGATAAACAAAATAAAGTAGATTTAATAAAAAAAAGAATCGGGTTACTTGAGGAACAATTAGAGGCATCAAAAAAAACTTTTTTAGCAGGTACCGGAACAATAACTGAGAGGGCTGAAGTAAAATCAGCCCTTGATCAGGCAGGAGCTGAACTTATTAAGAACACGCAGATTCTGAAACTTGCATTCAGTAATTTATCTCTAATTAGTGGCTTAGATAAAGTAAGCACAAAAGAGCTGCAGTATGAAGAGAAAGAATTTGAAAAGTTCAAAGTAAAGAATTTGAAAAAATGGGAGGAAGAGGCTCTTCAGAGAAATTTTGATACGCTTAGTTTTCAGAAACGAATTGAAGCTGCTGAAGCCGCTTTGTCTGCTGAGCGTTATAATCGTTATCCGACTATCGATATGTCCTTACAAGTTGCGAGAGGTTCAAGTGAGAGCACTTTTTTTGTAGACTCAGAGACAACGACAAAGTCTGTCGGTATAACCTTGTCAATGCCTCTTTATCAAGGGGGTTCTTTGTCATCTCGCATTCGAAGATCAGCTGAGACACTGAATGCAGAAAAGGAAGGCTTAAACTTTCAAAGGGAAGAGATTCGTAGGAGAGTTCAAAATAGTTTTTTTGGAGTAGTTGAAAACTTTTCATTAAATGATGCTTTGGAAACTGCATTAGAATCTGCAACAATAGAACTTGAGGCAAATAAAAAAAGTGTGACTGCTGGCTTACGAAGAAGGTTAGATGTACTCATTGCTCAGCAAAAAGCCATATCTATAGAGCAGCAGCTTTCTGCAGCACGAATTAAAATTGTATTAAACTGGTTGCAATTAAATATGCTTTCCGGCCGTCTTGACGAAGATAAGATAAGTAAGGTGTCGAAAATATTGCGGTGAATTAGTTTTAAACTTGACCTCTCACTTTGAATTTTTTCTTTTTAACCTCTTTCTTTTCGTCTCCTGGCTCCATGCCTTTTAGCCAATATGCCCAAGATAATATTACTGCTACCGCAGTGAATAACTCTTCCGGTATTTGGCTATCTATGTCAAGTTGAGCAAGAGCAGCAAGTAACCTTGGATCCTCTGCAATGTAAATCCCATTTTTTTTTGCCTCTTCAATTATAATGTCTGCGATTTCTGCTTCACCTTTTGCTGAAACTATCGGTGCTTCATTTTTTCCATATTCTAGAGCGACAGCTCCCTTATCAATATGTTTCATTTAAGCCTCTACATCAACAACTGAGCCATGAGAGATGCCGGGACTTTTTTTTGTCTTGGTGGTATCAGTTTCATCACCAGGTCTATTCGTGTTGTAAATATCAAATGAATTAATAGTCAATCCAGCATTGTGAAGAAGCTCATGAAGGGAGGAAATACTGTCTTTTGCTTTTAGGTACGTCTCCGATTGTGGAGCCCACATCTGCATTGAAAGTTTAATTCTCTGCTCTACTTTTGTTCGCAACCAAACTTCACCAACCAGATCATTTTTGGTGTGTAGATTAAAAATGTATGGGGGATCTTTTTGTTTAGAATTAGCAAGGGATCTAAAAAATGAAAACTTAACATCACCAAATTCTTTAAATGGTAACAAAAGAGAGAAACTGAGCTCCCTATTTTGAAGGTTTTGTTGAGTATCTAATTGTGCGGACTCTATATCTAGAATTGCCCGGTTAATATTACCGGAGTCAAGTCCCCTTTCTGAGAAAATCTTTGCTAATTGCTGAAGCAAAATCTTTTGATTCAAAGCGTTTATTGGCTTTCTTTTCGCAAGCTGTGATTCTGTAAGAAGGCCAAAATTAACAATCATATTTCTGATATCACTTGGACTAATATTTTGAAGACTTTTCCTGAGACCGAGTATTCTAGAAATTAGATCTGTTAAACCGCTAACATTTCTAAAACCCCCCAGAAAACCGTTAGCGTTAAGTATTTGAGATAAATTCGCAAATCCTGATGAATGTAAGAGTAGGTTCATGAGGTGAGGTGATATCGGCGTAAATCCACCTTGTAGTGTAGGAGACTGAACGGACTGACCAGTAGATAATGCAGTGGGGGTTAAGAAAGCTACCCCATTATTTGATATCGACACTCTTGCCTGAAATTTGGAAGAGTCGCTAAGTTGAGCATTTTTTCCAAGTTCAATTTCTTTACCTCCGATTAACAATTTAGTCTGATCTGCCCTATTTTCAATTACAGCTTGAATTATTTGTCCATCTTTAAGGCCCATAGCTCTAGCCTCGGGAGCAGCGATCTTAAGTGTTCCCTCTAGAAAAATTGGGTTTATTTTAGAAACAGCATTGACTAAATCGGCGGTAACAATCATCTGGGTAAGAACTCATTATGCTATTGATCACGTACATAATACACACAGTAAGATGATAACTGTAATAAAAGCTTTTATGGAAACCTAACCCAACCAGCATGAGGGTCTTTAGGACTAGAATTAGATTTAGTCCGACTTGGGCTATTAGTAGCATTATTTGGCATTCCCGCACTAGGACCCCTTAGTTGACTCAACGAAGGAATGTTTAAAACTGCTCCGGCTTGCATTGAGGTAGGTTTTCCAGTGGGGAAGGCGTGCTTGTTTAAGCTTATAATCTGATTCCTTACTGATTTTATTTTGAACGGAATTGCACTCATGGTTGCTCTAATAATTTGATCTAACGTATCTCCTTTTTTTACTAGGTAAACGACTACCGCGCTTGGTCTATTTATAGAGGAACCTGAAAACTGAGATATGGGTGCCACAACGCCAACGTTTTGGCTAGAAGATTGACCAACTGGTATACCTCCTTCAATGAGTGTTTTCATGGCATTTATTGCCTGTGGGTCTGATAGCTGTTTGTTATTACTCCCTTCAAGAGGGCTCAGCGCAGAGGGTCTTTTACTTGTGTCGATTGAGGTAGCAGCAGGATAGCTCGGCAAAGTTTCTGCCAAAGAAATCGGAGTAACAAAAAATATCAGACTAACTAGTAAAAATGATGATTTTCTTAGAGTTTTTTTTGAATAATTCTTGTTTTTCTTCATGACTTAATCTCCGGTTTTAACTCCGCCATTATATTTTAAAATGGAACGACCGACATTGTCGACCTGGAATTCTTTGATAATGGTCCGAGGTCTGGCCCTGCCAGCTTTACAGCTAAGGCCCGATTAGGAGTTACAGATTTGATCTCTATCAAAGCGATTTTTTCACTAGCTGACTCTTCTAAAATTCTGGTTGGTATTAAGTCAGTATCAGTTAACAATAATTGGTCACCGATTCTTAAGCCTCGCTTTTCGCCAGCTTTGATGGATATCTCGTCCTTTCTGATCTCAGTTATAGGGAAAGTGATTTGTCGGCATTTGAAAGATTCTTCAGTCTTTTTTATTAATTCTGAGATGCCAAAAGTTAATTCTCTTTCAAATTTTTTCGAAAAAGCCTTTTGTGAAGGCACCCTAAATTTACCTATCATACTAGCTTCATGCACTGCATATGCAATTTGAGCTAAACCACTTCTTGGTGCTTGTATGGGAGGATCAGCCCAAGGGCTAGGTAAATTGTAAGTAGATGAAGCAATAATTCCACCATTATTAAGATCAACAATGGACAGCAGTAATTTTAAGGTTACGTGGTTAGATTTTTTTTGGTACGAAAAACTTTCCTGAGTTTGTAAAAAAATTCGAATCGAAAATTCGGGTTTCTCTATGGTTGATGCAGATAAATATCTTGAATATGAGGAGTTGTATTTTTTTGTTTGCTCAACAAAGATCCAGTTTTGACGAGTTTGTAAGCCTTCTTTGAAACTTACAGAAATTTTCTCATGTATTTTGTTAAGCTCTTGGTAAGGAATATCAAAGCTAGACCTTCCTGTTGTTACTATGAGTTCGCTAATCCTAGCGTAGTTTGGGTTATAAAAATTACAAGAGTTTAATTCCTCTAGGGGCCTGATATTTTCAACATCAAAAAAATTATTATTTTCTAATCTGTTTTTTGTAATTCCTAAAGAAAATACTTCTGATGTGATATGAGTGTTCTCATGGAGAGCACCGCTTTTATCCAACCAAGCGCTGGATTTGACGCGAGCTCTCGCCTTAAGTGCTTCAGAAATTAATGATTCTCTGATTGTTTTTAATTTTTCCTCATAAGAAAGAGTATCCTGATCAAAATTCATTTTCTTTTTTTGATTAGCGGGTTCAGACCCACTATTTTGTTCGGCTGCATTAGTAACTTCCACTGGAGATGAACTTAAAGATTGTTGAGCGAACGAGAAAGTCGAGTTGAAGAGTGAGCCTACGAAAAAAACCGCGTAGCTTACGTAGGTGCAGATTTTAATCTGCACCTTTTCATTTAGAATCTTTTTCATACTATAATTCGCCACTTAATGTAATTAATACGCAGAGGCTAATTGCTCAGCATAATATCTGCGCAAATCCTCAACTATCACTCCGGCCAACGATAATGTTGTCTCGTATGTATCGTCTCCAACCGGGTTTATACTTACTACTTTCGCACCATAAATGATTCCTTCGACTTTAGTTCTGAAAACATCGCTTTTGATTACCATGTCAGCAACCGTGGTTGTAGCATCAAGATACTGCCCAAAAACTTGTTCAGATAATCCTCTGTAAGCGTCTAACTTAGAAGCTCTTATCGCTAATAATCTTTGTTGCGCTGGTATTGTGTGGTGCTGAATACTTATTACCGCATATCCAGTAGCGGTTATAGCAGCTCTTCTCTCGACCAAAGGTTGCATTAAACTCTCGCCTCTCATTGCGTCTGGGTCCACCATCCTATCCAGTTCAGCTTGAGATTCCAACTCAATCAACTTGTCATCGACGGCCTTTTCGGCAGCAGCTACCAATAAGCTTCTCTCTTTACTTGCTCTATCCGCCGCTCTCTCAGCTGCCTTTCGTTCCCCAACTGCCATATTTGCAGCTCTGTCGGCGGCTAATCGATCTCGTTTAGCTAAGGTTGCAGCTTTATCCGCCGCTAGTCTTTCAGCAACGGTTTTCTTGAGTGACAAATCCATTGAAGCTAACTTCACACTCTTACTTGTGGACGAAGTCTCAGAGGCTTCATGCTGTTTACGAAACTCTTGGTCAGCTAAAGATTGAGATTTTGGGATTGGAAGATGAGTATCTCCAATAATTGGCATTCCAGAACAACCAATCAAAAAAACAGTAGAAGATATACAAATCAACGTCATTGGACTTTTCATGATATAAACCTCGAATATTCAATTAACAGATAGTTTTGAAATCGGCTTATTTTTATAACTCTTTAATTTTTTTAGCTTTCACCCACTATTTTTTCTGATCAGATACTCCAAAGAATCCATTATAATTGAAATAACAATGGAAAACTAAACGTTGAATCTTTGTATGATAATTCAGTAGCCAAGAATGATTAATTCTGCCAGAATCCTCGGTACCTCTAAAGTAGTAAATGATCTTATATCTCTCATCAAAATTATGGCGGCGTCAGATGCCACTGTTTTGATAAGTGGAGAAAGTGGCACTGGCAAGGAATTGATTGCCAAGAACTTACATCTGCAATCAAAAAGATCTAAGCACAAATTTGTACCTGTTAATTGTGCAGCAATTCCTCGAGATTTGATTGAAAGTGAGTTATTTGGACATAGGAAAGGTTCTTTTACTGGAGCACTGAGTGACCGAATTGGGAGATTTGAGTTAGCTAACGGAGGAACTCTTTTTTTAGATGAGATTGGTGATTTACCCTCTGAGGTCCAAGTAAAATTGTTGAGAGTTATCCAGGAACGAGTTGTTGATCCTATAGGCTCACTAAAGCCTACTCCAATAGATGTAAGAATTATCTCTGCCACTCATAGAAATTTAGAAAAAGAAATAAAAACAGGAAGTTTTAGAGAAGACTTATATTATCGTTTAAATGTGCTGCCGATCTGTTCTCCACCACTAAGAGATAGATCAGAGGATATCGAACTTTTAATTGATCATTTTATTGCCTATGGTACAAAATCTCACGAAAAGGTTAAATTTGACGCTTGTTTGATACAAGCTTTCAAGAATTATGAGTGGCCTGGAAATATTAGAGAACTTTCCAATATAGTTGCTAGGTTAGCTACCTTGTTTCCAGGAAGATTGCTCAAGTTAAACGATATCCCCAGTATTATGCTTCCTTCAAAAATGCCACGTGAAGAAGGTTTAGCTTTTGAGAATTCTACAGATGAACATAACCCTGTCGAGGAAATAATTTCTCTAGCTCAGGGCAATTCTGAAACGCATCACACAGAAAATATTTCCGATATTGAAGATAAGACACCGCTGAAGAGTAAATTAGCCGAATTTGAAAAGGTTTTGATAACTAAGGCATTAAAACAATCTAATGGAAATGTTTCAAAAACAGCAAAACTGCTATGTGTCCAACGAACAACTCTAATTGAAAAAATCAACAAGTACTCTATTGATTCGTCCTAGCATATTTATTTCCTGAGCATTTTCGTCTGACACTAGTAAAAAGGGAAGTTCGGCTCTTTTTCTTTGCCAACAGTAACCCTGGCTTTTATATGTGTAAAGTGAGCACGCTATTCGTTTTGAAAAAATATGCTCGTCTCGACTCCAATAATGACTAATTTCTAAATTTGGGAACACCCTTGTATCCAACGCAGGGTTGATGCAATCAAACCTTTGCAATTCTCGCATTTGCCAATAACCAGGTAGTCGCCATATTTTACCTGAGCTCTCTGAAAACTCACGAGCATAAGATTGAGCATCTAACCAATTAAGCTTTAATGATTCCCCCTCACACTTTCCTTCATTAAAAACCTGACCCGCGTTACACCTATACCATGTGATCCTAGTTAACTTGTCATATGCGACTGGAGATTCCTCTTTTATTAGAAATCTGTCTTGGGCACTATTTGCCAAAAACGAGGTGCAGTCAGGAGGTAGTTTTCTTAGGTCGCAGCTAAATAAAGCCAACATAGATAATAAAAGTAAGGCAATTTTTGAAATTATTTTCATTCTAATGGTCCAAAACAATTCTGAAGTAGGGAAAATAGTAATGAAACTTCTACCCCATTATAGGATAGTGTTATCTTTTCAGCGGTTTTTTGTATAGATTTTATTAATCGTTTTTTCATAATTGGAATAGTTTGTGCTTTATATGGTTAAATAGATATATTGATTTAGGTTAACTTGGAGGAAAGTTAGGTTTATGGATATTGCGAGCGTAGTTGGACTTATAGCTGCTTTCGTTTTGATAGTTATGGCTATGGGAGATCCCTCAGTCTTTGTTGACGTTCCCTCTGTATTAATTGTAATTGGAGGTACGGCGGCAACGGTTTTAAACACTACAACCATTCCTGGTTTAATTGGAGCTATCAAAGTATTTTTGAAATCAATTCTTAACAGCACCGATCCTCCAGAAAAAATAATTGAGCAGTTAGTTGAACTTGGAACAATTGCCAAAAAGGATGGCTTTGTCGCTTTGGAGGGGCAAGAAATAAAAAACCCTTTCATGGCACGGGGTGTTCGAATGTTAGTTGATGGTACTGACCCTGTCTTGATTAAACAATCAATGGAAACTGAGATGGATCAAATCAAAAGTCGGCACCAAAGCGGAAATGATTTGTTAGGAAATGCTCAAGATCTGGCTCCAGCGATGGGTATGATCGGGACTTTAGTGGGATTAGTCATTATGCTTGGCAATATGAGCGACCCCAAAGCTTTAGGACCGGCTATGGCAATTGCTATTCTCACAACCCTTTACGGGGCGATAATTGCCAACGTAATTTTTATGCCAGCTAGGAAAAAGCTGGAGGCAGTAGATGCTGCCGAAAGGATAAATAATCAGATGATTACCGACGCGGTCTTATTTATTCAGTCTGGGGGCAATCCAAGGTTAATACCAGATCTGTTGATTGGTTTTATCATTCCCGGTAATCGAGCAAAAGTTCAGGCGGCAGTCGGAGGCTAAACTAGATGGCTACAACAGTTGAGGATTTAGAAGGAGAGAAGGGTAAGGGCGAAGGAGAAGCGTCTGAAGAAATTGAAGAAGCGTCTGAGAATGAAGAGGTAAAAGATGAAGCGGAAGAATTAAAGGACGAAAAGAAAGAGAAAGAGGATGAGGAAGAGCCTCCGCCGGAGAAAAAAGATCCTGAACCTGAATGCAAGTGTGATGAATGTCCAAAATGTGTTCAACTCGTGCCTGCTTGGATGCCTACCTTTGCAGATATGGCAACTCTCTTGATGGCTTTCTTTGTAATGATTTTATCTTTTGCTGAAATGAACGTACCGAAATTTAAGCAAATATCCGGCACTATGAAAAACTCTTTTGGGGTTCAAAGGTTAATCCCGACTGTTGAGCAGCCAAAAGCTACCAGTGTAATTGCCCAGAATTTTACGCCTGCAGTAGCTAGACCCACTGTTGTAGATACAGTTAGGCAAGAAACCACTGATGAAACAATGAAAGATGTTGAGTTAAAAACAGAGGATAAAACTTCAGATGCTGGTGAGACAGGGGAGCAAGTTCCTCCAAAACCGTCCAGCCCGGAGACAGTTGCCGAAGCCGAGAAAGTTCAGGAGGCCCTCGCTGAAGAAATAGCGAAAGGTCAGGTTGAGGTTTCCACAGATGGTGAGAAGGTTGTTGTTGAACTTAAGGAGTCAATTGATTCAAAAAGTTCTTCTGATGGAGGGGGCGGCGCTGGTGAAAAGGGACAACAAAGGGCGGGAGTTGTAAGCCAGGAATCAATTGAGCTATTTGCAAAAATAGCCGATGTTCAATCGACAGTCACCAAACCCATAGAAGCGAGACAAGCTTCAACCGGTCCAATCGGAGAGTCGGCAGCGGTAAATGATGAGGAGATTGATGCTAGGTTGGCGCAGATAAAAAATGACTTATCTAAAGAAATCTCCGAGGGGAAAGCGGAAGTTTTTAGAGACGGAGATAATATTGTTGTTCGACTCGCAGAGCAGGGTTCTTTTGTTTCTGGTAAAGCTGACTTGCAGTCAGGGTTTCTTCCATTATTAGAAAAAGTTGGAAAAACTATTGCTACTGGTGAGGGTAATGTAAAGATAGAGGGTCACACTGATAACGTACCCGTAATTGAAAATCCTCGTTTTAAGTCTAATTGGGATTTGTCTGGTGCAAGAGCTGGCGCGGTAGCTGACTATTTTATTAAAAAAGGAGGAGTTGATCCCGGGAGAATAAATGTATCCGGACATGCAGATACCAAGCCCGTGGGATCAAACGATACTGCTGCTAATCGGGCAAAAAATAGACGGATCGAAGTAATTGTAAGTGGATAAAGTCTTTTTACTTGATTTAAAAGTTCGGAATCATTTCGGTCTTTTAATAACCAAATTATCTAACTAATTAGTTGACGAAACTTTAGCAGGGTACTTAATCATTTGATTATTCTGTTTTACTGGGTCAGCAGCTTCTAACGCCTCTAAGTAGCGTTCTCGTTGCAAAGTGATTAATGCCTCAATTTCAGATTTCACTTTAGTTAACTCAAGAGCGGTTTTCTGAAGTGTTTCGGCTTTTTCTATAGCCATTTGCAATTTCTTGTCAATTTTCTTTTCAAACTTTTTCACCTCATTAGCCAGAGATTTAGTGACTTGCCCTTGTTTCTTGAATGACCCCTCCTGATTTTTTATCGTGGCTGTAATACTTTTCTCCAAAGCTGCAACCGAAGTTATCATTTTCTCTACTGACTTTAAACTTTCTTCATTAGTCTTTTTTGTTTGATCCGCTAAGAGTTTAACTTGCTCACCTTTATCTTTTTCGGCTATTTTTACCAATTCACCCATTTTTTCGCTAAGAATACCATTACTTTTCTTAACAGCGTCGAATGCATTTTCAATTTTAACTAATTGTTCCGATACTTCATTTACCCCAGCCAGACTATTTTTAAGTTCAGCAGAACGAGTTCCCATATTCACAACCATGAGTTCAATCTGATCCATCTTTTTGTCCATTTGAAATACCACCAATCCAAATAGACCAGCAGTAGCAACTAAAACAGCTACGGTAATAGAAACAACTATTGTCGATCTTGTATTTCCAATGCCAGCAGCTCGGTTTATAGCTTTAACGCTATTTTGCAAGGTTTTGTGGCTTGAGGTGACTGAACTGGCAGATCTGTTAGCTACTTCAGCAGCATCTAAAACGGTGGAAGCGAGCGTTTCTAATCTTTTAGAAGCTTCTTCTTCAGCTTCACCCCTCTTCTTCTCTTGTTCTTCCCACCTTTTATCCTCTTCTGTGCGACGATTGGCGTAAGCTTCCTCTTGTGACTTTATAATCTCCGAAGCCTCAGCAACCGTCTGCGCGGCATCTGCAGCAGCTTTTACCTGAGCTTCAATTTTATCTTGAGAAGGCATTGCATCTTGCTCTAACTCCTCCTCTGGAGTTACGAATTCATCATTTTCTTGTTCTTCTTTATTTTCTTCGGCCATATTGATATCTTCTTCACTAAAGTAAGGTTTATGAAATATCTAAATCTAAATTTATTCTTCTTGTTTCACTAGCAATTACAGCTAATCTATCCACAAATTTTCTAGCTTCTTTTCTCTTTTTAAACTCTTCAATTGCTTGGTATTTCTTTAATTCATCAGCCTCTATAGTCCCTTCTAAGAAGTCACCATTCTTTTTTATAATTTCGGGTATTTTACTGAAGTCATCATTTAATTGGCCAATTATTGCCGAACCTCTTGAAAAATCTTCTAGGTTTCGACTTTCAAACTGAGATAAGCGGTTTTCTAATATTGGACCTTTCCTCTTGCTAACATTAGTTTTCGCTATATTTTCGTCAACATTTAGCGCTTTTTCAGAATGATTAGTCTTAAAAACTTCACTTTCGTCCATAATCATTAAATATACCCCTTTTTTTTATATATCGGTAAGAGGATGAGTTGCTTTAGTGTACTAATTTAATGGGACTAATAATGGTCTTATGCTCAAAGCTCCTCTTATCCATGTTCCAGAGGGTATATCAGATCTTTGCGAAAAAATTTTAGCTTCTTCTAAAGTATCGAAAGGCCCAGACAACACTACATAAAAAAAACCGTCACTTTTTGTTTTTCTTAGCTTAAAAATTTTACTTTCGGATAACCCTTTGTAATCTGATTTAATTTTAGTTACTAGTTGAAGGTTAGGACGTGCGGTATGCTGTACATAGAATCCTGGGTCAATGGTAGCTATTAATTCAGTAATCACCTTTCTATTAACCGTTTCAGATGAATTTTCTTTTGAAGGTCTCAAAGGAGTTATAGACTGCTCTGCCTCTTGACTATCAGCCTCATTGTTGGTGGCTATTATTTGTTTGTTTAATAAAGCTGTAGAGGTAGAGCTAAAGCTATCTTCACTATCTGAAACAGAATTATCTTTCGTAAAACTTTCCTTATTTTCGTCGGAATCATCACTCGACTGACTATTCGGCAAGGCTATTGTGGTATTTTTATTATTTTCTAAAAGATTTTCTACTCGTGCATTTTGTAAAAAAATATTTCTTCCCTCATCTAGTATTTTTTCGAGGGATAACGAATTAGTTTTATCAGCCAAAAAAATCACTCCTGCAGAAATAAAGAGTAGGCAAGTTGCAGCTAGCAGAGCATTAATTTTGTCGCTATTTCTCGTGGAGGTAGCTTTTTGAGTCCCGTCGTTTGCGTTTTCACTACTATCTGTAAGTGAATCTTCTAGTTTTTTCTTTTGAGTTGTTAAGGAGGATGTTTCAGAAATATTCTGTTTGGTCGCTGAAATATTTCTATCAATTTTATCCTTCTCTCCTCTTGCTGTTTCAACCTGTGAGCTTTTTATTTGAGTATCTTTTTCAAGATTACCGAGCGTCTCCTCAGCTCTGTTTATTGCTCTATTGCTTGCCGCTAGAGCTAATTTTGCGTCTAAAGAAACTCCTACACTAGTCAGCGCTTGACGAACCTCAGGTTGCATTCCTGTAAGTTCAGCTTCGCTCAAAAGCACTGAGGCTTCATGCTGAGTCGGAGTAGCGATATCCCATCTTATTATATTATTACCAAATGCCTCAATTTTCTTGTCATATTGCGTACTCGACCTTTTATCCAACATTAAAATAACCCGAGTATTAGCTCCTGGGAAATCTTTTACCAATCGAGCCATCAATTGAACTTCCCTTAACCCCGTAGCCTGCGAATCAAAGGCAACTAAAACTCTTCCTGGTACATTTGAATCTTCATTACTCACAATAGCTGAGTCGATAGGTATATCCTCGAGTATTTTATTAAATCGATTCAATAGGGCGTCAGTACTGTTTGGGTAGTAAACTTCAACTGATAATTTTTTGGTCTCTCTTAATTTCTTGACCAACATTCTACCGTAGTGATCAAGTAGGCCCTCACTGTCACTGATTAATGCTGCACTGAGTCTTTCACGATAGATAGCCTCGACAAGCCTATCCAAACGAGCTTTATCAAATGGTCTAAAAAATAAATTAGTAATACTCATGAGGCTTTTTTGAGCTGATTTCCTTCAGCATCAAATTCCATTGAAGAAGGAACATCTGGACTTGGCCTGGAGGGTGGCAAGCCATCTCTGGATAGACTGTTTAAATTAAAAACATAAGCTATGACCTGTGCGACTGCATAATATAAATCGGGGGGGACTGCCTCGTTTATATTAGTTGTAAAATACAAGGCTCTAGCTAAAGGCGGTGCTGAGAAAACTTCAACGCCATGTTTTTTTGCTTCCTCACGAATTTTTAAGGCTATAAGGTCAGCTCCTTTTGCAAGTACGAGAGGAGCACTATCAGAGGTTGGGTCATATGATAGAGCGACAGAAAAATGTTCTGGGTTTGTTATAACAACATCAGCATCTTTTACCTTTTCCATCATTTGGGCATTAGCCATTTCCTGTTGTTTCTGCCTGATTTTCTTTTTTACTTCTGGACTTCCTTCCATATCCTTCATTTCGTCCTTAACTTCCTGCTTAGTCATTTTTTGACCCTCATTGAATTGATAAATTTGATAAGGGATATCAATTAAAGCAATTATAATTAAAGCTAGGGAGACGAAAAAGGCAGATCGTATTATTATTTCTCCAGCTCTAGCTAAAGCCGGCTCTAGATTCATTTGACCGAGGGCGAACAGATCCATAAGCTGCCCCTGAATAACTACAAACATCATACCTGCGCACAGCGTAAATTTTAAAACTGCTTTAAGCAGAGTAACCAAAGCCTGAGGACCAAACATTCTTTTAAGGCCATTGAGAGGATTGAATTTACTAGCTTTAGGAACCATTGCCGCTACTGCGAAGTTTAAACCGCCAACTGAGTTTCCAGCGATAATTGCAGTAACCATTAGCAACACAAAAAGAGGAAGAAATATTATTATCGCATACGAAATAGTTTCCATAAATCTGCCAGGTAACAAAAAAGGTGAATAAATAATTTTTCGATCAAAACTAAAAGCACCTTTGAATATTTGAATTAACTCTGTGACAAAGTAGCTACCAGCGAGAAAAAGACACAAGAACCCTAAGATTGTTGTTGCTGCTAATGTGAGTTCTGGGGATCGAGCTACAGAACCTTCCTGGGCAGCCTTCTCTAACTTTCTAGCGGTGGCATCTTCTGTTTTTTCACTACCGTCTTCGTTTTCTTTAGCCATTAGGAGACTCCAAGAACGGTTGTTTTAACGGAGTTCAACCCCAAATTCCACAAATACTGCATTCGCATTCCAATCCCATTCATTGCGGTAATCAAAACAAACAACCCTACTATAATCATAGCGGGAAATCCCACAGCAAAAATATTTAGTTGAGGGGCTGCTCTTGCAACTATTCCAAGCCCAATATTTATAAGCAACATCACTGATAAGATTGGTATTGCAATTAGAACCGCACCGAGAAATATAGTACCGCTCCAAGCTATTAACTTTGGAAAAATTTCTGGCATGTATAGTCTTTCTCCTATAGGCAGCAGTCGGAAACTCTCTAAAAGCATTTCTATTAGTATTATATGTCCCCCTGACCCCAAAAAAATTAATACTCCAAGAATGGTCAGAAGTTGGCCGATTACTGGCACAGTTCCAAGATTAGGGTCGGAAAGTGTTGCCATTGCTAGACCCATTGTGGTTGAAATTGTTTGCCCAGCAACAACGAATGCTGCTGAAATTATTTGTAAAAACAGTCCCATAGTAATTCCGATGAGTGCTTGATGTGCTATTTCCATCAAACCTTCAGCACTCAATGGGTCAATAGTTGGCCAGTCGATAAGAGGATAGATGGCTGCAGTCAAAGCGATTGTAACGATTACCCGAATTTTTAAAGTGACCGAGTCCATTGAAAAAACTGGTGCTGTGAGAAGCATCGCTCCAACTCTGACAATTGGAAGCATTACGGTATAAAATACTTCAACTATGTCAGCAACGACGAAAGAAATCATTTTTATTTAGAAAAATAAAGTAGGAATCTTTTGAAACATACTAGTAGCGAAATCGATCAAAGTGTTTATCATCCAAGGACCGAAAAATGCAATTCCGATTCCGACAGCAACTAGCTTTGGCACAAAGGTAAGGGTCATTTCGTTTACAGAGGTTGCTGCCTGCAGTATGCCTATAATTAGGCCAACTAGTAGCCCAAGACCGAGCATCGGAGATGAGATTAAAATAACCATCAGAAGTGCTTCTCTTCCTATATCCATAACTGCCGCAACATCCATAATCTACTTCTCCCGATCTTTTAAGGTAAAGCGAAACTTGCAGCTAGATTACCCATTATTAGACTCCAACCATCTATAAGTACAAATAACATCAATTTAAACGGCATGGAAATCATCATGGGTGATAACATCATCATGCCCATAGACATCAAAACACTAGCCACAACCATATCAATAACGATAAATGGAACGTAAATTAAAAATCCTATTGTAAAGGCACTTTTTAATTCAGATGTTATGAATGCTGGTACAAGGGTACTAAAGGGTACCGACTCAGGTCCTTGGAATTCATCTATTCTGGCTATGTTCATGAACATAGCGATATCTGTTTCCCTGGTTTGATTAAGCATAAATCCTCTAATAGGAGCCTCGGCTTTCACCATAGCTTCTTCAAAAGGTAAGGTCTGGTCCATATAAGGAACTAGAGCGTTGGTATAAACATCAGTTAAAATTGGAGACATAATGAAGAATGTTAAAAAAAGCGCTAGTCCTATTAAAACCATATTTGGAGGAGTTTGAGCAGTTCCAAGAGCCATTCTGAGTAGAGACATTACGATTACAATTCTTACAAATGAGGTCATCATCAGCAATAAAGAAGGCAAGAGTGTAATTGTGGTAATTAAGGCTAAAATTTCTAGTGACAGGCTATACCTTGTGCTCTGGGCACCTTCAGCCGCTGCTACAACCGCAGGCAGCCCCTGAGCACTGATCTCGGAGGCAAATAATATCAAAATAATTAAACTAGATATTTTTCTAAAGTATGGTTTCATTGGCCTGTCGAATAAGAATGGTTTTTTAACGAGCCCTTAACTTTTCTCGCAAGAACTAATAAGTCGTTAGTTTTTTCTATTTCATTTCTATGAGTGTGGGCGCGTTCATTAATGGACGAATCTTTTTTCTCACTCAAACTTTTATCTGTTGTGGCCACCAAACTTTTTTCTGAAAACTCTCCTACATTAATTGGATCATCATGATTATTCGATTTCTTTAAATTTTCAGGTAATGCTTTTTTTTCAATAGGCCAGTGACCAAGCGAAGTGATTTGACTTCCTGAGAGTGAAATTAGAATCTGCTGGTCTTTCACTTCTAACAACATAATTTTCTGTCGAGTACTCAACGGTAAAACCTCGATGACCTTAATGGAACGGTTATTCTTCAATCCAATATGAGACCGTTGAAACTTTTTCAAAATATATAATACAAAACCCAGAAGCGATAAGACAAAAATAAAACTTCCAAGAATCGACATGTAGTCGGGGAATATTGGTGTACTCATATCAAAGCGACTTCATTCTTTCTTCAGCAGGAACAACTCTTGTGAGTCTTATGCCGTATCTGTCATTCACGAGAACAATTTCTCCCTGTGCAACAACAGTATTATTTACCAACAAGTCTAGTGGCTCTCCAGCTAATCTCTCTAATTCGACAACACTACCTTGAGCTAATCTTAATAAGTCTCTGATCTTTAGAGAGGTACGTCCAACTTCCACAGAGATGGTTACAGGAATTCCCTGTAAAACTTCCGGATTTATTTTACCTACTTTATTTTCCTCAGTACTAGCTTCGACAATTTCCCCACCTTGAGAATCATTTTCCTCATTCGATTCTGTCTTGTCTTGTTCTTCAATCTCTTCTTCGGCCATTTTCTTCTCCCTCTGGTAGTCCAATCATGTTTAATGAATTAACTATTTTTATTGCAACCTGTGAGTCGACAACCCCAAGTTCTGCTGAAAACGCTGGAATATCACAAATATCGACTCTAGCAGTATCACTCTTCCTGAAAAATAGAATATCCCCCACTCTGGAATTTTCTAATTTATGTAGCGAACTCGAAATTTCACCAAGAATGACCTGCAGCTCAATTTCAGACTCAGAGACAGACTCATGTAAATCATCTACCCACTGTTTATCTGAGGCTTCATTCCCGTCTCCTGTAGCCACTCGGTTTCTTAAAAGATCTCGAATTGGTTTTAATGTTGCATAAGGATAGACTAGATCGATGGCGTTTTTTTGAGTGCCATCACCAACGTCAAATCTACATAAGACGACCAAGTCATTCTCGTCTGCAATTTGCGCAAATTGAGGATTAATTTCCGAACTCGCTAATTCTATTTTTAAATCAATCAATGGTGCCCAAGCTTCCCGTAAAGAATTGAAAAAGATATCAATAATTAATTTTATTATCCTGTTTTCTGTAGGAGTAAATAAACGTGTGGGTGGAAGAGTTGCATTTTGCTGATTCGTAGAGCCGAATCCGCCGAAAAAAACATCCAGGGCTGAGAATATAATTTGAGGGTCTATTACTATTAATGAGTGACCCCGTAAAGGGCTTAGTCGAATCATATTTACGGCTAAAGGAGCTGTTTTACCCTTGAGATAATCACCATATTTTACAATCTCAACTTTATTGGGATTACACTTCGGGGTAGATCGTAAGACCTCAACAAGACCTAATCGGAAAAGTCGGATAAATCTTTCATTGATCATTTCTACTGATCCGAGATTTACGCCTAACGTTGAATCTTCGCTAGCGAGGTCATGTTTTCTAACTTTACTGCGGGTATTAAATCCAGTGTCAACAGGTATAGAGCCGTCAGCTACACCTTCAGACAGTGCCTTTAATTCATCTTCGGATAGTAAATCAGCCATAAGAATTATCCTTACTGAACCACAAATTCAGTGAAATATACTTCATCAATCCCACCAAAATCTTCATATCTTTCGAGAAGAGCGTTCATTGTGATTCTAATTTTTTCTGCTAACTCAACTCTAAATTCTGGCTTTTTTAAATCTTCCTCAGTATGTTGCCTCATCACATCCAAAGATGCAGATCTAAGTGCAAATTCATGTTTTTCAACATTAACAATCACTTGCTCATCATACTGTGTCATTATTGCGACTGTTGCAGACATTACTTTTCGAGAATTAGCTACGTTCGATACAAATGGCTTAGCCAACTCATAATATCGATGTTCAAATCTAGTTTGTTGCGACGCATCTTTCACAACTTTTTCAGGAGGAGGTGGAGCTTTTTTTTCAAATTCCCCAGTGGGTAATCCTTGTTCATCAAGAATTTCAACAGTATCTCCCGGGTTCTGCTCCGCAGCATCTATTTCAGCTTCCGCCTGTTCAATTGTTTCCTCTACAATTTCTTCAGGCTTTTCGTCAAAAAAACCAGAAGCAAAAAGCGTAATCATTATTGTCGCAATAAGCGTAAACAAAACTCCAACTACAATTAGAATGATCATTAAAATCGAGCCACTCTTTTTCTTTGGTTGCTCTTCTGCGGTTTCTTCTTCAGCCATGATTTTCCCTCAAAATTTAAACTAAGACATTAAGCCCATCAGATGAAATAATATTTTTTGGTTTTGGTTTATCTTTGTTATCTTCAATACTGCTTTCATTAGATTTCTCTTTAACAACGTAATTCGATTTATCTTTTTCTGTCGAACTTCCGTCATTTTTATCCTGTTTCTTATCGTTGATATCTACGTGAGCAACGTTTATGCCAGATTTTTCAAGCACATCCCTCAACCTTGGAAGTCCGTCTGTTAAAAGTTCTCGGGTATAGGCCTGATTAGCATGAAAAGATGCTTCAATTTCGTTTCCTCTCAGCTTAAGGTTAATTTCTATTGTTCCCAATGATGCTGGCTTAAGCGCAAGTTGTATATTCCAGGTTCCCCTAGCTATTTGATTAATTATCCTCCTTGCTACACTTTCGCCAAGTTTTTCGGATAATTGTTGGTATTGCTCTTGCCTCTTTAATATAGCTGAGTCAGCATTTGCATCTTTACCGTTATTTTGGTTATTGTTTTGAAAACTTGTATTATCTGTAGAGCTATTTATTGAGGAGTTTGAGGACAAAGAAAAGAAGTATTGCTCAGTTTGTAAATTGGCAGAAGCTACTTGAATCTCATTATTTTTTAATAAATTAGAGGTTTTTATTAAGTTTGACAGAGCATTTTTTAGATCAATAATTTTCAGATCCTTAGTATCGACGAAAAAGTCTGATGTATCTTTTAATTTTTTTATCAATAATTTTTCTATTGAAAGCTCATTTTTCATTTTCATTAACATCTTTTCTGATTTTAGTTCTTCTTCTACAGGTGAATTGAAAAATTTTCGTATTGATGTCTGGCTTGCGTGAGGCTTGTCTTTCAAATTCACGTATTCTGTCTTTAAAATTGACTTTGGTGATAGTTTGTCATCTGTCTCATTAAGTCCAGATTTATTCAAAATCTTCTCTTTTTCAGCGGATAGATGTCTTTTATTTCCTTCCAATGCTACTTTTTTTAAATTGGTTTGTAATTCAAGTGTTCTAGTTGATTTTCCGCCATCTTTGAGATTTGAGGTATTTGTCTTCTTATCTCCCTCTTTATCAAATAGTAACTTTATTGCTTTATCATTTAAGCCAATTTTCTTTGCATATTTTACTATTTGATCCACATCAGCTTTATTGTCACTCGTAGTGATTATTTGCGTGTCTAAACCGAGAGACACTGACGTCAATTCCGAGTGGATTTTGGACAACTTTTCCACATTGGGTGGCAGTGCGTCCAAATTCTTAGCTAATGAGTTATCAGTTGTTTCCCCTGTGGATTTTTCGTTAGTTAAAGAGGCATTAACCTCAAAATTTTCGGTTATTTTTTTTTTCAAAATATTTATATCAGTAGTGGCAATTTCTTTCCCCTCCAATAAGTCTCGAATTTGCGAAAGAATTGCATCGAAGTTGCTTACGGTTGAATTCTCTTTTTCAGAGGTTTCGGCTAATTTTGGCTTATTTTCAGTTGTTTCATGGATTTTTTGGCCATCTTCGGACTGAAGTTTTATATTTGGGAGCTGAACCATAATTTTCTTTTTCCTGCGAGTTTGAAGTAGGTAAAAAAAAGCAATCATTAGGCCAAAGTAAATAAAAAATGATTATTTAAATAAACCTGGAAAACCATTTGGTGGCATACCATTTGCTTTAAAGGTTAATGGATCAAAAATCATTGTTTTTAATAATTTAACTAACTGATTTTATTAAATATTTATTATGGCATCAACTACAACGAGCGACTTTTTTTCAAATATAAAACAAAATCTTGCTAAGTTCGATACTTCATCGCTAAGTATTCCTTCGCTTGTACTCCTTATTATGGCAATGTTGGTTATTCCCCTGCCACCGATTATTCTTGATGTGCTTTTTACTTTTAATATTCTGGTTGGGCTGATGGTCATTATGATAGCTATCGGAACTAAAAGTGCTTTGGAGTTTTCCTCGTTTCCCGCCGTTTTACTCTTAGGTACTATGCTTAGACTTGCGTTAAACGTAGCCTCAACTAGGGTTGTGTTAGTAAACGGGCACACTGGGGTGGATGCAGCCGGTTCAGTAATAGCTTCTTTTGGTGAGTTTGTAGTGGGAGGCAATTACGTAGTAGGTGCTATCGTATTTGGAATACTGATCTTGATTAATTTCATGGTTATTACCAAAGGAGCTGGAAGAGTATCAGAAGTTACGGCAAGGTTTACACTAGATGCGATGCCTGGCAAACAGATGGCGATCGATGCTGACCTAAATTCCGGGAACATTGATAGTGATCAGGCAAGAAAGCGTAGGGAAGAATTGTCTCAAGAGGCAGATTTTTTTGGTTCAATGGATGGTGCTTCAAAGTTTGTTAGAGGGGATGCTATCGCAGGGCTCTTAATCCTTTTAATCAATTTGGTTGGAGGATTAATTATTGGGATTGCTCAACATGACCTATCGTTTGCAGAGGCAGGACGTCTTTATTCCTTATTGACTATTGGTGATGGTTTGGTTGCCCAAATCCCAGCATTATTTCTGTCGTTGGCCACGGCCATCATTGTTACACGAGTTTCCACTTCTGAATCTATGACTGAGCAAACCAAAGCACAATTATCAAATCCAGCGGCACTTTTTATTTCTGCTAGTATTCTTGTCTCCTTGGGCGCCATACCAGGAATGCCAACAAACGTATTTATAACAATGGGTGTTTTGGCGGCTGGTCTGGGGTTTTTTGTTCTACAGAAAAAAGTAGCTGAAAGAGACGAGAAGTCGGCAGGCGAGGAATCGACTGAAGATGAGCCAAAAGAGCTAGATTGGGACGATGTTGACCAGGTGGACTTAATTGGTTTGGAGATTGGTTATGGTCTTATCCCTCTTGTTAATCCAGAAACAGGGGGACAACTAATGGCCCGGGTAAAAGGAATAAGAAAAAAATTATCAGCTGAATTAGGTTTTTTAGTTCAGCCTGTGAGAATTAGAGATGCTTTGAATTTAGAGCCCGACTCCTACCACATAGTATTAAACGGTGTTGTTAGAGCTAAAGGTGAGGTTAGGGTTGGTCAAGAGCTTGCAATTAGTCCTGGACAGGTTCACGGTGATTTGGACGGAGAGAAAACTAAAGACCCAGCTTTTGGATTGGAAGCTGTTTGGATTGATCCATCTCAGAGTGATTATGCACGCACTTTAGGCTACACGGTAGTGGATCCCGCCACAACCGTAGCAACCCACTTGAATAAAGTCTTGAGAGAAAGTGCCGCTGAATTATTAGGTAGAGATGAAACGCAACAGCTGTTAGATAAGTTAGCATCAAAGACACCAAAATTAGTTGAAGATTTGGTCCCGGGAAAATTGCCTTTGGGTACAGTCACTAAAGTCCTACAGAATTTACTTACTGAAGGAGTAGTAATCAAAGACATGAGAACAATTATTGAGACGTTATCAGACGAGTGTGGCAAGACTCAGGATCCAGAGCAACTTACCAGCTTGGTAAGGCCAAAGTTAGGAAGAATGATTATTCAGAGTATAGTGGATGCTGACTCTACTCTAGAAGTGATGACTTTGGATCCAGAACTAGAGCAACTGCTTCATAATGTACTGCAGCAGAATCAGGGTAACCAAGAAGTAATACTCGAGCCTGGATTAGCAGAGGGCCTCTTTAAGTCCTTGAGGGAGAGTACTCAGGAGGTTGAAGATCAAGGTCAACCAGCTGTTTTAGTGGTTTCACCATCAATTAGACCTTGGCTTTCAAGATCAGTAAAACACAGAATCGCTGAGTTGATAGTTTTGTCTTACAGTGAAATACCGGACGATCAGGCCGTTAAAGTAATAAAAACGATTGAGTTAAATTTGAAAGATAAAAATTAAGTGTTGGGAGGTTTAAATGGAATTAAAAAGAATTATTGCTAGGGACTTGAGGTCAGCAACAGAAGAAGCCATAAGAATATACGGGCCAAATACTCTTGTAGTCTCGAGTGAAAGACATAACGGCAAGGTAGAGGTAATTGTTGCTGCAGATCTGACGCCGGAACCACTCATTTATTCAGAGAAGGAAAATAGAATTCAAAACAATAAAAATGAAAAAATCTCGCTATCTGATGAATTGGCAAGGGAATGTTTCGATGATATTTTGAATAAGTCGATGAATAATGACAGAGTAAAAGCCAAGTCATTGAAAGGAGATTTTGCCAATTCTGAAAAAACAAGAGAAAAAAGAAAGGCTAGTGATAGTGGGTCAAAAAGGAAATCCTTTGCATCCTTTCAACCTAGTTTAAGTCAACGTAAAAAAACGGTAGAACCAAAAATCAATCGAGTAGAAGATTTGAACTTTTCCCAGGATTTCAAAGACTCTACTCGCAAGTCTCTTGAGATTCGAGAAGACAAAGCGGAACAAATATACTCAGCCAGAGAAACGGAAGAGAGTGACTCTTTAAGAGCTAAGGAATTAGTAGACCTAGTGCTGAGAGAAGTTGCTGAGATGAAAAAAGAATTTAAGTTAACAAAAAAAATGATGGTAGAAAAGAGTCAGGACGATTTGTCGGAAAGTCTCGAAGCCCTAATTAAATCAATTCATGATGCAAATTTACCGGTAAGTTTGGAAACTTTGTTACTTGGAGACTTTTACTCTTTCAAGGACGAGAATGAGGCTTTGCTATCTATCAAAACGCAACTATTGAATTCAAGCGGTGGGAAAACAGTTTCGTCAAAAACCGAGTTATTATCAGGAGTACATATTATTGCCGGACCAGCAGGGTCTGGAAAGACATCGGCAGCAATAAAGTTTGTGAGTAATGCGCTAAAGCATAATGTTCCACCAGAAAAAATTGCAGTTCTAAGCTATAAAGACCAGAAAATAGGTGGTTGGACTCAGCTGCAAATGGCAACGTCAAGTCTCGGAGTTGAAACTTTCAAAGTTATGACGGAAGATTTTTTTACGGCAAATGCGATAGAATTATCACAAAAGGAATTAATTCTGATAGATACATCTAGAACTTTCTTGACAGAGAAAGCCAATACACTTTCTTTAAATAGTTTAAATAAAAAAGTCTTTTATCATCTAGTTTTAGGAGCAGATGCTCCTGCCTCGGTTTTTACTAAATACCTTAGCAGTTCCGATGAATATTGGAGTGACGTCATTGTAAGCAAGTTTGATGATTCAATTGCTCCTTGGGGACTTTTGCAAGATGTGCTTAATGGTGATTCTCCAATTTGTCCGATTTGTTGTTGCGGACCTAGTGCAGAAGATTGGTTTTATTTTGAAAGTAATATTTTTATAGAAAAAGTTTTGTCTTTGATTTTTGATTTGGCAGCCAATCAAAGCAAAAAAATAACCGCTGTCGGGTTAAAATCAACGAATGAGCATTATTTGGAAAAAAATCTATGAAGACTAGTCAGCCGGAAGTTATAGGGATAGCCAGTGGTAAGGGTGGAGTTGGTAAAACAACTGTCTCTGTAAACTTGGCTTCATCTCTTGCTCAGTTGGGAAAAAAAGTCTTTTTATTTGATGGAGATTTAGGGCTGGCAAATGCTCAAATTGCGCTTGGATTAAAAAGCGAATTTAATATTAGTCATGTAATTACTGGTGAAAAAAGTTTGAATGAGATTTTGATTGAAGGTCCCAAAGGGATTACTTTAATTCCTGGCGCTTCTGGAGTTAAGCAGATGGCTGCTCTGAGTGAAATTGAGACTGCTGGTGTTGTGCAAGTATTCAGCGAGTTACGCGGAGATTTGGATTATTTAATTATTGACATGGCTGCGGGTATTTCACCGTCCGTACTTACTTTAATGGAAGCTTGCCACCGGAGAATAATTGTCGTAATCGATGATCCGTCATCAATCGCAGACGCCTACGGAGCAATTAAAGTTATAACTCAGCAGAGTGATCGTGAAGACATTTACCTAGTTCAAAACCGGGTACAAGAAAACGATCGCTCAGATATCTTATTCCATCGAATGAATAATGTATGTATGAAATTTTTAAATCAATCAATTTTTTCACTTGGTGCTATTAGTGAAGACGAGTTTTTATTGGAAGCGCTAAGGAATAAAAAAACTATTCAAGAATTTGCACCGAGTAGTTTGGCTGCGAGGGATTTCAAGTTTTTAGCCGAAAAAGTTCTCTCTTTTGAGCCTCTTCAGCAAGTTGAGGGAGGCCTTGAATTCTTTGTTGAAAGAAAAAACTGAAATTTAGGAAAAATATCATGAATAATTCTATCTCTAATCCTTACAAGACGAGTGAAAATGAAAATCGCGAGGCCTTAATTACTGAACATATGGGTTTAGTTAAAAGAGTGGCTCTTCATCTTAAGGCTCGACTCAGTCCATTCATGGAATTAAACGAGATAATACAGGTTGGTATGATTGGTCTTATTGAGGCCGCCAAAGCTTTTGATGCATCTAAGGGAGTTGACTTTGAAAATTTTGCTCACAGAAGGGTTAAAGGTTCAATTATCGATGAAGTACGAAAATTATCATATTTGCCAAGGTCCGCTGTAGCAATAAACAAACAACACAATGAAAGTGCCAGAGCTTTATCGGCTTCCTTGGGAAGAGCCCCTTCTCAAGGTGAATTGGCTGCCTCTATGGGAAAAGAAATAGGGAGCTTTCAAAAAGAAAGGGGGCAGGCTGCAAGATTTGAAACTATTCACTTAGAGGATTTTTCTGAGCACGTTTTAAATATACCTGATGAAAGGGCTAAGCAGCCGGAAACTATTGTAGAGGACAGCGAATTCATGAATGCGATAGTCTCCGCAATCGATGAATTACCGAGTAGAGACAAAATGGTAATGTCTCTTTATTATCAAGAGGAAATGAACCTCAAGGAAATAGGTGAGGTTCTTGGCGTAAGCGAATCAAGGGTTAGTCAAATTTTAAGTCAGAACGTTAAAAAGCTGCGGGGTATACTTTTCCAAGACATTGTTTCTTGAATAAATTTATATAACGCTGACTTATAACGCTTGATATCGCCAAATTGAGGTTTATTGCAGTAAAATAAGTTGGTGCGCAAAACATTGTCGTGGATATTCAATTTGATACTACTTGGGGACTTCAATGATTTTTGGGGGTGGTAAGCTTCAGGAACTGAAGAATCAGGCTAAAGCAGATTATGAAAGAGCTGTAAACTCTAAAGAGGATTCTAAGGAGGAAAGGGCTTTTAAACTAAAAATTGGGCTTAGGATAAGATCCTGTATTGACAAGCTTTTTGTGGACGGCGCTGAAAAATACGAAAAATATTCGGAGGTTTGCCTGGCAGCAGTAGCTAGCAATGACGAGAAACCTCCTCCCCCTAAGGCATCTACTTTTAATAAAGTTAGGTCAGTTAATGGGCCGATTTTTGTTTATCTACCTGAGGATATCTCGGAAAATATTTTTTCTTTGGGAGGTAAATATCAAACTGTCGAAATTGATGCAAAAATTGCGATCAGGAGAGCCCAAGTTATTGCTAACCAAATTGCGTATGATCTTGATTTGCCAAATAAACTCGTCGTTTTGCAGTTTTTGCGAGATGAGTTGGAAGAGGCGGGAGACCCTTTTAGTGAGGATGAAGAGATTGACGATAATGACTCTGAGACAGAAAAAAAATAAAACGATATATTATCAGGAGACCCGGTAAAGATTTTACAAGTACAATAGTGTCGTTGAATTCTAAAGATCATAAATTGTCTGACGATTAGATTTACATCGTAATGGAGGTTTCCCATGGCAACTTTATTGCTTTTTATTCTTCTGTTTTTCAGTGCTGCTCTATTAGTTATGGTGATTTACACTATTGACAGGTTGAATAGTGTAGAAAAAATAACTTCGGTATTGAATTCTGTAGTAGCTCCTTCTCCTTCGGTAAGTGGGATTGAAGCTCAGGCAATGTTTGATGGTTTGACTGGTATGACTTTGTGGGAAGCTATGAGCGGTAAACCGGTTGAAGGCTGGGACGAAGAAGTTTTAGAGACTATGAAGCCTCGTTACAAAATAGTTCTACAGAAACACACAGAGGCTATTTTTGATGAGGGATTGCTAGATGGACACCAAGAAACTTACAAGCACTTACCCTCAAATACGATGATAGTTTCAATGTTAAGAGGAGCAGTTGAGTCTTGGATACCTCAAAATTATGCCAGTGGGGTGTATCAAATCGGCTTAGAGTGGTCGAGAAATGACATCTCTGAGGCTAAGCGATTAAGAGAGCGTCTCGACTTGTTAGTCGATGAGATGTTTTCTGATTGTGATATCGAGTTAAAGTCCCCACTTTCTCGTACATTATTACCAGAAAGTGAGGAAGAACGCTTGAGAGCTGATAGCGAGGAAACAGCAGAAGATGGTGATGAAACTGCATTACAGCTGGGCTCGAATGAGACTTCTATTACTGACAGCGATGAGTTAGTCTCGGAAGAAACTCAGTCCGGCGCCCCTGTAGATGAGGATGCTGAAGGGGCTGAAGAAAAAGGGCCAAGCGAAAAAACTCCTGAAAATGTAGGAGTTCAGCCCAAAGTTTCTCCACAGGTTCCAGCGCCGACTCAAGCTTAAAAAAAAAATTAAAGAATAGCATGTCAATGTCGATCATTTTACTAAAGGGATTTTCCCTTACAATAATTTTTAGGAGTTAGTCATGAGGGCACGTCAAAAAGCAATAGAAAGTTATGGGGAGGTTAACGTTGTTTCAGGCGTTAATTCTGCGGATAATGTGCAATTAATTCAAATGCTTTTTGATGGACTTGTGGAAAGTTTGAAATCTGCAGAAGGCCAAATTAACCGAGGTGAAATAGCTGGTAAGGCAAAAAGTTTAGCTAGAGCTAGTAAAATTGTTCTTGGATTACAAAATGCACTTGACTTCGACGAGGGCGGCGAGATTGCAACTAATTTGAATGAACTATATAGTTATGTAGTTCGTCGTTTATTCCATGTTAACGCCCACAATGATATTGAAGCTTTGAAAGAAATTCATGGGCTCATGGAGGAAATAAGGCAGGCATGGAAGTCAGTACCTTCCCTAATTGGAACGAAAAAAAACAATAGTGGTTCTCGTAAAGAAGCGGTTGCGAATTAAAAAACTACAGCGCTTTTTAAGCCGATCAATAGCTTATAGGTAAAAAAAGTCAGTTACTTTTTGATTAATATTCACAACAATAAGTTTTCTTAAAAAGAATCTTGACCCGTTCTATTCCTCCTACCTCTAAAAAATCTTCAATCTCACAGCTGACGTTTTGTTACCTCTTCGCAGGTACCAAATTTAGCATTATCAACTAAATTGTAAATAATTATCTTTTTCATATAACCAGCTAGAACAGGATAGGTAAAGTCAACTTTATACATCGTCCTATTAGAATCACAGATTGATAGTGGCATTATAATAAGGGAAGATAATCCCATGGGGTTTCCAGCCGGACTCTCACTTTACTGTAATATTTATTCATAATGATGTCACTAAGCTAGTGCTAAGAGGTTAAGCTTGAGCTCATCAATTGTGCAAATTTTTATTATTAGTATTAACTTACCTAGACGTAAAAACTTAGCGGGAAGAACCATTTAAATTTAAAAAGTATATTCATGAATCTGATAGTTCTACGATGGCTAGGGCTAAAGCAAACCAAGATACCCGAATTCATAATCTATTAGAGAGAATCGATACACTTATTCAGTGAAATACTTGGTTTTAAGTGTGGCTGCTTTTTGTAAATAGGTCGTATTTGGTGTAGTGTTAATTGCTATGACTAAGAGTAATTCTTCTCCTAAGAAGCTTCTAAAAATACCCAAGGGTTTCACCATAATAGAGATTTTGGTGGTAATTGCAATCATCGGCATTTTAGCAGCTGCTCTCGTTCCCCAGCTTATGAAGAGACCTGACCAAGCTAGGGTAGTTGTAGCAAAGCAAGACATAGTGACGATAGTGCAAGCTCTTAAAATGTATCAATTGGATAATTATTTTTTACCTAGTGAGGAACAAGGGTTAGTTGCGCTAGTGAGGAAACCTGAAATGGACCCTATCCCTGGAAACTGGGTGGGGCCATATTTGAGCAAATTGAACGATGATCCCTGGGGTACTGCTTATGTTTATCGTAATCCGTTAAATGGCGCTGAATTTGAAGTTTTTTCTTTGGGAGCCGACAGTAAAATTGGCGGAGAGGGTGCAAATGAAGATATATCCTCCACGAGGCTTTAGCTTAGTAGAGGTTTTAACCGTAATAGCACTATTATCTATTACTTTAATGGTTTCAACTTTTTCAATTCAGTATCTAGAAAAGAAACGGGTACAGTCAGAAATTAATAGATTCAAACGAATAGTAGGTATGGTTGTCGATAGGTCTATCATTTTAAGACGCCCCATGACGATTGAAGTTTATCATCACAGTTATCAAATAAAAGAGCTTTGGCGTTCGTCTTGGAAGCTTATGCAGGACGAAGGTCTTGCCCCTTATAGTTTTAAGTACTCGCTACGAGCTTCTATTAATGAGTACCCAATATATTTTAATTCGAGCGGGTTAGCAGAACCCCATTCATTCACTATGTCTGCGGGAAAAATGAAATATAAATATTTAATCTCGATAAATGAGTTTGGAAATGTTGAAATTAGTGATAAATGAACGATAAGCGACAGCTTATCAAAAAGCCAATCGGATTTACATTAGTTGAGTCTTTGGTAGCTTTAGTTATAGCATCTATTGGCCTTTTATCAGCCATTAAAGTATTTACTATGATCTCAGGCGCATTAGAGAAAACTAAGAAGCAGAACTATGCACTGATAAGTTCCCAGAACGTGATGGAGCAGGCTTTCCTGAGATTTAACCTACCACCGGAATTGAAAGAGAGCAAGGACTGTTCCCAGGGAAACTTAAAGTTACGTTGTGAATTAACAGTTTCTAGAACTTCACATCCGAACTTTAACAAACTAGAAGTTAAAGTTCTCGACGCATCGGGCAATATTTTAGTGAGGGAAATAGCTTTCAAGGGAGAACAGTTTTGAAAAAAATTTACTGCGAGAATTCCTTAGAGCCCAGAGGACTTACATTATTGGAGGTTTTAGTAGCATTGACTGTTATATCGGCGGTTTCTCTCATTTCTTTCAGAGTAGTCTCTGAACTAACCCAAGTACATACAAGATCTCAACGGGAGGAATTAAGACAGAAAAGTGTATTTAATTTAAATCGACTATTAAAGGCTGATTTTCAATCGTATAACTACTATTCCAAACAGCATTTTTTTGACAACTTTTTTTTTGATGGGGAAAAGCTAGAATTACCTGGAGGGATTACTTGGAAGTTAGAGTCAGGAGAATTACATAGAGAGAAGCGAAATCAAAAAAAAAACTCGAGAACATTAGTGGTTTTGGAAGGAGTAAATGCTCTTAGAATTTCATTATGGCTAAATGGAGTTTTTGTTTCATATAATACTGTAAATAAAAAAGACCTCATTGATTCAAATACTTTTGGTATTGAAGTTGAAATTATTAAAAAAAGCAATAATGTAATAAGGCAGGTTTTTAGAATTCGGGGGTTTGTATGATGAAGCACATGCCATCAGGGTCCGCTGTTCTTTCTGCACTACTAGTCGTTTCAATTACTGCAGTATTAGCTAGTACTGCTTTGTTGGCGGTTAATTCATCAATTTTAAGAATACAGGCACAAAAAGATATCTCCCAGGCACAATGGATCGTTTTAGCGGTGACTGATTATGCAAGATGGGTGTTAACTGCCGATTTGAGAGGATCAAATAAATCTTCAAATCAATTCGATCATCTTTCAGAACCTTGGGCTCAGATAATTCCATTTAGTAGATTAGATGAATTATTTATCGAGAAATTAGACATTGAGAAGGAGAGAATGGCGTTGGCCGGATTTGAGGGCTTTATTAGAGATGAACAATCTAAGTTAAACATCGCAGGAATTTCAGATGGTTTTAAAGACGCTGAACTCATAGAAAAAAGCTTGAAAAATCTATTTCTTCTTCTTAAGATTGAAGAAAAAAAATTTAGGAAGTTCATTACATTGATTCGTTTCAGTTCAAAAAATGACTTTTTGAAAAAAAATAGGAATTTTAGGATTTCTGAGCTTCCTGATTTATTGAGTAAGTTGGATTTAAGTAAAAAGGATAATCAATTACTATCTGAGAGATTGATATGGCTACCAGAGCATTCACCTGTGAACATCAACACCGCTTCAGTGGAGGTAATATCAGCCATATTTGACGAGACAGATACTTCAAAACTAAGCTTTTTACTAGAGACGCGAAAAAAATATCCATTTAGATCTATTTCCGAAATAGAGTCTGCTTACGTTACTTCCAATAGACAAAGCTATAATTTGTTGGATACTAAAAGTAGTTATTTTTCTTTACATGGCACAGTAATATTCAATAAGGCTGAGAATTCCTTTAGAACTTTGCTGCGAAGATTTGATGACAAGGTTGTTGCAATATTTGAAGATAAAGCTTGAATATAATGAATTTAATTTTCGAAAATATCAGATATTTAGATAATAAAGAAATTGATGTAGAAATGAATGTTCTGTGTTCTGATGATAGCGGAGTATTTTTTAAAAGACGAACCTTTAAAGATTTCTTTGACGAGTGGAAAGATTACGAACTAAGACAAAAAAAGAGATTAACTATTTTTGTTGCCAGTGAATTTTTACTATCATCTGACATAAATAGTGCAGCAAATGATTATCAAGAAAAGAGTAGTTTGGTACGTACTCATCATTTATGGCATGAAAATATTTTTCATAAGATTGACCCTTTTTTTCTGGATTTACAGGAAAAGTTTTTCCGAAAATTTCGCGATGGAATGAGTTCCTTAGGTTTTCAAATAACGACTGTAAAGCCATTGGGGCTAGCTTTATCCTGGAGGATAAATCAGGTTATTATATACATTTGTAATGATCTGATTACAATACGGTATGGTTTAAATGATTTTTTTTCATTGAGACTTTCTCAAGATATTGATGAAAAAGATTCAAAAAAAAATATTTCAACACTTCTTAGTTTATTTGGTGATGAAAAAGAAATTGTCACTATGAGTATAGGAGAAAAAGACAACAATTTTCTAGAAGCACTTGTGGGAAAAAATATTTCGAGGAGTTCTCTTAGATTAAATTTGTATACCCCCAATTTAGAAATATCAAATAAAAAATTGAAAGATAGACTGCTTCAAAAATTTGAGTATATCAGGATAGTTACATTTAATAAGTTTGCCGTCAGAGGATCAATTTTTGAAGAATTGCGATTGCCTTTGGGTTTTTTAAGCATAGCTATTTTGTTTTCGACGATTTCGTATTTTTTTTCCGCTGGAGATATAAAAACTAATCAAAATGACACTGTTATTGGTCAAAATGACGGGAGTAAATTAGGAGACCGTTGGTTTTTAATTAAAGAATTAGCTCAAGTTATTTCTGATGGAGAAAGTATAGAGCTAAGCTATTTGAATCTTATTTTTGATAAAAATTTAAGTTCGCTGCTTGTTGAGTTTGGGTTCCTAGAAGATCTTATAATTTCCGAGGATAAATATAGAAAAATAGTTGGGTCGTTGAAGGCTAAAAGCATATTGTCGGAGAATGTGAATATTAGTCTGTCGAAACAGGACTCAACTATTCTCCAGATTAAACTTAAAAGTGTCGAGATTGTAAAATATAAAAGTATGCCGAAAGAGGAATTTCGAGCGTATTTGTTGGATTTAGCTAAAGAGTCACAACTAAAGCTTGAGGGAGTGAAGAAACAATTTCATATTGAGGTAAAGAACATAATATTAGTCAAGATGGGCAACCAGAATGTTGATGATTTAAGTAGTTTTTTAAATCGTTTAAGTGAAAGTAGATCTGGGTGGTCATGGAAGGAAATTCGCATAGACAGGGTGAATAAGGGAGTAGTTAGATTTGAAGGATCCTTAACCAGGTAATAGTTAGTCAATTCATCAGAAATACTTAAATGTGATGCTATTCAAAATAATATTCTTTTGTGCAGTGTTTTGTAGTTCCATGTTATTGAATTTACCACCCTCTTGGATTGACAGGTTATGCGAGGCCAGCTCATCAAATATGCTGCGTTTCGGGAACACATCCGGAACCTTTTGGGAGGGGGAGGGGGATTTGATATTAAACGACGATTTCTTCGGTGGAGAAAATGTTGAGTTTAGCTTTAACCGTGAGCAAGTCAGATTGCTAAAGAATGTAAGGTGGAGCTTTAAACCGTCTTTTAATTCTGCTGAGGGGTTGATTCTCAAAGTAAATATTAAGCACCCTTCATTGAGATGGAAAAATAAGAAAAGCATTTATATTTCTTATGATTCCGTAAAGTTACCCGCAGGAAATTTAAATTTAAAGAAGCTTGAAATAGGAAGGGTGGGAGGTCTACTAGGCACCATTAATCCAAAATTTGTTTTTAGCGCGAGTTGGTCAAATATTAAAATGTCGAAGATTGATAATAAAGGTGAGGATTTCGATATGATATTTAAGCTCAATGATTTCGAAACAAGCTTATCAAACTTTAAACCATTAGGCAGTTATCGATTTGATCTAAAGAGTAAAAATAGCCAATTTTTTTGGTCGGTGAATGCAAAGCCGGGTAGCATAATAAAAATAGTCGGAAAAGGTCAAATAGTTGATAGTCTTGTTGGTAGGGTGAAATTAAAATGTACTAGGTATTGTGAGTATTTGGTAAGTTTACTAGAGGTTGTTGGTAGAAAAAATGGAGAGGAATATGAAGTATTTTTTGGCGGGTAAGACGCAACTTAATTTAGTTCTACTAATAGCTTTTATATTGATGATGAAAATATCCTCTGTAACTGGACAAATTACACCAGCTGCAATTCAACAGGATGACCAAAATGGAATGGTCACTTTATCTTTCATAGACTCGGAAATTGCTAATGTAGTTGCAGCTTTTAGCGAGTCACTCGGTAAGCCTTTTTTGTTAGACCCGAGGGTAAAAGGAAAAATATCTTTGCAAGCACCTAATCCGATACCCCTCATTCGGGCGTATGAAATGTTTGTAGCATCTTTAGATCTATATGGATTTGATGTTGTTGAGGGTGAGTTTTTTAATACTGTAGTCCCAGCCACTGATGCAAAAACCAAAGCTCCAGAATTAATAGCAGGTAGTAAGATAGAGCGGAATGGTTTGATAACGAAGGTTTTTAAATTAAAGAATCAGAGTGCTGCTGAGATAATGAATGCAGTTAGAGCTCTGGTGCCTGCCACTAACCCAATTACGGTGAATAGTTCTTCAAATACTCTTATAGTCACTGATATTTCTAGCAATATTGAGAAGATTGGGAAGCTAATAAGTGCGGTTGATGATACGCAAATATGGTATGGAGAAACTTTTAGGGCACAACACATACCAATTAACGATCTAGCTTTTTTGGTGGATAGAGCTGTAAACGAGAGTAATAAAATTCTAAAAAATCAAATGGGTGATTTTTCTCGCTTAACTATTATTCCCAGCTCTAGAACTAATTCCATGTATTTAAAATCATACAAAAAGAAAAATATAGAGTTAGCAATTAGTGTGGCGAGTAAATTTGATATGCCTACTGCCAATCCGGGCAATGTTCATGTTGTATATTTAAAAAATGCTGAAGCAGCATACATTGCCGACACATTGCAGAATCTGTTTGGTTTGAGCGAGATAAAGGGGGCGTCAACAGAAAATTTGAGTTCTGGTTCAAAGCAATCTATTATCCGTAGACAAGATAAACTGCAGGAAGCTAATAAATTGTCCTCCAGCCCAGAGTCCGGAATTTCCATTCAGGCCGAGCCTAACGTAAATGCTGTTTTAGTGGTTGCTGCAGAACCGATTTTTAGACAAATAAAAAAAGTGATTGACCTTCTTGACATAAGGAGGGCACAAGTGTTTTTGGAGTCTTTGATAGTAGAAATTTCCGCAGATAAAGCGGCTGAATTTGGTGTTCAGTTTCAGTACTTGGGAGGACTAGATTCTGTGGGAGAACAGTTTTTTGGCGGGACCAATTTTTCATCTGGAGGGGATAATTTGCTTTCATTAATTCAAAATCCAACTCTCGCTGATGGAGGGCTAAATATTGGAGTTATTAATGGAACGGTGAATGTTCCTGGTGTAGGTGATATTACTAATCTCGGCTTACTTATAAGAGCACTAGAGACTCAAGGGAACGCAAATGTTATAGCCACTCCAACCTTACTTACCTTAGATAATGAAGAAGCAAAAATTGTGATTGGTCAAAATGTACCATTTGTGACTGGTCAGTTCACCTCAACTGCAACTGGCAATAACCCATTCCAGACCGTAGAAAGGCGAGATGTTGGTACTACCCTTACGGTTAAACCATTGATAACTCAAGGAAATACAGTCAAGTTGAAAATTTTTCAGGAAGTCTCTAGAGTTTTAGACTCCGAACTTTCTTCCACTTTTGGTACTGTCTCCACGACAAAGCGTTCAATAGATTCAACTGTTTTAGTCGAGGATGAACAATTCGTTGTCCTTGGAGGTCTGATTCAAGATCAAGATGCAGATATTGAGAATAAGGTGCCCCTGTTAGGTGATCTTCCTATAATGGGCAATTTTTTTAAATATGAGAGTAAAAGTAGGAGAAAAACAAACTTATTTGTTTTCTTAAGACCAGTTGTAATAAGAAATCAAGAAGATGCTAATGTTTTAACCGCTGACCGATATACGATTTTGAGGGGGATTGCTGAGCGTGAACAGAGAAAGGAGTCATTTATCTTGCCAAACTTTGATCCATTGGAAATCCCTAAAATACCAACCTACACCGATTAGGTTTTTTGCTGATGAATTCTGAGGATATTGAGAATTTTATGATGTGGAAAGTAGTACCTTGCCGGGATAAGAGAGAAATTTGGTTTACCCTTGAGTCTCCCCCATGGGGAGTTGCGAGTGTTTTTTCAGTGGAAGATTATAGGAAATTTAGCCTAGTCGTCAAGAACCAAGATGAGGTTCAAAAAAAAATCAAAGAAGAGTTTTATTCCAAAGCAACTGTCTCTGAAATAATCGGGCATGCAGAGGGACAGGAGAAGCTAATTGGTCTTCTTGAAGATAAGCCTCCTCCCACCGACGAGGATCTAAACTTCGAGGACGACGCCCCGGTAATTAGAATCATTAATACATTTATCGCGAATGCTTTACTTAAGGAGTCCTCAGATATACATTTTGAACCATATGAAAAAGACTCTATCGTAAGGTTTCGTATTGATGGGGTTTTACAGGATGTAGCTCGACCAATGCGAGCTCTATACTCCGCATTAGTGTCGAGAATTAAAATAATGGCCCATTTAGATATTGCAGAACGCAGATTACCACAAGATGGGAGAATGAAAATTCGTTTAAACGATAGGGAAGTAGATATAAGAGTATCGACTTTACCAACGGGTAGTGGTGAGCGAGTTGTGATGCGTCTCTTAGACAAAAGAAACTTAGGAATGAAGTTAGATGATTTAGGGATGAGCCAGGAGATCAAAAATAAGTTTGTAAATTGCATTGACAAACCTAATGGAATAATTTTAGTGACTGGTCCAACTGGTTCTGGTAAAACAACTACTCTTTATGCATCTCTGGAAAAACTTAATGCACAAGATCGTAATATCATGACTGTGGAGGATCCAATTGAGTACGATATAAAGGGTATTTCACAAACTCAGGTGCTGCCAAGAATTGGATTGGACTTTTCTAATGTTTTGAGGGCAATTCTCCGACAAGATCCGGACGTTATTATGATCGGAGAGATAAGGGATACAGAAACCGCCAGAATTGCCGTGCAAGCCTCCTTAACCGGACATTTAGTACTGGCAACTTTGCATACAAATGATGCTGCTTCTGCTGTAGTTAGGTTAAGAGATATGGGTATAGAGCCTTATTTGATTTCCTCTACTTTGAATGCAGTTTTAGCCCAAAGATTAGTTCGTAAGCTCTGCAAGAACGGCAATAGCTATAAAGGAAGGACTGGTATATATGAACTATTGGAAATTAACGATACCGTAAGAGAACTTATCAAAAAGAATACAGATAATAATGTTTTGCGAAGGAAAGCTATCACTCTTGGCATGAAAACCCTTATCGATGACGGAAATAGATTAGTGGATTTGAGTATTACGGATGAGGAGGAAGTAGCAAGAGTAACTCTTTTAACGGAGGATGAAAATTAGAAAATCATCTTTATTTTCAGAAACAAAAATCAGTAGTGCTACTTTAGAGTTACTTACTAAGCAGATGTCTGTTTTACTATCCTCCGGTGTAACCTTAGAAAAAACGTTACACATTATTGAACTTCAATGTAGAGGTAGGACATCGAAAATATTTAAGGAACTCAGTCTATCTATTCAATCGGGACACTCTTTTGCGAAAGCTCTTTCTAAGTATCCCAGAGACTTTTCCGATGTGTACAGGGGGTTCGTGTTTGCGGGAGAAAACTCTGGTCAACTTTCGGAAGTGTTTTTTAAATTATCGAAGTTTTTGGAAATGAGGAACTCCTTAAAAAAAAGTATCCTAACAGCCTTAACTTATCCTTTTATAGTTGTTCTTATGTCTTCTTTAATAATAATTTTGTTGATGGCTTATGTCGTACCAGAAATCACGACTGTATATACTTCGCAAAGTAGAGAATTGCCTTTATTAACAATAGGTTTAATCTTTATAAGCGATTTTTTAATTAAGTGGGGGGCATCAATTAGTTTACTTTTGGGGTTTTTACTCGTGATGATGACGGTAGCATATTCTAAGAAAACGAAGTTTAGAATATTTTGTGATTTTTTTCTTTTAAAACTTCCAGTAATTGGTAAATTAATGTTGTTAAGTGAAATGGCGATGTTCGCAAATACTTTAAATATGTCAATCTCTGGAGGTTTAGATCTGTTGAAATCACTTCAAATTACACACAGAGTAACCAGTAATATGCATTTGCTCCTAAATATAAAAAAAGTGATCAATATGGTTCGTGAGGGGGTACCCCTCGGTAAAGCCTTATCAAAAACTGCGGCATATCCAAAGTTATTACCTCAACTGATAACTATCGGAGAGGAAACTGGGCAATTGGCTAAGATGTTAGATCTTTGTGCCAGACAATCCATTGAGCAATTTAAAAGTCAGTCAAACACAGTAGCGATCTTTTTAGAACCGCTTCTTATTCTTTCTATGGGGGTACTTGTTATGTTAATAGTATTAGCAGTCATGATGCCGTTGATAGAAATGAATGTGGTTATTTAAGTAGCGGAGTAGCAGCTTTATGCATGTTGGATTCAAAATATTAATTAGAACTGCAGTTTTCGGCTTATGGGCCAGCACAGCTTATTTGTTTGGAGATCTTTTGATTCAATATATCTCTCCCAAAAAGTTAATTGTTATAGATCCTGAGAACGAACCATCTTTAAAAGACACACAAATCATAAGCGAGTTATTCGGGCGAAATAGTGATCTGAGCAAATTTGTAAAATCCGATATACGAATCCTTGGTCTGGTTGCTGGTAAAGCGCAAGGCTCAATATTAATAGCTTTTAGAAATGGACCCCCTCAAGTACTGAAATTGGGTGAGAGGAGTGATGAAGGCCTATGTTTTCTGGGTTTTGAAAAGAATAAAGCTAAATTTGAATTATTTGGAGAGACTATTGAAATCTCTCATAATATAGTCAGAGAAGAAGTTGAAAAAAATTTAGAGAAATCAGTTAGTAAATCAATTTAAATTAAGTGGACACAATATGACTAAGCTTAAAGAAGTAGTTTCATCTGTTAACGCACCTGAGGCAATTGGAACATATTCCCAGGGTATAAAAGTTGGCGACTTTGTATGGTTATCTGGTCAAATACCACTTGATCCATCGACAATGACTATTGTAGGTAGTGATAGAGGTAATGTAGATGCTCAGATAAGACAGGTTTTTATGAATTTGAGAAGTGTATGTGAGGCATCTGGAGGTTCTTTAGACAACGTAATAAAACTTAATATTTATCTTATAAATATGGATTTTTTTTCAAGAGTAAATGAGATTATGACTGAATTCTTTTGCGAACCATTCCCAGCTAGGGCTGCTGTCGGTGTCAGTAGTCTCCCAAAAGGAGCTCTAATTGAAGCGGAGGCGGTACTTTTTTTAGGTAATTAGTTTGTGAGGTTTCCAAACGGTTTGCTTAAAATTGGTGTGAGTACTTGGCAAGATTTACTTTTTTACTTCCCCTCAAAGTATACTGATGAATCAAAAATTACAGATATTGCTAAGTTAAAGCAAACGGAAGTTGTACAACTTCAAGTTCAAGTCCTATCCTCTGTTATAGTTTTCCGTCCAAAGAGGACTCTGATCGTAAAAGTTTTCGATACGAGTGGTGTTGCGGAGTTAAGATTCTTGCATTTTAGACAGAGCTTTAAGGATTTTTTTTCGGTTGATCGGAAAATTAAAGTATCAGGTGTTTGCAGAATCAGCTCCAAAGGTTTTGAATTTATCCACCCTAAAGTAATTGATGGTTGGTATCCAACTAACATTGATCCTACTAAATTCCTTGTATCTACTTATCCTTCAATAAAAGGAGTATCTCAAGACTTTATAAAAAGATGGATAAAAAAAGCGTTGGATTTGGAGTGTCCAAAAGAATGGTTACCGCCGGATTTACTAGAAAAATATGATTTACCGACTTTAGAAGACTCTTTCAGGCAGATTCATCAACCGCAGATAATTGGAGATTCTGTTTCATTAATAGATGGTTTGCAAAATAAAACTAATCGGTTTTGGAAAAGAATAAAGATAGATGAGCTTGTAGCTCAACAAATTAGTTTTAGAAATAAAAAAAAGGCTGTAAAAAGAAAAGAGGTTAAAAAACTCTTAGATAAAGAAAAGTTAGCTAATCATCTCATAGATAGACTTCCTTTTAAGTTAACAAAATCACAAAAGAAAGTATGGGAAGAGGTGAGAGCTGATCTAGCTAAACCCTCCCCTACTAGGAGGCTCATACAAGGTGATGTCGGTTCTGGTAAGACTGTTATTGCTGCTTTAGCGGTGGCAACGGCAGTTGGATCAAATATGCAAGCTGCAATAATGACTCCTTCAGAATTATTAGCCTTACAAGTTTTTAGGAAAATGGAAGCTTGGTTTAGCGACCTTGAAATAAAATTGGTGTTCCTCAGTAGCGCTCAATCCCTTAAGGAGAAGAAGATTAATTTAAAATCGATTTTCTTAGGTGACGTAAATTTGGTTGTGGGAACTCATGCACTCATTCAGTCGGATGTGACATTTAAAAATCTTGGGTTATCTATAATAGATGAGCAACACAAATTTGGAGTCAATCAGAGAGAAAAATTGTCTTCTAATGGTTGTCATCTATTGGGCATGTCTGCTACCCCTATTCCTAGGAGTCTGGCAATGACTTTTCTTGCTGATTTAGATATATCCACTGTTGACGAAGCGCCGAAAAGCAGGGGTAAGATTATTACTAAGCTGGTCTCTTCAGATAGGAGGCAAGAAATACTCAAAAGAATTAAAGTTTTTATTAGGGATGGTGGTCAAGCATTTTGGGTTTGCCCGATGATTGATGATGCCATCGATGCAAATAGAGCTTTAAAAACTCTATCTTCAACTGAAAAGTGGTTGAGATCTGTTTTCGAAGACGAGTTGGCTGTAGTTCATGGAAAACTAACCAAAGATGAAAAGAAAGTAGCAATGAAGGAGTTCGAAGAGGGAAAAAGAAAGATCTTACTGGCAACAACTGTCATTGAAGTTGGAATTGATGTTCCAAATGCTGGTTTAATCATAGTTGAAAACTCCGAAAGATTCGGTCTTGCACAACTACATCAGTTAAGAGGAAGGGTTGGCAGGGGTGGAAGTGACGCTCTATGCATCTTTTTATATAGTAAATCGTTGACTGACTTGGCGATCGATAGATTAAAAATTCTACACTCCACTACTAATGGCTTTGAAATTGCAAAAAGAGATTTAGAACTGCGAGGACCCGGGGAAATTTTAGGAACTAAACAATCTGGCGAGAATGTTTTTATTTTTTGTAATCTTAATAATGATTGGAGTCTTTTAAATGATGCAATATATTTAACAAATGAGTTAGTTTCCCGTGCTAAATTAAAAGGGGTACCTAATTTAGAGCTAAGTTTGTCTGCATTAGTTAGTCGTTGGTCAAAAAGTAAAAATTCTATATGAGGCGAAAAACGTGACCCTAATTGAATTGCGTTATGTTACGGCTGTTGCAAGGGAGCGACATTTTGGTAGGGCTGCTGAATCTTGTTTTGTTAGTCAGCCGACTTTGTCTGTCAGTATAAAAAAGCTAGAGGAAGAACTGGGCACTAAGATATTTGAACGTGGTCGAGTTGAGATATCTGTTACAGATGTGGGTAAGGAAATAATAGAGCAGGCTCAGCTGATACTGCGAGAGACTTCAAAATTGAAATTTATTGCAGATCAAGGCCGGGACCCGCTACTTGGATCATTAAAAGTTGGAATTATCTTTACGGTGGGACCCTATTTGTTACCTCTTATTATGAAGAAGATAATTTCTGAGGTCCCCAGCATGCCCTTGGTCCTTTATGAGGATTACACAGTTTCTTTGCTTGAAAAATTGAAAACTGGGAACATTGATATTGCTATACTGGCAGAGCCTTTTGACACGTCCGGCTTAAACGTAATGCCTATTTATACTGAAGACTTTGTAGTGGCGATTCCAAAATCACACCCTTTAAAAAATGCAAAGAAAGTTGTTGCTGAGGATCTAAAACAAGAAACCTTACTTCTATTAGGAATAGGTCATTGCTTCAGAAACCAAGTTTTAGATGTTTGTCCCGAGGCAGCAAAATTCTCGGCAAATGCTGTTGGAATTCAGAAAACTTTTGAAGGCAGTTCTTTAGAGACTATACGTCATATGGTTGCTTCTGGCTTAGGAATAACACTTCTGCCTAAAATGGCAATTTCAAAGGAAAAAATAAATGACAGTATTAAATTGATAAATTTCAAAGAACCAGTTCCAACCAGGACTGTAGTCATTGCCTGGAGGAGGGGTTTTACAAGGATAAAAGCCGTAAATAAAATTAGAGACTTAATTCTATCGATGGAATTGCCTGGCTGTAAATTAAATAAATGTAGATAACAGGAGAATTAAGTGTTTCAAGGATTAATAGATGCTGTAGGAAACACACCTCTAGTAAGGTTAAATGTAATTCCTGGTAAAGATAACCACGAAAAAAATAATATTATTCTAGGAAAATTGGAGGGCAATAATCCCGCTGGGTCAGTAAAGGATCGAGCCGCAGTATCAATGATTTCCGGAGCAAAAGAGAAGGGATATATTCAGCAAGGGGATCTACTTATTGAGGCAACAAGTGGAAATACAGGGATAGCGTTAGCTATGGCAGCAAAAATCATGGGTTTTAAAATGAGGCTGATTATGCCCGAAAACTTATCCATTGAACGACGTCAGGTGATGAAAGCCTTTGGTGCCGATTTAGTTCTTGTTTCGAAATCTGAGGGTATGGAGGGAGCGAGGGATTTAGCTAGGTCGATGGAGAGCGAGGGACATGGCTACGTATTGGATCAATTTTCGAATAACGATAACTGGCTGGCTCACTATAGGAATACTGGTAAGGAAATACTTTCAGCAACAGGAAATAAGGTTTCTCACTTTGTGTCAGCGATGGGAACAACTGGGACTATTACCGGTGTTTCTAGATGCTTGAAAGAATACAATTCTGATATTCAGATTATCGGAGTTCAGCCAGAGGATGGTTCGCAAATAGCCGGCATCAGAAAATGGCCGGAGGCATATATCCCGCCGATCCGCTCGCTTGCTTTGATCGATAAAATAGAGGAGGTCAGTCAGGAAGAGGCAGAGGAAATGTGTAGAAGATTAGCAGTTGAGGAGGGAATATTTTGTGGTCCCTCGGGGGCTGGTTCATTGTGTGTAGCTTTAAGGATTGCTAAACTCGTAAGCGGATCCAGGATAGTATTTATTGTTTGCGATCGAGGGGATAGGTATTTATCCGCGGGAATTTTTCCAAGTTAAGTCGGTTGTTTAAATGGTTTCTCTATTGTCAAACAAAAAGCATTCTCCTTCCCATGAGTAACCCTCTGTTGAATTAAGATACTCAATAATACCTCCATCGAGCTGTGTCACATTTTTAAAGCCATTCTTCATCATAAATAGGGAGGCTTTTTCGCATCTGATGCCACCGGTACAAACATTTATAATTCTATAAACTTGGAGAATATGTTTCATGGACAAAACTTTTTTAGGGAACTCACTAAACTTTGTTAGTTTAAGGTCAACAGCTTGGTGGAATGATCCCATAGCAATTTCGAAGCTATTTCTTGTGTCAAGCACTTTGATTGGTATTCCGTTTTCATCAAAGCCATCCTTCAACCATTTTTGAAGAGTCAAACTGTCAATCCTTGGTGCTTTTTCTTTGCCTGGCTGTATTTCAGGGCAGTCCATTTTGATAATTTCAGGTTTGATTTTCACTTTTAGTTGCTGGAATGCGCAGTCAGAGGACCAACTTATCTTTGGTCGAAGGTTTTCAAGACCAGGTATTGCTTTACATGCTTCAAACATTTGCTCAGTGGAAGAAGTATTACCCGACAGAGTTAAGTTGATACCTTCTGTAGATAAAATAATAGTACCTTGCACGGCCAAAAGTTTCCCTATCTCGGCAAGAATTAACCGGTGATCCTCAAGGTGATCAAGATGAACAAATCGATAGGATCTTAAGTTTAAAATCTCACCTACTTTTTTGACTGAACTATTAGGAACGTCCAAACCAACCTGCTCCGAGGGTAATGATACGATCAAATCCAAATTTTGCAATTATTTCCTCCTCAGTATACGACGGGTTTACTTCTTTAGCATTTTTAACAACCGAATTCTTCCAATCCTGTGCGCTGATTTTACCCAAATCAACCCTTAGTGGTGGAGGATTTTTCCAAATTGGTTTGAATTTTTCCTCAGCAGGAGTTGGGCGGAACTTTTCTGGTTGACTGTATAGAAGATCTACAGCTGTGGTGGGCGTTGTTCCCCCAAAAGGCTTAAATCGTTTGATTGTAAAAATTTCCTCCTCTCGCAAAATTGCCATATCTTTTACCAAATCTTCTGCTTTCTTTTTGTCAGCTGTTCCCTGTCTGTTTTCATCCTCCACCATCTTTAGAGCTTCATAACTCGATGTTCCTCTAGGAAAGTTAGACAGAGTCAACCCCTCTTTTTTCAAAGCTTTTGTCACAATTCCATTTGTATTTTTTTTAAGCTCTATTTCAAGTGCCTCTATAATTGTTGTTCCAGGTCGATACTTGGGAGCTGCTACTGAGGTGATATCCAGCTCTTTAAGTTTATTTGCAGCAAATATAGTTTTTTCTAAGAGATCCTTATCTATCTTCACCACCGTTTGGACCACAGGTCTGCCGTTTTCGTCGAGTTTGACCTTGGTTTTTTGTTTTCCAGTTGTAGGGTCTAAAATTGGATTGCCAACATTATCAACTAAACCCTCTCGTTCTGCCTCAAATGTATTCCTCGCAATCATATGTCTTATGTCGTAGTAACTAGCTACAGCCTTTTTCACTGGTAATCCGTTCTGCAGAACCAAATTACCGTTTTTATCTCTTTCAAAATCCAACTTAGTTTTTGGAAAACCTTTCGGTTCTCCATTAAAATCCTCAATGATTCCCTGGCTTAACAGAATAGTCTTTGCTTCAAGTTCCCTTTCATCAATTTCAATTCTATCTTTCTGAGAAATCTGTATTAATTGGCCCTGAAAACCAGTTGCAAAACTCTTATCCATCCTCGAGCCAAGGTTCGTGTTAGCAATAGTTCCAGTGGCGAATGCATCTGTCGACTGTATGTTAAAAATCATACCATACCTCTATTAACATTTGATACTTGAGAATAAGCAAAAGAAATGCCAATATTTCACTTTAGTTCAGTTTTAGGGAACTCTGATGCTAACACTAGCTTTTGATGTCTATGGTACTTTATTCAACGTTAACTCGATGCAAGTTTTGCTTGAGAAATTTAGTCCTGGAAGTGGAAAAATTGCAACGCAATTATGGAGAGAAAAACAGATTGAATACACTCGCCTACTTGTTATGCGTCAGCAAAAAGGAGACTATCAGTCTTTTTGGGATGTGACTATTGCTGCCTTGGACTTTACCTCTAATTCTCTCGGTTTAGGACTAACAACTTTACAAAAACGAGAGTTGATGGCATCTTACGAACATTTAGATTTATTCTCTGAAGTTGAGGATGTTCTCATGAACTTAAGAGGTATGGGAATTCAGCTTGTAATACTATCCAACGGTAATTACAAAATGCTGTCTCGGCTTCTCTTGAATGCTAGGCTTAATCGTATGTTTGATGAGGTTTTTTCCGCCGAGAGTGTTAGCAGCTTCAAGATTGATCCGGCAGTTTATGGGTTGATAAAAAAAAACTTAAACGTTGAAAAAAAAGATGTGATCTTGGTGTCCTCGAATTGCTGGGATATAATCGGTGGCGGGTGGTACGGCTTTAGAACGTTTTGGGTTAATCGCAATAACGATGTTTTTGATGAGCTTCGTTACCTACCAGATTTTACCGGAAATGATTTGAATGATCTCCTAGCTCAAATAAAGATTAAATATGGTTAAAGTTAGGAAGTATTAAAATAGTTGATTGAAATTTAAAGACTTGAAGTTTGGCGCCTCCGGTAGGAATCGAACCTACGACCCTCCCCTTAGGAGGGGGATGCTCTATCCACTGAGCTACAGAGGCTTAGAAGTAAACTTTTTACAAGCTTTTTATAAGCGAGTTGGTCTGCACAAATGTAATTTTCCACCTCTTTCCTCAAACCTTAAATAGGAAAACTCTTTGCAATCTTTCTGTTTTTTAAAGCAGTGACCAATATGAGTATTGTTATCAGTTTTAGCACACCACATTATTGGTGGATTTATTATTTTCTCGTTATTTTTATCTTTATCATTTTTCTTTTTGATAGGGTCGCCTACGGCCATTCCATTTAAGAAAAACACTGCTACCATAAACGACAGCTTAGCTGTTTTATATTTTGTCATTTAATTCCTAAATTTTAATTATGTTGCTATTTTAACATTTCTAACAAATGACTTGGTCTCATAAATTATGTGTAGCTCCTATGATGGACACCACAGATAAGCACTGTCGTTTTTTTCATCGGTTGTTAGCTCCCAAGGCTTTTCTTTATACCGAAATGATTAATGCCAATGCTGTGGTTTTAGGCAAAAGAACGGATTTATTAAATTTTGATTCCCAAGAAACTCCAGTAGGTTTGCAACTAGGTGGTAGTGATCCTCACATTTTAGCCAAAGCCGCGAAAATGGGATCGAAAATGGGGTATTCTGAGGTGAATTTAAATTGCGGTTGTCCTAGTCCTAAAGTAAATGCTGGAGATTTTGGTGCCTGTTTAATGAAGTCTCCTCTAAAGGTTGTTGAATGCATCAAAGCTATGCAAGATGCATCAGAGGTTACGATTTCTGTTAAGCACAGAATTGGTATAGGCCCAATTACGGATTATGAGTTTGTTTCTGATTTTGTTGGTACATTGCAGCAAGCTGGCTGTAATCTGTTCATAGTTCATGCTAGGAATGCCATTTTGAATTTATCACCCAAAAAAAATCGAGAAATACCCCCGCTAGATTTAGTGATGGTGAGAATGTTAAAGAAAGAATTTCCCGATTCGAACTTTATCGCAAATGGTGGTTTAGCTAGCGTGAACGACTGTATGAAACTTTTTAAATCTATTAGTCTTGATACTACTTACCCAAAGGTCGATGGAGTGATGTTGGGAAGGTCAGTAATAAAGAAACCATTACTTTTAAGAGATCTTAGTCAGAGTCTGGAGAATGATGATGTAAAAAAAGTTCCTACCTTGGAGGAAATTATGATTAATTTGAATAGTTATTTTATAAAGCGAGAGTCTGAAGGGGTGCCAGCTGCCAGGATCACTAGACAATGGCATGGCCTTTTTAGTAAATTGACTGGAGCTCGTAAGTGGCGAAGATTATTATCAAGTGGATATAAGCCTCTTGATGCATACAATGAAGCGTTCAGGTAGACTTACTTTTAATTTTTTTTGACACTCGCCAGATCAGTGTCCAAAGAGCTAAGCTTAATGTGAGCCAAATAAAACTCAAATACACGGATTTTTCAGGATCGGAAAAAATCCTTACAAGCGCTTCACAGATATAAAGCCAAATAAGAAGAGCTAGTATTTGATAAGTTCTTTTTTTTCCCTGATAGGCGCCAAGAACAAAGAATGCAAGTGGAGACACTTTTAGCCACAATAGTGAACCCTCCCTTAAAGGATCAAGGAACATTTCCCAAATCACACCATAAATGATCATTAAGATAAGCAAGGCAGCTGTAAAAGTATTTAATTTTGTCATCAAAGTTTTTATTGTAGCTTTTTTGCAACTTCAGCTACACGTTTACCCAGTGAAAAAGCTAATCTAAATTCTTCATCACTAATTTTTTTTCCTCCACTTCCTTGCCCAGAAACATGTGAGGCACCATAGGGTGTTCCTCCAGTTGACGTAGTGTTTAAATCTGGCTCCGAATATGGAAGTCCGACAATTATCATTCCATGATGAATCAATGGAAGCATCATTGTAATTAACGTCGATTCCTGCCCACCATGTAGACTTGAAGTACTAGTGAAAACGCCAGCAGGTTTGTTTATCAAATCACCAGAGATCCATATATCTAAAGTTGAGTCTAGAAAAAGTTTCATGGAGGCGGACATATTTCCGAATCTTGTTGGAGAACCAATTAGCAAACCAGAGCACTCCAACAAATCACTCTTATCCACGGAGGGATGTTCTGTGGAAGTTTGTATTAATATCTCATGATTATGCTGCTTTAATTCAGGTATCGTCCTAATTCTCGAAAAAACAGCTTCGATAGATTCAATTCCGGAGCATATCGCTTCAGCTAACTGCTTAGTTCCTCCATTCTTGGAGGTGTAAAGAACTAGTATCTCTATTTCATCATTAATCATTAGCAAATATTAGAGTAATATTTAATCAAGTGCTAGCATTAGTGAGTGTGTTAAGTCCTTAAAGGAATAATTATGAAAGTCTCGGACATTCTAGCGTTGCAAAAATTTGAACCTGTGACTTTATTACCGGAAGCGTTACTCTCCGAAGCGGTTGTTTTAATGTCGGAGAAGGACATTGGTTCAGTGGTAATCATCAATAATGAAAACAAATTAGTTGGCATGCTGACTTTTAGGGAGGTAATAAGAATACTTGCGAAAAGGCAGATTGAGAATAGATCTGGAAAAACGCCTACCATGTCTCTCATTACCGTTGACGAAGTTATGAATGACAAACCCACTACTACTGAAAAAAATATGGAGATTAATGCTTTGAGGCGCTTGATGAACGATTGTGGCGAAAGATATTTACCGTGTGTTGAAAACGGAATGGTTCTTGGAGTAGTTTCTTTTCATGATGTAGCGAGAGCAATGTTGAAGGTTCAGGATTTTGAGAATAAAATGTTAAAAGCATATATTCAGGATTGGCCTGAATCTGATGGTTCATCGGAAAATAGCTAATGCGAATTTTAGTAACTAACGATGATGGCTATACCTCACCTGGGCTGGCATCACTTGCTGATGTTATGAAAATGTTTGGCTCAGTTGATGTTGTAGCGCCTCAGAATGATAAAAGTGGATCGAGCTGCTCTCTTACGCTTGACAGACCTTTGAGAGTGGGCGAAGCTGATACTGGCTTTTTTTTTGTTAATGGAACGCCGGTGGATTGCGTTCATTTGGCCATTTCATCATTATTACCGGAGAAACCCGACTTAATAGTCTCTGGTATAAACAATGGTAGAAATGTAGCTCAAGACGTACATTATTCAGGAACAGTATCTGCGGCAATTGAGGGACATATGTATGGAATTCCCTCAATTGCTTTCTCTTTAGATTCCCATAGCTTTGAAAATTTATCCACTGCGATTTTTGTTGTTGAGAATGTAGTTACAGCTTTAATAAAAAAATCTTTTGACGTAACTCCTCTACTAAACGTGAATATTCCGAATGTTAAGCTAGAAGACTTTGCTGGTTATCTTTCATGTAAATTGGGAAGTCGTTCTTCTGCTTGCCCGGCAGAAATCTCTTATTCACCAAAAGGAGAAAAAGTATATTGGATAGGGGCATCTGGAAATCCAATTGACTTTTCCCGAGGAACGGATTTTTTTGCGTTGAATAATAATTTTGCATCTATTACTCCACTCAAGATGGGATTTTGCGATGAAAAAATATTAGCGGAATTGGACTCATGGGTGGAAAAGTCATTTTTAAACGTCCAAAGGTAGAAGAGGCGTTGCGATTAAAACCAAAGTGGCCGGTAAAGCTAAAAAAAGAATTACAAGATAAATCGTCACAATTTAGATATGCTGATGCAAATCCCGGTCTAGCAAGTACCAGACTCAGAAAGAGGATGGTTGGGCGTTTAAGGGAAAGAGGTATATCTGACGAGGTTGTTTTAAATGCCTTTGAAAAAGTTGAGAGGCATAGATTTGTAGATTCAGCTCTGGCTAGTAGAGCTTATGAGGATACAGCTTTACCAATCGGGCTTGGTCAAACAATTTCGCAGCCATATGTAACCGCTAGGGTTTTAAGTTTAGTAAGAAGTCTTTTAGGCCTAGCTTTAGGAAAGAATCAAACAATCGCCCGACAAAATATCAAGATTTTAGAGATTGGTACTGGCTGTGGTTATCAAGCGGCGATTATGTCCTACTGCTTTGAGCTTGTTTTTACAGTTGAAAGGATCGAGTCTCTTTATCTCGAGGCCAGAGAGAGGTGCGCAAAGTTGGGAAATATATCAAATCTCGAATGTCATTTTGCGGATGGAAGCCATGGATTACCAATAAAAGCCCCTTTTGATGCTATTGTATTTTCAGCCGCCTTGAACAAGTTTCCTAGAAAATTGTTATCGCAAATTCGATGTGGAGGGGTTATCATTTGTCCTGTTGGTTCTTTGAAGCAGAATCTTTTTGCCGGAGTTAAATCTAGGGATATTAAAACTAAAGTGAATTTCTTTAAATTTGATTGTGTTAAGTATGTTCCAGTAGTTGTTGGTTTGGAGTCTTTCAGTAAATGAAAATTAACCTTCTCTTGTTTAGTCTTTTTTGTTTTTCTATCTCGCTTTTTCTAACTGGGTGTACTGTTCCTAAGCCCGCGCCTGTGGAGTCTCGCCCAGTTTCAAAAGTTAAGAAACCGTCCGAAGCATTATATGGCAAGAAAAAAAATGCCTCGGCTGACGGATTCTATACGGTTGAGTCCGGTGATACGCTATTTGGTATTGCGTTGGCTTTTGGCCAAAACTGGCGCGACATTGCTGCTTGGAACGGTTTATCTAACCCAAACAAAATACTCAAAGGACAAAGATTAAAAGTGGTTCCGCCTAAGAAGGTGAGTGAGGCCATCGCTATTCCGCTTGAGAGCCAATCAAGTGTTAGAGAAGGTGAGCAGCAAGGAATGGAAGTTGATAATGACGATAAAGTAGTGAAAGTAGATAAATTAGATGATGAAGATACTTTGGTAGATATGCCTACAGAAGTTAATCCCAACAACTTATTATCGTGGGTTTGGCCCGCCAACGGTCAAGTAATTGAGCAGTTTTCGGAATCTAATAGCAAAGGTATATCAATTGCTGGCCTATCTGGTGAGTCAATTTTTGCTGTAAGTGATGGAAAAGTGGTATATAGCGGAAACGGCTTGAGAGGTTATGGTAACTTAGTCATATTGAAGCACAGCGGAGATATGATAACGGCCTATGCTCATAACCAAATTATATTTGTAAAAGAGGGAGAGCAGGTTAGTAAAGGACAAAAGATTGCCGAGATGGGAATGACCGAAGCAGAGAGACCCAAACTGTTATTTGAGGTTAGGAAATCTGGAAAACCCCTAGATCCTTTACAATTCTTACCACCTCGTTAAATTTAAAACTAAGAATTAGTATTTTTCAAAAACCCGCGAATTCTCTCAAGGTAGAGGTTGGAATCAACCAACCTCATGAGTATGCCCTATTCTCGATCGCCACCAAAAAAAGCCATTAATAAAAACAAAAGATTGCTAAATATATTGTAGATACTCAAATAAACTGCCAATGTTGCACTAACATAATTAGTTTCTCCTCCGTTAACTATTCGCTGTAAATCATACAGGAGAAATAACGAAAAAATGGCTACGGCGAGAAGCGAGATAGTAAGCATTAGAGCCGGCATCTGTAACCATATATTGGCCACGGAGGCCACTAACAACAAAATCATGCCGATAAATAAAAACTTACCCATGGGAGCTAAGTCTCTCTTGATCGTAGTTGACAATACTGACATTCCGAAAAAAACACCACCCGTTCCTGCGGCAGCAAGTCCAATAAGCTGGGCTCCGTTATTCATTCCCAACGCAAAACCCAAGATTCTTGACAGCATTAACCCCATAAAAAATGTGAATCCTAGAAGCAAATAAACTCCAATTTGGCTATTTTTGAATTTTTCAATCGCGTAAAAAAATCCAAATGCTATACCCAGAAAAAGCATCATGCTAATCATCGGGTTACCAGCAAACAACGAAAAACCGGTGTTAATACCAACCCAAGCACCTAAGACAGTAGGAATCATTGAAACCGAGAGTAACATATATGTGTTTTTCAGAACCTTATTTTTAACTGCGACGGTTTCGACACTACCGGTACTTCTCAACTGATTCATATTTGGAATCATCTAACTCTCCTAAATTTAAACGTAATTAACCTTTACTAGACAAATCGTGAGCCAAAAGGTTTCCGAATTTTTGTCACTTTACATTATAATTTCTTGTTATTGCATTAATCAATACAAAGAGCTGATTTGCTCAAAAAATAACGAGGTGAATATGGATGTAGAAAAGACCCTTTCGATAATAAAACCTGATGCGGTAAAAAACGGATACATTGGCGAAATTTTGAGCAGATTTGAAAAAAACAACTTAAACATTGTTGCCATAAAAATGATCTCATTAACTGCCCAGCAAGCTCAAAATTTTTACTCTGTTCACAAAAACCAGCCTTTCTTTGTTGATTTAGTTACTTTTATGTGTTCAGGCCCGGTTGTAGTGCAAGTCTTGGAGGGAATAGATGCTGTCGCTGTAAATAGAAAGTTAATGGGTGCTACTGATCCAAAAAAAGCTGATAGCGGCACTATACGAGGTGATTTTGCTGAAAGTATTGATGCTAACGCCGTACATGGATCCGATAGTCTCGAAAATGCTTCCGAAGAGATTAGTTTTTTCTTCGCTGATAGTGAAATATCTATACTTTCCTAGGCCGCAAGGGTATTTTAGTGTCAAATATACTCGGTATTTCGCCCTCAGACCTTAAGCAATGGTGCTCAGAAATAGGGGAGTCCGAGTACAGGGCAGACCAGATTCTAAAATGGATACATCAAAAATCCATAACGGATTTTTCTTTAATGACCAATTTGTCGAAAAGTCTGCGTGATCTTCTTCAAACTGAATTTTTTTTTAAAGCTCCAACTATAATTCGAACAAGCACCTCTAATGACGGTTGTCTTAAGTGGCTTATTGATGCTGGTTCTGGAAATGCAGTTGAGTCCGTTCTAATACCTGAAATTGGAAGAAGAACATTGTGTATTTCGTCTCAGGCCGGTTGTGCTGTCAATTGCCCTTTTTGTTTGACCGGAAAGCAAGGGTTTTCAAGAAATTTATCGATAGATGAGATCATAGGTCAGTTATGGCTGGCAAATTCAAGTGCAGATCGTGTTTCAAACATTGTTTTTATGGGGATGGGTGAGCCCCTACTCAATTATGACTCGGTTGTTGAAGCTATTAAATTAATAATGTCCGACTTTGCCTACGGTATTTCGCGTAGAAAAATTACTGTTTCGACGTCTGGAATTGTTCCGAAGATTGATAGGCTAAGTGTTGATTGCCCAGTGTCACTTGCCATTTCTCTGCATGCTGGTAATGACTCACTTCGTAACGATTTAGTGCCGATAAATAAAAAATACCCGTTAAAAGAATTGTTGGAAGCTTGCAAGAGATATCAGGTAAGATCACCAAGAGAATTTATTACTTTTGAGATTGTGATGTTGAGAGATATTAATGATTCTACTGAACATGCTAAAGAGGTGGCTGCGCAGGTCCTCAATAATGGGATAAAACCAAAATTTAATTTAATTCCTTTCAATTCCTACAAGGGCAGTAAGTTTGAAACTTCAAGCGAAAAAGCTATAAAAAATTATAAAGCTGTTCTGCAAGCTTCTGGGTACACGGTTACAATTAGGAAGACTAGGGGTGAAGATGTTCTGGCTGCCTGTGGACAACTCGCAGGGGAGGTTGTTAACAGGGTAAAATTAAATGAATCATTAATAACTAATGGGAATTTGAAAGCTCCTTTATGAGTTTAGAACAGCCTAGAAAAAAATTAACTGAAAAAGTAGTCGTAAAGTGGAAGGATAAGGCTGTAATTATCGGTGGGGGTAATCCAGTCGTAGTTCAATCTATGACTAATACAGACACTTCTGAAGTTATCAAGACTGCGGTGCAGATTAAAGAATTGGCGGATGCTGGTTCTGAATTGGTGAGAATCACTGTAAATACAAAGGAGTCGGCCTTGGCTGTTCCGGAAATAAGAAATCACCTTGACAAAATGAACTGTAGTATTCCGCTAGTGGGAGATTTTCACTTTAATGGGCATAAGCTTTTGACTGAGGTGCCTGAATGTGCAGAGGCATTGTCAAAACTCAGAATTAACCCGGGAAATGTGGGAAGAAAAGCAAAAAAAGATCTTCAGTTCGGATCTATGATAGATGCAGCTTTAACCTACCAAAAACCGATAAGGATAGGCGTTAATTGGGGAAGCTTAGATCAAGAAATACTGGCAGAGAGGATGGATAAGAATGCCAGGTTGATTAGTCCAAGAGGGGCAGACGTTGTAATGAGAGAGGCACTAATAGAATCTGCGTTATCGAGCGCAAACAAGGCTATAGATTGGGGTATGAGTAAAAATCAGATTGTTATTTCAGCAAAGGTTTCGAATGTACAGGAATTACAGCAAGTGTATTTAGAGCTTAACAAAAGAAGTTCTTTCGCGCTTCATCTTGGTTTAACTGAAGCAGGTATGGGACTTAAGGGCATAGTCTACTCTACCTCAGCACTTTCATTACTGCTCAATGAGGGGGTAGGGGATACTATAAGAGTATCGTTAACTCCAGAACCAGGAGGAGATAGGAGAGATGAAGTCTACGTTGCTCAAGAAATTTTGCAGTCGCTTGGTATCAGAGCATTTACTCCAGTTGTTATAGCTTGTCCCGGGTGTGGGAGGACAACGTCGACTTTTTTTCAAGAGCTAGCAGAAAATATTCAAAAGTATGTGAGAGGAAACATGAATTCTTGGAAAAAAATTTATCCTGGTGTAGAAAAGATGAATGTGGCTGTAATGGGTTGTGTAGTAAATGGGCCGGGTGAAAGTCAGCATGCAGATATAGGCATAAGTCTACCTGGAACCGGGGAGCAACCTGTTGCCCCTGTGTTTATTAATGGTGTTCGAGGGCCTACCTTGAAAGGTGACAATATAGCTGAGGAGTTTCAGCAGTTGATAAGTGAGTATGTAAAAGACCAATATGGTGCGAAAAGATAAGCATTAGCTTCAATTATGAGTGCAAAAATTGTTGGAATAAGAGGGATGAATGACTTACTCCCTGAAAACACGCGTATTTGGTCGGCCATTGAAGCAAAGGCACGTGAGCTTTTTGAACTATATGGGTATGAAGAAATTCGTACTCCAATAGTTGAAAATTCGTCCTTATTTACCAGAGGACTTGGAGAGGTTACGGATATTGTGGAAAAAGAAATGTACTCTTTTACGGATAAATTGAATGGACAGCCCTTAACATTAAGGCCCGAGAATACCGCCTCAGTTATTAGAGCTGTTATCGAACATAACTTGATTTATAACGAACCAAAAAAATATTGGTACTTTGGACCGATGTTTAGGCATGAAAGGCCCCAAAAAGGACGGTATCGGCAGTTTTATCAATTTGGAGTTGAGGGTATTGGTTATTCTGGGATTGAGGTTGAAGCAGAGCAAATATTCATGACGAAAAGATTTTGGAATTTGCTAGGGTTGCAAAAGGATAAATCCCCGTCGTTGAGTCTAAATTGCATAGGTTCAAAGAATGAACGGGAAAAATTCAAGGACTGTTTGGTAATTTTTCTGAATGATAATAAAGATAAATTGGACGAAGATAGTATAAGGAGGTTGAGTAGAAACCCTCTAAGAATTTTAGACTCGAAAAACAGCGTGACCCAAGAAGTGCTATCTCAAGGTCCCAGGATAGGTGATTTTTTAAAAGTTGAGACATTGGAAAACTTTTCGCAATTGTGCAAACTTCTTGACGATAAGGAAATTAAATATTCGATAAATGAAAGGTTGGTCAGGGGCTTGGATTATTATAACGGAATTGTTTTTGAATGGTTGTCTCCGTTGTTAGGAGCACAAGATGCAATTTGTGGGGGTGGTAGATATGATTCTCTTATGCAGTCTTTGGGAGGAAAACAGGCTGATGCATGTGGTTTTGCTCTCGGTATGGAGCGTATTGTTAATCTAGTCGAAGAAATTGGAGATATTGATTATTCGCGCAGGCTAGATGTCTATTTAGTAAACAAAGGCGATGAGGCAAGGCGAATTGCGGTTTTGCTGGCGGAGCAGTGGAGAGATGTCGGTATATCCGTGAAGATCGACATGACAAACGTCAGTCTTAAAGCCCAGATGAAGAGGGCTGCGGGATCGTTTGCGAGATTTGTGGCAGTTTTGACTGACTTGGAAGTCCGAGACAAATGTGTGAATATCAGACCATTGCAAAAAGAAAGTGTTTTAACTGATAAGAAGAAAGATCGATTAGAAAGTCAGCAATCAGTTCCGTTGAAAAAGGCGGGTGATTATTTGCTGAAATGTTTAATGAATGAGGACGTTAAATCATGAGAGAGGATCTTGAGCAGCAGGAACAGATGCAAGCTTTGAAGGCTTATTGGGAATTAAATCGTCGTTGGATAATATCCGTCTTCGTCGCATTAGCGCTTGGCGTAAGTGGGTTTAATGGTTGGAAAATTTTTGAGGCTAACCAAAAAAGCAAAGCATCGAGAATTCTTTCCGAGATTCAAGAAAACATTGATATCCAAAATTTTGAAATTACCAAAAAGTTAATTGTTGAGTTAAAAAATAATTATGACGATAGCTTGCAAAGGGGCTTAGCAGGTCTTATGTACGCAAAAGCATTGGTAGCAGATGATCAAATTGAGGCAGCTGAGAATGAATTGAGGAGTTTACTTGAGCATTTTGATTCTGGGGTTAGTTGGTTAGCGAGAATTCGGCTGGTCGGTTTGCTTTTAGATTTGAGGCGGCCCTCGGAGGCGGCTAAACTAATTCCTGAGTCGATTCCACCTGAGTGGACCGCATTGGCAAATGATCGCAAAGGCGATGCCTTTAGCGCGCTTGGTAAATTTGACGAAGCGGAAAAATTATGGGGTAAGGCTCTCAAAGCATACAGTTTAGACAGTTCTCAGTTAGTCGCTGCCAACATGGTTAGTAAGAAATTAGCCACTTTAAGATCGGAAGTTATAGATGAGAAGTAATGACAAAGGCGCATTAATTTTTAAATTATTTTTTCTTTCCTTTGTTTCATCCATTTTTCTTTCTGGGTGCGCATTTTTTGATTCTAGTAATATCAAACCCACGAGGCTCAAGCAAGTTGAGGAAACATTAAAGATCAAAGTATCTTGGAAAAAAAAGGTGGGGCCCATTACTTCAATTGATTCAGGCCCAATGTCTTTTACTCCTGTGGTGGTTGGTGATTTGGTTATCGCCTCTTCCAGTAATGGCTCGATTTCAATATTCAATTTGGCAGATGGAAATTTGGTAGACAAAATTAAATTAGAAGAAAATCTCTTATCCTCGGCGGCTTACAAAGAAAGGTCGAGCGGAATAACTTTGGCTGTAATTTTGGAAACTGGAGAGTTGGGTTTAATTGAACCTGGAAAAGGTTTTCTTTGGAGAATACCCTTGGACGGTATCACGAGGCTACCTCCGTTTCTGGATGAAGATACAGTAGTCATAAAATACGCAGACAATAGAATTTTTGGCTACGATGTAGAAACCGGTCAGAGGGTGTGGAACATTACCCGGAGGGTTCCCTCTTTAACTTTACATGGTCAGTCTGGCATGCGTTTTTTTGCTGAAACAGACGTAAACTCAGGTTTAGGCAGCTCGTTGGAGGGCCTAGCAGTCAACATGGCGGGTGGGCGCTTAATGGTTTTAAACCCGAAAACAGGTGCTCTGGAGTGGGAGAATCGGGCTGTTTACCCAAGGGGGACAAACGAAGTTGAAAGAATTGTAGACTTGATAGGTTTACCTTTCATTAACGCAGATGAAGTTTGTTCTACCTCATACCAAACAAAAATTATCTGTCTTAGAACAACTGATGGCGAAATTATATGGAGCCGAGACTTTATGGCGATGAAGCCTGCTGTTTTCAAAAAACCATTTGCTGCTAGTGTGGATTTTGATGATAAGTTAGTTGCTTTTGATTGGGTACAGAATAAGAAATTATGGGATAACGAGGATTTACTTTTTCGAGGGCTATCTGGGCTGATAATTTGGGATGACCTATTGTGGGCTATTGATGATTATGGAATTTTGCATGGCATCAACCTTGAGTCTGGAAATATTATTTCTCGGTTTAACGTTGGTGATGGAGGTTTAGCCGGCGATCCCATTCCAACGACTTCAGGTTTGTTATTGCAAACTATATCTGGAAGTTTGCTCATGCTTGAAAAATAGAATATTTTTTTGAAATGATTCCAGTCGTATCAATTGTTGGACGGCCTAATGTAGGTAAGTCTACTTTTTTCAACCGGCTCACCAAGTCTAGGGATGCTCTAGTGATCGATTGCCCCGGGGTGACCCGAGATAGGCAGTTTGGTAGGTGTGAGATTGCTGACACACCGTTTCTTTTGGTTGACACTGGGGGTTTAGAGTTTAATCAGAAAAATGAACTAGCAAAGAAAATTTTTCATCAATCCAGTCAGGCTATATTTGATGCTGATTATGTTATTTTTCTAGTTGATGGCAGGACCGGGGTTTGTCCCGCCGATACAGAAATTTCGAAGCAACTTAGAAAGCTAAAGCGTGATGTTTTTGTGGTTGTAAATAAAATGGAGGGGTTAACTGCTAGTGGACTTGACAATGAATTCTATGAATTAGGTTTTTCGTCGGTAACTGCAGTCTCAGCAGCTCATGGTGATGGAGTTAAAAATTTCGTCAGTATAATTACAACTAATATGAAAAAAAATGCTGATCAAAATACTTCAGCAGAAAGGGAAGATAAGTGCAGTTCAAATAGAAAAATATTGTTATCAATTGTTGGACGGCCTAATGCTGGCAAATCAACTCTGATTAATAATTTGGTTGGTCAAGAGAGAGTAGTGACATTCGATCTTCCAGGCACTACTCGAGATTCAGTTTCCATACCCTTTTTTTGGAAAAACACATTGTTTGAAATTATAGACACTGCTGGGATACGCAGAAGGTCGAAGATTTCTGATATTGTTGATAAGTTCTCAGTTTTGAAGACTCTAAAAGTAATCCAACAATCTAACATTTCTATTTTTTTGATTGATGCAACGATTGGGGTAACCGATCAAGACTTATATATTGCTTCAATGATTGTGCATGCCGGCGCTTCTCTAGTTTTGGCTGTTAACAAATGGGATATGATTGATGTCAACAGAAAAGTACAAGTTAAGAGAGAAATAACTAGAAAACTAAATTTTTTGTCTTGGGCAGACTTACATTACATTTCTGCATTGAAGGAGAAGAATTTTTCTTCCCTTTTTGTTTCTGTAGAGGGAGCCTATCAGGCTTCAATGGCTGATTTACCAACCAATAAATTAAATAATTTTTTAAGGACTAGTCAAGACAACCACCCTCCTCCCATAAAGAATCGGTTTAGGCCAAAGCTACGATATGTTCATCAAGGAGGTAAAAATCCCCCGGTAATAGTTATTCATGGCACCGGTTTAAATAAGTTGACCGCCGATTATAAGAGATACTTGGAAAACGGTTTTAGAAAAAGATTTAACTTGAGCGGCACTCCGTTGAAGGTAGAGTGGAAGAATAGTAACAATCCGTTCGCGCGAAGGTGATACCATAAGTAATATTAAAAGTTAATTCACAACGTAGGTAATTTTTTTATGAGTTCGCAAAACAAAGGACAAACATTACAAGATCCTTTTTTAAATTTACTTAGGAGAGACCGTGTTGCAGTTTCTATTTTTCTGGTTAATGGTATTAAGTTGCAGGGCCAAATAGAATCGTTTGATCAATATGTGATTCTGCTTAGGAGTAACGTGGTGCAGTTGGTATACAAACATGCTGTTTCTACTATAGTACCTTCAAAAAATATTGAATTTGATTTTAAAGAGGCCTCCGCGGCAGGGAAGAAAAAAGAGAGTTAGGTCCTGGGTAAATTAAAGTTATCGAGAATAGAAACAAATGAACAGCTAACTCATGGGGAGAAGGTTAAAGTTGGCATAGTGGTTTTACAGAGGAATGTTTTAACAGATAATCAATCCTCAGAGCTGCAGGCTTTGGCGGAATCTGCAGGTGGATTTGTTTGCTTTAAGATAGTTACGGCACAGAGCTGCATTAACCCGTCTTTTTTTGTGACTCCAGGCAAGGTTGCTGAGGTAAAATCAGCCCGACAGAAATATCGAGCTAATTTGATAATTTTTAGTGAAGAGCTGACCGCCGTACAACAACGTAACCTAACTCAAAATATCGAATGTCGAGTAATCGATCGTGTTGCTTTAATTTTAGACATATTCGCGCAGAGGGCGAAAAGTAGAGAGGGTAAGTTACAGGTTGAGTTGGCACAATTAAAGTACCTGTCAACTCGGCTTATTAGAGGCTGGACGCACCTCGAACGACAGCGTGGAGGAATAGGTCTGAGGGGGCCAGGTGAAACTCAGCTTGAGACTGATAGGAGGTTGATTGCTGTAAAAGTGAAAAAACTGAAGCGTGATTTAGCGAGTGTTTCCAAGCAGAGAGATAACAGACGAAAGGCTCGAGAGAAGGGTGGTGCGTACAGCGTTTCTCTTGTTGGATACACAAATTCTGGGAAATCAACACTTTTTAATGTATTTACGAGGGCGGGAGTCTATGCTGCAAATCAACTTTTTGCCACTCTTGATACTACAAGTCGTAGGGTTTTTTTGGGCAGTGATCAGTTCATGGTTTTATCAGATACAGTGGGGTTTATAAAAAATCTTCCTGTTGGGTTAGTAGAATCATTCAAGGCAACATTGACGGAAACAGCGAGAGCTGACTTGCTCATCCACGTAATTGACTATAGTGATGAAAAATGGAAGGAACATTATGATGATGTGTTAAAAGTATTAGGAGAGGTTGGTGCAGCTGGTATTCCTCGTTTGAATTTATTTAACAAAATCGACTTGACAGGCGAAGATCCTAAGGTTGTGCGCGATCAATATGGTAGACTTGAAAATGTATGGATAAGCGCTACTGACAAAAAAGGCTTGGATCTGGTAAAGCTAGCGGTGTTATCCTTTAAGTTGATAGAAGATCCCTCGAGTGGAAAAAACGCAGAGTCTATGCCTGAAATTTATTCCTTTGGAAAAAATAGAAAGAACGTTTGTCCGTCCAGAGGGTCATTAGTTTAATAACTTTATACGTTCGGAAAACATGACATTAAATAACATTTTAAAAAATTTGCTATCCATGGGTGATCCTAAGTGGGGTAAGGCTTCTGATGATGATAAAAAGTCCTCGGAGGGGGATAAGAATGAAAATTCGGGCCGTGGGGAGTCCAATGGCGACGGTAGGGACAATCGGTCTCGCCCTGAATCCCAGAATAATCCTCCCGATTTGGAAGAAGTTTGGAAAGATTTCAATAGGAAGCTCGGGTCTTTATTTGGGGATTCCCGCGGTAAAAGACCGGGTGGGAATTGGGGTGGTAACCGAAATAGAAACGGAAAGTCAGGGGGAGGACTGCCCCCTTTTAAGTTTGATGCACGTTTCTTTGCGGGTGGTTTTGTAATTATTTTCCTTTTATGGTTAGCCTCGGGTTTTTACATCGTTGAGGAGGGACAAACAGCCCTTGTGCTGAGATTCGGCGAATATAAATATTCGGCTAATGCCGGATTCAATTGGCGAATTCCATACCCTGTTGATTCTCACGAAACTGTAAATTTTGCCCAGTTGAGACAGACCGCTATTGGTGTACGCAATAGCCAAACACAAACCTCGGGGAGAGATTCATTAATGCTCACAGGGGATGAAAATATTGTTGATGTTCAATTTGCCGTTCAGTATAGAGTTGGTAACCCTGAAGATTACATTTTTAATAATTTACGGCCGGACGATATAGTAAGACAGGCAGCCGAGACGGCTATGAGAGAAGTGGTTGGAAGAAGCGAAGCTGATTCTGTACTGTACGAAAATAAGGAGGCAATTAGTAGAGAAGCTTTAGGAATTACGCAAAAAATTGCAGATCGATATAAATCGGGATTAACGATCGTCAATCTAACTATTCAAAATGTGCAGCCGCCGGAAGAGGTGCAGGCTGCCTTCAGTGACGCCATTAAGGCTGCTCAGGACGCAGAGAAGACTAAAAATGAGGGCCAAGCTTATGCCAACGATGTTATTCCTAGGGCAAAGGGTGCCGCTTTTCGTCTGGAGGAGGAAGCTGAGGGTTACAAGGAAAGGGTTATTGCAACCGCTGAGGGAGATAGTCAGAGGTTTAAGAAGCTGGTAAATGAGTATAAAACCGCTCCTGATGTCACGCGCAACAGACTTTATCTTGAATCGATGCAAGAAGTGTTTTCAAATGTTAGCAAAGTAATGGTTGAAACAAAATCTGGCAGTAATATGCTCTTCCTACCCCTGGATAAGTTAATTCAGCAGAGAACGTCGGAAACTAGATCTCTACCCAATGCTACTGCTGGAAATTCCGCTGCTTCCAACAATACTACCAGTAACACGAACAGCGCTAACTCAATCAGAAATTTTCTAGGTAACGATTTAAGAAGCGGTGCTGAAAATTTGCGAGATAGACTACGAGAGGGCAGGTAAATGAACAAGCTTATTCCACTAGCAGGCATTGTTGCGGTTATTGCGTTTTTTTTGTCTTCTTGCCTTTTTGTAGTTGATCAGAGGCAGTTTGCTTTAGTTTTTGCTCTGGGGGAAATTAAAAGAGTAGTTGATCAACCTGGGTTATACTTCAAATTACCGCAGCCGCTTCAAAACATTATTTATTTGGAAAAAAGAACGCTAACGATTGACACACCAGATGCCGATAGATTCATTACTAAAGAAAAACAGAATGTGGTAGTCGACACTTACGTAAAATGGCGGATTGAAGATGCTAAGACTTTTTACACCAGTGTGGCTGGCAGGGTTGCCAGTGCAAACGACAGAATCTCTAGGGCACTGCGGGACGGTCTCAATAATGAAATAGCAACTAGAACTGTTAATGATGTGATCTCTGGAGAGCGAGAAAAAGTAATGGAAAATGTTACGAGAAGAGTGGCTGAAGATGCTACCCAGATAGGGGTGAAAATTGTTGATGTTCGGTTGAGACGAGTTGATTTTGCAGATGAAATTAGAGACTCGGTTTTTCGTCGTATGGAGTCGGAGCGAAAAGCGATTGCAGCGGAAAGGCGATCTGAAGGGGCTGCAGAGGCTGAAAAGATAAGAGCAAATGCTGATAGGCAAAGAGTTGGCATTCTTGCTCAGGCTTACAAAAAAGCCCAGGATATCAAAGGTACTGGCGATGCGGTATCCGCAGCAGCATATTCCGAAGCCTTTGGCCGTGACCCAGAATTCGCCGAATTTTATCGTAGCCTGCAAGCCTATAGGGAGAGCTTCAAAAATAGTAGTGACTTAATCGTCACCGATCCAGATTCTGACTTTTTTAGATTTTTTCAGTCGAATCAGGGTGTGAAATAGTTACCTTATAGGGTAGCCAATTCCATGGCACGTAAGTCTCTTCCAGATTTTACTGCTGATGTATTATCTGACGAGGCCGCAAATATAGAGTCCGTTCGCAAAAGGCTCCTAAGCTATTACAGAGATCAAAAGTTTAAATATTTTATACCCTCTTCAATTGAATTTATGGAATCATTGAAGTCCTCAGATAAAGGGGACTTTGAAAGTCGCATCTTCTCCCTTTTTGACAGTTTATCTGGTGAGCTTTTGGGTTTAAGACCCGATATAACTCCGCAAATCGCCCGTATAGATCGGTCAATCAGTCAGGATACAGATGATAAAATTCGCAAATATTGTTATGTTGGGTCAATACTACACTCGGTGCCAGCAGGAATGTATTCCTCAAGGGAGCAGTTTCAGATAGGTTGTGAGATTTTTGGGCCAAAAGACCTTAATTTAGATTTGGAGATTCAGCGTATAGCGGTTAAATCCGTTGAGCTTTTGGGAGTTAATAAGGGTAGCTTTTGTATAACTCATAGAGGAATTTTTTTAGCCTTATGTGAAGCGGATGAGTTTTTACGGAGTAATCAATCTCGCGCAATTTCGTTACTTCGCAAAAAGGATAAAATTGCGTTAGGAGTTATGGTTTCGAATATGAAGCCGGAAATTGGGGAGGCTCTTTTAAATCTGATTGATCTAAGTGGAAGCGTTTACCAAGATGAAGGTTTGATGCAGGAGGCAAGAAACAGACTTCCCAAGTTAGATAAAATTGTGAAAGCCTTAAAAGATCTAGATTTCATAATAGATAGGGTGAAAAACTCGCATGGATTTATATCTGACTCGCACTGGGAGTTACTGCTTGATCTTGCGGATTTGGATGGGTACCAGTATCACACGGGAGTGATGTTTTCAATATTTGTTGGAGGTTGGCATGATGCGATCTTAAGAGGAGGTCGGTATGATAAGGTCAGGACAATTGTTGGTGACTCACGACCCGGTGTAGGCTTTAGTTTGGAATTGAAACGCTTGAGTAAGTTGGTAAGCGATCTGCAGTCAAACGAAAAATTTCCTTTGAACTCAGTGTCTATCGAGGATTCAGTGGGAATTGGTAAGTCAATTGTCGTTGTGGGTACGCAGTGGGGAGATGAGGGTAAAGGTAAGGTAGTAGACTTATTGACTGAAAATGCGCAAGCTGTCGTTAGGTTTCAGGGCGGGCATAATGCTGGTCATACCTTAGTGGCTGATGGGAGAAAGACTATTCTAAGCCTTATACCTTCAGGAATTCTCAGGCCTAATGTCAAGTGTTTTATTGGTAATGGTGTAGTAATTTCTCTCAAGGCTCTAATTGCTGAGATGAAATCCCTAGAGATAATCGGTGTTGATGTGAAGGAAAGACTCAAAATCAGCTGGTTATGTCCACTTGTTTTAGAAACCCACGCGTTGATTGATAAAGCAAATGAAATTGCAAAAGGAAAAAACAAAATTGGAACTACTGGGAGAGGGATCGGACCAGCCTACGAGGATAAAATTGCAAGGAGGGCTTTGCGAATTTCTGATCTTTATGATTTGAGTAGCTTTAAGAAAAAGCTTTATACCTCTATTGATTTTCATGAGTTAGTGTTGAAAAAAATCTATGGGTACGATTCCCCTGTTGATAGAGCGCTTATTTTCGACGAGATTGCTGATTTAGCCCCGACTGTGTTAGATTTAGCCGGCGACGTCTCATTAAAATTAATGGAGTCATTGAAAAGAAAAGAAAATATTCTTTTCGAGGGAGCGCAAGGTTCGCTTCTTGATATAGATCACGGTACTTATCCATACGTTACCAGTAGTAATTGTGTTGCAAGTGCCGTTGGTGCTGGAGTCGGTTTGGGTCCTAAATACTTTGGAAATGTTTTAGGTGTGGCAAAAGCTTACGTCACTAGAGTTGGTGAGGGACCATTTCCTACTGAAATAAATGGTGAGATTGCTAGTCACTTGGCTGAGAAGGGAATGGAATTTGGGTCTGTTACCGGTAGGCCTAGACGTATTGGTTGGTTCGATTCCGTTACTATGAGACGTTCAGCGGTAACAAACGGCCTCACGAGTTTATGTATCACTAAGCTAGACGTACTAGATGGATTAGATAAAATCAGGGTTTGTACGGGCTATGAATGCGACTCTGACGTTATTAGAGTTATGCCAAGTTTTTCTAGACCCTCTAACTGCAAACCAATTTATGAGGAATTACCAGGTTGGAGCGAACAAACTGGAAATGTTGAGTCATGGGAACAATTGCCTTTAAATGCAAAAAATTATTTAAATCGCATTTCTGAATTATGTGAGTTGCCAATATCAATAATATCAACCGGACCGGATAGAAAAAATATTATTTTTTTGGAGAAAGTTTTTGTTTGAAATCGCAGATAGGGAGCCAGTAAATAAGATTTTTTTATTAGGGTTTATGGAAATAGCCTTCCTTAACGTACTTTGTTAGGTGGTTCTCCAGGTGCCTTTGCAAGAAATTTCTATCTTAAGAATTTCCTAATTAATTCAGCTATGTTAAAACTTTATTTTTCTTTAACGTCATTTTCGGAATCACAAACGTGTCAAAGCAGAAAGTAAAATTGGTAGTTGGAATGGTTGCCGGGCACAGAGACGGCTACGGATTTTTGTCTACTGATGAGGACTCTACGGATATCTTTATTTCTCCAAAAGAAATGTTGAAGGTAATGCATGGAGATAAGGTTGCAGCTAACTTATTATTTTCAAGAAAGAATAATAAATATGAAGCTGTTATTCAGGAAGTACTTGAGCATTCTCAAAGAGACTTAGTAGGCAGGTTGGTTTTGGAGAAAGGCATTTATGTTGTTATTCCAGAGGACAACAGAATAAAGCACGATATCTTAATACCAAAAACTAGTACCAAGGATGCATTTCCAGACCAAGTAGTCATGGTAAAAATAACGGACCCACCCACAAAAGATACCCCTCCTATTGGACAAATAATTGAAGTCATCGGTGGTATAAATGATCCTGGCATGGAGGTTAAAATAGCAGTAAGAAAATTTGGTATTCCAGAATCATTCCCTGAGAATATTTTGTCTTTGGAGGCAAATTTTCAGTCTCCAGACGAAAATGATATAGACGCCGCAAGACAAGACTTGAGGGATATAGATTTTTTTACCGTTGACGGAATAGATGCACGAGATTTTGATGATGCTATCTACGCCGAGCCAATTAAAGGTAAAAGTAAAGGTGCTTGGAGATTGTTAGTGGCGATAGCAGACGTTTGTCATTATGTTAAAAGTGACGACCTTCTAGACAAAGAAGCTTTTAATCGCGGTACATCTGTGTATTTTCCGCGGACGGTTATTCCCATGCTTCCTGAGTACCTATCAAATAATATTTGCTCCTTGGTCGCTGGAAAAGATCGATTTGTTCTTGTGTGTGATATGGTCGTGAATTCAGTGGGTAGAATTATTGCATATCAATTTTATGAGGCCGTAATCCGTTCGTGCGCGAGGTTAACTTATGATGAATATTTTGTTTTATTAAAAAACAGAGAACAAACGAGAAAAATAAGTGATGATGAAACTCTGACCCCTATGTTCAATGCCCATGAAATCTTTAAGCTACTGTTAGCCTCCAGAAATAGCCGAGGGGCACTAGATTTTGAAACAACTGAAACTAATATCGAGTTGACTCAGGATGGAAAAATAAAAAATATCTCACCTTTAAAGAGAAATGACAGTCATAGAATTATCGAGGAATGTATGATCGCTGCAAATAGTTGTGCAGCGGAATTCTTAAATAAAAACGGTTCTGGCTGTTTGTATAGAGTGCATCAATCCCCTGAGTCGGAGAAGTTGGACGAGTTAAGAGTTTTTTTAAAATCGCAAGGAATTAAATTAGGAGGAGGAGAAGATCCGAAGCCATCTGATTTCTCCGAGTTGTTAGCTAAGATCAAAGCAAGGGTTGATGCCGATGTTTTACAGTCTTTAATACTTAGAACAATGCAAAGAGCTCAGTATATTCCAGAAAATTCTGGTCATTTTGCTCTGTCGTTAGATCATTATACTCACTTTACTTCGCCAATTCGTAGATATCCCGACCTCTTAGTTCATAGGTCGATAAAGTCGATTTTAGTGGGAAAACGGTATACGCCAAATTGTCAATTTAAAGATGATGATGAACCTGTGGATCAAAAAACAAGCTGGAAATATATTGGAGAGCACTGTTCGAACGCTGAGCGACGCGCAGATGACGCGTCAAGAGATGTACTAGCTTGGTTAAAATGTCAGTTTATGCAAGACAGAGTAGGTGAGCAAATGAGAGGAACAATTACTGGAGTTCAGCCTTTTGGCCTTTTTATCACTCTTGACGATCTATTTGTTGAGGGTTTGATTCATGTATCGGAACTGGGATCAGAATATTTTCAATTCAATTCTGCAAGTTACGAAATGCGCGGTGAGCGCACAGGTAAACGATATAAGTTGTATGATAGTGTAATTGTTCAATTGTTGAGGGTTGATATAGATGGCAGGCGTATTGATTTTGGTTTGGCCCCAACCATCTTAGCTAAGAAAAAAATTGGGATTAATAGCCAAAGAGTCTCCAATCACTATCAAACAAAGGAGGCTGGTCGAAGTTTAATTACTCAAACTTCACGCTTGAAAAACGACCGTAGAAAAAAAAGTTTCAGCAGTTCCTCAAAGAACAAAAAGTCAAGAGTTTCGGACTTTAATGTTCGTAGTCTCAACCAACTAAATAAAAAGAGCTAATAATCTTCATTGAAAGGCTTTCAGGTATCAATTATGCTGCTAATCGGTTTTCACGCTATAAAAAATAGGTTAAATTTCAATCCGAAATCAATTGAAAAAATTTTTATTTCCTCAAAGAAAAAAGATTTTAGGAAGGACCTCATTTTACAGCTTGCAAAAAAAAATCAGTTAAAAGTAATTTTGACAGACCAGGAGGAATTAAATAAGTTATCGAGCAATAAGAAAAACAACGGTTTTCTAGCTTTTGCGGAAAAGTTGGATACCCCGGAAACTGTTAATGACCTTTTTGATTTTTTGGCTGTGCAGAAAAAAAAATCCTTACCTCCATTAATTTTTTTGGATGGAGTCACAGACCCAAGAAATCTTGGAGCCCTATTGCGCTCTGCCGATGCAGGCGGCACGGCTGCCGTTATAGCACCTATGAATCACTCAGCCCCCCTGAATGATTTGGCCCTTAAGACTTCCGTGGGCGCGACTGAGGGAACTTTTTATTTAAGGGTCCCCAATTTATCTCGAGCGATTGAAATTGTTCAAATGAGAGGTTACTTTGTTTATGGTATGGATTCAACTGCTGCGAAGAATCTTTACTCTCTGGATTTGAGATCGCCCGTAGCCTTTGTTTTTGGAGACGAGGCAGGTGGGCTAAAGAACAGAACTAGAGACATGTGCGATGACTTAATTAGCTTACCAATGGTGGGAGTGACCGAGAGCTTGAATGTATCTGTAGCTTGTGGTGTTACAATTTTCGAGACTTTGAGGCAAAGGAGGTTCAATTAGTATTTACCTCTGCAGAAATTCTTTCCCCAAGTTTGATTACTGCCGCAGCGTACATGTAACTTCTGTTGTACATAGTTATCGAAAAGAAATTTTTTGTAGCAATCCAGTATATGTCTTTTTTGTTTTTTCTCGGTAGGTCTATCAAACTTACAGCTTGATTAGGTGGCAAAACTTTAGATTTATCTAAAATGCCGGCTGACCTGAGTAAATTTATGCTGTGACTCGGGGTCAGATTTTTTGCTAAATATTTCGTTGGATTTGAACCAACTGCAATTAAAGCAACAGCATGAGTTAAGTCGCCTCTTTCCCAACCATGTTTCGAAAGGTAGTTTGCTACAGAGCCAATAGCGTCCGACTCACTGTTTAAAATATCAACTTTCCCATCTCGATCAAAGTCCACAGCAAAAGATCTGATGCTGGAGGGCATAAATTGGGGAATACCAAGCGCGCCGGCGAAGGAACTTTTTAAAGTTGTAATATCAAGCTTGGACTCCCTGCCAACTAACAGTAATTGCTCAAGTTCGTTTCTGAAAAAGACTTCCCTTCTGGTATTTTCAAAAGCTAGGGTAAATAAGGTATCTAGAACTGGAAAATCCCCCGTAACTTTACCATACCTTGTCTCAACGCCGATTATACCCATTAAAATCTTAGAGGGCACACCGTAAAGTTTAGAGGCTCTCTTCAAAGTTTTTTCATTTCTAAAAAAAAATTCTTTTCCCGTCGAGATCACTCTAGCATTAAGGAATATGTCACGGTATTTCGGCCAGTCTCTTATTTTTTTTTGATTTTTTGATGGGTTATTAAGTTTTAGGGCTCGTTTTTGAATTTTTAGTTGCCTAAATTTTTTAGTTAAATTGGATTTTGAGAAACCGTGTTTCCTGTTCATATCAAAAATAAACTGTTCAACTTGATTTTTATCACCTGCAGTCCTTGAAAAAGATTCCTCCACAAAAAAAAAGCTTGCAAATGCTATAATGACTATATGAAACTGGAAATTTCTTTGATTTCGATTAGTTACAGATGATTTCGAAAAGGCTTGGCATTGAGTCGTCATACAGGTATACTTTTTCTTTTTTGAGTAAAAGTTCATGGTAGTTATAAGATTAGCAAGAGGTGGGTCCCACAAAAAGCCCTTTTATCATATTGTAGCAACAGAAGCGCGATTTAAGCGAGACGGTAGGTTTATCGAGAGGCTGGGTTTTTTCGATCCTCTTGCAAAAGCGAATGTTGAATCCTTAAGAATAGCTAGTGATAGGCTTGATTTTTGGATTAAGAAGGGAGCGCAACCGAGTGATAGGGTTAAAAAGTTAATGAAGCAGTCTAACTCGGCAACCGTCGAAAATGGTGTTTAAGAAGCATCTTTTGACGCAAAAAAAAAATTTGGGAGCTTTATTGAGCGTCGATTGGGTAGACTTGTAGGTCCTGAGATTGTTTTTAGCAGAACTTTAAATTTTTCTAGCGCCGAGAAGCTCCCCAAAGAGCTCTTCTTACTGGGCAATGTTGTTTCCGCCGTTGGCTTATCAGGGGTAGTCAGGCTGGCTTGCTCAAAACCTTTTTTTGATCTAACTCGGTCATCAAAGTGGGAAGAAAAGCCTTTGATAGGTCGTGAAATTTGGATAAGCAATAAAAATCGATTTTTTTTATCTTTTGTCGAGAAAGTTTCCTTGAACGCTGGGCGTCTTCGTCTTAGGATCGCAGGAATTGATTCACGGTCAGCGGCAGAAGAGATTGTTTCATTTCAGGCTCTAATATCTAGAAGTTTAATAGCTGATGAGCGTATCTTGCTCATGAATGACCTCATCGGTTATGCAGTTAGAAATTTGCAAGGTAAATTTTTAGGCCAGGTAGTAAAAATTGACGGTAATAATCACCAAAATTGGATTTGTACTGAGAAAACGTTAATTCCTTATAATAAAGTTTTTATTTCTGAAATTATTAAGGAAGAGCAAAAATTGATTGTTGATTGGGAAGAGGGTTGGTGAAACTATGACTTTCAATGTAGTTACACTTTTTCCAAGCCTTTTTGAGGTGTGGGAGAATTCAGGTGTTTGTGGTAGGGCGGTTAAAAATGGACTTGTTAAAGTTAAGTGTTGGAATCCGCGAGAATTTTCAAATGAAAGTTCTGGACAGATCGATGACAGACCATACGGAGGGGGACCAGGAATGGTAATGATGGCCGAGCCCCTTAGGGCGACAGTCAATAAGATTGATGAAGCTGCTGAAAAGCCCGCCAGAGTCCTTTTTTTTTCACCAGTTGGCAAGGTTCTATCTCAGGATCTAGTTGAGGATATAGCTCATAATTTAGAGGAGCAACAGTACACACTGATATGTGGGAGATATGAAGGAGTTGATCAGCGTTTTATTGACACATATGTTGATGAAATTGTTAGTATAGGAGACTTTATTCTGCCAGGTGGTGAATGCGTGGCGCTAGCATTGATGGAAGCCGTAATCAGAAGAATTCCTGGGACTCTTGGGAATGAAGAATCCTCTAAACATGATTCTTTTATGGATGGGGTACTGCAATTTCCTCACTACACCAGACCAAAAGTTTTTGAATCAAACGCTGTCCCAGACGTGCTTTTATCTGGACATCATGCGAAAATAAAGAACTGGCGGCGACAAAAAGCTATCGAATTAACATGTAAATATAGGCCAGATTTAGTTAGACTGGCAATTAGAAAAAATTTGTTATCAAAAAGTGAGATTCTTGACTTTGTAGATGAATTAAATGATTAGTTTTGGGGGATTAACAGATGAATATTATTGAGTCATTGGAGGCTGAGCAAATTAAGGAGCTTGGTGTGGAGATGCCGGAGTTTTTTTCCGGCGATACTGTAAAAGTTAGTGTAAATGTCCTTGAAGGCAATAGGAAAAGAGTTCAAGCTTTTGAGGGTGTAGTAATTGCCAAAAGAAATAAGGGTCTCAACTCCTCATTCATTGTCAGAAAAGTATCTGGTGGAGAGGGGGTTGAAAGAACCTTTCAAACTTATTCCCCGCTCATTGCAAAAATCGAAGTGCTACGGCGAGGTGATGTTCGACGAGGAAAGTTATTTTATTTGAGGCAAAGATCGGGTAAGTCAGCCAGGATCAAAGAAAAATTACCGTCCAGATCTTCAAAGCCTTCAAAAAAAGTTTCTGGGGGGTAGACTCCTCGCCGGATTTTCCTAATCATTTTTTTAATTTGTTACCTTAGAATGCTTTTGACAAGTTTACTGTGCGCTCTTTTATTAGAGTATTATTTTCCCCTTAAAAATGGCTTGTTTGAGGTGTTCGCATCTCGTGTTATCAACTGGGCGAGGAACAAACTGGATATTGGGGATTGGAAATTGGCTGCTATGGTTTGGCTCGCAGTAGTCATTATTCCAGCTAGTTTCTTTTGGGTAATATGGTATTTGCTTATGCTGGCACACCCATTTTTAGGATTAGTATTTCTAACTCTACTTTTATACCTCTCATTGGGTTTTAAGCAGTATCTAGACCGTTTCTCAAATATTCGAAAGCACTTGATAAGTTCAGATGTTGATAAGGCCAAGAACTTTTTGAGTGATTGGTCTGCCAAAGAGCACAGCGATCCAGTTTTACAAGAAGTTTCAAAAACTGGTGATCATAATCAAATTTCACGAGAGGCAATTAAGCTTCTTGTTGTCTCGCTTCACCGTAACTTATTTTCTGTTATATTCTGGTATCTTATTTTACCTGGTCCCTTGGGGCTTGTAGCGTATAAATTTTCAGTTCTCACTAAAAGAATTTGGTCAGAGGAGCTTCAGGGGGCACTTGAGGAAAAAACAGTATCCGAAGACGGTGAACCTGATCCTCTCTCTTTTTCTGAGGAAAACTACTTTGATTCCATTTCAAAAAAGGGATTTTTTTGGTTTGACTGGATATCTTGTAGGGTTACAGCTTTTGTTTTTGCAGTAGTAGGAAATTTCGAAGACGTTGTTGCAATGATTAGAGCTAGCTCCGCAGGAAACTTTGAGGGAGGGCATGATTCAGAGCGTATAATTTTAGCTGCTGGGGAGGGAGCTATGACTTTCAGATTGACAGTGCCCACAGCGCTTTCTGGCAAACGTCAGTTGGAGAACTTCGACAGCGACATACAGTCCCATGTTGATTTAAGAGACCCTGACGAAAATTCTATGGTAGTTGCGTCAGGATTAATGTGGAGATCTTTAATTCTTTTTTTGACTATTTTGCTCCTAACTACATTTGGCTGGTTTGCAAATTTAATTCATTAGTGTTCTTGTAAGTTCTCTCCACAACTCTAAGCGACAGAGAAGTTTGGAAGACTTATCAAGAGAACTTTTGGAATAGGCTTTTGATAGTCTTTTTATGGTGCATCCTGGTTCATGATCATGTTTGCAGTCTGAAAATTTACAAGGCCCATAGGTGGTAACTATCTCAGAAAAATCTGGAAATAATCTTTGAATGGCATTCAACGATAAATCAGAGATGCCAAAATTCTCGATGCCTGGTGTATCAATAATCCAAAGTTTTGAAAACCCTTTTTCAAATTTTTTTAAGCTGTAAGCATAAGATGTAGTTGTGGTGTGTTTCCCTTTCTTTCTTGTATTAGAAATTTCTCCAATTCTTGGGTCTGCATCAGGAATTATTTTTTTAATTAGACTGCTCTTTCCTGATCCTGACTGTCCGATAAAACAAATTGCTTTATCGGATTTTTTTTGCTCATGGATCTCTTGAATTTTTTTCTTTATTTCAATCAATCCCTCATTCGAAGTGTTGGAATTTTCAAGAAGTTTAGAACTGAAAATTTGGTTAAATAAATGTAGGTCATTTGATGACGCCTTCAAATAACAAGGAAAAAGAGACAGAAGAATTTTTTTTGCTGTCTCAAATTCTTTGATCAAATCTTTTTTGTTTAACACTAATGAGATTGGGATATTTTGATCAAGGGCTCTTAACAATACAGATAATAGAAGATTAGGCGTAAATTTTGGTTCACCAGAAATAATCAAAAATATGTGATCTAGGTTTACACTTATGATTTTAGTTTTGAGTTCTTTCCTAAAGAATATATTTTTCCTGGGGAGTATACTCTTTATTGAAATGGGTGTTGTATCTATGTTTACTAATATCAAGTCATTGACTACCGGTGATAATTCAGGTGTTTTGGAAATACAACGAATAACCTTATTACCAAAACACGCAGTAATGATATTTCTGTTTGAATTTAGTACTCTGTAAACTTCATTTTTAACTTTTGTAGTCATGCTTAATAATTGATCAAAGAGGTGTATTTTGTCAAAATCAGAGAATAAGGCCGCAGAAAATCTTGTCTGGCTTGATATGGAAATGAGTGGTTTGGAGCCTAAAATTTGCAGAATTTTGGAACTGGCTCTTGTCGTCACTAATCAAGAATTAGAGTTGATTGATGCGGGTTTAGAGTTTGTGGTTCATCAGACTGATAACCATCTTGAAACGATGGATGAGTGGAATCAAAGCACACACTCAAAGACTGGTTTAGTTCCAAAGGTAAGGCTCTCCTCGCTCTCTGAATTTGATGTAGAAAAGAGGGTTTTGAGTTATTTAGAGGATAGGGTTCCAAAAGGAGTTTCTCCCTTATGCGGTAGCTCTATTCACCAGGATAGAAGATTTTTACGTGCCTACATGCCTAATTTGGATGCATATTTCAGTTATAGAAATATTGACGTGAGTACAGTAAAAGAGTTGTGCAAGAGATGGAACCCCGCACTGACAAAGGGCTTTGTAAAGAAAGGTGCCCACTCAGCCATGGCTGATGTCTTGGAGTCTATTGAGGAACTTAAATATTACCGAGCTAATTTCTTGCGGCTACCGTAATCTTGAAAAAAGTGAATATTTTTCTCTTTTTCTAGGATCTCCGTACCTGCTTATTTGCCAGACTATGGACCATTGACTTGCTCCAGTGGGAAATTCTGTTTCTGATATTCTGTCTTGAGTGTCGCGATTATTATTTCTAATTAAGAAATATTGACATTTTTGAGTATCGGAAATGCTGAAGTTTGTGTATGCCAAAACAATGGCCTGCGTTTTTAAATCCGAAGCTTTTATATTTATACATGGAATAACTTCGTCATTTTTTTTATGGAAAACGATACTCTGCTCTAAATTATTTGCAATATTAGAAAAACCTCGGTTAACGTTCAAAGCTGGGCCCCATAGTGTAATCAACAGTGTCCACATGAATGCCAGTCCTCCTGCACTTAATACTACCGGCCTCCATAAATTTGGTTTTGTTGTTTGCATTCTCCATAAAATAAGGTAAAGCCAACCCATGGTAACCATAACTCCAAGAATTATGTCTAAAATTCTAAATTTTCCCTCAGCGACGGGAGCTGCCCTGATGGCGTCTTGATATATTTCGTTCGGTGTGCCCGTGTGAAGTGCAATCCAGTATGTCCAGATTAAAACAGCAATAAGAGAGAAAATGGATAGGGCAAACCAGTCTATTAAATTTGCTACGCCTCTAGGAAGACTTAACAAACCAAAGGCAGCCAGAACGGATAATGGAAGTATTGGAATAAACTTTGTTTCTGCTGAGTTTAAAACTCCGGATAATGGAAATATAGTTAAGGAAGTAAACAGAACGATAGGCAGTATCAAATGAGGAGAGTTTTTAAAACTTTTCGGGTGTAATTTCGCCAATAATGCAAAAATTATTGGCCATAAGGGCCACCATGTCCAAAGCCAAGTTTTAATTAGATATAATGGTTGGAAAGATGATCCGGTTATCTGAGAGAGAAACCAGCGATTTATTATTAAATTGTCTACCTCTTCAAGAATTAAAAAAGAGATGATACCCGAAAGTGCAACAAAAAATGTAAGAAAAGAGAGTAATAGAAATTTTGTTTTCACTAAATTCCATGGGTGAAAAAAAATTAGCAGAAACAGTGCACAAAACCAGTACGAAAAGCAAGTAGATACGCCTGCAGATAATAATAGCCCAGTGGTAGACAAACCATAGATCAGTGCATTCTTTTCCGGTTTCTCAGGAGACTCGGTTAGTGCAAAAAAAGCAATGGCCTGAAAAAAAAACGATAAGCCTACATTACTAATTTCATGCCATTGCATAATTGATCCAAGGCAAGACAGGTTTAGCAGAAGACTGCAGGTAGCTATATTCGAACTGTAATTCTGTGCATTTGGTCCTATTCCTAATGGGTCAATTGGCCTTGACTCTCTTCTAAGGGCAAGTTTTTTTACTCCAAACCATGAGAACATTAACCCTAAAATTATGAAAAAAATTTGAACTATTCTGGCAAAGTCATCTAAGAAGTGACTGCTTAGATGAAAACCATTTAACTTTTCCCAGGAATAATTTACACCTTTCCAAAAAGACGACACTAACCAGAAGAAAAGAGGACCCTCACTACCAATAATGTTTCCTGAAATGTTTGGAACTACGCACCGTGACTCGAGTATGCTACCTCCATCACAGTTTTTTATCAGTGCTGTCCCATAAAGGTCAGGGCCTTTCCATGGAATTCTATCAACTACTCCAAAGAACAGAATACCCACAATGATTAAAAAGAATAAAATTTTTGGTACTGATGCAACTGAGCTTGCCGCTAATCCAGGTAAAGGACCAACTTCACCAGACTCGAAAATTAACTCACGAAGAGAATAGTTTTTTTTTTCAAACTAAAAAATTAGTTTTATCGTCAAGCTGAGGATTTGGAGGTCTTGGATCCCTTTTTACTACCAAACTTTTGTCTAAATTTTTCAACTCTTCCGGCTGTATCAATCATTTTCTGTGTTCCAGTGTAAAAGGGGTGAGATTCTGAGCTCGTATCCAACTTGTATAAAGGGTAATCCTTTCCGTCACTCCACTTAATTGTATCTTTGGTTTTTACAGTAGATCTTGTGATAAATTTGTAGTCGTTCGAAACATCAACAAAAACGACTTCCCTGTAAACGGGATGAATATCATTCTTCATTTGGTTAGCAACCTTTCACCTATGCAATTAGCTAAGCTTCCCATATTAACCACCTTTCTTCATCAAATCAAAAAACTCACCATTATTTTTAGTCTGTCGGATTTTATCAAGTAAAAATTCGATAGACTGCATCTCATCCATATCATGAAGTAATTTCCTCAGAATCCAAATCTTCTGCAGTAAGTCAGGCTTAATTAAAAGTTCCTCTTTCCTGGTTCCTGATCTGTTGATGTTTATGGCTGGATAAACTCTTTTTTCGGCTAAACGCCGCTCTAAGTGTACCTCCATATTTCCAGTGCCTTTAAATTCCTCATAAATTACTTCATCCATTCGGCTTCCCGTCTCAATCAAAGCTGTAGCAATTATGGTAAGTGATCCACCCTCCTCGACATTTCTTGCCGCGCCAAAGAATCTTTTCGGTCTATGTAGCGCATTAGCATCAACTCCGCCCGTTAGAACCTTACCAGAGGTTGGTACCACCGTATTGTAAGCTCTTGCTAACCTAGTAATTGAGTCCAGTAAAATTACGACATCTTTCTTATGTTCGACTAATCTTTTTGCTTTCTCTATAACCATTTCAGCAACTTGAACATGCCTCGGCGCGGGTTCATCAAAAGTTGAAGCCACAACTTCTCCGCGAACAGATCTTTGCATTTCAGTGACCTCTTCGGGTCTTTCGTCTATGAGTAAAACGATAAGTTTGATTTCAGGGTGATTATCCGTAATTGAGTGCGCCATGTGTTGCATCATTACAGTCTTGCCACTTTTTGGTGAGGCTACTATTAATCCTCTTTGCCCTTTTCCGATTGGAGCGATCATGTCAATGATTCTTCCAGTGATATTCTCTTCCCCTCTCAAATCGCGCTCAAGGGACATCGCATCATCGGGAAATAAAGGGGTTAAGTTCTCAAACAGAATTTTTTTCTTCGAGGCATCAGGAGGTTGAGAATTAATCTGGTCAACTTTAACAAGAGCGAAGTATCTTTCACCATCTTTCGGGGTTCTAACTTCTCCTTCTATCTCATCTCCCGTGTGAAGATTAAAGCGTCGGATTTGGGAGGGTGACAGGTATATATCATCTGTACTTGCCATGTAAGAAGCTTCTGGAGAACGCAAAAACCCAAAACCGTCGGGTAAAACCTCTAGAACTCCATCACCAAAAATCTGTTCCCCGCCCTTAGCTTTTTTCTTCAAAATAGCAAACATTAACTCCTGTTTACGCAACCTGCTCGCCGTTTCTATTTCCAAAGACCTGGCTAATTCAACGAGTTTTGTTACTGGAAGGGCTTTGAGCTCTGATAGGTACATTCTTTCGGCTGTCGTTAAGTTAGAAAATTTTTGTTACAAATTCTACGCAATCAAATCACACGTTACTATCAATCCAGGCAGTCAGCTGAGATTTTGCAGCAGCACCGACCTTTTGGGACACTACTGCGCCGTTTTCAAACAACAAAAGGGTAGGAATACCGCGAATACTGAACTTTGCGGGGGTATCAGGGTTTTCGTCAATATTTAATTTACAAACCACAATCTTACCAACGTATTCTTTAGCTATCTCCTCTATAATCGGCGCGATACTTTTACAGGGACCACACCACTCAGCCCAAAAATCAACCAATACGGGGGAGGGGCAATTTACTACTTCTTCATCAAACGATTCGTCTGTGACGTTTATTATAGAATCACTCATTTATTAATTTATTCAGGGGGTTTTATTAATAGCACGGCAGTTTAAGGAATATCTTCAGGTTCTAATATACTACGTAACTATGAATTATTTCAATTTTCTCTCAAATTAATTTGAATACAATAATTTTTACTGTATTTTGTGAAAATATTTAAAACTTTTTATGCCTTATTGATAAAATGTAAAGGCGGGCCGTCTCGCATCTTCAATTGCGTGAATCTGGTCAGATCGGGAACGAAGCAGCCACAACGCTAATTTGGGAGTGCCGAGGTTTCGGCTCGTTTTTTTCTTCAGACGGGAGTATATTTTATTTCTAATATTGCTTTAGCCAGGTCTTGTAGGCCAGATCAGTTTAGTAAGGTGGTGGGGCAAGATATAGTCATTAAGGCTCTTAAGCATGCTATTTCTAAGGAAAGCTTTCACCATGCTTACTTGTTTACAGGGGGAAGAGGCGTTGGGAAAACAACAATTGCAAGATTAATTGCCAAAGCAATCAATTGCACCAACTGTTTAGAAGGTGAGCCGTGTAACGAATGTAAAAACTGTGAGGAAATAGACGATGGCAGATTTGTCGACGTCCTTGAGGTAGATGCGGCTTCGAATAGGGGCGTTGACGAAATTCAGTCAATTTTGGATCAAATTCATTTTTTTCCAGCTTTAGGAAAGAGAAAGGTTTTGATAATTGATGAGGTTCACATGCTCAGTAATCATGCTTTCAATGTCATGTTGAAAACTTTAGAAGAACCACCCGAGCATATTGTGTTTATTTTAGCGACTACGGACCCAAAAAAAATACCCGCAACAGTCATCTCACGATGCCTTCGTTTTTCATTGAATAATATCCCGGAGGATAAAATTTGCGAACACGTAATGGACATTTTAAAGAGAAAAAATGTTCCGTTTGAACGGGGTGCAATTAGTCAAATTTCTGCTGCTGCCGAGGGAAGCTTGCGAGATGCTTTGTCTATTTCAGATCAAGCAATCGCTTGTGGTGAAGGAAAAATAACGTTAGATAATGTGAACTCGATGCTTGGATATGCTTCAACTCTAAGCATCGATGGTTTGATAGATGCTATCCAACAAGATAACGTAGACGCAGCCCTATCAATTTCAAGGGAAATGCTAAATTCAGGAGCTGACGCTGGTAGCATTCTGGAGGAGCTTGCGGTCAGATTTCATTCGCTTAGTTTAAAGCAGCTGTCAAATATTTCATTCGACGACTCGGAGATGAAGTATACAAGCAAGAACTTAGCTACTTTGAGCTTAACACAATGTAATTTTTATTATCAAATTGTTACTCTTGGTAGAAGAGATATGCCACTGGCTCCGAACCCCTTGGTTGGATTAGAGATGGTTTTAATTCGGCTTTTCGCGTTTCAGCTAAGTGAAAAAACAAATGATGTCTTGATTAAGGAGGGAAAAAAAAAATCAAGTAAGAAGCATGATAAATTAATCACGCAGATAAATGCTGACCAGCCGGTAGCAAATAAATTACCGAAAAAAATTGATCAGCTTGATCAAATGACTTTACTCACCTGGCCAACATTTGTTTCTAATTTAGGGTGTGAGGGGTTGCTCAGGCAGTTTTTATATAAAACTGAATATGATTCCTTTTCTGAGGATAAAAATATTATTGAAATTAAGTTAAAAGTGAGTTTAGAAATTTTGATGGATAGTGCACTCATAAAGAAAGCAGAGGTTTTTTTGACTGATTTTTTAAAAAAAGAAATCAGCATAACTGTCGAAAAAGTGGAATCCGTCTCCAATAGTTTTGAAATGATTGAGAAAGCAAATAGTTTGCGAGATAAGAGAGTCGCGAAGGAGGCTTTCAAAAAGAATGCTGGGATTATGCAGTTATTGGCTGAATTTGAGGCCGAGATCATAAATGAATCTCTGATTATAAAAAAATGAAATTTAAATATAGGAGAAAAAGATGAAAGGACAAATCGCTGGGATGATGAGGCAAGCGCAACAAATGCAAGAAAAAATGAAGAAAGTTCAGCACGAGCTCGAGAGTGTTGAAATTGAAGGTCAAGGAGGTTCAGGGTTAATAAAAGTAACAGTCACAGGTCGTCAAAAAGTGAAAGCAATTGATATTAATCCATCGCTACTTATTCCAGGCGAGGATGACAAGGAGATCCTTCAAGATCTTATAGTAGTGGCAATAAACGATGCAATGTCACGTGCTGAGAAAATTGCAAACGAGAAAATGTCCTCGGTTACTTCAGGACTTCCATTACCGCCAGGATTGAAACCCTTTTAATAGTAATGAAATATAAAGCCCCGTTAGCTCTGCAAAAATTGGCTGATGCTTTTGTAAAATTACCCGGAGTTGGACCGAAAACCGCTCAGAGAAATGCTTTGCATCTGATGCAATACGACCGAGGAGCAGCACTAAAATTGTCTGAAGCCCTTGCAGAGGCGCTCGAAAGCCTCAAAAACTGTAAAAATTGTAATACGTTTTGTGAGGATAATATTTGTGAATTATGTGTTGACGCAACTAGGGATAGAAGTAAACTTTGCATAGTTGAGTCCCCCTCGGATTTATTAGCACTTGAGCAATCTCAAGCGTTCAACGGCTTATATTTTGTTCTGCTCGGAAAAATATCTCCAATTGATGGTGTTGGGCCAAAGGAACTAAAATTTGAAAATCTGATGGCCCGTCTTTCAGATGATCTAGTAACTGAAGTAATACTAGCTACAAACTTTACTCCTGAGGGACAAGCCACTGCTTACGCCATCGAATTACTCTTAGAGGAGCAGGATTCCCTTAAAAAAAAGAAGGTGTCGCGTTTAGCCCGCGGTGTACCACATGGTGCAGAATTAGAGTTTACCGACCTGGGTACAATAGCTCAAGCGGTGAGAGAAAGAAAGACAGGGTGAATTATGGATGAAACTCTTTTATGGTGTTTATTTGTGACTGGAATTTTACCGTTTATTTGTGCTGGAATCACAAAATCAAAAAAATCTTTTGATAATTCAGACCCCAGAGCTTGGCAGGCTCAGCAAGAAGGGTACAGAGGCAGGGCGTATGCTGCCCAACAAAATAGTTGGGAAGCTTTTATCTGGTTAACGGTCGCGATCTTGGTTGCAACAGTATCCGAAAACAATAATTTGGAGTATGTTAAAAATTGTGCTTTGGCATTTGTTTTTTTCAGACTGTTGTTTATTTTGTTATATCTTGCCGACCTTTCAAGTGCTAGAACAGTTGCTTGGATTGGTTCAAAAGCATGTGTGTTTTTAATTTTCTTTAGTGCATTTTAGTGAAACGTTTTTAACAGACTGTAATATAGTTTTGGAGTAATTTTTGCGCCTTAATCAGCTTTTAAGAAAATTTGCCTTTGACGGAGGTGGCCATAAAGGACCAGCCCTGCTAGCACTTTCCGATGGGAGCGAATTTTTCGGTGATGCCGTTGGATTTCATGGATTAGCTTGCGGTGAGGTAGTTTTCAACACGTCGATGACAGGTTATCAAGAAATAATTTCAGACCCAAGTTATTGCAATCAATTAGTTACTTTGACTTATCCACACATTGGGAATGTTGGATGCAATGCTTCTGATATGGAGAGTAAAAATGTTTATCTTTCAGGAGTCATAGTAAAAAACTTATCCTCTTCTTACTCGAATTATAGAGGCGAACAAAGCTTAAATAGTTTTCTTGTGCAAAATAAAGTTGTCGGTATAGCAAATATCGACACGAGAAAATTAACTCTAAATCTGAGACAAAATGGTGCGATGAATGGGGTTATTATCTCAATGCAGGAAAATTCAAAGTTAAATTTGGTTGAGGCAAGGCGCAGCGCCTCAGCTGCTTTGAGCGAATTCGATGGTATTCGCGGATCTGAACTGGCAAATCGTGTTAGCGTGTCACGATCTTACAGCAGCCAAACCGAACCAAAAAGAGACTCCCCATTTCTTCTAGTTTATGATTTTGGGATAAAAAAGAACATTTTAAGAATTTTAGAATCTCTGGGTTGCCAGTTTCTGGTGGTCCCAAGTAACACCTCATATGACGTTATCGTAGAAACTAAACCCGATGGTATTATTTTGTCAAATGGTCCTGGTGATCCTGAGCCGTGTGCAAATGGAATAAACGTCGCTAGAAATGCCATTTCTAACAAATTACCAATTTTAGGAATTTGCTTAGGGCATCAGGTCTTGGCTCTGGCTGCAGGTGCAAAAACAAAGAAAATGTCATTTGGTCATCACGGAGCTAATCACCCTATCCAAGAGCTTAAAACCAACAAAATTTTTATTACTTCTCAGAATCATGGTTTTGTAGTTGACGAAAATTACTTAGGTGACGAATTAGTGGTTTCTCATAAGTCACTCTTTGATGGAAGCATACAGGGAATAGAGCACCTTAATTCGCCGGCTTTTGGTTTTCAAGGCCACCCTGAGGGAAGTCCAGGCCCACAAGATCTAGTTGATATATTCAAAAAATTTGTAGATCTTTTGAAAGAAAAAAATAAAAATGCCTAAAAGAAAAGACTTAAAAAAGATTTTGATAATCGGTGCGGGCCCAATAGTTATTGGGCAAGCATGCGAATTTGATTACTCGGGAGTGCAAGCTTGCAAGGCCTTAAAGGAGGAGGGTTTTAAAGTAATACTAGTCAACAGTAATCCCGCAACAATAATGACTGATCCTGAAATGGCAGACTCAGTTTACATAGAGCCTTTAAACAAATTTATATTAGAAAAAATACTTGAAAGAGAAAAACCAGACGCGATTTTACCCACAATGGGAGGACAAACTGCACTGAATTTGGCGCTCGCACTCTCTGATGACGGAATATTAGAGCGTTTAAAAATTGAATTAATTGGTGCCAATCGAGATGCTATTGACAAGGCAGAGGATAGAAGAAAATTCAAAGTTGCAATGGAAAAAATCGGATTAAAAACTGCCAAGTCTGGAGTAGCACATACCATTTCGGAGGCAAATGCGGTTAGGAAGGAAATTTCCGCTGGGATCTCTGGAGCTGGTTTTCCCTTGATAGTTAGGCCAAGCTTTACCTTAGGTGGGTCAGGTGGCGGCATAGCCTATAACTCTGAAGAATTTGATATTATTTGTGCTAGAGGTTTGGATGCATCTCCGATTGATGAGCTTTTAATTGAGGAGTCTCTCATAGGTTGGAAAGAGTTTGAAATGGAGGTTGTGCGGGATAAAATGGATAACTGCGTTATTATCTGCTCCATAGAAAATATCGATCCAATGGGCATTCACACGGGTGACTCTATAACTGTCGCTCCTGCTCAAACCCTCACTGATAAGGAATACCAACAAATGAGAGTGGCTTCCATTGATATACTTAGAGAAATCGGGGTTGATACCGGGGGTTCAAATGTCCAATTTGCTGTAAATCCTAGCAACGGTAAAATGGTAGTTGTGGAAATGAATCCTAGAGTATCTCGCTCATCAGCACTAGCATCTAAGGCTACAGGGTTCCCAATTGCGAAAGTTGCAGCAAAATTGGCTATTGGATATACATTAGATGAATTAAGTAATGAAATTACGGGTGGGAGAATTCCCAGTTCGTTTGAGCCTACCATAGATTATGTTGTCACGAAGATGCCTCGATTTGCTTTTGAGAAGTTTCCCCTCGCAGATGACAAATTAACCACGCAAATGAAGTCGGTGGGAGAGGTTATGGCCATTGGCAGGACCTTTCAAGAGTCCTTGCAAAAAGCATTGAGGGGTTTAGAAGTTGGCTCAGATGGATTCAATCGACTTTTGAGTAACAAAGAATCCATTGAAAAGCGCTTAGTTGAGCCAAGTTCCTCCAGAATTTGGGTTATTGGAGATGCTTTTGCGCAAGGTTTTTCATTAGAAGAGGTTAAAGCGGTTACCCAAATAGACAAATGGTTTTTGGGACAAATTAAAGAATTGATCGAAATTGAATTAGCATTAGAGCGACTCGTTATATCTGATATAGATAAATATCTAATGCTAGAGCTTAAGCAAAAAGGGTTTTCAGATAAGCGGCTTTCGAGCCTGTTAGATATTTCAGAGCAGCAACTTCGAAAGCTGCGGCATTCTCAAGGAGTTAGGCCTGTTTACAAGAGAGTAGATTCTTGTGCGGGCGAATTTGACGCGACAACATCTTATTTTTATTCCACATATGAAGAGGAAAATGAGAGTGTACCCAGTAAAGAAAAAAAAGTTGTGATTCTCGGTGGGGGACCTAACAGAATTGGTCAAGGTATAGAATTTGATTATTGTTGTGTCCACGCAGCTTTGGCCCTAAGGTCTGAGGGCTATGAAACGATAATGATAAACTGTAACCCTGAAACCGTTTCTACCGATTTCGATATTTCAGACAGACTATATTTCGAGCCTCTAACTTTTGAGGATGTTTTTGAAATCTTGGAACTTGAAAAGCCTTTAGGTGTTATTGTCCAGTTTGGAGGACAAACTCCCTTGAAGCTTTGTAGAGATTTAGAACTAGCCGGCATTACAATTCTTGGTACAAAACCAGAGGCTATAGATTTAGCAGAGGACAGGGAGAGATTTCAGAAGTTATTAACAAAACTTGGGTTGAGACAGCCTTCAAATAAGATAGCCAGAAACGAAGGAGAAGCAATATATTTCGGAAAAGAAATAGGGTTTCCATTATTGGTTCGCCCCAGCTATGTATTAGGCGGTAGGGCGATGGAAATAGTTCAGGACGAAGATGATTTAAAAAAATATTTCCTTGAGGCTGTAAAAGTATCTGATGAATCCCCAGTGCTTTTGGACAGGTTTTTGAATGACGCTACCGAAGTTGATGTTGATTGTATCTTCGATGGTAGGGAGGCGTTTATTGGTGGGATTTCAGAACACATCGAGCAGGCTGGCGTCCATTCAGGTGATTCTGCCTGTAGCTTACCTCCTTTCTCTTTATCAGAAACTATCACCGGCGAGATACGCAGAGAGACGGTTGCTCTAGCGAAGGCTTTAGAAGTTAAGGGGTTAATGAATATACAGTTTGCAATTCAAAACGATAAAGTATTTGTTTTGGAAGTAAATCCGCGCGCTTCAAGGACTATTCCTTTTGTCTCAAAAGCCACGGGGATTCCACTAGCAAAAATTGCCTCCAAAGTTATGCTCGACATTACTCTAAAGGAGCAGGGAATTGGGAGAGAGATATTGCCGAATTATTTTTCTGTGAAGGAAGCGGTGTTTCCTTTTTCAAAATTTATTGGTGTAGATACGATTTTAGGTCCCGAAATGAAATCCACTGGAGAAGTAATGGGGATTGGTTCGTCTTTTGCCGAGGCCTTTATAAAATCCCAGCTTGGAGCTGGTATTAATTTACCGAGACCTGTTGAAGGGCAGCAAGCTTTTCTTAGTGTTAAAGATAATGACAAAAGACAAGCTGTCAAATTGGCAGAGAAACTTGTGCATCTAGGCTTTGAGCTAATTGGAACAAAAGGTACAGCCTCAGTTATTGCTAAGTCTGGAATTAAGATCCAAGTTGTAAATAAAGTAGCTGAGGGACGGCCTCACATTGTAGATCTTATAAAAAGCGGTAGTATCTCTTTTATTTTAAATACAGTTGAAGAAAGAAAAAATGCGATAATTGATTCTAAATCCATAAGAACAAGTGCTCTGACTGAAAATGTTACAACTTACACAACAATCTCTGGGGCAAAAGCTGCCATAGACGGTATGCTATCAATAGCAGAATCTAAACTAGAGGTATACAACTTGCGAGAATTAATTAAATTATAGATTAGAGTAAGAAAACAATGGATGCACCATTCAACACTCCGCTTACAGTGGTAGGCTACGAAAACTTGAAAAAGGAATTGCAGAACCTCAAGTCTGTTGAGCGCCCGTCAGTTATTCAAGCAATTGCCGAGGCGCGGGCGCATGGAGATTTGTCTGAGAATGCCGAATACGATGCAGCAAAAGAGCGTCAGTCTCTTATAGAGGGCCGCATTAAAGATTTAGAAGCTAAGGTCTCAACAGCTCAAATTATAAACCCTTCTGAGTTAGAGAGAGATGGGAGAGTTGTATTTGGTGTTAAGGTAAAACTTCTGGATTTGAATGATGACGAGGAATTTGAGTATCAAATTGTTGGAGATGATGAGGCAGATCTTAAATTTAAAAAAATTTCTGTTTTAAGTCCAGTTGCGAGAGCTTTGATTGGAAAATCGGAGGGAGATATCGCTGAATTTACTGTCCCTCGAGGAAAAAGAGAAGTCGAAATTCTGGAAATAATTTATGATATTTAGAAATTCATCCTGGCTCAGTTTGTTCTCAAATCGTGCCAAATAAAACAAAAAAAAAATGGTTAAAGGAATTCGTGGCTGATCCCTATGTTAGAGCTGCAAAGAAAATTGGGTATAGGTCCAGAGCAGCGTTCAAATTAATTGAAATAGATGAACATCTTGGATTTATAAGAAATGCTAGAAACATTTTAGATATTGGTTCAGCTCCGGGGAGCTGGACGCAAGTCATATTAGAGCGCGCAAAAAAAAAACCTAAGTTACTCGCCATAGATTTGATAACTATGGAGCCCTTAGATGGGGCTCATTTTATTGAGGGTGATATTCGTGCGGAGGATACTATGAAAAAAATTTCCAGTTATTTTAAAAATGAAAAAATTGACTTGATTTTATCTGATATGTCCCCAAATATAAGTGGGATAAGGGAAGTTGACTCAATCAGAGTGATGGAGCTTGGCGAATTAGTGTTAGAATTTAGTATTGATAATCTTAGTGATAAGGGTAATTTGGCGCTTAAGACTTTCCAAGGAAAGGGGTTTACTCAGTTGATTGAAAAATTCAAAAAAGTATACAAAAATCTGGCGGTAAAAAAGCCAATGTCGTCAAGGTCTGATTCTTCAGAGATTTACGTTGTAGCCAGGGATTTTAAATAGTCAATCCCACCAAGATATTAATGTTACTGCGTACAGAGGAACTTAAGGTCTTAATAAAATGACTAATTGTTTTTGAAAGAGTTGAGTAGGGAGAGAAATTTGAATAATACAATATCAAAAGTTGCCATTTGGATGGTCATAGCATTAATACTGTTTTCCATATTTCGTCAGTTTGACGGTGGAAGAAATGGTGGTCGCGAAGTCTCCTATTCGCAATTCATGGAAGAGGCTAGGCAAGGGGCAATTAAATCCGCAGTGGTTGATGGCCGAACTGTTAGGGCTATAACTTCAGATGACCGAGAGCTGACTGTTAATGCGCCTCAAGACTTATTTATGGTGGAAACTTTGATGAAGTATGGAGTTATAGTTTCTGCTAAGGCTGAGGAACAGCCATCTTTGCTGATGAGTATTTTCGTTTCCTGGTTTCCAATGTTACTTCTTATAGCTGTCTGGATATTTTTTATGAGGCAGATGCAGGGTGGTGGACGAGGAGGAGCTTTCTCTTTCGGTAAGTCCAAAGCCCGAATGATAGACGAGAACAACAATGTAATAACTTTTGCCGACGTGGCTGGTTGTGATGAAGCTAAGGACGATGTTTCTGAACTGGTGGAGTTTTTAAAAGATCCCACCAAATTTCAGAAGCTTGGTGGGCGAATCCCAAGAGGAGTTTTAATGGTTGGGTCTCCAGGCACAGGAAAGACATTGCTGGCAAAGGCAATTGCTGGTGAGGCTAAGGTTCCATTTTTCTCCATCTCTGGCTCAGATTTTGTTGAGATGTTTGTTGGCGTGGGAGCTGCTCGGGTAAGGGACATGTTTGAAAATGCAAAGAAGCATTCTCCATGCATAATATTTATAGATGAAATTGACGCTGTGGGTCGACAAAGAGGTGCTGGGCTTGGAGGTGGTAATGATGAAAGAGAACAGACATTAAATCAAATGCTGGTAGAAATGGATGGATTTGAGACAAATCAGGGAATTATTGTTATTGCTGCTACAAACAGACCTGACGTTCTTGACCCTGCTCTTCTAAGACCCGGACGTTTTGACCGACAAGTTGTAGTTCCCCTGCCTGATGTTAAGGGAAGAGAACAAATTCTTAACGTTCATATGAGGAAAGTTCCTGTTGGTTCAGATGTCAAGGCTAGTATTTTAGCCAGAGGTACTCCAGGCATGTCCGGTGCAGATTTAGCGAACATCGTAAATGAAGCTGCCCTCTTCGCTGCTCGAAGAGATGGTCGTACAGTTGAAATGGATGATTTTGAAAAAGCTAAGGATAAAATCTTAATGGGCTCGGAAAGAAAATCAATTGTTATGCCCGAGGAGGAGAGAAAGAACACAGCCTATCACGAATCTGGGCATGCAATCGTTGCGAAATTATTACCAAAAACTGATCCCGTCCACAAAGTTACCATAATACCCAGAGGTAGGGCGTTGGGTGTAACCATGCAGTTGCCGGAAGGTGATAGATACAGTATGGACAAGGAACGTATTTTAAATACAATAGCTGTTTTGTTTGGTGGAAGAATCGCCGAAGAAATTTTTATGAATCAAATGACTACCGGAGCTTCCAATGACTTCGAGCGGGCTACTTCACTCGCACGAGATATGGTAACTAGATACGGTATGAGTGACTCACTTGGGCCAATGGTGTATGCAGAAAATGAGGGCGAAGTTTTTCTGGGTAGAAGCATAACTAAGACTACTCATGTTTCTGAGTCAACAATGCAGAAAGTGGATTCTGAAATCAGACGAATAATCGACGAACAGTATACCGTTGCTCGTAAGATCATAGAAGAAAACTCGGATAAAATGCATTCTATGGCTAAAGCTCTGCTGGAATGGGAGACAATCGATGCCGACCAGATTGATGATATAGCCAACGGGAAGGAGCCAAGACCTCCGAAGGACTCGACCAAAGAAAAAGACAGTAGCAACAGTACTGGTTCAGGACCTGGATCCAAACTGAGAGGTGGTGAATCGGTGCCTCCGAATGACGCTGCTCCAGCCGCGAATTAACTCCAATACAGAGTTTCGGAAGAGGGGAGTATAGGATATCTGCTGAGGAAAATTCCAGGGGGTTTAAGTGTCGTAGGTTTAACCTGAGTTTATCGCGTCCCTTGGTTATGGGTATACTAAACTTAACTCCAGATTCATTCTCAGACGGTGGCATCATGAGCGGAAAGTATGGTGCTCTGTCTGTGGCGGAAGAAATGATCGAATCCGGGGTCGATATACTGGATATTGGTGGTGAGAGTACGAGACCCGGTGCTGCAGAAGTCGGTGTGGAGGAGGAGTGGACAAGAATAAAAGATGTCGTAAACGAATTAATTAAATTTAATATTCCCATCTCTATAGATACTAGAAAAGCTCAAGTGATGAGGCAGGCTCTTTCCATTGGAGTTGACATCATAAATGACGTATCGGGCTTTCGCTCAGCAGAGTCCTTAAAAGTTGTAAAAGAGTTTTGTGGTGAAGGTACCGGATTTTGTGTAATGCATATGCAAGGTGAACCAAAGACCATGCAGATAAACCCACGGTACATTGATGTAGTTGCTGAAGTGGAGCACTTTCTATCGGAAAAAATTGATGAGTTGATGGATCTCGGTGCCTTATCTGAATCTATAGTTATAGACCCAGGATTCGGATTTGGTAAAACCGCTGAACACAACTTTCTACTTTTTAAGTCGATCGGACGGTTTATTTCGATAGCTCCCGTTTTAATCGGAATATCTAGGAAGCGTCTAATATCTGAGCTGAGTTATAAGAGTAGATCGCCTAAAGACAGGCTTGGAGGGAGCTTAGCTGCTGCCCTATGGTCAATTTCAAAAGGGGTTTCTATTGTAAGAGTGCATGACGTAAAGGAAACCGTTGACGCCATTAGAGTTTTGGAAAAGTTGGATTATAGTCAAGACTTTTTTCACTTAAAAGATGGATAATGTTAAAGATATTTTTGGTACTGATGGAATAAGAGGTCCGGTTGGACCCGGTGGAATTAATACTGACTTAGTACTAAAAGTTGGGCTAGCCTTTGGAAAAATGTTAGGTGAACGCTATAGCCACCCGGGGGTTTTGGTTGGTAAAGATACTAGAGTATCGAGTGATGCACTTGAAGCTTCCCTGATTGCAGGCTTATTAAGTGCTGGTGTAGATGTGTCTTGCGCTGGTATATTACCCACTCCGGGTATTGCATACTTAACAAAATCTATGCATTTTTCTGCTGGAATAATAGTTAGTGCGTCCCATAACCATTTCTCGGATAATGGGCTGAAATTTTTTGACGATAGTGGAAATAAATTGTCAGAAATTTTTGAAAAAAAAGTAATCAAGCACCTTGGTTCTAGCAGTAACTTAGCCACTAAAGGTATTTATGGGAAGCAAACTTCTTTAACTGATGCTACAGGGAGATACGTTGAATTTTGCAAAGCTTCTTCTCCCGACGGTTTCAGCTTAAGTGGAATGAAAATAATCCTCGATGCAGCAAATGGTGCTGCGTTTAAATCTTTAGGGTTAGTCTTTTCTGAGTTAGGGGCAAATATTATTGAAATTGCCAGTTGCCCTAATGGAATAAATATCAATGATGGAGTGGGTTGTGTCCACCCTACTAACCTCTCTGAGGCTGTTTTGCAACATACCGCCGACCTCGGACTTTCTTTAGATGGGGATGGCGATCGGCTTATAATTAGTGATAGATACGGAAGGATTTTCAACGGAGATGAACTCCTTTATGTTATAGCAAAATCAAAAGTACAAAAAAAAGGAGTTGGAGAAATTCGTGGTGTTGTGGGTACTTTAATGAGTAATCTAGGGTTAGAAAAAGCCATAATTTCGATAGGTTTAGAGTTTAGAAGATCGAAAGTCGGAGACAGGTACATCGCCGAGCTACTGAGAGAAACCGGCTGGAGAATTGGGGGAGAATCATCTGGGCATATTATTTATCTTGACGCTCACTCCACTGGAGATGGAATAATTAGCGCAATTCAAGTTTTATCGGCTATTTTAGATTCGGGTATTGAATTAGATGGGTTACTTCAAGACTTCGAAAAGATTCCCCAAGTTCTTATAAATGTTCCAATCGCCAAAAGTAATAACTGGAGGGATAATAGTACATTTTTGGCTGCTCAACAGATGGTAGCTAATGAGTTGGGGGACAACGGACGATTGTTGGTCCGTCCGTCTGGAACGGAACCTTTATTGAGAATCATGGTTGAGGCACAAACTGAGGCTGACGCTAAAGAAAAAGCCGATTTTTTAGCTAAAACCTTAGATTAAAGTTATTCTCTTCTCAACACGTTCATCATTGTTGGACAAGAGAAACCAGGACCTATCGAGTTACTTTCTACTCTACCTTTGACGGATGGACACTTATACATGCAAGTGGTACCCCCATCACTCAGTTTTTTCCTCTCTTTTAAATAACAGTTGATCGAATCTCGCCTAGCTTTTTCTCGCTTAATTTTATCGATGCGAGCTTTCCTTTTAGCTTCTATCGGATCAATTCCACGAGGAGGAGGAACTGCTAACGCGAGATTGAAACTGTTCCCCAATAAAACAAACATAATGCTTAGACATATAGAAAATTTAATCATGGCACAGATCTTACCTAAAAAAATATAAAGTTTAGACTCGTATGAACCTATAAATGTTCCTTACAGAGTGAGGCTCAATAACAAAACTTACAAAAAAGTTAATAATTAACCATAGTTTAACGTTAATTTTTTTCGAGTGTTATATTTTTGTAACTTTTCTTATGCAAACTAAGGGTCTATTATCAGATATTTTTTATGAGGAGAAAGTATGTTTTTACGTATTGCTTGTGCAACAGTTTTTTTGATAGGATCGGGCGGTAACCTTATAGCACGTGATTTTGTGAGTATGAAAGGGTCTTCAACAGTATTTCCTTTCGCTACAATAGTTGCGGAGGCTATGGGAAAAAATCCGAAGTTTAAGACACCTGTCGTAGAGTCTGGTGGTTCCTCAGTGGGAAAAAAGGGTGTTTGTGAGGGCACTGGCACTAAGTTTGTAGACATTGGTAATGCCTCTTCGCGTATGAAAAAAAAGGAATTAGCTTTTTGTGAAGAAAATGGGATCAAAGTTACTGAGATCAAGGTTGGTTATGACGGCATAGTTGTCGCTAGCTCCAAAAAAGGAACTCGACTTAATATTTCTCGTGCAGATCTGGGCATGGCTTTGACTGCTGAGGTACCTAGTAAAGACGGTTCGAAATTTGTACCAAATTATTATAAAAAATGGTCTGATATAAAACCTCTTCTTCCTGATGTACCAATAAGAGTTTACGGCCCACCAACGACCTCGGGTACTAGAGCATCTTTTGCGGAGATGATCAATCAAAAGTCTTATTGCGGCAAAGAATCAGTTGCTAAAAAGCTCTCAAAAGCTAGAGGTGATAAAAAAGGGAAGAAATGTCGTGCCATGCGTACCGATGGTGCGTATGTTGAGGCTGGTGAACAGGATAATTTGATAGTACAAAAGCTCAAGGAAGACCCTACAGCTTACGGTATTTTTGGATTTTCGTACTTGAATCAAAACTCCGACACTCTCGAGGGCGCTATCTTAGACGATGTTGGACCAACTTTCGGCGATATTGCCAGTGGAAAATACAAAGCCTCTAGAGCTTTATATTTCTACGTAAAGCATTCTCATATCGATGTAGTACCGGGAGTTAAGGAATATATGGCTGAGTGGACGAAGCATTGGGGTCCTGATGGCGTATTAGCTGATAACGGAATGATCCCAATGAGTGACGCTGAGCAAGCTAAGTACAAAAGCGCCATGACCGATCTTCCAGTTTTAGTTATGGGGGATCTAAAAAAGTAGTAATGTTTAACAAGTGACATAACTTATTCGTTGTATCATGGGGACTGAAACTAGGCTTCAGTCCCCGTATCATTTTATAAGGGTCCTTTATGTCAACAGTTTTGCTGTTACCCACCATTTTCCTATCAAGTTTATTTTTTGCTTGGTTGGCTATAAATATTGCCAATAACATTCGGAAAAAGGAAAAGCTTAGTTCATTACCCCAGTATCATGCGGTATGGGCTTTTTTTTGTGCTTTGTTACCATCGCTTTTTATTTATTTGTTGGTTTCGATTGGCGACGATATTTTATTTAAATATTGGGTTCAAGGTTTTTACCCTAATTTATCGTCCTTAGATGGGACTGTAAAAGAGATAAATTTTATAAAAGTTATGAATGAGGTTGATGGCATTACCTTTGGTGAGCCTGAAGCATGGGTAATTCCAGCAGCAGAGGCGTGGGTTCGTTGGAGTGGGACTTCTGCAATTTTGGTATCATTTTTAAGTATTTTTAGTTCTGTCTGTCTAGGGGTATACAGCCTTATAAAAGTCAGCTCTTCATTTAAAGCCAGAATTGCAGTCGAGAAAGTCATTTTGTGGATGCTCGGCCTAAGTTCTATTGTTGCCATAATAACGACTCTAGGAATTGTTTTGTCTGTATTGTTTGAGACAATTAGATTTTTTAAGCTCATTCCCCCAGATGAGTTTTTATTCGGATTAATATGGAACCCCCAATTCGAAGGAGCAGTACGAGCAGGATCTGAGGGTGCTCCTGCTGAATATGGTATGTTACCTATGTTCGTCGGGACATTCCTCATTTCATTTGTTGCATTAAGTGTTGCAGTTCCAGTAGGGCTTTTGAGCGCGATCTATTTGGCTGAATATGCATCTAAGAAAGTAAGGGCTTTGGTGAAACCGCTTTTAGAAGTTTTAGCTGGAGTACCTACGGTCGTTTATGGTTTTTTTGCTGCACTCACAGTGGCACCAATGATTAAAAATTTGGGAGAAACTATTGGGCTCACTGTTGCATCTGAGTCTGCCTTAGCCGCTGGAATGGTAATGGGGGTAATGATTATTCCGTTTATTTCCTCACTTTCCGATGATGTCATCAATGCTGTCCCACAGTCTTTACGTGATGCAGCCCTTGGTATGGGTTCTACTCAAAGTGAGACAACTCTTTTAATTGTTTTGCCTGCAGCATTACCCGGTATTGTTGCTGCTATTATTTTGGCGGTTTCTCGGGCTATTGGTGAAACAATGATAGTCGTTATGGCGGCTGGATTAGCTGCTAATTTGTCTTTCAACCCCTTAGATGCAGTTACTACTGTTACTGCCCAAATTGTTACAATATTAATGGGGGATCAGGAGTTTGAATCGGCTAAAACTCTTTCAGCATTTGCGCTAGCTCTTATGCTAATCATTGTTACACTTATACTCAATTTTTTCGCTTTGCAGATAGTCAAGAAATACAGGGAAGCGTATGACTGACGGCAATAAGTTACTTAGTACAAAACAAGCCTCAATCAGAGTTAGTAACTCTCTGGCTAAAAGACATTTCAAAGAAAAAAACTTTAAATTTTATGGCCAGATGGCTATTTGTCTAGCATTATTTTTTTTATGCTTTTTGTTTTATATGATTCTTTCTAATGGAATTCCAGGTCTTTTTCAGCATTATGTCATCTTGCAAGTTGAAGCAGACCGATCGAGAATCGATCCAAAAAATGATTTCTCCGAAGCGTCTTTTTTTGAAGGAGATGCGAAAAAAGTTGTTGAAGAATCCTTGTATAACGCACTTGGAAATATAGACGGTAGGCAAGAAAGAAGGACTGCGAGGTCAATAATTTCTCCTGGGTCTGATTCTAGGTTGATCGATTACTTGAGAGATCATCCAGAATTATTTGGCAAATCGTTCATGTTTAAATTTGCAGTAGATGACGATGTTGATACCTATCTGAGGGGCTACATTGATAGAGATGTTCCTGAAGAAGATCGAAGGCTAAAAAATCTTGCAATTGATTATGTAGATATACTGAAAAGTGAGGATAGAATTACCTATGAGCTATCAGATTATTTGTTTTTTGGCTCCGCCTCTAGAAATGCCGAGATGGCTGGAATTAAGGGCGCTTTTATTGGTTCGATACTTACTCTCCTTGTATGTCTTTCAATTGCATTTCCGTTAGGTTTGGCTACGGCGATTTATTTAGAAGAAATCGCCCCAAAAAATTGGCTCACTGAAATAATCGAGATAAATATCAATAATCTAGCTGCCGTTCCGTCAGTGGTATTCGGCATTATGGGGTTAGCGGTTTTTATTGTCGCCTTTGGTCTACCAAGATCTATACCCTTGGTTGGGGGGATTGTCTTAGCGTTGATGACGCTACCTACGATTATTATTTCATCTAGAGCAGCAATAAAGGCTGTGCCTCCGAGTATTCGAGATGCAGCTTATGGGATTGGTGCCTCTAAAATGCAAATGATATTTCACCATGTTGTGCCGTTAGCAATGCCTGGAATGTTAACTGGGACTATCATTGGTATGGCTCAGGCTTTAGGGGAAACTGCTCCATTGTTGATGATTGGAATGGTAGCTTTTATTGTTGATATTCCCGGAGGTTTGACAGAGCCAGGGACGGTTTTGCCAGTGCAAATATTCATGTGGGCAGATTTTGCCGAAAGAATGTTCATTCACAAGACAAGTGCAGCTATTATTGTATTGTTAGTGTTTTTGATTTTTATGAATATCGGGGCTGTTATGTTGAGGAAGAAGTTAGAAAAACGTTGGTGATGAGAAAGGAATAAAAATCATGGATTCTTCCAGTGTTAAAACTATTAATTCATTAGGACAAAATGTTTCTTCAGATTCTCCAGGGATTGAAGAACGTTTTCTTCCCGAAACTAGTGTTGGGGAGGTTTTTGTTGAAAAACCGAGAATTACAGCAAGAAACGTTAACGTCTTTTACGAAACCAAGCAGGCTCTCAAAGACGTCACTATCGATATTGGTGAAAATCAAGTAATTTCTTTTATTGGACCCTCGGGTTGCGGAAAATCAACTTTTCTTAGGTGCCTAAATCGCATGAATGACACTATTGACATCTGTAAAGTAGATGGACAAATTCTTCTTGATGAAGTCGATATTTATGCTGAAAGCCAAGATGTAGTGGCATTAAGAGCTAGGGTTGGCATGGTTTTTCAAAAGCCCAACCCATTCCCAAAGTCAGTTTTTGAAAATGTTGCTTATGGACCTAAGATCCATGGGTTAGCCGGGTCAAAGGGTGAGTTGGACGATATAGTTGAATCCTCTTTAACTAGGGCTGGATTATGGTCAGAAGTTAAAGATCGGTTAGATCAGCCTGGGACCGGACTTTCTGGAGGGCAACAGCAGCGCCTTTGTATTGCCAGAGCTATTGCTGTTAGTCCCGAGGTAATACTGATGGACGAACCTTGTTCTGCACTCGACCCAATTGCGACAGCGCGGGTTGAGCAGTTAATTTATGAGTTAAGGGATCAATATACTATTGTTATAGTTACTCACTCCATGCAACAAGCTGCGCGCGTATCCAATAGAACTGCGTATTTCCATCTCGGCAAGTTAGTTGAAGTTGGAAAAACTAAAGAGATTTTTATGAATCCGGTTCACTCTTTAACGCAAGATTATATTACTGGCCGTTTCGGTTAATATCTGAGTTATACTATGTTGTCTCGGGGCGTAGCGCAGCCTGGTAGCGCATCTGGTTTGGGACCAGAGGGTCGGATGTTCGAATCATCTCGCCCCGACCATTTTTGGAAGTCAACAGGCTGCCGGTAGCTCAGCTGGATAGAGCAACAGCCTTCTAAGCTGTGGGTCGGGGGTTCGAATCCCTCTCGGCAGGCCATTATTGATAGAAATTTGATCAAGTTTAGTTTAACCTAGAAATTAAGTGCAAACTTGGTGGTCGTAGCTCAGTTGGTAGAGTCCCAGATTGTGATTCTGGTTGTCGTGGGTTCGAGCCCCATCGACCACCCCATTTTTTAAAAGTCAGGTATAAAAGATTCGTCTTCCTGTTGGCGTCGTTCAAACTTGAGAAATTCGTAATATCCGCATCTTATAGAATCAGGGTATTCTCTACAAACTTGTGGCCTTGCGTCGTAAATCGAACAACCTCTAGTTTCCTTATTTAGAAAACGGCAAACGCTCTTAAAGATATGATCTTTCTTGTGTCGCAAGATAATTTCATTAATGATTTTTTTATCTTCCTCATGCTTATATTGTTTAGTGAATTTTACTCTAGCTTTTTTCTTGGAAATATCAAAAAATTTTGCAAGTCTTTTGATGTCCTCTTCATTCACAGCAATTCTGGTATAACTGCAGCAATAAGCTGTGCATTTCTTACAATCAAATTTTTTTTTCTTTATGCTCACAGTCGCACCTCTACTCACTAAACAATGTATATTGTACAAGTATGTGTAAATTGTTGAAAAAAAATGCTGCTGAAACTGCTTTTAATTTACTAAAAGAAGATGAGACACTAGGTATCGGCACAGGATCCACGGTTGATTACTTCATCGATATTCTTGGTAAGTCAAATTTTAGAGTAGGCCAAATAGTCACAACCTCTTTACGTAGTAGAACAAAATTGGAAAATTATGGATTAAAGGTGATCCCGGTCAACTCGTTTAATCAGACCTTGAGTGTATATGTAGATGGTGCTGATGAAATTGATTTTCAAATGAATATGATTAAAGGAGGCGGGGGAGCTTTAACTATGGAAAAGCTTGTTGGGTCTCAAGCGATTGCCTTTATCTGTATAGTTGATGAAAGTAAGCTGGTAAATCAATTGGGTAGTTTTCCATTACCTATAGAAGTTTTAAGTCACGCTGTTAATTGGGTCGGCAGCTTTTTAGCAAAAAAATTTAGAGTAGATGTCAAACAAAGGAAAAATTTTTTGACAGATCATGGCAATCCAATTCTGGACGTTTATGGAATGGACATAAAAAACCCTACGCTATTAGAAGCAGAATTAAATGATATTCCAGGCATTATATCAAACGGTATTTTTTCAAAAAGAAAGGCTGATCTCGCCATCGTGGGCACGGCCACTGGGGATATTAAATGCATTGGCTCGATGCCTTAAAACAAGTTTGTTTTCTAGTTAATATTACAAAAGATATATAATATAAACATTGACACTTTTGGAGTTTGAATGGACAAAGCAGTAAATTTGGTTGAGAAAGAAATAGAAAATATTAGATCAAAGATGTTATTGATGGGTGGTATGGTAGTCGAGATGATAAAAAATTCATTAGATGGCCTTATAAAAGTAGACGACAAATTATTAGAAAGTACTTTTCAACTTGAGAAAAGAGTAAATGCTGCCGAGGTAGAGGTCGATGATTTATGTAACAAATTTTTAGCTTTGAGAGCTCCCACAGCATCAGATCTCCGTTTTGTTCTTTCCTCTCTGAGAATGATTCGAGACTTGGAGAGAATTGGTGACGAGGCTGAAAAAATGGCTCGTATGGCCCAGTTTTTTCATGCTCATGTCGTAAGCGAATCACCTAAACCTGATTTGTCTAGGATGGTGGTTGATGTTATTTCCATGCTGAGAAGGGTTTTAGATGCTTATGCAAGGGATGATGATTCTGAATTGAAAAAAGTTATTGCTGATGATCTAATTGTCGATGACAAGTTCAGAAAGATACTTCAAGATATGTTACTGCGCTCTGTTAATGGAAAACAGAGTGTGGCGAGCTGCCTGGATTTAATTTTCTTTGCTAAAGCTATTGAGCGTATCGGGGATCATGCAAAAAATATGTCGGAGAGCGTAATTTTTATGGTGAAGGGGAAAGATTTAAGACACACTGATCCACTCCAGTGACACTTATTAATCTTTGGGCACATAGCCTGATGCTTGATCAGCCCCATCGCCAAAAAAATGGGCCTCTAATTGCTCACTTAAATATTTTCTGGCCTTCACATCTGATAAATTTAAACGATATTCGTTAACAAGCATTGTTTGATGCTGAACCCATTCGTTCCACGCTTCTTTCGAAACATGTTCCCAAACTTTTTTACCCAATTCACCCGGAATAGGTGGGAAATCGAGACCTTCAGCCTCTTTTTTTAATTTGACACATTTAACTATTCTGGTCATTTGCCTAAGCAGCCTCTAATGATTGCCCAACTCCCCGGTATCTGTCAGCTGCGCAACTCGCAGCAAAAGCAAAAGGCTTCACTTGTGGCGAAACATTGCAGACTCCTCGTATATATCCAATTGCCTGTTGGACCACGCTTTGAGATATATAGCTTGGATCGGGATTTAGATCAAGATGAATTTCAACCTGCCGGTCCCCAAAAACGTCCGCTAATTTCAAGTAAAGCTCCGCTACTTTGTAAACTTCGTTCATCAGCCTTAATTGAGGCTTATCACCCTTTTGATCAAAATCCTTCTCTCTGATAGTTTCACCAAATAATTTACATCCATGTTTACCATCTATATGTATAACGACTACCGAGGTGTAGTCAGCAAACCAACCGTCTTCGCTCGCAAACCTGTTGGAGTCGACTCCAATATATATTTTACTTTCCGTTGACTGTGTCGCGATGAAGTCTTTGATTTCTGTTATGTTTATTTCCATAAATATATTGTGCCAGTTAATTCTTAACTTCTCACCATTAACTTTATATTACTTGTATATTATGTGGTATTAAAAGGATAAGAAGAGTGTCCTATATAATTCTGTTAATGTTTTAAGAGTTGTTCAACATGAATATTAAAAAAAAATCGAGACTCATCATAGTCTTAGCAGTCTCTGGCTTGTTTTTGATGATCTTTTTTCTTTTAGGCTCGGAATCTGAGTCAAATTGGCAGCATGTATCAGTTGATGTTGGGAGAATCGAAAAAAAGGTTTCCGCCACCGGTACCTTGAATCCAATGTCGACCGTTAATGTTGGCACTCAAATCTCAGGCATTATAGAAGACGTTTTTGTAGACTTTAATGATGCTGTTAAAAAAGGCGAATTACTCGCAAAAGTAGATTCCTCCTTAATAGACGCAAATTTGTCTCAATTAAGTGCTAGGTTATCTGCTGCAGCTGCAGTTTTAAAAGCGGCGGAAGCACGATTTATACGAGAGAAAAGGTTATTTGCTGAAGGTTTTATATCTCTTGGTTCTCTAGAAAATTCAGAAAAAGAATTTGAGGAAGCTAGGTCAAGGTTAATGTTAGCGAAGGCTGAATTGAATCGGGAAGATCAAAACTTAATGTATACGAGGATTATTTCTCCGATAGATGGAGTTGTGATCGAAAAAAAAGTCGACGTAGGGCAAACGGTAGCAGCGAGATTCCAGACTCCCACTTTGTTCAAAATAGCTGGGAACTTGAACTTTATGCAGATTGAAGCATTAGTTTCTGAGGCAGATATAGGAAATGTAAAAAAAGGACAATCTGTGAGATTTAGTGTTGATGCATATTTTGGTAGAGTTTTTGAGGGTGTCGTAGATAAAGTTAGACTGGAACCGAAAGTAGAACAAAATGTTGTAAATTATGTTGTAGTGATTTTAGTGAATAACAAGGAAGGTATTTTGTTACCCGGTATGACCGCACAGGCATCAATAGTCGTTGAGTCAAAAGAAAACGTGCTTAGCATTCCTTTGTCAGCCTTGCGTTTTAAGCCAGAGAATAAAAATTTAGAATTTGATAAACCCAAACTAAATGACAATTCGTCTATTGTGTATTTGCTGGGAGACAATAACAAGTTGGTACCAACAGATGTAGTGTTAGGCATAGATGATGGAAAAAAAATAGAGGTTGGTGTGGGTTTGTCAAAAAATGACAAGGTAGTTTTAAGGGAAATTAAAAAGTCAAAATCAAAAAGATCTAGCTTTCGATTTGGTGTCAGATAAAATTATGTATCTTCTTTCTACAAGCAAACTGAGGAAAGTTTATTCTAAGGAATTACTTAAGCCAGTAGATGTTCTAAAGGGAATAGATTTAAATGTTCGAGACGGAGAGTTTCTGAGTCTGATGGGTCCATCGGGCTCAGGAAAATCTACCCTTTTAAATATCTTAGGTTTATTAGATCTTCCAACCAGTGGCTCTGTCCAATTTAGAGGTCAAGTTATTTCAGGGTTGAATAGTGACTCCAAAGCACTATTGAGAAATGAAAAATTCGGATTTGTTTTCCAAGGATTCAATCTATTAAAAAAAAATTCAGTTTTAGAAAATATTTGTTTACCTTTACTTTATTCAGGAACATCGCGAACACAAGCAAAAAAATTGGCTGACGAAGTTTTAGATGTAACAGGACTAGGTGATCTAGGGAATAGATTTCCAGCACAACTTTCTGGAGGTCAACAACAAAGAGTTGCGATATGTAGAGCATTAATAGTTGAACCAGAATTATTACTAGCTGACGAACCCACTGGAAATTTAGATTCAGTTACGGCTAGTCAAATAATGAATATATTTAAACAACTCAACAAAGAAAAAGGAATTACCATCATATTAGTCACCCACGATGCGGAAATTGCGCGTTATAGTTCTAGGCTTATTCGTATGCAAGATGGCGAAATTAAATCCGATGAAAAGATCTAGGTTAATTTTCTAATGAGTATCTGGAGTAGTTTTCTTGAAGCTTTCTATTGCTTAGGACATAACTTTTTTAGGACAGCTCTGACGGTATTAGGAGTAGTTATTGGAGTTATGGCTGTGATTGTAATGTTAGCAGTTGGTAAAGGTGTTCAATACCAAGTTAATGAGAGTATTGCCTCAATAGGCAGTAACTTATTAGTTGTTTTTCCAAGCTTACAAACCTCCAGTCGAATCCGGGTTCCAAATTCAGGCTCAGTTACGCTTACAGTTGCGGATGGTGAGGCTATTAAACAGTTACCAAGCGTATCGAGGGTGGCACCAGTGATAAGTAGAAGTTTTCAAATTTTGTATCAAGATGTTAACTGGAATGCTAGGGTCTCTGGTATAACACCAGACTATAGTTTTGTTAGAGAATGGAATTTGCTAGCTGGAGACTATATTTCTGAACAGGATTTAAAAAGTCGTAATCGTGTTGCAATGATTGGGACAACCGTTGCCAAAGAGTTATTCGGTGATGCTAGAATTACTGGTAAAGTTATTAGAATCTCAAACGTACCTTTTTTGGTAATAGGTGTAATGGAAGAAAAAGGTAGCTCGATCACTGGTAGAGATCAGGATAACGCCATATTTATTCCTTTCACAACCGCAAGAAAATTTCTCATAAAAAGTGTATTTCCAGATTCTGTGTCTTATTTAATTTTGAAAATGAATGGAGAAATAAGCTTGGAGACGACTGAATACGATGTTGAACAACTATTACGTCAGAGACACAGATTGAGAGGCGATGATAAAAATGACTTTACAGTATCTAACTTAGAGGAAATATCGTCAACAGCTGAGTCCGCAACTAACGCATTAACTATATTACTTGCCTCAATAGCAGGAGTATCATTGATAGTAGGTGGAATAGGAATTATGAATATCATGTTAGTGACCGTAACAGAGAGAACCAGAGAAATAGGAATAAGGTTAGCGGTTGGGGCTAGGCAGAGAGATATTATGTTTCAGTTTCTTTTAGAGTCTTCGATAGTTTGTATGGTTGGTGGGCTATTAGGAATCATTTTTGGGGTCTTATGCTCATGGGGAATCTCTTCGATGACTCAGATTACCGTTGAAGTAACCATTAGTTCGATTGCTCTTGCATTTTTTATTTCCGTTGGTGTTGGTATTTTTTTTGGTTGGTATCCAGCAAGAAGAGCCTCTATGATGGAACCAGTTGATGCACTGAGAACCGAATGACACAAGAGATAAGAACCAGATTTGCTCCAAGTCCAACAGGTGATTTACACATTGGAGGAGTTAGAACGGCCTTGTTTAACTGGGCATATGCAAAAAAATTGATGGGAAAGTTTATTTTAAGAATAGAGGATAGCGATAGTGCTAGGTCTAACCAAAAGTTTTCTGAGGGAATTATGGAAGGTTTGACCTGGTTAGGAATAAGTTTTGATGAGGGACCAATTTATCAGTCAGATAGACTAGATCGTTACAGTGATGAGGTTGAGAAACTATTATCCACAGGACATGCATATCGCTGCTATTGCTCTAAGGATAGTTTAGCTAAAATGAGAGCGGTACAAATACAGAGGGGCGAAAAGCCTAGATATAATGGTAGATGTAGGCCAGAAAACATTATTAATAATCCTTTGAATGATGTTCGCGGAGTGCCGCCTGTTATACGCTTCAGGAACCCAGTCTCTGGTTATGTGAAGTGGAAGGATGGAGTAAGGGGATTATTATCAGTGAATAACACAGAATTAGATGATTTAATTCTCTTGCGGTCAGACGGTACCCCAACCTATAATTTAACGGTAGTTGTTGATGATATAGACATGAATATTTCGCATGTTATTCGTGGGGATGATCATATAAATAATACTCCAAAGCAGATTAATATTTTCCATGCCTTAGGGGTTTCTTTGCCAAACTATGTACACTTGCCCATGATCCATGGCCAAGATGGAGAAAAGTTGTCAAAAAGGCATGGAGCGATTTCCATACTAGAATACAAAAAAAATGGATTCATTCCAGAGGCGATGATTAATTACTTAGCTAAATTAGGTTGGGGGTATAAAGATGCAGAAATATTTTCTAGAGATGAGTTTGTAAAAATGTTTTCATTGGCTGATTGTTCGTTATCCCCCTCTCGGTTTGATTTAAACAAACTTTTGTGGGTTAATAATAATCACCTGAAAAATATTTCTATCAAAAACTTAAAAACCCAGGTGTTGTCCGCATTAAAGGATGAAGACTACTATTTAGATGAGCGAATAGACGTCAATAGGTTATGCATGTTATTAAAAAATAGGGCCAATACAGTTAAAGAAATTATTATGGAGTGTAAAAACTTTTATAGACCAAAACAGTTTTACTCCCTCGCTGAAATTAATAATTCAGAAGCCCTTAGAAAATTTAAATTTGACAAAATCGAATTTCTTGAAACTGTACTGACCGACTTTTTAGCAAGTGTTCCGGATGATTTTAGTATCGAACAAATTCAGATTTCCTTCAAAAAAGTTTTGGCCCAGTATAACCTAAAGATGCCTCAGTTAGGTGTACCTCTAAGGTTAATTCTATTAGGTAGTCCAAAATCTCCAGCCTTGGAAGAAGTTTTACTCGTCCTTGGTAGAAAAATTGTTTTTGAGAGAATTAACGAGTGTTTAGAAAGTAAGTGATGAATTATGAGTGGTAATTCTTTTGGCAGATCTTTTATTGTTACATCTTTTGGTGAATCGCACGGGCCCGCAATAGGTTGTGTGGTTGATGGTTGTCCCCCAAGCCTTCCTTTAAACGAGGAAGATATTCAGCGGGATCTTGATTTAAGGAAACCGGGAAGTTCTAAATATGTGACTCAGCGAAAAGAGAGCGATCAAGTTGAAATTTTATCCGGAGTTTTTCAAGGTGTTACGACAGGGGCTCCTATAGGACTATTAATTAGAAATGTGGATGCTCGGAGCAAGGATTATGAGTTAATAAAAAATACTTTTAGACCTGGGCATGCTGATTATACTGTTTATAAGAAGTATGGAGTCAGAGATTGGAGGGGAGGCGGTAGATCGTCGGCTCGTGAGACAGCAGTCAGAGTCGCGGCGGGAGCCATCGCGAGGAAGTGGCTTTTATTAAATTTAGGAATTCATGTTAAGGGCTATCTTAAGCAGTTAGGTAAGCACAAAGTGATTTACGAAAGTCTTGACTGTGTTGGTAAAAATCCTTTTTTTGCGCCGAACGACTGTCAAATTGAGGCTCTTGGTGCTTACATAGATGAATTGCGTAAAGGTGGAGACTCGTGTGGAGCTCGACTAGAGATCGTGGCTAATGGAATTCCAGTTGGGTTGGGCGAACCAGTTTTTGATAGGCTAGATGCTGATATTGCACATGCAATGATGAGTATCAATGCGGTAAAGGGCGTTGAAATAGGCTCTGGGTTTAGTTCCGTGGAACAGTTAGGTTCTTATCATGGGGACGAACTTACGCCAAATGGCTTTACCACCAACAATTCTGGCGGTATTTTAGGGGGTATCTCTACTGGTCAAAATATTATTATTTCCATAGCCATCAAACCTACATCGAGCATTAGAACTACTAAGAACACTATTGACAAGAATGGCAATTCTACCTCCATTAAAACTCACGGTAGGCACGATCCCTGCGTTGGTATAAGAGCAACACCAATAGCGGAAGCTATGTTAGCTTTAGTGCTAATGGACCATGTTCTCCGAAACAGGGCACAAAATAGTGACGTAAAAACAGAAACACCAAGCATTTAATGTTCGAAAGAAAAAAAAAGCTTGACCTTCGAGTAAGGGGTTTCTTTTTTTCGTATTTTTCTTTTTTAGGTGTCTTTTCTCCTTTCCTCTCCTTATGGCTCAGTTTTCGTGGATTCAGTGCTGGAGAGATAGGTGTTCTACTCTCTCCAATGCAGTGGGCTAGAATTTTTGGGCCCTTAGTATGGGGCTCAGTTGTGGACAACAACTCAAAAGATTTTTTTGTACCTAGGTTGCTTTGTTTCCTTGGGTTGATTTCCTTCTGCTTTGCAATCTCAATGTTATTTAAATGGTCATTTTTACAACTATTTGTAATTTTGTGTTTGTTGAATTTTTTTTTAAGTGGTCTTGTCCCTATTGTTGAAATGATTGCTTTGCAGGAGAGCAAGAGGGATTTAGGTAACTACGGAAAAATAAGGGTATGGGGGTCAATTGGCTTTTTTATATCGGTGGTTACTGCAGGTATTTTTTTAGATACTCTAGGCCTTGTTTTTTTTCCAATTATAATTCTTGCGTTACTGTTACTTGTAAGTTTAGTATCTTTTTTTTTACCAAATACAAAAATCCTGAGTCAGGAGCGAAACTTTCGTAAGTCTGAATTTCTATTTACTTTAAACAACTCCAAGTTTTTAATTGCCTCATTTTTTATGCTTTTTGCTCATGCTCCTTTATATGTTTTATTTTCTCTTTGGCTGGATTTTTATGGATTCAACAAATATCAAATTGGCTATATTTGGGCTGTCGGAGTATTGGCAGAAATAATTTTTTTTATAAATCAAAAAAAAATATTCCGTTTATTCAGAAATGTTAACTATGCGTGGAGGATCAGTTTTTTTGTTGCGGCCTTACGTTTTTTATTGATAGTAGTTTCACAAGGAAACATAGTAATAATATTAATAGCTCAGTTACTCCATGCTGTGACATTCGGCTTGCATCATAGTGCTTCAGTTATACTTGTCTCAGATTTATTCCCGAAAGGGGCGCAGGCCCGAGCACAATCCTTTTATACTGTTGCTTCTTATGGTTTAGGAGGTTCATTTGGAGGTATACTTGCTGGGATTCTGTGGGATTTTTTTAAGCCGGAATCTGGCTTTATAATGGCTATAATAGCTGCTTGCATTGGGGGTTTAGTTGCATGTAGTTTAAAGTTAAAGGGTAGTAATAAACAGAGAAATCAAGATGAAAAATAGTAAAACCTTATATGATAAATTATGGGAAGAACATTTTATACCCATTGGTACTGGTGACGATGCTGGACTTATTTACATCGACCGTCACTTAATTCATGAGGTAACTAGTCCACAGGCTTTCGAAGGATTAAAGTTAGCCAACAGGAAACTTTGGAGAACTAAATCTAATTTAGCCGTTGTTGATCACAATGTACCGACCGTTAATAGAAACCAGGGGATAGCTGATGCTATTTCAAAGATTCAGGTCGATACTCTAAATTCTAATGCATTGGCTCACGGAATTAAGTATTTCAATCTATTAGACGAGAGACAGGGAATTGTGCATGTTATCGGTCCAGAGCAAGGGGCAACTCTACCTGGCATGACTGTTGTGTGTGGCGACTCTCATACTAGTACCCATGGAGCATTAGCTTGCCTCGCATTCGGTATCGGTACGTCGGAAGTTGAGCATGTTTTAGCTACTCAATGTATCAGAGCAAAAAAGTTAAAAAATATGTTACTTAATGTTACCGGAAGTTTAAAAAGCAATGTGTGTGCGAAGGATTTAATTTTATACATTATTGGGAAAATTGGAATTGCTGGAGGGACGGGTCACGCCATAGAGTTTGGTGGAACCTCAATAAGGAATATTTCAGTTGAAGGCCGAATGACCATGTGCAATATGGCAATTGAGGCTGGCGCTAGGTCTGGTCTGGTTGCATTCGACTCAAAAACTGAGCATTACGTTAAAGGTAAACCTTTGTCTCCTAAAGGAGTTGATTTAAGGGAGGCTATAGCATATTGGAAAACGCTAAAATCAGACGAGGGTGCATTTTTTGATAAAACTGTCGAAATTTGTGGTGAAGAAATACGACCACAGGTTACTTGGGGTACAGCCCCAGATATGGTGGATAACTTTGCTGGAAAAATACCCGATCCAGATGCGCAAGTTAACAGTCAGAAAAAAGAGTCTTTTGCTCGGGCACTGTCATATATGGATTTAAAACCAAATACGCCTATTAAAGATATAAGTGTAGATAAAATTTTCATAGGTTCTTGCACGAATTCTAGAATTGAAGACTTTAGAAATGCTGCCAAGATTTTAGTTGGACGAAGGGTTTCGAGGGCTGTGAAGCAAGCACTGGTGGTTCCCGGTTCGGGGCTTGTCAAAAAACAAGCTGAAAATGAGGGCTTGAAAGAGGTTTTTTTGCGTGCTGGTTTTGAGTGGCGTGATCCGGGTTGTTCAATGTGTTTGGGTATGAATCCTGATAAATTAAATTCGGGCGAAAGATGTGCATCGACTTCAAACCGAAATTTCGAAGGTAGGCAGGGGAGTGGAGGAAGAACTCATCTTATGTCCCCCACTAGTGCTGCGGCAGCAGCGATTGCAGGAAAATTAGTTGATGCAGAGAGCCTCTGATGGAGCGGATAGAAATTCACATTGGTACGGTATTACCGATGGATGTTGCGAATATTGATACGGATTCAATAATACCGAAACAATTCTTAAAATCAGTCAGTAGAATTGGGTTTGGACAACATTTGTTCGATGAATTGAGATATTTGGACAAAGGTGAATTTGGCATAGATTGCAGTAAGAGAAAGAAAAATCCAGATTTCATTTTGAATAATCCAATTTATGAGGGCGCCTCCATACTGCTTGCAAGAGAAAACTTTGGTTGCGGCTCGTCACGAGAGCATGCTCCATGGGCTCTACTGGAGGCTGGATTCAAAATATTAGTTGCTCCTTCGTTTGCCGATATTTTCTTTTCAAACTGTATAAAAAATGGTATTTTGCCCGTCATTTTAGAAAGCAAACAGGTGGATATTTTGTTCTCGGAATGCAAAAATCAAAATATTTTGAAATTAAAAATCGACCTTTTTTCTAAGTGCATAACGTGCAGAGAAAAAAATATATTTTTCGAGTTTTTTATTGACGATTCTAGCCGCACAACACTCCTTACAGGAGTTGATGAAATTGAAGCTACGTTAATGTTTAAAACTGCAATTAAAAGGTTTGAAGTCGAAAGAGATAGAAAATTTCCATGGTTAGGTATAAATCCCACGGAGAAATTAAAATGAAGACTTTTAATTTTATGGTTCTGCCTGGTGACGGTGTAGGGCCTGAAGTAATGAAAGAAGCGCTGAAGATTTTAGAAGCGTTGAAAGAAATTGGATTGCTAGATTTTAATTGTGAGGAGGGTTTAGTTGGTGGAGCTTCCTTAAATAGGACGGGCTTGCCAATTTCCGATAAAACTATGTCACTTGCTAAGTCTGCTGATGCCATTCTATTTGGTGCTGTTGGGGATAGTAGATTTGATGCAAATGCTCAAAATTTAAAGCCAGAGGCTGCAATTCTAAGGTTGAGAAAAGAATTAAATTTATTCGCTAACCTACGCCCGATAAAAGTTTTTGATGAATTGCTAGAAAACTCCTCGTTGAAGCCAGAGTTACTCAAAGGATTAGACATTATGATAGTAAGGGAATTGACGGGAGATCTGTATTTTGGTGAGCCTAGAGGAGTATCTAAGTCTGATAATGGAGAGTTGGTTGGTATAAATTCGATGGTTTACAAAGAGTCAGAAATAAAGAGGGTAGCTCTTTTAGGTTTTGAGATTTCTAAATTAAGAAAAAATAAACTTACTTCTGTAGATAAGGCTAATGTTTTAGAAACTATGCAACTCTGGCGTAAAGTTGTAAATGAAGTCTCTCTCGGATTTGAAAACGTGCTTCTTGATCACCTTTATGTTGATAACGCAGCGATGCAATTAGTTAAAGACCCAAAACAATTTGATGTTATACTCACTGGAAACTTATTTGGGGACATTCTTTCAGATCAAGCTTCGATGCTAAGTGGCTCTATAGGGATGTTGCCCTCTGCTTCGTTAAATAACAGAAGTAATGGTCTTTACGAGCCAATTCACGGTTCTGCACCAGATATAGCCAATAAAGACTTAGTTAATCCAATTGCAATGATAATGTCTGTAGCGATGATGTTCCGGTATACCTTGAAGATGGAGAATGTCGCGAAGAATATCGAGCTTGCCGTAGCTAATGTTTTAGCGAAAGAATATGCTACTGCTGATATTTATAAAACTGGCTGGAAAAAGATCGGCACTTCTGAGATGGGAAACAAAATTCGATCGGAGCTTAAAAAAATATGTTAGTAGGATTAGTAGGTTGGAGAGGCATGGTGGGGTCAGTTCTTCTTAAGAGAATGACAGAGGAAAATGATTTTTCAAAATTTGAGGCAAGATTTTTTTCTTCCTCGAATGCAGGGGGTGAAGGGCCTCAGCATGGCTCATTTGAAGGCCGACCAAAACTTTATGACGCTTATGATTTGTGTGCTTTGAAAGAATGTGATATTTTGCTTACTTGTCAAGGTTCAAGTTACACAAATTGTGTTTATCATAAACTGGTCAGTATTGGTTGGAGGGGCTACTGGATTGATGCTGCAAAGACTTTGCGATTACATGAAACTTCCGTTATAGCTCTCGACCCAATAAATTACAGTTTTATAAAAAAGTCTATTGATTCCGGTATAAAAGTTTTTTGCGGTGGAAATTGTACTGTGAGTTGTATGCTTATGGCCGTTGGAGCTTTATTTACTCATAATTTAGTTGATTGGATTTTTAGTTCTACCTACCAAGCCGCCTCTGGGGGCGGAGCTAATCATATAAAAGAGTTATTAGCGCAAATGGGCAGTTTATATGGATCGTCAGAAAAATTAATGAAGGATCCGGCATCAAAGATATTGGATATAGACAGGGTTGTTCTCGAAAAACAGCAGCAATTTGGGGGCGAGGAAATAAAATACTTTGGAGTTCCTTTAGCAGGAAGCTTAATTCCATGGATTGATAAGGATGAAGGGTCTGGAATAAGCTTAGAAGAATGGAAAGGTTTTGCAGAGACCAATAAGATACTCGGGTTATATGAGAAGCAATCCAAGCAAATTCCGGTGGACTCAACCTGTGTAAGGGTTGGTTCCCTTAGATCTCACTGTCAGTCTTTAGTAATTAAATTACGGAAAGACCTTCCTCTGAATGAGATCGAAAAAATTATAGAATCCGGGAATGACTGGGTTAGGGTCGTCCCAAACAATAAGGCGGAATCAGAAACACAGCTTAGTCCAGTATCAGTAAGCGGAACTTTAAGTATACCAATCGGCAGAATTAAAAAATTGAAGCTAGGGCGCGAATATGTGAGTGCTTTTACCGCTGGCGACCAGTTATTGTGGGGCGCAGCTGAACCTTTAAGGAGAATGTTGAATATTCTTATAGACGAAAACTGTAGGGGATAATTAGTGCGGCTAGCATTTGGAGTGGAATATGACGGTACAGACTGGTCGGGTTGGCAGACTCAAGTCACTAGAAATACCATTCAGGATTGTTTAGAATCCTCCATTAACTCTTTTTCCAACGAAAGCACTAGAGTGGTTTGTGCGGGAAGAACTGATGCCGGAGTCCATGCTCGAGGACAGGTTATACATTTTGATACGCCAATTTGTCGGGAATTAGATAGCTGGCAAAGGGGAGTCAATTCATTTTTGCCAGATTCAATAGCCATCTCTTGGGTAGCTGAAGTAAGTGATAAATTTCATGCTAGATATTCGGCACTTTCTAGAGTCTATAGTTACTCAATACTAAATCAGCCCACAAGATCGCCTCTAGAAAGTAGAATGAAGACCTGGGTGTTTCAACCCCTCGACAGTTGTAAAATGAGAGACGCCGCGTTGTTATTCGTTGGAGAGCACGATTATAGCGCAGTTCGTTCGAGTGATTGTCAGGCGAATTCTCCTATCAGACTAGTTTACAAATGCGATGTAGAAAAAAGAGGGCCGTTTATAAAAATAGAAATTGAAGCAAATTCATTTTTACATCACATGGTAAGGAACATAGTTGGTTGCCTTTTTGAAGTTGGTAGGGGTGCAAAACCAGTTAATTGGATACCGGAACTTCTGGATTCAAGATGTAGAGGTTTTGGTGGAAAAACGTTTCCTCCTCAAGGACTTTGTTTTGAATCAGTGAATTATGGACCCGATTACCCATGCGGACACGTATAAAAATTTGTGGGATTACTAGAGCAGAGGACTTGGATGCTGCTATTGATGCTGGTGTCGATGCGTTAGGTTTTGTTTTTTATAGTAAAAGTCCCAGATACATAAAGCCTTTGGAGGTAAAAAAACTTTTAAGGAGAGCCCCAGCTTGGATTACTTCTGTTGGGCTATTCGTAAACTCTAATATCGAAGAAGTAAATAGGGCTGCCGGCGAGTCGCAAGTAAGTCATATTCAACTTCACGGTGATGAATCACCACAAGAATGCGAATCGCTAGATAGGCCTGTAGTAAAGGCTATTAGGTTACCTCTTGTAAACGATTTCTCTAGTAGGTCATCATATGAGGAAGCTATAGAGGTAAAGTCAAAAGAGGTAGAATTTTTTTCCTCTGTTTGTTCAGCGGTACTTTTTGATGTAGATTCGCCAGGTTTTGGAGGTAGCGGGATTAGCTTTGATTGGGGTATTTTGAATAATATTTTAAACTTAACTGACAAAAGATGGGTTTTAAGTGGAGGATTGAGCATAGACAATATAAAATTGGCGATTCGGAAGTTCAATCCCCCATGCGTAGACATTTCTAGTGGAGTTGAAGAAGTAATAAAGGGTAAGTTGCAAAAGGGTAAAAAAGACAGAGTCAAAATATTTAACTTTGTTAAGTCCGTCGAATTAGCAAATAAAGTAGAATAAGAGTAAAAGAGGAAGAATATGAATTTAGAAGATTTGCCAAATTACAAATTTCCTGATCAATTAGGCCATTTTGGACCTTATGGTGGTTCGTTTGTCTCTGAGACCCTTACGGCAGCTTTAGATGAATTAAAAGTTCAATATGAAGAGGTTAAAAAAGATAAAAAGTTTAGTATTGAATTTGAAAATGAGTTGAGGGATTTTGTTGGAAGACCCTCTCCAATCTATCATGCCAAGCGTTGGTCAGATAAATTAGGTGGAGCTCAATTATTTTTCAAAAGAGAAGATTTAAATCATACTGGAGCCCATAAGATCAACAATACAGTTGGACAAGCCTTACTTGCAAAAAGAATGGGCAAAAAGAGAGTAATTGCTGAGACTGGGGCTGGTCAGCATGGAGTGGCTACAGCCACTATTGCCGCTAGGTATGGAATGACTTGCACTGTTTACATGGGAGAGACCGATGTTGAGAGGCAAGCTCAAAACGTTTTTAGAATGAAATTGTTGGGGGCGAACGTTGTTCCCGTTTCGTCGGGATCTAAAACATTAAAGGACGCTCTAAATGAAGCAATGCGTGATTGGGTAACTAACGTTGAAAACACATTTTATATAATCGGAACTGTTGCTGGACCCCACCCTTACCCTATGATGGTACGTGACTTTAACTCTGTTGTTGGTAAAGAGTGCATTAAGCAAATGCCTGAAAAAGTTGGCAAACAGCCGGACATTGTTGTTGCGTGCGTCGGGGGAGGCAGTAATGCGTTAGGTATTTTTTATGACTATATACCTCATAAAAAAATAAAACTTGTTGGAGTTGAGGCTGCAGGGGAAGGCCTTAGCTCAGGCATGCATTCGGCGTCCCTTTCTGCAGGTGTTCCTGGAGTTTTACATGGAACTAGAACTTACCTGTTACAAGATGAGAATGGGCAAATAAATCAAACTCACTCAGTTTCAGCGGGGTTGGATTATCCCGGAGTTGGGCCTGAACACGCATGGTTAAAGGATTCTGGTAGGGCGGAGTACGTCGGCATTACTGATTCAGAAGCCTTGGATGCTTTTCACGATTGCAGTAGAGTTGAGGGGATAATACCAGCTCTAGAGACTAGTCATGCTCTTGCTTATGCTTCAAAATTAGCTAAAAAATTACCCTCTCATATAAATATACTTATCAACCTGTCTGGCCGAGGAGATAAAGATATGCACACAGTCGCCAAGTCTTCAAGTCAAGCAGGTTCTCAGTAGATTGATTTAAATTCAATGCAAGGTTCAAGATTGAGGTCCTGTTTTAATGCTTTAAAAGACAAGAACAAGAAGGCTTTAATTCCATATATAACTGCGGGGGATCCTTCGCCAGCTCTGACGGTTGAATTAATGCATTCATTAGTGTCGTCCGGAGCCGATGTAATAGAATTAGGCGTGCCTTTTTCTGATCCGATAGCTGACGGCCCAATTATTCAGCGTTCAAGTGAAAGGGCTTTAAGTAAGGGGGTTTGTTTAAATGACTGTATTCGTTGGGTTAAAGAGTTTAGAGAGCATAATAAGGAGACCCCAATTGTCCTGATGGGTTACTTAAATCCTATTGAACGATATGGCATAAAACTTTTTGCTGAGAAAGCCTCATTTGTTGGTGTTGACGGTGTTTTGATTGTTGATTGTCCTCCAGAGGAGGCTACCCAGATTGCAGAATGTTTTGGGAACAATAAAATCGATCTTATTCACCTGGTGGCCCCCACAACATCTGATGAAAGAATAAAGTACATTGCTGAAAGAGGATCGGGATACATATATTATGTGTCTTTACGTGGAGTAACGGGAGCAAACCATATGGACCCTCAAGATGTTACCTCTAAACTAGCATTAATTAACAAAAGTACTAGCCTTCCGATCGCTGTCGGGTTTGGTATTTCCTCAGTGGAAAGCGCAGTTCTTGTCGGTAAAACACTTGCCGATGGTATTGTAATCGGAAGTGCGTTGATAAAAATTATGGAAGAGTCGGTTGTTAGTGGAAAGTCACCAATTAAAGAGGTTTCTAAATTTTTGTGTGTTATCAATGAAGCCTTGGCGAAAATTTAGGGAGTAGTTTATGAGTTGGTTGGAAAAAATTATCCCTCCGCGAATAAAAAAGTCAGCAGGTCCGAAAAAAACCATCCCTGACGGTGTTTGGGTTAAATGTCCAGAATGTGAATCCGTACTTTACCGCGCCGATTTAGAATTGAATCTCCAAGTGTGTCCTAAATGTAATTACCATCTCAGGATTAGTGCACGGAAAAGAGCTCAGCACTTATTGGATAACGGAGATTACAAGGAAATAGTTAAGAATATTTCTCCGGTTGATTTTTTGAACTTTAACGATTTGAAAAAATATTCACAAAGAATCTCTGAAGCATCTTCATTGACAGGTGAATCTGACGCCTTAATTATTGTTGTGGGAAAGATAATGGGAATTAAGGTAGTAGTTGCAATTTTTGAGTTTGATTTTATGGGGGGTTCAATGGGATCGGTTGTTGGCGAAAAGTTTGTAAGAGGCGCAGAATATGCTATGGCAAACAAAATCCCATTTTTATCAGTTACCTCAAGTGGAGGAGCTAGAATGCAAGAAGGACTAGTATCTCTCTTCCAAATGGTAAAAACTACTTCTGCAATTGAACGGTTAGCGGAAGAAAAAATTCCCTACATATCAATTTTAGGCGACCCAACCATGGGCGGTGTATCCGCAAGTTTTGCTTTTATGGCTGATGTGATTATTTCAGAACCAAAGGCCTTAATAGGTTTTGCGGGACCGAGAGTTATCGAGCAGACTGTTAGAGAGAAATTGCCGGCTGGATTCCAGAGAGCAGAATTTTTGTTAGAAAAAGGAGCCATTGATCTAATAGTAGATCGCAGACAAATGAGAGAAAAAATAGGTTCTCTTTTGTCAATTTTAATTAATGAAAAGAATAGTTCTTTAAATTGATTAAAATTTATGTTTGACGCAAGTACAAAACTTGGAAGTTGGCTGATAAAGTTATTAGCAGGTCATCCGAAACAAATTGCCTTAGGTTTGGAGCGAATTTCAGTTGTTGCCGAACAGCTAGGTTTGCCGATAGTTGATAATCAGGTGAGGCTTGGTGGCAAGGTAATTGTTGTGGCCGGTACTAATGGTAAGGGTTCTGTATGTGCAATGGTAGAAAGAATTTACTCGTCGGCGGGATACACAACTGCTCTTTATTCCTCACCACATATCTTAAAATTTAATGAAAGATTGTGCCTCAACGGAGAGCCCTTGGCCGATAATCATTGGATAGAAGCTTTTGAAGAAGTAGAAAAGTCAAGGCAAAAGATTGAAGGTTGTAAACTAACCTTTTTTGAGGTTTGTACTTTAGCAGCTATGCTGGTAGTAGAAAAATTCAATCCAGATGTCTCTATTTTCGAGGTTGGTCTTGGAGGTAGACTTGATGCTGTTAATCTTCTGGATAATGACTGTTCAGTATTGACATCAATAGGTTTAGACCATCAAAGTTTTCTTGGAAACTCTATAGATGAAATTGGCTGGGAGAAAATTCATATTGCTAGAAGTGGCAAGCCCCTGATAATAGCAGAAAAAAATTTGCCCGTGAGTGTTACAGAGTTCCTCAAGAATGTAAGTAGTAACGTCTCTCACTTGGGCAAAGATTTTTATTTCGAGACACAAGGAAAACAATGGAGTTGGTTTTGTGGAGATACATCTCGCCATGGCTTAGCTTTTCCAGCGTTAAGAGGAATACATCAATTAATTAATGCATCGGCAGCTCTTGCTACTACGAATGCATTATCAGAAGATCTTCCAATTAGTCAAGGAGCTGCTCGAAACGGATTAGCAACAGTTGAGCTGCCTGCAAGATTTCAGGTTTTGGCTGGTCAGCCTTTAGTAATTTTAGACGTAGCACATAATGAGGGAGCTGCAAATATGCTTTGTAAAAACTTAGACGAAACGGGGTTTTATCCCCGAACTTTCGGAGTGCTTGGGATGCTTCGTGATAAAGATGTAAGTTCGGTTTATAAAATCCTTAGAGATAAAATAGATTTATGGTTTTTTGTAGATTTAAGTTACGAGGAGGCTGGAGATCGTTCACAGACAGCCGAGGCAATTTACAAAACTGTTAAACTCTGTGATCCAAAAATGAAAGCTCGGTGTTTCAAAAAGCCTGAGGACGGTTTTGCGGCAGCTTTTCAAATGGCTAAGGTAGAAGACAGGATTGTAGTGTTAGGTTCTTTCATAACAATCGCGTCTGTTTGGAATGAGGCACACAAAAGCTTGAAAAGTTAGACTTGGAGGTAAGGATAGCTCATTTGGAGGCTTTGAAAAATTGTATGGGTGCAAAAGGTTTTAAAAATAAAAGGTCTAACGACAAAGGATCTAGCCAAGTAGCTGATCCTTTCTACGATCATAAAAGAAAATCAAGACATAGATTGATTGGCTCATTGTTATTTGCTGTTTTTGTTTTTATAATCGTTGAGATTTTTTTCAAAGAGAATCCTGATTATTTTATAAAAGATTTGCTTGTGGACGTTCCAAATGAGGAGAGAGCCAAGGATAAAATTGTTGCGGAATTTAGGAGGCTTGTGTCCTTATTAGGTAGAAGGCTGAATGAAGACGATATCAGAATGATTAAACAAGTAAATCAACGCCGCTGGAATGTTGAAATAGGATCCTTTCTGGCTAAGGAAAAGGCTTCTACGCTGCAGAAAAAAATTTCAAAGGAAGGGTATGATGCTAAGCTGCGAAGGAAAAAAATTGAGACTATCGACGTTTATACTATTAAAATTGGACCTTTGAAATTAGAAGCTGCCGAGGAACTAAGACTCCTATTTTTAAGCAGAGGCTTCTCAGTTACTCTGAGTCGATAACAAAGTGGACCTTGATTTTAATTTTACGTGGATCGATAACATTGTATTTATTATTTTAGTTTCGTCCTGCATTTTGTCTGCCTTGAGAGGTCTGATATATGAAATTTCATCATTAGTGGTTTGGGTCATAGCTATTTATTGCGCCTATATGTTTGGAAATTTTGTTGCAGACGCCCTACCGGGAGACTTTTCAATTGAACTTAAAAAGATTTTTGGATTTTTAATTCTTCTAATAATTGTTTTAGTCATATCAAAACTAATAGTGTTATCGTTAAAAGAGACTGTACTTTTTTTTGGCGGAGGGCAGATAGATCGTTTTTTCGGTGCAATCTTCGGTATATTAAGGGGATTATTGATAATTTTAGTGTTATCAATTCTTGGATCAATGACTGCATTACCCAATGAGCGTGCATGGAAGGAGGCTAAAGTAAGAGACTATTTAGAGAGATCAATTGAAATTTCAAGGCCGTTTTTGCCAAATTTCCTCCGTCTTAAAATTATTTTGCCTAAGAAAGTAGAGGAGGTATAGAGGAAATGTGTGCAGTTTTTGGAATAGTGGGCAAGACCCCAGCTAATCAAAGAATATATGATGCGCTTTTATTAATGCAGCACAGAGGACAGGACGCTGCTGGAATTGTAACTGCTTCAGAGAAAAAAATTAGTGTGGTGAGGGGTGAAGGCTTGGTTAAAGACGTTTTTAGAACTAGAGATATGAGAAATCTTTCTGGTTCAATTGGGATCGGTCATTGCAGGTATCCTACCGCCGGTAAATCGGATAACAAGGAAGAGGCGCAACCTTTTTATGTAAACGCTCCTTTTGGGATTGCCTTGGGTCACAATGGTAATTTGACTAATTCATTAGAATTACGAGAAGATATGGTTCAAAGGGATCAACGACACATTAATACTGACTCGGATTCAGAAGTTTTATTAAATGTTTTCGCTCATGAGATGCAAAGGCATTCCCGCAGTGTAAATGTAGATTCGGGCCTTATTTTTAAAGCTGTTGCTGCCTTATATTTAAGAGTCCGAGGAGCTTATGCTTGTGTTGCAATGATTCCTGGATTTGGCGTTATTGGATTTAGAGATCCATGGGGTATAAGGCCATTAGTAATTGGAAAAATGCAGACCGAAAGTGGTATTGAATGGGCTATAGCTTCTGAGTCTGTCGCTCTTCAAGGACTTGGGTTTACCTTAGAGAGGGATGTATTACCTGGCGAGTGTATTGTTTTAACCATCGATGGAAAACTCAAGTCAAAGGTGTGCTCCATAGGTAGCTCTGCAAACCCATGTATTTTTGAATATGTATATTTTGCCCGGCCGGACTCTTTAATAGATGGAGTCTCAGTTTATGACGCCAGGTTGAAGATGGGAAGAAGTTTAGCTGAAAAAGTTAAACTTGAGATCGGGAGTAATGATATTGATGTGGTTATTCCGGTCCCCGATTCAAGTAGACCTGCTGCCTTAGAATTAGCGCTTAATTTAAATATTCCTTATCGAGAAGGGTTTATAAAAAATAGGTATGTGGGACGGACATTCATTATGCCAGGGCAGGAGGTCAGACAGAGGTCCGTGAGACAGAAACTTAATGCTATAGGTTCAGAGTTCAAGGGCAGAAGTGTTTTGATTGTTGATGATTCAGTAGTCAGGGGTACTACTAGTAAACAAATAATTCAGATGGCCAGAGAAGCTGGTGCTAAGAGAGTATCCTTTGCATCTGCCTCTCCTCCTGTGAGATATCCTAATGTATATGGAATTGATATGCCGACGAGAAATGAATTGATAGCCTATGGCCGTTCCATTGGACAGATTGAAAGGGCACTTCAGGTTGACAAATTAATATTTCAGGATTTAAGTGCTTTGGTGAATGATGTATTATCTTTCAACAAAAAGTTAGACGGATTAGAAGCCTCTTGTTTTGATGGAAATTACGTAACTGGCGACATATTCGTATAAAAAAAATATACTAGTGAAAATCTCTCGACCTCCAAGCTAAGTTACAGAATATTTTTAATAGTATTTCAGACTTATCCCAAAGGAAATCAATAGTTATGCTTGAGCGTTGGCCCGAAAGATCTTGCGAAGAGCTTTTCCCAGACTGCCATCTTCCAATTACTGTAATTAGTTTAGAGTTACAAATAATGTATTCAAATTTTTCAGATAAATATTTTGGGATAATTAAATTTAATGTATCGGTTTCATCTTCAATCGTTAAAAAGATTACTCCTTTAGCAGCTGATGGTTTTTGTCGATGGGTTATTAAACCGCTAGTTTTAATAGTCTTTATTTCTGAAGACTTTTTTTGTTCTGCAATAGTTTTTGTACCTAGCAAATTTCTAACATATGTTAGAGGATGCTTTGTAAGACTAAATCCTAGATTATTATAATCAGCTAACAAAAGTTCTACCTCACTAGGTTTTGGTAGTGCATTTGGTTTTATTTCTGATTCCATTAAATGACATTGTTTTAGTAATCCCGTGAATTTCTGATAGCCTGTCGCTTCCCAGCTAGCTTCATACCTGTTTTTATGTAGACTTTCTAAGGCTCCAGAATTGGCAAGAATTTTTAGTTCATATTTACCTAAGTCTGCTCGATTTGCTAAATCGGTAATAGACTTATAACTACCATTTTTTCTTCCATTCTCAATTCTAAACATAGTTTCTTTTGGAAGTTTTGAAATTTGGTTAAGGCCTATTCGAACAGGAAATAGATTATTTATTTTTAAAGTTGGATTACTATCAAACTCTAAAGTAGTCTCTACGGAGCTATTTTGTATATCTACAGGCAAAATCTTTACCTCATGATTTTTTGCATCACGTATTAATTGTGAAGTAGCATAAAATCCTAATGGTTGAGAGTTTAGAAGGGATGCTAAGAATACATCTGGATGATAGTTTTTTATCCAACTACTGGCATATACTAGTGAAGCAAAGCTAGCCGCATGCGATTCTGGAAAACCATATTCCCCAAACCCTTCAATTTGTAAAAAAGTTTCCTCAGCAAATTTTTTTGAATACCCTTTCGCTAACATTCCACTAATAATACGAGTATAAAAGGAGTTGAGTTCGCTATTCTTTTTCCATGCAGCCATAGACCTCCTCAGTTGATCAGCTTCCCCTGGAGTAAAATCAGCAGCTAAAATGGCAAGCTGCATTACTTGCTCTTGAAATATTGGAACACCGAGTGTTCGACTGAGAGCATTCTCTATTTCTTTAGTTGGGTATTGAATAGTTTCTTGACTATTTCTTCTTTGTAAATAAGGGTGTATCATGCCCCCTTTAATAGGGCCTGGCCGTACTATAGCAACTTCAATTACTAAATCATAAAAACATTTTGGTTTTAGTCTTGGTAACATTGACATTTGAGCCCTTGATTCAATCTGAAAAACTCCAATTGTATCTGCTCTTGAAATCATTGAATAAGTGGATTGATCATCAGGTGGTATGTCTTGAATTGAAAAAGAATAGTTATTGGTTTCTATTTGACACAATTTTTTTTCTATAAGCTTAAGCGATCTGCGGATTGCGGATAACATTCCCAGTGCAAGTATATCTACTTTTAAAAGGCCTAAAATGTTAATATCATTTTTATCCCACTGAATGACTTGCCGATTTTTCATTGCAGTGTTTTCTATGGGTACAATTTTCGATAAAGGCTGTTCACTTATAACAAAACCTCCTACATGCTGGGATAAGTGCCTTGGAAATCCAATTATTTCTGTTATTAAATGTAACCATAGTTTAACTTTTTTAGAATCATTGAGCAGATTTACTTTTTCGGTGAAGAATCTATTTTCATTAACTAACATATTTGCAATTTGTTCAAGATTGTCGTCTTTCTTTCTAAATTTTTGATGATTTGATAGTAGTTTATTAATGAGTAGTGGATTTATAGACAATGCTTTCCCAACATCTCTTATGGCCGATTTATATTTATAACAAATTATCGATGCTGCAAGGGCAGCTCTGCTCAAGCCATATTTCCTGTGAATGTATTGAATTACTTCTTCTCTTCTTTGATGTTCAAAGTCAATATCTATGTCCGGAGGCTCATTTCGTTCTTTTGATATAAATCTTGCAAAAAGCATATTTATTTCATTTGGTGATACTTCTGTGATTCCTAAGAAATAGCATACAGCAGAGTTTGCTGCTGATCCTCTTCCCTGGCATAATATACCTCTTGATCGAGCAAATGCAACTAAGTCATAAACAGTTAAAAAGTAAAACTCATAATTTAATTTTGAAATCAAGAAGAGTTCTTTTGCAATTTGTTTGATTGTTTCTTCTTTGATAATAGTAATATCTTTTTTTTCCTCTTGCCTTTTTTTAATTCCTTTTCTCACTAAATATCCAAGCCATTTTTTTGCAGAAAGATTATTTGGAATTACCTCTTTAGGGTATTCATAATTTATTTCATCCAGTGAAAAGTCACATCTATGAGATACTTTAATAGTATTATTTATCAGATCCTTAAAAAAAATTTTTTCTATTTTAGATTTTTTTCTTAAATATCTTTCCGAGTTTTTTGTCAGTTTGTATCCGCAGTTTTTCAATGGAGTATTGAGTCTTATCGATTCCAGAACATCCAGTAATCTTTTTGATGATCGTTTGTGCATTAAAACATCATTCGTAGCAAGAACATCAAGATCATAACTTTTTCCTATTTGGCAAATATCTCGCTGCCATTTATAGTCACTAGAGTTGAGTAGTAGTGTGCAACCAATAAATGAATTATCGAAAAAATAGGTTTTTAACCATTGGCTAATTTCAATAACAACTTGCTTATCTTCTAAAGTGTTAGGAATGTATATTAAAAAGCAGTTTGTGAATGAGAGATTCTCCAGGTCACCATTAGTCAAATTGTATGATCCCTTAGAAGAATGTTGTCGACTTATTGAAATAAGTTGACAAAGTTGTTCCCATCCTTTTTTATTTTTTACTAAAATTACGAACCTAACTAACTTCTTGCTCAATGAGAAGGATACCCAAAATTGGGATCCATGAATTAATTTAAGTTTTAGTTCTTTAGCTGCTAAATGTGCTTTTACTGAACCAGATACCGTGGCCTCGTCTGTTATTGCTAATGCATGATAGCCTAATTGTTTTGCTTGAGCTATTAACTCTCTTGGATGGGAAGCTCCTTTAAGAAAAGAAAAATTGCTGCTAACAACTAGTTCTGCGAAGTCCAACTTTATTTATCCAAATATTCCTTGTAAATACCAACTTTTGTCTGGTGTTCTAAAAACCCAGATTCTTTTTTTTTCTTTTGTTTCAGCTATAAAATAGTCTCTTCTGATTGGGTTTTTAGTCCACCAGTTTGCTTCTATTCGCTCCGGTCCTCCCTGAAAAATCAATATACCTTCATATAGCGGAATATTATTCTTTACTTCAAGTTTTAGCGGTGATTCAAGTAACCAGGTAAGATTTTGATGTTCATTCGGTATTAAGAGTTTCTCTTGGCTAGTATTACTAGTTACGGGGGTTTGAACCATCTTTAATTCTGGAGCATAGTCGTCTCTCATTGAGTAACAATAAATTTTTTCTTCGCCGATTCTCGATTCGATAATATCAAAAAGTTCATTTAAAGATTTTTTACTTCCGTTTGTCGGAGTAAAAAAATCATTAGATTTGACTCTTAGTATTTCTATCCTTGGAATCATAAAGACTATTTTTTCAATAGGATGAAGAATTGCAGTGTAGTTGATTTTATTTATGAATATGGAAAGAAACTTATTAGCACTTTGTGTTGGTTCCGATAAATCTATAGATATAGTTTGGTTTTTTTCTTGAGATTCTCCTGGTTTTTTAGTTGAAATTAGATCAATTTTTATAGTCTGTATTTCATAGTAGTTTTGTTTCATCCATAAAAGTATTTTATTCAAAGAATAATTTATTGTTGATATAAAACTTTTCAACGTGTTAACTTGATCGTTTAAAGGAAACTCTTCCTCGTAAAATATTAGGTTAGTATGATATTTATGCTTATTATCATCCAAGTCAAATGATCTATCTACAGCTCTAATCAGATCTTTGCCAAATCTTAGCATTGCTCCTTTCTTAGGCAAGATCATCATTTGGCTAATTGTTTTTATTCCTAATTGAAATAGTGTTTCCAGAGAAGAGTGGGCTTCTAAAATACTTTGCATTCGAGTTTTTTTTATTCTTTTAAACATTTCCGCTTTACTTAATATGACAGTTTTTGAGTTTCTTGGGCTTTCCAAACAAATCCATTCGCTAGCATAAGGAGTTAGACTTACTCCAATTTTAAAGTAGTATTTATCTCTTTGCTGCTTATGGTTTGTGATTGAATGTTTATTTATTATTTCTATTATTTCTTGGTTAAGAAATTTTAAAATATTGGAAAGTCCTTTGCGTAGCTTTAGTACTGTTGATACTTCAAGAAGAATCATTTGGCTAACTTTACTCTTATAAACCTTTGGAGTTATTCCTAGACTTAACTTAATAATCTGTTTATTAATTTCACTTGGTTTTTTTGACTCCTGGTTATTTGTTTGTGAGTAACTAAATATATCTTTTATATTTTTGTTTGTTACTAAGCAGGCGATCCAGATCATATTTAGATTCTTCAACGTTATATTGTTTTGGTGTTTTAGTAGTAAATTCAGATGGAACATTTATATTAAAGGGTTTTAGATTGATAGGACCTCTTCTCTTCACTATTTCTATTAAAAGCGAAGGGTATTTTTCTGGAGATACTATTATTCTTAATGGAGCTGGGGAAGGCAGTTTTACTGCCTTTAACGGCCTGAATAAAAAGGTTAAACCTTTACTTTTTTTTGCAACTAATTGAAGTCTTCTCAACTTATCGAACGTACAAAATTCGTCAATCCACGCTAAGAGAACTCCGAAAGAATTATTGCGTATGCTTTGCTCGATAACCCATAATTTATCAGTTGCTTTATTCGCTTTTATTAGTATTAATTGTTTTTCTGATAAGCCTAGCGAGTGAAAGGTTGGTATGTATGGAACATAAGGTGGGGCTAGCATTAATACTGTATTATTCTCTTGTCCCACTATTTTTTTTAAGCAAGGTAACAGAAGTCTCATTTCACCAATTCCTGTTTTATGCGTGAGGATTTCAATTAAACAAGATTTTGGCCAAGAGCCGTTTGGGAGTTCAATATCCAATCTTGGGTATCCACTAGTCACTTGTTTGTCTTCTCTTATACTTTCTTGATTTAATTCAGAAGCTTTCTGAAGTTTTAAATTAGTAATCAGCATTTTCTTGTTTTTGTTCGATATATGAATTTTTTGAAATTATCCTAAAGGGCTATTATTTATAATCCCAACTTCGGATTTCTAATTACTCCAATTCCAAGTCCTTCAATAACTAAGTGCTGTTTTTTAACATTAATTTCAATAGTAGAAAATAGTTTATTTTCGGGTTTTAAAAAAACCAGGTTGTTTCTTTTATAAAATCTTTTTACAGTAACTTCGTCCTCAATTCTTGCTACTATTATTTTCCCATTTAATTTTTCAGAATGATTTTCTGAAAGTTTTTTCACTATCAATAAATCATCTTCGAAAATTCCAATATCTTTCATGCTCATACCTCTGACTTTTAATAAATAATCAGGCTTCATAGCGAAGAGTTTTTGATCAACACTGTACTGAGCTTCTATGTGTTCTTCTGCTAATATTGGTGAGCCAGCAGAAACCCTTCCTATAAGGGGTAACAATGAATGATCTTCCGTTTTAGAATTTTTACCTTTGTAAAGCCTGATACTTCTAGATGCTCCTGGAACCATAGATATTGCCCCTTTTTTTACTAGAGCTTTCAAGTGTTCCTCTGCGGCATTAGGAGATTTGAATCCAAGTGCTTCACAAATTTCAGCCCTAGTTGGAGGAAAACCTGTCTCCTCAATGTGAGATGAAATCATTCGTAAGATTTCTTTTTGTCTATTAGTCAATACTTTCATAAAAAATCATAGATCTAATTACTGAATATATATACAGTATAATTTTTTACGAAAATAATGCAAGTTTTTTTGTTTTTACATATCTTTATAGTTTGGACCGCCACCACCTTCCGGAGTAATCCAATTAATGTTTTGAGTAGGGTCTTTTACATCACAGGCTTTGCAATGCAAACAATTTTGGGCATTTATCCTGAGTTCAGCAGCAGAGTTTGCGTTATTAGTAGGTTGTCCTTCAGAAGAAAGATATTCATAAACTTCAGCAGGACAGTATCTAGTTTCGGGCCCTCCAAAAATTGGTAAATTAACTGTTAATGGTAATATTGAATTTTTAAGTAAAAGATGTGTCGGCTGATTTTCTTGATGGCTAGTTCCTGAGAAAGGGAGGGACGATAAACGGTCAAAAGATAGTTTTCCATCAGGCTTTTCGTAGGTTATCTTCTCATGTTTATTTTTATTGTCTAAATATAGATGATCGGCCTTCTTTAATTTAAAGTTAAAGAAGGGCTTTTTAAAAAGAAGTAATTGTTCAGCTTTAAATAAAGCCCCACCGAGAAAAAAGCCAAAATTCATGTAAGCTTTAAAGTTTTTTGACTCTTTCAACTCTTCATGGAGAGAGGATGAAAAAAAAAGTTTTTGATAGCTACTGGTGAAAGGCGAGTTTTCTCTTACACTCTTTTTCACCCCCTTTAGGGACTCCATTATACCCTCGGCAGCCAGAATACCGCTTTTTATGGCAGTGTGTGTACCTTTTATTTTGGCAGGATTTAAAAAGCCCGCATCACACCCAATTAGTCCTCCCCCTGGAAAGGACAATTTAGGAAGACTGAAGAGACCTCCAGTTGTTAAAGTTCTCGCACCGTAGCCAATTCTTTTGCCATTTTTGATTAATTTTGATATTTTTGGGTGTTTCTTAAATTTTTGAAATTCTTGGAATGGTGATAACCAGGGATTTTTATAATTTAAGCCGACTATTAAACCTATCGAAAGTAAAGATTTATCCATGTGGTAAGCAAAAGATCCCCCATAAGCAATATTTTTTAAAGGCCAACCAAAGCCATGAAAAATATCCCCAGGCCTCGAATCACTATCAGGAAGTTTCCAAAGCTCTTTTATACCTAGGCTGTAGTTTTGTGGGCTGCAGTTTTCATCAAGTTTATACCTAGAAATTAATTCTTTTCCTAAATGACCTCTCGAACCTTCGGCTATTAGACTGAATTTTGCTTTTACTATTATCGAGGGACTATAGCTATTTTTTTTCTCATGTTTAGAATCTATACCAAATTCTCCGGTTTTTATTCCAGCAAGGGCATTATTTTTATCAAAAATCAGTTCTTTAGCGGCAAAGCCTGTAAAGATATCTACTCCAAGCATTTCAGCCCTTTTCCCAAGCCACTTGACCACATTCGACAAACTTACTACGTAGCAATCTTTATTTTTTAATGTGTTTGGAAGAAGGTAATTAGGTATCGTTATTGCTGACTGTTCCGTAAAAAAGTGGAATTTATCCTGCATCACTTTTATGTTGATTGGGCTTTTTTGGTCTCGCCAATCTGGCATTAATTCGCTAAGGCTGGTAGTGTCGATTACTGCACCGGATAAAGTGTGCCCACCAAGTTCCGCTGCTTTATCAATAACACAAACGTCTATTGGCGAACTAGAATCCGCTGCCAGCTGCTTAATTTTTATAGCAGCGGCAAGTCCAGCCGGTCCAGCTCCAATAATCAAAACGTCGTAATTTAATTCTTCAGTACTCATAGTTTATATTATAAGTTTCATTTTTTTTTGGGGTAATAAGTTTAATAATTTAAAGTTTAACCAAATTAAATAGCACCCTTTTGTATATGGTCTTTATAATTAAAAATATTAGGTCTATTTAGTTGAGTAAAGTTCGTGACAAAATTCGTATTTATAACTGGTGGAGTAGTTTCGTCGTTGGGGAAAGGCATCGCAGCCGCCTCCCTTGGTGCTCTACTTGAGTCCAGGGGTCTTAAGGTTACAGTAATAAAAATGGATCCTTATTTGAATATGGATCCCGGAACCATGAGTCCATTTCAACACGGAGAGGTGTTTGTCACTGAGGACGGTGCTGAGACTGATTTAGATCTAGGTCATTATGAGCGATTCATTGCTACACGTATGAGTCGGATTAATAATTTCACCACTGGGCAGATTTATGACTCAGTTATCCGCAAGGAAAGAAAGGGACAGTATTTGGGGAAGACTGTTCAAGTGGTACCGCATATAACAAACGAGATTCAAGATTTCATTTTTAGGGGGGCGAAAATTAGTCATGATGATGAAGCGGAAGTAGCTATCGTTGAGGTTGGAGGAACGGTGGGAGATATTGAATCTCTTCCTTTTTTAGAAGCAATTAGACAAATGGCACTCAGGCTTGGCGATTCAATGACTTGTTATGTTCATCTTACGTTGGTCCCATTTTTGGCTTCTGCAGGTGAGTTAAAAACAAAACCCACTCAACACTCCGTTCAGAGATTGAGGGAAATTGGAATCTTGCCCAATCTAATTTTGTGTAGGGCGGACAGATTTATTCCCGATGATGAGCGTAAAAAAATTTCTCTATTCTGTAACGTAAGGGAAGAAGCAGTGATATCTGTTTATGATGTTGATTCTATTTACCGAATACCAAGGATTCTTTGTGAGCAAAGGGTAGATGATTTGATATGCAGATCTCTCAATTTAAGTTTACCTGAGGCTGACTTATCAATTTGGGACGACCTGCTTGCTAAATTCAGTAACACTTCGAGAATAGTTAAAATTGCAATGGTTGGCAAGTATGTTGAACTCAGGGAATCCTATAAATCTTTAAATGAGGCCTTGACTCATGCAGGTATACATCGTCAGGCTAAGGTCACTGTGGATTACATAGATTCTGAAATGATTCAGTCTGTTGGCACGTCAAAGTTGACTGAGTTTGATGCTATTTTAGTGCCCGGTGGATTTGGAGAAAGAGGTATAGAGGGAAAAATCGAGGCTATTTCGTTTGCGAGACTTAATAAGATTCCATTCTTAGGTATTTGCCTTGGGATGCAACTTGCTGTGGTAGAGTTTGCGAGAAATGTGGCAAAGATGCCTTTAGCTAACTCTACGGAGTTCGATGCAAAAACTGGTTTTCCGGTAATTGCTTTGATTAATGAATGGACTAGGATTGATGGTGAAAAGGAGAGACGTCACCTCTCCTCTGATAAAGGGGGGACAATGAGATTAGGTAATCAAAAAATAAAAATAAAGCCTGATTCTTTAGCCTTTAAAATTTATGGAGAGACTACTCTTGAAAGACATAGACATCGTTACGAATGCAACAACATCTTGCTACCAAAATTGGAAGCTGCGGGTTTAATTTTTAGTGGATTTACTGAAAAGGATTCACTTGTTGAAGTTATTGAGTTTTGTCAAAATCAGCATCCGTGGTTTATGGGTGTCCAGTTTCATCCAGAGTTTAAGTCTAATCCCAGAGCCAGTCACCCACTTTTCTTGTCCTTTATAGAGGCTGCACTCAGGCGGGCTGAAGGTTTGTCAAATATTAGTGGTTCGCAACTAAAAACGAAAAAACTTTTCAAGGGAACTCATGAAACTTCTAGATTATGAGGTAGGTCTCAATCAGCCTTTTTTTTTAATCGCCGGTCCATGCGTTGTAGAATCGGAAACGCTTCAAATGGATACAGCTGGTAAACTCAAGGAGATTTGTGAAAGGTATGATGTTCCTCTTATTTTCAAATCTAGCTATGATAAAGCAAACAGGTCATCTAATGAGTCCTATAGAGGCCTTGGTATGGAAGAAGGTTTAAGTATTTTAGAAGCTGTAAAATTTGAAATGAAGTTACCAATTTTAACCGACGTACACGAAATATCTGAGGTCGATGAGGTTGCGAGCGTTGTTGATGTTTTGCAAACTCCTGCTTTTTTATGCAGACAAACAAATTTCATTTCTAAAGTTGCCGCAACTGGAAAACCAGTAAATCTAAAGAAGGGTCAATTTTTGGCTCCTTCTGATATGAAAAATGTTGTGAGAAAGGCTCGTGATGCCTCTGAAAATGCAGGCTACAAGAGAGATAATTTTTTAGTCTGTGAGAGAGGAGCTAGCTTTGGTTACAATAATTTGGTGAGTGACATGAGAAGTTTGGCAATAATGAGAAATACAGGGTGTCCGGTAGTTTTTGATGCGACCCACTCAGTTCAGTTGCCTGGAGGGTTAGGTACCGCCTCAGGCGGGCAAAGTGAGTTTGTGCCTGTTTTAGCTCGTGCTGCTGTTGCAGCAGGAATTTCTGGTATTTTTATGGAGACTCACCCAAATCCCGATAAGGCTCTATCTGATGGACCTAATGCGGTTCCTTTGAAAATGATGGATTCGCTTGTAAGTCAACTTTGTGAGTTGGATCGCTCAATTAAAAAGATTGGTTTTATAGAAGGTGATAGGTTTTCTGAATCTTAAGATAAATTTTTTGAGGTGTATAAATGAGTGCGATAGTTGACGTTTTAGCCAGAGAGATTCTAGACAGTAGAGGTAACCCTACAGTGGAGTGTGACATAGTTTTGGAGACAGGCGTTGTTGCTAGGGCCTCGGTACCAAGCGGAGCTTCTACTGGTTCTGCTGAGGCTGTTGAATTGAGAGATGGGGGAAACCGATTTTTTGGTAAAGGTGTTCAAAATGCTGTTAGTAATATCAAAAATGAAATTTTTGAGACCATAGTGGGTTTTGATGTAAGGGATCAGTTAGAGATTGACAAGAAGCTTGTTGAATTGGATGGAACAGCTAAAAAATCTCGTCTTGGAGCTAATTCTGTTCTAGCAGTTTCACTTGCAGTTGCGAAAGCCGGGGCAGCTGATGCTCGAATGCCACTTTATAGATATTTAGGTGGTATTTCGGCGAAAAACTTACCTGTCCCGATGATGAATATAATCAACGGGGGTGCACATGCAAATAATAACTTGGATATTCAAGAGTTTATGATTGTGCCAGCTGGTTTTGAAACATTCAGTGAGTCATTACGCTGCGGTTGTGAGATATTCCAATCACTACGAGAGATTCTAAAACATAAAAATTTGTCTTGTGCGGTTGGGGACGAGGGTGGTTTTGCTCCAGCTGTGGCGAGTCATTTTGAAGCATTAGATTTGATTCTTGAGGCTATAGAGAAGGCGGGCTATAAGCCAAAAAGTCAGGTTGCTCTTGCCTTGGATTGTGCCAGTTCAGAATTTTACATTGATGGAAAGTATGAGTTGAAGGCAGAGAAAAACAACTTGAGCCCCGACGAGTTTGTAAGTTTCTTGTCGTCTTTATGTAAAAAGTATCCTATTATTTCTGTTGAAGACGGGGCATCTGAAGACGATTGGATTACTTGGGAAAAATTAACGGCTAGTTTAGGATCTAAAATTCAACTGGTGGGAGATGATCTTTTTGTGACAGATACGCAATTGCTAAAAAGGGGTATTGATCAGAAAATTGCTAATTCAATTTTAATTAAGGTTAATCAGATAGGAACACTGTCGGAATCCTTTGCAGCAGTAGCACTAGCCAAAGCAAATGGTTTTACGTCCGTTGTTTCTCATAGATCGGGTGAAACGGAGGACACCTCTATAGCTGATATAGCCGTAGGCGTTGATGCTTGTCAAATAAAAACTGGATCATTATCAAGAACGGACAGAGTTTCAAAATACAACCAGCTTTTGAGGATAGAGGAAGATTTAGGTCCATGTGCTCATTTTCCAGGCTTCGACGCCTTTAAAAACCGGGGATTTTAGTTTGGTCAGTTGGTTTCGTGGGAATTTTTTTATAGCAGTACTTCTATTAGTATTGATATCTTGTCAATATCTACTATGGTTTGGCGAGGGAGGTTGGAGGCAGGTCTGGACAAAGGAGCAAAATTTGGCAAAGCTATCAGTAGATTTGGAGCAAGATAGAATATACTTAGAACGAATAAAAATAGAGACGACAGACTTGAATGAGGGATATAAATTTGTCGAGGAGAGGGCTAGATTTGAACTTGGAATGAAAAAGTCAGGCGAACAATTCTTGATGTTTCGTTGAAATAACTTACCGTCATTAAAGTTAAGTTAATATTGTGAAAAAAACACCCTGTTAATCTTGAATTCCTTACCACAGAACTCACACTTAGCCTCGATAAAGCCCTTCTCCCTGAGTAGATTACTTATCTCTTCCTTGTCTAATAACTTTAGGCAGTCGACAAATTTTTTTTTACTGCAGGAGCACCTAAAAATCGGCTCATTAGTTTTTAATCGCTCTGGAAATTCATCTTTTAATTGTTCAGTTATTGCCTGTTCCAAATCTAAATCCAAAGTATATTTAGCCATTAGTAGTTCTAATTTCTTCTTTATTATTGACCATTCCTTAGATTGTTTGTTTGCAAAATCTGGTAGTAACTGAAGTAACATTCCTATTGACTTTGCTGAACCACTTTTTAAAATCATGTAAGATTTAAGTTGCTCCGATTTTGTTAAATAATTTTCTAGTATCTCTGACAAGGAGTTTCCATCAAGGGAAACAATTCCTTGATAAGGTTTGAGATTAGAAATATTTTGATTCAATACGACACTAAAAAAACCTTTATTTCCCCTATTTAACAACTCCTTAAAAGAGAATCCTTGATAGTTATCAATTTCCGAACTTTTAACAGTACTCCTGAAAGATGCATCGAATCTACATTCGGATACCGCCAAATTAATTAACCCACTGCCATGTATTTGCAGTGTTACAGAACCAGAGTGTTTAATTGATGAACTAAGCAAAACACTCGCCGAGGTAAGCTGACCTAAGATCTCAGTTGCCTGTTCTGGAGTATTAGAATGTCTTTTCAAAATATCTCCCCAGCCCTTAGTGAGGCTAACTATAGATAGTTTCGAGGTTCTTTTTTGGAACAGATACGTATTTATATAGTCGGTATTAAATTTAGAAATTTTTTCTAAGTTTTGCATAAAAGTAATGAGTAAAAATTTCAGGTTCCAGTTTATGGTAAAGTTGTAGTTTTATAGTTTAAGAATAAGTTGTTAATTTTTTAAAATGTTTTCCTTGAAGATTGGAGATTTTGTAATTAATGGGTATTTGTCATGATCTTAACGTTGATTTGCACACTCACTCATCAGCTTCAGACGGTGTTTTATCTCCAGAGAATTTAGTCAAAAGAGCTGCTAATAATAAAGTTGATATTTTAGCTTTGACCGATCATGATAGTGTAGCTGGAATTTCTGAAGCTTTGGAAGTTTCCAGATCTACTGACCTTCATTTTATACCCGGAGTTGAAATTTCAGTTTCCTGGGGCGGAGCTTGTATTCATTTAGTAGGTCTGGACGTGGACCATGAGAACACTGAATTTCTGGGTGCTTTGTTAGGTATTCAGACGGGTAGACTGGAGCGGGCCAAGAGGATTGACGAGTCTCTCCAAAAAGAAGGTCTTCCCTCTTTATTGACTGCTGCATTAGATTTTTCTAAAAATTCTGGTCAAGTTGGAAGAACTCACTTTGCCAGAGCCTTAACAGAGAGAGGTTTTTGTGATTCTATCCAGGAAGTGTTTAGTAACTACCTGGTCAAAGGTAAGCCAGGTTATGTCGAACATTTGTGGCCAAGTTTGAAAGATGCTATGCATTGGATATCTCAAGCTGGAGGGACTGCCGTCATTGCCCATCCTGCCAGGTACAAAACATTAGGCGGTCATTTGTCTTATTTGTTAGAAGAGTTTTTATCGCTTGGGGGATCTGCAATTGAAGTTGCAACAGGGAGTCACTCTTCAGTTGACATCAGAAGATTTCAAAGCATAGCGAACGAGTTTGGTTTTGATGCCTCAAGAGGTAGCGATTTTCATTGTCCTAATGAAAGTCGTTGTGATGTGGGACAGGCGCCTAATTTGCCAGATGGTACCATGCCTATATGGAATAAATGGGTTGGAGAGCTAATATAAAATGTATTCGGAAAGAGTATTGTCTGGAATGAGGCCAACTGGTCCCCTTCATCTTGGTCACTATCATGGTGTTCTAAAAAATTGGCTAAGTTTACAATCTGAATTCGAGTGTCTGTTTTTCGTTGCAGATTGGCATGCTTTAACAACCCACTATGACAATCCAGAGATTGTTTCTAACAATGTTTGGGAAATGGTTATAGATTGGCTAGCAGCAGGTGTTGATCCGAGCCAAGCTACGTTGTTTGTTCAGTCTAGGGTCCCAGAGCATGCAGAATTACATTTATTGTTGTCTATGGCTACTCCATTGGGTTGGTTGGAAAGAGTACCAAGTTTCAAAGACCAACAAGAAAAGATTACCGACAAGGATCTCTCTACCTACGGGTTTCTTGGATATCCCCTTTTACAGTCTGCAGATATTCTCATATACAGAGCTGACAAGGTTCCAGTTGGAGAGGATCAGGTACCACATGTAGAATTGACTAGAGAGATAGCAAGGCGATTTAATCATTTGTTTGGTAGAGAGGATAATTTTGAAAAAAAAGCAGAAGAGGCAAGTAAAAAACTTGGAGGTAAAAGAAGTAAGCTTATTTTACAATTGAGACAAAATTTTAACGAAAAAGGAGATACCTCTTCTTTAGAGAGAGCAAAAGCAATTCTCCAGGATTCTCAAAATTTAACAATGGATGATAGGGAATTACTTTTTGGTTTTCTTGAGGGTGCGAAACGGCTGATTCTGGTTGAACCGCAACCGCTGTTGACAAAAAATTCAAAACTTCCCGGGCTGGATGGTCAAAAAATGTCTAAAAGCTATGGTAATGCGATTAAAATGAGAGAGGATGTCGACTCAGTAGTTTTAAAGCTCAAGAAAATGCCTACGGATCCAGCTAGAGTAAGGCGCAACGATCCTGGAAGCCCCGAAAGATGCCCAGTGTGGCCTTTACATAAAATATACTCGAATCCTTCATCACTATCTTGGGTGCGAGAGGGTTGTACCTCCGCCTCAATCGGTTGTTTGGAATGCAAAACTCCGCTGATAGATCTAGTCACTGATGAACAGAAGAAGTTTAAAGAGAACGCTAAACCGTATGAGGAAGACTTGGGAGTAGTCAAGAATATAATTTCTGACGGGTGTGAGAGAGCTAGAGAGTTAGCTAAGCAAACTATGAGGGATGTAAGAGAATCAATGGGTCTAGATTACTCGTAAACTTGATATGAACTTACCTAGAGGTAGCATCGTGGCACTAGTAACTCCAATGAAGAAGGACGGTTCATTGGACAAGAACGCCTTCAAAAGATTAATTGATTGGCATATAGAGAGTGGTACAAGCGCATTAGTTGTTGTAGGTACAACAGGAGAGTCCCCTTCAGTTGATTTCAACGAACATGTTTCACTCATAGAATTAGCGGTGTCACATTCGGCACGGCGAATTGCTATTATCGCAGGCACAGGAGCTAACTCTACCTCGGAAGCAATTTTATTAACTAAGGAAGCAAAAAAAATTGGAGTCGATGCCTCTCTACAAGTTGTTCCTTATTATAATAAGCCAACTCAATCTGGGCTATATAGGCATTTTTATGCGATAGCTGAGTCAGTCGACTTGCCAATAATTCTTTATAATGTGCCAGGCCGCACCGTAGCTGATTTGTCTAACGACACAGTGTTAAAGTTATCCGAGATAAAAAATATTATTGGAATTAAAGATGCGACATCTGATATTGGTAGGGCGCAGTGGTTACTAAGAGAGTTACCTGCCGACTTTTTAGTTTTTAGTGGAGATGACATAACTGCCATTGCGCTAATGATGCTTGGTGGTGCCGGAAATATTTCTGTAACTGCAAATGTGATTCCGAGAGTCATGGCCAACTTATGTCGAAATGCTATGGAAGGAGATGTAAAAAAAGCAATTGCAATGAACAAAATTTTATTACCTCTGCACTCTTCTTTGTTTTTGGAAGCCAACCCAATTCCAGTTAAGTGGTTAATGTTTAAAATGGGATTAATTGAGGAGGCTATTAGGTTACCCTTAAGTCTTCCTGATGAAAAAACAAAAAGAAGATTAGTTGAAATGTTAGAGTTAATTGATCATGTGAATGAATTTTATTTTGAGAGGTCTTTTTAATGAGTAGCTTTTTAAGGTTGGTTAAATTCAGTCTAATGCTTCAGTTTTTAGTGCTGTTTAGTGGGTGTGCGTTTTTTGGTGAAGAAAAGGCAAATATTAGTAATAGAGGCGGTTCAAACTATTTGGAGGTACCGCCTGATTTAATTTCTCCTCGGAGAGATTTGAAATATGGAATACCAGATACCGGAGGAGCAAGGCTTTCTGATTATGGAGAAAGAACGGGGACTTTGGCTGAAGGTAAAATTAGTAGCGTTCTACCAGAAGTTCCAGGTATGAGAATTAAGAAGCTATCAAATCAGAGAATTCTAATTGTCCAAAAGGAGCCTAAAAAAATATGGCCTTTACTCAAATCTTTCTGGGTTGACGCCGGATTTTCGATAGAAAGTGAGGTCCCAGAAACAGGGTTAATCGAGACTGAATGGTTAGAGGATAGGTCTAAACTACCAGATGATTTCATTCGTAGTACGCTTGGGAAAATATTCGATCAAGTTTATGATACCGGTGAGCGAGATAAATTCCGGATGCGATTAGAGAGAATAGAAAAAGAATATTCTGAAATCTCGATTACACATAAAGGCTTAATAGAAATCGCCTCTAATGACAGGGCGGATCCGACAGTTGTTTGGACTAATAAAACACCAGATCACCAACTAGAGGAGATTTATTTGAGAAGGTTGATGAAGTATCTTGGAGCGTCCGAGGAAGAGTCCAATGCGCCAACTCAAACTGTCAGAAAAGATTTTGTTTTTTTAAAAACAGAAAAACAAATACAATTCATACAGATTGATGAAGATTTCCCTACTGCTTGGAGAATTTTATCGACTGCTATTGACAGAGTTGGGTTTGAGGTAGAGGACAGAGCTAGGTCTGACGGAAAAATTTACCTCAAGTATACTGATGGTGATAATAAAATCGAAAAAAGTTTTTTCTCTAGAATATTTTCCTCAGACGATAATGAGCAAATTGCTCGAACTTATGTCGTTACAATTGAATCGTCAGGAAAAAGTTCAATTGTCAAGGTAAAACCAGAGAATGAAAGTGGAAGCGACGCTACTTCTCAAAATATTATTTCCATAATTTTTGAACAGCTGGTTTGATGAGGTTTTGCTGTCTGGCTAGTGGAAGCGAGGGTAACGCCTCTCTTGTGGAATCGGGAGAAAGCCCTACTCGGTTGCTGATTGATTGTGGTGTTAGCCCTGGGCTTTTAAGGGAAAAGCTTCATGTCAAAGGTTTATCCATTGAGGATTTAGATGGGGTTTTAGTGACTCACGAGCACGGAGATCATATTCGGGGTATTAAGGGATTACTAGGTGATAAGAGTTTATCAATACTTATGACTTATGGCTCGTACTCTGCAAGTTTTTGCAGAAAGGTAAAGAAATTTTCCCCTATTATCATTTCCCCACATAAATCTTTTGAATTTAAAGAGCTTAAATTGATGCCGTTTCCCGTACCGCATGATGCCAGAGAACCTATAGCGCTTGTTTTAGATGATGGAAAATACAAACTTGGGGTTTTGACAGATGCTGGGACTATAACTAAGCATATGCAGGAAACCTTGAAGGGAATGGATGGACTTATTTTAGAGTTTAATTATGATCGAGACCTTCTAATTCAATCGTCTTACCCGCAAGTCTTAAAGGATCGTATATCCTCAGGAGTAGGGCATCTTTCAAACGATAAAGCAGCACTACTTTTACGAAAGATTGTGCACAAAAAAATGCAAGTCATCGTTGCTGCACACTTAAGTCAGACGAATAACAGTATGGCCATCGTGAAGTCTTACGTTGATAATTCACTTGGAAACTTCAATCCAAAATTAATAATTGCTTCTCAGGGGGAAGGGACGGACTGGATAACTTTAGTGTAGTCTATTTTTATTTTCTTGTTCAAGATTTAAATTATTAAATATTGAAATTGTGGAAGCATAGTAAGATCCATGAGCGATCGACATTATAATAAGGGTTAGAGGAAATATACTAATAAAGATGGCCTGTTTTGTTTGGGTGATACTGGTGAAAAATGACACTAATAATGATGCAACCAGTAAAATTACGATCCAGAAAAATAGATAAACTAAGAAACTTTTCCAATTCAATAAAACTGCGAAAAATGAATAAAATAGGGCTTTAGTAGCCGGAAGGTTTCCCCAAACGACTAGTTGTGGAGCGAACCAAAAAGCCATAATAACTGGTATATATGCAAAAACCCCAATAAAAATTGCGGGCTGTAAAGAGTTAGTTTCAATGTTCTTTGTGTTTTGACTGAGGACATCAGTTAAAGATCTACCGTCCAATAGAATAACGATACCTAATAGAACAAAAAGGGCTATAAAGTATGCAATACCAAGAAATAAAAGTTGTAATTTCGCATTGCTTAAAAAGCCAGATATGAGTATTTTTGGTCGCGGCAACTGGTCCGAATCAATAGCCTTAGCCAGAGCCACAAAGCCAAAAGCTAGGCCGGGAGATAAAATTAGAGAAACAAAGAAACCAAAAATTGGGATTAGTCCAAAGATGAACATCGCCGTCCAATAACTTAGCAAAGATAGAATCCAAACTAAAGGCTGTTTCTTAAATAAGAGGTAGCCCTCTCTTAACCACACCCCCCCTTCACTGGTTTCTACGATAATCGGTTGACTGTATTCTTTCAAAGGATTTGTTCCATTTCATTCTGTCTATTAATTAAAATTCTCTCAAATTGTATCGGATTTTTAGGATTTAAAAGAGCAGCACTTCTTGGTTTAAACCAGTCAAATAACCTCGAAATCCAAAAGCGAAACGCTGCTCCACGAAGAACTACTGGCCAAGCCTCTCTTTCTGAATCAGTTAGCCTTCGAACTTCTTCATAGCCCGTTAAGAGAGCTTCATACTTATTAGGGTAGAATCTTCCATAATTATTTTCTTTCTCATCGATAGCCCAGTCATTCATGCACACGGCTAAATCAAAAATTAAAGAATCAAAGCCTGCAAAATAAAAATCTATTATTCCTCTCAATTCATCTTGAGATCGAATATAGTTACCCGTCTTTGGACTATGGTAATCTTTTAAAAGTGGTTTCTTTGCGAACAGAGCATTATCACGAAATAAATCAGCATGAATAATTGCTTTAGGCAAAGAGCGACAGAGTTTTGAGTCATTGAAATCTATTTGGTGATTGAGTTCTTTTATCAATAGGTTATTTTGATCTGCACTAACATAGGTAAGTAATTGTGGAATCGTTCTTTTCCACCATGATAAACCTCTTGTGTTTTTATTAGACTTAGTAAAATCCAGAGCATCTTCGTGGGCGATAGCTAAAGCTCTACCAATTTGGGAACAGTGAGATGACGTGGGATCATTCACTATTTTACCTTCAAGACGACTGACAATGGCGGCTGGTTTGGATTTACACGTTAGGATAATTTTCCCAGTTTTGCTTAAAATAGGCAGGGGGCAAGGCGTTCTTTTTTTTGCTAAATGCCGCATAAAATATAGGTAAAAAGATGCCTCAGTCTTTGACAACTTCTCAAATAAAGTCAGCACGTAGTCCCCTGTTGTGGTGTAAATGAAGTAATTTGTGTTTTCTATTCCTTCGCGAATACCTTCAAACTCAGATAACCTACCTAAATCGTAATTATCTAGAAATTCTTCTAAGTTTGAAGTAGATACTTTTGAAAAAACAGCCATAATTATATGTAAGCATTAGATTGATAGAGTCTACCTTTATGAGTTTAAATTCAAATTAGCCAGTTTATGAAAAAAAATACAAAAAAGTTTTCATTGAGTTGCATTCGGGAGTCATTTACTGAATATTTCGTGGCAAACAATCATAGGGAGTTGCCTTCCAGTCCACTGGTACCTGTTAATGACAATTCGTTACTTTTTACGAACAGTGGTATGGTTCAGTTCAAAGACTATTTTTTATCAAAAGCGAGACCTCCTTTTGAATCAGCAGTGACCGTCCAAAACTGTTTGAGAGCAGGAGGAAAGCACAACGACCTTGAAAATGTGGGATATACAGCTCGGCACCATACTTTCTTTGAAATGTTGGGAAATTTTTCATTTGGGGCCTACTTTAAAGAAGAGTCAATTTTATATGCTTGGCAGCTATTGACAGAAGTGTTTGATATTGAACCTGAAAAGCTATTGGTAACTGTTTATTTCGAGGATACAGAGTCTTATGATATTTGGCGAAAAAAAATAAATTTAGAGGCACATAGAGTGATTCGCATTGGAGACCACAACGGAAATAGACATCAGAGTGATAATTTTTGGCAAATGGCGGATATTGGACCTTGTGGGCCTTGCACTGAAATTTTTTTTGATCATGGCCCATCTGTTAAGGGAGGTCTTCCTGGTTCCTCTGATGGTGAGGGTGACCGATTTGTAGAAATCTGGAATCTAGTCTTTATGGAATATCAAAAACTTGCTAGTGGAGAATTAGGAAAGCTTCCGATTCCCTGCGTGGATACTGGGATGGGCTTGGAGAGAATTTCTGCTGTTCTACAAAATGTGACTAGTAATTATGAGATAGATGTTTTCAAGAGGTTGACGAGGAAAATTTCGAGTTTTATTGATCTAGATCAATCTCATGAGACATCATTAAGAGTGATTGCTGATCATATTAGAGCATCATGTTTTTTGATTTCAGAAAATATTGTACCGAGTAATGAGGGAAGGGGATATGTTCTAAGAAGAATTCTTCGCAGAGCAAGTCGACATGCATACAAGCTGGGAAAGAGAGATCCATTTCTACATAAATTTGTTTCGGATGTGGTTTCAGACTTTCAACAGCCAGATCAATTTGTTGAAAACCTTAATTTGATATCGGAAACAATCTTAATGGAGGAAGAGAAGTTTTCTGAAACATTGGTCAAAGGCCTTAGAATCTTACAAGAGGAATTAGAAAAAAGCAAAACAAAGGTTTTGGACGGTAATATAGCTTTTTTACTTTATGACACTTACGGGTTTCCCGTTGAACTTACTGCGGATATTTGCAGGGAAAATGAAGTAACTTTTAATTTGGAAAAATTCGATGAGGAAATGGCCAAGCAGAAAACAAGAGCTAAAGTTGCTAGTAAATTCGTATTAAACGAGGAGGTAGGCATTACTAACCATTCTTCAGTCTTCACTGGTTATAACGATCAAAAAGTTTCTAGTGAAATCCTAGCACTTTTTAGCAAAGGTAAAGAGGTAAGAAGAGCTAAAGAGGGTGATCAGGTAAGCATAATTTTTGATAGAACATGTTTTTATGCAGAGTCTGGGGGTCAAGTTGGTGACACAGGAATTTTTAACTCCAGCGAAGCTACCTTTGAGGTTCTGTCTACAAATAAGGTTGGCAGAGCATTTGTTCATCACGGCATCTTACGGCAAGGGAAAATAAGTTTAAAACAACAGATGTATGGAGAGTTTGATTTAAAAAACAGGGAGATGATAAAAAGAAATCACTCCGCCACCCATCTTCTACACTTTAGCTTAAGACAAGTACTAGGCTCCACTGTAACCCAAAAAGGTTCACAGGTGGACGCAAAGAAAACTCGATTTGATTTTGCTTACTCAAAGCCATTAACTGGAAAGCAAATTGAAGAAATCGAGAGGATAGTGAATAACGAAATTCTCTCAAATGAAAAAACCGTTATGTCCGAGATGCCCTACGATGAAGCGATAGAATCCGGAGCTATAGGTTTGTTTGGAGAAAGATATGAAAGCAATGTCCGAGTAATGCAAATTGGATCCTCTAGAGAATTGTGCGGCGGAACTCATGTTGAGAGAACTGGAGATATTGGCTCTTTTAAAGTGTTGAGTGAGAGTGGGGTTGCTAGTGGAGTAAGAAGAATAGAAGCCATAACTGCGAACGCTGTAGTGTCTCATTTTAGAACTATTGAAAATATTTTGTCTAGATCTTGTGCTTTATTAGGAGCCACTCCTATTAATTTAGTTGAAAGAATTGAGACAACATTAACAAGTTTAGATAAAAATGAGAAAACTCTAGCCCAAATGAATATGAAAAGCATTAAAAGACAGATTAAGGAACTTATCGAAAAAGCAAAGAAAAACTGCGAAGACGAACCTTTTAAAATTATTGCTGATGAGATTAAGCATGTATCAGTAAAAGAGTTGAGAGAAGCCTCTGACGAAATAACTTCAGGTTGCTCTTCAAGTTTTACGGTTCTCGGTTGTGTTTTTAAGGAAAAGGTACATGTGGTTGTTCGTGTTACGAGTGATCTAATGGATAAATTATCAGCAGATTTTATAGCAAAGGAAATGGCTATAATGATTGGTGGTAAAGGCGGTGGTAAATCAAGTTTTGCCCAGGCTGGAGGGTCAATACCATCAAAATTAGAACCAGCTTTGATTAAAATTAAGAAATTTATTTTCTATAAGATTAGGAGCGTGAATGAAAATTAATGAATTAGTACCGGATGTAAAACTAGATTTAAGTGGCTTAAGTTGTCCTTTACCAGTCTTAAAAACAAAAAAAGCTCTGGCGTCAATGGAGTCAGGAATGAAAATTCAAGTAATTACTACGGACAGTGGATCTTACGACGATTTTGAATATTTTTGCACTCATGCTGGCCATACTTTGATAACCCGGGAAAAACAGAAGAAAATTTATCTTTTTTTAATTCAATGCAAGTAGTCTCTAGATATCCACACATTATTTGTCAGCGGCTGTCAAAAACGCATCCGAAAAAAAACTTTCCTTTGGTAACTCTAGGAAATTTACAAAATCGTCAAATGCCGCTTTTATCATCAGCGGCGACCCGCAAGCGTATACCTCCATATTTTTCAAACTCTGGAAATCTTTAACTACTGCCTGGTGAACAAATCCAGTCCTTCCCTTCCAATGTTCAGTATCTTGTTTTTCGCTTACAACTGGAATGTAAGTTAATTGAGGCATCAGCTTTTGCCACTCAGTAGCAAGAGAATCTAAGTAAAGATCTGAAGGATCTCGTACCCCCCAATATAAAACCACATTTCTATATTTTGATCTGGCAATGCAACTTTCGACGATAGCTTTGATCGGGGCAATTCCGGTTCCACTTGCCAGAAAAATTATATCCTTCTCACTATTCTCTCGTAAAAAAAAGGTTCCCAAAGGGCCTTCAAGCCTTAAGATATCTTTAACTTTCACTGCACTAACAGATTCTTTGTTAGCTTCGAATAAAGAATCCGTGAAGACTCCACCCGGAGTATGTTTTATATGTAGCTCTATTAAATTATCTCTGTTGGGGATACTTGCCATCGAATAACTTCTTCTTTTTCCATCTTTCAGCAAAATATCTATGTATTGGCCGGGTAGAAATTCAAAGGTTTTATTGGAAGGCAGTTTTAATTTAACAACCGCAATATCATTAGAAACCTTCTCAATACTCTCGACCCTGCAAGGCAGTTTTTTCGGAGTGTTGGATTCTTTGGTGCTAATGAGGTTGGCTTCTATAGTGAGATCAGAAAGGGGTTTAGCAGAGCATAGAAGAATATTCTTCTTTTGGATCTCATTTTTACTAAGAGCTGTTCTTGAATGACTACCGTAATCTACCTTACCACTCACTAATGTGGCTTTACATGACCCACAGACTCCGTCCTTACAACCATAAGGAACTACAAACCCTTTCTCAAGCGCAGCTTCTAAAATAGTTTGGCTATCATTTTTAACATCGAAGGAAACGTTAGACGGCTTTAAATTTACTTGAAACATTTTTATTCCAATTTAAAAAAACTTGATTTTTTGAACGAAAAATAACAAAAAAAGGCAAATAAGAAGAACAGAAAGACTTGGTAATAATGCAATCAAAAGTGGCGACCAAGTATTTATTAACCCCAAATGTGAAAATAGCCCGTTGAGCAAATGGAATCCCGTACCTATCAAGACTCCAACAAAAAGCTTCAATCCTATTGATCCGCTTCTAGTTTTTATATACGCTGCCGGCAATGCGATTAAAAGCATAGTTAGCATAACTAAAGGGTAAAAAACTCTCTTCCACAAAAGTATTTCGAAATTATCCACCTTCTGATTTCCATCTTTTAAGTAATTAATAAAATTTTTCAAATTATAAAGTGACATTTTTTCAGGGTGAATCGTTAGAGCATCGATAGTTTCTACACTTAATTTTGTATGCAATGTAATCTGCGCAGGCTCGCTCACTAAAACATTCCCATCTTTTGATAATATGATTACTTTAGGGTTTATAAGTTTCCAATATCCTCTGAAGTTGTCAGGAGCATCAAAAAAATTATCATTTGCAGCAAAATAACCAGCAGATTCAGCACTGATCCTGCGAGTGAGAATATTATTCTGATTAAACTCGAAGATCGTTATAAACTTAATCATTTTTTTAATATCAATGCTACTAAAGTTTACTATTCTTTCTGTATTTGGCAAAAACTCTTTATTTTCCGCAGTTGACTCTCCAACTCTATCTCTCAGCCAATAACCCGATTTAAACTCAGAAACACTAGAAGATGATTGGTTTAAACTCTGATTTTTGCCTAAAAGTTTATTTGAGAGTGGCATCAGCAATTCGGATAGAAATAGCGACACAACCAACAGTGGGATCCAGGCTATACAAATTATTTTGAATATTAGATAGGGAGTGAATCCTCCGACTCTCATTGCTATGAATTCTGAAGTTGCGGCTATCGTTGCAAATGCCCATAAGCCACCAATTAAAGTGCCTATTGGTAACACCTCGTAGATAACGGTAGAAAGCTTCAGAGCTTGAATAAAAAAAATATTCCTGAGAGTAAATGTGTTATTTGAAATTGAATCAAGTTCATTAATAAAATTAAAAAAAGTTACTAGTAGGGTGAAGCCGGCAGTCATAATAAAAATCTTTTTTATTAATTCGCTAAAAATATAGAATTGTATAATTTTCATGTTGGACCACCAAATTTTTTGTCTTCTTTAAATATTAAAAAAAAGGCTATTGTCAAGGTAAGTATAGGCAACAAGATTTGTCCTGAAAGCCAACTAATTGTCTCTTTGCTAATTAATGCTTGAATAATTCCAAGAAGATGATTTGCAAATATAAACACTAAAATAGCAGTTAGCACGTTTAATAACTGATTATTTTTATTAGACTTAAGTGCAAAAGGAATTGCCAAAAACGGAACAGTAAGACAAAGAAGAATTGTGCCCAAACGGAAGGAAAGTTCGCCTAAATCAGAAGGGCTCTGCCGCTTAAAAAGCGTCCAGGAATTAGTGCTTTTTATTCTTGTACGGGCAGCTTGACTCTTTGGTGAGTTGTCTAACCGCATCGAGTAGCTTCCAAACTTAGTTACATCAATCCTTGGGTTGGCTTGCATAGAATGGAAGTCAATTTGAGATCCGTCTTTCAAATTTACCCAAGGTACATTATCTATGAACTCAAGACGTCCCTTGTTCCCAAGAACAATTGTTTCTTTACCATTTTCGTCTTTTGATCTAACAAAAACCAAGCCAAGGTTTAAAGAGTCACTTTTGGTTTGTTCAAAAAAAACAAGTTTTTCTCCGTTTGAAAATTCACTAAATTTTCCGGGGGAAAATTTGGCTAAGTGATGCTCTGCTCTCGATTGTTCTCTCAAAATATCAGCCTGGCTTCGGGCCCAAGGAGTTCCTAAAAGCGTTACCAACGCAGCAAAAATAGTTATCGGTAGCAAAAAGTAAGTTACTGTTGGTAGAAAATCCATAATTTTGAGACCGTTCGTCCTCCAGACCACCATTTCGTTATCGTTATACATTCTTGAAAAACACATGAACACTGATAGGAAAGCTGTTAAGGCTGCAATCGTACCCAAGGAGCTAAAGGTTGAAAATAAAATTAAAGGTACTACTATTTCTGGGCCAGTTTTACCGGAAGCTGCGTTTCCCAAGGTTCTTATAAGAGCCATGGTGACAACAACCGTTATAAGGCAAGAGAAAATTATGTTAGCCTGATATCGAAGTTCTTTAAGAACTGAATTTTTAAAAATCACTAGTTGTATAATAATATTTTCACTTATATAGGTATTTTGTCATGTCGTTACCAACTCAAACAATAAATTCAAGAAAAGAAGCGAGTGATCCTGGAGAAATTAGAGAAAAACTAGATTTTATCGTGAGTAATAAACCCGTTGATAGGGTGTCAGCCGACTGTATTTGGCTCGGAGTCTTTTCTACAAAGGCCGGCGTTGAATTGACTCCTCCTGCTATAAATGTGGATAAGATTTCCGGTGGTTGCATTACGAAAGTGCTAAAGTCGGGGGATTTTGACGGGGCTTTAGGGTCCACGCATTTACTTAGAAATATTCCTGGCATTCCTTGCATTCGAATTCTACTTATTGGTTGTGGTGAAAAAAAAGAATTTAATGGCAAAAAATATGTGGAGTGTATTAAAAACGCTACCAATGTTATGAAAGTCCTAAAAGGTGTTAAGAAAGTGGGGTCTTTCCTTACCGAACTACCTCTGGTTGAGGAATCAGGAGCCTGGAAAATCCAAAAGCATGTTTTCACGGTTAGTGACAGTCTTTATAAATTCGAAAGATTTAAAACAAAAGGAAAATCGGAGGCTCAGGTAAGTAATGGGAAGACTAGCGCAAAAAGCAATCAGAAAAAGAAAATAAAAATTCAATCACTCAGAATGGTAGAAATGCTTTTACCAGGGGATATGAGACCTAACGATGCAAAAATTAGTATTCTGCAGTCGGAAGCTTTATCCAGCGGTGTTGGAATGACTCGTGACTTAGGAAATTTGCCTCCAAATATATGCACTCCAGAATATTTAGCGAACACGGGAAAAAAAATGTCGAAAGAGCTTGGGTTGAAGTGTGAAATTTTTGATAAAACTGCCATAGCTAAGTTAAAAATGAATTCGTTCTTGGCTGTAGCTGAGGGATCTGTAAAAAATCCTTATCTTATTGTGATGACATATTCTGGTGGCAAAGCCAAAGAGAAACCAAGTGTTTTAGTGGGTAAAGGTATTACGTTTGATTCAGGAGGTATATCCATTAAGCCCTCTAATGCTATGGACGAGATGAAGTATGATATGTGCGGTGCAGCAACTGTATTTGGAGCAATGAGAGCTGTTGCTGAAGCAAAGCTAAAAAGAAATGTTGTGGGAGTGGTGGTGACTTGCGAAAACATGCCGAGTGGTACCGCTACTCGGCCGGGAGATATCGTTACTTCTATGTCTGGACAAACTGTTGAGATTCTCAACACCGATGCAGAGGGACGTCTGATTCTATGTGATGCTCTAACTTTTGTGGAGAGATTTGACCCGAAGGAGGTTATTGACATTGCGACCTTAACTGGTGCTTGTGTAATTGCGCTCGGTAGCGTAAATACAGGGCTGTTTTCGTCAAATGATGACTTAGCGGGAAGATTATTGGATGCGGGAAAAGAGTCATTAGATCCAGTGTGGAGGCTACCTTTAGAAGAAGAGTATCAGGATTTAATAAAATCCCCATTCGCTGATATGGCTAATATTGGCGGACGAGAGGCTGGAAGTGTTACTGCAGCGTGTTTTCTTTGGAGGTTTGCCAAAGCCTACCCATGGGCGCATCTTGACATTGCAGGCACGGCTTGGAAATCGGGCTCGTCGAAAAATGCTACTGGTAGGCCTGTTCCTTTACTATTTAACTTACTGAAAGACTTTTCAGATTGACAAGAGTTGATTTTTATTTCAACGTGCAGTTCGACTTGCAATTTGCATGTAGGTTTTCCAGAAAAGTTTTTTACAACAGATCTGTGCAAATCGATAACCCACTGCTCATAAAATGTATCGATAAACAACAACTAAAGAGTCTCGATCGCCTTTTAGATTGTTTTTGTCCACGAGATTTTCTTCCGCATTCTTTGGAGGACGATGGTTCAAAAAACTCTTCTCCAATAATAATTACAGAACGCGATTGTAATAATTACTATAAATATGAACCAAATATTTTCATGAATTTATGTTTCAGTATTGATCTTGGTTTTAGCAGCTTCAACAGAGTAATTGAAATTGTTACTCGTTCAGATGAAGCAAAAAAATTTGGAAGGTCAAAATATCAGTTTTATCGCGAACGAGGATACGAAGTCATTAATCACGATGTCAGCAAACTATCATGAACATTAACAAAGACTTTAGTCCTACAGATATTGAAATGTACTGGTGTGAAAAATGGGAAAAACATAAGTTATATTCGTTAAGAAACCACGGTGATGCCTCGAAACACTCGTTTAGTATTCAGCTTCCGCCGCCGAATGTAACTGGAACTCTACACATGGGCCATGCTTTCAACCAAACGATTATGGATACTCTTATTCGTTGGAATAGAATGAAACAGGCAAATACTCTATGGTTGCCGGGAACTGATCATGCAGGAATTGCCACCCAGATGGTAGTTGAAAGACAATTAGCAAAAAATGGGGTTTCAAAAGAAAAGATTGGTAGGGAGAAATTTCTTGAAAAAGTTTGGGAATGGAAAAAAAGCTCAGGAGGTAAAATAACTCGGCAGATGAAGAGACTGGGGTCGAGTTGTGATTGGGATATTGCATATTTTACGATGGATTCCGTCCGGTCTGAGGTTGTAAAAAAAGTGTTTGTGAAGCTATATAATCAGGGACTAATTTATCGGGGAAAGAGGTTGGTAAATTGGGATACTTCATTGATGACTGCTGTCTCTGATCTTGAGGTAACAACTGAGGACTCTAAAGGTTTTCTGTGGGAAATTAGATATCCTCTAAAAGAAGCTCAATTTGTAGAGAACGAATCTAAATATGTCGATTCACTTACCGTAGCAACTACGAGGCCTGAAACATTATTTGGTGATGTTGCAGTAGCTGTAAATCCCAGTGATGAGAGATACATGGCCTTAGTGGGAAAAATAGCTCTTCTACCGATAGTGGGTAGAGAGCTAAGAATCATTGCGGATGACTCTGTGGATCCAGCTTTTGGAACTGGTTGTGTAAAAATTACCCCTGCGCATGACTTTAACGATTATGAGGTTGGTCAGAGACAAAATTTAGATAGTATAAATATATTTACTCTCGATGGAAGAGTGAATGGAAATGCTCCAAAAAAATATCAGGGACTCAATCGGTTTAAGGCTAGGGAATCGATTTTAGAGGATCTGAAAAAGTCAGGATTTCTTGAGTCGGAGAAACCTCATAACCTGGTGTTAAAAAAAGGCGACCGGTCTGGTTCCATCATTGAACCTTTATTAACTAACCAGTGGTTTGTAAATGTACATAAGCAACCACTTGATAAAAATTTGGAAAAATCAAGAACGTTGGCTGAACTGGGGTTATTTGCACTTGATTCAGGACAGATCAAATTTTTTCCTGAGAATTGGGAGTCAACATATAAAAATTGGCTTTTGGAAATTCAAGATTGGTGTATTTCTCGACAACTTTGGTGGGGACATCAAATTCCTGCTTGGTATCCTGTCGATGAAAATGGTAAGGCCATAAAAGGGAGTCAATTTTTTGTTGCCAATGATAAGTCTGAAGCAGAGAAAATGGCAAAAAAATCCGGCTTTGTTGGAGATTTAGTCCAGGAGGATGATGTTCTTGATACTTGGTTCTCTTCTGCACTGATTCCTTTTTCAAGTATTGTTGATGAAAATAAGATTTGGGATGATTCTAAGGATGTGCCTAATATTAGAGCCGGCTTTAGTTCCTTCTTGCCCTCTAGTGTTTTGGTTACTGGTTTTGACATCATTTTTTTTTGGGTAGCTAGAATGGTAATGTTGACGAGCCATTTCTGCAACTCAGTTCCGTTTCGGCATATTTACATCCATGCTTTGGTTAGAGACAGTGATGGACAAAAAATGAGTAAGAGTAAAGGTAACACCCTAGACCCAATAGATATAATTGACGGCATTGACTTGGAGTCGTTATTAAATAAGCGTTGTAGTGGTCTAATGAACCCTGATATGAGTTCTAAAATCGTCAGTAAGACTTCAAAGGAATATCCAAAAGGAATTCAAGCTTTCGGTGCTGATGCACTGAGATTTACTTTTACTAGTTTAGCTAGTCCAGGAAGAAACATTAATTTTGATTTATCGCGCTGTGAGGGATACAAGAATTTTTGTAATAAATTATGGAATGCTTCAAGATTTGTTCTGATGCATTGTTTTGAAAAAGATAATGGTATTACTAAGTGCGCAGGTGATTGTGGCCCTGATGGGGAGCTTTTTTTTTCAATAGCAGATAGATGGATATTATCAAGACAGCATCAACTTTCTGAACGACTTGATTTTCTTTTAGGAAGTTATAGGTTTGATTTAGCTTCTAAGGAAATATATGAGTTTATATGGAATGAATATTGCGATTGGTATTTAGAAATGAGCAAAGTTCAACTATTCAGCCAGCGCGATAATATAAAAAGAGCCACCAGGAGAACAATGCTAAAAGTATTAGAATTTGTTCTAAGAGCCTCTCATCCTTTTATTCCCTTCATTACGGAAGAGTTATGGCAGAAAATTGCTCCTTTGGCTGGTATCAAAATGAACTTGAGTTCGAATTCAGTTCACTCCATCATGCTTTCAAAGTACCCTATTGGTGATGCTAAAAAGGTAGATTTAGTTGCAGTAGAGCAAGTAAATTTTTTAAAAAAATTGGTTTCAAGCATCAGAACGTTGAGATCGGAGATGGGCTTATCTCCAAGTGAAAGGCCATCTGTAATTTTGATACCATCTGTTGACCAAAGTTTAAATGATATATGCAAAATAGATTTTTCGAGACAGGAATACCTCAGCGATTTATTTTTCGAGACATTGAAAAATTTAGCTAAATTACAGAAAGTAGAAGTTCTAAATAATACGCCTGAAGAAATACTCACTTGCCCAACTCATTTTGTAGAAAAGGTTAAAGTGGTACTGCTAGTTAACATTGATAAAGAGAAAGAGAAAAGTAGATTACTGAAGAAAATAACGGAGGCAAAGGAAGAAATCTTTAAATGTAAAGCCAAATTAAAGAAAGAAGATTTTTTGAAAAAAGCCCCCGAGGTTGTCGTTCAAAGAGAAAAAGATCGGCTTCAAAAATTTTCTGATCATTTAAAGAGTATTGAAAGTCAATACAAAAATTTAGGAGCTTAAAAATTTCTTCAGATACTTTCCAGTATGAGATTTTTTTGAACTTATATTTTTTGGTGTATTTTGATTGATGACATGGCCCCCGTTTGAACCTCCCTCTGGTCCTAAATCTATAATCCAGTCGGCCGCAGCCCAAAACTCTAAATTATGTTCTATAACAATTACGGTATTCCCGGTACTAACTAATTTTTTTATAGTGATCAGAAGATTTTCCACATCTGCCATATGTAATCCAATAGTTGGTTCATCTAGAATAAATAAAGTTTTCGTATGATTATTATCTTTTTTAAGCTCCGATATCAGTTTTATCCTCTGTGATTCACCCCCCGAGAGAGTTGCACTCGTTTGGCCGAGAGTCAAGTAGCCTAAACCTAATTCAGTCAAGAGTTCAATGGGTCGCTTGATTAAAGAATGATTTTTAAAAAAAATTCTGGCTTCAGCGAAACTCATATTTAGAACATCTGAAATGCTTTTTCCATTCCATACAATATTACGGGTTTGATAGTCGAACCTCAATCCATTACAAGCATCACATTTTATGGAAACATTTGGTAGAAAGTTCATTTGAATTTTTTCAATTCCGTAACCTTTACAAATCTTACATCTTCCTTCACCAGAATTAAACGAAAAGTGACCGCTAGTCCAACCTTTTTCTTTAGCTTCATTTGTTTCAGAAAAAAGTTTTCTAATGCTATCCCAAATACCGATATATGTAGCAGGAGTTGATCTGGGAGTTTTTCCTATAGGGCTTTGATCTACTTCCAAAACTCTATCAAATTTGTCCCACCCAATCACTTCCTTACAACCAATGAATAAGGTGCTTGAGGAACTATTTTTCTTTGTTTTCCTTATATGTATTTTCTGTATAAAATTCTTATATAGTATATCTCTTATAAGAGTGGACTTCCCACTTCCTGAAACACCTGTAACTACAGTTAAGGCTTTGGTAGGAATTTTTACATTGACTGACTTCAGGTTATTCAAATTTGCTTTTATGATCTCTATAAAATTATCCTCGGAAAAGTAAAACTCTTCTGAGTTTAGCTTCTGTTTGTTTGGCTTATTAAGATAAATTCCAGTTATGGATTCTTTTGATTGTTTTAGGGAAGATAATTTTCCTTGAAAAACAATTTCCCCTCCAAATTTTCCTGCTGCTGGACCGATATCAATTAAATGATCTGCAGCTGTAATTGCCGACTCATCATGTTCAACCATCACGATAGTGTTGCCTTTATCCTTTAGCTTTTTCAGAACATCAAGAAGTAAAAAGTTGTCTTTTGGATGCAGTCCTATGGTAGGTTCATCTAAAACATAACAAACTCCCCTAAGATTTGAGCCCAATTGAGATGCGAGACGTATTCTCTGTGCTTCTCCTCCTGATAATGATGGAGCTGATCTATTTAAGCTTAAATAACCCAAACCAACATTAATTAAAAATGTGATGCGACTCATAAGTTCCTCTATTAAATCCTTGGCTATGGGATAGTGTTTGGGAGAAATTTCATTAAGGTAATTATTGAGCCATAAAGCCAGAGCGTCGACAGGTAAATTTGCTAATTGAGTAATCGTTGACTCCTTGAGATACACTGAATTCGCAATTTCATTAAGTCTGTTACCGTTGCATAAAATACATTCGGTGTTGGCTGCGTCAAAACTATTATTACTCAGACTCTGTTGTTTGGTGTATTCCTCAAAATCTAAAATGTCAGGCTCTGAATTAATTTCTCTTAATCCATCTGGAGACAAGCCGGTGCCTAAACACCCTTTGCACCAGCCAACTTTGGAGTTATAAGAAAAATTTCTCGGTTCTAATTCTTTAAACCCAACGCCGCAACTGGGACATGATCGATAAACCGAAAAAAGTGCAGTTTTGTGTTGACTCTTAGAGGATCGCACTTGTTTCTTGTTTGCCAACTCAATTAAAATATGGCCTTTACCTAAATTAATTGCCTCGTTTATCTTCTGGCTTAGTTGCTCTTTATTCTTACTGATGTGGAGTTCGTCAATCAGTAATTCGATGCAGTGTTCTTTATATCGATCCAAATTTGGAAATTTGTTAACTTCATAGAGAATATCATTCACTTTGAGGTATTTGAATTTTCTGGAAGATGCCCATTTTGCCAATTCTTTGTAGGTACCCTTTCGTCTAATTACTAGCGGGACAAAAATTTGTATTTTTTTTCCATGAAATTTTCTAAAAATTTCGTCTATGATTATTTCTTTTTGTTTAGGTTCAACTGAAATATTACATTTCGGGCACTTTTGATTACCAAGTTTTAAGAAAAGTAGCCGTAGAAAGTGGTGTATTTCAGTAAGTGTACCAACAGTACTTTTAATTCCACCTCTACTCACTCTTTGCTCAATTGCAACAGTGGGAGGTATACCACTAATAAGATCTACGTCAGGTTTTGCGGCAGGCTGTAAAAACTGCCTAGCATAAGCATTAAGTGATTCAAGATACCTCCTTTGTCCTTCAGAAAAAATTATGTCAAAGGCTAAGCTTGATTTACCGCTACCAGAAACTCCGGTAATGACGGTAAGCTCATTCTGTGGTATTCGAGCAGAAATGTTCTTTAAATTATTTTCGCGAGCATTTATGATCTCGATACTTACATCAGCATTAGTAGCTATATTGGTGGACATTTTGTTTTGATAGTTATCAGAGGAAAAAGGTTTTAGATTTTTTAGAGCTAGACCGGTATGAGTTTCTGTTTTGGCTATTTGTTTAGGTGATCCTGCCGCTACAACGCTACCTCCATTTTTTCCGGCCTCCGGACCAAGCTCAATTATCCAATCGGACTGTTGAATAAACTCTACAGAGTGTTCCACCACGATAATCGTATGTCCTTGTTCTTGAAGAGAACGTAATGCTGAAATTAAAATCTGAATGTCTGCGAGATGCAGCCCTGTGGTTGGTTCATCAAAAATGAATAAAGATTTATAATTTAACTTATTGGTTTTATAACGTTGCTTACGTTTACTTAGAAATCCTGCGATTTTCAACCTCTGAAGTTCACCACCGGATAATGTATTAATCGGTTGGCCAAGTTTAATATAGGCCAATCCAACAGAAACCATAATTTCTAATTTATGCCTAATCAATTCCTCAGATAAGAAAAATTGTAAGGCTTGATTAACAGTTAATGCCAAGACATCAGAGATTGATAGATTTTTGTAATGGATCTTAAGAATTTCAGGTTTATATCTAGTTCCTTTGCATGATTCACACTCTATGAAGATATCAGATAAGAATTGCATTTCTATCTTCTCGTAGCCGCTTCCTTGACAGGTGGGACATCTGCCATTCCCAGAATTAAAACTATAGTGAGAGGAAGAATAACCTTTCCTTTTCGACTCTTGACTCTGTGCAAAAATTTTTCTGATAACATCAAATGCACCAATGTAGAGAACTGGATTAGATCTTGACGTTTTTCCTGGGGGTGTTTGATCAATCAAAATAACTTCAGAGAAATTTTTTGCCCCATAAATTTGTTTTACAACGTTACTAGAGTTATCTGTACCACTTAATTCATCATTCACACATGCAAAGATAGTCTCAGCGAGAGTAGACTTACCGCTTCCCGATACACCGGTAAAACATGTTATATGATTCAATGGAACTTCAAGTTTGACGTTCTGCAGATTGTTTTTAGAAATTCCTTCAAATTTTAACCAATCTTTTTTGACTAAATTAGTTTTGTTTTCACTTAAATTTCTTCTGTAGTCTTTTGATAGATACTTCCCTGATATCGTGTCAGATTTTAGAAGGGACTGGAAATTTCCCTTAAAACAAATTTTACCTCCTAACTCTCCTGGCCCTGGTCCTATTTCAAAAATCTGATCAGCGATAGATATTACTTTGGGGTCGTGTTCGACAATTAGTACAGTGTTACCTGATGACTTTAGTTTTTCTATAATTTTTAAAAGGTTACTTATATCTCTAGAGTGTAATCCAATAGATGGCTCGTCAAGGATAAACAGAGTATTGGTTAGGGAGGATCCCAAGGCTGTTGTTAAGTTTATTCTTTGAATTTCCCCTCCCGACAGAGTTTTAGATTGTCTGTCTAGTGTTAAGTACCCTAACCCGACCTCTTTACAATATGTAAGTCTTGTATTGATTTCCTTGGTAATTACGTCAATAGCATTTTGTTTTCCGAAACTTATATCCTTAAAGTAATCTATGCTCTCCAAGCGTTGTATTTCTTGCAATGCGTCATCTACTGATAAACAGAGCCATTCATCTATGCTTTTTCCAGATATTTTCCAATCTAGTGCTTCTTCCTTTAATCTACTTCCGTCGCATCTTGGACATATATCATAAGACCTATACCTTGAGAGGAATACCCGAATATGCATTTTGTAGGCTTTTTTTTCTAATTTTGAAAAAAAACGATTTACTCCATACCATTCCTTAGACCATTTGCCACTCCAGTCCTCATCTCCCTCAAAGACCCAATTTTGATCAATTTTTGTAAGTTTATTCCAAGCAAGGTCAAGTTGAACACCTCTTCTTTTTGAATGTCTGATTAAGTCGTCGTGACAACTAAGGTAAGCAGACGATTGAAATGGTTTTATAGCCCCTTCCTCTAAACTTAGGTTTCCATTGGGAATAACCAAACTTCTACTTAATCCAATTACTCTTCCAAAACCCTTACATAATTCACATGCTCCAATAGGGGAATTAAATGAAAAAAGAGCAGGACGAGGTTCTTTGAATTCTATTTTGCAATTTGAACAGGTGAAATTGGTAGAAAATTTTTTTATGATTTTCTTTTCTTCAACATTCGCTATTTCAAAATAGCCCTTACCGGCTTTATTAGCATTTCTGACAGCCTCTATGATTCTATCAATTGGTATTTGTTTACTAACCTTGAACCTATCCGTTATTACTTGGATTTGATCAGCACCTAACTTAAAAAATTTTGTATAGCCTTGCATAGAGAGCCAATCTTCTATTTCAGAAGTCGCAAGGGTGTGAGTTTGAAGGGTAAAAGTTATTCCTATTTTCTCTCCCTCCATTTGTTTTATCAATTTTGCAACTTTATTTAAATCGTCTCTCTTCACTGAGTTGCCACATTTATAGCAGATTAGTTCGGAGACTCTTGAGAATAGTAATTTGAAATAGTCAGAAAGCTCTGTCATTGTACCTACTGTCGACCTTGCTGTTTTGACAGGGTTTGTCTGCTCAATAGCCACGGTCGGCAAGATACCCTCGATACTCTCTACATTTGGTTTGTTTAGTCGATCTAAAAACTGCCTTGCGTATGACGAAAATGTTTCAATATATCTTCTTTGTCCCTCTGCATTTATGACATCAAAAACCAAACTGCTCTTACCGGAGCCAGATAAACCTGTGACCACTGAAATTTTATTTAAGGGGATTTCTATGGAAATATTTTTAAGGTTATTTTGTTGAGCATTCTTTACCTTTATATAAGCTGACTTTTTTTTCATTTAATCTAAATTAATAACAAGTTTCCCACAGTGTATAGATGATTCCATTAACTCGTGCGCTTCGTTGATTTGTTTGAAAGAAAACTCTTTAAATATATAAGGTTTTATTCTCCCTCTTTCTATTTCCGGCCAAATATATTTTTTGAGTAGCTGTATGATCCTATGTTTGTCGGAAAAACTTCTCGCACGAATCGTTGACCCAGTTATGGTCAATCTTTTTAGCAAAAGAGGAATAAAGTTAACCTCATTTCTGAATCCTTTAATGAAAGCAATTTGAACTAATGTTCCTCCAATTGTTAGACACTTTAAATTTAAATTGGTGTAGTCTCCGCCAACCATATCAAGAATAACGTCTACCCCATGACCGTATGTTTGATCCATAATAAAATCATGGAAATTTATTTCTGGGTACAAAATTGCTTTATCCGCTCCAATTTTTTTACAAAATTCAGCTTTTTTCTTATTACGGACTGTAGTGTAAACAAAACTTCCTTTCCATTTTGCTAATTGTATTGCAGCCATCCCAACTCCGCTGCTTCCGCCATGAATTAAAACAGATGAACCTGTTTTTAGTTTACCAAGTTCGATTAAATTTGCCCATGCGGTAACAAATACCTCAGGTAAACAGGCTGCCTGAGGAAAAGTTAAATTAACGGGCATTTTTATACAGTGAGCGGCTGGAACTACAACTTTTTCCGCATAACCACCGCCAGGAGCTAATCCACAAACTTTATCTCCGACATTTAAAAAATGAACATTTTCACCAATTTCTTCTATTACTCCGCTCACCTCTAAACCTAGAATGGGCGAACTCCCTGGGGGTCGAGCATACTTACCTTTTTTTTGCAAAATATCAGGGCGATTTATGCCGATCGACTTTACCCTGATTAAAACATCTTCAAGTGCAACTATGGGTGAATGAACATCTATTATTTCTAATTTATTAGTTTTTTTATTAGGTGTCTCTAGAACTGCTTTCATGTTGAAAAACTACACTTTTTTCCACTTATCTTTCAACGATACAATTCTTCCAAAACATAAAGATTCCCCAAACTCTTTCTGGGATAATCTTTTAAAATACCCGTGACGCTCAAATTGAAATTGATCTTTCATACATGCATTTGACAATTCAGGTTCGGCCAAAGAATCAACCTTTCTCAAAGACTTTTCGTTAAAAAATGCGTTCTCTTTCTCGATACTTTCTCTCGAACTCTCTTCTAAAAGCAACCTATCAAACAATAAAAGTTTTAGGGGTATAGCATCTTTTTCGCTGAGCCAATGGATATTTCCTTTAACTTTAAACCTATCAGCTCCTGCTGATCCACTTTTTGATTCTTTAAATATTTTAGCCTTCACTAATATGACATTACCATCATCATCTAATTCATATCCTGTACATTCGATTACAAAAGCGTATCTTAATCTTACCCTTTTCCCTGGACTAAGCCTGAAGAATCCTTTAGGTGGATTTAGACAGAAGTCGTCTCTATCAATTACAAGCTCTTTCCGGAATAAAATTTCCCGGTATTTATTTTCACCCCTCTTTGGGTAATTCGGTGCAAAGCACTTTTCCACAAAAATCGAATCGACGTTCTCAATTATAAGCTTCAATGGCCAAATGACTGCAATTCTTCTTTGTGTATTATCATTAAGGTGTTCTCTCATGCAATCTTCTAAAACTGAGAAATCTATCTTTGAATCAGCTTTTGTAACCCCAATAATATTGCAAAAATTTCGTATACCTTTCGGAGGATAGCCTCTCTTTTTTGCTCCAGCAAGCGTAGGCATTCTCGGATCATCCCACCCTGTGACTAATCTAGAATTAACAAGCTCTCCAAGTCTTCTTTTTGATAGAATCACATTACTCAAACTTAACCTCGAAAATTCATATTGTTTTGGCAATAGTTGATTAGAAAAAAACCCACACTCTTTTGTCTTTTCAAGTACCCAATTATACGCCGGCCTGTGGTCTTCAAACTCTAAAGTACATATTGAATGGCTTATTTTTTCAATAGCATCAGATAAAGGATGAGCGAAATCGTACAGTGGATATATGCACCAGTTATTTCCTTGTCTGTGATGCTCAACGTGTCTTATTCTGTAAATTACTGGGTCCCTCATGTTGATGTTAGCTGAGGCCATATCTATTTTGGCTCTTAATACTAATTCTCCGTTAGCAAAACGTCCATTTCTCATCAACTCAAATAATTCCAAATTTTCGTGGTTATCCCTATTCCTAAAGGGGGAATCTTTTCCCGGTGTAGTTAGGGTTCCTCTATTTAAGCGAATTTCCTCGGAGTTTTGTGAATCAACATAAGCAAAACCACTCTTTATTAGTCCAACAGCAAACTTATAAAATTGTTCAAAATAGTCACTAGCAAAGTAAAGATGTTCGCCCCAATCAAAACCTAACCATTTTACAGATTCTTTAATCTCAGCTACATACTCATCAGTTTCTTTTTCAGGATTGGTATCGTCCAACCTTAGGTGACACCTGCCGCCATATTTTTCGGCTAATCCAAAGTTTAAACAAATGGATTTAGCATGACCAAAGTGAAGAAATCCGTTTGGTTCCGGCGGAAATCTAGTAGTAATTTCGTCTACAAATCCGCTGGATACATCTTTTTCAATAATTTGCTCGATAAAATTTAGGGGCTTTTTATTGATCAGAACTCACTCCAAATAAATAAAAGATACACTTGTAATGTAACAAATCTTAAGAGTTAATATGAGCGAATTTAAAGATAACGAGGTCGCAAAAGCAAATCATCTAGTATTGGTTGACACTTCTAGTTTTTTATATCGAGCTTTTCATGCCTTGCCTGATCTACGTAGCGATGTGGGTTTCCCAACGGGAGCTATAACTGGAATTGTAACTATGTTGAAAAAAGTAAGTTACCAAGCACCGGCAGACTTTTGCGTTTGTGTTTTTGACCCTGTAGGCAAAACATTTCGGGACGAAATTTTTTCTTCTTACAAAGCTAATCGAAGCAGTATGCCCAGTGATTTAGCGGTTCAAATACCAGTTATTTTCAATTTGATCCAAGCCTTGGGTTGGCCTATCATACAGAAGGATGGTTATGAGGCAGATGATGTTATCGGTAGTCTTGTAAGAAGTGCTGAAAGTGTTTCACTAGTCTCTACAATAATTTCTGGAGACAAAGATCTCGCGCAGTTGGTAAATTCTAAAACGAGGATGATTGACACCATGAGCAGAGGAAGCTCGGGTATTACAATAGTCGACGAAGCTGCTGTTATAAAAAAATATGGCGTACAACCCTCTGAAATGGTGGACTTTTTAACTCTGGTAGGCGATCCAGTAGACAATATTCCAGGGGTTCCAAAAGTTGGACCAAAAACGGCGAGTCGTTTAATTTCTACATTTGGTTCTCTGACAAATATAATTGAAAACATAGATAAAATCCCCGGGGTGATTGGAGAGAATTTGCGGACTTCAAAGGACTGGTTGCCCATAGGTAAATCTCTCGTCTCTATCAAAACTGATTTAGATTTAGAAGTCTCTTCAAAAAAATGTTTCGATAAATTCAAAAAGCAAGAATTAAATTTGGATGTGTTACTTAAGCTTAAGGAAAAATATTCACTAAATAACGTTTTAAATAGCATATTTCAAGACTCAAAAAATGTTGCTGAAGAGTCAAAAACTAAATTTTCTTCCCCACCGATTGTGCCACTTATAGAGGCAAAGTATAAAACTATATGCACGGCAAAGGATTTTGAGTGGTTGTTGGTTAAAATAATGAATTCCGATGCAACCGCTTTCGATACAGAGACTACCTCATTAAATGTTAGACACGCAGAGCTTGTCGGATTGTCTTTCTCATGGGCAAGGGGAGAGGCTGCATATATTCCCTTGGGGCATAAAAATTCATCATTAAAGCAACTGAACCTTGAAAATGTTTTAAAAGGACTGACTAGTTGGTTTGAATTGAGCAGTGTGAAAATCGCGCATAATTTAAAATATGACCGCCACGTATTGGCAAATTACGGGGTTTCGCTAAAGGGTTCTCTTCACGATACGCTTTTGCAATCCTATATTCTCGAAGCTCATTTACGTCGCGATTTAGGGTCATTGGCTTCAAGACATTTAAATAGAGTGGGTACGTCATATGAGCAACTGGTGGGGAAGGGATCGAAGCAAATCTGTTTTAGCCAAGTGCCAATTGATTTGGCTGCAAATTATAGTTGCGAGGATTCCGACTTTACCTTGCATTTGCACGAAAACTTGTTAGAAAAACTCACCCAGAAAAATTTATTGAAAGTTTATTCTGAGTTAGAAATTCCTTGTCTTTCCGTTTTATATGCTATGGAGCGCCATGGCATTTGCGTGGACAAAAAGCTTTTAACATTACAAACTAAAGAGCTATCAAAAAAGATTTTAGAATTGGAAAAAGCTGCCCACGCTTTAGTTGGAGAAGACTTCAATTTGGGCTCTCCAAAACAGCTTCGAGCCATACTCTTTGAAAAATTTGGTTACAACTCTATAAAGAAAACTGCCAGTGGGGTACCTTCTACGGACGAATCGGTACTTGAGAAGCTTGCTGAAGATTATCCATTACCGAAACTTCTTTTGGATTGGCGAACTTTTTCTAAACTAAAGACAACTTATACAGAAAAATTACCAAAGATGATTGATATTGATAGCGGTAGAGTTTATACAACTTTTTCGCAGGCTGTAGTAGTGACGGGAAGGCTTGCATCTAGCGATCCGAATTTACAAAACATCCCAATTAAAACAGCTGAGGGTAGGAGAATACGTGCTGCGTTTAAAGCACCGACTTCAAGAAAAATTGTAGCAGTTGACTATTCACAAATAGAGTTGAGGATAATGGCTCATCTTTCTGAAGATGTTGCATTAATTAGGGCATTTAAAAGTGGGAAAGATGTTCACAGTCAAACTGCTGCCGAAATTTTTGGTATAAAAACTGATGCCGTAAGCTATGATCAAAGAAGGACGGCGAAAGTAATTAACTTTGGATTAATTTATGGAATGAGTGCATTTGGACTTGCAAAAAGTTTGAATATATCTAGGGGGGCTGCCGAGGGTTACATTGATAGATATTTTTCTAGATATCCTGATGTGGCAAAATTTATGTCAGATACGAAGGAGAAAGCAAAAAAGGATAGGTTTGTTGAAACAGTATTCGGCAGAAGGCTTTGGTTACCGGAGATTAATTCCCCAAATGGTCCGAGAAGAAAAGCAGCTGAGAGAGCTGCTATAAACGCTCCTATGCAAGGTACTGCAGCGGATTTGATAAAAATAGCGATGATTGAGGCGGATAAGTTGATTTCCAGTGAAAACTGGAGTGTTGACATGGTTCTCCAGGTTCATGATGAGCTAGTTTTTGAGGTTTCGGAAGCTGAGGTAGATGTTTTTTGTAGCAAGATAAGGAATCTTATGTGCTCGGTTACGCAGCTACGCGTTCCGTTGGAAGTGGATATTGGCGTAGGTAAAAATTGGGACGAGGCACATTAAATTACGAAAATTTTGCCGTTGGAGGGAATTGAACCCCCGACCTCTCGCTTACGAAGCGACTGCTCTACCCCTGAGCTACAACGGCACGATACTCGGTTTATGCCAAGCTTTTAGGCAATGGAAATCTTACCTGTTCTTGAGCACCAGGTAAGCGTCTAACAGATGATGCACCAAGCTGTTTAACGGCGAACAGTAATTCTTGGACTAAAGATTCGGGAGCGGAAGCGCCTGCAGTAATACCAACTGTAGAGTGATCTTTTAACCAAGAGGCTTTAAGATCTTTGGCGCCATCGATTAAATAAGCTTCTGCTCCATACCTTTCAGCAACCTCGCGAAGTCGATTGCTGTTTGAGCTGGTAGGGCTTCCCACCACCAGAACTAAGTCAACTTCTGACGCAAGGAGCTTTACTGCGTCCTGTCTATTCTGAGTTGCATAGCAAATATCACTAACTTTCGGTCCCTTTATGTTGGGAAACCTTTCAGTCAAGGTCTTAATTATTTCTGCAGTGTCGTCCGTTGAGAGAGTAGTCTGGGTCACGTATGCCAAATGCTTCGGATTATTTACACATACTTTTAACGCCTGCTCAGAGTTCTCTACCAAGTAGATACCAGCATTCAGTTGCCCCATCGTTCCTTCAACTTCTGGATGTCCCAAATGGCCTATCATAATGATTTCATAGCCATCTCTTGCAAGTTTTTTTACCTCATAATGTACTTTAGTAACTAAGGGGCAGGTCGCATCGAAAATATCTAAAGAACGTTCTTCTGCTTCATTTTTTACCATTATCGAAACACCATGCGCACTCATTATTACTTTGGCGCCTTTAGGCACATCTTTTATTTCATCAACGAATATTGCTCCCTTCTTCTTGAGGTCTGCAACCACATGATTGTTATGCACAATTTCATGTCTTACATAAACTGGTGAGCCAAATCGCTTCAGGGCTCGTTCGACTATTTCAATTGCACGTTCGACACCTGCGCAAAAGCCCCTTGGCTCGGCTAAGATTACTTCAACTTTTTTTTGTAGGGACATTTTTTGCTAGCCATAATCGTATGTAAAAAGTTTATGTTGAAAATATACTAGGATTGTACTGCTAAAAGTGGTGTCCAGGCATGCTGAAATGAACTTTTGTTATATTTCAGAGCCTAACAGTTGTCTTGAGCTTAAAGGTCTACTATAATTCAAGGCTTATTCAGGAAAGATATTTATGTCAAAAGTTTGTCAGTTGACTGGGAAAAAACCAATGGTCGGAAACCGTGTTTCCCACGCTAATAATAAAAATAAGCGGAGATTTCTCCCAGGGCTTCAGTATAAAAGGTTTTGGGTTGAAAGTGAAAACCGTTGGGTAAGGTTTCGATTGTCAAATGCAGCTTTGCGTACTATTGATAAAAAAGGCATAGAAGCTGTTTTGTCTGAATTGAGAAGAAATAAGGGGTAAATATTTAAAATGGCTTCCAAAGGTGCTCGAGAAAAGATTAAGTTGGTGTCCTCTGCTGACACCGGGCATTACTACACCACCTCTAAGAATAAGAGATCCATTGGTGGTAAGCTGGAAATCAAAAAGTTTGATCCAAAAATTAGAAAGCATGTGATGTACAAAGAGGCCAAGATCAAGTAGTTTTTTTAATTTAGTTGATGTGGAGGTTAACTATATGAACGAAAGTAGAAGAAGTGCCATGGTGAAGACCATTACAGTTTGCGGGTTTGGAATTGGTCTTTGTCAAAGTAAAGTAGCGTTGACTGATGGGCACGTTTTGTCTGAGTCAGACCCTCAGGCTAAAGCGCTAAATTACATCGCAAACAGCGGAAGTGTAACTCATGCAAAATATAAAGCAGGGTCTAACTGCTCAAACTGCGCATTGTTTCAAGGCGCTGGAGGAGACATTGGTAATTGTCCGCTTTTCGGTGGAAAGAAGGTTGCGGCAAATGGCTGGTGCACTGCCTGGGCTCCCAAATAAATTTTTCAAAAAATTTATACTAAGTTTCCCGACTGTGACATCGTTGAGATTCTAGCTAGGGCGCTTCGGACTTGATAAATCCGAAGGTTTGTGTTGTGGGTTCAGGCGCCGTGGGTTCGGTTGTAGCTGCTCGTTTATCTAGCGTTTCAAGCAATGTGCACCTTGTATCTCGCAAAGGTGGTGGTGAACACTTGATCAAAAATGGTCTCACCTTAGTTAGTAGCAGAGGTGACTATTATGCAGAAAATTTATCTATTGTTGATGATACTGGGGGCCTTGGGCCTCAGGACATTGTTATATTAGCTGTAAAAGCGCACCAAGTGCTCGACACAGTCGAATCTCTCTTCCCATTAATCGGATCTTCGACTTCGCTGGTGACAATGCAAAATGGTATTCCTTTTTGGTATTTCTACGGGTTAAGAAAAAAATTTGGGTTTGAGTATTTAGAATCGGTTGATCCCGCAGGCAAAATATATGTAAAGATTAGCCACCTCAATATAATCGGGGCGGTACTATACTTAGCTGCTGAGATGGAAAGTCCTTGTAAGGTGCGGTTACTGGAGGATAGCTTGTTACCACTTGGTGAAATTCGAGGTAATTTTAAAACAACGCGTGTAGTGAATATTTGCGATCTCTTCAAAAATTCAGGATTCAATTGTCAGATTTCTCAAAACATTAGAGATGAGGTTTGGCTAAAACTGTGGGGTAATTGTACTTTTAATCCTGTGTCTGTGTTAACTTCTCAGACTTTGGCGGAAATTTGTAATTCTACTGAGGGTAACTTGCTCATAAATGTTCTTATGAATGAAGTGAAAAAAGTTGGAGAACAGTATGGAGCTAAATTCAAGATTACTGTGGCGCAAAAAATAGAGGCAGCAAAAAAAGTTGGACATCATAACACCTCCACGTTACAGGACATCAGGAATAAAAAGAAGACCGAAATTGATGCTCTGTTAGGTAGCATTATTGAGCTTGCTAGTATTGCCGACGTACCGGTCAGTAATTTGCGGACTATTTATACCTGTTGTAGATTACTTGAAGAAAAAGTTCTCAAACTTAACAAATCTGAGAATGTATGACGCTTATCATCGTGGTTATTTTTTATGTTTTATTGAAGAGATAGCAGCAGCAGCTACTAGCACTAGTCCTATGGTGCCAGTAATAATTTCTGGTATATGTAATTGTACGCTGGCAATCATAATTATTGCTAACGCACCGATGGCATAGTGAGCGCCGTGCTCAAGAAAAATTAGTTCATTGAGAGTTTTCTTTTTAACCAAGTATATAGTTATCGATCTGACTGCCATTGCCCCTGCACCTAGCCCCAACATTATGATCACTATATCTTTAGTAATTGCAAAAGCGCCTACTACGGCATCAATGGAAAATGACGCATCTAAAACTTCCAGATAGATAAAACCGCCGATACTTCCTTTTTTAATTGCTTCTGCAGCGTCGAGTCCTTTCTTTTCCAGCGCTTGACTTAATACGCTAATTGCTAAGTAGGTTAATAGTCCCACAATACCAAAATTTAAAATACTAGTTCTCTCTTCAGAGTCGAGGTTAGAAGTTACCAATGTAAGAAGTGTTAATGTTATCAGCACCGGAAAACCCTGGAATTTCCCCAACTGCTCCATTGGGCGTTCGATGAATGGTATCCATAAAACTTCTTTTTTTGAAGTCATGAAAAAGTTTAAAAAAATCAAAAGGAGAAAAATTCCCCCAAACGCTGAAATTTGTGCATGATGTTCCATCAATATTACGGAATATTCAGTTGGTTTTTGGATTGCTAAATTCCACGTTTCTACTAAACTTAAGTTAGTAGTAAAACCCACAATTACCAAGGGGAAAAGTAAGCGCATTCCGAAAACAGCAACCAGAATTCCCAGAGTTAAAAAAAGCATTTGCCAAAATTTATCCCAATGTTTCAAAACGGAAGCATTAACAACAGCATTATCAAAGGACAAAGAAATCTCTAGTATTAACAGAATGAGAAATACCCAAAGAGCTTGAAACATGCCTGCTCGTCCATCCAATTGTAAACCCCACCAAGCCGAAATAAATGCACACAAGATGCACACAAATAATGTTCCAGAAAAATATTCAAGTATGGTTCTAATAATCAGCTCCCATTGGACTGTAAAACTCTAGTGGGTTTACGTAAAAGCACCAACTCTTCAGCACTTGTAGGGTGAACTGCTATAGTGTTATCCAAATCACTTTTTCTCATACCCATTTTGAATGGGATCGCCAGTGTCTGTATAATTTCAGGAGAATCATCTCCAATCATATGGGCTCCAACTATTTTATTATCGATTCCTTGAGCGATTATCTTAATGTAAATTTTCTTCTTTTTTGACGAAAAACTGTATTTCATTGGATTAAATTCTGATTCGAAGATTTTTATATTCTGATTTTCGAATTTTTTTTGTGCCTCAACTTCAGTCAATCCGAGGGAGCCGATAGGAGGATTTGAAAAAACTGCTGAGGCAACTGATTGATGTTCAACCTTCAATTTACCATTATTGAATTCGTTTTCGGCCAAGGCTCTTCCTTCGGCGATTGCTACTGGAGTTAAATTGAGTCTATTCGTAACATCACCAATTGCAAAGATGTTGGGTATTGAGGTCTCGTTAAAGTCATTTACTAAAATTTCTCCAATTTTACCTCTCGCAATATTCAAACTTTTCTCAATCTCAGGAACATTTGGACTTCTCCCAAGCGCATTAAGAATCTTGTCAAATTGTTTTCTATGACCGTCAACGGTCACTGTCAATTTTTTGCAGGATTTTTCAATTTTTTGGATATTACTGTTTGGATACATAGAAATCCCTAAAGACTCCATGTGACCAAAAAGTCTTTTGCGAATATCTTTGTCAAAACCCTTAAGCGGTAGGTCTGATCGAAAAAACAAGGAGACATTTATGCCAAAATTACTAAGTATTGAAGCAAATTCTACGGCAATGTAACCGGACCCTAAGACGGCTAATTCCTCCGGCAAATGATCCAATTCTAAAATATCATTCGAAGTAGAAGCTAAATTAAGCCCACTGATTGAATCTTTAACTGGTTTTCCCCCAGTGGCAATTACTATACGTTCGGTTGATAAGATTTCATTTTCAGTTTTTACTTTAGAACTATCATCAATGAAACCAAAACCCCTAAAAAGCCGAACGTTACTACTTAATAAAAGCTTTTCATAAATATCTTCAAGTCTTTTTATCTCCTCAGTTTTCTTTTTTTGCCACAGACTTGTATTAAAATGAAGGTCTCGGACGTTTATACCTTCCCAACAGAAAGTATTAATATTATGGATAGAGTCAATGCCTGTTGAAGCATACATCATAAGTTTTTTTGGTATGCAACCCCTTATGACGCAAGTGCCTCCTAATCTATCTCCTTCTATTAGTGCTACCTTAGCACCGTATTCAGAGGCTCTCCTGGCACAAGCAATGCCGCCAGATCCGCCACCAATTACCACTAAATCAAAATTTAATTTCATTTTTATGCTTTCAAGAAGACTCAGATATATTTATAGATGAATATTATAGACTCCTTTAAATATCTAGTTGCACTTGAGCAACATAAGCATTTTAGTCGGGCCGCTCAGGCATGTCATATCACCCAGCCAGCTCTTTCGAATGCTATTAAAGCCCTTGAGGAGGAGATGAACATCAAAATTGTTAACAGGGGGAGGAATTATGAGGGGTTGACTCTTGAGGGAAATAGAGTTCTTGCAGCTGCCTATCAGGTACTTCATGAAATGAATGCTTTAAAACAAGAGATTAAAGGGAGAAAGCATGAACCTAGGGGTGAGTTAGTAATTGGTTCAATTCCTAGTGCATTACCAATTGCAGCAAACTTTTCTGTTCTACTACAGGATAGTTTTCAAGGTTTGCGACCCGTCTTGAGATCAATGGCCTCGCACGAAATTGAGCTTGGTTTGGAAAAACTATCTATAGATTTAGCTTTTGGTTATATTGAAAGGCCTCAATTAGATGCCTATGAACCGAGAATTTTACACCAGTATCATGAAGAGTATTTTCTAATTACAAAGAGTGAGCTGTCTGAAGAAAAATTAGTCGACTCTTTATCTTGGCAAGAGGCTTCAGCATTACCACTTTGTCTTTTAACACCAGAGATGCACAATAGAGTATTAGTAGAGAACTGTTTTAAAAAGGCCAATGTTAGCGTAACGCCAGCCATGGAAACGGATTCTATCTTTACTCTTCTTTTATGTATTCAAGCAGCAGGTCAGTTAGCTACAATACTGTCAGGGCCTATGGCCAATGTCGCTGTTATAGGGAAAGAATTTTCGATTAGAAGATTGACTGATCCGCTAGAAAAAATTCCTGTCGGCATACTTATGCCGTCGGGAAGGCAACTAACTATTATCCAAGAAACTGCTCATAAGGTAGCGAGCTCAAAGAGGTGGCATAGAATACTGAAGAGTATTTCAGTACCATAGGGTTAATTCCTATATTCAGTCATTGCAGCGCAACATTTCTAATTTGAATTAGACAGAAAAAAAATAGACACATACAGTTTAATCTTATAGTTTCTCTTTTTTATTGAAATTAACCACTCTTTCTCTTCAAAAATTTGAATTAGATAGAACTCAATGAGATACTTATTGTCAATAAATATTATTGACTTACCGGAGTGTTAGATGAGTGAACCTGTTGGTACCGCAGAAACGGTTTCCATTCGCATTGCTGATATAAAAAGACCGAGGAAAAGATCAAAAAAGGATCAGGCAAAAGCCAAGGGGCTTCAGGCGGATAAATTTTCCATTGAAGATATTAAGTCGTTGCGGGGGATAGTGTTGGACCGAAGAGATCTTTTAATTGAAAATCTCCATCTGATCCAAGATAAATATCTTGGTTTGAAGGAAAAACATTTAGTCGCGCTAGCTAAACTTATGAATTTGCCAATGGCAGAAGTTTATGAGGTTGCCTCTTTCTATCATCACTTTGACCTTCTCAAGGATCACCAGCAGCCTGCGCAAGTTACCGTACGTGTTTGTGATAGTGTTTCGTGTGAATTAGCAGGTGCTGACGACCTATATGAAAAATTAAATAGTCATACACAGAAAAATGTAAGAATTGTGAGGGTTCCGTGCGTAGGTAGGTGCGAGCAAGCACCCGTGGCAGTGGTTTATCAGAACCCTATTCCATTTGCTAAGTACGAAAATGTTGCTAGTTACATCGAAAAACAAAAAATCGTACATGAACCAGCGAAGAGTGGAAACGAAAATTATCAGGGCTTGTATTTTAACCCTGTAGATTTTGTTGAAAAGAGCTTGCCGAGCTTTGGAAATGATGGATCAGTTTCTCCGCGGTATGTTGGCTTCGAAGAATATATTGCAAATAATGGTTACCAGCTCGCCAAATCCTTTTTCTGCGGCAAAGCTGATTTTGATCACGCCATCGAGACTATGAAAAATTCGGGTTTAAGGGGTCTGGGGGGTGCAGGGTTTCCTGTTGGCAAGAAATGGAGTATTGTCCGAGATCAACCGGGGCGACGGCTGATGGCTGTCAATATTGATGAGGGTGAGCCTGGTACATTTAAAGACAGAACATATTTGGAGCGGGATCCGCATAGGTTTCTCGAGGGTATGCTTATTGCTGCTAAAATCGTCGGAATTGAATCCTGTTACATATATTTACGTGACGAATATCATGGTTGCAGAGCACTATTAGAAAAGGAGATAGTGAAGATGCAACAGGGGTTAGACTTCCAAATTCCTAAAATTGAATTAAGGCGAGGTGCGGGGGCTTACATTTGTGGTGAGGAATCTGCAATGATTGAGAGTATTGAAGGAAAAAGGGGTGAACCGCGAATGAGACCACCTTACATTGCTCAAGTTGGCCTTTTCGGTTTACCAACGTTAGAGCACAATTTCGAATCTCTTTATTGGGTTAAAGATATTTTAGAGAGAGGAGCTGAATGGTTTGCCTCTTTTGGAAGACATGGCAGAACAGGACTTCGAAGTTTTAGTGTCAGTGGAAGAGTAAAGTCCCCAGGCGTAAAGCTTGCTCCTGCAGGAATTACTGTTCAAGAGTTGATCGACGAGTATTGTGATGGAATGATGGAAGGTCATGAATTTTACGGGTATTTACCGGGCGGTGCGTCAGGGGGAATACTCCCTGCAAACCTCAACAATATTCCCTTGGATTTCGATACGTTGCAAGCTCACGGTTGCTTCATTGGTTCCGCTGCGGTAATGGTCTTTAGTGACAAAGATAAGGCAAGTAAATTAGCTCTAAATGTTATGAGATTTTTTGAACATGAAAGTTGTGGACAGTGCACGCCTTGTAGAGTTGGTACGGCAAAAGCCCACAAATTGATGAAAGAAATTTCTTGGAATGCTGATGCGTTAAATGATCTTAAAACCGTCATGACTGATTCGTCTATCTGCGGGTTGGGTCAGGCTGCCTCTAACCCTATAAACTGTGTGCAAAGGTACTTTAAAGACGAGATTAAATAATGAACGCACCAGAAAATTTCTTAAAATTAGTTGAAAAAAAGCCCATCAAGCTTACCTTAGATGGCGAGGTTGTAGTTGCGTACGAAGGGGAATCGATTTTAGAAGTTGCTGAGAGAGAGGGGAAGATAATTCCAAGATTGTGTTTCACCCCAGGTTACAGGGCTGATGGTAATTGTAGAGCCTGTGTCGTCGAAATAGAAGGTGAAAGGGTTCTAGCTCCTAGTTGTTGCCGGTCCGTCAAGGATGGAATGGTAGTAAGCTCGGAAAGTGATAGATCTAGGAAAAATCAAAAATTAATTTTGGAAATGCTTTTAGCTGATATGCCGGATGAAGGGTTTAAGTGGAATGATGTCGATGGGGAATCAGTTCATGGAGAGCTGTCCTTTTGGTCAGAAAAGCTTGGTGTAAAAGTTCGGGAAAAATTTAAGGAGACAAAAAGGTCTTCGGTACCCGAGGATTCCTCCCATCCTGCAATGTTGGTGAACCTTTCAGCATGTATACAGTGTGATCGATGTGTACGCGCTTGTCGTGAAGAGCAAGTAAATGATGTGATTGGAGTTCATGGAAGAGGCGCTGCCACAAAAATCATATTTGACGTGGACTCGACCATGGGAGCGAGCACTTGCGTTGCGTGCGGTGAATGTGTTCAGGCTTGTCCAACTGGGGCTTTAATGCCGAAATCATTAGTCGGAGATCAAACAGTGGACAAAACTGTTGATTCTGTTTGTCCTTTTTGCGGGGTTGGTTGTTTGCTTAAGTATAAGGTTAAAAATGAAAATATAGTCGCTGTTGAAGGCAGAGATGGTCCTGCCAACAAAAGCAGACTTTGCGTAAAAGGACGATTCGGGTTTGACTATGCTCACCACCCAAGTCGCTTGACAAAACCTCTGATTCGTAGAAAAGGAGTTGAAAAAAATACCGGGCAATGTTCTAGCACTAGTTCTTGGGAGGATGTGTTTCGGGAAGCTAGTTGGGAAGAGGCACTCGAAGTGGCATATGGTGGGTTAAACGGATTGCGCAATAAATACGGGTTCGGTGCTCTAGCAGGATTTGGCTCTGCGAAGGGCAGCAACGAAGAAGCCTATCTTTTTCAAAAACTCGTGCGGACAGCCTTCTATAATAATAATGTTGACCACTGTACCAGGTTGTGTCACGCGTCCAGCGTTGCGGCCTTGTTGGAAGGAGTGGGGTCTGGAGCGGTTAGTAACCAAGTTGGTGATGTTCAAAATTCAGAAGTTATTCTCATTATCGGATCCAATCCGACAGAAAACCACCCCGTTGCTGCTACTTGGATGAAGAATGCTGCAAAAAGCGGAACAAAAATTATATTGGCAGATCCTAGGTTAACGACCATTTCTCATTACGCTTGGCGGTCTTTAGCCTTCAAACCAGGAAGCGATATTGCCTTAATAAATGGGTTGATCAATGTGATTATCAATGAAGGTCTCGTGGCTGACGAGTTTGTTCACGAAAGAGTTAATAATTTTGACGAGTTAGCTGAAAAAGTTAAGTCTTACACCCCAGAATCAATCTACAACTCCACTGGAATATCTCCGGAATTGGTTAGAGAGGTAGCAATTGAATTTGCGAGGTCTAAAGCTTCTATGATTTTGTGGGGTATGGGGGTCAGTCAGCATGTGCATGGTACTGATAATGCAAGAAGTTTAATCGCCCTGGCCAGCATTACTGGACAAATCGGAAGGCCAGGAACGGGGCTACATCCTCTACGTGGTCAGAATAATGTTCAAGGCGCAAGTGATGCGGGTCTGATTCCTATGATGCTCCCAAACTACCAAAAAATATCTGATAAAGTCTCCCGAACTTGGTTTGAAAATTTTTGGGGCTCCGAACTTAATCCTTCACCCGGATTGACGGTAACAGAAATAATGGATAAAGTTTTCGCTGATGACAGTGACCCTCTCAAAGTCTATGGAATGTATATTATGGGTGAAAATCCGGCTATGAGTGATCCCAACTTAAATCATGCTAGAAACGCATTGGCCAATCTTCAGCATCTTGTAGTACAGGACATATTTATGACTGAAACAGCTTGGCTAGCTGACGTTATACTGCCTGCTTCCGCTTGGCCGGAAAAGACTGGGACTGTTACTAATACTGACCGGATGGTGCAGCTCGGCAGAAAAGCAATCGACCCTCCTGGACAAGCACGACAGGATCTTTGGATTATTCAGCAAATCGCTTCTGGAATGGGTTTGTCGTGGAGTTACAAAGGTAGTGACAGTGGAGTTTCAGAAGTCTATGATGAGATGAGGCACGCAATGAAAGGGTCTATTTGGGGAATTACTTGGGAACGGCTTTGTGATGAATCAAGCGTAACTTATCCATGTGCAGATGAGTCTGATCCCGGACAGCCTGTGGTTTTCATCGATTCTGTGCCAACCTCTGACGGCAAAATTAACTTGGTTCCCGCAGAGGCTGGCAGTCCTGATGAGAAGCCTGATGAAGATTATCCTTTTGCTCTTATTACCGGTAGGCAACTAGAGCACTGGCATACTGGGAGTATGACAAGGAGAGCCTCTGTGTTAGATGCGATTGAGCCTGCACCCTCCGTTTCTATGCATGGTTGGGATATTGAGAAGTTGGGTTTAACAGCTGGTGACAGGGTTAAGATCGCTTCGAGGAGAGGCAAACTTGAAGTTTTGCTTAGGAGGGACGATCGTACTCCGAGAGGAAATGTTTTTATGGCTTTTGCTTACAGAGAGGCAGCGGCTAACATGTTGACAAACGCCGCTATAGATCCAATTGCGAAAATTCCGGAATTTAAATATTGTGCAGTTTCGGTTAACCCAGTCTAGTTCAAGGGTTTATAAGGCCACTCTTCATTGCGATTAACGTTATCTCAGCCTGATTGGTCGCTTTTAGCTTTTGCTTTATGTTGTATAAGTGAGTTCCTACTGTTCGCGGCGATAAATGCAACGTTTTAGCGATTTCATTGACGGTATTGCCATTTGCTAAGGCCATAAAAACATCAAACTCTCTACCAGATAGAACTTCAACGGGCGAGGAATCTCCGCCTAATTGTTGCACCGCCATTTTTTGTGCGATAGCTGCTTCAACATACATACCCCCAGAAAAAACTTGACGGATCGCTTTTATCAGCTCGTCAGCAGCTCCTCTTTTAGACAAATAGCCGGTTGCACCCGCCTTTAAAGATCGTTTGGGGTGAATGGCGTCCTCATGAGCAGATAAAATTAAAATTTTTGGAGGATTCGGTTTAGTATTCACCCTAGAAATCGTTTCCAGTCCTCCAATCCCTGGCATTGAAAGGTCCATAACCAATACATCTACTTGCTTTTTTCCTATTTCTTTAAGGACTTCTTCACCGCTCTCAGCTTCTCCGGTAACCTCCATGTCGGAAGTATCTTGCAGTAATAAACGAAAACCCATTCTCACTACTGCATGATCGTCTGCAAGCAGAACTCTAATTTTTTTTTCCATATCTTTTTCTTAAACCTTTAAATTATAAAGAGGGGATAGAAGCGACTATCTTAGTGCCACGGTTTCTATTAGTTTCAATTACTAAAGTTCCTCCAAGGTTTTGTATCCTCTCACGTATTCCTTTTAAACCAAAACGGTCTGGGATATTAAGTCTGTTGTTAGATATGCCAATTCCATCATCAGATATAGTTAGGATAGTTATAGGTTTTAGAAAGGGTACTAACGTTTCTTTTGTTAAGTTGATGTCAATACTTACATTTTTAGCTTTCGAATGTTTTATGGCGTTATTAAGGCATTCTTGAGCAACTCTAAAAAGAGAGATTTCTGACTCTTTATTTAAGTTAATTTTTTTTGCCGAAAAGGTGAAGTTTATTTCCTCATGAATTTTTTGCAGTTCATCGATTGTTTCTTTTAGGGTTTCGATCAACCCAAATCTCTCTAAAGTTATGGGTCTTAACCTCCTAATGATATTATGTACAGCGTCGTATATCTGACCAGCAGCAGAAACAATTGCCGTACTGCTTGAGTAAACTTTTTTATCTCCATCTTTGCTCCTATTTGCAATCGAAGTAGCGATAGTTTTTATGGCAGTTACATACTGCCCTAACTCGTCGTGTAATTCCATTGCTAGAGCTTTTCTTTCCTCCTCAAGTCTTTTTTGCACAACCGTTGTCAATTCTCGATTCTTTTCTAATTCAAGTTTTGTTTTTTCAGCAGCTCTTTTTTCGGAAAGATCTCTAATAACAAAAAGAGTACCAAGAATACTATTTGTCTCAGGTTCAACTATTGGGGTGACTTTTTCGGACACTTCTATTTTCCTGCCAGATCTCGTTTTTCTTAAAGTTTCGAACGCATCCCGATGTTCAAGATTTAAAATATTTTCGAGGTTCGTATCAATTTCATGAATTAAATTATTGGGAGAAATTAACCGAATATTTTGATTTCTGAACCCCTCGCCCTGGTATTCAAACAATTTCTCAGCTGCCGGGTTCCAAAAATTTATCATACCATCAGTGTTTGTTAAAAACAGAGCATCTGATGATTGATTGATGGAGAGCGCGAGTCGATTATTTTCTTTAATACCTAATTCGAGAGCCGTAGCCATTTGATTGAACCTCTTTGTCACTGCATGAAATTCGGCTATAGGATAGTTTGGAAGCCGAGTTTGTAAATTGCCTTTTGTCATTAATTCCAAACCTTCGACTAAGCTTTTTATGGGTGAAAAAGCTCTACTTATTATCCAGAAACTCCAAAGATTCAGAATGAAAAAAAATGCTATTGCTAAAATAACTAGGTCAATAACTTCATCCCACGCGTCAAGTATAGCCCTAGACGGATCTGGTAATATCTGAAGAGATAACCCTTTAGCAGGTATTGTAAATGGGGCTATTTTAGGAGTGACAAAATTTGAAAACCACTCTGGAGCATATCTACCTGCTTTATATTTGCTAGGGGGAGAAACATACAATATATCTCCAATGCCATTTCTGAGAATAATTTCATGTGCTCTTACTCTCCCAAGATTTTTTAGAAATAACACCAAGTCTGTCTCTCGATTTTTACCAAGGGCAGATATTTGAGTGTTAGAAAGAAAAATTGATAGGAGTTTAACTGTAACCTTCGTGCCGGCAGCCATCTCTTCTCTGATTTGTTTTCTGATATCTTGTATTTGTAAGATAGCAGTGGATCCAATGAAAATTATCATCAAAATTGATACTAGTAAGTTAATTCTTAATCGAAGACTCATGTTTAAATTCTTTGGAAAATTGTTTTAGAGTCTGAATTAAAGACTTCTTTATTCGTTTGTCATAAGCACTATGGCCAGCATTTTCTATTCTTCTTATTTGCGCCCAAGGCATATATTCGACAAGTTTTTCCGCCGTTTTGGGTGGGCAGATAGGATCCTGCTGACCTTGCACTATAACAGTAGGTATATTTTTTAGTAAAAAAACCTTGTCCAATATTTCATTTTTCTTAAGGAAACATTCATTTCTTAAAAAGTGTAAATGAACTCTCATTCTATCAACCAATTTTTCCTCCATTTTTTTTGTAGGTTTGTATGGACTTGAAGAGCTTTCTTTTTTTTCAGTGAGCATCATTGCCGCACTCTCGAATTCCTGCCATTTTTTTGCCGCCAGAATTTGAAGTTTTTTGTCAGCGGAAAAAATAGCGTTACAGTAGCTCCCTAAAATATCATTTTTTCCTAAAGAAATACTGCAAAGATTTTTCCATTCCTTGGGTAATCTGTCTTGTAGACCATAAATAAAGCTATCTATTTCCTCCTTTGAACCTAAAAAAATTCCTCTCAAAACTAAAGCTAAAACTTTATTTGGGTTTTCGATAGCATATTTTAGTGCTACGGTCGAACCCCATGATCCTCCAAATAGCAACCATTTTTTTATGCGAAATTTTTTTCTCAGCATTTCCATATCGCTTATGGTACTAAGTAAATCATTATGCTCAATGGTTCCTCTAGGTTTGCTAGCACCGCAGCCGCGTTGGTCAAAATAAATAGTGCGCCAAATCTCAGCATCAAAAAAAATTTTACTACTCTCTGTACATTCACTGCCAGGTCCTCCATGAATAAATATTGAGGGTATGCCTCCAATCGGACCGGTTGTATCATAAGCAATTAGTTGATTTTGCGAAGTTTTGATATACATATTTGCGAGCTTTCTGTAGGAATCTTTTTTCTATTAGGGTATTCCATTAAAAAAATTAATTGCATCTAATTCATGATAATCACTAATAATTTATCGTTACATGATTGATTAATAATACATAAAAATTTGAGATCATACGTACAGCAAGTTTAGGATTTTAAACTTGTTATTCTTATATTCATTAACTTTTACAAAAGGAGAAAAACTATGTGGACCAAGCCTACAGCTACCGATCTTCGTTTCGGTTTTGAAATTACCATGTATGTTGCTGCTAAGTAATATTTGGTAAAAGACAGGTGCGCCCGCACTCCACAGAGTGTGGGCGAATCTTTTGGAGAATTAATTGATTATTAGAGTTCTAGGATCCGCGGCTGGTGGAGGATTCCCCCAGTGGAACTGTAACTGCCTAAATTGCGATAGCGTTAGAAAAAGTGAGCCCGGGTTTACTCCCAGAACTCAATCCTCTATAGCTGTGAGCAGTGACGGTGTAAGCTGGATATTGTTTAATGCTTCCCCTGATATTCTGACTCAATTAAAGCAAGCGGGTGGTAGATTGCAGCCTGGCAGAAATGTAAGGGATTCTGGCATTGTTGCAGTTGTATTAATGGACGCTCAAATAGACCACACTACCGGATTGTTTATGTTAAGAGAGTCTTCTCGTCCTCTCGAGATCTATGCTACTTCTCAGGTCAGAGAGGATCTCTCAACTGGCAACCCAATTTTTAAAGTCTTAGATTTTTATTGCTCCGTTAATTGGCATGAGATTTCTACCGAGAAGGCGGAGGTGTTAGTTGTTCCAAAAGTTAACGGCCTGGAGATGGAGCTTATACCCCTAAAGAGCGAAGCACCTCCGTATTCGCCAAATCGAGGGAATTCTCAAACAGGAGATAACGTAGGTGTATTCCTGAAGGATGTTAAATCAAACAAATCCGTTTTTTATGCTCCTGGGTTATGTGAGATTGAAAGTCACCTTGTATCTCCCATGAAAAAAGCTGATGTCTTGCTGGTAGATGGGACTTTTTGGACTGACTCAGAAATGATAGATAACGGGCTATCAAAAAAAATGGCTCGGGAAATGGGACACAAACCTCAATCCGGCCCAGATGGTATGATTGAAGCGTTAAGCGAGTTTGCCGATGCACGGAAAATCTTAATTCACATAAATAACTCTAACCCCATATTAAATGAAAATTCAAAAGAAAGGCTAGAGTTGAACAAGTTAAATATCGAGGTAGCCTACGATGGGCTAGAAATACTATTATGATTAAAACTAAAGAAAATTTACTCCACTTAGCTACGGTATCAGGCGAGGAAAAACCTTTTCCAAAGGCTGAGTTTGAAAGGATGTTGCAGGAAAAAGGTTCCAGTTATCATATCTACCACCCATTTCACGTTATGATGGCTGAGGGTAAATTGTCGAAGAAGCAGTTGCAGGGTTGGGTGGCTAACAGGTTTTATTACCAAATAAGCATACCAATTAAAGATGCTGCCATACTTTCTAATTGTCCTATACCCGAGATTCGGAGAGAATGGATTCAAAGAATTCTTGATCATGACGGATTTGATGGTGATGCTGGAGGTATTGATGCATGGCTAGGCCTTGGTGAGGCAGTTGGCTTGAAAAGAGATGTTGTTGCTAGTCTAGAGCTAGTTGCTCCTGCAGCTCGATTTGCAGTGGATGCTTACGTTAATTTTGCAAAAAACGCGACTTGGCAGGAGGCAATAGCTTCAAGCCTGACAGAATTATTTGCCCCACACATCCATCAGCAACGTCTGGATACCTGGCCTGAAAAATACCCCTGGGTAGATCCAGAGGGAATGAAATATTTCAAGTATCGGCTCGGTCAGGCGCGAAGGGATGTCAAGCACGGATTGGAAGTTACCAAGGATTTTTTCAGTAATTCTAGAGCTCTGCAGGATAGGGCCTTGGAAATTTTGCAATTTAAATTAGATGTTTTATGGTCTTTAGCTGATGCTATCATGTTGCAACAATGTGAAATTTCCGTATTAGGTTCCAAACAAGGTTAACTATGTTTAGCGATTCAACCGTCTTTAAGTTATCCAAATTATTTAGGCTTCAGTGGGAACCCGCTCAAGAGTCGCATGTTTTGCTTTACCCCGAAGGAATGGTTAAGTTAAACGGAAGCGCCGGAGAAATATTGAGTCGTTTGGACGGAGTTAAGCCCATATCTGAAGTGGTGAATGAAATCGAAAAAAAATTTAACGCTGCAGATATTCGAAAGGATGTTTTTTCTTTTGTGGAAATCGCTTTGAAACAAGGTTGGATTTGTGAGGATGAGGAAGGGCGTTAAGATGGCTGATACTAATATTGAGCCCCCACTCTGGTTACTCGCAGAGATTACTTATCGGTGTCCCTTGCACTGCGTTTTTTGTTATAACCCGGTTGACTACGCTAAGCAGCATAAGGAGCTCAGTACGAAAGAATGGATTGATGTTCTAAGACAGGGAAGAAGAATGGGTGCTGCTCAATTAGGTCTATCGGGTGGGGAGCCTCTGCTGAGAAATGATCTGGAAGAAATCGTTGAAGAAGGAAGAAAGCTTGGTTACTACATAAACCTGATTACTTCAGGTATTGGATTAACAGAGAAAAGAATCAAGAGACTAAAAGATGCAGGGTTGGATCACATTCAACTTTCTTTTCAAGACAGTACAAAAGAAATGAATGATTTTTTGTCTAGCACTAAAACATTCGATTTAAAGAAAAAAGTTGCCGAATTGATTAAGAAATATGATTATCCGATGGTGTTGAATTGTGTTTTACACAAGCTAAATATTGACCATATAGGGGAAATTCTTACTATGGCTGAGTCAATGGGAGCTGACTATGTTGAATTAGCTAATACACAATTCTATTCTTGGGCGAAGTTAAATAGGGACCAACTGCTGCCTTCGAAGGAACAACTTGAACGTGCAGAAAAAACTATGAAAAAGTTTAGGGATCGTTTAGGAAATAGGATGAAGCTGTTTTTTATAATGCCAGATTATTACAGCAATAGACCAAAAAAGTGTATGAATGGTTGGGGCAATATTTTTGTTACTATTCAATCAGACGGTACGGTATTACCTTGTCACGTGGCCAGCATGCTTCCCGGTATGGAGTTTCCCAGCATTAGAGAAAAGCCTTTGGATTGGATTTGGTATAAATCTCCAGGTTTTAATAAATTTAGGGGAAAAAGTTGGATGAAGGAGCCTTGTAAAAGCTGCCCGGAGCAAAATGAGGATTTGGGAGGGTGTCGTTGCCAAGCATATATGCTTACAGGTGACCCTGCCAATGCTGACCCCGTTTGTGATAAAAGCGAGCATCACGCAAAGGTTATTGAGGCGGTGGAGGATGCTTCAAAGCCCATCAATAATGAAAAGAAAATTATATTCAGAACAGACAGTGACTCAAGAAAACTAATGAATCAAAAAATAAATGGAGGCCTTGATTTAGAAAAAAATCGGTTATTCGAGGATAGTTCTAGTCCAAGTGATGAAAAAAGCAGAGTGGGGTCGTCGTCAGTTGAAATCCCATGAAAGCACTCATTCTGAAACTCTTGCTATAGAAGTTACCAAACTTACAAAGACATTTGAAAATAAAAATGCCGTTTCGAATTTAACCTTTAAAGTTAAATCTGGAGGCTTCTTCGGTCTTTTGGGTCCCAATGGTGCGGGTAAGACCAGTAGTATAAATATGATGTCTTCCATGTTGCGTCCCAGTAGCGGAGAAGTTAAGTTATTCGGTATGAATGTAAACAGCAAACCTTTAGAGATAAGAAAAATAATCGGTTTAGTTTTTCAAGATTCTTCCTTAGATAGGCAGTTGTCAGTTTGGGAAAATTTGAGGTTTGCGGGTATGCTCCATAACTTACCGATGTGTCAAATAACAGATAATGCCGAAAAACTTCTTAATTTATTTAATCTTAATGATAAAAAAAATAAACCTGTACGGACACTCTCTGGTGGACAGAGAAGAGCTCTGGATGTCGCCCGCGGTGTTATTCATAGCCCAAAAATTTTATTTTTGGATGAACCAACTATAGGTCTAGATTTACCCACGCGCTTGCGCTTGTGGGAATTCATTCATGAACTGAGGGTGCTTAGTGGAATGACAGTACTATTGACTACTCATTATTTGGAGGAGGCTTCAGGTTGTACTGCAGTTGCTTTCCTGAAAGAAGGTAAATTAGTATTAGAGGGAGCACCTAATGAATTGACAAGCAGTTTATGTTCAAATGTTTTAGAAATTGAATCGCCCAAAATGAATAAGATTTTTGGGGAATTAACTGCGCAATTTGGTATTGGCAAGCAAAAATTTCGCACTGCGTACATAAATTTAAAGAAACATGAGGGCTTTAACCTCTCATCGAAACTTGACCAAATAAAGGAAAAGTTTGGGAGTGATTTGACAAAAGTTATCGTAAGACCTCCAAATTTAAATGATGTGTTTTTGTGGATTAATTAATGGTTTATAGAGCTATTTATGCTGTTGTTGAAAGAGACATAGTCAAATTATTTAGGCAAAAAGGAAGGGTGTTATCAGCCCTAGTTCGTCCGCTCATATGGCTTTTTGTCATTGGAGCTGGTTTCGAATCTCTTCTCGTCGGAAATGATCAAAACTACGTACAATTCCTTGTCCCCGGTGTTGTGGGAATGGCTATTTTATTCGGAGCCTTGCTTGGAGCTCTATCAACCGTGTATGAGAAAGAGTCTGGAGTGATGAGGCTACTTGTGATTGCACCGATAAAAAGGAGATGGGTTGTTTTTGCAAAGATGGCGGCTGCGACTGTATCATCTTTTTTCCAGGTAGTATTGCTTAGCATAATTTTATTTATGATTGGCAAACTGAGCTTAGGCATAAATTGGCCTCTCTTTTTTTTAGCAGTAATACTTTTATCGATTACTTGCTCCGGAATCGGAATGTTGGTAGCAGTTTTTTCTGAGACCTTAGATAATTTTGCTGCAATTATGAATTTTGTTATTTTCCCGATATTTTTTCTCTCGGGGTCACTTTACCCTGTCGATAATCTCCCAGGCCTTTTAGGAATAATAGCTGAAATTAATCCTTATACTTATGGCGTAGATTTATTAAAGCATGCCATCTTGGTTCCCTTAGGAGGGAAGGCGGATATTAATATTTTTACGAATATTGCAGTGTTAGTAATTTTTTCTATTTTTTCTTTCATCGTGTGTAGTTGGAGATTTTCCAATGAGGAAATTGCTTTTAAGTGGTTTCCGCAGAAAATAAAAAGGTCATAGCACTAAAAGTTTCCTCTTGTTAAAGTAGCAAAATAAGAGTAACCCCCAAGTTTACTTTTTACCTTAGATTTGCATTCTTTATTGAATTCGAAAATATTAAGTACTTCATGGTCTGGGTATACTTGAAAAAAGTTTAAAAATCCAAAAAAAGGCTCCTTAACTATTGATGGCCAATATTTAAATGATCCAAAATCTAAAATATAAATAGAACCACCCGGAGGAAGTTGGTTAAAAATATTTGTAAGGGCTTCTTTTGGTTTTGGAATCATTGATAAGGAATATGGAAAAATAAATTTATCTATCTGCTCTTCAAAAATATAATTCTCAGCCATACCATGATAGAGTTTTATTTTCTTTTCGAGATTATTTTTCTTCAATTTAGAAGATGCTTTTTCAAGCATTAATGTTGAGGCATCAAGTCCAATTAATTGTACATTTTGTGTTCGCTGGGAAAGTCTCACAAGATTTCGAGCTGTACCGCAACCTATTTCGCATATAGTTTCTCCTAAGCGAGGATTCAGATCTTCAAGAAGAGAATTCCTCCCGAATAAAAAAAGAGGTCGGGTTATATCGTACACGTGTCTTGTGAATTTATAATTTTCATTCATCTTATCTTGATGTTTTTTGCTCATAATTAATCAATTTTGATAAAGAAAATTTTTAAATTTTTTTTAAAAGATGAAATCCTCCATAAATGGCTGATCTATCTTTTTGATAAAGAGAGTAAGATTCTTCCCAGTCATAACTCCATGCATTAAGTAACTCAGCAGGTAATCTGCTTTGCAAAATATTCTTCTTTCCAGCTGTGCGAAAAATAACTCTAGCATTTGGTTTGGACGTTCGATTTATTTGAATCCATAAGGCTGTCAGTTGCTCGTTAGACATCCAGTCTTGAGCATCCAGTAAAACATAAGCATCTAAACTATCTCGCGATCTCTCAGATAAAAATTCTGTCAAATTTTTTTGTTGAATATTCAGCTTGTGAATTTGCTCCTTCAGTTTTTTAAAATTTTTTTCCATTAAATAGCGCGGAATCGCTTTGCGGCCTTGCGTATCGTACCGACGACCAAAAGCCTGCCATGCGAAGTAGTTTTCAGATATATCAAAGTTACAAGCTAGTCTACTTAATCTCTCTTCTAAAACCTCAGAAATATTTTTATGTTCACCTTTTAGTTCGTGATATTGTGCAGTAGGTATACCTAAAGCAAAAAGTGCAATCGGAGTTTTTGTTAAAATTCGCAAAAGAGGGTGCTTCATCAATCTTCCCAGAGATCTGTTATAACAAATGCGCTGCTCGTCAAGCGATTTGGTATGCAGCAGCTTTTGTGGCTGCATACCAAATAATCGACATAAAATATGACTGAATCCTATGAAGTTACCAAGAGCACCATATCTATAAAAGTTGCGACTGAAAGCTGAAATACGCTTATTGAAGGGAGCTCTTGCCTGCCAATACTTTTTACTTTCAGCATCTAAGTTGGGAAGAAGGTATTTATCAAAATTAAGGATATTTTTATTAGTGTTGGCTTTTCCAAAAAACTCAAAAAAATCCTCATAATTCTCAAAATTCTCAATGGCGCAAATCTTAAGTTTATTTAGAGCTAGATGTGCCCTACTTAAATCTAAACCATGTATCTGGTCAGGTGATTCAGTTAGCATATTCAAAAGGTTACAACCGCCGGAGGCAATTGCTAAAATTTCATCAGTCTTTCTGAGGTTTAAAGCCTCTAAATCAACTTCAGGATCTTCCCAAATTTGAGGGTATATCATAACGTGATCGAACATACCGGAAAATATTCTATCTAGAATTTGTCTGCCTCTACCTGCCTTTTCTACTCCACCCGTTACAGCATGATGAGTAATTTGATTATTTTTCATAACTACAAGTTTACCTTTAAAAAGACAACAAATAATACTTTTGTACCATGAGGATATATTAATGCGGTGGGTCAAAAAAGCTAAATAGTCAAAATAGATTATTTATACAGTAGCCTTTGTTTTCTTTTAAGAAAATAAAAGAATAGGTTTTACACCCTTAATAGCCTACTGAGTTCTAAGGAAAATTCATCACTTTTTCCCAATTACTGAGACCGAATATTTTTTCACGAAACTAATTTTCATTTACTAGTTTTTATAAGTTCCAAAGTAAAGCCATTCTTGTCCAATTTCTGCATCACTATTCGGAAAAATAATAAATCCATCTTCAGGAGCAAGAATTTGCGAACCGTTTTTTCTTTTAGCTACTGGCTTTCCTTTTGAGACTCTATCGAAATTTTGCCAGTCGAATAAAAAAAAATCATTAGCGTCGAGTTTGTCAACTACTCGAATAAGTTTTATCACACGTGGGTTGTAAATTTTTAACGTATTACTGGGATTTGTTATTAAGCTCAAATGAGCTAGCAGATTAATAACAGCATTGGTTGCAACTTTAACGGAGTTAGGGTCGGAGTGCTGTCCACACTCTAAAGTAACTGCAGCAATACCGCTTTTTCGAGCAAATTCTGTGGTTCCGTCCCCGTAATTTTCATCATAATTTAAATGAAATGGCTCTTTTATTTTATCTCTTTCCCTTCGGTTTTTTACTCCAGTTAAATATGTCGAAGACCAGTCAGAGATAACGGTAGTGACCCCTAGCCAGGAAGCAATTTTTGCCTCCGACACTTTACATAAATTGTTTACTGGTAAAGTCATGTCGCTATTACCTATAAGCGCAAACGGTTCCTGACCTTTTTTAAATGAGTGCAAATCTAGCAGAATTTGATGATCTTTTATCAGTGGGCAAAGAATGTTATTCAAAGAATCTTCGAAACTTTCAATGGCAATTTTAGGATAGAAGCACCGATTTAAATTTCGGTCTCCATTCCTGGTGTTTCGATTAGCTGCTAGGGCATTACAAACGGGAACCAACGTTAGTTTACCTGTTTTTAATTTAATTTTGCCAGATCGCAAGGAATTTATAATTTTAAGTATTGCTTCAGTGCCGCAAGGTTCATTTCCATGAACTCTACCTACAATTAGAATAGCTAGACCCGGCTCTAAACCAAAAAAAGTGTATGATTCCAAATGTGAAGGGTTTATCATTATAATCTTTTCGAAAGTAATAAATTCACTGTAATTTGAGATAAATGCATAAGCTGTAGTTTAATTCTACGGCATGGAGGAGTTTTATGGATATTCATGAGTACCAAGCGAAGGAACTTTTAGCAAGATTTGGAGTGACTGTGCCGCAGGGAAGAGTTGCTTACACTGCTGAGCAAGCAGCTTTTGCAGCCAGTGAGCTTGGGGGTTGGCACTGGGCTGTGAAGGCTCAAATCCATTCCGGTGCGCGAGGTAAGGCTGGAGGAGTGAAGCTTTGTAAAACATACAATGAGGTTCAAGAGATTGCCGGGGAGTTGTTAGGTAAAAGTTTGGTAACCGTGCAAACGGGGCCGGAAGGAAAGCTATGCGAGAGGGTTTACGTAGAAGTTGCTGAGCCTTTTATTAATGAGCTCTACTTGGGGTTCGTACTTGATCGTAAAGCTGAAAGAATTAGGGTCATTGCTTCAATGGAAGGAGGAATGGAGATCGAGGAACTAGCTGAAAAATCTCCGGAGAAAATTCTGCAAGTTATCGTTGAACCAGCTGTTGGGTTACAGCAATTTCAGGCTAGAGAACTAGCCTTTGGTCTTGGCTTAAATATTAAACAAGTTCAAAGGGCAGTGAGTATTATAATGGGATCTTATAGAGCTTTCAGGGATAAAGATGCTGAAATGCTAGAGATTAACCCAATGGTGGTAACTCAGGACGATAGGGTGATAGCCTTGGATGCGAAGATGTCTTTTGATGAAAATGCGTTGTTTCGTCTGCCTGACATTTCAGAAATGAGAGATTTAGCTCAAGAGGATCCTCGGGAAGCTGAGGCAAGTCAACATCATCTTAATTATGTCGGTTTAGACGGAAATATAGGTTGTATAGTAAACGGTGCTGGCTTAGCAATGGCCACTATGGATACTATTAAATACGCAGGGGGTAATCCTGCTAATTTCCTTGACGTTGGTGGTGGGGCCTCACCGGAGCGTGTAGCTACCGCCTTTAAACTTGTATTATCGGACAGCAATGTATCAGTGATTTTAGTAAATATTTTTGCAGGTATAAATCGTTGTGACTGGGTCGCGCAAGGGGTTGTGGAAGCAGCTAAAGGTTTGAAAGTTCCTTTGGTAGTTAGATTAGCTGGCACAAATGTGGAAGCAGGTCAAAAAATAATAGATGGTTCTGGGTTACCAATTATTAAAGCGGATACGCTTCTTGATGCTTGTAACAAGGCGGTTGAGGCTGTTGCTATTAATTAAATTTAAGGGTGAAGAGGTTATGAGTATTCTTATTGATGAAACAACTCCGATAATAGTGCAGGGATACACCGGGGACAAGGCCACTTTTCACGCGGATGAAATGATTAAGTATGGTTCTAATGTGGTTGGAGGCGTTACTCCTGGAAAGGGAGGTATTACCCATTTGGGGAGACCTGTCTTTAACACTGTCAAGGAAGCTGTTTCTAATACTGGAGCAAATGCAAGTTTAGCCTTTGTACCCCCATCTTATGCGGCTGATGCTCTTATGGAGGCTGCTGATGCGGGATTACGACTAGTTTGTATTATAACAGACGGAATTCCTTCTCAGGATATGATGAGAGTAAAAAGATTTTTGATGAGATTTCCTCGCGAGAAAAGAACTACTGTTGTGGGCCCTAACTGTGCTGGTATTATTTCGCCGGGTAAGTCTATGCTTGGAATTATGCCAGGACATATATATCAAAAAGGAGTGGTTGGGATTGTTTCGAGATCAGGTACTCTTGGCTATGAAGCGGCCGACCAAGTTAAAAATTTAGGGCTAGGAGTTTCAACCTCTGTTGGAATTGGCGGCGATCCAATTAATGGTTCCTCTTTTTTAGATCACATGCAAAGATTTAATGAAGACGATGAAACAGAGGCAGTAATAATGATAGGGGAAATTGGTGGTCCGCAGGAAGCAGAGGCTGCTGCTTGGATTAACGAAAATATGACTAAGCCCGTTGTTGGTTATGTAGCGGGTTTAACTGCGCCAAAAGGCAGGAGAATGGGACATGCGGGGGCAATTATTTCAAAAGCGGGAGACTCAGCGTCTGAAAAATCTGAAATAATGAAAACATTGGGGATTAGTGTTGCGCCCAGTGCTAACGACCTTGGAATCACCGTAAAAACGGCACTAGCATCGTAAGCTGGTAAATTATTGGAGATTGAATATGAGTTTTTTTTCTGTTGAACAGGCTAGACCTAGACTTCATAGATCTGAGTTAGCTGTACCAGGCTCTAGGCCTGAAATGTTTGAGAAAGCTGCTAAATCTGGCGCCGACGTTGTTTTTTTGGATTGTGAGGATGCGGTCGCCCCGGACGAGAAAGAATTAGCAAGGAAGAATATCATTGAAGGGTTAAATAAAGTTGATTGGGGTGACAAAACTTTAATGGTTCGAATAAACGGCTTAGATACTCATTACATGTACAGAGACGTTGTCGATATTGTGGAAAATTGCAAAAGACTTGACATGTTACTGATTCCAAAAGTTGGAACTCCACAAGACGTATATGCTGTTGATATGTTGGTCAGCCAAATTGAGACTGCTACCGGACGTTTGAATAAAATAGGATTTGAATTATTGATTGAGACTGCATTAGGCATGTCGAATGTTGACGCTATTGCCCAGTCCTCTCCAAGACTAGAAGCTATGAGTTTTGGGGTTGCGGACTATGCTGCGTCTACTAGGGCACGAACAACCATAATTGGGGGAGTTAGTGAGGATAGCGTAGTTCTTTCTGATATGGTGAACGGAAAGAATAGACAGGAGTTTTGGACAGACCCTTGGCATGCAGCTCAAACGAAAATGATGGTTGCTTGCAGGGCTTACGGGCTGAGACCGATCGATGGACCGTTTGGTGATTTTAGTGATAAAGAGGGATATTTGTCCGCTGCCAAAAGATGTGCGGTTTTGGGGTATGAGGGCAAGTGGGCAATACATCCTTCTCAAATTGAGTTAGCTAACCAAGTTTATACTCCAACCGCCGAGGAGGTTAATAAAGCAGAAAGAATCCTAGATGCTATGGCAAAGGCTGCTAAAGAGGGTAAAGGCGCTGTATCTTTGGATGGTCGACTAATTGATATTGCTTCAATAAGAATGGCGGAATCGTTAATCGCTAAATCTAAACTGTGTGTTTAAGAACTTGTTAAATTTTTATGACGGTTGATTGGTTTGGAAACTCTGTATAGCGATCTAAAACCATGCAACACTGCAAAAAACAATGTCGCGGACCCAGCTCCGAATCCACTGCCGAGGAGAAAAATTATTAGCTGGCTCAAAGTCTTGCCTCTATAAATTTTTTAACAACATTTTAGTATAGTAGAACTATGAGATTTTTGCAACAACTTCTTTAAGTTTTCGGAAAACTAAACTTTTTAAAAAAGGAAAAAGGTAGTTTGGCTAAAACTAACTTCATAAGGAATTCCTCTGCTCATGAGAACAACTACATCAGTGAAAAAGGCTTGGTACGGTTGAGGAATGAGTTATTGAATCTTGTAGATAAGGAGAGGCCGAAGATTGTAGATATTGTATCTTGGGCTGCTTCCAACGGCGACCGTTCAGAAAATGGGGATTATATTTACGGGAAAAAAAAACTCAGAGAAATTGATAAGAAGATCTTTAAGTTGACAAAAAGCATAAAAACCGCCAAACCTGTGAAAATTGGAACAGCCGTTGATGTGGAAAAAGTATTTTTTGGAGCGTCAGTTAGTTTTAAAAGGAATCAAAAAAGTCATATTGAAACCGTTACCATTTTAGGTATCGACGAAGTTGACCTGGCAAAAGGTCACGTGAGCTGGATTAGCCCCATTGCAAAATCCCTTTTAGGTTCCAGGAGAGGGGATATGGTAACTCTAACCACTAAGGACGGTGAGGATAGGCTGAAAATTATCGCTATTGACTACAATCTTAAAGATTAATTTTTCCACTTTATAGAACAACCAATTGAAGGAAACTGTTCCTTTGGACAAGAATCGCCAAGGCCTATTTTCGTCATAGCGGTGAGTAGTTCATGCTGTGATGGGTTCGAGGGATTCAAAAATCGGCCGCGATATTTTAAAATGCTGTCTTTGTCAAAACCAAAAAAATCTGGTGTACAAACAGCTCCAAATGACCTCGCTGTCGTTTGAGACTCATCATATAAATAAGGAAAAGAAAAGTTTTTTTGCTTTGCTAGCTTTTGCATGTTTTCGTAGGAATCTTCTGGATATGACAATGCATCGTTAGAACTAATTGCTATGCAGGGGATATGTTGAACTTGTAATAGTCGGATGTCTTCGACGAGCCGGTCTAAAATGGACTTAACATAGGGGCAGTGATTACATATAAACATAACAAGAAATCCCTTAACATCGTTACTTTGGAGAAAATTAGTTAATTTGAAGTTAGTACCAGTAACATCTAGTAAGTCGAAGTCTGGGCAGTGAAAATTTTCTTTCTTTATTGGGCTCTCAGTTGGCATATTTTCTATTTTGCAAGTTAAATTTTTTTAGAAGTTATATACTAGTGGTTTCCCGAATATAGGGCAACCACTGATGTTTGAGAGAGCTTTTTATAATATCTTGTAATTAAGCCGAATTATGTTCGGTGAAAGATGTTTCTTTTAACAATTATCGTGGGAGAACTCATGAACTTTAAGTTAAACGCACTTTGTGCCGCTGTAGCGGTCACTGTAGCTGCTCCAGCAGTTGTGCATGCCAACAGTTCGCTTGGCAAGTTAATGAAGAATCCAGCTAACTGGGCTGCGCCTAGTGGCGATTTCTTCAATCAGCGTCACACAAAGCTTAAGCAGATTACAAAGTCTAACGTGAACAAGCTTCAAATGGCTTGGTCTTTCTCAACCGGTGTTCTACGTGGTCACGAAGGTGGTCCTCTTGTTATCGGTGACACTTTGTATGTTCACTCGGCCTTTCCTAATAAGGTTTTTGCAATAAACCTTGCCGACCAGACCATTAAGTGGAAGTACGAGCCTAAGCAGGATCCTTCAGTGATTCCTGTTATGTGTTGTGATACTGTAAACCGCGGTTTAGCATACGCTGAGGGAAAAATTTTCCTACAGCAGGCTGATACAACTTTAGTGGCATTGAATGCTAAAAATGGAAAATTAATCTGGTCTACAAAGAACGGTGATCCAAAGCTTGGTCAGACCAATACTAACGCGCCACACATTTTCAAGGATAAGGTAATTACCGGTATTTCTGGTGGTGAGTTTGGTGTTCAAGGTTTCGTTGCTGCTTATGATATTAACAGTGGCAAGAAAGTTTGGAAAGCTTATTCAGTTGGTCCTGATAGCGATCTTAAGTTTGATCCAAAGAAAACAATGGCTTGGAACAACGGTAAGATGCGTCCTGTTGGAAAAGATTCTTCTTTGAAGACATGGCAAGGTGATCAGTGGAAAATTGGTGGTGGAACAACATGGGGCTGGTACTCATATGATCCTAAACTAAATTTGATGTACTACGGTTCTGGTAATCCTTCAACATGGAATCCTAAGCAGCGTCCAGGTGATAACAAGTGGTCGATGACCATATTTGCTCGTGATGTAGATACAGGCGTTGCGGCTTGGGCTTATCAAATGACTCCACATGATGAGTGGGACTATGATGGAATAAATGAAGTTCCATTATTTGATGGTAAGGATAAGAACGGCAAAAAGCGTGGAATGTTAGCGCACTTCGATCGTAACGGCTTTGGTTATACCTTAGATCGTAAGACCGGTGAGTTGCTAGTTGCTGAGAAGTTTGATCCTGCAGTTAACTGGGCTACCCACGTTGATATGAAGTCCGGACGTCCACAGGTTTTAGCTAAGTATTCTACCCATATTCAAGGTGAAGACGTTAATACAAAGGGTATTTGTCCAGCTGCGCTCGGATCTAAAGACCAGCAGCCTGTATCGTTTGATCCAGCTACCGGATATTTCCTAGTTCCTACAAACCACGTTTGTATGGACTATGAGCCCTTCCGTGTTGAGTACACAGCCGGTCAGCCTTATGTTGGTGCTACCTTGTCTATGTTCCCAGCTCCAAATAGTCACGGTGGAATGGGTAACGTAATAGCTTGGAATCCTGTTCAAGGAAAAATCGAATGGTCTATTCCTGAGAAGTTCTCAGTATGGGCTGGTACTATGACAACTGCTACAGGTGTTGGTTTTTACGCCACACTAGATGCGCGTTTAAAGGCTGTTGACATTAAGTCAGGTAAAGTTCTTTGGACTTCACCTAAGCTTCCTTCCGGTTCAATCGGAAATGTCCACAGTTGGGAGCATCGTGGTAAGCAGTATATTGGTATCTTAACTGGTATTGGTGGTTGGGCTGGAATTGGTCTTGCTGCTGGTCTTGAGAAAGATACAGATGGTCTAGGTGCTGTTGGTGGATATAGAGAGCTAAGCAAGTACACCGATCTTGGTGGTACTATGATGGTTTTCGCTCTACCTAACTAAATATTTAGATTTAGAAGTCTTCGACGTCCCGGCTCAAAACCGGGACGTTTTTTTTATCTTTTTCCATCTGATTTCGATAACCAAGCAAGTAAAGAGTTTCTCATAACTTCTTCTACACTTATTGGTATGGGCTTAACGCTCTCTTTTGGTACGAAAAGAGTGTATCCTCCCACCATATAACTCATCGGAAGATAAACAGCTATTTGATCGCTTTTTGATTTAAATTCTTGAGGTAAATCTTGTAAGTTAGCCCTCGTAACTAAACCAACCATTCTGATGTCTGTTTCCGGAATAGTTAAGATTACTGCTTGTTTAGTGTCCTCATTGTTTTGATCAGAAAAGTAATCTGCAAAACTTTTTATAGAACTGTATATGCTTTTAACTACCGGAATATTAGTAAATGGCAATTCTATAAGTCCGAAAATCCTTAAAATAAAGGGTTGCGATATGAATGCTCCTAGAATAATAATAAAAAATACAGTCAACAGGAGGCCTGTTCCAGGAAAATATACTGATCCTAAAAATGGTTCAATGATTGATTTAACTAAAGTTTCAGATGAAGTAAGAATGAAGTAGAGTAAGTAGACGGTAAGACCGAGGGGAAGTATGGTAATTACTCCTCTAAAAAAAAACAAAGTAAGTTTTTTCATAATAATCGCTGTAAATGGTTTTTGAGTGGTTTGAGATTTTTAGGCGTAAGCACAAAGTTAGCAAAAGCTTGCTTTTTCAAGCTTACCAAGAGTTTAGATCATATTAAGCTACATTTTCTTTAGAACATCAAGAACATTTTTATTTTTAAGGTTTTTCAAGGAAGATCTTTTAGGGAGTTGAGGTGTCGCGCGGAAATTTTTTTGGTTTACTTCCTCTTTTTGATTCTTTCTGTAAAGCGCCTCGGACTTGTCTATCACTTTCACTTGATTTAAGTTTTTAACTATAACTGACACTTCATGTAGCCCACTTTTAAAAGAGGGATGGGTTAAAAGTTGTTGTGGTTGAACAGTTTCAGTAATGGTGATCCATTTGCCTGCCCATTTTTCACAAGGCAAGAGACTTGAAAGCTTCGACCCTTCAATAACATCCGGAAGAAATTTAACTCTAAAGACCTCTCCAGCAGATATAGACGAAAAATTCAAATAAATGTAGGGAGCCAATCTAATACTATTTCCAAATTGTTTTTTTCCAACAGAAACAGTTATTATCTGACCAATTATCTCAATTCTCTTGCCAATAAAATTCAAAATTGCAGTCCTATCATTACCGTCAACGACAGGATATTCTCCGTCATACGGTATATCCTTATTTTTGGTTATAATGACGGAGCTCTGCTTTATTTTTTTTGGCTGGAAATCGTACTTTAGTTCTTGAAAGTGTTTTTTGTAAAAAAGATCTGGGTCGGGTATTTTCTCAAATCCTCTTAAACATACTTCTGCAAATTGATTTATGGAGGGAGATAGCTTCGCATTCAGCGAAATTTTATGAAAAGTTTCAGATCCTAGTGGATCCTTAAGGTCGCCAGATCGGAATATTATTCCTTCTTCATCACTGTAAGTTTCTTCCCAAAGATTAGAGTTTTCAATCAGTGCGGAAATAGCTACTTCTAGTTGAATGAACGAAAACCAATCAAGATTCTTGGAGAAATACTTTTCCGACCTGCCCGGATGTTGAAAATTTTTATGACCAACCTCGAAACTATCCGAATGATCTAAATCATTTACATACATGCCGTCATAGTCAATTAGTTTAATATCCTTGCCCTTATTTAATATAATTAAATTACCAGGCTGAATATCTCCATGAGCACATTGAGACCTTTGTAAAAAGTTTTTCAACCACTGAAGACTATTCTTGAGATTAATTAATGACTTAACATTACGGAATTCTCTATTGATAAATTCTCCTAGTGTTTCTCCCTCCGCCCATTCCATTTTTAAAACAGGAAACCAGGTATGGTCAACTAATATCCCCTCCTCTAGATATTCAAAACGAATGAATGTTTTCGCATGATCTTTTGAAATTGAGGTATCTGTAGTTTTAGCAATCTCAGAATATCTAGATTTTATGTTTTTGGGCATTTTAAGGAAACATCTCACTCCGAACATTTTTTCGGCTGAATAATATTTAAATATCGAGGCAAAGTTACCGGTTCTAACTTTAGGAACTTGTAAAGCATTTTTCTCAACCGTACATCTTTGCAACTCAAAGTCTTTAAAAATTTTTTTTGGGTCTTCATTTATTACCCTTAAATATACTTCTAAATTAGGTAGCAGCATCGACATTTATCCAAGCTACTGTGGTATCGTCTTTTTTTAAAAAACCCTCTGATCTCTCCTTTATCACCCAATTATAAAACTCTATGTTACTCTTTTTTAAAATGTTAATAGCGAGAGTAGTATAGCCATTATTACTAAGATTCAAAACCCTCTGTGCGATAGCATCTGTTAAAAGGAAAATTTCACCATTTAAAATTTTATTTTTTTTTATTTTCACATAAGACCATTGCTGATTTAGCTTTTCAAAGAAAAGAGTATCCTCTTTCATTTGGTTACAAAGTAATAGTGGCTTTTTCTTAAAATCATAATTTATATCTATGAAAAATGAATTCAATAGAGAATTTTGATCCCTCCATATTACAACTGTATCTCCAATTGCTAAAATCTCAATAGTGGTTCCATGATCGATTACCCCAATGAGAGTTGCATAGCTGCCTCTTTTAAAAGAAGCCTCTTGGGACCAACTTAAAGTTTTTACAGAGTAAAATTTCTCAAATTCTGTCCTAGCGATCTTAATTAAATTTTTAATTTCCTTTAATTTATAGAAGGTTCCTCTGTTAACACGGCGAGCATTTTTCGTAAACGTTTCGCAGAGAATCCAAGACCAATTTTTTGAGTCGTAGGACTCACTAGCCCCGTCACTTAATGCACAAGCTAGTCCATCTGTGTGAAAAAAAAAAGAGTCTTCATTAGAGTTTGGAAATTCAACCTCTTTGGGAACAGTCAAAAATTGAAGGATCCGCATGAAGAGTTAGTTAACGTAACATCATCGAACTTGAAGATGCCCTTGTACCAATATCAAAAAAGTCAACAATTTCGATTGGTTCGACATTATAAAAAAATCCTCTACTTCCATCGGAAATTGAATAGCCCTTTTCTCTCGCCGCAAGGGAAACTCCGTTAGGTAGGGGGCTAGACATTCTAAAAAGACACTTACCATTTGAATCAGAAATTTGTGTATCAGTATATGGAAATTTAATAGACTTTGAATCGTCGTCAGAAGTTAATAAATTAAATAATAAAACCTCACCATCCTCTGTACCAATTTGACACATTTGCCTAGCCACACCTTCAGGATCTCCATCCGAGGATGCTCCATCCGTTACATGCAAAACTGTTGGAGGATAGGATTGAGGGTGATCATCACACCAATGGGCAAGTTCCACGGCTGCAACTTTGATGGCCTCTTTCATCGGAGTATTGCCTTTAGCGGAGGGGACGAACCATACCGGGAATTTTGTTTTTTGTCTCATGGTGCGACCCTGATTATCGACTGACTTTGTGATTCTATCCTCAATAGCTACAGGAAACTTTTCAAATAGCGAAATTTCATTAAAAACATTACTTGCAAAAGCTCCTCCCAAAGGATTCTCTATGCCTTCGCCACCATAACCAATAACCCCTAAGTCGAAATAATCTCTTACTCCTTCAGCTTTAGAACTACGAGAAATAAGATTCATCACCACGCGATTTAGTGCGTTAGCCACAAACTGAGCCTTAGAAATCATAAGATTCCCAGCCAGATCAGCCATGGAGCCAGATTGGTCAATCAAGAATAAAAAGGCTGTTGGGTTAGATCTACTTATTTCTGCTTCATAAGACATAAATACCTCCAGCATAAAGTTTAGCACGAGAGTAATTAAGCTTTGATAGGAAAGTTTACTTATTCCCACAATACATAATGTAAGCAAGGCTAAACCTCAAACAAAAAATATTCACTGTCCGCTTTATTGATAAAAACCCATGGATTTTTTCACCAATTCAATGACCAATTTAAGAGGAGAGAAAAAGCCTTCGGTAATAAATTAGTTATGAATATTGAAGTATAAAAATAAATGAGACCCAACTTAAGAATAACCAGAAGTAATCATAAAAAATAAAGTCTAAGTTAACTGATTTTTACTTACTTAGCTACAAATATTGGAATGATGAACTTAGCTCTTATAAGGGAAGTGTGACCTAGTTTTCTTCAAAAACCAAAAATAACATTTTAAGAACCTTATCTTTTCATTCTTTTCTGCTATTTTAATAATTTCTAATCGCACGCAAAAACTATAACAAAAATGAACTTAAATATAACCTTAATAGGTAACGACACCAATGTTACGATCTCAAAGATGTTTAAAACCGACATAATTCTTGAACTCAAGTTATCTAGTTCCTGTCCGGAGGCAGCTTTTATTTCTTTGCGGGAAAGTCGTGAGTGTTGAAACTTTTCAATGTCATCTAGGCCGAAAATATGGCAAGGAGAACAACCATAACGAATGAGGTAGTAAAGGATAGTGGTGCACAAGTAACAAAATTGGCGGTGATAGAACCTTACGTCTAGGGTCTAACCTACTTCACTAAAGCTAGCTCTAATTAAAATCAATTCAATCAGTGTGAGTTGTACATAACGTAGGTAAGACATGTAAACTTTAATATGGTTTTACTTTTTATTAAATAACGCAATGAAGGTTATAATCTTTTTCGTCCTTAATTTAAGTGTTTTGACGGCTAGCGCTTCCGAAGATTGGGAGCGGAAAGCTACTGGACCATTTTATGTAGAGTACTTTGGTGAGATTAATAAAATTGACGGTATAGCCACCCTGCAGATGTTACGTGATTATAATGAAAAAATAGAGTTTGATGGATTTCTAATAAAATCAGTGCAAACTTTAAGGGAGTTCGATTGTGGAGATAAAACCACGAAAGTACAAAAATATACCGGTTACGCAGATCAGATGGGAGAAGGGGAAATACTGTTTCAAAAGACCGGTGAGGATTCATGGGAAACAGTGGATAGCATGACTTTTTTGGAATTTGCGCTTAAATCAGCTTGTAAAGTTTAATTACTAGTAATTAGACTCGAGTTCTTTATAAAAAGCAGTATGCGTTCCGGGAGTTCTTTTTGCTATTTTCGCAGCTATTTCAGCTCTCGCTATTAAATCATCACTATTTAATGAATCATCGGGGAAAACAGTTATACCAATACTTGCGGTGAGCTCTTTTCCGACTGGTAAAAGTCCTTTTCTGAAAATATTAGCAACCCTAGTGGCCACCGATTTTGTATCAAAGTCTGACCCAATATTTCGTAAAACAATTCCAAACCTGTCACCGCCGATTCTTCCTACGAAGTCTCTCGGCGTTACGAAATTTTGAAGTTTGTTACCAATTTCAAATAAAACGTCATTCCCAAGATCAAAACCATACTTTGTATTAATTGAGGTGAAATCATCTAGTGTAACAACCATACAAGCTATCATTGCTTTTTGACTTCTAGTATTTTGCATGGACTTCTTCAACTCACCTGCAAAGGATTCTAAATTAAATAAACCGGTAAGAGCATCTTTTTTAGATTGGTCTATCAGTTTTGATCTTTCAAATTCATAGTCGCTTCGTAACTGAAAAATATTTCCTAAAATTTTACAATTAAATTCATAGAATTCAACTTGCTCTTTGGAGAGTAGATTGATATCGCTGTAGGCTATGGCTATTAATCTAGATTCTTCAAGCTTACCAAAAGGACAGGCATAGAAATCATATTTCTCTGACATCGTTCCCTCGTCGATGTCATCGATATAGTTATGATCTAATTTAATTGCTTTTTGATTTATTATTAAATCCTTAGAAAAGGCTTCTTCCTCAAATACAATCGAAGTTGGTGTGCCCTTGTACGAAAAAAAAGTAGATAACGCACCCTCCGTGAATTCATCATGTTCGTTATCGACAGAAATAATCAATAATCCTTTAAGTGAAAGAACATCTACCAGAAATTCGGTCGCTGAACTTAAGTAGACTGAAGCCGGGGTTACTCCAGAAAGATGTGCTAGTTTTTCCAACGACAATTTGTTGAACTCCTCTAAATTGACGAACCTTTATCAAACAGCTTACAGCAGTTAAACCTAGAAAACTACCCACACAGACAAATTTAAAAAAAAATGATGAGTTACTATTTTTTTGAAATGGTCAACACGTCTCGTTTAGCTTTATTTACTAACTGTTTTGCACTTAAAGGAGGCATCCTAAAAGTTTCCTCTCTCGATGAAGCGCGTAACAGAAAATCGTCTTCATTTTTCAATTTCAATAATTTGAAGGTATGGGAGACGTTATTTTTTAAAGAAATTTTAAATTCTATAGGTTTTTTTGACCGATCAATATTTTTAATATCGTCGGGGGAGGCTAAACTACTCACTTGAATGTCCGCTAGTTGCCTCACCAAATCGTTTATTTCCACTTGAGAGGGGACCATATTTTTTTTCAGATCTTTAATGCCCCACTGTTTTTTTTGCGAGGTAGAACTTTCTATATTATCAGGGGCGTTTTCGGACTTAACCATCTTATTTGAAATTTTGATCGAGCCAATGGAAACCTCTTGTACGTGTTCCGACGGAAATACGAAAATGTCTCTCTTAAGCCAGTCAGATGATTGCAGCTCAATATCGCCAGCAGCAAACTTAACAGAAAAAACTTTAGTTTCTCCCCCTCTTCGAACATGGGTTTGTCTTAAGGCAGCGGCGGTACCGAAGAAGAGAACTTCCGATAATTCACCATCCTTATAAATCATTATTTGCCTCTCAAAATCCTTGTCTGATACTCTAAGTCTTGCGAAAGAGGTCTCCTGTTGAGACACTTGAACTCCTTCTTTGAGGTCGAATAGCCGGCCTAGTAACTGTTCAACTGCAGCATTGTTAGCAGGAAAGTTTTTTTCTTTTGGCAGAACCCAAGAATCTACTTTTTTCGTTAAGGTTACGCTCGTATCACTAGGACCTTTCAGAATTATTTTCGAAATATCAGCCTTTTGTATTGATATTAATGGGCTAGGCTCCGGGGAGGCTGATAACTTCCCAAAATTATAGAAAACTACTGCGCTCAATAGCACCTGGAATACTAACAGATAAAGGAGATAGCGGTTTACATTATCCATAAAATATTTATATTTAAACTTTCGATAGTAGTTTTGTATAACGCAATTGATCTAATCTTAGAGATCTGCGGCGTAATAACCAGATAATCCCGAGCCCTAGCAGAGCTAGAATGTAGTTAGCAATCTCCCACAGTTGTTGACTCTGATCTACCATGGGCTCTAAAGTCCTAGCAAACTGAGACTTACCCCTTAAGTTTAGTAAACTCTCATCTTCCGTCGACCAGTCAACGGCATTTTGCACAAATTCAAGAGGTTTAGTGTATAAGGTGTTAAGGGCGTAAGAGGCCAAATCTATTGACCCATCTGCTCCAAAACTGTTGCTTGCGATAAGAACTAGGCGAGAGGACTTGGGAGACTTTAAAACCAGGCTCTCTAAACTTACTTCATCATTCTTCATTTCCTCTGAATTACTAAAATAAGATTCAAATGGTCCACTCGCGGCAACGGCTAAGACTTCTGCGTTTCTTTCTGAAACATCTGAAAAGCCCGTGTCAGGATAATTTTCATAGTCAGGAACTACATTCAAGTTGTCAGAGGTCCAGCTTGAGCGTGAGCTTTCAAGCAAACTTACAACGTTGTTATTTTCTGTTAATTCCCCATCTACAATGATCGGAGAGGACCAGTTTAACGTCATTTGATTTAACGCCGATGTGATCGGATGAGTTTGATTTATACCCGTACCGCGAATATCAGGAAAATGAGGGTAGGGAAGTAGCTGAATTTCCCTAACCGGAATACCTCCAATAAATCTCTGAACTGGAATGGGCAAAGAAGCACTCTTGGGGTCTAATACCATTTCAGGTTCAATTTCAAATCCTAATTTAGACAGCCAGTCTTCTACACCCGAATTGTAAGCTTTAGCATCAATAGATTGGCCAACTGTGACATTGAATGGAGAGGTAGCCAAAACGACGCTACCTCCCCTCATTAAAAACTGATCAATTGCTCTTAATTGCATATCATTAGTTTTATTAGGGGCGAGGAGGAGAAGCATATCAGCATCTTCTGGGACTTCTCCTTCTTCAAGATCAGTTTCAGCGACCTTTAGGTTCTCAGACAAAACTTGTTTAAGTCTAGTGAAGTTTTGATTACGGTTGCTTGGGGTGACTAGTGCAACTGTTCTCAAGTAGCCGGGAGCCAACCGCTTTAGCGCACTGTTAATAGACCTTTTTAGCGACTCTTTATCGAGAGATTCGCCAAACTGGACTTTTTCAACATTTTCCCCCGATTCAACAAATATGCTAAACCAGAAAGGTTTCGGATCTAAAATGCTTGCAACCTGAGCTTTAACCCCGTATGCGTCATTCAACTTAACAGCCAAATCTTGGTCTTTTTCGGGGTCGAGAACCGCAAAATTAAACGACTCTTTGTAATCCTTTTTATAATCAAGGGCAATATTTTTTAATTCATTAAATACTGGTACTAACTCTTTTGGCAGCGATTCTGTTTCTGATATGTACATCTTGAGAAAAACTGGTTCTTTGACGCTATCGAGTGGACTTCCCTCAGCTCTAAAAGACGCGGTGGTTTTTTTAATAGCCCTAGTGATTGAATACTCAGGATTCTTGAGTCTCACATCAACACCAGCTTCAGTAGAACTGGCCTTTGCCTCAATTAAAGCAGCATAGCTCAATTTTTCAAACTGATCGCCATAAGCTATTACAATATCAAAATAAGAGTTCACTACTTCAGCCTGATGTCTACTGGCAGTTTGAAAAGGCACAGGACGCACTCCATATTTGCTGGCCGCTTCCTCTTCTAATTCGCTATTTCTCTGAGGATCTATAAGCTCTAACGTTATGTTGCCTTTACCCGCCACCTGGTATTCTTTGAGTAAATCTTTTAGTTGCGGGACAAGTGGAGATAACAAGGGGTGGGATCTTTCGGAAAAATAGGCTCGTATCAGCAAAGGCTCTTTCAGTTCCTTTATTTGTGATTTAGTGGTCTTTGACAGGGAGTAAAGAGAGCCTTGAGTTAAATCTAATCTAAAGTTGTTGATTGGGCTCAACCATAAATTAATCAAAAAGGCATTGATGATTGCTAAAAGACAAAAAATTCTCCAACCGCGATGTTTTTCTGAATTACCGTCTTTAGGCCATCGAGAACTCTCGAGACTGTAGAAATTTAAGGTAAGAAAAATAAAAACGATGGACAAATAATAGATTAAATCTCTGCTGTCAATTACTCCCCGGGTTATCGACTCAAATCTGGCTCCAGTTCCCAATAAATTAAAGATCGCTGCGATTTCATTCCCCAATAAACCGGTAATGATAGGGCTCCCCAGAATGTAAAAAAAACCGCAGACCAAAGTGGTTAGAATTAAGGCAACAATTGGATTATCTGTCCTTCCACTAGTAAATAAACCTATGGCAATATAGGCGGCGGCCAAGAAGAAAGTTGCGATGTAACCTCCAATAACTGGGCCCCAGTCGATGGGTCCCAAAAGGCTGACAGTTATAGGTATAGGAGCTGTAAGAACCATAGCGAGACTAACCAACTTTAGCGCCGCTATGAATTTACCAATGATTATTTTTTCATTTCCTACCGGGGAAGTAATAAGTGCCTCGACGGTTCCGGATCGCTTTTCCTCGGACCACGATCTCATTGTAAGCGAAGCAACTAAAAAAATTAACAATAACGGAAACCATTGGAATAGCGGTCGTATGTCAGCTATATTTCTTACAAAAAATGTTTCTACCCAGAAAAAAACAAAAAGGCTGCTACCAATAAAGGCTCCAAGAAAAAGATATGCGGCGGGAGAAGAAAAGAAGCTTTTGTATTCCTTTTTTGCTACATAAAGTATTTCATTCATCACTTCACTTACCCTCTGTACTTACCTCTGAAAAGACACTTTCTAGATCTCTCCTTTGAGGAACAATAGTTCTAATTTTCAGCCTTTTGTTTACAAGTTTATTCACTAGTTCTGGCAACTCATTCTCCTCTATTTGGATTGATATATTATCGGTTTCTTCACCTTTATCGATACCAACGTGTGTAATATTACAAAATTCTTTAAATAATTTAGCTAGATCCACATCACTTTTGGAGAGGCTTAATACAAACTTATTTTTCGTTTGTAGTTCGCTAATTTTTGAGTCGATAACAAGTTTACCGTTTCTCATGATGAGAACTCTTTCACAAATCGCCTGTACTTCCTGTAAAACATGCGTTGAAACTATTATTGTTGAAGTTTCAGCCAACTCTCTAATGAGACTCCTCATTTGAAGAATCTGATTTGGATCTAAGCCATTTGTTGGTTCGTCCAGAATTAATATATCCGGCACGTGAAGTAACGCTTGAGCAACTCCCACTCTTTGTCTGTAACCTCTTGATAAAGTATGAATAAAAGAAGTGGCTTTCTCTTTGAGTGATGTTCTTCGAATAGCGTTGGAAACCAAAGAGTCCAACTCACCGTCTCTAACACCGTGTAACTTTCCTTGATACTCCAAATAATCAATTACCTTCATCTCAGGCCAAACTGGGCAATTTTCAGGCAGGTAACCAATCTTTCTCTTTATTAATTGGTCGTCCACCCCTAGCTTTAATCCGTCTATCTTTACAGTACCGCCTGAGGCTTCAATGTAGCCTGTTAAAATTTTCATAACAGTTGTTTTCCCTGCTCCGTTGTGACCAAGCAAACCCACAACTTCTCCTCTTCTAACTGAGAAGCTCACGTCATCCACGGCTTTTGTATCTCCGTATGACCTAGAAAGATTGGAAACAGTTATCATATCGTATACTCACAAATTAACACCAAATTAAACCATAAATCTTAGCAGAAAGTTCCCGAGGAAAACCCTATATAAGAGCGAGAATGAAAGTTATGGACATGTTTTCACATTGTTATCAAGCTAACCCCTTAAAAATTTTCGGATCGAAAAAAACCGTTTTTGCTAGAAGAGTTTACTGCATTGGTGCTAATTATCTCAAGCATGTCGAAGAAATGAAGCTCTCGGTAGAAGAGAGCCCTTGCTATTTCATGAAGCCCCCGGACACTGTTTTTTCGGTGAATCCGGAAAACGTTGCATCAATAGAGTATCCGTTAGCCACAGATTTATTACATCATGAGATAGAGTTAGTGGTTATTTTGGGTAAAGAAGGTGTACAAGTAAGTACCAAAGATGCTGAAAAAATGATTTATGGTTGTGCCGTTGGTCTAGATTTAACGAGGCGAGATTTACAAAAAAACTTACGAAGTAGAGGGAATCCTTGGGAGTTGGCAAAGGTTTTTGAACAAGCTGCGCCAATCGGTTTAATCCATAAATTTTCAGATATCAAAAACATTCGTAAAATGAAATTATCTCTTTTCGTAAATGGACAACTGCGACAAAACTCCTCTACTCAAAATATGAGGTTTGATGTTGCTCAAATTATCTCAAATCTTTCAACGTTTTTTCATCTGCGCCCAGGAGACATTCTCTTCACCGGCACTCCAGAGGGGGTCGGGAAGTTAGTCAAAGGTGATTCAGTGAGAGCTGAAATCGAGACTCTTTCTCCCTTAAACATCAGGATAACTTGACTAAAAAGTAATTTTTCGATGGTCAATGAAATTATAGATGTCATGAAGTAAATAGTTAGTAGACAGAAACAGGGAATTCAGTTTAATCTAGTGAGCTAACAAAATATTAATAATCAATGGAGAAAAAAATGAGTTCAAACGGCTCGTTGGGAATCTTTTCCTTCTTATTGAAAGATGCGATTGTCGCCAAACCTGGGTTTAATCGTTGGCTAGTTCCTCCAGCGTCAATTGGTATCCATTTGTGTATCGGATCTGTATATGCGTGGTCGCTTTTCAACATGCCGCTAACTAATCACTTCGGAGTAGTTGCTCCTGCTGCATCAGACTGGGATTTATCTTCTGTGGTCTGGATTTTTTCTGTAGCAATTGTTTGCTTAGGCCTGGCTGCAGCTTTTGCCGGGAAGTGGTTAGAGGAAGTTGGACCCAGAATGGTTGGTGTTGTCGCTGCGACTCTTTGGGGTGGTGGATTTATCGTAGGATCCCTCGGGATTCAGACACACCAATTATGGCTTGTATATCTTGGGTATGGGGTTTTTGGCGGCTTTGGTTTGGGTCTCGGCTATGTTTCTCCTGTTTCAACGCTCATTCGGTGGTTTCCTGACAGGAGAGGTATGGCCACTGGTATGGCAATTATGGGATTCGGTGGAGGAGCCATGATTGCAAAGCCGATCAAAACCAGCCTTTTATCGTATTTCGCTGTCGGCCCAGAATACCTTGGTTCAGAGGACGTTGTATCTACTTTGACGGAGGGCGGAAGACTTTTCGTTGAAAGAGCTGGTGAGAAATTAGAGGTAGTTATTGCTACTGCTAAGCAAGCTGCGGCTCTTCCTGGAGGAGGTGAAGCTGGTGTGTACGTGGTTGGGAGTGGTGATACTGGAGCTTCAGCTACTTTTCTTACACTTGGGATAATTTACTTCATAGTTATGATTATAGCTGCTTTTAGCTACAGAGTTCCTCCGAAAGATTGGAAGCCAGAAGGCTGGTCCCCAAAACCAGATCAAGGCAATGGTATGATAACAAAAAATCACGTTCACATTGATCAGGCAATTAAAACACCACAGTTCTGGCAACTCTGGATAATGCTTTGCTTTAACGTCACTGCTGGAATTGGGGTTATAGGGGTGGCTAAGACCATGGTTAGTGAAATTTTTGGCTCAAATGAGGTCTTGATCGGAATGGCTACCACTAGTACTCTCGTGGTTCTTTTCTTTTTAAATTACGTGGTAATGTTATCAGCCTTCAATATGGTGGGAAGATTTATCTGGGCGTCGACCTCTGACTATATTGGCAGAAAGAATACTTACCATTGTTTTTTTGTTCTTGGAGCAATACTTTATTCGTCGATACCATTTTTTGCTTTGCAGGCAAGCGCTGACCCGAGCGCGGTTGTTTACTTCGCTGGATTTTGCGTTGCTTCAATGATTATTTTCACAATGTATGGTGGGGGTTTTGCGACTATTCCCGCTTATTTAGCTGATATTTTTGGAACAATGCATGTCGGCGGAATACATGGACGCTTATTAACCGCTTGGTCCACCGCGGGAGTTCTAGGCCCTTTAAGTATTACCGAGCTTAGAAGCTATTCTTTAAATAGTGCGATTAACGATCTTGTGGCTGCAATTGATCCAGAAGTCTTCATAGATAAATTTGGGGCGCCCATTGAACAGTTAGATCAATTAGTAGCGGCTAAAACTGTTACCATTGCAAGACTCATGGAAATAGTTCCAGTCGGAACTGTTGATCCTACTCCCAGTTTATACAACACTACTATGTATGCAATGGCTGGTCTTCTAATAATTGCCTTTGTGGCTAATTTACTTATGAGACCTGTGAATTCAAAGCATCATTATCAAGGGGATCCAACCAAGGCTTGAACAAAGAAGAAAAACTAAGAATGGAAACAGAATTAGAGGCCGTAATTAAAAAACGATCTATGGATCCGGGAATTAGTCCAAACTTGAGCCGCAAGTGGTCGGGAAATTTTCCGGATTTATATTTAATCAAGGGGTAGCAGTAATATTCGGTAAAAGGTTGAAGATGGGCATTAAATGCTCGAAATTTTACTTGCAAAAAAGTGTGGAAAAACATACTCTTAAATATAGAAAGTTTAGAGTTAGTTTCATACTATGAGAATCCGACTTGGAGCCTTTTTAGAGGGAAATTGGTGGCGAATCAGGGATTCGAACCCCGGACCTGCGGATTATGATTCCGTCGCTCTAACCGACTGAGCTAATTCGCCTTGTTTCCGTATGTCCGTAATTGTACTCAATGTGCTGCATCTTGTCATGAGTTTATTGCAGCGAAAGTTATTTTTAGAAAAACTACAATGCTTCATACACTCTAATTTTTATAGTTGTAGGGAACTTGAGTGGCGCGCTTGGTCACACTTGTTTCGGCTCAAATCTATTTTCAGCGTAAGGCCTTACTTTTTAGTTAAACTGTCAGCCTAAATTATATTCAATTAGTTTTCTTCTAAATTTATAAGTATCTAGCAAATGATCAAAGAAAAGTCGAATAGCATTCCAAAACTCTTTGAAATGTTTTCAGCATTACGATTTGTTTTCGTAAAGTATGCTTACATTTGGGCAATAGCATTGTTTTTACTAGTGGGGGCGGCGAGTGTGACTCTGAGTTTACCAGTAGCTTTTAAAACTTTGATAGATACTGGAATAACCTCGAAGGATATTAACGATAGTTTTTTTGTTTTATTGCTGCTCTCTCTTTTGCTAGCGATCTTAGTTTCATCACGATTTTACGTAATGTCCTGGATTGGAGAACGAGTAGTTGCGGATATAAGAATTGCTGTTTTTCGATATGTAGTTTGTCAGCCTCCCGGGTATTTTGAAACTTTAAAATCTGGAGAAGTTTTATCGAGGTTGACAGCTGATACTACTCTTATTCAAACGTTAATTGGAAGTAGCATCTCTATAGCGTTAAGGAGTTCAATATTGCTCGTTGGGGGTTCCTTGATGATGTTGATCACAAATCTTAGTTTAGCTGTAACCCTGATCAGTTTGCTCTCATTAGTCATTTTTCCAGTTTTAATATTTGGTCGAAAAGTTAGAAAAATGTCTAGAGCTAGTCAAGATAAGGTAGCAGATACAAGTGCGATGGCTGGAGAAGTATTAAACTCAATGTTAACAGTTCAGGCCTTTGCTAGAGAAAAGTATGAAATTGGTAGGTATGAGGAATTAGTAAGAAATGCTTTTGGGATTGCCAAAAAGAGAATTTTTTCAAGAGCTTTTCTGACTGTTGTAGCTATATCTTTAGCGTTTGGTGGTGTCGTGGCTACCCTTTGGTTAGGCGCAAGCCAAGTAGTAGATGGCAAACTTTCATTCGGTGAGTTGGCTGAATTTATGCTTTACTCAGTGTTTGTAGCTGGATCATTAGCAGCTCTTGCAGAAGTTTGGGGAGACTTACAAAGAGCGGTAGGAGCTACAGAGAGATTAATTGAACTTATGGACTCTAAAAGCCTGGCAACTGAATCCAGTAATAAAACTTTAGGCGAATCTAGCATATTGATTCCAGGTAGATCAGTAAAATCTGTTGAGTACTTTGCGAATGGATCCATTGAATTTGAGGGAGTTACGTTTGCTTATCCCTCAAGACTAGATGACCCAACTTTGAGAGACATTACTCTTAGTGTTAACTCAAGTTCTAACGCTGCTATTGTTGGATTATCTGGAGTTGGAAAGACAACAATTTTTTTACTTTTACTGGGTTTTTACAGACCTCAAGCTGGCCGAATTTTTGTTGGAGGGTGTGATATTGCTTCCCAGAGTATAAGTCGGCTAAGAGAGTCCATCGGACTGGTCTCTCAGGAGCCGACTATTTTTTCAACTAGTGCGATGGAAAATATTCGTTATGGAAAACTGAACGCAACGGATTGTGAGGTTATTGAGGCTGCAAAAGCGGCATATGCCCATAATTTCATTGAAAAACTTCCACAAGGATACAACTCTTTTCTGGGCGAAAGAGGTATACGGTTATCTACAGGCCAACGTCAAAGGATTGCTATCGCCAGAGCAATTCTTAAAAACCCACCTATATTATTACTTGATGAGGCCACTTCTGCTTTAGATTCCGAGTCCGAAAGCGAAGTACAAAAAGCCCTGGAAATTCTCTTGCCAGGGAGAACTTGCCTTATTATTGCTCACAGGCTTTCTACTATTTTGAAGACGAATAAAATACTTGTCTTGAATGAAGGGTCAGTCAGTGAGGAGGGCACTCATACTGAACTCATAAAACAAGGTGGTATATATAAAAAACTTGCCTCCCACCAGTTCAATCTTAAACAAAATGTATAGGTTAGGAATTGATTTGGGAGGGACAAAGATAGAAGCTATATTATTAGCTGAGAACGGTCTTGTTTTATCGCGCAGGCGAATTGCCACCCAAGCAGAGAGAGGGTTAGATCATATCCTAGCTAGATTAACTTTGCTGGTGGATTTAGTTCTCAGGGGAACTAGTAAAAAAGATGTGTTAGTCGGAGTTGGAACACCAGGATCGATATCACTAGAAACCGGGCTGCTGCGAAATTCAAATACCCAATGTTTGAACAATAGGCCGTTAAAGAAAATGATTCAGTCGTGTCTAGGTATGGAGGTTTCAATAGCTAATGATGCTAATTGTTTTGCTTTAGCTGAGGCGGTTTTAGGTGCCGGGAAGAATGAGAAAATAGTTTTTGGTGTAATTTTGGGTACTGGTTGTGGTGGCGGTTTAGTTATAAACAAAAAATGCATAAAAGGTCCTAATTCAATTGCTGGAGAATTTGGCCATCATTCTATTGACCAAAATGGTAGGCCTTGTTGGTGTGGAAAGCAAGGCTGTTTAGAGACATACATTTCAGGATCTGGTTTGGAAGCAAGGTTTTTTAATGAGACAGGTAAGCGAATGAGTGCAAAGGAGATTTTTTCTTCTAATTCAAATCAAGCAAGAGTATTAAAATTAGAGTATATGAAATCGTTTGGTTTTGGTATAGCGAACCTATGCTCAATCTTGGATCCTGACATTGTAATTTTTGGTGGAGGGATTTCTCAGCAACCTGAACTTTATACAATTGGTATTAGGGAAATTAAAAGATATTTTTTCTCTGACTCGGTAAGAACAAAATTTGTAAAAAACGGGTTAGGGGATTCATCAGGTGTTTTTGGTGCTGCGCTTTTTTCAAATGAACTAGGTTTTTAATCTCCAACCTGAGCCGATAATTTTTAGACAGATAATACTTATCGCTATGCCTGCTGAAATTGATATAAAAAAGCTCAACCATGGAGAGATATCTGATGTACCGAAAACACCATACCTAAATCCATCTATAAGATAAAAAAAAGGGTTAAACTTACTTAAAGTTTGCCAAAAGGGAGGTAGATTATTCGTTGAAAAGAATACTCCAGCTAGGAGAGTCAATGGATTGATCAAAAAATTCTGGAATCCAGCAACCTGATCCCACTTCTCTGCATATATTCCAGCGATCAGTCCTAGCCCGCCCATAATGATACAAGACAAAAAGCTAAAAACAATAATCCAGGCCAGGTGTTCAACATTAATTTGAACTATAAATGTGCAGAAAATCCAGAGCGTTAGACCACATGCAATTCCCCTGATGATAGCACCACCCAAATACCCAAAAAACCATTGTATGGGAGTCATTGGGGACAACATTAGAAATACTAAATTACCAGTTATTTTACTTTGTGTGAAACTTGAACTGGTATTTGCGAAAGCATTTTGCTGGATGGTCATCATTACCAAGCCAGGGACCAAGAAAGCTGAATAACTTATACCTGGAAAGGGTTCAAGGCGATTATTTAGTAAGTAAGAAAAAATAATCAAGAATAATAATGAGGAAATGACAGGGGCTAAAATGGTTTGTATCCACACTTTTCCAAACCTGGAAATTTCTTTTTTTAAGAGAGCCATTACGGCCCAATTATTAGAATGTATTTCGACATTTCTGTTTAGTATTTTATTTTGTTTCATTGGATAATTTTTCTAATCGACAGTTATCTAACAATTACATTTTTGAAAATTAAAAGTTCATTTTTTAATTTTTCCGATTCTGAAGCTGCACAGTCAATCCAATCCTCGTTAGATCCAGCATATATAACTGACCTTGATACGTTAATTATGTGTGGAGCCTGAAACCCTCCAGATTTTTTTTCTTGGGGCAAGTCAATTGAATTGATTAGTTTTTTTACTGTGCCCCCTTGGGCCCCAATTCCAGGTATAAGCAACGGAATATTTTTAAATCTTTTTTTTAATATATTTAGGTGGTAATCTCGATTAGCACCAACCACTAAACCAACCATCTCGGTTTGATTAAGTGAACTACTTTGTTTTTTATCATTGGACATAATTTCTTTATTTAGTTTTTCTGCAAGGAGAGCGGTTTTAAAAAAAAGTTTCTGCTCAAGCCCTTTCTCGCTATGTATGCTTCCTTGCATGTATTCGGCTCCGGGATTTGATGTGGAACATAACAAAAAAATTCCCTTATCCTTCCAGTCTAAGAATGGTCGAATACTATCTTCACCCATAAACGGACTTACTGTTGCAACATCTGACTGAAATCTTTCAAAGGCCTCTTTTGCATAGTGTATTGAGGTGTTTCCTATATCTCCTCTCTTACCATCAAAAATTACGATATGCGAGGGGTACTTTAATTTTACCCACTTGATAATATCACTCAATAGTTCCTCGCAAGCTTCGGAGGCGAACATAGCTGCTTGAAATTTAAATGAGCAACAATGCTGCGCAGTTGCCTCAATTATTCCTTTGCAAAAAATTTCAAATTTCTCAGCAATTGACTTTGAAGAAGAGCGCAAAGTCATCGGAAGAAGTCTCAAATCAGGATCTAGTCCGATACAAAGATTTGATTCTCTCTCCTTGATTGATTGAATCAGCCTATCTAAAAAGGTTAGCGGGTAAATTTTTTTTTGTTGCACAATTTTCATTATATCTTTCTCAATAAAAAAAAGAGCTTCGATTGATTGAAGCTCTTAATAATAAACCTAAATTTTAGTATTAGCGAAAAGCTACATGCCCATACCGCCCATACCGCCCATACCGCCCATACCGCCCATACCGCCCATACCACCACCATCCATACCATCCATACCTCCTTTACTTGCCTTTTCGTCAACAAGTTCAGAGACCATAGCTTCTGTGGTGAGCATTAAACCAGCGATTGACGCAGCGTTTTGGATCGCAGTTCTGGTGACTTTAGTTGGGTCAACAACCCCCATCGAGACCAAATCACCATATTCTCCAGTAGCAGCGTTGAAACCATCATTACCACTCAAATCAATCACTTTGTTGACAACAACGCTAGGCTCATCACCGCTGTTATAGACAATTTGTCTCAATGGTTCCTCAATTGCTTTCATTACAATTTGGACCCCTGCTTCTTGATCAGCATTGTCTCCTTTAGTTTTAACGGAATTTCTTGCCCTAATAAAGGCAACTCCCCCACCAGCAACGATACCTTCCTCAACCGCTGCTCTAGTAGCGTGAAGAGCATCTTCAACTCGAGCTTTTTTTTCCTTCATTTCCACTTCTGTTGCAGCTCCAACTTTAATTACTGCAACTCCGCCAGCTAACTTTGCAACTCTTTCTTGAAGCTTTTCTCTATCGTAATCGCTAGTGGCTTCATCGATTTGTACTCTTATCTGCTTAACTCGCGCCTCAATATTTTTTGTTTCGCCCTCACCGTCGATGATTGTTGAGTTCTCTTTTCCAACTTCAACTCGGACACACCCGCCCAAATCGTCCAAAGTGGCTTTTTCCAGACTCATACCGGTTTCTTCAGAAATGACCACCCCACCTGTTAAGACAGCCATGTCTTCGAGCATAGCCTTTCGCCTGTCCCCAAATCCAGGAGCTTTTACTGCACACGTCTTTAGAATTCCACGAATGTTATTGACCACCAGTGTTGCAAGAGCCTCTCCCTCAACTTCTTCAGCAACTATTAACAAAGGCCTTCCAGCTTTTGCCGCAGCCTCAAGCACCGGAAGTAAGTCTTTGATATTAGATATTTTTTTATCGTGTAGCAATATGTAGGGATTCTCTAAAACTGTAACTTGCTTATCGGGATTATTGATGAAGTAGGGTGATAAGTACCCACGATCAAATTGCATACCTTCAACAACGTCAAGCTCATTGTTCAAAGATTTTCCGTCTTCCACGGTAATGACGCCCTCCTTACCAACTTTTTCCATTGCCTCTGAAATTATATCGCCAATTTCCTGATCTGCATTCGCTGATATTGAGCCCACTTGAGCTATTTCGGTTGAAGTGGTGCAAGGCTTGCTTATCTTCTTCAATTCCTCCACGATTTCACCCACGGCTTTGTCTATACCTCTTTTAAGATCCATTGGATTCATTCCTGCCGCGACGAACTTCATACCTTCCCGCACAACTGCTTGAGCAAGCACTGTAGCAGTTGTTGTTCCATCGCCGGCGTTATCAGAAGTTTTAGAGGCAACTTCTTTAACCATTTGGGCACCCATATTTTCAAACCTATCTTTTAATTCAACCTCTTTAGCTACAGATACCCCGTCTTTTGTAACTGTTGGTGCGCCAAAAGACCTTTCCAATACTACGTTGCGTCCTTTCGGTCCCAGCGTAACCTTAACTGCATTTGCAAGAATATTAACGCCCGCCACCATCTTCGATCGAGCATCCTCGCTGAATATTACATGTTTTGCTGCCATTTTCTAATTTCTCCTTACAAATTTCTTCTAACTTTCAATAATAGCCATGATGTCGTCTTCTCGCAGTACGAGTAATTCATCGCTATCTACCTTTACTGTTTGACCTGAATATTTACCGAACAAAACTTTATCACCAATTTTCACATCTATTGGCCTTGTTGTTCCATCTTCCAAAAGCTTTCCATTACCCGCCGCAACTATTTCACCTTGGTCGGGCTTTTCCGCTGCATTGTCAGGTATTACAATGCCAGAAGCTGTAGTTTTTTCATTATCGAGTCTTTTTACTACTACTCGATCATGTAATGGTCGTAATTTCATATAAAACCGCTCCAAAAAAAGGTTAAAGTAAATCAGCACTCTCCTAATGAGACTGCTGATATTGTAAGTGGGGCCTAGCTTTGAGATTTCAAGCCGCTCGAGAAAAACCTTAAGAAAAAAAAGTTTTTAGGAAGCGAAAAATTTTCCTTGTTTTTCGATCACAGTCTGACACTCAATGCATCGGATTTTGCCAAGTTTTAATCTTCCCGCAGGTATATTTTCTTCGCATTCAATGCAATGCACTCCGTCGAAATCCGGGTCAGTTTCGGGAAGAGTTTTTTTACGAGCTATCTCCAATGCGTCCTCGTTAAACTGAGTCTCGATTGCAGAGGCTCTGTCATTTTCGTCAGTAAGTTCAAAGAAATTCTCGTTTTTTTCCAAAGCCATAAATGACCTCCTTGACTTAAAAGCGATTGGTAAAATTTGCTTTATTTAGCAATAAAAACTACGTTTTGTAAACAAGTATGAAGTCTAACATTATTTCTTTTCAATTATCATTGAAAATTTATAATAAATTAAATATGAAACTAAAAAATACCAGCCGTGTTTTAAAAATATATATTTACCTCTTAGGGTTAACGTTGAATTGGGCTACTAGCTCTTTTGCTAGTGATAATTTCGCAACTGGAGCAATATTTAAAACAATTTCAGCTATAAAAAGATTAGGTATTTCAGAGAAATCTGTAGGTATTTCGGTGGTTAAACTACCGGAGGTTATTTATCCTTTCGAGTTTTCAAGAGGTGGATTTAATGATTCTGTTGGATTTAATCCTGGCTCTGTCATGAAGGTAGTCACAACAGGAGCAGCTCTAGATTTAATCGAAAAAGACCACCGATTCATCACTGAGATTTTCACGACTGGAAAGAAAACGAAAGATGAGTTAAAAGGAGACATTTTTTTTAAAGGCGGAGGGGATCCAAAATTAGTTGTTGAAGACTTAGAAAAAATTATCTTGGATTTGAGGACATCTGGTTACAGAGTGTTATCTGGTAGGTGGATAATAGATGATTCTCTTTTTGATATACCAGAGGTAAACCCTAGTAAATTTGATGGAAAACCATACAAGCCTTATAACGTAGGACCAAGTGCTGCAATGGTGAATTTTAAGGCGACAGAGATAATAATTGAGCACTCTGAAACTGGGCACACAGCAAAGTTGAAGCCAGAGTTGAATGGTATTTTGTTAAAAACAAAGTTACGTAAGAAAAAAGGAGGCTGTTCTCGAAATAAGCATTTAATTGGTTTCAACAAAAATACAGTTATGGTGAGGGGGATTTTAGGAAGCAGATGTGATTTGGACAGTAGCTTTGTGAGCTTACTCGACCATGCGAAGTTTGGCCACGCTCTATTTAAGAACCTTTGGGAAAATTCTGGTGGGACAATGAATACTGAGGTCCTGTATGGCAAGACACCAGCTAACGCAAAAAAAATATATGTTTGGAGTAGTCCTCGCACTATGCTAGATCTTGTTAAAGATATTAATGTGCTGAGTAATAATCCTATGGCCAGAAACTTATTTTTGTACTTGTCATCAAGCGAAGATAAGCCGGGAACTTTGAGTGCATCAAGAAAAATTGTTTTATCCTGGTTGGAGACAAAGGGCATTGATACTGCAGGGATAGTGCTTGACAACGGTTCTGGTTTAAGCCGGGTTGCAAAAATGAGTGCGCTAGACATGACTGACCTATTAGTTGACTCCTTGCTAAGAAATAATGGATTATCTTGGATTCAAACATTTGCCAAAGCTGGTTTTGAAGGAACTGCCTCAAATCGATTTAAAAATTTGAGAGTAGCGGGTAATGCGTGGGTTAAAACCGGGAGTTTAGAAGGAGTTCAAGCCTGTTCTGGTTATGTGAGGGCTTCAGGGGGTGGTTGGATTGCTTTTTCCATATTTGTCAATCATAGGCTCGCCGAAAAAAGCAAAGTTACCATAGACAATTTCGTCAACTTTTTGTACGAGGAATCTTAACTCAAATGCAGTTCAGAAGTTTGTGCAATCAATCTCTAATGTACCCTGTAGGACGATAATCTAACTATGATCTTAATTTTAATTTTCGTATTTATTTTTACTACTTTTTTTCGAAACTGGTTGAAAGATTTTCAGTTTTGTTGGCCACATTGAAAAATGATCAGTGGTGCAGTATGCACAAAAAAATTGTTGGGCTGGCTTTTTTAAAGCTAATTAATGAACAATAGGCCCGAACTTAATATTCGCTGTCATTGTGGTTAAATCAAGTTTAGATTCTCTCTCGAAATGTAGAGTTTGCTAACAAGTGTTACTGCAGATATCCTGAGATACTCATTAGTTAAAGCAATTAAATATTAGACACAGAACTAACCATGCAAATTACGGAACTTGTATGTGAGAATTTTTTAAACTAAAAATGCAAGGGCTTACTTAACAACTAAGTTGAATTGAATATTAAATTTTCTTCCAAACACGTTTATCTTTTTTTAAAATTCTCCCAGTTTATAATTCACAACTGCTAGGATAGCTGGCGCTACAGTCTCAGTTCTCAGAATTCGCTTACCAAATTTTATGGCTGTAAAGCACGACTCATTTGCTAAGAGATCTTCTTCATCGGAAAATCCAGCCTCAGGTCCAATCAGAATTAATAATTTATTGGCATTTTTTAGGCCTACATTAGAGACTGATAGAGTGGCGTCAGGGTCCAACACCCACCTCAAAGTTTTTTTATTTTTTTTCTTTTCTTCCGAAAAAAAACTTTCAATATCCATTGGAGCTTGCACTATTGTGCGATTTGTTCTTCCACACTGTTGACTAGATGCATCTGCTATTAGTTGCCACCTTTGTATTTTCTTTTTTTGCAGGTTTATTGAAAGATTCAACTGATTTCGTTGAGAATTTATTGGCAAAATATTCGCAGCCCCTAACTCAGTTGATTTTTGCACAACATAATCCATTTTATTGGATAAGCACAAACACTGAGCAACAGTTATTTCTATAGGTGGGTCTCGTGAAATATTCTTAAAATCATGCGGGTGTAAAGTGGTATTCTTGTCACCAAAAGATGCTATTTTAGCTTCAGCCTCAAGACCATTGCCATTGAAAAGAATTATTTTTTGGCCAACTTTGATGCGAAGGACAGTTTTTACGTAATGAGTTTGTTTATAATCTAGTATTATTGTTTCATTTGAAAGTTTTGGAAAGTAAAGTCTAGGTGTCAAATTTAAATCTCCGAGTAGCGAAAATGGTCATACCTCTATATATTAAAGATAATTTATTATAGAGCTACTTAAATTAGTGCAAAATAAGGTCGATAATTTGTTTAACAGTCGTAGCGTGTCGTGAAGTCCTCTTTGTCTGAAGATAAGCCTCTTTCTTTTCTTACTACTGAGGGTAGGAAATCTATGGCCAATGCGTTGAGATTTCTTACTGTCGATGCAGTACAAAAATGTAATTCTGGGCACCCTGGTATGCCAATGGGCATGGCCGAAGTGGCAGTTGCTCTATGGGGTAAGTTTTTAAAACATAATCCGCTAAATCCAAAATGGGCAAACAGAGATCGATTTATTTTATCAAACGGTCATGGCTCAATGTTGCTATATTCCCTACTTCACCTTTCGGGTTATGCTGTTTCACTTAAAGACCTAAAGTCTTTTAGACAGTTAGGTTCGAAGACTCCAGGGCACCCTGAAGTTGATGTGACACCAGGTGTTGAAACAACTACGGGACCTCTTGGCCAAGGTTTAGCAAATGGAGTTGGAATGGCACTTAGTGAAAAGTTACTTTCCTCAGAATTTAATCAGCCTGGATTTCCAGTTATAGATCACAAAACCTATGTGTTTTTGGGTGATGGTTGCTTGATGGAGGGCATCAGCCATGAAGTGTGTTCTCTTGCCTCCCTTTGGGGGTTATCAAAATTAATATGCTTTTATGACGATAATGGTATTTCGATCGATGGGGAAGTTGGTCCCTGGTTCTCCGAGGATGTAAAGAAGAGGTTTCAAGCGTATGGTTGGAACGTAGTAGGACCCTTAGATGGGCATTGCGTAGCTGAAGTGTCCAGCGGTATTGATCAAGCACTCAGATTCTCCCATAGTGCACACGATAAAAAGTCTGCCCCAACTATTATTATTTGCAAGACAGTTATTGGTAAAGGGTCTCCTAAATTTCAGAACACTGCACAGGCTCATGGCCAAGCTTTAGGAGAAGAGGAGGTAAGGGAAACTAGAAAGTCCTTAGGTTGGAATTTTGAAGCTTTTGAAATCCCAGAAAAGGTCAGAGCAGCTTGGGACGCAAAAGAATTTGGATCGGCTCATGAAAAAGCTTGGCAAAAATTGTTTGTTGAGTATGAACTCAAGTTTCCAGAATTAGCTAAAAAACTGGCATTACGGTTGGATGGTGAAGTTGATCAAGATAAACTTAATACATTGATTTCAAAAACTGCTCAAAATGCGAACTCTAACTTAAAGAACATAGCCACTAGAAAAGCGTCGCAGGAAGTTTTGGACATTTTGGGGCCAGAGTTAGATATTTTATTAGGAGGGTCAGCTGATTTAACTAGCAGCAATCTAACTAAGTGGCATGGGGCGGAACCAGTCAGGTTATCTGAAAATAGCAATGAAATTCATGGAAGACACATTAATTTTGGTGTGAGAGAGTTTGGCATGACAGCAATTTGTGCTGGCGTAGCTTTACACGGAGGTTTTATTCCTTACTGTGGTACCTTCTTAACCTTCTCTGATTACAGCAGAAATGCCATAAGAATGATTGCTATGATGAGAAAGAGGGTGATTCTTGTCTTCACCCACGACTCTATTGGGCTTGGTGAGGACGGTCCTACCCATCAAGCAATTGAGCACCTGAGTGCATTACGCTTGATTCCTAATTTATCCGTTTGGAGACCTGCGGATAAATGTGAGTCAGCTATTGCTTGGCGAGCGGCTATCCAGAAAAAAGACGGACCTACCGCAATAATACTATCGCGACAAAAATTGCAAAGTTTTAAGAGGTCGCTTCGGGTACGTAACAATATAGCAAAGGGTGCTTACATTTTAAAGAAAGAAAAAAATCCGGATATTAGTATAATTGCTACGGGTTCGGAACTTGGTTTGGCAATGAGTGCTGCTGATCAGTTAAGTAAACAGTACAACATACGAGCAAATGTAATCTCTATTCCCTCTACCACCACTTTCGACAGACAGTCAGAAACCTATAAGGGAAATTTAATGCCTGACAAAATTCCGAAAATAGTTGTTGAAGCTGGCAGTTCAGATTTTTGGTGGAAGTATAGGCCAAGTGCTGTAATTGGTATTGATCAATTTGGTGAATCGGGTCAGGGAGGGGCACTTTTTGAGCATTTCGGTTTTACGGAAAAAACTATAATTGAAACTGCTGGGTTAATAGTAAATAAATAGGAAAGATGATGAGTATAAAGGTAGCAATAAATGGTTATGGAAGAATAGGAAGGGCTGTTCTGCGGGCATTGTTTGAGGGCGAAAAAGTTAAACAAAATCAGATTGAAATAGTTGCTATTAATGATTTAGGAAGTTTGGAAACCAACGTTCTTTTAACGGAGTTCGATAGTGTACACGGCAGATTTTCGAAAGACGTAGCAGCAGACTTAGGTAGTATGAGTGTTGATGGAAGAGAAATATTAATTTTTTCTGAACGAAACCCCGAAGATTTACCCTGGAAAAAGTTGGGTATTGATGTTGTGATGGAGTGTACTGGTCTGTTCACGTCTTCGAAATACGCTTCCAAACATCTATCAGCAGGAGCAAAAAAAGTGTTAATATCCGCTCCCGGTAAGGATGTTGATGCGACAATTGTTTATGGAGTTAACCACTTTTTGTTGAATGAGAATCACAAGATAGTGTCTAACGCCTCTTGTACAACAAATTGTTTAGCACCAGTTGCAAAAATTTTGCATGATCAGTTCGTGCTCACGGAAGGTTTGATGACAACTGTTCATTCTTACACTAACGACCAATTGCTTGTTGACAGTTTTCATAATGATCCTCGAAGAGCTAGGTCAGCAACTCAATCAATGATACCTACGAAAACTGGGGCTGCTGCTGCTGTAGGATTGGTGTTACCTGAGTTGGCTGGTAAGCTGGACGGTTTTGCTATAAGGGTTCCTACAGCTAATGTTTCAGTAATTGACTTCACGGTAAGTATAAAAAAACCAACGACCGCTGATACTATTAATGAAATTTTTAAAGAGGCCTCAATTTCGAAGTCACTCGAGAATATTCTAGGAATTAATGAGAGACCACTGGTATCTATAGATTTTAATCATGATTCGAGATCAAGCATTTTTGATCTTACGCAAACAAGAGTCTCAGAGTCTGGTGCTTTAGTAAAAGTTTTATCCTGGTATGACAATGAATGGGGGTTTTCAAATAGAATGATAGATACTTCAATCTTGTTGGGTGGGTTATAAGCTGACAGAATCAAAAGGAAAAGTATGGCTGTTTACGCGAATAGGATTAAAAAGTTATCTGAAGTAGAGATGACAAACAAGAAAGTTTTCATTAGATCAGATTTGAATGTTCCGTTAAATGAGAACGGAGTAGTTTTAGATACTACTAGAATCGAGTCCTCACTAAAAACTATACGTTATGTCCTTCAACAAAGAGCTGCAGTGTTTCTAACGTCACACTTAGGTCGTCCAATAGAAGGTAAATATGATGAAAACTTTTCCTTGAGTCCGGTGGTTAGTGTTATGGAAAGGTTATTAAAAAAAAAATTCCGTTAATAAAAAATTGGTTAGAAAAAAAAATTGATATTTCTCCAGGAGAAATAGTTGTGTTGGAAAATTGTAGGTTCAATATTGGTGAAAAAAGTAATTCTATCGATCTGGCAGAAAAAATCTCAAATATTTTTGATGTTTACGTTAATGATGCGTTTGCAACAGCCCACCGAAAAGAGGTAACGGTAAACAAACTCCCTAGTTTAAAAGACTGTAAATGCGCTGGTTTTCTTTTCATGGAAGAAATCAATGCTTTACAGAAAATATTGGCTAATCCGAGTAGGCCTTTGGTGGCAATAGTTGGAGGCTCAAAAATTTCGGGCAAGTTAGAATTGTTATTTTCATTACTAGAGAAAGTAGATACTTTAATTGTTGGAGGGGGGATTGCTAACACCTTATTAAGGGCAAAAGGGTTTGAGGTAGGAAATTCTTTGCATGAGAAAAACCTGATTCTTCCAGCACAAGAAATTCACAAGAAAGCTTTTGAAAAGGGGGTGAATCTTCCATTGCCACGCGATGTGGTTACAGCGATATCGCCTGAAATTGTTGACTCCGCGCGGACATCTCTCATCGAAAATGTACAAAGTGATCACATGATACTAGACTTTGGCCCTAAAACTTTAGAAAATTTTGAGCATATTTTAAAAGGTGCTGGAACAATTTTATGGAATGGCCCAGTTGGTCTTTTTGAAGTTGATGAATTCTCTAGTGGAACTCGAAAATTAGCTGAAGTTATTGGGCAAAGTGGCGCTTATTCTATAGTCGGTGGAGGTGATACCGTTTCTGCAATAAATAAATTCCACGTTATAAATAACATCAGTTATATCTCCACCGGTGGCGGGGCATTTTTAGAGTTTTTACGTAATTCCGAATTGCCGGCTGTGAGAGCTTTATTTTGAGATAAAATAACCGAATGAAGGGATTAATTAGAGCTACAAAAATTGTTGCTACTCTTGGACCAGCAACAAATTCGCCGCAAACAATTGAACAAGTTTTGGCTGCAGGTGTGGATATTGTGCGAATGAACTTTTCGCACGGGTCTGCAGATGAGCATGTGAGGAGAGCATCATGGGTTCACGAGGCAGCGCATAGGCTCGGAAGAGATGTTGGAATCTTAGTTGATTTACAGGGGCCAAAAATAAGAGTTGGAATATTTGAAAATGGAGAAGTTGAATTAAAAATAGGTCAGAAATTTGTTTTAGATATTAATTGTAAGATGGGTGACAGGTCACGAGTCGGTCTTGATTATCGTGAATTGGTAAATGATGTTCAGGCTGATGATATTTTACTTTTAAATGATGGGCATATTTCTCTGAAAGTGACAAGCGTAAACAATACTGAGGTAAGTTGCATTGTCTTGCATGGGGGAGTTTTATCCGACAAAAAAGGAATAAATAGGCAAGGCGGAGGTTTATCAGCACCGGCGCTAACTAACAAAGATATTGGAGATATTAAGGTTGCTGCCTCAATGGAGGCAGATTACGTTGCTGTCTCATTTCCGAAGTCTGCAGAGGATATAAATTATGCAAAAGAGCTCCTAAAAAAAGCCGGAAGTCGGGCTTGGGTTATAGCAAAAATTGAGAGGGTAGAGGCAATACGTAATCTCCAGGAGATTCTTGAGGCCTCTAACGGTTTAATGGTCGCCAGAGGAGATCTCGCAACCGAAGTGGGGGAAGCGGCGGTGCCAGCCCTTCAAAAAAAAATGATTCGTATGTCCAGAGATAAAAATAGATTAGCAATAACAGCAACACAAATGATGGAGTCAATGATCAAGTCTCCGGTTCCAACTCGAGCAGAGGTTTCAGATGTTGCGAACGCTGTTCTGGACGGGACTGATGCGGTGATGCTCTCCGCAGAGACGGCGACTGGAAAATATCCCAATAGGACTGTCGAGAAAATGTCTGGGATATGCCTGGAAGCAGAAAAGTTTGTAGAGGGCACTTTAGATAGTCATTTTTTGGATCGAACTTTCGAGAGGGTGGATCAATCAATTGCCATGGCCTCGTTATTTGTAGCACTGCATTTAAAGATTAAGGCTATAGCCTCTTTTACCCAGTCGGGTTCGACTGCCCTTTGGATTTCAAGGTTAAATTCTGGGGTACCGATATATGCTTTAACTCCAGAGGAGTCAAGTCGGAGAAGAATGGCCTTATATAGAGATGTTCAACCAATTTTTTTTCAATATGATCTTAAGGATAGGGAAGCATTAATAAAAATCGCAGAACAAAAGCTAGTGGATGCAAATGTAGTTTCTGCTGGCGATTTGATTGTTATTACAATAGGTGAACCCATTGGACAGTCAGGAGGTACAAATACAATGAAGATTGTAAAAGTATCTGCTTTGCCTGCTGACAAGTCAAAGCAGCTCAGCCTGTAGAAGAAATGGCATTAATAGAGACCAACTTAGAGAACTTCCTTCTGATGAAGCGAGGAAAGATTCGGGATGTCTACAAGTTGAATGATAGTAGGGTGTTGATAATTACCACAGATAGAGTATCAGCATTCGATGAGGTTATGAGTAATCCAATCGCAGATAAAGGAAAAATTCTAAACTCTCTAACGTTATTCTGGATGCAATTATTTGAGGGTATTGTTGACAATCATCTGACTGGTCAATCTATTTCCGAGTTTTTGAATAAAGATGAAGCTGATTTTTTTGAGGACAGGGCGGTGGTTGCTGAACTACTAGAACCCTTAGCCCTTGAATCTGTAGTTCGAGGGTTTTTGGAGGGTTCAGCTTGGGAAGATTATGAGAAGTCCGGGTTTGTTTGTGGTTTTAAGCTGCCGGTTGGTTTAAGAAAGGGAGCTAAGCTCCCAGAGCCAATTTTTACTCCCGCATTAAAAGTCAATGAAAGGGGTGGACATGATAGAAATCTATCTTATCAAGAGTGTTGTGAGATATTTGGAGCCGAAAAAACAGAGATAGTTAAGACAAAAAGTATTGAGTTATTTAACAAAGCAGCGCTTTTTTTAAAGGAGAAAAATATAAGTTTATTGGATACTAAATTTGAATTCGCGTTCAAGAATGAGAGGATAGTTTTAATCGACGAAGTTTTGACACCAGACTCTTCAAGGTTTCGTCTGGAACCCGAAGCTGGAAGAAGTATTGACCCAAATTACCTCGATAAGCAAATAATAAGAGATTATTTGGTTGAGCAGAAGAATATCAACGACAGTGAAAAAGTTGAGGACCTTCCGCTATCAATTAAGTTGAAGGCTTCCTCTGCGTATAGGTACTTTGCTGATAAAGTTTTAGATCTACAGTCTCCTAGTGTTGGAGTCGTTATGGGCTCTGATTCGGATTGGAGTGTTATGAAATTTGCCTCTGAGACGCTAAATCAATTTTCAATTATTCATGAAACAAAAGTCATTTCAGCACATCGAACACCTGACCTACTTTTCGAATATGCAGAGGATGCTCTTGAGCGTGGGCTAAAAATTATCATTGCTGGTGCGGGTGGGGCAGCGCATCTTCCGGGTATGATTGCATCAAAATCAATAATATTAGTATTCGGTGTTCCTATTCCTTCAACCTACTTGAATGGCGAAGATTCTCTTTACTCTATTGTACAGATGCCAAAGGGCGTTCCAGTAGCCACGTTTGCTATTGGAAAACCTGGAGCAGTAAATGCGGCTCTTAAAGCAGTGGCAGTTTTAGCTAGAGATAATTTAGAACTTATGGATAAGTTGTTAGAGTTTAGATTAGGGGAAAAGAAAAGGGTTGCTGAGATGAACAAAAGGTTGGGAAAGACTTGAAAATTGGATTACTTGGAGGCGGGCAACTTGGGATGATGATGATTGAGTCTGCCAAAGAATTGAATATCGACGTAATAGTTTTCGAACAGGAGCAGCCTTGCCCTGCAGAGAGAGTATGCAATAAAATAATATATGCAAACTATTTTGATAAAGCAGCTTTAAATAGTTTTGGTAAACAATGTGATGTTTTTACAGTTGAATCAGAAAATATTCCTTTAGACGCGCTTAGATACTTATCTCAGTTTGGAGAGTTAATTCCAAAGCTAGAGAGTATAGAAATTTTTCAGGATAGGATAAAAGAGAAAAATTATTTAAAGAAGTTAGATTTACCGGTTGTTCCTTGCATTCCTATTTTAGCGACGTCTCAACAGGTGCCAAATATAAAAAACTATTTTCCTGGAATTTTGAAAACAGCTAAAAATGGTTACGATGGGAAAGGGCAGAGATTGGTAAACTCCGAGGTGGAGTTGTGGGGGTCTTTTGATAACTTTGGCGGAGTACCGTGTATTTTAGAGAAGAAAGTACCGCTCGACATGGAATTATCGATAATATCTGCACGTGGAGTGGATGGGGAAATGTCGTCGTATCCACTTGCGGAAAATAAACATGAAAATGGGATTCTTGTGGATAGTATTATGCCAGCTAATATTTCTAACGAAATTGTGAGGCAGGCTAGTGACTATGCCGTCAAAATAGCTGATGATCTTAAATATTCGGGAGTTTTTTGCATAGAGTTTTTTGTATGCAATGAAGAGTTACTAATAAATGAAATTGCGCCAAGACCACATAACTCTGGACATCAAACTATAGTAGCTTGTGATTGCAGTCAATTTGAACAACAGGTAAGAGTATGCGCAAAGCTCCCCTTGGGAGAAACTAAATTAAGTGGAAGAGCTAAGCTTCACAACCTGTTAGGTGATATCTGGTTTGTCAATAATGGAGTAGAAAAAATTGTCGAACCGGATTGGCAAGAGTATAGGAGTAAGGGTTTTTTGATAAAATTATATGGTAAGAGTAAAGTGAAAAAAGGTAGAAAAATGGGACATTTAATAGATTATGAAAAGTTTAAGTAGCTTCAACATTAATGATTTATAGCGCAGATAAGGAAGAATTACTGAGTCGCGCAGCTAATGTCTTAAGCGAAGGTAGGTTAGTTGCATTTCCAACTGAAACTGTTTACGGGCTCGGTGCAGATGCTAAAAACCTAAATGCTGTTTCGAGAATATTTGCAGTAAAGAATAGACCGAAGACTCATCCGTTGATCGTGCATGTCGCGAATCTCAACAAAGCTAAAAGTATATCTAGGGATTGGCCAAAGACGGCAGAAGAATTCGCAAAAACTTTTTGGCCAGGACCTTTAACTTTAGTTGTAAAAAAAAACGATGACGTTCCTGACTTTGTTACGGGCGGACAAGATTCTGTTGCAATTCGTATTCCGGCTCACTCATTTGCCTTAAAATTACTTAAATTATTTGATGAGAGAGGAAGTGGTTTAGTTGCGGCTCCCTCAGCGAATAGGTTTGGAGGAGTGAGTGCTACAAGATATAAGGATGTAGAAAAATCTATCGGACGATTCTTGCACGCCGAAGATTTAATTATCCCCTCGGCTTCATCTGAGTTTGGCCTTGAAAGTACAATTTTAGATTTTACCAGTGAAAAGCCTAGAATTCTTAGGTTGGGTGCATTGGGACGAAAGGCTATAAATTTGAAAATGAACACAAGGGTTGTTTTAGACGAAAAGGTTGTTGAAATGAGAAAAATGTCTGGGTCATTAAAGATTCATTATTCTCCAGTTACACCATTGTTCGTTTTGAGCCGTGAACGAATTGATAAATTACTTATAACTCAAAAGCAGTCTCTGTCAGCGAAGATTGTCTATTATGGGTTTACTTCTTTGGCTTTTAAAAGCAAGTTTTGCGAGCAAATAATAGCGCCGATATCTTCCGTAGAGTATGCAAGAACACTGTATTCTTTGCTGTTTGAATTGGACGACCAAGGGTTTAATAGGATGTTTTTTGAAAGACCTCCGGAAACAATTGAGTGGGAGGTGATTGTTGATAGGTTGGAAAGAGCTAGTTCTAAATATAAAGGTCTAAACTACGAAACATTTTGAAATGTGTGCTCTTACACTCTATGAAGCTTTTTCCCTGAAGTTGAAACCCTTTTTTCTGATAGAAAGAAACCGCATGCTTTTGGGAATGTAAATAAATTTTTTCGTAGTTAAGTTTTTTAGCTTCTGATACCAATGCTTGGAGTATATAATTTCCCAAGCCTCTTTTTCTAAAAGTTTTCAAAACACATATTCTCCCAAGGCGCCCTCGTGGGTTTAACCTGCCGGTGCCGACAATCTTCTGTCCAACTTTTATTAAAACATGTCGGCTGATAGGGTCAAACTCATCCCATTCTTTTTTTTTCGGAATATTTTGTTCTTTTATAAAAACTTCCTCTCTTATTGGTTGTAGGAGAGTTCTACCCTTATTCCAAGAGGTAACTGCGATGTGAATTTTATTTTCAAAGGCACTTCGTCTCCAAGTTAACCTTGGGAGTGTATTCCATGTAAAGTTTGGCCACCAAGGATCAGTTTTCCATCTAGGTACTACGTGTATATGTAAATGTGGTGTAATGTTTCCCATCGAAATTATATTTATTTTGTCAGGAGTTAATTTTTCGTATAAATACTTCTCAAGCTTTTTGATTGCAGTAAAAAGCATTTCCGCCTCGAAATTATTTAATTCTCCAAACTCCCTCACATGACTGTTCCATACGACTCTGTGCATTTGAAATGGGCCGTCATCTGGAATTATTGTTCTGCAATATCTATTTTTGAAAATAGTTTTTCCACCATTATTTTTACAAAAAAAACAATCTTCTTTTTTGAATTTATCTAAAGTCATCAGTTTGTTTGTAGTACCGTGATATTGTATTCTTTATTAAATATTATGCTTTAATTAAAAAAAAAATATGTCAAAAAATAATCATAATAAAATTTATTTAGGGGGTGGTTGCTTCTGGTGTATCGAGGCGGCCTTTGGCACATTAAAAGGAATTAGTTCTGCAACCTCGGGTTACATGGGGGGAGATCTCATTAATCCAACCTATGAAAGCGTCTGTCAAGGAGACTCAGGGCACGCAGAAGTTGTTGAAATTATTTTTGATGTAAACTTGATACCCTTAGAGTCTGTTTTGGATGTTTTCTTTGAAATTCATGATCCAACTTCACTTAATCGGCAGGGAAATGATATTGGGTCTCAATACAGATCAATTATTTTTTGTACGTCGAAAACCCAGTACTCAGAGGTTTGCAAGTATATTACTATTTTGGAAAAAAATTTAAAATTTGCCAAACCAATTGTTACGGAACTTCTTTGTTTAGAGTCAGAGGCGAAAAATAATGAAAATGATGTCAATAAAAAAGATACTTTTTTCCCTGCTGAGGAGCATCATCAAAATTATTTTCAAAACAATCGGGAAAATCCATACTGTGAGCTAGTTATTCGAAATAAAGTGTCGAAGGCAAAGAAAGCTTTGACGAACAGATAACCTTTTTTAAGGTGCTAGTCTTTGCACTAACCATTTTTTCGTATCGGTTTTCGAGTAGGAGTTTGTGTATGAGAATCGATCATGAAGTCTGCTGGGTCTTCCCTGCCAAAATTCGAATTCGCTCGGAATTAATATTAGCCCCCCCCAGAACGGAGGGCGGGGAGGACTGTCTCCCCACTTTTCCTCTGCCTGTTTAAAGGATTTTTCCAGGACATCTCTCGAGGAAATTACTGTACTTTGGGCAGAAGCCCATGCACCAAGCTTACTTTGTAATGGTCTGGAGTAATAATACTCGTCAGAAAGTTTTTCAGAAATTTTTTCTACTTTTCCCTCTATCCTAATTTGCCTCTCTAGTTCAGCCCAATAAAATACTATAGATGCGAGTGGATTAGCATTTATTTGCTGAGCTTTAGATGATTCATAATTAGTAAAAAATGTAATACCCTCGAGGTTAACTTTTTTTGCCAAGACTATTCTACTAGAGACACCTCCAGAAGAGTTAATGGTTGAAAGGCACATGGATGTGGGCTCGGGAACTTTTGCGCTTACCGCTTGCTCCAACCAAACACTAAGCAAGTTTAATGGATTTTTGTCCAAGTCTTGTTGATCTAAGGAGCCTTTTTTATATTCAGTTCTGATATGAGATAAAGATTTCATTGTTTTTTCAGTTTATAAAAATAGATTTAGTGTTAGTGTAACGGAGTTCGATTGATAAAGTTTATCGAAAAGGTCAAAACTTTAAATTGGACTTTCGAAACACATGTTCTTATAGTAATGTTTTAACATTTGGAGATAGTTACATGAGTGAACTAAAAGGAAGTAAAACACACCAGCATTTAAAAGATGCATTCGCCGGGGAAAGCCAGGCTAATCGTAGATATTTATATTTTGCAAATAAAGCTGATGTCGAGGGATATCCGGAAGTTGCGAACCTTTTCAGAAATACAGCGGAAGGTGAAACAGGTCACGCACATGGACACCTCGACTATTTGTCGCAGGTTGGTGATCCAGCAACCGATTTACCTATCGGTTCTTCGCACGCAAATCTAGCTTCTGCTGTTGCAGGAGAAACTCACGAGTACACTGACATGTACCCGGGAATGGCCAAGGACGCTAGAGACGAAGGTTTTGATGAAATTGCTGATTGGTTTGAAACGTTGGCAAAGGCAGAGAGATCCCATGCCAATAAGTTTCAAAAGGCTTTGGATACAATAGACGCCTAATGTAAATACGGCCCAACGGTTTTTAAGAGCCGTTGGGTTTTTATTTTGGAAAGGAGTTAGGGTGAGAGAAGGTTCGTTGCAAGCACCCACTAGACATCCCGTTGATTGGAAGTCGCAAGAATTCTACGATGAGAAGGCCTGCCTTGATGAGATGGAGCGAATCTTTGACATTTGCCACGGCTGTAGACGTTGTGTTAGTTTGTGCGGGTCGTTTCCCACGCTGTTTGATTTAATAGATGAGGCGGAGACAGGAGAGCTGGATAGCGTCAAAAGAGAAGATTATTGGTCCGTAGTTGATCAATGCTATCTTTGCGACGTTTGTTACTTAACGAAGTGTCCCTATGTGCCCCCTCACCCTTGGAATTTAGATTTCCCTCACACAATGTTGCGAGCAAAGGCTATACAATTTAAAGCAGGCAGCTCAACAAAAACTAGGGACAAGATCTTATCAAACACCTCCTTAAATGGAAAGCTTGCTACTATACCAGTGGTCGTAGATTTAGTGAATAAGGCAAACAAGTCAAAGGCTGTTAGGTCGCTAGGAGAAAAGGCATTAGGTGTTCATAAGGAGGCTTGGTTGCCTGAATATAATTCTCAAACGTTTGAAAAACATGCAAAGCCTTACGTAAAGCCTGATATCGGTGGAGTTGTTAGTGAATTTAAGGTCGCTGTTTATTCAACTTGCTATATCAATTGGAATGAACCTGGCATTGGACATGATCTTCTTGATATATTGCAAGTAAATGAAATTCCATATTTGACAGTTCAGGGCCAAACCTGTTGTGGTATGCCAAAATTAGAGATGGGAGATTTGGATTCGGTAGAGAAATTGAAAAATGCGAACATTACCAGGCTAGCTGAGTTAGCTCGGGAGGGATATATCATAGTTACGCCAATTCCATCATGTACTCTAATGTTTAAACAAGAACTACCCTTACTTTTCCCCAAAGACGCTGATGTCCAGTTAGTTGGGCAGGCCATAAGCGATCCATTCGAATTTTTTAAGAAACTGGTGAAAAAAGGGCTTTTTAAAACAGATTTTGAAAGTGGCCCGGGCAATGTTTCTTATCATGTTAGTTGTCATCTTCGGGTGCAAAATGTCGGACAAAAAACTCGAGAAATTCTTGAACTCCTACCTGATATTAGCGTAAACACAGTAGAGAGATGCTCTGGGCATGCTGGTACTTGGGGAGTAAAAAAAGAGTTTCATGAAACTGCGTTAAAGATTGGAAAGCCAGTTTTCAAAAAAATGAATAATCATCCAAACAGTTTTGATGGTTCTCCAGATGTAATTGCTTCTGATTGTCAACTTGCTGCTCATCACATCGAACAGGGAATTGGAAAAGATGAGACCGATTTTAAAGTAAAACACCCACTAACGATATTAGCTGAATCATATAAACCGTAAGAGAAAGGAAGTTAAATGGAAAAGCTTGATGTTAAGAATCTTTGGACGTTAGAGCATTACTCAAAGGTGAGAAGTGGTTTTCGCAAGGAAATTATTGAACACAAGAAAAATAGGCGAGTGGCATTAGGTGATAACATCTGTTTAATCTTCGAGGATGAAAAGACGATTAGATACCAGGTTCAAGAAATGCTAAGAATTGAAAAAACTTTTGATCAGTCAGGAATTGAAGAGGAATTAGACGCCTACAACCCGTTAATACCTGACGGTAGCAATTTCAAGGCTACGATGATGATTGAGTACCCTAATGAGGTAGAGAGAAAGCAGAAGCTTCGTGAACTTAAAGGTATCGAGGATAATGTTTGGGTGAGAGTTGAGGGCCGAGAGAAAGTGTTTGCGATTGCTGACGAAGATTTAAACCGTGAAAACGAGGAGAAGACCTCTGCAGTTCATTTTCTTAGATTTGAACTTGATGAAGACATGGTAAAGGCTTTAAAATATGGAGTAAGTTTAGCAGTGGGAGTTGACCATTCCTCATACAAGGTCTCTTTAGACCCCTTATCGGTGGATATAAAATTGTCACTTGTTAATGATTTAGGTTGATATTTTTGGAAGAACTTTTTGGCAGCGAAGAATGTTTTGGGAAAAGAATTAGTACCCTGTAGCTTGAACCCCCTCACGGGGTTTTTCAGAGACGGGTGTTGCAACACAAGCGATGACGACTTTGGCAATCATACTGTATGTGTCAGAGTAACCAAAGAGTTTCTTACTTTCTCAACCTCAAAAGGCAACGATTTGGTTACACCTAGACCCGAATTTAATTTTCCCGGTTTGGTTGCTGGTGACAAATGGTGTATCTGTGCGGGTCGATGGAAAGAAGCTGCTGATGCTGGCGTTGGGCCACCGGTTTTACTCGACTCTACTCATGAGAAAGCACTTGAGATAATTTCAAAGGCCGATCTAGAGTACCATGCTTTAATGGAAGATTGAATATCTATGGCTACCTGTACATTAGAGGAAGTCTCGGAAGTTAAGCATTGGACAGAAACTCTGTTTTCCTTTAAAACTACAAGGAATAAGTCTCTTAGGTTTCAAAATGGTCATTTCTTAATGATCGGGCTTGAGGTTGATGGAAAGCCGCTCCTAAGAGCTTACAGTGTCGTAAGTCCGAATTATGAGGATCATTTGGAATTTCTATCTATCAAGATTCCAGATGGAGCTTTGACTTCACGGCTGAAACTCATCAAGCCAGGGGACAAAATTCTTGTGGGGGAAAAATCTGTTGGCACTCTAGTAATTGATGATTTGAAGCCTGGGAAAAGGCTATATTTGTTGTCAACTGGTACTGGATTAGCTCCCTTTATGAGTATAATTAGGGATCCAGAAACCTATGAGAAATTTGAAAAAATAATATTGATTCATGGAGTAAGGCTAGCTTCTGAATTAGCTTACAGTGGTTACTTGACAAATGAATTGCCTAACAACGAATTTTTGGGAGATATGGTAAAGAGCCAATTAGTATATTACCCGACCGTTACCAGGGAAGCATACAAACATACCGGTAGACTTACTAATGCGATAAGGAGTGGTGCCCTTTTTCAGGATCTAAATCTACCAAGTTTAAATGCTGCTGAAGATAAGGCTATGATATGCGGTAGTCCTGCGATGTTAGAGGAAACTTCGCAAATACTCAATGAGGGTGGGTTTTCTATCTCAGAAAGTCGGGGTCGTCAGGGTGACTATGTTATTGAGAGAGCTTTTGTTGGAGAGTAGAAATAAATATTCAATCCATACTTTTTAAGGTCTCTTCTACGGTCGGGTAGTCCAACTTTACTCCTAACTCCTTTTTTAAACGGTCATTTTTGATCTGTCTAGATTCTCTAAAAAAGCTTCCCGCCATTTCAGATATCTCCCCATCAATTATTTTTCTTTCTAGTTCATCTATACTTATGCGGGGTGGTTGATCAATGCCAAATTTGTCGGCAATCAACCTCATATATTCAGACATTTTTAAAACTGAATCATCTATTGTATTTGTAATTCTGGAGGGCAAGCCCCTAAAAAGCGCCGTGTAAACCACCTTAGCCAAATCCTCAGCATTAATATGATTGGTGTAAATATCGTCTTGCTCATTAAGAACCGGTTTTTTTGCAAGCAGTCGATTCACTGGCAACCTATCAGAAGCATAAATTCCGGGAACACGAAGTATATGAAAATTTAACTTCTTCCGAAAACTCATCTCTGCGGATAGTCTTCTCTCGGACCTTTTATTGAGAGGAGTGCACTTGTATGTTTCATCAATCAATTGTCCTTGGGCGTGTCCGTATACTCCTGTTGTACTTACGTAAACTCCCCTTATCCTTTTATTTCTCCCATATTTAATGTAAGTACTAAGAAGATTTGCTCTGTCGTCTAAAGCATGTTCCATTCCGTAGCGGTCATTTTTTTTTGTTGGAACTAAGATAATGAACCAACTACAAATGGGTAAGATTCTTTTTACTTCGGTGACATTGTCTAAATCAACTTTTAAGTGAGAATGATTATTAAAGTTTTTATTTTCACCTTCATCGCCAACTATATTTATAGGTAGCTCCGAACGAGAAACAGTCAAAAACTTTATATTTCTACTACATAGTTTATTAAGTCTTTTCTTTATAATTCTTCCAGCAATATCTCCGTAACCAATAATCATGATTCTGAGTTTTTGGTGTTTAAATTCAGGCAAAATATCTTCTCCCTAATCAGTTTTTCAAATTCCTAAATACGCTTCTTGAACTTTTTTATCCGACAAAAGTTGCTTAGAGTGTCCTTGCATAACTACTTTACCCAAATCTAGCACTATAGCCTCTTCAGTAATTGTTAGGGCTAATGAAGCATTTTGCTCTACAAGAAGTAAACTGATATCTTGAGAAGTAATATCCTCAAGAACTTTAAAAATTTGTTCAACTAGTATCGGAGCTAAACCCATAGATGGTTCATCTAACAGTAAAAGCTTTGGCTTCCCCATAAGTGCCCTAGCAATTGCAAGCATTTGCTGCTCACCTCCAGACAATGTTCCTGCAAGTTGATTTCTGCGTTCTTTAAGTCTTGGAAATAAATAGAATTGGTTTTCAAGACTCTCATAGACTTCCTTTAATTCCGAGTTAGGTCTTAGATAAGCACCAAGCAATAAATTTTCTTCTACAGTTAATCTACTAAAAATGCCTCTTCCCTCTGGTACTAATGTTATTCCTTGTTCCACTCTTTTAAAAGCTGGGGTCATAGCAATACTTTGACCATTAAAGTAAATTGCTCCCCCGCTTATTTCTTTAAGTCCAACCAATGCTTTCATCAAAGTAGTTTTGCCTGCTCCATTCGCACCAATAATAGCGATTTTTTGATTTTTTTTTACTGAGAAAGTCACACCTCGGACCGCCTTTATTCCGGAGTAATTTACTGAGAGGTTCTCGACAGTAAGTATGTTTGAGGTATCTTTTTTAACCATAATGCTATTTAAAGTTAGAGCCTAAATATGCATCAAGAACTTTTGGGTTAGTTCTTACTTCTCGTGGATGTCCCTCGGCAATTAAATTTCCTTGGTCCATAACATATATTTTGTCGCAAATCTCCATTACGAGTTTTACGTCATGTTCTATTATCAGGATGGAAACCCCACTTTTTTTTAATGAGTTTAGAAGTGATGTCAAGCTATTTCTCTCGGTTGGATTCATACCAGCTGCTGGTTCGTCTAAAGCTAATACACACGGTTCAGTTGCTAGAGCACGAGCTATTTCAAGTTTTCTTTGCTCGCCATAAGGTAAAGTAGAAGCGACTTGTTGAGCTTTATGCTCCAAATTAACTTTTTTAAGTAAACTCATACAGTCTTGAATCAACTTTTCCTCGCTCTTCAAAAAGCTCGGTAACTTTAAAAGGCTCGCAATAATACCTGAGCTAAAGTTATCAGTTTTGTGATGTCTACCCACCATAACATTTTGAATGACGGACATTTCATTGAAAAGTCTTATGTTTTGGAATGTGCGAGCAATACCGTAACAAACAACTTGTTCAATATTTTCTGGCGAGTAATTCTGGTTATTAAGAAAAAATGTACCTCCTGATGGTTTGATTAGACCAGTGATGAGATTAAACATAGTTGTCTTACCCGCCCCGTTGGGACCAATAAGACCAGTTATCTCACCGCGATTTACTTTTATAGAAGTATCATTTACCGCAACTAATCCTCCGAAACATTTTCTAGCTTTGTCTACAACAAGTATGGGGCTCTCTTTTAAGCTCATAAAATTTTTCTTGAAATTAACCCTTTAGGTTTTAACAACATAATTAAAACCATTGACATACCGTAAACCAACATTCGTAGAGCCTCAGAGGGAATGATTTCCGCAGAGAACAGGATTTCTTGTAATGGTCTAGCAATTAAGCGTAGTATTTCCGGAATGGCATACAGGAGAATTGCTCCGACAATCACACCCATAACGTTTCCCATACCTCCCAACACTACCATTGAAACAATAATAATACTTTCCATCAAAACGAAACTTTCTGGAGATACGAAGCCTTGGAAAGAAGCGAACATAGAACCAGATATTCCGCCGAAAGAAGCTCCCAAACCAAAAGCTAAAAGTTTAATATTTCTCGTATTAATTCCCATAGCCTTGGCAGCAACCTCGTCCTCTTTTACTGCTAGCCACGCTCTACCAAGTCGAGAATTTTCTAATCGAATACTCGCTAGGACTATCAAGATTGTTAAGCCTAAAAATAAATAATAATGGAGATGTATTGATGAAAAAATAAGTCCTCCTAATTCTAAATTTCTTGAAAAGTCTAAATTTAGAATTGTAATTGGTGCTATATTACTTATCCCCTGTGGTCCATTAGTAAGATTTACTGGGGCATTAAGATTATTAAGAAAGATCCTTATGATTTCACCAAAGCCCAGTGTCACTATCGCTAAATAATCACCCCTTAACCTAAGAACTGGGAATCCCAAAAGTATACCGGTAAACCCAGCCAGAATTGCTGATAGAAGAATTATAGACCAGCTCGACAAACCAAAACCTAATGGAAAAGTTTGTTCTATCCACTGAAAATTTTCAATAAGATGAGGAGAGGTTAACAACGCAAATAAATACGCACCCACAGCATAAAAAGCAACATAACCTAAGTCTAATAACCCTGCGTAACCAATGACAATATTTAAACCTAGGGCGAGCATTATGTAGAGCATTGAAAACGTTAGGATTCTTACCCAGGCATTACCTGCCAAGCCAACCAAAAAGGGTAAACAAAGGAGAATCAGAGAGATAATCAGAAGGAAAAGCAAACTATTTTTTGCATTGATACTGATAGTTAGCTTTGGAAGAAAATTTTTATACTCTGTCGGCAACTTTTTCACCTAAAATACCACTCGGTCTGAATAATAATACAAGAATTAAAATTCCAAAAGAAAATATATCCTGATAATGGCTTCCTAAAAATCCATTTGTTATATCTCCAATGTACCCCGCACCCAAGCTTTCAATAATCCCCAAAAGCAATCCTCCAAGCACGGCACCTGCTAGATTTCCTATACCACCGAGTACTGCGGCTGTGAAAGCTTTCAAGCCTAATATAAAACCCATCGTGAAGTGCACGAAATTATAATTTAGTGACACTAAAACTCCGGCTATTGCAGCTAAAATTGCACCTATAATAAAAGTTATTGAAATGATTTTATTTATGGAAATCCCCATTAATGCGGCTGCATTGGGATTTTCCGAGACTGCCCTCATCGCCCTTCCCAATTTTGTTTTGTTAACGACAATAAGTAGAATGGTCATCGATACTAAAGACACGGAAATAATTAAAATTTGTTTTGGTACGACCACTGCACCATAAAAAGTAATTGAGTTGGTGGGCAACAAATCCGGAAAAACTCTAGGGTTCGGACCCCAAATAATCATAGCTAGGGTTTGAAGAATTATTGATATACCAATGGCGGTTATCAACGGAGATAGTCTAGGCGCTTTTCTAAGTGGGCGGTAGGCAATCTTTTCGATACTTGCTGCTAACATTGCACAAATGATTGCCGCAAAGGCTGTGGCTAACAGAAGTATAAAGATGGGGTTAAGGGTTGGGAAGTAAATCTGTAAGATTGTAACCAAAGTCAAGGCAACCATCGCACCCATCATTAAAACTTCGCCATGAGCAAAATTAATTAGTTGAAGAATTCCATAAACCATTGTGTATCCAATTGCCACAAGAGAATAAACGCTACCTAGAACTAGTCCATTCAGTATTTGTTGAGTCAGGAGTTCCATGAATTCAGATGTTTTCCATGTCTATTGAAGTTATCATTGTAGCTTCTAGTAGCCTTGTGGCGTTGTGTACGCTCCGAGGCATGCAGATGTTGATAGGCTTGCATATTTTGCAAGTACTCCAGACTTGTACTTCGGTTCCGGTCTTTTCCAAAGATTTTTTCTTTTTAAAATTTCAATATCAGATACATTTAAGTTAATGGTTAGATTAATTGCATCAATAGTAACGCTGTCCCCATTTTTTATTAGCGCTATTACTCCACCTAAAAAGGCTTCAGGAGCAACGTGCCCTACAACCATGCCCCATGTACCACCCGAAAATCTGCCGTCGGTAATAAAACCAACGCTATCGCCAAGGCCTTGCCCGACAAGTGCTGAGGTGGGGGCTAACATCTCTCTCATTCCAGGACCTCCCTTTGGTCCCTCGTATCGAATTACCACTATATCTCCGGAGGTTATTTGCTGACCTAATATTGCTTCCATTGCATTTTCTTCAGAGTCGAAAACTTTTGCTGGTCCAGTAATTACAGGATTTTTAACTCCAGAGATCTTTGCAACACAGCCCTCTGGAGCAATATTTCCCTTTAGAATTGCTAAATGTCCCGATTTGTAGAGTGGGTTTGAAAATTCTCTTATTACTTCATTTGAAGCATCCACGGCAGAAATTTCCGCGAGATTTTCACTAACTGTTTGCCCTGTTATTGTTATACAATCTCCATGGAGTATACCCTGGTTTAACAATTCCTTCATTACTGCCGGTATGCCGCCGGCTTTATGTAGATCAGTAGTTACGTACCTACCAGATGGTTTTAGATCGCACAGTACAGGAACTTTTTTCCTAACTCGCTCGAAATCATCAATTGACCAATCAACTCCAGCAGAATGAGAGATTGCTAAAAAATGAAGCACAGCATTAGTTGAACCTCCAGTAGCCATAGTAACTGCAACCGCATTTTCAATTGATTTTTTTGTAATTATATCCCTAGGTAAGATTTGCATATCGATAGCTTTTAGTAAAGCAACGGCTGAGTTGAATGCACTAATTTCTTTTTCTCGGTCCTCATTTGCCATAGTTGAGGAGTAGGGAAGGCTCATACCCATTGCCTCAAATGCTGAACTCATTGTATTAGCTGTAAACATTCCCCCACAAGAACCAGATCCTGGGCATGACCTTTTTTCAATTTCATGTAATTCATCCTTATCAATTTTCCCGGAGGTAAATTTTCCAACTGCCTCAAAACTAGACACTATGGTTAAATCTTCATTTTTATATTTCCCTGGTTTAATAGTTCCTCCATAAACATAGATTGAAGGAACGTTAGTTCTTGCGATTGCCATCATTCCTCCCGGCATATTTTTATCGCACCCTCCGATTACTAGAACACCATCCATCCATTGAGCATTTACGCACGTTTCTATGCAGTCTGCTATCACTTCGCGGGAAATTAATGAGTATTTCATTCCCTCGGTTCCCATGCTGATACCATCAGAAACCGTTGGTGTGCCGAAAATCTGACAGTTTCCTCCAGAGGAAATAATTCCTTTTTCAGCGGAGTCAGCCAATACTTGTAAACCACTGTTGCAGGGAGTAATTGTAGAAAATCCGTTAGCTAATCCAACCATTGGTTTTTCAAAATCTTCCTTTTTGTATCCCATCGCATAATACATTGCACGGTTTGGAGACTTAGACTCTCCATGAGTCACGGTTCTGGATCTAAGTTTTTTCATATTAATTTTTATTTTTAGCATTTAGTTAATGTTATTTTATTATATTCCTTTGCCTGTTTTACCTTTATGCCAGAAATATTAGTGCACCCACAGTTTGACATCGTTGCGTTTCATTTAGGCCCATTTCCCGTTAGATGGTATGGTTTAATGTACCTATTCGCTTTTTTATCTTTTTTTATATTAGGAAACTGGCATTTAAGGAATTTGATTAAGTCTGGTGAGGTTCCAAACTTTTCTTTGGATGATTTAATTTTTTATGGGTTTCTTGGGGTTATTTTGGGGGGGCGTTTAGGTTATGTTTTATTTTATCAACCCACTTATTACTATTTGAATCCTCTAGAAATCTTGGCTTTTTGGAAGGGAGGAATGTCCTTTCATGGAGGATTACTGGGAGTTCTAGCTTCTTTAGCAATATATGCTTTTAGGAACCAAGGTATTGGTAGCCGTGAAACACATAGGCACAAAAGTATTACTTTTCGATTTTTTTTTCTCACAGATTTTGTAGCTCCTCTTGCACCTCTTGGAATTTTTTTTGGGCGTATAGGGAATTTTATAAATGGTGAGCTGTATGGCAGAGTGGCTGATCCAAATATTGTTCCCTGGGCAATGATTTTCCCCCAGTCCGGCACAATCGATCCTCGGCACCCGTCACAAATTTATCAGGCATTAGGTGAGGGGATAATTTTATTCGTAATACTCTTTGCTGTAGCTCAAAGAAAAAGAAAACCAGGATTAGTATCAGCCTTTTTTCTATTAGGCTACGGATTTTTTCGTTTTGTAGCTGAGTATTACAGGCAGCCAGATATTTTTTTAGGAAGTTTAATTTTTAACCTGAGTCTTGGTCAGTTACTATCAATACCGATGATAGTCTTAGGATTGCTGATATTCTTTTTTTCGAGAAAATTAAAATAAGTTATTTTGAGGTTCGTTTGTATTATCCAATGCATGCTCAACCATAGTAGTAATAGCATTAATTTGTTTAATATTTTCCTCCTTAGTTATACCTCCAGCATTTAGGAAGTCTCTTGCTAATGTTAAAGCCACCATGATCGCAATTTTTTCTGTACTTTGTAATTTGCCTTTCAGCTTAAGGCTTTGCATTCTAGAGTCTACTAAAGCAACACAAGCTTTTAAAACATCCTCTTCGTCCTTCAAGCAGGATATTTGATAAGAACGACCTAAAATACTAATTTCAACTGTTTTCATGATCTTCTGGTCGATGAATAGACTCGACATGCATTTCATTATTTGTAAAATGAGTCGACAATAAATCAGATAACTCATCGCTTGTTTTTTTTATTTTACCTTCAAGTATTTCACGCTGTATTTGGCTAGTTCTGAGTTCTTTCCTTAAATAATGATTAGCTGAAAGCAGTTCCTTGTTTTTTAAAATAAGCTCAATAATTTTTGATTTTAACTTTTCTAAAATAGGTTGCATTTTTATATGATCAGGAGTTACTAATTTTTGAATTTATTCTGGTGTGTTCTTTAGCGCATTTTTTGCAGATCCCATAAAGAGTCAAAGAATGGTCAGTGAGTGTAAACTGATATTTTTTTGCCACATTGAGTTGTCTCTGTTCAATCTCAGAGTCCATGAACTCTTCAACAATTCCGCACTGGAGGCAAACCAAATGATCATGGTGCTCTCCTTTTTCCATTTCATATACTGTTCGACCAGATGAGAAGTTTAAACTGCTTACCAGCTTAACTTTCTGAAAGTGACTCAAAACTCTGTATATTGTAGCAAGACCAATGTCGCTTGCGGATTCTAAGAGCTCCTTGTAAATGTCTTCTGCACTCAGGTGTCCTTTTTTTGAACTAGCAAGAACATTAAGGACAGAAAGGCGAGGGCTTGTTACTTTCAGCCCAGCTTTTTTTAATAGTGATAAACTTCTAGTTTTGTTAATCATATATCACATTTAAAGTACTATAATTAGTATTTACTTATTAGTTTAACAATAATGGTTTTCAGATGTTGAGATTTGTATTATATTTTTGCGTAGTTTTTATCACTGGGTGTAGTGGTAATCTGCTCTCTAAATTTCAAGAGACTACTCAGTCAAATATTTGGGAAAATTTCACTGAAAAACTTCCGAGAGCCATAAAACCTTACAGAATTGATATTGTGCAAGGAAATTATATTACTCGAGATATGGTAAAAAAGCTGGAGAAAGGTCATTCGAAAAATCGAGTTGTCGAGGTATTAGGAACTCCTCTTATAAACGATCCGTTTAGGGAAAACCGGTGGGACTATGTTTTTTATGTTTTTAGGGGAAATGGTGAAAAAGAATCGAGAGTGTTTACCGTTGAATTTGTTAATGATTCGTTGTCAAATTGGGACGGTGATCCAATAGATGAGGATGTCGGGCAATATTTACTGCCTTCTAGAACCTTACGATAACATTCTGAGTTTACAAGTAGGTTGTGGATATTTTTTATGAAGATTTGTAATATTTCTGTTTTAGGATCCGGTGGGAAAATGGGTCGTGAGGTAATAAAACAAATTTTTTTTGATAAGAGATTCAAACTTGTCTCAGCCGTCGAACAGTATGCTGAAAGATTTGTAAACCAAGATGCTATGGCTTTTTTGGGAGAAACCTCTGGAATAAAAGTAAATTCTGACTTAAAAGAATTAGTAAATAACAAGCCAAATGTTGTTATTGATTTTAGTACGCCAGAGTCAACCATGAGGATGCTCAAGCATTGTGCCAATAACAAAATTGGGGTTGTCATTGGGACAACAGGATTTAAGGATAATCAGTTGAATATAATGCGTCACTATTCGGAAAAAATTCCAATTCTTCTCTCTGCAAATATGAGTCTTGGCGTCAATAAATTGTTTAGCTTGGTTACGGAGACATGCAAAATTCTTGGGAATGGCTATGATGTAGAAATTTTAGAGGCGCATCACAAGCATAAGATTGATGCGCCGTCTGGCACTGCTTTGCATCTTGGCAAGATAGTTGCTGAAAATATGGGTTTCCCAGACCCAGTAAAAACAAGTTTTTGTTTTTCACGTGCCAATAGGCAATCGAGTAGAAAAAATAACGAAATTGGTTTTTCATCAATCAGAGGTGGAGATATTGTTGGAAAGCATGCACTTTTGTTTATAGCCAACGGTGAAACATTAGAGATAACTCATACTTCTTCTTCTCGGGCTAGTTATGCTACGGGAGCTCTTGCTGCTGCGCAGTTTGTGAGCAAGCAAAAGAAGGGATTTTATGAGATGAAAGATGCGATAGGTAATTAAATTACTTACTATTTTATTTGCAATAGAGATCTGGCATGATCGAGTGAAGTTTTTTCTGCTTCTTCTCCACCCAACATTCTTGCAATTTCGGTTATTCTCTCGGAAAGCTCTAACTTCTTAATTCTTGTAGTTGGCAAAGTGTTATCCATGAAACTTTTTTCTACCAAAAACTGCCTCTTCCCCTTTGCGGCGATTTGTGGAAGGTGTGTTATACAAAGAATTTGTTGATCACTACCCAAAGTTGAAAGTAATTCACCAACAATGTTTGCCGTATTTCCACCAATTCCAGAATCCACTTCGTCAAAAATAACTGTAGGTGTCTTTGAACTATTAGACATAACCATTGTGATTGCTAAGGTTATCCTCGAAAGTTCACCCCCAGAAGCCGTTTGACTCAAGGGAAGGGTTTTCGAGTTTTTAATTTGAGAAATTTTAAATTGCACGTCGTCAATTCCAAATGGACCAGGGTTTTTATTCTGACTTACCTCGATTTCAAATATGCACTGTCCCATGGAAAGTTTGCCGAGCCAGGAGCAGACCTTCTCACTAAAAAAGTGACTAGCTTTTTTTCTTTCGGCGCTGATAATTTCTGCCAGCGAGAAAAATTTTTTTTCTTTTTCAGTTGTTTCTTTTTCTAAGTTGTCAATCTCCAGCTTTGTTTCTAGGTTTAATAATTCTTTCTCTGAGTCTGCCAATACTTCATCAATATCTTCAGGCTTTATTTTTAACTTTTGAGCAGTATTTAAAATCTCACTTAGTCGACTTTCAACTTGAGTAATATTTGCTGGTTCGATATCGCTTTTAGCTTCGAATTTACTAAGATTAGAGACTGCCTCTTTCAGTTCGATGATCGACTGATCAATGAGTAAACAAGCATCTTCCAGAGCTTTATCGTCATTTTTGTGACAAGATAGTTGAGTGGAAAGTTTTTCCAATAATGAAATAATAGATCTATCCGAGCTTTGAATAGTCAACAGGCTATTGCTCGTACACTCCAGTATCTGACCCATTTTTGACAACTTAGCATGTTGAGTCGAAATATTTTCCCACTCGTTTAGCTTAAGATTCAGTTCTTTTATTTCATTAATTTTCCAGGTCAACATTTCTCTTTTTTGATTTAGATGAAGGGAATTTTGTTTTAACATTTGAAGACCTTCGAGACTTTTTTGCCAATCATCCCAACTTTTTTTTGCTAAAGAAATGGTCTCATTCAGTTTTGCGAAGTCGTCAAGAATTTTTCTTTGATAATCTTTTGAGAGCAGTCTCTGATGAGCATTTTGGCTATGTATCTCTACTAATATTTCCCCAAGTTCCTTAGTTTGGCTTAGAAGGCACGGTGCGCCATTAATCCACGTTTTAGATTTTCCATTTTTACCTAATATTCGCTTAATTAAGATTTCATCTGAAGCCGCGGGAAATCCATTATCAACTAACCAATTTTTTAACTCCTCTTGGGCATCGCGTTTAACAATGTGAAAAAAAGCTGATATTTCCGCTGTTTCGCAACCCTCTCTAATTTTAATTGTTGTGGCTCTTTTCCCTAACAATAGAGCCAAAGCATCCATAATTATGGACTTTCCAGCCCCGGTCTCACCGGTAAAAATAGAAAGGTTGGTGTCTAATTCGAGTGACAACTCTTTAACCAATACAAAATTTTTAATAAATAAGCTTTCGATCATTTATCCTAGTGCTCCACCATTAGTGTTGCTTTGTTTTTTTCGTGAGGACGGGTTAGCGCTCCAGTTTAATTTTTTTCGCAGAACTGAAAAATAGTCATAAGATTTAGGGTGTAGTAATTTTACTGTATGCTCCGATTTTTTAACGGAAATAATATCCTCATCTTTTAACTCTGCTATTGTTTGCATATCACAATGTAGAACAGTGCCCCTGCCGTCTTTAATGATTATTTTGATTTCTAAGTCCGCCGGAAGGTTTATGGGTCTGCTTGAAAGTGCCTGGGGTGCAAGGGGAATCAAAGCTAGACTTGAAAGCATCGGGTGAATTATCGGCCCATTGGCTGATAAGGCATATGCAGTGGATCCAGTTGGAGTACATACTATAAGACCGTCACCTCGAATTGTTTGGACGTATGTGTTTCCGACTAAAACATCTAATTCGATAATATTGCTGATTACTCCTCGATTAACTACTGCGTCATTTAGTGCAACTGATTTAAATATTACTTCTGTATGACCTCTTTTTTTTGTCCTCAGGATATTAACATCCAACATGTCTCTCGACTCAACAATTCCTCTTCCAACCAATAAGTGTGCGAGCTGTTTATGAATGTCTCTAACATCTAAATCAGCGGTAAATCCTAGCCGACCGTGGTTAATACCAAGTATATGTACTCCATTTATGGCCAATTGCCGCGCTACGCCCAGGAGGGTACCATCCCCGCCGATAACAATCGCCAAATCAATTGAATTTTTCATCATATTCAGTGTCACAACATCAAATTGAAGATTTTTCTCTTCACACACCACAGGATGCTTTAAAGTGTTGGCTAATTCCTCATCCAAAAAGATATTGGCTCCATTCAAAGTGTCTGAAATAGTTTTGACAATATCTTTTATAATAGATCCTAAGGTACTGTCATTTGGTTTGCCAAAGATTCCTATGTTTTTGTATTTTGATATCATCTTAAAGGTTTAAACTGATGTTTTTGTATTACTAATTATCGCAATGTTATATCTAAATGGACAATAGATACAGAAAGCTACTTAAAACTTTAATCGAAAGATATATCGTTGAGGGTCATCCGGTCGGTTCTAGGTCATTAGCTAAGTTTAGTGATTTAGATATTTCCGCTGCTACCATAAGGAATGTGATGGCTGATTTAGAAGAAATGGGATTAGTAGAAAGCCCTCACATCTCTGCTGGCCGAGTCCCGACGATAAAAGGTTTTCGCTTATTTGTTGATAGTCTACTCACACTCAGCGAGATAGAGAAGAAAGAAGCAGCTATCATTAGGGACACGTTCAGGGACGATGTTCCTGAGGAAGTCATGACCCATGCAGCTGATCTGCTTTCTAAGTTATCAAAATTTGCGGGTGTAGTAACCACGACTAGGAAATCACAGACTTTTAAGCATTTAGAGTTTGTTAAGCTTAATGAAAAAAGAATTTTGCTTATTTTAGTTACTCCTGAAGGAGAGGTGCTAAACAGAATCTTTACTATTGAAAGACGCTTTAGTGAGTCGCAGCTAGTTGAAGCGAGTAATTATCTCACTACAAGTTTCTCAGGTTTGTCTTTTTCCCAAGTTCGGGAAAGATTAAACTCCGAATTGAAGATACTGCAGAGAGACTTATCGATACTTATTATTAAAGCCATTGAGGAAGGCGGGGCAGTTTTGAGGGATGCCGAGGGCAAGGTTGTAATTTCTGGCCGAAATCAGCTTTTGGATGTGTCAGAGCTCTCGAAAAATTCTGCACGCTTGAAAAATGTCTATCATTTATTAGAGCAAAAAACTGGGATAGTTAAGCTTTTAGAATCTATTTCGAAGGCAAAGGGAGTTCGTATTTTCATTGGTGGAGAGTCAGCCTTGATGCCTGAATCTAGTTTATCCGTTGTTGCTTCATCTGTCGTTGTGGAAGGTTTTGTGGTTGGAACTCTAGGAGTTATTGGTCCCACAAGAATGGCTTATGACAGAGTAGTACCAATAGTTGACATTACTGCTAAAGCGGTGTCGATGGCTTTATCTCAAGCTGATGCTATATGAGAGTAGTTGAGTGATTTCATTATCTTCAACCTCTTTGGTGCCTGAGCCTCCATATCAGCATGGAACTACCGAAAAAGTAGGAGTACTTCTCGTAAATCTTGGTACCCCAGAGGCTCCAACGTCCGCAGCCCTAAAAAAATATTTAAGAGAGTTTTTGTCTGACCCAAGAGTTGTAGAAATACCGAGATTGCTTTGGTGGCCTATTTTAAACCTCGTAATTTTGAATGTGCGACCAAAAAGATCAGCGGAAAAATATGCAAGTATTTGGACTAAAAATGGCTCGCCCTTAAAGGTAAATTCAGAGAATCAAAGGATTAAAGTCAGTGAAAGTCTTTCTGAAAATGGGCTTAATGTTGTTGTTTCGCTTGCAATGAGATACGGAGACCCATCGATAAAGGATCAAATATCGATGTTAAAAAAAGAAGGGGTGAGTAAATTGTTGATCCTCCCACTTTATCCTCAGTTCTCGGCGAGTACCACGGCTACTGTGTTCGACAAGGTTTTTGAGCAATTAATTAAAATGAGAAACCCCCCTGCAATACGCTTAGTAAAGTCTTTTCATGACAGCAAGTTTTATATTTCCAGCGTAGCGGAAAGCATTCGTCGTTATTGGCAACACAATAAAAAGTCAAATTTTCTTTTATTTAGTTTTCACGGTGTTCCTGTGAGGAGTTTAATGGAGGGTGATCCATATCACTGCCAATGCCAAAAGTCGGCAAGATTGATAGCTGAGGAATTGCAGTTGAATAATTCAAATTGGGCTATTTCATTTCAGTCTAGGTTTGGCGCTGCAGAGTGGCTGAAACCATATACTACTGAGACAATCAAGATGCTGGCTGAAAAGGGTATTACTACTTTAGACATAGTTTGTCCGGGGTTTACCTCTGATTGTTTGGAAACATTGGAGGAAATTGCTATGGAGGCAAAGGAAGATTTTATCAATGCTGGAGGTAAAAACTTTGGGTATATTCCATGTTTAAATGACGGAGATTTAGGTATACGAATGTTAAAAAATATTATCGTCTCTGAACTTGGCGTGTGGGGAACTGAATCGTCAAATGTGGAACAAGAAGCTTGTGCGAAAAAACAAAGAGAGAGAGCTCTACAACTAGGGGCAAAAATTTAAAATCATGGTTGAAATTTCTAATTGTCCCCCAATCTATTAGTGGTATGAGTAAGGAAAAGAAGGATCCCTACAAGGAAGTTACCGAAAGTTTAGACTCAGTTGATGGTAAATCGATAGGAAATACCGTCGATACAGCTGAGTTTGGTATAAAGTCGGATACTTGTTTTGACGGGGAAGACGATGGTTTAAAAGATCTTATTGACGACGAGACATCTGATGGGGACGGCTGTTCTTTTGAAGATGCACTTGAAACTCTTTCTCTTGAAAAAGAGAAAAGTCTTAGGCTGCAAGCAGATTTGGAAAATTTGAGGAAGCGCCTACAAATAGAGGTCTCCAATGCTAGTAAGTATGCAATTGAAAGCTTTGCCGAGAGTCTGCTACCAGTGGCCGATAGTTTGGAAGCCGCCTTGTCTTTAAATGATCAATCCATCGAGGACTTTAAGTCAGGCGTAGAGCTTACGTTAAAACAGTTAAATCAAGCTTTTTCAAGAGGAAAATTGGAAAAAATTTCTCCTGGTGTCGGAGAAAAGTTTGACCCTAATCATCATCAAGCTGTTTCGACGCAGCCAAGTGGTGATTTGGAACATCCCGTTATGTCTGGGGGGATTGTCAGGGTACTTCAAACGGGTTATTCAATATCTGGAAGAATAATTCGCCCTGCATTGGTTATAGTTGCTGACTAAAACTTGAATTTTAAAAATGATACCCAACTTAAATATCCGAAGAGGATGTTTATTGGGTGACAAAAGGGGATTTAAAAAATGGGAAAAGTGATTGGTATAGATCTTGGAACTACTAACAGCTGTGTTTCTGTGTTAGAGGGCAACCAAGCTAAAGTGATTGAAAACAGCGAAGGTACTAGAACTACTCCATCGATAATTGGATATATGGAGGATGGAGAGATTTTAGTTGGAGCACCCGCAAAAAGGCAGGCTGTTACTAACCCAAAAAGTACCTTATATGCAGTAAAGAGGCTTATCGGCAGGAGGTTTGAGGATTCTGAAGTTCAAAAAGATATTGATATGATGCCCTTTTCAATCGTTAAAGCTGAAAATGGTGATGCTTGGTTAAGCGTAAGAGATGAAAAATTAGCCCCTCCTCAAGTTTCGGCGGAAGTTTTAAGGAAGATGAAAAAGACCGCGGAGGATTACCTTGGTCAAGACGTTAGCGAGGCCGTAATTACTGTTCCAGCATATTTTAATGATGCTCAAAGACAAGCTACGAAAGATGCTGGAAAAATCGCAGGTTTGGATGTTAAGCGAATAATAAATGAACCGACGGCGGCAGCACTAGCTTTTGGATTAGATAAATCTGACAAGAAGGATAGAAAAATTGCAGTGTATGATCTTGGGGGAGGTACTTTTGATATATCAATAATTGAAATTGCCGATGTTGATGGAGAAAAGCAATTTGAAGTCTTATCAACTAATGGCGATACTTTCCTTGGGGGAGAGGACTTCGATCAAAGAATAATCGACCATATTATAGACGAATTTAGCAAGCAGAACGGTGTGGATCTCTCCAAGGACCCTATTGCTTTGCAGAGAATAAAGGCGGCCGCGGAGAGAGCCAAGATAGAGTTATCTTCTAGCCAGCAATCAGAAATGAATGAGCCTTATATTGCTATGGCCAATGGAGCGCCGGTTCATCTTGCTTCGAAATTGACGAGAGCAAAACTTGAATCTTTGGTAGGTGATTTGATATCTAGAAGTATTGATCCCTGTGAGGTTGCATTACGCGATGCTAATTTAGGTACCTCTGACATCGATGATGTGATACTTGTTGGCGGTATGACAAGAATGCCTAAGGTCCAAGAAGCAGTAAAAGAGTTTTTTGGAAAGGAACCAAGGAGAGATGTAAATCCCGACGAGGCGGTATCTTCTGGCGCTGCTATACAAGGAGCTGTTTTATCGGGAGATAGGTCGGATGTTTTACTTCTTGACGTTACGCCGCTCTCATTGGGGATAGAAACGCTAGGGGGTGTAATGACGAAGATGATACAGAAAAATACAACCGTTCCTACAAAGTATTCCCAAGTATTTTCAACAGCCGAAGACAATCAGCCTGCCGTCACTGTAAAAGTGTTCCAAGGGGAAAGAGACATAGCTAATTCAAACAAGCTTCTTGGTGAATTTAATCTCGAGGGAATTCCTGCTGCTGTAAGGGGAACTCCTCAAATTGAAGTGACCTTTGATATAGATGCGAACGGTATATTACATGTGTCTGCGAAAGACAAGGCCACTGGAAAAGAAAACAAGGTTACAATAAAGGCCAACTCCGGTCTCTCAGAGAATGAAATCCAAAAAATGGTTGCTGATGCAGAAGCTAATGCCGAAGAGGATAAAGCGAGAGTTGAGTTAGTCTCTGCGATTAATGCAGGAGAGGCTATGGCCCATTCCGTCAAGAAGACTTTGGAAGAGCATGGTGATAAGTTGGAGAGTTCTGAAAAAGAAAAAATTGAAATTGCAATTAACGAGCTTCAGAGTGCTATAAAATCTGAAGACAAAAATAATATTGATAAAAGAACTGAGGAACTTACTCAGGCCTCTCAAAAGTTAAGTGAAATGGCTTTTTCAAGTGGGGCAAACCAAAATGTGCAACCGCAGAATGAAACTAGCGAGGGGACAAATAACGAAGCTTCTGAGAAGGAGAAGGAAGATAATGTAGTTGATGCTGAATTTAAAGAAGTAAAAAAAGATTAGTGAGCATCGTGAGTTTATAAGATGGCCGAGAAAGATTATTATGACGTATTAGGTGTAAGTAGGGGTTCATCAGGAGATGATATCAGAAAGGCATACAGAAAGATGGCCATGAAATATCACCCTGATCGTAACCCGGACAGTAAAGAAGCCGAGTCAAAGTTCAAGGAATGTAAAGAAGCTTATGAAATTTTATCTGATCCACAAAAAAAAGAAGCTTATGACAGGTTTGGCCATGCTGGAGTAAACCGAGGTCCGGCTGGAGGGGCTAACCAGGGTGATTTTTCTGGATTTGCCGACGCTTTTGGGGATATATTTGGTGACATTTTTGGTGGTGGTGGTAGGCAAAGTAGTAATAGGAAAGGAGGAGCTTTCAGGGGATCGGATTTAAAATATTCCATGGAGATCACCTTAGAACAAGCAGCTTCTGGTTTGACCACTGAAATAAAAGTACCTAACTGGAATAGTTGTGTAAAATGCGGGGGATCTGGCTGTAAACCCGGTAGCAAGCCTGAGGTTTGCAAAGCTTGTGGAGGTCAAGGGCAACTTAGAATGCAACAGGGATTCTTTTCCATTCAGCAAACATGCCCTTCATGTAGAGGTGCTGGAAAAACTATCACTACGCCATGCGGAGAATGCAGTGGAGCGGGGAAAGTAAAACAAAACAAAACTTTGGAGGTTAGTATTCCTGCTGGAATAGACAGCGGTATGCGTATTAGATCTGCCGGAAATGGAGAGCCTGGACACAATGGGGGTTCAAATGGAGATCTTTATGTGGAGATTGGTGTTAGGAAACATCATGTTTTTGAAAGGGAAGAGGATAATTTGCATTGTGAAGCTCCAGTAAGCTTTAGTAAATCAGCTTTGGGCGGATTAGTAGATGTCCCAACTCTGAACGGTAAAGCAAGCTTTGACATACCTGAGGGTACCCAGTCAGGAAAAACATTCAGACTTCGCGGAAAAGGAGTGCCGAATGTTAGGTCTGGAGTTTACGGAGATCTCTATTGTCACGTGGTAATAGAAACTCCTGTAAAACTATCCGATTATCAAAAAAAATTACTTCAAGAATTTGATGAATCAATAGAAAAGAACAGGGATAAGCATAATCCGCACAGTAAATCTTGGATGGATAAAGTAAGGGAATTTTTTAATTAGCATTTTTACTATTCACGGTTTTATCTTTGAATTCACATAAATGCTCTAGTGGACATATTTCGCAAAGAGGTTTTCTGGCCTTGCAAATATACCGGCCATGTAATATTAACCAATGGTGAGCGTTTTGCTTATATTGTTTTGAGACTAACTTATTTAATTTTCTTTCAACGATTCCAACATTATCTCCGACCGCTATTCTCGTTCTATTTGAAACTCTAAAAACGTGAGTATCTACGGCTATGGTATCCCACCTAAAATAAGTATTCAAAATTACATTTGCAGTTTTTCTCCCAACGCCCGGTAATTTTTCTAGTAGTTCTCTGCTCTCTGGCACTTCGCCACCATGATTATCTTTTAATAGGTTACAAGTTTTTATGATATTACTTGCCTTAGTTTTAAAGAGTCCGATACTTTTAATTATTTTTACTAACTTCGATTCCCCTAGTTTTAGAAAATCATCTGCTGTTTTACATTTTTTAAATAATATTTTTGTAACTTTATTAACTGAAACGTCTGTAGCTTGTGCCGATAAAATTACAGCTATTAAGAGTTCAAAAACTGTATCGTAAATTAGTTCAGTTTTTGGTTGAGGCTGTTGATTTTTGAAAATCTCAAAAATGTTATCGCGTTTAACCTTGTTCACATTATTTAAATTTAGAGAGGTCTTTTTTCAATGAATCCACAATTGAATTTCTAAAATCTGAGGAGTTGTTTTTTTTAAATAACCTAGACTTTTTTACTGCAAACTTTTGTTTACTTTTTTCCTTTTTCTGTTCGTCCCATGATAGATCTCTGGGTCTTTCTACAATTACAATGCAGTCCACGGGACAAACATTTAAGCAAAGGTTACAACCAGAACACTCGTCTCGTATGATTGAGTGCATAAACTTCCTAGCGCCAGCAATTGCATCTATCGGGCAAGCGGGGAGGCACAAACCGCAACCAATACAAATTGATTCTTTTATAGACACTAACTTTGGTGGCTCTGGACGACCACATTGCAAATCGATCTCTTTTACAGACTTACCGGTGATTCTTGATAACTTAATGACTACGTTTTTTCCTCCAGGTGGACATCTATTGATATCCGCCTTACCCATAGAAATAGCGTTAGCGTATGGTCTGCAAGATTCAAAGCCACACTTTTGGCAATGTGTTTGAGGTAAAACATCATTAATTTTCTCTTTTAAACTCTTCGAGGAATAATCCATATCAAATTACCAAAAGCTCTCTACTGCTATCTGTCCAGGTTTATCTTTTCTACTAATGGCAAATCCTTTTAATTGAAGATATTTTCTGGTTTCTTTGACCATGTTTGGGTTACCACACAACATAATCTTAGATTTCTCTATGGATAAATCGAGTTTTAGATTCTCTTTTATCCACGAAGATTCTAATATATCAATAAAATGAGAGCGAGTTAAATCAAATGTGGTGGTCTTTCCGGCTAAAATCCCCTCTGTCGACTCAGAGCATCTCGTTGTAAAGGGAACATAATTAAAATTAGAGACATAATTTTTTAATGATGGGTCTCTGAAGATTGAAAAGATTTTCTCAGTATAAATAATTTGTGAGTTATCCCTAACACTATGTAATAAATTCACACTTTGAAAGTTATGCCAGACTTTTTTTTCAGAAATTATGGATAAAAACGGAGCTATCCCGGTACCCGTCGCTAGCAACCACAAATCTCCTTGAAGTAAGAATCTATCTAGTGTAAAAAAACCATAGCTACGTTCATCTAAATGAACTCCATTACCACTTGCTGTTAATTTAAGAAGTTCGCTAAAGGCTCCGCCATCTTCTAATATGATTAAGAATTCCAAGAAATTGTCTTGTGGATTATTGGCAATCGATTGTGCTCGCCAAGTTAGAAGATCTGTCTTCTGGTGATCAACGTTTAAACCCAACCTTGCGAATTGTCCTGGGCAGAAGATAAATTCCCTAGGTTTTAAAACCTTTAGACAAATTATATTTGGTGCAACATTAAATTTGTTTAAAACTGTAGCAAGGTGGATGTTTGTCATTTATACTCTTGCTGCGTCAATTTTAAAATTAAGAGAACTCTATTTTTCTATTAAGTGTTTTTTTTCTTTTACATCTTTCCAATTATCTGCATCAGAACAAGCTTCTTCCAGCCTAGTTATGCTCGGCCAATCTTTCGCGAGCTCTGCATTCAATTCAATAAAGTCCTGTTGGTTATCAGGAACATCCTCTTCCGCATATATTGCGTCTACAGGGCACTCAGGAATACAAACCGCGCAATCAATACATTCGTCAGGATCGATGACTAAAAAATTAGGGCCCTTTCGAAAGCAATCAACGGGGCAAACATCAACGCAGTCAGTGTATTTACATTTAATGCAACTCTCAGTTACGACATGTGTCATCAGTTCAATCTCAAAATCAATAGTTAATAAAGAGCAATGGTTTTGGCTTTCTAATCGTTTTGAGCAAAATTTGAGAAGAATGCTAAATTGTACTCTATCTTTTAAATGTTGTTTTAACTTTTCTATTTTGATATCATACAGGATTTCCTGTAACAGCTTCTGAGCTGTTACTATAACCGTAGGAGAATTACGTGAATTCTGAAATAGAAAGTCTGTCTCAAGATAAAACTTTGAGACATTATGAGCTAGTTTTAATGGTTCACCCTGACCAAAGCGAGCAGGTGCCTGGTATGATTGATAGGTGTAAAACTTTTGTTTTAAACAGAAAAGGGCTAGTTCATAGAGTTGAGGATTGGGGAAGGAGGCAGTTAGCCTTTCCAATTCTGAAGATATCAAAGGCTCATTATTTGCTATTTAACATTGAGTGTGACAGCAAAGATCTTGATGAATTAGACCATTCTTTCAAATTTAATGATGCCATCATTAGGCATCTGTGTTTGAAAGTAACGGGGGTTCCGACTGGGAGTTCTCCAATGATGAAAATTGTACAAAAAGAGGAATCAAAAAAATCTGAGGTTGATGCTTAATCAGCTTTAAATTTAACTCGGGAGGTTGTGGGATGTTTAGGTCAGGTCAAAAGAACTTTGATAGAAGAAAGAGAAAGAATAACCAGACTGCTTTATTTAAGCGGAAAAGAGTTTGCAGGTTTTCCGGTAAAAACCCAGAAGTAGTGGACTATAAAAATGTGGAGTTGTTGAAAGATTTTGTTTCCGAGACTGGAAAAATTATTCCAGCGAGAATAACTGGAACCAGCGCCAAGTACCAGAGGCAGCTTACACTAGCAATAAAAAGGGCGAGATATTTAGGCTTGTTGTCCTTTACTGACAACCACTAAATTAAATGGAGTAAAAATGCAGGTAATACTTTTAGATCGTATAACTAACTTGGGCCAACTAGGGGAAGTAGTTAGAGTCAGGGATGGATACGCTCGAAATTTTTTAATTCCGAAGGGTCTTGCAAAAAGAGCTACTCAAGCAGCGATAGCAGAGTTTAAAATTCGGCGAGAAGAAATTGAGAGGGTTGCTGAAGAAAAGCTAAAGTATGCTAAAAAAATAGGTGACGCAGTTGAGGGCAAAACAATCGAAATTTTTCAAAAAGCCGGTTTAGATGGAAAGCTTTTTGGCTCTGTGACTGGGTTAGACATTGCCTCGCGATTGACCACTAAAGATCTTGCTATAAATAAATCTCAGATTCAATTGCCAGATGGACCGATTAAAACCACTGGGGAACATATTGTCAGGATAGCTCCTCACAGTGAAGTAGTTGTTGAAGTGACTGTAAAAGTCTTGCCAGAACTAGCGGAGCAGTAGTTTGGCTTTTTTTGGGATTTGGTTATTTGTTTGAAGGCTCTAATGACACTAGATTGGCTGTTCCTCCCTACTCTAACGAGGCTGAAGCAGCTGTACTAGGGGTTCTCTTACTGGATAATAGTGCGTGGGAAAAAATCGGGGATATTTTAGGGCCCTCCGACTTCTATAAAAACACCCACCGCCTAATCTTTGAAAATATATTGAAACTTATCGATGAATCAAAGTCCGCAGATGTGGTGACGGTTTTTGAGTCTTTAAAATTTAATGGATTGGACACTGAGTGCGGTGGTTTGCCATATTTGAATTCGTTGGCTGGATCAACCCCCGCCACGTCGAATGTTGAACAGTATGCTGCAATCGTAAGGGACCGGTCAATACTTAGAAGTTTACTTGCTGCAAGTCAGGAAATTACCAATATGGCTCTGAAACCTGGTAATAGGGGAACAGGTTACATTTTAGATGATGCAGAGGGGAAGATTTTTAGGATCAGTGAGGTCCGGGATAGGACTCGTTCAGGGATAATAGATTTCGATAATCTTTTAACGAGGGTCATGAAAGGAGTTGATGAATTATACAATAACCCAAATCACTCAGATGTTACTGGAAAGCCCAGTGGCTTTATTGATTTAGATCAGAAAACTGCAGGTATGCATGATGGTGAACTAATCATCATCGCTGGCCGACCAAGTATGGGAAAAACATCTCTCGCTGTAAATATAGCAGAGCATGTGGCTATTGATTGCGGGTTACCTGTCGCGATTTTTTCAATGGAAATGAGTGCCGAACAGCTTGTGCTGAGAATGTTATGTTCGCAAGGTCGTGTAGACTCTCAGAGAGTTAGAACTGGAAAGTTAAGTCAGGATGATTGGGATAAATTAATGAGTTCTCTCGCCAGAATGAAGAACATAGGTATGCATATCGATGAAAGCGCTGCAATTAATCCGTTAGAACTAAGATCGAAAGCTAGGAGACTCTCAAAATTGGCTGGGGGATTAGGTCTTATAATTGTTGATTATATTCAACTGATGAATTCTTCAGGAAGTAATGAAAATAGAAGCACTGAGATTTCAGAAATAACAAGATCTCTAAAGAGCCTTGCTAAGGAGCTCTCCTGTCCAATAATTGCCTTATCTCAATTGAATAGAACAGTTGAACAAAGACCTGATAAAAGGCCAGTAATGTCAGATTTAAGAGAAAGTGGGTCAATTGAGCAAGATGCCGATGTCATTTTGTTTATATACCGTGATGAGGTTTACAAGCCAGATAATATTGAAAATAAAGGAATTGCGGAGATAATTATAAGCAAACAGAGAAATGGCCCCACTGGAACGATAAAGTTAACTTTCTTGGGGAAATACACCCGATTTGAGAATTACAGTTCCATTCAAGATTGATTACACCACTCGCTCCACGAGCCAGCGTATAGAGCACTGTCCGTTAAGCCAGCTATTTCCATACTCAATAAATTATGACATGCCGTGATACCAGATCCACACATATGCACCACCGATGAAGAGTCCCGTTCATCTAGCAAGCTGAGAAATTCTTTTTTTAGCACATTTTTAGGTTTAAAAAGTCCAGATTCATCTAAATTTTCAGAAAAAGGCCTGTTTATAGCTCCAGGGATGTGGCCCGCCTTTTTATCAATTGGTTCAACTAGTCCTTCAAATCTCTCCTTTGCTCTAGCATCTAGGAGCAAACATACTTTATCGTTAGATTTATCGTTAACCCAAGCTCTAATTTCCCCATAGGTCCATTGGGCGCATAAATTTGGTCTAGGCTGAATAGCCCCTTTTTTTGGATGAGTTATTTTGGTAGTCAGTTCAAAATTAGATCTCTTCCAGGCATCTATTCCTCCGTCGAGAATACAACATTTGTCATGACCTATCCATTTACACAACCACCAAAAGCGCGCCGAAAAGACACCGCTTGCATCATCAACTGCAATCAATAGGGTGTCGTTATTTGCGCCAATGGAAGCTAATTTTTGCACAAAAGCTTTTTTTTCGGGCAACGGATGACGGCCATAGACTTCTTTTTCTATTTTTTCTTTGTTACTTAGATCCTCATCAGCATGTAAGAAAAAGGATTCGGGAATATGTCCTTCTAAATAACTTTTTCTACCTTGTTCGCTGTCTTGTAAATTATGACGGCAGTCTACCACTATGAAATTATCTAAATTAGAAAAATCATTAGTTGAAATTATTGGAGTCATAAAAGTGTTTTTTTAGTTTGCGAGAGCTAGAGCTTTTTAAGAACTTATAAAAATGTGGAATTCCTGCCTCCAGTCTAGGGTGGATTGGGCCAAACGATTTTTCATTAGAGCATTTGATGGATTTTCTCCCTTCCTCAATCAAAATAGCAATCTTGTCGTCCTCCTCCGCAGTTTCTTTATATGCTAACTGTTGTGCCTTTGCATAAGTTTCATGAAAATGACAAATCTGTTCAGGGTAATAAAATTCTGTGACATTTAACGTTTTTTCTGGACTGATAGGATACAAAATACTTATAACTAATGTCTGAGGATACCATTCAAGCATTATATTTGGGTAAATAAGCATCCATATGGCTCCCCATTTTGGTTTTTCTTTCACATATTGTGATCTGACTAGGCTAGTCCAATCTGAATATATTGAAGAAGTTCTTTTTACCTCGTTCAAATATCCAACAGCCTGAATACTATAATCATCAAAGAAGTGCCACTGTAATTTATTGCAATCAACAAACCCACCTAACCCTGAGTGAAATGAGTCAACATGATAGTCATCTAAATAAACCTCAACAAATGTTTTCCAATTATAGTTGCAGATTTGGGAAGTTACATTGTGCAAAGCAAAATTATCAAAAGTGAAATAATCGAAAAAAGGGTTTCTCGACAAACTATACTTTAATTTTGAGACGTCATTTTCAAATAGTAAACCTTCCCATTCAAACGTTTTCTTTGTTTTCAAATTCAAATTTGGTAGGCTTTTAAAATTTGGAGCGCCTATTAGTTTTCCGGTAATATCGTAAGTCCAACAGTGTAATGGGCAAACTATTGAGGAAACATTACCCTTATCTCTTAACATTGGTGACTGTCGATGTCTACAAATGTTAGAGATTATTTCATAACCATTTTTGTTATGAATGAGGGCGCGAGAATTGCTTTCCTGAGGTAAACAAATAAAATCACCAATTTCGGGGATCATTAACTTATGCCCCACGTATTTAGGGCTATCTTTAAAGAGAGAATCCATCTCTAGATCGAATGTCTCGCTATCGAAATAGGAAGGAAAATTGATAAAATTATCGGTATTAAACTTATTAATCAGTTTCTCCTTAAACGAAAATAATAGCCAACCACCAGCGATTTTTTGAAAATCACTTACTATCTAAATGAATATTAATTAGTATAAAGGCTATTAGAAAAAAAAGGAGTGTCGTGACTGCTAAGAGAGAATTATCAAAGTGTAAAAACGAAGTTAAAAAAAGTACATTAATTAAAATAAAAAAAATGACTTTTGAAGAAGCACTATCTCATGTTGAGAAGATAGTTTCAGAGCTAGACCGTGGAGAGATTTCTCTTGAAGAGTCGCTATTAAAATATAGAGAAGCGATGCAAGTTTTGAAACATGCCTCGGGATTATTAGATGAGGTAAAAGAAGAACTTAAGCTGATTGACGAGTCAAACGAAACTGTTAGATTGAGAGACTACTTTATTCGACATGATTTTTCTGGAGATTAATCATGCATAAAAGAGATTTGCAAGATGGAGATTTACTCGATAATAGATTAGCTACTTTATGTGAAAAAAATTTAGAGATGCTATCGTCAGGTGAGCAAAAGTTTGCGAGCGAGTGCCTGAGTCATTTCTGGAGAGCTATTGCCTACGGTCTTGAGGGTGGCAAAAGGTTAAGGGGAAGATTAGTAATGGCCACTAGCCAAGCCGTTTTCGGCGTAAAGACTTTCAAAGGCTTACCGAAAACAATGCAAACGTTAATTTTGGACGCTTCGATGGCGATCGAGTGTGTGCACGCGTTTTCATTAGTTCATGATGACTTGCCAATTATGGATGATGATAAACTGAGAAGGGGAAAAAATACTTTACATGTTGAATATGATGAGGGAGTTGCCTTGCTTGCTGGCGATGCACTTCAGACTTTAGGTACCGAAATACTATCGTCTTCAGACGTGCTAAAACTAAGAAGGTTTAGGTTAATCAGAGAGCTGTCATTGGCTACTGGAGCTCGCGGTATGGCAGGTGGTCAGATGATTGATATAAAAGCTGTTCAAGAGAAATTGAGTGAGATAGAAATAAAAAACATGCATCGTTTAAAAACCGGGGCTCTTTTGACAGCAGCGGTTAGAATGGGTTTTTTTGGAGTTAATAAAAAGAAAGATGAATGCAAATTGAGTGGATTAATGGCTTTTATTTCAAATTTAGGGCTGGCGTTTCAGGTTGTCGACGATATTTTAGATGCTACTGGAAAGGAAATATTGTTGGGTAAAACGGTTGGTAGAGATATTAAGTTGATGAAACCAAATTTTGTTCAGGTTTGCGGAGTCGAGAAATCCCGAGCGTTTGCTGAAAAGTCACTTGAAGCTGCTCTATCAAGTATCGAAAATTATGGAGCGGAGGGTAACAACTTGAGAGACCTAGCTATATCATTAGTTAGACGACAGAAATAGAAAAAAGTGATTGAACATGAATATACTTGATTCCGTAAATTGTCCTGCAGACGTTAAAAAGCTTGATCGAAATGAACTCAAGACCTTAGCTACTGAGCTTCGGGAATATTTATTAGCGTCAGTGTCTAAGTCAGGTGGACATCTTTCCTCTAATTTGGGAACCATTGAGCTAACGGTGGCTATCCATTATGTCTTTAATGCTCCATTCGATAAGCTGATTTGGGATGTTGGACACCAGAGTTATCCTCACAAAATTTTGACCGGAAGAAAAAGATCATTGTCAACTATTAGAAAATTTGGCGGTATATCTGGTTTTCCAAAAAGGAGCGAGAGTGAGTATGACGCTTTTGGAACTGCGCATTCATCCACTTCCATTTCTGCCATTCTTGGGATGGCAGTTGCTGCTAGAGTGCTCGGATTGTCGGAAGGAGAGAACCGAAGAAGGCATATCGCAGTTATCGGGGATGGCGCCTTGAGTGCTGGAATGGCGTTTGAGGCTCTTAATAATGCTGGTAACGGTAATAAAGATCTTGATATTCTGGTTATTTTGAACGACAACGAAATGTCTATATCTCCCCCTGTAGGGGCTTTGAGCAGCTATTTAGCGAGACTACTGACCGGAAAAATATACTCTTCCGCGAGGGAAATAAGCAAACAGTTTTTGAGGGTTATACCACCGGTGTTAGAAATGGCTAAAAAAATTGAGGGTGGAGCCAAGGGATTATTAACACCCAGTACACTATTTGAAGAATTTGGATTCAACTATTTTGGCCCAATTGACGGGCATGACCTGGATGCTATTGTTCCTGCTCTGAGAAATTTAAGAAACTTAAAGGGACCGCAGTTTTTACACGTTGTTACAAGGAAAGGGCGAGGTTATAGAAGAGCTGAAGTTGATCCTATTCTTTATCATGGGCCAGGGAGTTTTGATCCCAATTTCGGCATCATATCTTCAAAAAAACCAAAAAAGAGGACCTTTTCCCAAATCTTTGGAGATTGGCTTTGTGATGTTGCTGAACAAGATAATAAGATCGTTGGAATTACGCCTGCGATGAGAGAGGGGTCAGGTATGAAGGAGTTTTCGGGGAAATTTCCTGATAGGTATTTTGACGTTGGAATTGCTGAACAGCATGCTGTAACGTTTGCAGCTGGGCTAGCTTGTGATGGTTTGAGGCCTGTAGTAGCTATTTACTCTACATTTCTTCAACGAGCATATGATCAGTTTATACATGATGTTGCTCTTCAGAATCTACCGGTGCTTTTTGCCATCGATAGAGCAGGACTTGTTGGGGCAGATGGGGCAACTCATGCCGGTTCTTATGATTTGAGTTATTTGAGGTGTGTTCCCAATATCACCGTAATGGCCCCGAAAGATGAGCTAGAGTGTAGAAGAATGTTGAGTACAGCACTTCTCATCAAAGGACCATCAGCTGTTCGATATCCCAGAGGTGCAGGCACTGGAGCCATTATTGATAGGACTGTAGACATTGAAACGTTGCCAGTTGGTAAAGCAGAAGTTTGTCGCAGTGTGCTCAGAGGTGGATCAGGGAAGGGTTTCAATAATATGCCCCGAGTTATCTTTTTAGCTTTTGGTTCTATGGTAAGCCCATGTATCGAAGTGGCAGAGAGAATCGATGCCGCTGTTATCAACATGCGATTTGTAAAACCAATTGATATTGACGCTCTGCGAGACGCAATCGTTTATGACCTTATAGTTACTGTAGAAGAAAATGTTATTGCTGGTGGCGCTGGTGCAGCTTGTACAGAAGTAATCAATGAGCTCAGTGAATTTTCGGAAGAATTACACAGAGTACCTAAAATTCTAAATTTAGGGTTACCTGACAGGTTTATAGATCATGGTGATGCTAAAGAACTTTTAGCGGCGGAAGGACTCGATCCCAAGGGTATTTTAGAATCCGTAACAATGGCATTACGCTCTCTTGAAAAAACTAATTAATCTCTGAAATTATCAAAGCTTAAGGGCAACTGCTCGAAATTTTTTCTCAGGATAGTTATCAAAGACTGTAACATATCTTTTTTGTTTCCAGATACTTTTATGGAAACTCCTTGAATTGAGGCTTGAACTTTGATTTTCTGCTCTTTGATGAATTTTACAATTTTTTTTGAGTTTTCGGGGTCGACGCCCTCAAGCAAAGTAAAAACTTGTTTAATTTTATTGCCACCGATATGCTCTTTTTCGTTAATTCTTAAAAGACGGACATCAACTTTCCTTTTTCCGAATTTTTGGTAAACAATTTCTTTAATTTGTTCTATTTGAAAATCGTTTTCTCCCACACACACTATTTTTGAGTCTTCAAAAGAAACATTAGCGGCTGTATTTTTGAAGTCAAAGCGATTGGATATCTCTTTTTCAATTTGTTGAACGGCATTTTTTATTTCAGTTTTATCAAACTTGATTGAAATATCAAAAGATGGCATGACTTTCCTTTTCTTAAATATGACTATCCATCAAAATTTCTAAGTCTTAGAGCGTTGATTTTTATAAAACCTTCAGACTCTTTTTGATCGAAGGCACCATCATCGTCCTCAAATGTGGATAGTCTAGCATTGAATAATGATTTTTCTGAACTTCTCGCCTCCGTAAATATATTTCCTTTGAATAGTTTTAACCACACTGAACCCTCAACGTGTTTTTGCGTATGATCAAAAAATACTTGCAATGCAATTCTTTCAGGAGACCACCAGTATCCATTGTAGATTAATTTTGCATATCTTGGCATGAGTTCATCCTTAAGGTGAGCTACCTCTCTATCCAAAGTTATTGATTCGATTGCTCTGTGGGCTTTTAAGAGTATTGTCCCCCCTGGCGTTTCATAACACCCTCTTGACTTTAGACCAAGATATCTATTTTCCACTAAATCCAGCCTACCAATTCCATGTTTACAACCGTAATCATTAAGCTTTTGTAAAAGTTTATGAGCTTTAGATTCCTCGTCATTTATGGCAATAAGATCGCCTTTGCAAAAAGTTAACTTAATTTTTTCTGGTCGGTTAGGTGTATTTTCAATTGATCTTGTCAATCTCCACAAATGTTTGTCGTTTGGGGTATTTTCAGGATTTTCAAGCTCCCCACCTTCGTAAGAAATATGCAGGAGATTGGCATCCATAGAATAAGGCCCAACTTTACGTCGTTTATTTTCTACAGGAATCTCATGATTTTCAGCAAATTTGATAAGCTTTTCTCGTGAGTTCAAGGTCCATTCTCGCCATGGAGCAATGATTTTAATCCTGGGGTTTAAACTGTAAGCTCCTAGTTCAAAGCGCACCTGGTCATTTCCCTTCCCAGTTGACCCATGGGAAATCGCGAATGCTTTTTCTTTTTTTGCTATTTCAACTAAATGTTTAGTTATGAGAGGTCTGGCGATTGCTGTGCCTAAAAGATATTCACCTTCATAAATAGCATTAGCTCGAAACATGGGAAACACAAAATCTTTTACGAATTCTTCCTGTAAATCTCTGATGTAGATTTTCTTGACTCCCAAAGATTTTGCTTTTTCCTGAGCGGGCTGAAGTTCTTCACCTTGACCAATGTCGGCGGTGAATGTTACAACTTCCGCATTATACGTGTCCTGAAGCCACTTCAAAATAACTGAGGTGTCCAATCCCCCGGAGTAAGCTAAAACTATTTTTTTTTTCATATTCAATTATATCTACCTAGCAATAAAAATTCTATAAGTGCTTTCTGTACATGCAACCGATTCTCGGCCTCGTCCCAAACTACAGACCTTGGTCCGTCAATCACCTCTGCCGAAACCTCCTCTCCACGGTGCGCAGGAAGGCAATGCATGAAAAGGCAATCACGAGCGGCATTTTCAATTTTATCTTTCGTAACTGACCATTTCCCAAATAGCTTTTTTCGTTTGTCCTCCTCGTCCTCATACCCCATACTTGTCCAAACGTCTGTAGTAACCAAGTCTGAGTTTTCACATGCTTCAAATGGATCATCGAAAAAGGTACAGTTTCTTGCCGTTGGCAAGATACTACTAACAAAGTTTTTCTTTAAGGCTGGAGGACATGAAATATTTAGTTTAAAATCAAGAATAGAAGACGCCTCTACCCATGAGAAACACATATTATTTAAATCACCAATCCAAGTTACTTTTCTGTTCTCTATGGTTCCTCTGTATTCCATGAATGTAAAAACGTCTGCTAAAATTTGGCAGGGGTGGTGTTCATTTGTTAATCCATTGATAACTGGAACACAGGAATGGTTGGAAAAGCTTTCGACACTTTTTTGGTCGAAAGTTCTAATCATAATAATGTCGCACATTCTTGAAATTACCTTTGCTGCGTCCTCTATTGGCTCACCTCGACCTAATTGAGTATCTCTACTTTGTAATACCACTGCTATCCCTCCCAATTCTTGCATACCAATTTCAAAAGATAGTCTCGTTCTTGTCGATGGCTTATCGAAAATCATAACGAGAGATTTTCCGGAAAGAGATTGTTTTAACTTTTTTTCGCGATGGGACGTTTTCAAAGAGTTTGACATATCTAACACTTGCAAAAGTTGAGTTTTCGTAAAATCTGATATCTTGAGAAAGTGTTTTAATTTCATAATCGTTGAGAGAGGTGCTCTTTAAAAATGGAGATCAAATTTTTAACAAGATAATCACATTCATCAGGCGAGATTATGAGCGGCGGTAATATTCTGACAATTCTGTTTTCTGTAACGTTGATGAGAAATCCGGCCTTAGCCGCTTTCTCCACCAAAACTTTACAATCGTCATTAAATTCTATGCCGATCATCAGTCCTTTACCTCTTATATCCTTGATGCCATTCAATCCATCAAGATTCTTCTTCAAAGAATCAAGTATTTGTTTTCCCCTATGCATGGCATTTGAGAGTAATCCCTCTCTTTCTATTTGTTCGAGCGTAGTTATGCCAGCTTGCATAGCTAACGGGTTCCCACCAAAGGTAGAACCATGATCCCCCGGGCTGAGAATTTTGGAACATTTTTCGTTGGCTAGGACAGCACCGATCGGGATTCCCGAGCCTAAACCCTTAGCAACAGGAATAATATCTGGACTGATATCGGACCACTGATATGCGAACCATTTTCCAGTTCTCCCGATACCGCATTGAACTTCGTCGATGATAAGAAGTAAATCGTGCTGTTTACAAATTTTGCTCAACTGTTGCAAAAATGTACTGTCAGTAATGTTTATACCTCCTTCTCCTTGTATTGTCTCTAAGAATACCGCTACAGCGTCCTTGTTTTGTCTTACCACTGTTTTTAGCGACTCAATATCATTTAGCTGGACTCTTAAAAAACCTTCCAATAAGGGTCCAAAACCATTTTTTATTCTTTGGTTAGCTGAGGCGGACAAAGTCGCAAAAGATCTACCGTGAAATGCTTTATCAAATACTATAATTTTAGGAATTGAGTAACCTTTCTGAATTCCATATTTCCTAGCAATTTTAATTGCAGTTTCGTTTGCTTCTAAACCCGAATTACAAAAAAAAGCAGAGTGTAATCCAGATATCGAACATAATTTGTTTGCTAGTCTTTCTTGGTTCGGTATTACATATAAATTTGATGTATGAATTACTTTGGACAACTGCGTACTTAAGGCCGCCAATAACTCTTTGTGAGAGTGACCAAGAGTGTTTACAGCTATTCCAGCAATCGCATCTAAGTATTTATTCCCGTTAATATCCCATATCCAACAGCCTTCGCCTTTTTTGAAAAAGATATTTTGCCTCGAATAAGTGGCCATCACATTACTTTTACTAATATTCAATTAAGGATTCCATTCAATTTAACCAAATCGTTATGAAACTTATGTAAACTTTTAATTGTCATATTTAAAGCTATCACAAATTGAGCAAGGAAGAGTATGGTACAGCAGTTTTTAATCTACGGGCTTACAACTGACGGTAAAAAATTTCGGCCCAGTGATTGGGCTGATCGGTTTTGTGGTGTATTAGCCCCTTTCAACAATAAAGGTTTAGAAAGAAACATTGGTAGGCCACACACTTATTCCCGATATGCTTACCCACTAATATTTAAGGGAGAGAAAGTTGTATTTGTTGACAGGTGTGTTGAAGACATCGAAGCGTTAGCATGGCAGTTTATTATTTCCTTTGTGAAGGACAACAATTTAATGATGGTTGAGGTTGATTCAAGTGTTAGGCAAGAGTTGTTTCCTAATTTAGTTTCAGGGTCATCGATGGTTAGTTGATATTTAATCAACCTTGGGACTTACTTAATTGAGAAAAAACTTCCTTACTAATCGCACTAATATCACCCGTCCCGTCTATATCCACCACTGCCGGGGATCGGCCGTCAGTTTCTGCCCATTTTCTGTAAAACGCTACCAAAGGTTGAGTCAATTCATGATAAACCTCCAACCTCTTTTTTACAGTTACTTCAGAGTCATCATCTCTCTGAATGAGCTCATCATTTGTAAGGTCGTCCCGACCTTCCGATTTAGGAGGATTGTACTCAATGTGATAAGTTCTACCACTGCCGGGGTGAATTCTTCGGCCGCTGATTCTTTTTACAATCTCGTCGTCCGGAACAACAATATTTATAATAAAATCGATTTTTATCGACGCTTTTTTTAATGCTTCAGCTTGTGGGATAGTTCTTGGAAAACCGTCAAAAAGATAACCCTCTATACAATCTGTAGATGTAAGTCTTTTCAAAACTAGTTGAATAATAATATCGTCCTCTAACAGTTGGCCAGACTCCATAATTTTTTTTGCGGCAAGTCCAAGCTGTGATTTTGATTTTATTTCAGCCCTTAACATTTCCCCAGTAGATATCTGAGGGATACGAAATTTCTCACATATTGAATTTGCTTGAGTTCCTTTCCCAGCTCCAGGAGCTCCTAATAAAATTAATCTCATATCCGTCTCCAAACTTAGTTATTTGATTTTTTCAAAAGCTTCCGAACTTTTGCCAAGTCCTCTTCAGTGTCAACTCCAATGCCAGCATAATTTTTTTCTATCAATACCTTGATCTTTCTTCCCATCCAAAGCCACCGCAATTGTTCCAGTTTCTCAGTTTTTTCTATATCACAGGGTTTTTCTTTAATAAACTGACCTAAGCAGCCGCTGTTGAAAGCATAAATTCCAATGTGTCTGAAGTAGTTGGTAGTAATATCGCTATCGATAGACCAAGGGATTGAGCTTCTGGAAAAATACAACGCGAGCGAATTTTTATCTAGTACAACTTTTACACAGTTTGGGTTACTAATTTCAATTCTACTGTCTAATGGAGTGGCAACGGTCGCTACGCTTACGTCTGGATTTTGGGATTTAAGTATCGCAAGGTCTTCGACTAATCTGGGGTTTATGAGCGGTTCGTCTCCCTGGAGGTTTATCACCAATTGTTCTTGCTTTGCGCTCATCTTAATAATCGCTTCGTGAATTCTATCAGATCCGCTTGGATGTCTGCCGGAAGTGATCATTACATCTACACCCGATTTTTCAGCCACTAACTTGATTTCTCTGCTATCAGTTGCAACAACAATTTTACTAGCAGATGTTTGCTTAGCTCTTGAAATAACGTGAGAAATCATTGGTTTTCCGTTAATATCTTTTAAAAGTTTCCGGTCCAACCTGCTTGATTTTATTCTTGCAGGTATTAAAATCCAGTAATTAAGCTGCTTCGTCATCTGTCGTTGGTTTATCAATTACATGGTCAGGAGTAAGATGAGGGATTCCATTGATTATTGGATAACCATATTTTTGATCGGCACTAATCAAATATTTATTATCTTTCGATAGAAATAAGGGTTTATGGGAAATGGGACAAACTAAGATATCCAGTAATTTTTTATCCATGAGCTATAAGTTTATAACCACCTGAAAAGTTCGTTCGTAAAATCATCTTTAAAATGATAGCTTATTTTTAGTGCCCATAGATTTCTAAGTTTTTTGTGATCTCGCCTTGGGACTTTTATTAAATCCTTTGTTGTTGTTAAGATGAGCTTTTCGGGATTATCCACGCAGGCCTTTAACAGTAGACCCGGCATTTTAGCATTATGATTTTCGCTGTAAATTCTTTCAAATTCAATACCTAAGGAAGCTAAGGTAGTAAAAAATTTTTCAGGTTTAGCAAGACCTGCTACTGCGAATGCTCTCTCTCCAGAAGAGTTAAATTTAGATTTAGAGAAGCGAAGCATTTCACTTACAGACATTAACTGTCCATTTAAATCCTCCCAATGCTCTAACTCAACATGGATGTCACTCGCTACAAAATTTTGTGCTGCGTTTATTGTGTCAACAATTTTTAAAAAGTTTTTATCTTGTTTGTGTAAGTTGTTGGCAAGCAGAATATCAACCTCATAGCTTGTCGGCCAGATTTCCCTCATTGGTCCGAATGGAAGGCAATACCCATTCCCAAATCCACGATCGTCGATTATTAAGATTTTTTTATGTGATTGAAGATGACTTTGTTGTAATCCATCATCAAGAAGAATGACATCAATCCTCATATTTTTTTTAGATAATAGCTTTACTGATTCTTCTCGATTATGGCCTACACAAACAGGTAGTGAAGTTTCTTTAGCAATTAGACAAGGTTCATCTCCATATAAACTCGTGTTGAAGGACTTTTCCAGAGTTACTATCTGAGGTTTTTCACTCTTTTCCATTTCGCCTTTGTAACCCCTGGATATAATCGCAACTTTCAGTCCGTTTTTCTTCAGCAAATTTGCCAAAGCAATAACTGTTGGTGTCTTTCCTACTCCACCAACTACTAAATTTCCAATAGCGATTATTAAAGGCCCTTTTAATGATTTTTTTTTTTCATTTACTGCTGACACTTTTCTGACCGACATCTTTTTCATGCGCAGCGTTAAAAACAGTTGATAGCACTTACTTAAGAAAAGAAGGATTGGTAGGCATAATAAGCTGACATACTTTGCCGTAATATAAGCTATAAAGTCACTCTCATTTTTAATTTCCAGATTGTGGTATGAGGATTGATCTAAAGTAGAAAAATTGTCATTTCTCGGAAACCAGTGTGAAATCAACCTTATTGTGAAAAGAGCGCGAAATTTCTGAAACATTAATACAGTCCTGTGGATAACTTTGTGGAAATATAAATCCAATTTCCTTTATTTGAAAAAAAAAATCACTTTCGGCACAAAGTACTAATTTTAATGATTTAGCAAATTTTATAATGTAGAAAAAACCTATATAAATCAACTAATTAAATTTTTTTACAATTTTTCTTCTTTTCGTGCACATGCTAATGAGTAAAAGAATAATATATGTATTCCTAAGAAGCTCGTTTTTTTTTATTTTTTGTGGAAAAGCTTAGTTGAGTATTTACTTTAACCATCATAAGGCTCTTACATTATGGATAAGATTTCGGTTTCCAAGCTTAATTATGTGATGAATAAGAATTTAAATTTGAATTTCCCGCAAATTGTTATAAGTGGGGAAGTCTTTAAGGTTAATAAAAATGAGGATGGCACAATCTTCTTCTCTATTAAAGACAAGATCAGTAGTGTTGATTGTGTTTTTTTTAAAGACAATTCTGTTTGGTTTGAAAGGTTAAAGAGGGGTTGCTCTGTGGTAGTGAGAGCATCACCTCAAATATACGAATTGAAGGGTAATTTTCAACTGAGAGTTTTTGCGATTCTGGAAGTTTCAAGAGTTGAAAGTACAGATTCTTTAAATAAAAAAAAAATACGCCTTGAGAAAGAAGGAATCTTTGCAGATGGAAAAAAAAATAAAATCCCTGAAACTTTTAGTAATATTGGTATAGTCACTTCATCAAGAGGAGCTGCAGTTTTCGATGTTGTCAGAGTCTTTAGTGAGGAATTGAGTGATGTTGGAATCACTATTTTTTCCTCAAAGGTGCAAGGCTCAGGTGCTTTAGATAGTTTGATAAGTGCGCTGGAGAAAGCTGATAGAGACGAAAAAGTGGAGGTGATACTTTTAGTAAGGGGCGGAGGAACAAATGAAGATCTTTCGGTTTTTGATGAAGAACGATTAGTAAGGTTAATTTCAAGGTTGACTAAACCCGTTATTACGGGCATTGGCCATGAAAATGATCGGAGCTTATCTGACTTAGCTTCTGATTATGTAGGCTCCACTCCTACTGCGGCAGCACATATTTTAGTTAATCAGAGGGCCCAATTATTGGGTAAACTGGCCTTTTTAAAAACCAAGCTAGTCGAGCATTTGAGAAGAATTGAATTCGAAATGTCTAAAAAGATCCTTGGCTATCAAGCTTTCTTAACTCTTAGTGATAAGTTAATAACCCTGTATTCCTCAAAACTTCGTTTCTCAAAAGCACATCTTCGAGCAACGTATTCTGAAAAGGTATTTAGCCTAACTGCTCATCTAGAAAATTTAAAACGATTGATCGTAACGAACGAGCAGCGAAAAATAAAAATAGCAAGTTACCCGCTAATTTTGGAGAAATCTAAATCTCAGCCAGTAGAATCGGTTAATAGATTAAAAGTTAATGACGAGTTAGTTTTAAAATTTAATTTTGGAAGTGCTACCGTTAAGGTAATAAAAGTTATAAAATGATCTGTGGAAAATATACTCTTAATTGAGCTTGGGTTTTTTGGAGAATAGTTAAAGGAGTAATTGTATGGTAGGTATTTTGTCGTCATTAGGACGTACCATGATCGCTGGGTTTGTGCTCTTGATAGCGATCATCTTGCTGTTTGGTAGTGTTGATCTAGCTTCAACAGCTTGGTGGTCTTTCGTTTTTCGTTGGTTACATGTTTCAGTTGGTGTCATGTGGATAGGTTTGTTGTGGTATTTTAATTTTGTTCAGATACCGTCCATGCCAAAAATAGCTGACGAACTTAAACCCGCTATTTCTAAGGTAATTGCTCCGGAAGCTCTTTTTTGGTTTCGTTACTCAGCTTTACTGACAGTTTTAACAGGACTGATTGTTTCTTATCTTCAAGGTTATGCGCATGACGCTTTGCTTTTTAAAGAGGGTTTTACTTTTGAAAATCCATATTTAGCGATTGGTCTCGGTATGTGGATTGCGATAATTATGGCCATTAATGTTTGGTTTATAATTTGGCCCAACCAAAAGAAAGCGCTTGGAATTATTCCAATTCATGTCGAAGATGAGACGGAGGTGAAAGCTATAAAGGCAAATTCCGCAAAAATTGCCATGCTCACATCAAGAACTAACACACTATTATCCATACCTATGCTTTATCTAATGGTTGCTCAACAAAATGTCGGCCTGGGGTAACTCTTAACCACAATTTTATTTAAGATGTATAGGCGCTTTTAAAAGTTGTGTCCGAGGGTAAATATTGGCTGTTTCAAACCAGCCCATATTTACTTCCAAGGCATATTTAACATTTGCTAGTGCACAATGTGGGGTAAGTGTATAAGGTTGCATTTTTTCAATGTTTGTGACTCTTCCATTCTTGTCAATGAATGCGACAGAGAGCGGTATACTAGTGTTTTTCATCCACATGCAGTGCTTTCTATTTGTGTCAAATATGAAAAGCATCCCTCTGTTTACAGGCAAAATTTTTCTGAACATTAGTCCTCTACTTCTTTTTTCACGGGTTTCCGCCAACTCCATAGCTAACGTTAAGTCATTAATTTTCAGAAAATAAAGTTCCGACGATTTCGCGTGACAAACGAAAAACTGGCATGAAAATATGAGGAGAGTAATGTTAAATAAAAAAGTTTTTTTGTTCATTCTTTTTTTTTAAGGCACTATATTAACTTAGAGATCTTTTTTGATAAAGGAGTAAATATTGTCGGATAAAGTGAAAATTCCTGCAAATGGATCAAAAATTTTAGTGGACGATGACTTTGCGCTTAGAGTTCCAAATAAACCCCTTATACCATTTATTGAAGGTGATGGAATTGGAGTTGACATTACCCCTGTCATGCGGGAGGTGGTCGATGCAGCAGTGGACAAATGTTACGGATCGGAGAGACAAATAATTTGGCTTGAAGCTTATTGTGGTGAAAAATCTACGAGAGTATATGGTGCGGATGTTTGGCTGCCAGAAGAAACCCTGGAGGTATTGAAGGAATATAGCGTCTCTATTAAGGGACCTCTGACTACTCCTGTAGGCGGAGGTATCCGTTCCTTAAATGTGGCTTTGCGTCAAAGGCTTGACCTTTACCTTTGCTTGCGACCAGTACGTTATTTCAAAGGAGTACCTAGTCCTTTAAAGGAGCCAGAAAAAACCGATATGATTATCTTTAGGGAGAACTCTGAGGATATATACGCTGGTATAGAATTTGAAGCTGGTGGTGAACAAGCAAAAGAACTTATAAAATTTTTACGAGAGAAACTTGAAGTTAATAAAATTAGATTTCCAGATACTTCAGGCCTTGGTGTAAAGCCGGTTTCTAAGGATGGCACAGAAAGGTTAGTTCGGAAGGCCATACAGTATGCAATTGTTAACGATAAGGATTCTGTGACGTTGGTGCATAAAGGCAATATCATGAAGTTCACTGAAGGAGCTTTTAGAGATTGGGGGTATGAATTAGCTGTAAACGAATTTTCGGCTAAGCCATATGGAGACGGTGGCTGGAAAAAAATTGTCAATCCAAATTCGGGAAAGGAAATCGTGATAAAGGATGTTATAGCGGACGCGTTTTTGCAACAGATATTGCTTCGACCAAAAGAATACAGTGTGATAGCTACTTTAAATTTGAATGGGGATTATATTTCAGATGCCTTAGCTGCCCAGGTAGGAGGGATTGGGATCGCTCCGGGCGCAAATCTGTCAGACAGGGTGGCATTGTTTGAAGCTACACACGGTACGGCGCCAAAATATGCAGGCAAGGATTACGTCAATCCGGGCTCCATTATCTTGTCTGCTGAAATGATGTTAAGACATTTAGGATGGAGTGAACCGGCCGACCTGATTATTAACGCTATGGGTCGGGCCATATCAGATAATATCGTAACCTACGATTTTGCCAGATTAAAAGCAGATTCTACGCAAGTTTCATGTTCAGAATTTGGAAAGGCTATGATTCAACGAATGTGAAGACTTGCAATTAACTAAAACATAAAAAACTTATGCAGTTGGAACTATGTTTGACGCCTGCTTGCCTTTTGGTCCTTGAACGATATCAAATTCAACTTTTTGTCCTTCTTTTAAAGACCTGAAACCACCTGATTGGATGGCGGAAAAATGTGCAAAGACATCCTCCCCTCCCTCATCAGGAGTAATAAAGCCAAATCCCTTCGCATCGTTAAACCATTTTACAGTACCCGTTGACATACTTTTTTCCTTAAAATTCGATTACCACATACGCCCAATACTAAATATGCTTTGCAACACTTTTACTAAAAGACCACAGAGTGATGTTATTTAAAACTAAAAACAAAACACCACACTGTTATGATATTGGTCAAATGTCCCTTTGTCTATCCTGGCTTCTTGGTAATTTCCCTTGCATATTTTGCCAATGAATCTTATTTTATAGAAGTGGGCTTAAAAATATAATATTTAAATTAACTAAAAGTAAATTGGAGTTTTGAATACTGCTATTAAACCCAACGAAGAGAATGTGGTTGAGGAGGAGTCAAGACTAAGTTCTCCTCCGCCTATGTATGAGGTTGCTTTATTAAATGATGACTATACGCCGATGGAATTTGTGATAATTGTGCTTCAAAAGTTTTTTAGTATGGATAAAGAAAAGGCTACGCAGGTTATGTTGAAGGTGCACCGAGAAGGTAAAGGGATATGTGGGATATTTCCCAAGGATCTTGCTGCTTCCAAAGTAAATAAAGTACGAAATTATTCCAGAAGTTTCCAGCACCCCTTGCAATGCGTAATGGATAAAGCATGATTTCTCAAGAGCTAGAAGTAACACTGCATATGGCGTTTGTTGAGGCAAGGCAACAGAGACACGAGTTTATCACCGTAGAGCATCTGCTTCTTGCCTTGATAGATAACCCCTCTGCTGCTGACATTTTGAAAGCTTGTGCGGTAAATAGCGATGAGTTGAAAAAGTCGTTAACAGGCTTTATTCAAGAGAATACCCCAAAAGTTGAAGGTACTGATGAGGTTGAAACGCAGCCAACGCTCGGCTTCCAGAGGGTTATCCAGAGAGCGATTATGCACGTTCAATCGACTTCCAACGGAAAGAAAGAGGTAACTGGGGCCAATGTGCTAGTAGCAATTTTTGGCGAAAAAGATTCACATGCAGTTTATTACTTGCATCAGCAAGGGGTAACTCGATTAGATGTTGTCAATTTTATTGCCCATGGAATTTCCAAATCGCAACAGCCCAGAACTGGTTTTCAGCAGGGTAACGGCGATGATTCCTCGGTTTCTGAGAGTAACGATACAAAAAATGTAAGCCAAAATAACAGCCAACCAACCGCGTTGGATCAGTACGCGCAAAATTTGAACCTACTCGCTAAAGAGGGCAAAATTGATCCTTTGATTGGTAGAGAGACGGAGGTTGAGCGCGTCGTACAAATTCTATGTCGCAGAAGAAAAAATAACCCCTTGCTTGTTGGAGAGGCCGGCGTTGGAAAAACAGCAATTGCGGAGGGTTTAGCATGGAGAATCACAAAGAATAATGTTCCTGACTTTCTGACTAATGCGCTAGTTTTTACTTTAGATATGGGAGCTTTGTTAGCTGGAACAAAATACAGAGGCGACTTTGAGCAAAGATTGAAGGCGGTTTTAAGTCAGTTGAATGAAGATGAAAATTCGATTTTATTTATTGACGAAATTCATACCCTTATAGGGGCTGGCTCTGCTTCAGGGGGCACCCTTGATGCATCGAATTTACTGAAACCAGCTCTTTCCTCTGGCCGATTGAAGTGTATTGGTGCTACTACTTACACCGAGTTTAGGGGTATTTTTGAAAAAGACCATGCTCTTTCTAGACGCTTTCAGAAAGTTGATGTGAACGAACCTACTGTTGACCAGACAATCCAGATATTGAAGGGGTTGAAATCGAGATTTGAGGCTCATCATAACGTTAAATACCAGTCTAATGCGTTGCTCGCTGCAGCTGAATTATCGGCTCGATATATTAACGATAGGCATCTTCCTGACAAAGCCATCGATGTCATTGATGAGGCTGGAGCTGCCCAAAGGATACTCCCCAAGAGCAAGAAGAAAAGATCCATAGGTAAGTTAGAAATTGAGGATATTATTTCGAAGATAGCCAGGGTGCCGTCACAAACCGTTAATTCCGATGATAAAAAAGTATTAGCTAAGTTAGATAGAAATTTAAAGAATGTTGTCTTCGGTCAAAATGCTGCTATTGATGTTCTTACCTCAGCTATAAAAATGGCCAGATCAGGGCTTGGTAAAAAGGAAAAACCGATAGGAAGTTTTCTTTTTTCAGGACCAACTGGCGTTGGGAAGACTGAAGTTGCTCGGCAATTAGCCTATCTTCTTGGGGTTGATTTAATTCGATTTGATATGTCCGAATATATAGAGCGGCACACGGTTTCTAGGTTGATTGGAGCTCCACCAGGATATGTTGGATTCGACCAGGGTGGACTTCTCACTGAGGAAATTACAAAAAAACCTCATTCAGTCTTACTTCTCGATGAGATTGAGAAAGCTCACCCTGATATCTTTAATCTACTTTTGCAGGTGATGGATCACGGCAGATTGACGGATAATAACGGTAGAAAAGCTTCTTTTACTAATATTATTTTAATAATGACCACTAATTGTGGTGCTGAGGCATTAAACAGAAAATCTATTGGGTTTTCTAATACTGTTTCAGCAGGGGATGAAATGGTTGAAATTAAAAAGCAGTTTTCTCCTGAATTTAGGAACCGCCTTGATTCTATCGTCTCCTTTAAACCATTGTCTGAAGATATTATTATGAGGGTTGTTGATAAGTTTCTTATTGAATTGGAGGATCAACTTCAGGAGAAAAAAGTTGAAGTTAATATTTCAGAAGGTGTGAGAAAATATTTAGCTAAGGAGGGATTTGATCCTCTCATGGGTGCTCGGCCGATGCAGCGGCTCATTCAAAACTCAATCAGGAAAATATTAGCCGATGAGTTATTATTTGGAAGACTAAAAAATGGCGGGTCAGTTAATATTGAGTATGACAGCTCTAAGGGTTCCATATTTTTGTCGTGGCCCTGTGAATCTGGAGAAAACCTTGGCCCAAAGAAATCGCCTGCGTCAGTCGAAATTTAAAAAAAGGCCGTTTTTTCGTGAGGGCTTTCCAGATATTACTGCTTTCTTTTTTTCCGCTTTTGATACAGAGCTCGTATGCTTTTGATAATAGTGAGGAAATATCAACAAGGAATCTGATAATTGGTTGTTCAGTTTGTCATGGAGTTTCTGGAGAGGCCGTAGGGGAAATGCCCGCGCTAAATGGATATAACGAAAGTCAATTAATTAAGAAAATGAAGTGGTTTGCAAAAAGTCCAGAAAATGGAGCAGTTATGCACTTTATTGCAAAGGGATATAGTGAGACAGACTTGGCAAAAATAGCAAAATTTTATGCGAAGAAACCTTAAGTATTTAATATGAGTACCAGGAGAAAGTTTTTAAAGTTATCGACAGTAGCTTTGGGATCCCCATGGCTTTATAGTGGCTTGACTGGCTGCTCTACTACGCCCATTAATAAGAGTTTAAACATTCCAAATAAAAAGCGGCTAGGTTCTGTTGTTATCGTCGGCGGTGGTTTTGCAGGGGCAGGTGTCGCAAAATACCTCACGCATTGGGGTAGAGGAAAGGTTAAAGTTACTTTAGTAGAAAAAGATCGTTTTTTTTACTCCTGCCCAATGTCTAATTTAGTGTTAGGAAACGTAAAACCTATAAGTTATATAAAGCACTCCTTAGAAGGTTTGAGGAGCAGGGGAGTGGATTTAGTGACAGATGAAGCAATGTCTATTGATCCGCTAAAAAAGCAGGTCATGACGCGTTCCGGAAGAATTCTGAGTGGTGATAAACTTGTCGTAGCTCCAGGGATCGACTTTCGTAGTCAAGATATATCAGGGCTAACACTAAGTGCCCAAAAAAAAGTTTTGCATGGTTGGCGAGCGGGTGCCCAAACGATTGCCTTACAAGCGCAGTTAGCTACTATGAGAAATGGAGGTGTATTTTTGATTTCCATCCCACCCTCTCCATACAGATGCCCTCCTGGTCCATATGAAAGAGCTTGTTTAGTTGCCCATTATTTGAAAAAGTTTAAACCGAAATCAAAAGTGCTAGTTTTGGACTCAAACCCAGATATACAAGCAAAGAAAAATCTTTTTCTTGAGACCTGGCAAAGTCTCTATAAAAATATGATTGAGTACGTTCCTAATATGGAAGTTAATGCCATTAACCTCTCTAATTCAATGGTAGTATCCCAATTTGGCGACAGGGTTACTGCTGACGTCTTAAACGTAATTCCTCCTAACCAAGCTGGTTTTTTAGCCAGGAGGGCAGACTTGATAACAGATAACGACAGGTGGTGTGGAGTGAATTGGCAATCACTTGAGTCTATCAAATACAAAGATGTCCATGTGATTGGTGATTCTACTCTTTCAGGACCCAAAATGCCTAAATCTGGGCACATGGCGAATCAACATGCAAAAGTAGCTGCAGCTGCAATTATTGATCATTTTGAGGGAAGAAATCTAGGGTCTTATAAGATTGTGAATGCTTGCTACAGCTTTATTGATGAAAAAAGGGCGATACACGTGAGCAGAGTTTACTCTTACAGCAAAAATCAACAAACAATACTTCCGGTGGACGAAGCCGGTGGAGAATCTGAAAAAGGCAGTATTGTTGAGGGAAGGCATGCTTTTGCTTGGGCAGAAAACATTTGGTCAGATACGTTTAGTTAGTAGTTATAAAAAAAAGGCAATTTTTCTTAAAAGCGAAATTTATGTGTAGCCGGAACTCCCGAATCCCTTTTTTGCGCGGCCTGTTTCTTCAAACTCCTCCTTTAGTACAAAGTCTACTTTTTTTATTGGAACTATTACCAATTGTGCGATTCGGTCCATAGGTTCTATTCTTATATCTTTAGATGATCGATTCCAAGCAGAAATTAAAATTTCACCTTGATAGTCGGAATCAATTAGTCCCACTAAATTGCCTAAAACAAGTCCTTTTTTATGGCCCAATCCGCTCCTTGGTAGGATTAAACCCGCTGTCTCATCATGCATTAAATATAAAGCGATACCTGTTGGTATTAAATCAACATTTTTCGGTGAAATTTTTATTGGTTCATCAATACATGCTCTTAAATCTAATCCAGCAGAGCCCTCAGTCGCATATTTTGGAACCTGCTCCAACTTTTTATTTAAGATTTTAATCTGAACTTTCATGTTTCTAGATTTAGTTGCTCTACAGCCTCTATTAATATTTGTTTTGAGACATGATCTTTGGAGCCTTTGAAAATTAGATGCTTTCCACTACTGTAAACAAAAAATACCTCTATTTCCTTATTCCCAAAAGAATCGGGAACCTTGTTGGCCACTATAACATCCGCATTTTTATTTATCCTTTTTTTATTTATTTCAACTAGGCAATTGCTTGGGTTGTCAGTTTCAGCAGAAAAACCCACTGTATAAGGCTTACTGGAACTTGGTAGAGCGGCAACAGCGGCTAAAGTATCAGTGTTTTCAACCCATTCAATATTGTTAAGGTTAGATACACCTTTTTTTAATTTTTCCACGCTGAAGATTTTAGGTTTCCAGTCTGCAATTGCAGCTACACAAAAGAAAATACTTATGTTTTTAGCCTTACATATCTTCAATGTTTCAGTGTGCATTTCTCGTGCTGAACGTACATTAATCCGATTAATTTTCTTTGAGCACTCATGTGCGACAGGACCAGCTACTAAATCTACGTTTGCTCCAAATGATCTGGCACACTCAGCGATTTTAAAGCCGAGGGTACCGGTCGAGCTATTCATGAGTCCCCTAACTGGGTCAATTGGCTCGTAGGTTGGGCCAGCGGTAATCAATACATTATGGTTATCTAAAATTAGCTTATCCGCTTTCCGGTGTTTGATAATGGTATCAACAATATCTTTAGGTTCCATCATTCTTCCTAAACCAATTTCTCCACATGCTTGATCTCCATATGTGGGGAGGAAAATGGTAACCTCATCTTCTTGGAGGGTCTTAATATTTCTTTTAGTAGCCGCATTTTCCCACATATGAATATTCATAGAGGGCGCAACAATAAGTTCAACATTTCTAGCTAAACACACAGTTGAAAGAAGGTCGTCTGCGATACCATTTGCGATTTTCGCAAGGAAGTTAGCAGAGGCTGGAGCAATCAAAATGAGGTCAGCATTTCTAGCTTGTTGAATATGAGATACCGGGCTGTTTTTTGTAACACCCTCCTCCCAGAGATTTAAGCAAACTGGATTGCCAGACAATACCTCAAATGTTAGCGAGGATACAAATCTGCGAGCGCTCTCAGTCATAATGATTTGAACTTCAAATCCTGACTTTTTTAGCTCTCTAACGAGATCACAAGATTTGTAAGCAGCTATCCCTCCCGTAATTCCCAGCAATATTTTTGTTTTAATTTCCGTTTCTATCTTGAGCCTTCCTCTTCTTTATTAATATTTTAATTTCAAGAAATATTATCAAGGCAGCGCCTATATTTATTACAAAATCAGCTACATTAAAGGCAGGCCAATGCAAGTCTCCAACATGGAAATCAATGAAGTCGACGACATAACCGAGTCTAATTCTGTCAATAAGATTGCCGAGCGCCCCAGCTAATATTAATGTAAGCCCTAATTTGAAATAGTTAGCATTCGTTTTTGAGAAAATTACATAAGAGATAACAATAGTAATACCTATGGGGATAAAAACCAAAAAAATTTTCTGCCAAAGAAACCCATCTGAAAAAATCCCAAATGCTGCTCCACGATTGTATACCAGCACAATATTCAAATATTCAAAAACTCTCAGTTCGTCTAATAAAGGCAGATTATTTACAATGATGGTTTTTGTAGTTTGATCTAGAATTACTAAAAATATTAAAGCTGTTAACAAACTTAATCTGGATATTAAGATTTTTTTCATAGTAAAGCTAAGAACTCTACGCATCTCTTACATAGTTCTGGGTGCTTAGAGGAAGTCCCTACAGAATCATCTCTGTGCCAACATCTAGAACATTTTTTCCAACTGCTTTTTGTTACACTAATGTCAAATTTTAAGGATTCAGTAGGAGGGTAAACGGAGTCTTCTAATCTTGCCAACGAAACATTTGAACAGATAAAAAAGTATTTTAGTTCGTCTTTTAAATGCTCTAAAATTTCGAATGTTGGCTGATTTACTCTCAGAAGTACGCAAGCCTCCAAAGATGAACCGATAATTCCCTGGCTCCGTTTCTCCTCAATAGCTTTTATGACTAGACCCCGTATTTTTCTAAGCTTAATCCATTTCCTGGTGATATTTTTATTGTTTTCTAGTTCCGGAAAATTGTAAGCCTTCAATCCAAAAAGAATTGCCTCTTGGCTTTTATTTAAAGACTTACGGAAAATAGTCCAGGCTTCATCAGCAGTAAAGGAAAGTATTGGAGATAAAACTCGAATGAGAGAATTAGTGATATGCCACAAGGCAGTCTGAGCGGATTTTCTGGGAGTACCATTTTTTTTGGTTATGTAGAGCCGATCTTTTAAGATGTCTAGATAAAATGCCCCTAAATCCTCTGAACAAAAATTTATGAGTTTAATTGTTGCCTGATGGAAATTATAATTATGACAATTTTCAATAACTTCTTTTTGTAGGTCCTTTGCAACTAAAATAATATACTGATCGATTTCTTCCAATGAGGACATACAAATACATTCCGATTGTTTAAAGTCCGCTAAATTCCCCAATAAAAAAACAAGTGTATTTCGAACTCTTCTGTAAGATTCAATAACTCTGTCTAATATAGTCACAGACAAATTTAATTCTCCAGAGTAGTTGGTTGATGCTACCCACAAACGCAAAACATCTGCGCCATACTTATTACATATTTCCTGAGGCAAGATTACGTTACCGACAGATTTAGACATTTTTTTTCCTTCTCCGTCAACTACAAAGCCATGAGTTAATAAAGTCTTATAAGGTGCTTTTTTGTTTAGCATACAACTTGTGAGTAATGATGAATGAAACCAGCCTCTATGTTGATCACTTCCTTCTAAATATAGATCCGCAGGAAATGCAAGAGATTTCTTATGTGTCCCCTTTAGAACAGTCTGGTGCGTCGTACCCGAATCAAACCAAACGTCCAGGGTATCAGTGCTCTTTCTGTATATTTTTGCTTCCTCCTCACTAATTAAATCTACCGGTTCTAAAGTATGCCAGGCTTCAATACCTTTTTTTTCAATTAGATCGGCAATTTTATCCAATAATGAGATTGTATTCTTGTGTGGCTGACCAGTATTTTTATTTATTAAGAAGGGTATTGGAACCCCCCAGTGCCTTTGCCTGGAAATTGTCCAGTCGGGTCGATTTTCAATCATTGCGTGTAATCTATTTTTCCCCCAATCAGGGAAAAAGTTAGTTTTTTTTATTTCTTTTAAAGCTGACTCCCGCAGGCTACATTTGTTACCAGAAACTTTTCTATCCATTGATATAAACCACTGATTTGTCGCTCTATAGATCGTTGGTGTTTTGTGCCTCCAACAATGCATCGTGCTGTGTTTGAAATTTATTGAACTCATTAGTTTCTGCTGTTGGAGCAAGTCCTCAATAATTTTTTCGTTTGCAGCCCAAATGGAAAGACCGCCATAAAGTGGCAAAGAGGAGGAAAAGTTTCCGTTATCCTCTATTGGCGACAGAATATCATTGTCGCTCAAGCCATCGGCTTTGCTGCTTAAAAAATCGTCTAACCCGTAAGCGGGCGCTGAGTGAACTAATCCAGTACCTGATGATATTTCAACATATTCAGCTGGAATAATTTTTGACAATCGTTTATATCCATCATGTAGATCGCTTAGTGGGTGCTTGCAATATAAATTATGAAGTTGATAACCTTCCAGAATCGAGACTGCACTGCCACTGAGATTCCATTTTTCAAGGCACTCCTGCCATAAATCAGTAGCGATAAGTAGCCACTCCATATTATTGATCGCAGAATCTAGTTTTACAATGGAATAGTTGCTTTTGGGTTGGACATTAATGGCTTGGTTTGCCGGTATAGTCCAGGGAGTAGTAGTCCAAATTACGAGCCCCACATTTTCATTTAAATCCTTCATGTTTGAGCGAATTCTTAATTCCTGAATGGAATTTGCACTGAATTGAAATAGTACCTCAATTGCCTTATCTACTTTATCGTTATATTCAATTTCTGCTTCAGCAAGCGCTGATTTACAGTCAAAACACCAATTAACTGGCTTCAAACCCCTATACATATATCCAAGTGAGTAAATTTCCTTTAGTGTACGCACCTCATTTGCTTCGATACTATACTGCATAGTCAAGTACGGATTAGACCAATCTGCAATCACTCCTAGCCTAATAAAATCAGCTCGTTGTTTCGAGATTTGTTCAGTAGCAAATTTTCTTGATCGATTTACTATTTCTGTTCTGCTAAGTTCTTTGCCAAACTTCTTTTCAATTTCGATTTCAATTGGCATACCGTGGCAGTCCCACCCTGGAACGAAATTAGCATCAAAACCCTGCAGCGTTTTATTTTTTATGATGATATCCTTGAGAATTTTATTTACAGCGTGTCCGATGTGGATATTACCATTCGCATAGGGTGGTCCATCGTGTAATATAAATTTCGGTCTACCAGCAGTTAAATTCCGAATTTGCTTGAATAAATTTTGTTTTTGCCAAGCATTCACCCAACCGGGCTCCCGACTTGCAAGTTTTCCTCTCATTGGAAAACTTGTCTTTGGTAAGTTAAGCGTGTGACTGTAATCGTTAGATTTATGTTCTTTTTTTTCAACCATTTATTTTTATAAATTTCCGAGTAAATTGTTCATCTTGAGTCATTTGTTTTTTCATATCTAGCACAGTGTTAAATTTTTTCTCATCTCTCATTTTAGTTATGAACTCTATGGTAACGAGGGAGCCATATTTATCACCATCATAATCTAACAAAAAGACTTCTAATAATAGTTTACCTTTAGTTTCTACAGTTGGTCTCTTACCCAAGCTAGCAATTCCCCAAATAGGAGTTTTTAACATCGAACTATTAATTGTGGTGAGTTTCACTATGAAAATTCCTGAGAAGCACAGATTACTCGGAACCTTAATATTTAGAGTTGGGAAACCAAGCTTCGCACCAAGTTTCTTGCCGTGAATAACTCGTCCACGAATAATCAAATTTGTCCCTCTTATTTTTAAGACTTTTCCTAAGTCACCTTTTTTTGCGTACTTTCGCAATAGGCTGCTGGATATTCGCTGATTGTCCACTATGAAATCACTAATCATATGAAGTGAAAAATCAAGAGATTTTTCAAGATGCTTAATTAAATCAATGTTGCCAGCTCTATTTTTTCCAAATCTGAAATCTTTCCCAACAACAATTATTTTCATATTAAGAAAAGTGACTAAAATGTTTGTAATAAATTCTTTTGCATGGATTTCTGCCAATTTTCTATCGAAAGGTACTATTAGAATCTCGTCTATACCTAACACGCTAACTTCTGTAGCTTTATCCCTTAAACCCTGTAGGCTTGTTTGTTTTGGGGCGACTTGAAAAAATGTCCGCGGGTGCGGCTCAAAAGTAATTAACGTACTTGTAAGATTTAACTTTACAGCAGTTTTTACGCAATAATTGAGTATCGATTGATGGCCTTTGTGAACTCCATCAAAGTTACCTATAGTAATTATTCTAGAGCCATTAAAATTGGATTTTATAGCCCCGTAGCGTATTTTTGTCATAAAGTTAAGTTAATGAAAAATTCTATACACAAAAATTCTTTTAAACTGATCATTTTAGTTTCGGGGCGTGGCAGTAATATGTCTTCTATTATAAAAAATTCCATGCTTTTAAACTGGCCTATAGAAATCCTAGCAGTCATAGCAGATCGGGATTGCAACGCAATTAATTTAGCAAAAAAATTGTCAGTGCCAACTGTTATTTTGGATTATAAACGTTTTCGTAATTCAAAACGGTTTAATATAGAATTGTTTTCTGTTGTAGCATCTTTTAATCCTGATTTAGTGGCCTTAGCAGGATTTATGAGAATTCTAAATCAAGAGCAACTATCCTGCTCAAAGCATATTTTCCTGAATATTCACCCTTCAATTTTGCCAAAATACAAAGGTTTGAATACTCACAAAAGAGTTTTGACTGGAAACGAGACATTTCACGGAGCAACCGTGCACTCAGTGACAGGCGATTTAGATGATGGTCCAATTATTTGTCAGGGAGTTGTACCCGTGCTTCCTGAGGACAATGAGGCTTTGCTAGCCGCTAGAGTGCTTGATATGGAGTTGAAAATCTACCCCTCGGCAATAGCCGCGATCTTATCAAAAAAGATAGTCTTTAAAAGTGGCGTATGGGTAAAATCAGAAAAAGCAATTGATCTACCAGCTTTTTATTTTTCAAAGATAGTCTTTCATCCTTACTTTAGTAAGCATGAGAAAGAAAAAATTGTAGAGAAGTTAGTATTTTGAGTCTAAACGACCATGCCATCAAAAAGTGCTCAGATGCGGTCGAGCTGCTTCTTATTGAGGTTCTCCGCTTTAACAAGCCCACCGATAAGATTATTCAACACTTTTTCAAGAGTAATAGGTACGGGAGCAAAGAGAGAAAATTGATTAGAGATGCAATTTTTTTAGTCGTCAAACACAGGATTAGGCTTAATAATTTATTAAATGAACACTTTAAGGAAAAAGAGTCAAAAAAATCAGATCGATTGCTGGCCCGGGTCGCTGTGTTTGTAAGTTTAAATGGAAAAGACCGTAAAATCAGACATTTGGATGTGCTGGAGAATAAAATAGTGAATGAAATCGCAGCAAAGATTTTCAGTTCAGATCACTTAAGTTTATCCAGTACTGCCGCTGAAATTGCTCGCCATTTTAGTTTTCCAGAATGGATTGTTGAAAAGCTGATGACTAGGTACGGTACACAGTTTTCTATCTCAATCCTTGAAAGTACATTATCGTTTGATTACATTTTTTTCAGGGTGAATACTTTAAAAAGTAGTGCAAGGAGGATTTTTAAGGCTATAGAGGAACAACGTATCAAGATTTCAAAGTCTGATTTGTTGCCGGAGTGCGTTTACGTACATAAGTCTTGCAGACCGGAAACTCTACTCGAATATAAACAAGGAAAATTTGAAATTCAGGACTTAGGTAGTCAGTTAGTTAGTAGGCTGATGGCTCCTACGCAACATAGTGTTGTTGTAGATTTTTGTTGTGGCTCTGGTGGAAAGGCTCTTGCTCTTGGCGCCTTAATGAAAAATAGCGGGAGAATTTACGCCGTTGATATTTCTAAGAAAAAACTAGAAAGGCTTAAACAAAGGGTTAAAAGAAGTGGTCTAACCAACATATTTCCAATACTAATTCAAACTTTAAATGACGAGAATTTTCTGAAGAATTTAGTCGGTAAAGCTAATTACGTTTTGGTGGACGTACCATGTTCTGGGCTTGGCACTTTGAGACGTAATCCCGATTTGAAATGGAGGATAGATTTGGCAGGATTAAATTATCTTGTGGATCAGCAGAAACAAATTTTAAAAGTAGCAGCATCACTTTGCAAGTTAAAAGGGTACCTCGTTTACTCCACGTGTAGTTTTCTGGCTGAGGAAAATGAGCAGGTAATATACGACTTTTTAGAGAAGAAGCCGAATTTTAAAGCTTGTGATATAAAAAAAGTTTTTCATTCCCAAGGTATTCAGTTTGATGATGAGGACAAACTTTTCTGTGCTGCGTCAGGCACTTTAAATCTTCACACTCATCTAACTGGTTCCGACGGTTTTTTCATGGCAAGAGTTCAAAGGTCAATATAAATGTCTGCTTTGCGCTCTTTATGACCTGAAAACATTCACGGTTTTAGATGTATAATCAAAGGGGTACTGCGAAACGTTGTTTTTTGGGGGTTTACTATGGAGTTTATTGATTTTTTGGGATACGGGGTATCGAAAATTAGTTTAGGAGGTATATTTGTTTTCTTGCTGTTGGTCACCCATATAACTATCATCTCGGTTACTATTTTTCTCCATAGGTGTCAGGCGCACAGGTCAATCTCCCTAAATAAATATGTGAGTCATTTTTTTCGCTTCTGGCTGTGGATAACCACTGGAATGGTCACGAAACAGTGGGCTGCTATACATCGAAAACACCACGCTAAATGTGAGACATCTGAAGATCCTCACAGTCCTCAAGTGGAAGGTTTGGCGGTTGTACTATGGCGAGGGACTGAACTGTACCGAGATGCAGCAAAAAATACAGAAATTTGTCAAAAATACGGTTATGGCACTCCCAACGATTGGCTTGAGAATAACATTTACAGTAAATTTGTCTGGCATGGCGTAGCTTTGATGCTAATAATAGACTTTATACTTTTTGGAATCCTTGGAATCGCTGTTTGGGCTATACAAATGATGTGGATACCATTTTTAGCTGCCGGAGTTATTAATGGAATAGGGCATTATTTTGGGTATAGAAATTTTCAAACTCCTGATCAAAGTCGTAACATTTTTCCCATTGGCGTGTTGATTGGTGGAGAGGAGTTACATAACAATCATCATTCTTTTGCAACCTCCCCGAAGCTCAGTATCCGTTGGTATGAATTTGATATAGGTTGGTTTTACATAAAGATTCTTGAGTTTTGTGGTTTGGCAAAAACTAGGAATGTGCCTCGTCGTGCGCTGTATAATCCCTCTAAAAATTCAATTGATGAAGATACTGTGGCGGCCATACTCGCATCAAAGTATGAGCTATTTCAGAAACTACATTCTGCTGCAAAAAAAATAGGGGCTATTTATCGAAAAAACTGCAAGAAAAATTCCTTTGGTAATTCTGTTGAATTGAATAAGTCAGCGATGGAAATGAGGCTAGCCAACTGTTTAAAAGAGGACTTTGAAAAAATTTGGAACGAACGTGCTTCTTCAGTAGACCAGGTGATTGAAGCACTTAACCACTGGTGTGTAGAAGCTGAGAAAAGTGGTATAAAAGTACTTCAAGACTATTCTCGCAAACTGCACATGTTGACTTTGCGGGAGTTTTCTTATGGGAGCCAAAATAAGAGTATTTAACCTATCTAACTATAATTCTGGTCCCAATTTTTATCAAATCAGAGGCAAGGCTATTGAGTTGTTTTAGTCTACTTACACTGGTTTTGTAAAGCCTCGCAATGCTGTATAAAGAGTCCCCCCGTCGTACATAATGTGTTTTCTTATTAACTTCCTCGTCAGAATTAAAATCAGAAATTTTTAGTCTCTGACCGGTACGAATTAACGTTCCATTTATTCGATTCAATCTTTTTAAAGTAGATACTTTTGTTTTAAATTTTCTAGCGATTCCGGAGAGGGTATCCCCTTTTTTTACTCTGTAAGACCCATCACCATAATTCTTTAGTAGTAGCTTAGATTTTTTGAATCTCTCAATTTGTAAGCTATAATCCTTACTATCAGCTACCGATGGAACAATAATTTGTGATCCCGCCCGCAACTGAGCCTGGGAATAACGAAAACCGTTTGCAAGGGATAAAACCTTACCTTCAACTCCCCTAGCCTTGGCAATATCGTTAAAACTTTGATCTTTTTTTAATTTATAGGGTGTCCAACTTACCAGCGGTTGCGAGGATTCTAGGTAGTCTTTAAGATTACTTTTAAAAGTTGTGACTGAATCAGTTGGAAGAAGAAAGGATTTGGTCTTCAATTTATTGAGCACTGGTCTCTTTACTGCTGCATTCAAATCTTCGAACACACTACTATCCAGATTAGCTAATGAAATAATTTTTTCTTTATCAATAGATAAGAAAGTTTGCACCTCTTCGAAGTAAGGCTTGTCATCTATATGGGGTAAGGAAATATTATATTTGTCAGGGTTTAATAAAATTTCTTTAAGAGCCATCAGTTTTGGCACATAGTTTTTAGTTTCTCTGGGCATTCGCAAGTTTAGGTAACCAGTTTTTTTTCTCCTAAGTTTATTCTTTTTTATAGCTCTTTTTACTGATGTTTCGCCCCAATTATAAGCAGCTAAAGCAAGAAACCAATCACCGTCCATCTTTTTATGTAGAGATTCTAAATAATCTAATGCTGCATAAGTCGACTTTTTGACATCTCGCCTTTCATCAATCCACCAAGATTGGTTTAAATCAAACCGTCTTCCTGTTGAAGGAATAAATTGCCAAAGGCCTGCAGCATTAGCTCTCGAAGTGGCCTTTGGATTGTAAGCACTTTCAACTGCAGGTAATAGCACTAATTCCCCGGGCAATCCCCTTTTTTCCACTTCGTTCATAATAAAAAAAATGTATTTTTCACTCCTCTTAAATAATCTGTCTAAGTATGCTGGATCTCTACTGTATCTTTTAATATGGTGTTGTACTCGCTTGGTCGGTAGTGTTTGTAACGAAAAATTGTTCTTTACTCTTAAGAAAATATTACTATAAACTTCGTTTTCACTTGATCTTTCGATCTCAAATGCTTGAGGCTCTGACGCCGAGGAACCATCGTCTTTCGCATTTTTTGGCAACTTTCCTCTTCTAGCTTTTGAAAAATTAGTTTCATAAGTAATAGTAGGTTCTGTTTGTATTTCCTTCATAGGAAAACTACAGCCCGTCAAAAATAACAGCGCAAAACACAAGATGGACAAAAATGGCTTAGTTAGTATCACTTAACTCCAAACATCTTTCATTTTCCTTAATTCTTTGAACTGCTCCAATTCAAGGCATCTGTAAAATGGGTTTGTCTGTATTTCTACCTCAATGGTAGATGGTACAGTAGAAATATTTCGGCTCCTACATATCTCTACATTTTTTTTTCTGTTTGATATCTCCTTATCGTCAGGGAATATATTGACTGCAAAATTAAGGTTATTCAGCGTATATTCATGAGCACAATAAACTAGTGTCTTTTTAGGAAGAGACTTCAACTTGACCAAGGAGTCAAAGAGATCTGAAACTGAACCTCCTAATACCCTGCCACACCCTCCAGCAAACAAGGTATCTCCGCAGAAAACAAAAGGCGGCATGTCACCTTCAATTGTTGTGCAATAGTAACCCAAATGCTCCTCGGTATGACCTCGTATATCTAATACTTTAGAGGTAAGATCATACCAATCAATTATGTCCCCTTCTGTCACAATAGTATTCACGCCAAACCTCTCGCAGCTTGGTGGTCCAAACACAGGTACCTTTGACCTACACTTAATCCCGTTAACGAGGATTTTACTATCATCACAAAGAAAAGGCTGATCAAGTAAGTCGAGAATACCACCAACATGATCATTGTGATGGTGGGTAATTAAAATACCAGCCAGTAGACAAGAGGGATTTTGTAAAAAAAAATGCTCAATGGGTCTATGATCTCCAGGATCCACTAATAATAAATGGTTTTTGTTTTTTATCGCCCAAATATAGTTATCAGTGAATGCAGAAAATTGTAGTATGTTCATTGGTATCTTGGATTTTTTTACAGTTTACAGTATGAATAGGATCAAACGTTGGAAATATTGGTTGGAATCATACCTTGGGAGTGAACTCTTAATTGAGGAAAAAGAGTTGATTGACGAGGCAGTGGAAGACGTTTTTGGTTATCATGCAGTCCAGATATGTCCTTTTAATGTTAATTTTCTTGAGAAAAGTAGAATAAATAATCAGTATAAGTTAAGTTTTTTTTATGATCAAAGTTATATAGGGCAAAAGGAAGATGATAGATTTATCGTGTCGCCGCAAGTTTTGCCCATAGAGTCTCAAAGTGTTGACCTAATTATTTTGATTCATATACTAGAAACTGTGGAAGATCCTCATTTATTTTTGCGGGAAGTTGAGCGAATATTGATACCAGAGGGTAAACTCATAATTTGCGGCTTTAATCCGTTGGGGCTGTGGGCGATAAATCGCTTTTTCAAACGTTCTCTACTACCTTCACCAGTTTCAAATTGGGTGAGTTTGCCTAGATTAAAGGATTGGTGTAAGTTGCTGGGTTTTGAAATTTTTGCTGGTCGTTTTCTGGCATACTACCCAGCTATAAATTCGAGGGTATGGTTAAAGAGACTTTCATGGTTTAATAAATTTGGGCCAAGATGGTGGCCGATGGCGGGGGGTGTTTATTGTATCAGTGCAACAAAACGCAATGTGGGCATTAAGTTACGTGATCCCAGACTTTGGCGCACTCCAAAATTTAGCAAGAAAGCTGCTCCATCAGTTGTTGCAAAGCCAAAACCACAAAGCTTTTTGCTAAAAAATGATTGATGTGACCCTTTTCACTGACGGTGCTTGTAAAGGAAATCCTGGGCCAGGAGGTTGGGGTGTTTTGATGATCTTAGGGGATCAGGAAATTGAAATTTTTGGAGGCCATCCTAATACCACTAATAATAGAATGGAATTACTAGCAGTAATTAATGGTTTAAAAGAGGTAAAAACTAATAGCGATATTTGTGTGTTTACGGATTCTAAGTATGTAAAAAACGGTATCGAAAACTGGATAGATAAATGGATAGAGAACGGGTGGCAGACCTCTAGCAAAAAGCCTGTCGCGAATAAGGACCTTTGGATAGAGCTTAATGATTTAGCAAAAACTAAAGTTATCGAATGGTCATGGGTAAAGGGGCATTCTGGAAACTGGGGCAATGAAAGGGCAGATTATTTGGCTAACAAAGGAGTCAAGTTGAATTCTGATATATGAAAAAGGGCTTATTTTTTGTAATAGTGCTAGTGCTTTTAAGTTTGAGTACATCCGTCATCCTTATAGGAGAAAAATTATTTTCAAAGCACAGTCCAATAGAAAAAAATAAAAATGTTTTTAAGGTGAATGTTAAAGTTGATCAAGTAAAACAAAAACCAGTAAAAGAAGTTTTGTTTTTAACCGGAGAATTTCGAGCTAATGAGTCTGTTTTAATACGTTCAGAAGTTTCGGGGAAAATCACCAACTTGTATTTTTCTGATGGAATGCAAGTTAGCAAAGGACAAATTTTAATAGAGTTAGAGAAGTCAATACCCTTGGCGGAGTTAATGAAAGCAGAGGCTGAGTTTACTCAAACGCTTGATAATTTGAGAAGGTCAAAGGAATTAAATGCACAAAACTTTTTAAGTTCTAGAGCGTTGAATGATGCCGAGGCGTTGTTTAATATTGCGCTCGCCAAGAAAAAGCTTCGCGAAGCAACTCTAGCTTTGTATAGTATTAAGGCTCCTTTTGCTGGTATGACAGGTTTGCGAAATGTAAGTGTTGGAGATTTTATAGACATAGGTCAAGAAATTTTACTAATAGAAGATTTGAGTAAATTGAAATTTGACTTTCGTTTACCAGAAAAATATATAAATTTAATTAAGATAGGTCAAGAAATTGAAATTAGTACGGAAGCTACTGAAGAGCCAATTACTGCAGAAGTTGAGGCTTTTGATGTAAGAATAGAAAAAAATGGTAGATTTTTAGTTGCACGCTCATTTATACCAAATTCCATTAGTGCCTTTAAATCGGGCATGTTTGGAAAGGTTAAACTTACTTTAGAAAAAAAAGAAAACGGACTTGTTATTTCTGAGCAAGCTATTTTCTCGGAGCAGTCGAGAAAATATGTTTGGAAAGTTAACGAAGGAAAGGTTGAAAAGGTTCTTGTCAAAACGGGTGTTAGACTAGGCGATGAGGTGGAAATAATCGATGGTGTGGGAAGCGGAGATTCATTAGTTACTGAAGGCCAATTAAAAATAAGAAAATCCGGTCAGGAGGTCTCCATAGTGGAGTAGCATTTACGCCTAATGATTTTTTGAATAATAATTATGAAAATATCTTTTTTTTGTATTGAACGGCCTGTCTTTTCTACCGTAATTTCTTTGTTAATTGTTTTTACGGGTGTTGTTAGTTTGTTTTACCTGTCTGTACGAGAATACCCAAATATCGACGAGCCTGTTGTAAGTGTAAAAACAAACTTTAAAGGTGCAGCGCCTGCAATAATTGAATCCCAAATAACTAAACCGTTAGAGGATTCAATAGCAGGAATTGAGGGCATAAAAACCTTATCCTCTACGTCCCGCTCGGAGCGCTCACAGATTACAGTGAGGTTTCATACCTATCGCGACCCCGACGATGCCGCATCAGATGTTAGGGATAGAGTTTCAAGAGTCCGAAGTAGATTACCTCTAGAGGCAGAGGAATCAAGAATTTCAAAGGTAGAAGCCGATGCCTCACCGATTATCTGGTTAGCATTATATAGCGATGAGCTATCTCTCATGGATTTAAGCTTTTTAGCAAAAAATGTGGTGAAGCCCCGGTTACAAACTTTTCCTGGAACAGCGGACGTACGAATATATGGTGATAGAAAGTATGCGATGCGTGTTTGGGTGGACAGAGATAAGCTAATCTCTTATGGATTGACAGTACAACACATTGAAAGAGCGATTCGACAGCAGAACCTTGAAATACCCGCTGGACGGATTGAAACACCCGGAAAAGAATTTACTGTAATTGCTGCCACAGAGTTGACTAGTCCTGAAGAATTTAAAAAAATTGTTTTAAACGATGGGACCAAGGAAGGGTTTGTGCGACTTGGAGATGTCGCAACGGTAGAATTAGGTCCAGAGGACGAGAGGAGGGTTGCCAGGTATAAAGGTCGTCCAGCAATAGCCTTGGGTATAATAAAGCAGGCAACCGCGAATCCTCTTCTACTATCACAGGCGCTAAGTGAGAACCTCTCCTCAGTCTTGAAGGATCTACCAAGTAGTGTAGGTTTAGAAATAGCTGCCGACTACTCAATTTTCATTGATCGATCGATAAATGCAGTTTTCAAAACTATTTTGGAGGCTATGGTTTTGGTTGCACTGGTAATTTTATTAGTGCTCCAAAGTTTGAAGGCTGCCTGTATTCCATTAGTGACTATCCCAATTTCGTTAATTGGAATGTTCTCAATTCTTTTAGCTTTTGCGTTTTCGATAAATACTTTAACATTATTAGCAATGGTAGTTGCAGTTGGGTTAGTAGTAGATGACGCTATTGTTGTGCTCGAAAATACTTCTAGATATTTAGATAAAGGGTATAAAAAAGTTGATGCGGCGAAAAAGGCGATTTCTGAAGTAGGCTTTCCTGTCATTGCTATGACGCTAACTTTAGCTGCAGTTTTTACACCTATAATTTTTGCTCCTGGGCGAATAGGAAGACTGTTCGAAGAGTTTGCTTTATCTTTAGTGGGCGCAGTTTTAATATCTGGTTTTGTGGCACTAACTCTAACTCCGGTCATGTGTGCATACATGTTAGATGAGAAAAAAAAAACTGGAAAAGAGAAAAGTGTTGAGGTAGGGACTTTTCAAGTCTTCAAAAATGCTTGCGCCTCAGTTATGTCAGTTGCTGCCGGGTCGTATCTAAAAATTTTAAATTTTGTTTTGACAAGAAATAAAACAATATTATTTACACTTATAATAGTCGTTGGATTTGGAGTTTTGTCTTTTTCCGCAACGAAAAAGGAACTATCTCCCGTTGAGGATAGGGGTTTAATATTAGTTGTCTTTTCTGCTCCGGAAGGCAGTTCGCTTGGTTATACAAATACGAATTCAATGCTAATTGAGGATCAATTGGTAAAAATAAAGGAGGCTGATAAGTACTTTGTTATTTCTGGTAGTCCTACCATAAATAAGGGAGCAGCTTTTTTTAGGCCAGTACCTTGGGAAAACAGAGAGCGCTCAATACAAGAAATAGTGGGCGAATTACAACCGGGACTGCTAAGTATGCCAGGTATAAGGGCATTTGCACTTCTTCCCCCAGCATTTGGACAAAGAGCACGGTCAAGGCCGATTCAATTGGTTATTTTATCCTCTGGCTCCATACAAAACCTTGAGGAAATAGGAAATAAAATAGTTAGCAAATTGTCAGAAACCAGTTTATTAAACGGTATTGAGTCTGATTTAGTGCTGAATAAACCAGAGATAAAATTGTCAATAAATAGAGATTTAGCAGCAGATTTGGGTGTAAAGGTCGAGGATATAGGTAGAACGCTGGAGAGTCTATTGGGAGGAAGGTTCGTTACCCGTTTTAAAAAGGGAAATGAACAATATGAAGTAATCGTTCAATTAGTTTCAGAGGGAAGAGAAAATCCAAGAGATATTAGATCAATTTATGTCGAAGGGGAAAAAGAAGAATTACATCCTTTATCGAGCCTTGTTGACTTAGAGGAGACGGTTGGGCCGAGGGAGTTGAACCATTTTTCGCAGCGAAGAGCCGTAAAGATATCTGCTGGTTTGGCGCCGGGTGTCACGATAGATGAAGCACTTTCTTCGGTTGAGCAAATTGCTAGAGATAATTTGCCCGAAAATGCTCAGATTGATTTTGATGGGCAGTCCAGAGAATATTTTGAGGCGAAGAACACTCTATTTTTTGTTTTTATTCTATCAATCGTATTTATTTTCTTAGTTTTATCTGCCCAATTTGAAAGCTTTGCTCAGCCTATAGCAATTCTTGTAACTGTTCCTTTGGCTCTTTCTGGAGCAGTAGCTACTATTTTTCTTTTAGGGGGATCAATTAATGTGTACTCTCAAATTGGTTTGATTGCTTTAGTGGGATTAATAACAAAGCATGGTATTCTAATTGTTGAGTTTGGTAACCAGTGTCTTGCGAAAGGAATGTCATTAAAAGAGTCAGTACTTGAGGCAGCTAGCCTGAGATTCAGACCAATCTTAATGACAACGATTTCGACAATTTGCGGAGCTATGCCGTTGGCGTTAGCAAGTGGCCCTGGTTCAGAAGCAAGGGAGCAAATTGGTTGGATAATTGTCGGGGGCATGTCGATTGGAACTATTTTAACGCTGTTTGTGCTTCCTACTATCTTTTTATGGGTGAATGAATGCGTTATGTTGTTCTCGACACGGAAACAACCGGACTAAATGTAGAAGACGGACACCGCTTAATAGAGATAGGGTGTTTGGAAATAATTGACCGTTTTTTTTCAGGAAGCAAATATAACCAGAAAATTAACCCGAATAGAGAAGTAGATGAATCAGCCCAAAAAGTTCATGGTATGTCATTAAAGGACTTAGAAAACTCGCCACAATTTGGTGAAATCGCTGATTCCTTTTGTGAATTTATAAAAGGGAGCACTTTAATAATACATAATGCGGCCTTTGATATTGGGTTCCTGAATAAAGAGTTACTGCTCGTAGGTAAACCTAGTATTGACAACTTTGTGTTGGAAACTATAGATACCCTAAAGCTTGCGCGAAGTGTTTACCCAGGCAAAAGAAACTCCTTAGATGCCTTGTGTGCCCGATTCGGTATAGACAACAGTGCTCGAAAATTTCACGGGGCTATGTTGGATGCGAGTTTATTGGGGGATGTCTACTTATGCATGACTCGGGGCCAGGATTGTATGAATTTTGATTCCAAAACCAAAAAAAGCAGCACGGAGGTTAATTATGGTGAAAATGGAGACGGAAGAAGTTTAGCTGTCCGAAGAGCAAATCAATTAGAGAAGAAGATGCATTTGGAATATTTGAGAAATATGGAGAGAGAAGGATTGAACCCAATGTTCAAGACTATCGATGAGGAATGGCAAAAGTAATTTTTTTCCGGAAGGGAGTAAAATATTCAATATTAACGTCAGAAATTTGTAGGGTAATGTATTCAGCAGAAGTTGGAAGGATTAGCAATTATGAATTTTCAGTTAGAGTGATTGACGGTCAACCCACGTTTTTACTAGAACCTGATAAGTTATTCTTTGGTAGTGGGCAGGCTAATTCTGATTTATGGAAATATCCGGAATTCATTTTTATAATGAAGCGAGATGGTGATGTGGGCCGAGGTATTTTTGTCGATAGTTTAGAGTGGGGAATTTTTCGGGAGTGATAGCGTGAAACAATTGGGATATGATAATCTTCATCTTTTTGCATCTTTGCTTTTCTGTGGCGCAATTATTTCATTTATCATGGGAGCTATACAGCTTTACAATCCGGTCAGTTTTCCGTACGACTCAAATTTTATCTCCGATATTGGAGGCATAGATGGAATTAGCTTTACTTTATATTTAAGTCTTTTATTATTTGCCATTTCAAATATTTTTCTTTTTTTTGTTGTCAAGCACCAGAAAAGAAAATTTAAGATGGAGATATTACAACAAACCCAAAAGCAAGAGTTAAAGTCTAAAACTGAGAGTGATAAAGCGAGTTACCCGAAAGATGCAGGAATTTCAATTGCTAAATTACAACTGAGGGATCTAGAAAAAATCTTAAAAGGAACTAGAAAAAATGTTTTTAATTTGCTTCTTGATCCGAATGGTATTAATACGCCCGATGATATGCAAGCAGCCCTTGATTCAATAGAGGAAGGATTGGTCTGTCTAAGAAAGAGCACTGAGTCTTTAAATTAACTTGAAGTGTGTGCGTGAAAGTCTGTTAGGGGAAGGTAATTTTGGAAGGTAATTTTGATCAAGAACTACAAGATATTCTTGTTGGAATATCTAAAATTCAGAAGTCAACAAAAGCTGGGCAGAGCCTTAAGGATGTGTCGTCTTTAGACGTATCGAGTTCCGCTTCCATTGAAAGTGAAATAGATAAACTAAATTTTTCTGAGAGCATACGTCAAAAAATTCGCCCGGAAGCTGCGCTTTGGTTGGGAATGGCTGCCCTGGTAGCTACTTCTAAGGACCAAAGTGAGAATACTATTAGCTTAGCGTCGAAATTAGGAGGGCATCTCGCGAGGAGAAGGGCAAGACCACTTGGAGCGAGATTTGGAAAAAATAGTAGTGTTACCATTTCACCCAGAATAAGAGGAGTGTGTTTGTCTTTTTTAGATGTAGGGTGTGAAATATTAGAAGTTTTTGGGGTGTGGATTAAATTCGGTTGCTCTATGGAAGAGGGACAAATCAAAAAACTTGCGGGGTGTATGTGGCCAGCTTTGAATTTTGTAGAAAGAGATGCTGAATCCGTGATACTTGTCCCTAGGTTTCCGGAAAGGCTACCGGTCATTTTGTCTGAGCATGATGACTTTGGCACTGTAGCACTTATTTCGGAACAGGGCACGCTTAGTTTTATTTTTTGGATGGACCAGGGCATAGAAAATATTCGAGAAATAGCGGGTGTTGCTTGGATCTCTCAGGGTGTTTTCCCGATAATTAAATATGATTAATTTTTGAGTGTTTTGACGAGTATTTTTGAGTTCCGGGTATTATCTTCGAAAAGTGCATTGATGTCTGTTAGTTGATCAGTCGACTTTTCAAAGCCATTTTTTAAAAACCAATGTTCAGCTGATGTGGTTTTGATAAGCAACTTTTTCAAATTCTTTAACTTTGCTTCTCCCTCAACATAGTCAAGCATTTTTCCACCTTCTCCCTTACCTTGATAGTTAGGATGTATGATAAGGCAGTAAAGTTCGCCAGTATTTTTATCTTTATTAGTTAACAATCCAGCGCAACCGTAAATGACCCCGTCATGTTCTAAAACAGAAAAGTTTTTTATATCTCTTTCTATTTTTAGCTTACCTCTAAAACTTAAAGTTCCATCTATTTCGTATGGTTTTATTAAAGAGTGAATAGCGCTGGCGTCCTCATATTTAGCCTTTCTAAGATAATTTAAATTTTCTTTCGTTAACATGAGCCCGAGTCCATTTTGCGTAAATAATTCAAGAAGAATCTCTCCATCAAGAGTAGAAGGAATAATATGGACCCGCTGCACACCATTTTCACAAGCGGTATTAGCCTGTAATAAGATTTCTGAAAATTCAGATTGTTTTTGTCTTTCCAAAAATTCTCTTGCAGTTTTTTGTGATATTTCATTTGGATATGGCTGGAAAGATGTTGGCAACAAATTTTCATCTACTAAAAAAAGGAGCTTATCTGCTCCTAATTCAGAGGATAAACCTTGCGCTAGAGACTCTGCATTTAAATAAAAAGACTCCCCCGTAGAAGAAAAGCCAAGCGGAGGAATCAAAACAATGGCAAAAGAATTAAGTGCTTTTAAGATTATTTCAGAGTCTATTTTATTAACTAGTCCTGAATTTTTGTAATCCTTACCATTATGAATTCCAACAGGTTTTGCATTTACAAAATTCCCGCTTAAAATCTTGATTTTGGAGTTGGTCATTGGTGTATTGGGAACATTACTGGAAAATAACGCTTCAATATTCATTCGTATTTCACCCAAAGTATTTTTAAAGCATTGTAGTGTAACTGTGTCAACTACAGGCCCTCTTTCGTCGTAGGAAACGTTATGACCCATAGAAGCGAGTTGAGCTTTAGTTTTCGACCAACAATCGTATGTTATTACTATTTTTATACCTAATGCTTGTATTAACGCAATATCGTTAATCAAAAATCTCAATCTGTCAGATTCAGATTCTTCCCATGATATGCAAATTACAAAAACCTTCGATTTGAAAGCATGGATATAGGGTCCGACAGCTCGAAACCATTTAATAAAAGTCCGTTGACTTGTCAGCGAACTTTCTGAATGTGTATTCATACTTGTCTATGATACTGTATGAGGTGTGGGTTTTTTGACATCATTTTTCTGTTTAGTAGATATAGGCTAAGCGCGTTAATCTTATAATAAAGTTTAGATAAAGTCGACTTCGTCTTTTCAGCGGCGTCGAAGCTATTTGTGTTAGGTTATTTTTATGAAGCTAGATATTGGGTTAGTTATAATAGGTGATGAAATCCTGTCTGGAAAGAGAGTAGATCGTCATTTTTTAAAGTCACAAGAAATTTTAAGCGCTAGAGGGTTGGTAATTTCGTGGGCGCACATTATTGGTGATAGTCCGTCGGCATTAACAAAGTTTTTCAAGTACTCTTTTTCATCAAACAGTGTAGTATTTTGTTTTGGAGGAATCGGATCAACTCCCGATGACTTTACCAGGCAATCATGTTCTTTGGCGTTAAATTTGCCTTTAGAGGAAAACTCTATTGCTGTTGATCTGATAAAACAAAGGTGTAATTCATTAACCTTGAGGGTGAATGAGCAGCGTCTAAACATGGCTAAGTTTCCCTCTGGCTCTGAGTTGATACCTAACCCTGTAAATGGGATACCAGGATTTTTTATCAAAAGCCATTATTTTTTACCAGGTTTCCCTCAGATGGCGTGGCCAATGATGGAATGGGTTCTGGACAATAGGTATCACAAGCATTTTTCTAGCACTTTTGAATTTGATCATTTTTTTAAAGTAAAGGGATTGTATGAGTCGTCAGTGACACCTTTATTGGAAAAGATTTGTGAGTCTTTTCCAGAATTTAGTGTTTATAGCCTCCCAAATTCGGAGGCGACCGGGAGGCTCAAAAAGGAGCCCTCCATAGAGCTAGGTTTGAAGTGCAGATTAGATCTTGAAAAAGATGAGAGATTAGATGAGCTTTTTAAGTTGGCCACGAAGGAATTTCGTCTCGAAATCTTGAAGCTTGAAGGGCATATTGTTGAAGAAGGTTTATTAAAAAGATGAGTTAAATTGGCTCAATTATTGCATTTAATGAAAAAAAAAGCGGCTTTTATGATGAATCTTAAACAAATATTTTCTGTATTATTTCTTTTTTTATTGTTGGGTCTCCTGTCAACGACCTCAGCACACCATAAAAGAAAGTTAGTCCATATAGTGAAAAAGGGAGATACCCTCTCAGAGATTGCTGAAAATTATAAGGTTAGATTGTACCAAATAAGAAGATGGAATAATCTTAGGCACTCAAAAATAAGGGTTGGTGAGAGATTGCTTATTTACAAGAGGAAAAAGTCTCACAATACCAAGCGAATGCATCGAGTAAGGAAAGGCGAAACACTGTCCTCAATCTCGTCAAAGTATAAGATTAAAGTGAGCTCTCTGATGAATTGGAATAAGTTGCGCAATAGTAAAATTCTAGTTGGTCAATTGTTAAGATTGTATCCAGTTAGAGTTTCCTTAAATAATAAGAAAAGATTGGAGTCTGTGGGAGATAAATTAGGGTTGAGGGGAGTTCCATCTGCGCTCACACTTAATTCAAGTGCTGTTATTGTCGTCGATCAGAACACAGGGAAGATAATTTTGGAAAAAAATCCAAATGCTGTTTTGCCTATTGCCTCTGTGACAAAATTAATGACTGCCCTTATAGTGCTGGAACAGGACTCAGAACTGCATGATTTGATTTCAATCACGAAAGATGACGCTTCCTTGGAAAGATACAATTTTTCAAGACTCAAGGTTGGCATGCGTTTTACTAGAGGAGATTTGCTAAGGTTAGCATTGATGTCCTCAGAAAATAGAGCTGCTCACGCCCTTGCCCGGACTTACCCAGGAGGGAAGTCCAGTTTTATATCTGCAATGAATGTTAAAAGTAAGTTACTAGGCATGGAGTCGACAAAGTTTACAGATCCAACTGGTCTCAATAGTGGTAACGTATCAAGTCCGAAAGATTTAGTAAAGTTGGTGAATGAAGCATCAATGTTCCCTATCATTAGAGAATTTTCGACCTCCACTAGTATGAGAATTAGAATGTCGAAAAAACTTCATTTATTTAAGAATTCTAATTCGTTAATTAGAAAAGGTTATTGGGATCTTGATTTGTCAAAAACGGGGTTTATTCGGCCATCGGGTAGATGTCTAGTTATGGTGGCAAACGTTGAAGAAAGAAAATTAATATTAGTGTTGTTAGATGCTCAAGCAACGAAAAAAAGAGAGCAAGATGCAGAAAATATTTTGAGGTGGGTTCGAAATACTTCAAACTCAACCGGCAAGTATAGTTTTCTTCAGCAAAGCGCAAAAAAGTTTAGTAACACGTCTACTTACAGGTCTATTAAAGAGTGAACAAATAAAAGTCCTTTAATTTAGGCGGGAAGTTTCCCAGTACTCTCAATTGTTTCTTTTATAACAGAAGGACCGTTGTAAACCAAACCAGTATAAAACTGAACTATGTCTGCTCCAGCGTTCAGTCGATCAAGTGCGTCTTTGCAAGTCATTATTCCGCCAGACCCAATCATAGTGACATACGATGGTAATCTCTCCCGAAAAGATAATAAAATTTTTTCTGCTGAAGCTTTCAAGGGGTTTCCCGATAAACCTCCTGTTTCTTTACAGTGTTTTTGCTCTAAACTAGGTCTTTTCTCAGTCGTGTTAGAAATTATTAACCCTTCGATTTCTAACTTTGTTATAACATCTGACAAATTTTCAATCTCGATAGCTTCAAGGTCAGGGGATAATTTGACGTATAGCGGCCGATGACATTTATGCGCAGCGCAAAGAGAAATAACGTGTTTTTTTATTTTCTTTAATAAATCAAGAAAATAATCTTTTGACTGAAGGTTTCTCAGATTTTTTGTATTGGGGGAGGAAATGTTAATTACAAAGTAATCAGCTACTGGGAAAAATTTCTCCAAGCAGAAATTGTAATCTTTGTAGGCATCTCTAAGTGAAGTGGAAGCGTTAATTCCAACGTTCACACCCAAAACACCCATTTGGTTTTTTACCCACTTAGAATTACCTAAGTTTTTTAGAATTTTCTCTGCTCCCTCGTTATTAAAGCCCATACGGTTTATTAACGCTCCGTCATTAGCCAGTCTGAATAATCTTGGTTTTAAATTACCTTTTTGAGGTTTCGGCGTAACAGTTCCGATTTCAATCGCACCAAAACCAAATCTTGATAGTAAATCTACGAACATTCCATTTTTATCTAATCCAGCAGCAAGTCCAACCCGATTAGAAAAATTAAGTCCATTTAGTGAAATAGGGTTTATCGTTTTTGGTTGCTCCAGAGGCTTTAGCAATGAATAGCCAGCATCAAAAAGAGCCATAGTACTTAGACCCTTCTCATGAACAAGCTCCGGATTGAGCCGTAAAAGTATCGGTTTCAATAAATCGAAGAAGCCATCATAACTCATAGTTCGTTCTCCATTCTTCCCTTACTAAAATCTGGTATGGTTTGAATTTATTTTTATATGACATTTTTTTATTCTCTTTAATCCAATAGCCGAGGTAAAGAAAATTCTTATTTCTAATCCTACATTCTTCAATTTGCCATAGTATTCCATACGTACCCAAAGACTCTCTCACGCATTCAGGATCGTAAAAAGTGTAAACAGAAGAAATCCCATCAATAAGGACATCAAAAATAGACATCATGATGAGTTTGCCATCACTATTCCTAAACGCAATAAACTCTGATTCAACATTACTCTCTAACACAAATTTGATATAGTTCGAACGAGTGTGTTCTACTGCTATTTTACTGGGGTGTCTAATGACTTGATATTTTTTATATAGAGCAAAATGTTCCTCAAAAAAAGCTAATTTTTCATAGCTTGGTACTAATATTTTACTCAATTTTTTAAAGGTTTTTCGTTGTGTCTTATTCGGCTTAAAATCATGAACATTTAGCCTAATAGGTACACATTCATTGCAGAATTCACAATTGGGTCTATAAGATAATTTTCCGCTTCTTCTAAACCCACTTTCGACCAACTCTGTATATACTTTCGCATCTAGTTTGCGGTCGGCACATATAACTTCTGCTTTAGCCTCTTTACCGTTAAGGTAACTGCATGTGTAACTAGGTGTCTGAAAATGCTGCATTACTTACTGATTTTTAAAAGCTTTTCACTCAATGGATTATTTTTCCAAGGCAATGATTGAGATTGCATTAAATTCTTAGAAATTCTTCGAAAATCAGATGCAACAATGGCCCGGCCACCGAGGTTTGATAGATGACGAGTTTCTTGCTGACAATCTATCATATGCCCACCATTATTTTTAAGCCAAATCACTAATGCGTTAAGGGCTATTTTTGATGCGTCCGTCCTTTTACTAAACATGCTTTCTCCAAAAACCATTGCTCCTATTGACACTAAATATAATCCACCTATTAAATCTCCGTTACCCCAAACCTCTACACTGTGTGCAAACCCATTATTGTGTAATTCGCAATAAGTTTTCATAATTTGTGGGGTAATCCATGTGCCATCCTGATTTGATCTGGGCTCGGAACAAGCAGCAATGACTTTATCGAAAACAGTGTCCGAGGTTATCTTTAATCCCTGATTAAGATCTCCTCTAATTCTTTTACCCAAAGATCTAGACTGCTTAAACTCATCACATCTCAGAATCATCCTGGGATTTGGTGACCACCATAAGATGGGCTGAAAAGCGGCAGACCAAGGGAAGATTCCTTCTCGATAGGCATCTAATAGCATTGCCATGTTCAAGCTTTGACTTGCTGCTATTGGTCCTCTATCAGTTTCAGAATCATAAAAATTATCCTTCAAGCTTGAAAAACTTATTCCGGGCTTTATCCAAGCTAGACTTTGGGCTGATTTCATTAATTACTTTTAATTGCTTGCTATATTTTTTTTCTCTAGTACCTCATTATAAACTGCAGTACTGGTCTCTTTTCCACAACCAACAAATATGTCCAGGGTTTTTTTTACAGAGGCGAAAGATAGCTCACTCCAGGGTATTTGATTTATCTCAAATAACCTAGCTTCTAGACTCTCATGGCCGGGACACAGGCTAGGTTTTTGAAGATGAGCTAGATAAAACATATGGACTTGGTTACAAAATGGTAAATCGAAGATCGCGTAAAGTTTAGATATTATTATTTCTGCGCCTGATTCTTCGATAGTTTCTCGGGTAGCTCCTTCACGGGTAGATTCATTAAGCTCTAAAAACCCGGCAGGAAGAGTCCAAAAACCATATCGTGGCTCGATGGCTCTTTTGCAAAGTAAAATTTTATTTTCATAGGTACACAAGGTTCCAACAACTATTTTGGGATTCTCATATTGAATATAGCCACATTCATCACAAATGACCCTTTCTCTATTGTCTTCTAGAGGAATTTTTAAACTACTTGTTGATCCGCATTCTGAACAAAATTTCATATTTAATTATTAGTCCTTAAATTCAATTGTTTCTTAATGAGGTGGACTTAAGTAACATGATCAAATTATACTCTACACATACTAACTTTTTTTTACTGATTTTAACGACGCGGGGTGGAGCAGTCTGGCAGCTCGTCGGGCTCATAACCCGAAGGTCGAAGGTTCGAATCCTTCCCCCGCTACCATTTTTTGATTAATTTTCTCAGGGAAAACCCTCATTCCAGGGGCTAAAAGATGTCCAAAAATAAAACTGGTCTGAGAAAGCTGTATAAAATATCTATCGTTATTTTGATTTTATTACTAATGATAGATGTTTATCTTTTTTTTTCGGCCTAAAGTAATTAACCCAAACAAAAAAGCCCTGCTTAGGCTAATGATTCCATAAGGTGTACGAGGGTTTGACCTCTGGCTTTTGCTGAGGCAGCCTGGTCCCATGATTGCCGTCTCCAGCAATTAAATCCATGATTAGCGTTTTTATGAACAACTATTCTACAATCTTTACCTTGGAATGATCTCTCAATTTCACGAACTACTTTAGAATCTACGTGCTGGTCATTTTCTGCAAAATGGAACAATATTGGGCAGGTTATGTCATCAATGAAGGAAGAATGCTGTTCTAAGCGGGTAGCATAATAACTTACTGATGTTTCTACTCCTGCCCTTGCAGCAGCTACAAAAGATAACAGTCCACCCATGCAAAAGCCAACTGACCCCACTTTCCCACTGCAAGACGGAATATGCCGAATAGCTTCAACGGTTCGTTGAAGGTCAGCTGCAGCAAGGTTTATATTTAGATTTGAAAAGAAATTCAGACCTTTTTTTAACCCATCATCATCATAAGATAAATCGACTAGTGATTCCTGACGCCAAAAAATGTCCGGGGCAACTGCAACGAAACCATCTAAAGCAAATTGTTCGCAAATACTACGAATGTGCTCGTTGACACCATAAATTTCTTGCAAAACCATCAATCCTGGACCGAACCCCGAGGGAGGTAAGCTAACGAAAGCATTGAAGGAACCCCCATTTGCACTCTCTATTGTGATCCAAGATGAACTAATATCTGCTTCCATAACCAAATAGTGTAAGTATAAAAGTAAGAAAAGTTAAGACAAACCTGGTTAAAATTAGTAACAAACGGTAAATTTATCCGTTTTTTAATTCTTTCGGCAAGTTAGGAAAACACTATATCTGATGATTTTTTTTAAAAGTTTACAATAATTGTGATGTCTATGCGACAACTTCTCATAGCTGGAATTCTTACGCTGATAAGTGTAACTTTTTTTTATTTTGTGTTGAGAGGAAATACAAAAGTGCAGGTGACTCCTGTGGTGCTATCTTATCCCCATCAAGATCTTGCTGTTCTCAAGGCCAGTGGGTATGTAGTTGCTCAGAAAAAAGCTGCTCTTTCCTCAAAAGCTACAGGTAGACTCGAGTGGCTTGGGGTTAAAGAAGGCTCTAAGGTTAGTAATGGCGAGTTGGTGGCTATACTCGAGAGAGATGACCTTTCAGCCAGACTAAAATTTAATGAAAGTCAGGTTGGTTTAGCGAGGGTTGAATTACAGGACTCACTAAGAGCGTACGACCGCGCAACTAAACTATTGGCAAAAAAATATATTTCTGAGGCTGCTTTTGATGAAAATTTTGCTCGGCTAGAAAAAGCAAAAGCAAATTTAAAATCAGCGGAGGCCGCTAAGGAGGTCGCAATTGCGGAATATGAGCAGGCCGAGATAAGAGCTCCATTTGATGGAGTTGTACTCACTAAAAATGCAGATGTTGGAGATAATATTACACCTTTTTCGGCGGCTGCAGATTCAAAGGGAGCAGTTGTGACAATTGCAGATATGTCGAGTCTCGAGGTAGAGATAGATGTCTCGGAGTCGAGTTTATCGAAAATATTTATCGGACAAATGGCCGTGATATCGCTTGATGCAATTGATAATAAAAAATTTTATGGGAAAGTAGTGCGAATGGTCCCGACTATAGATAGGGCGAAGGCCACACGCCTTATAAAAGTTGGATTTTTAGATCAAGACGAGAGAGTTTTACCGGATATGTCTGCAAAAGTCGTTTTTTTAGAAAACAGTCTGAAACCTTCCGATGATAAGGCGTTTTTATCAGTTATAAAGGAGGCGGTAATTTTTAGTAATGACCAAAGTTTTATATTTTTGGTTAATGAAAATATGTTAAAAAAACTCGATATCCCAAAAGTGTTAAACAGAAATATGGATTACATCCCCGTAAATAATGTAAGTCTTGGTGATAAGGTCGTTATCAATCCTGCAGAATCTTTTACAAATGGTTTAAGGGTTGAGGTAGTTCAATGATTCAATTAATGAATGTATCAAAAAGTTATTATAGAGCTGATCAAGAGGTGAAAGTTCTTATTGATTTAAGTTTAGAGATTGAAGCAAAAAGCTTCACCGCATTAATGGGACCGTCGGGATCCGGTAAGAGTACGCTTTTAAACCTTATCGCTGGAATTGATTTTCCTGACTCAGGGGCGGTGTTTGTAAACAGAGTTGAGATTTCAGCTCTAAGAGAGTCAAAGCTTGCTGAATGGAGAGCAAATAACATAGGTTTTATTTTTCAATTTTACAACTTAATTCCGGTATTATCTGCACTCGAGAATGTTGAATTACCCTTGCAACTAGTTAAAGGATTTCCAGATAATAAAGAAAAAAAAAACCTTGCGGTAAGTGCTTTAGAAAGGGTTGGTTTAATCGATAGGGCAAATCATAAACCAAGCGAGTTATCGGGAGGTCAACAGCAGCGGGTAGCGATTGCTAGAGCAATTGTCACAAATGCGCCTCTGATTGTTGCCGATGAGCCGACTGGGGATTTAGATAGGGAATCGGCCACGGATATTCTTAACCTGATGAGTTCTCTAAATGGTGACCATGGCCAAACCATTGTGATGGTAACACACGATCCAAAAGCAGCAAAGAGAGCGAGATCCATTATCAACCTCGAAAAGGGCAAATTAGGAGATGAGTGAATATTCTTATTATAAAATTTGTTTATAAAAACTTATTTCGTTTTCCCATACGCACAATTCTAACCGTTCTAGGTATGACGGTAGCCATCCTATCTTTCGGCCTTCTATCTACCGTCGTTGATGCTTGGTATGCAGGAGCAGAGAACGCCAGCAATGCGAGATTGATCGTGAGGAGTTCAACTTCATTAATTTTTCCGCTGCCCGCAACTTATTTACAAAGAATCAAGCAAGTGCCTGGCGTAAAAAAGGTTAGTTGGGCTAGATGGTTTGGTGGAGTTTATAAAGAACCAAAAAACTTTTTCCCGCAGTTTGCAATTGATCCCCAATCTTATCTAGATGTCTACCCGGAGTATATTGTGTCTGAGGAAGAAAGGGAAATTTTTTTCGGGGATAAGAGAAGTGCCTTGATAGGAAGGAAGATAGCAGAGGAACATGATCTCGCGATGGGAGATATTTTTCAGTTGACGGGACAGATTTTCCCGGGTCAATGGGATTTTATCGTTGCGGGAATTTATGATGGTGCTACTAAGGGGACAGATACAGCTCAAATGTTTTTTCACTGGTCATATTTAAATGAGGAAATTGGGAAAAGATCAGAGTCTCGCGGAAGTGAGATGGTGGGTGTTTATATAGTTGAAGTGGATTCGCGAGATTTAACCTCCTCAGTTTCAATTGCGATAGATGAACTGTTCAGTAATTCCTCGAAAGAGACGTATACGGAGACTGAAAAAGCTTTTCAATTGGGGTTCGTCGCTATGACTGAAGCAATAGTTGTTGCGGTAAGACTAGTTTCATATGTTGTGATTTTGATTATCATGGCAGTACTTGCAAATACTATGGCCATGACTTCAAGGGATAGGGTTAGAGAATATGCCACGATTAGAGCAATAGGGTTCCAACCTAGCTTTATTATTAATTTAATAATATTTGAGTCTATGATGTTAGCTCTGATCGGAGGTTTCATCGGAGTGTTAGCCACTTTTCCAGCTGCAATTTTTTTTAGATCGGCAACGGGAACGCTATTTCCGGTTTTTGAGATCTCCATTGAAACAGTAATTTTACAAGTAGGTTTTGCAGTTTTGACTGGAGTGTCAGCCACTATTATACCTGCTATTAAAGCAGCTAGTATAAATATTACTGAAGGTCTCCGAAGTTTTTAGGAGAACCATAATGACTTCAATTCCCTTTAAGTACAGCGTGCAAAATATCTTGATGAGAAAGATAACAACTTTTTTTACTGTTTTAGGCTTGGCTTTAGTGGTGTTCGTTTTTTCGAGTGTTTTGATGTTAGACGCTGGACTCAAAGAAACACTTGTTTCAACCGGAGAAAATGACAATGTAATCGTAACTAGGAGAGGTGCCGTAACGGAAATACAGAGTTTGATAAGTAAAGAGCAAGCTTCTATTATTGAGCAATTAGAGGGAGTCGCTTATATTCCCAACCCACAAGCATCTAAGGAAACAGTAGTCTTAATAAATTTACCAAAGAAAAACGGTAAAAAATCAAATGTAGTCATTCGCGGTACGAATAATATTGGCCTCTCTCTCAGAAGAGACGTGAGTATAACAAGTGGGAGAATATTTAAAGACGGTTCAAACGAGATTATTGTTGGGGCGGCAATAGCGAAAAGATTTAGAAATCTGCAGCTTGGAAATTCTGTTAAATTTGGAGGAGATAACTGGAGAATTGTTGGACATTTTGTGTCGGGAGGTAATGGATTTGAGTCAGAGATTTGGTCGAATAGCGAAAATTTAATGCAGTCTTTCAAGAGGCAAACGTATTCATCTGTCATAGTGAGGCTCGTTGACAAACAAAAATTTTTAAATATTTCTGAAGCTATCTCAGCAGATGTCCGACTACCGTTACAAGTAAAAGTAGAAAAATTGTTTTACGAAGATCAGAGTGAAGCCTTATCAAATTTCATAACTATTTTAGGCCTTACTTTGACCGTGATATTTTCTGTAGGAGCAATCATAGGCGCGTCGATCACTATGCAGGCAGCAGTTACAAATCGAGTTTCTGAAATAGCCACTCTCAGAGCTTTAGGTTTTAAGAGATCGGCAATTCTGATAGCTTTTTTGGTTGAGTCATTACTCCTTGCAACTTTAGGTGGACTGCTGGGTCTTTTCTTAGCTCTTTGTATCAGTAATTTAGAGTTTTCAACTACGAATTTCCAAACATTCTCGGAACTGGCCTTTAAATTTTCAATGGACGGTGAAATTGCCCTCTTGAGTATGCTTTTTGCACTTTTAATGGGTATTCTTGGAGGATTAATTCCCGCGTTTCATGCGTCTACAATTAAGATTACAGAGGCTTTAAGATATTGTTAGGTATGTAAAGAATAAATTATGGAAAAATTAAGTTTAAAGTTAAGCGCTCTACTTTTTATACGCGATTTAAAGGACGGCAATCTGTCTATTCTGTTGAGTTGTTTGGTTGTATCCATCGCTTCCGTTAGTGCCGTACAATTTTTAGCTAATAGAATTCAATTTTCTTTATCAAATGATATTCGCTCTAGTTTAGCTGCAGACAAGCGAATAGTTTCAGACCGCCAAATTCCGGTTGATTGGTTGATGAAGGCACGTGATTTAAATTTATCAATGGTTGAAGGAGTACAGTTTCCAAGTATGGCTTTTTCCAGAGATGAGGCCAGGTTGGTATCGGTGAAAGCCGTAACGGATAGTTATCCACTATACGGTGAATTAAAAGTTAGTGATGTAAGTAAAGATGGGACGATTGTTTATTCTGATAGCTTGTCTCCTGGTGAAGCTTATGTGGACTCTTCATTACTTCCCACTTTAAAGCTGCAAATTGGTGACACTTTTTTTTTAGGAGACTCCAATTTTAAGATAGCTGGCGTTATTGACCTAGAGCCTGACCGAGGACTTACGTTTGTCAATTTTGCCCCAAGAGTATTAATTAAGCGCTCAGATTTGGCAGCAACGGGATTAATTGAAGTGGGTAGTAGGGTGAGTTACAGACTTTGGGCTGCGTCAGAAAATCCTCAAAGTTTGGAAAAGTTCGAGAAATATGTGAAGGGTAATCTCTCGGCAGGACAAAGGCTTGATTCGTTAGAGTCTGCAAGGCCAGAGTTAAATGAAACTATAGATAAGGCCCGATCGTTTCTTTCTTTGACTGGACTTATGACGATAATTTTAGCGGCCGTTGCAATGGCTTTATCTTCTCGCCATTTAGCTAACAAAAATTTTTCAACAATTGTAATCATGAAAGCGTTTGGCGGAGAGCCAAAACACCTTCGACATATATGGTTGTTTGAATTAGTTTTTGTTACCGTCTTAGGTTTTCTTTTGGGAGTTTGTCTTGGGTACTTCGTTCAATTTTTATTGACAGCTTTTCTTAATTATTACTCGGAAATTACCCTGCCTGACATCAATGTATTAGACGCAAAGGTTTTCATTCAATGCTTTGGCATATCAGGATTATTGGTTTTTATTTTTGCATGGCCAGTTGTAGACAAAGTGATACAAACTCCACCCTCCAGAGCGATGAGGAGTTCCATTGGTGTGAATAGTCAAAGTGTAAAACTACTGAATGTTCCAATAAAACGGAATGTTCTCTTAGTGCTTGGATTTGCGTTACTACTTTTATTCACAACTGGAGATTTTAAATTAGCCCTACTTCTAGGATTTTCATTCGCCACTTTAGCTTTTTTATTTTTCATTTTTTCACTTGTGGGGTTGAATTTAGTCTCTATGTTTAAGATTGCAAAATTTGGACCGCTATGGTTTCGTTGGGCTTGGTCAAGTTTTAGTAGAGCTACTGCTCGCAGAGGCAACGCACTTACGCTTCAGGTAATGGCCTTAGGCATCGCAATATCTGCAATTATTCAAAGTAGTTTCGTACAAGATAACTTGGTTTCGATCTGGAAAAGTGCAATGTCTGAGTCCGCACCTAATCACTTCTTAATAAATATTCAGCCTAACCAGATAAATGAAATGGATAAGTTTTTTGAAAAGAGACTTGAGAAAGAAATATTTTATTATCCTATGGTTCGTGGAAGACTTATTGCAAGGAATGGAGAAGAATTTGTTGGCCATGAACTAAAATCAATGCGAGCAAAACGTCTCCTCAATAGAGAAATTAATTTGTCATACGGTGAAGAACTTCCAAATCATAACGAAATTGTAACTGGTAGAGGTATTGATCCAAAAGCTAACGAAGTTTCGATAGAAGAGGATTTTGCGAGAGTGTTGGGAATAAATGTGGGGGACCAGCTAACATTTGATGTTGCAGGGCAAAATATAGATTCAACTGTTAGCAGTATTAGATCTTTGCGCTGGGAGTCCATGCGGGTTAATTTTTTTGTTTTTGCATCTCCAGAGTTACTCAAAGATAAACCAAAAACTTACATTACTGCTTTCAACACGTCTGGATATCAGGCTCAGAGGTTTGTTGAGGAAATGGACAAGAAGAAAACTTTCAAAGCTGATTTTTTAAAAAATTTTAGTAACGTGACTGTAGTTGACTTGACCATAATCCTTAATCAAGTTAGATTTCTGCTAACTCAAGCAATTCTAACTATTCAATTTCTCTTCGGATTTTCTGTACTCGCTGCGTTTTTAGTGCTTTGGGCAACACTTTCCGCTGCAAAGGAAGAAAGAGAAAAAGAAGTGGCACTTATGAGAGTGCTCGGCGCGGACCAAAAGAGTTTAGCTTTGGCTCAATGGTTTGAATTGTCTTTGATTGGATTATTGGCGGGAACATTAGGTGGAGTTTTTTCTCAAATAGTAGGTTTGATTGTATTAAATCTGATATTTAATTTAAACGGCGTTTTCAATTTCCCGTTAATTTGTGTAGGAGCTTTAATTGGAATTGTTGTGAGTATGTTGTCTGGTTTCGTGGCTATGCGAAATATTGTAAAAACTCCCCCAATTTTAGTTCTCAGAAACATTTCATAAAATACTAAGAAGTGTCATAATAAAAGGTTAGTCAGTAATGATGATTAGCGACGTTTATTAGGTCTTTAGTTGTAGAAGGCGTTATTAAACCTTTGTTGTTAACTAGAATAAGGGGAAAGTTTATGCAATCAAGGAGTCAGGCTGTCAAAGAACTCCAGAAAGCTTGGTCAGAGGATCCAAGGTGGAAGGGTATCAAGCGAGGTTATTCAGCTGAGGATGTTATAAAGTTAAGAGGATCGTTGCGTTGTGAATACACTCTTGCAGCAAACGGTGCTCGAAAGTTATGGGACCTTGTAAATACTGAGCCTTTCGTTAACTCTCTTGGCGCACTATCTGGTAACCAGGCTATGCAGCAAGCAAAAGCAGGATTGAAGGCGGTATATCTCTCCGGTTGGCAGGTTGCGGGGGACGCAAATAACGCTGGGGAAATGTATCCCGATCAGTCCCTTTATCCTGTAAGCTCTGTGCCAGAAGTGGTAAAAAGGATCAATAGTACACTGAGCCGGTGTGACCAGATTCAATGGATGGAGGGTATAAATCCTGATGATGACGGGTTTGTGGACTATTTCCTTCCGATTGTGGCAGATGCAGAAGCTGGTTTTGGAGGTGTTCTGAATGCCTTTGAGTTAATGAAAGCTATGATTATTTCGGGAGCCGCAGGAGTTCATTTTGAAGATCAATTAGCTTCTGTAAAAAAGTGCGGGCATATGGGGGGTAAAGTTTTAGTGCCAACTAGGGAAGCTGTTGCGAAACTCATTGCAGCTCGTTTGTCGGCGGATGTTCTTGGAGTGCCTACACTTATCTTGGCAAGGACTGACGCTGAAGCAGCTGATTTGCTTACGTCCGATGTTGACAGTAACGATAAAGAATTCTGCACCGGGGAGAGAACTGTTGAAGGATTTTACAGAACAAAAGCTGGATTTAATCAAGCAGTTTCAAGAGGTTTAGCTTATGCTCCGTATGCGGATTTAATATGGTGCGAGACTGGAAAACCCGATTTAGAGTTTGCTAAGAATTTTGCGGAGTCTATTCACAAAGAATTTCCAGAAAAGTTACTCGCCTATAATTGTTCCCCGTCCTTTAATTGGAAGAAGCATTTGGACGACAGTACTATCGCTAAATTTCAAAGAGAGTTGGGAGCTATGGGTTACAAGTTCCAATTTATTACTTTGGCAGGATTTCACAGTCTTAACTACAGTATGTTCAATTTGGCTCACGGTTATGCCCGTAATCAAATGTCTGCTTATGTTGAGCTACAAGAAGCCGAATTTAACGCATTTGAGAAAGGCTTTACTGCTGTTAAACATCAACGAGAAGTTGGGGCCGGATATTTCGATGCAGTTACCAGCACTATTGAAAAGGAAGCATCGACGCAAGCACTCTCTGGGTCAACTGAAGATGAGCAGTTTTTCGGAGACAAAGCAGCATAGGAAAAGCTTTTAAACGCCATTGAAAATGTATGGTTGGTAGATCTGTAAAAGTAGTCCCAACGAATGGGATTACTTTCTCGGATAATTGTTGTGAAGGGGTTTTTAAAATTAACTTCAGGTCCAATGTGTCTACGCAGGCTTTTTAAGCCAAAATTTTTAAGGTGCCATGGAAGAAAATAAATTATTTCTTATACTTGTTGGTACTTTTGTCGCGGGAGTGGGAAGTGTATTAATTGCTGGGTTTTTGACGTTAACTTTATTTTCAAAGTTGGGTGACAATTTTTTGAGCTTGGCTGCGGGAACTTTGCTAGCCACTGCGTTTTTGAGTTTGTTACCGGAGGCATTTAGGCAAGAGCAAAACTCTTCTTTCTTAATGGGTTGGCTTCTCTTGGGCTTGGTAATTTTTTTCATATTGAGCAAAGTGAACTTGTATCATCACGGGCATGAGCATAATCAGAGTTATGACAAGGAAATACAACTCAAAGAAAGTTATGGTAGTAATGTTGGTAAATCTTGGCCAATTTTGATAATTGGCGACGCTGTACACGCTTTTGGCGATGGGGTTTTAATAGCCTCAGCATTTTTCGCTGGAACTAACATTGGTATTATGGCCACTCTCTCTGTACTTATTCATGAAATTCCTCATCACGTTGCTGATATAGCTGTAGTAAGAGAAAGGTCAAAATCAAATGTAAAAGCAATGAAAATAGTTTGTTACGCTGGCTCGTTTGCTATTTTTGGGGGTATTTCAGGATTCTTTTTTCTTGAAGTATTCAGTGAGGCTTTAGCCATTTTGTTAGTGCTTTCTGCGAGCAGCTTTATCTATGTTTCCTTGGCAGATTTAATTCCACAATTGGAGAAAAAGCTAAAACCAGCAGCAATAGCTTACCAGTTAATTTGGCTACTTTTAGGCATCGTTAGTATTGCATTAGTCTCTCATCTTCATCATCATTAAGTCAGTAGATGATCGGATCAGAATCTATTTGACTCCAAAGATGCCAGGCTACAACTGTTTTCCATGGGGCCCATAATTTATGTTTACTTCTTATGAAGCTTTTTACGTTTAAGTTTGAGTCCAATTGATACACTTGTCTGATTGACTTGTGAAGACCAATGTCATTTTCAGGAAATACATTGGGCCTCATAAGGTAGAAAATTAAAAACATATCTGCAGTCCAAGGACCAATTCCCTTGAAGCTTTGAAGGCTTCGTCGTATTTCCTCGTCTGTTAATTTACTAAGTTCGGTGCCGAAATTAGGGTTAGTAGAAAAAAATTTGGCTATATTAGTGATATAAAGCACCTTATTTTTTGAAAGTCCTGAGTATTGGAGTCTGTCAAGTTTATTTAGAAACTGCTGCGGTGTTATCGTCTTATTATGTATTTCCATTGCCAGTTTATGATCTGAAAAACTCTTATCAGTCTGGTAAATAATATCTAGAATCCTACACCAAATCGAATTGGATGCAGCAGTTGAAATTTGTTGTGCAATTACTGATCTAGTTAATGTGGTGAAAGCATTATTTTTTGATTTAAGTGTTGTAAATTCATTTTTTTGTATAATTTGTCTTAAAATAGAGTCCTTACGGCAAAGTTCTTTAACTGCTGTTGACCAATAAGTAGGTTTTTTAAATTTCATCACTTTGGATTTAGTATGATAATTTTACTTTCGCCAGCTAAAACTTTTGATTTCACGACAAATGTGCCCTCGAAACTTAAGTCTAAACCTCTCTTTGAAAGAGATGCAAAAAAATTAGTCGATATAGTCCTTCCATTAGGTACTAATGGAATTGCTAGATTGATGAGCATTTCTGAAAATTTAGCAACACTTAATTTTGAAAGACTACAGAATTTTCGGGGTACAAAAAAAATCAAACAAGCAGTTTTTGCATTTAACGGAGATGTATACGAGGGACTAAATGTTAAGACGTTCTCGGAAAAGGACCTGATTTTCTCTCAAAAGCACCTGAGAATTTTATCGGGCCTGTATGGTTTTTTGCGTCCAATGGACAACATAAAACCTTACAGGCTAGAAATGGGGACGCGCCTTTTAACGGAGCGAGGGGAGAATTTATATGATTGGTGGGGGGGAAGAGTTGCCAAGGAGCTCGAGAAAGACTTGTTAGGACATAGTGATAAGTACATAATAAATCTCGCCTCTATCGAATACTTTAAAGTTGTAAAACGTTTTTTAACTTGTAGAGTGATTACACCAATTTTTGAGGAGAAAAAAAAGGATAAATTTAAAACGATTGGCATTTATGCGAAGAAAGCGAGAGGTTTAATGGCCTCCTTTATTTTAAAAAATCGAATAAATTCTACAGAGGATTTGAAAAGTTTTAGTGAAGGAGGGTATTTGTTTAACCCTGAAGAGTCATCTGCGGATTATTTTAAATTTCAGAGGAATCTAGAATAGTTGGTTCAATAGTAAGCTGGATGTTAAATTTTTGCATCACTGCGTCTTGAATTTCCTTAGCAAAAGATAAAATTTTCTTCGCGGAAGCATTCTTGTAGTTTATTAGAATCAGAGAGTGTCTATTAGAAACTCCGATATTATTCTCTCTTTTTCCCCTAAAACCAGCTTTTTCTATTAACCAAGCAGCAGATATTTTGATTAATGAATTTTCTTTTTGAACACTAAAGGGCATTTCAGGAAATTTCTTTTTAAGCAACTGGGCTTTTTTAACTGAAATGCTTGGATTAATAAAAAAGCTACCTATATTAGGGTAGGAATTAGGATTTGGAAGCTTTTGCTCCCGAAGTTTAGCTATCACCGACGCGAGTTTTTTCGCAGTAGGTTTGTCTGGGAGCTTTTCCTTTATACCTGAGTATTCAATTTGTAATGGATATTTATCAATTTTCCAAAGACGAAAATCTATAGAGAGTATTAAATACCTTGGGTTATTGATTCCATCATCTTTAACCTGCTCTTTAAAAATACTGCTTCTATATGAAAACTTACATTGTTTCCTCGTGAGAGTTTTAATAACTTTTTTTTTGAAATCCCATACGTTAACAGAAGAAATAAAGTTACTTATTTCTACTCCGTATGCCCCTATATTCTGAAATGGCGCAGCTCCAACAGTGCCTGGAATTGAGATTAAATTTTCTATCCCACCAAAATTATTTTCAAGGGTCCAATTCACAAAAGTGTTCCAATTTTCTCCTCCAAAACACCTTACATAAATGATATTTTTTTTTGAGGAAAGGATAGTTTTATTTTTTATTACATTTAGTAGAATGGGGTATAAAATCGGTCGTTCTGCGGGGGCATCAATAATAATGTTAGTACCCTCCCCCAATATAAACTTTTTGTCGTGTAGTAGATTAGAAAAGAGAAGCAAATCTTGAACACTACTTAAGTGAATCAAAGTTTTGCAATAAGAGGGTATTTTGAGTGAGTTATAATTTCTTAGATCAACAAATTCATTTTCATTTTTTTGCACGTTCAATCCAAATAGACGAGTTGAAAGATTGTTGTCTTATCCTTACGACTCCAGATTTAATTAGTTCCAATAAAGCAACGAAAAACATCACAATCTTTAATTTTCTATGACTCGTAGTTTTAGTTGTAAGTTTGGAAAATTCCATCTGTTCATTGCTTAAAATGCTATTAAGAATATTACTCATAAAAGTATCGGTAGACCACTCTTCTTTTTTGATTCGATGAGCAACGTATGTTAGCTTCTGATCAAGAATCTTGACTATTGCATTTTTTAATTGGGTTACAGATAGATTTTCTAAAATTTTCTTCTGTTCAAATCTGGTTTCGATACGTACAGGCAGCCAATCCCTCCCTAACCTGGGCATTTCATCCAGTTTTTTAGCTGCTATCTTGAACTTCTCATATTCGATCAACTGCTTAATTAAATCTGCTCTAGGGTCATGAATGTCCTCCTCCTCACTTACCACTTTCGGAAGTAGCATTCTTGACTTTATCTCTATTAGAACTGCGGCCATCAAGAGATATTCAGCTACAGACTCAAAGTCTGTTCTTTTTACATTTTCTACGTAAGTTAGGTACTGTGACGTGATGGTAGCAATAGGAATATCTAAAATGTTAAAGTTTTGTTTCTTAATTAGATAAAGTAAAAGATCCAAGGGACCTTGAAAAGAATCCAGGGTCACTTCAAGTGGTTTTGGTGGTATGTAAAGTTCCTCTGGGATATTTTTTATGGGTTCCCCATACAGAAGCAACTCTGACTCATTCATAATTCAAGAAGCTTTTTTGCCATAAGCTGAGTAAACGTACGAAGGTTGCTTTATTTTTTTCCTTTGTTTGAACTCATGTGTTTGCTTTTCCTCATCAACTCTATCCCATAACCGGAGACGCCCATTAATTTGTTGGTTATGAAGATCGGGATTTTTTTCTTTAAGCTCATGAAGAAATTGGGAGATGTCTGATTGATAATTTTTAATTTTTTTCATTTATCACCTTTTTTTCATTAACGTTTCTAAGTCCTCAGGCTTAATTCGAGACAACATATGTTTGAAGCCTCTAATTTTGCCAATACACAGCCTATCATAATCAAGCATATCCCAAGGCTCTTCTAATGAAAAGATTTCTTCTTCAATAACTTTACACGTTATGGGTACTATAGGCTTTAACAGGATAGTTAACTTGGCAAAGTAATTTATTGCTAAGGATAAAATCAAGTGTAGCTGAACCTTCAAGTGCATTTTATTTGTCTCGGATATTTGCTTTGCTAAATCCCATGGTTTTTTATTTTGGATGAAGGAATTGACGTTATCAGTCAAGTCTATAATTTCCCTAATCGCTCGATTTGTGTTCCGTTTGTTATAACAGTCTAAAATGAGACTATGTTTATTTTCAAACGCAAATTCTAATTGTTTTGCCGACTCACAATCCATCTTAAGCTCATTTGTCGGGATTAAATTTCCATTAAAAATATTCATAAGAAAACCAGAGCATCTGCTTAAAATATTAATATATTTTCCAACTAATTCTGAGTTTATTTTTTGACTAAATTCTGAAAAATTTAGATCTAGATCTTCAGTGGAACCATTTAGTTTCGATGCTAGATAGTATCTTAAAAACTCAGGATTTATTTTAGAAGATAGGAATTCTTTGGCAGTAATAAAAGTGCCTCGTGACTTACTCATTTTTTGGCCATTAATTGTGAGGAAACCGTGGGCATATATTGCAGTGGGTGTTCTAAACCCAGCAAAGTGTAGCATCGCAGGCCAAAACAAAGAATGGAAATATAGTATGTCTTTTCCAATAAAATGAATTTGCTCAATTTCTGAATCTGGCTGGGTGAAGTCCAGAAAATTTTTACCGGTTTTACTACACCAGTTTAGTAAACTAGCGTAATAACCGACGGGTGCGTCTAGCCATACATAGAAAAATTTATCCTCTGTATCTGGGATTTTAAATCCAAAATACGGGCTGTCTCTTGAAATATCCCAATCACTAAGTTTCGATTTGCCATCATCGTCATTTAACCATTCATCAATTTTGTTTTTTACCTCAGGTTGAAGCCTAGATGGAAATTTTGTCCACTGCTTGAGGAATGAACCACATTTTTCATCAGATAAGTTGAAAAAGTGATGCTCTGAAAATTTTTTAATTGGAGTATTGCCGGAAACCGCTGACCTGGGATTAATTAAATCGGTTGGAGTGTAAGTTGCACCACAACTCTCACATGAATCACCATATTGATCACTACTATTACACAAGGGACACTCACCAAGAATAAATCTATCAGGGAGAAACATTTTTTTCTCCTCATCAAACATTTGTTCAATGCTTTTGACTGATATAAGCCCTTCTTTCTTTAAATTTTTGTATATTAATTCCGATAATTCTCTATTTTCCTCCGAGTGTGTTGAATAATAATTGTCAAAATCCACAGAAAAGGCTGCAAAGTCTGAGGTATGTTCTTTCCATACTTTGTTTATCAATTCTTCCGGGTCTAAGCCTTCTTTCTCAGCTTTGAGCATAATAGGAGTTCCGTGCGTATCATCTGCACAAATGTATACTACATCGTTCCCCATTAACTTTTTAAATCTAACCCAAATATCAGTTTGAATATATTCCACTAAATGGCCAATATGTATAGGACCGTTAGCATAAGGAAGTGCAGAAGTAACTAAATAACGCTTAACATTTGGTAACATAGTAATTCTATTTTACCCAGTTGACTAAATTATGACTATAAAATCTGATGTTTGGATTAGGAAAATGGCTAGGACAGTAAATATGATCCAACCCTTTGAAACCAATCAAGTAAAATCTAATGCTAAGGGGAAGGTTATTTCGTTTGGTACTTCTAGTTATGGTTACGATGTGAGGTGTGCAAACGAGTTCAAAATTTTTACGAATATTAACAGTAGCACTGTTGACCCCAAAAATTTTGACCCAGCGTCTTTTGTAGATTTCTGTGGGGATGTTTGTATAATTCCTCCAAATTCTTTTGCTTTAGCCCGTACAATTGAATATTTTAAAATACCTCGACAAATCTTGACAATTTGTGTGGGAAAAAGCACATATGCGAGGTGCGGAATAATAGTGAACGTTACTCCTTTAGAACCAGAATGGGAAGGCCATGTGACTTTGGAATTTTCTAATACTACCCCATTGCCGGCAAAAATTTATTCTGGGGAAGGCTGCGCCCAAATGGTTTTTTTTGAAAGTTATGAGGTTTGTCAGGAGTCGTATAAAGATAAGGAGGGTAAGTACTTAGGCCAAATGGGAGTTACGCTTCCAAAAATTTAAGTCTTTTCAAAGTAGTAAATCGAAATCTAAGAGATGATTTTTCATCAAATAACCAGGATTTATTGGATATTTCCCAGTCCTGAAGTTCAAAGTGTGGGAAGAATACATCTCCTTCGAAATTAGCATCTATCTCAGTAATATCAAGTTCAGTAGCGAGGGGTAGCGTTTGTTTGTAAATTTCACTTCCTCCGATTATGAAAAGTTTTTTAAATTTTTTTTTCATAGCCCAAGCCAAAACAGAATCTAAACTAATGAAACAATGAACATTTTGAAATCTTTCTTGCGTACGCTTTGCGAAAACAAGATCTCTTGTGAGGATCAGTGATAATCTTTCAGGCAAGGGTCTGCCGAGTCTATTGACTATTGAGCAAAACGTTTTCCTGCCCATTAGAACGGTGTTATTAAGAGTTTTCGATTTGAACCTCTTTAAATCCTCGCTAATATGCCAAGGAATATCATTATTTAATCCTATAGCGCCATTCTTTGCCATAGCCACAATAATAACAATGTCTAAATAATCTATGATTTTCTTACTCTTTAAACAGCTACTGAAGCACTAATTTTATCATGAGAACGATAATCAATAATATTGAAATCATTATATTCATATTCAAATAAACTCTCTGGTCTCCTGGAAAATTCTAGTCTTGGAAGTAAAAATGGTTTCCTTTCTAATTGTTTTTTTACTTGTTGTAGGTGATTCATATAAATGTGACAGTCACCTCCAATCCAGATCAATTCGCAGGGCTCTAGGTTAGTTTGGTGAGCGATCATATAAGTTAATAAAGAATAGCTGGTGATGTTAAACGGAAGACCTAGAAATAAGTCCGCGCTTCGCTGGTAAACCTGGCAAGATAATTTTTTGTCATGAACATAAAATTGAAAGAGGATATGACACGGCATTAAAGCCATCTCATTTAATTGCGCGACGTTCCATGCGCTAACAATGTGTCTTCTTGAATCCGGATTTTTTTTTAGTTCTTCTACTAAATTACTCAATTGATCAATGGATTTTTTACTATTCGTATTATACTCCGGCCAGCTTCTCCATTGTTTTCCGTAAATTGGACCAAGGTCTCCATTTTCATCAGCCCACTCGTCCCATATGGAAACGCCTTTAGCTTGGAGGGTCCTGATATTGGTGCTTCCTTTCAAAAACCAGAGGAGTTCCTCTATGATCGATGTAGTATGAATTTTTTTAGTGGTTATGACTGGTAGTTGATTATGCAAGCTGAAACGTAGTTGACTGCCAAAAATAGAAAGAGTCCCAATTCCTGTCCTGTCGGTTTTCGACCAACCATTTGCCAAAACTAATTTTAGAAGATCAAGGTATTGTTTCAAGATAGCATTAAGGTACTGTACCCATTATCCGCATGAATGATTTCGCCAGTTATACATCTTGACAAATCCGATAATAGGAAAGCTATTACATTACCTACTTCTTCAGGAGTAACGTTCCTCCTCAGAGGAGCTCTTTCCTCAACGTTGCTAAGAATTCTTGAAAAGCCTTTTATTCCTGAAGCAGCTAAAGTTTTTATTGGTCCAGCTGAAACTGCATTGACTCGTATCCCCGATTGGCCTAAATCATTAGCTAAATATTTAACGCTTGTTTCCAGACTGGCTTTTGCAAGGCCCATTGTATTGTAACCTTGGACCACTTTCTCCGACCCGACATAACTGATTGTTACGATCGAAGAGTTTTCAGGCATCATGGGCGAGACAACTTTTGCCATTGCGGCAAAGCTATAAGAGGAAATTTCGTGAGCAGTGGAGAAGTTTTCTCTGGTAAGTCCATCTGTAAATTTTCCGGATATTGCTGCTCTAGGAGCAAAAGCTATTGCGTGAATGAGTCCATCAACTGAACTCCATCTTTTCGAGAGATTATCTGGTATTTTTTCAATGTCGGAATCCTTCGATACATCACATTCAAAACAGAAATCACATGAAAAGGACTTAGCTAAATCAAAAATTCTTTTTTGAAATCGCCCCTCCTGATAACTGAACGCAAGCTCCGCTCCTAGTTTATGGCATGCTAGAGCTGTTCCGTAGGCAATTGACCTGTTAGATAAGAGACCGGTTACAAGAATTTTTTTATTTTTTAGGAGAGTCATCGAAGTTAGTCCAGAACCCAAACCTGTAAAAAACGTTTACTGTAGGGTGTACAATTGCCACAAATATAGCATATCGTAGTGATACCATGAATACTGAATCAATTTTTTTTAAGTTAAACACAAAATTAATAAGTCGAAGCTTCTATATTGTATTTCTTTTAGTTCTTTTAAGCCACCTTATTATATTAAATCTGATCATGACTAAAAGTAATAATTCTCAAAATTTTAATAGAGCGTTGACAGCTAAATCCGTTGTCTTTGCCACCATAGACCAAAATGACAAGAAAAAAAAAGAAAAGGACTTTGTTCCTAAACCTGAAAAAAAACAAGTAAAAAAAATTAAGCCAGTCAAGCTGATAAAAAATGAACAAAAAAAACAGATTGTACCTGTAGTTAACAAATCCTTAGAAGAGGATATACCTGAGTTGGTAAGCAAAGAAAATAATCCTACGGGTGTCGATTTTAACAATAATGAAGTAGAAAAAATAAACAGTGAGTTTGAACAAGTTACCCAAAACTTTTCTAAACTAAACACCCCCAAAAACCGTTCGAGCAATTCACCTATGGAATTATTACAAGTTAAGTATTTTGATAAGGAGAAGTGTACCCCAAAGTATCCAAGAATTTCTCTTAGGCGAGGCGAAATGGGACAGGTAACTGTTAGAGTATTGATTAATGAAGATGGATCCTCTGAATTGGTCAGCCTGGTTAATAGTTCGGGGTTTGAAAGACTGGATGACGCCGCACTGAGTGCGGCTCGAAACTGTAGATTTATTTCTGCAAAGAGAAACGGTGTCGCTGTAAAAAGTACCGCGCAAATTCCATACAACTTCGTTTACAAATAGGAGACTAGTAACTTTATGAATATGAGGCCAGCACGCAAAGAGAAAGTTCTTAAATGCTTTTATATTACCCTTTTGAGCTTTCTACTCATAGTGGCATCTGAAAATGGGTTAGCTCAACCTGCAGCAATAGAAGATACGACCAAAGTCATCTCTGATATTGGGCGTATAGAATCTCCGGAGTCTTCTAGCTCTGCGTATGGCTTTCAAGAACTGTGGAATCAAAGTGATTTAGTAGCTCGTATAACCCTGCTTATTCTTTTAGGTATGAGCATTGGAACTTGGACAATATTCATCAGCAAATACATTGAGCAGATAAATTTGTCTGCGCAGTGTAAAAAAATTAATTCTCAGTTAGCTGAAAAGCTTGATTTCAATGCGCTACAGGAAAAAATACCAGAATCGAGCTCTGTAGGCCTATTAATTAAAGCTTCTCTTGATGCCAAGAATGACTTGGAAACAATAAAAGGGGTAAAAAATGATGAAGATTGGGTGGTCAACTGTATTCAAGAAGGTATTTTAGAATTTGAGTTGAAATTACATAAGGGCCTAACCTTTTTAGCAACTGTAGGGTCCACCGCTCCGTTTGTAGGATTATTTGGTACGGTTTGGGCTATTTACCACGCTTTAATAAAAATTGGTTTAGTCGGGGAGGCTAGTCTTGATAAAGTGGCTGGACCTGTTGGAGAAGCGTTAGTTATGACTGCGATAGGTTTGGCTGTAGCTGTTCCAGCCGTTTTGGGGTACAACTGGTTAGTCAGGCGAAACAAGGTATTGCTCAGAAATATTTCATCTTTGAGTAATAAGTTGATGTTTAAAATTATCATGAGGCAGACAATTTAACCATGCAGGGTAAGTATCAAATAAATTTTGTGAGAGAGAAGGATGAGGTTTTAAGTGAAATAAACACTACCCCTCTGGTTGATGTAATGCTTGTATTACTGATTATTTTTTTGATAACCATCCCAGTTTTTTCAACTTCATTGCTTGTAGACCCTCCCTCAGAAAAAAATTACCCAGGGATACTTAATGACGGTTCGTTGATAATTACCGTTGACTCACGGGGCAACTATTACGTAGGAGAGGATTTAATGACGTCACTTGTTGAATTAAGTAATTTTCTTAAGGGGATTGGAGAAGAAAATCCAGACGAAGTGATTTATATTCTGAGCGATAAGGAGTCTAAATTTCAAAGTGTTGGAGTACTACTCTCTGTTATTAAGAAAGCTGGGTTAGCAAATATTGCATTTTTAACGAAGCCTTCATCTTTGGAAAGAAAAGGTTCTATAAATTGACTAAATTCAAGAGTATTCTGTATCGACAACGTTATTTGGACCAAATCATCAACATAAACACTACTCCGTTGATAGATGTAATGTTGGTATTAATAATCATGTTGATAATCACTATTCCGGTTCAGTTACATCAATTAGATCTTTTTATTGGTACTAAAAAAAGTACAGCGCAGAGACTGGTCTCCGAAAATATCACCATCAAGATTGATTCTCAAAATAAAGTTTATGTGAATAACGAACAGGTGAATTTTGGGAGATCAGCCTCCTCACTGTATTCTAGGAAAGCTGACTTTCGGAGGAAACTCGAGAGTCTAAGGGACTCTAAAGCTGCTAAAGTTCAGATTGACTCGCACGATGAATCATTGTACGAATATACCATCATGGTTTTGACAGAATTAAAGGCATTAGGGTTTTCATCTATTGGGTTTATTAATTTGAAAAAATAAGTTTTTGTAAAATCTTTTGAATAAACTTTTAGGAATAAAATTAAATTCATGAGGAAAATTATAAGATTAAGAGTGTGTTTTTTGGTTTTGTTGATACTATTTCTGATTTCAGAAAGTCTTCAGGCTAGTAAATTTGTTAGCGCTATTGCATTAGGTTCAAAACCAAAATACGGTGAAGGATTTGAAAGGTTCGAATACACTGGGTTGAAGCCGCTAGTTGGTGGAGAACTTAAACTAGCCGCTATGGGAAGCTTTGACAAAATAAACCCGTTTACGCTTAAGGGAATTCCTTCAAGAGGACTCATGACTCTAATTTTTGAGCCTTTGGCGATCGCTAGTCTCGATGAACCAATGACCATGTATGGGTTGATAGCAAAAGAGATGTTTTTTGCCGATGATGAGCTATCAATGACTTTCAAATTAAATCCGAAGGCGAGGTTCTCAAATGGTGATTTTATTACTGCAAATGATGTTAAATTTTCTTTTGAGACTCTGGTGAGCAAAAGCGCAAGCCCAATTTGGAAAAATTTGTGGTCTGATGTTGAGAGAGCAGAGATCATTTCTGAAAGAATTATAAGGTTTAAGTTTAAGAGAAAAAATAGAGAGTTACACATGGTAATTGCAAGCCTACCGATTTTCTCGAGAAAATGGATTGGGAAGGATGAGGATTTTTCTCAAATATCAATGAAAAATCCGATTGCTTCAGGACCTTACTCCATCAAACGAGTCGATCTCGGAAAAAATATTTTTTTTGAAAAAAGAGATGATTATTGGGCGAAAGACCACCCTGCCAGGAAGAATCAATTCAATTTTAAAACTGTTAGTTTCCGCTATTATAAGGATGCTTTTGCTAGATTAGAGGCTTTCAAAGCCGGAGAATTTGATTTTATTCATGAAAATACTGCAAAAAACTGGGCAAGGTCATATGAGGGAAAACAATTTAGAAAAGGTAATCTTTCGAAAAAAGAGTTGCCCAATTCAAATCCTGCTGGAATGCAGGGATATATTTTTAATGTGAGAAACCCGCTATTCAAAGATAGAAGAGTTCGGAAAGCCATTAGCTTAGCTATGGATTTTGAGTGGATGAATCGACAACTTTTCTATAATCAATATATTCGGTCTTATTCTTATTTCACCAACACAAAATTAGCAGCTTTAGGAATTGCTTCTGACGCAGAAAGTGATCTTCTCAATAAAATCTCAAAACGAATCAAAATACCTTTTGACCCGGAAATTTTAGGTCCCGTACCCTTACCTGCAAGAAATATTTCCAGTACTTCTCTCCGTGAAAATTTACGATCTGCGAAAAGATTACTTGAAACTGCTGGTTGGGTAATAAAGGATGGGAAACTAAAAAATAATCGCGGAGAGAGTTTTAACTTTGAGATATTACTTAGTTCCCGGGGTTGGGAGAGGGTGGTAGCCCCCTTCACCAGAAACTTAAAAAAACTTGGCATACAGCTTAATACTCGTGTTACGGATATCTCTCTATATAAAAAGCGAATTGATAATTTTGAATTTGATATGTTAGTCCATTGGTATCTTTCGAGTCAAAATCCTGGGAATGAGCTATACAATCGTTTTGGGTCGAACTCGGCAATACAAAAAGGATCAGATAATTTTATTGGTCTAAGTGATCCTTTCATAGATGAAACAATAAGGGTAATCTTATCCTCAAAAAAAAGGTCTGACTTGGTGATTGCATCTAAGCTATTGGATAGACAACTTCTTTCGGGTTTTTATGTAATACCCCACTGGCATAATACTGTTCATAGAATTGCGTTTGATAGTAATCTTCGTGGTCCTAAAACCTCTCCCTTATACTATCACTCGGAAGATTGGGCCATGGCTACTTGGTGGTGGGGCACGGAATAACATTTATGAGTAAGACCTTATACATTTATATAATAAAAAGATTACTGTTAATGGTACCGACATTACTTGGAATTCTTGCCGTAACCTTTACGATAATTCAATTTGTACCAGGAGGGCCAGTTGAGCAAATGTTGCAGTTATTGAAAGGAGACCACGCCGCTTTTGGTGGGTCTAGCGCAGGAGTTGCTTTGCCAGGCTCCTCCATTGGAGCGGAAGTTGGGCAAAGAGGAAGTAATGACTTTTATCGGGGAAGATCCGGAATCGATGAGGAGAGGGTAAATGAAATTAAAAAGTTGTACGGCTTCGACAAACCCGCACATGAGAGATTTGCGGAGATGGTGGTGCGTTTTGCAAAATTCGATTTAGGCGATAGTTTTTTTTATAATAAAGATGTCTGGAGTTTAATGAAAGAAAAGTTGCCGGTCTCCATCAGTTTAGGATTATGGAGTTTTTTGCTCACATATATTATTTCCCTACCCTTAGGAATCAGTAAAGCAGTTAGGCATGGCAGCGCTTTTGATATTTCAACCAGTTTTCTAGTTTTAGTCGGTTACGCAATACCGGGGTTTGTTTTAGGTGTTATTTTACTAGTTTTTTTAGGGGGCGGAAGTTTCCTCCAGCTATTCCCGTTAAGAGGTCTTACCAGTGAGGGTTGGGAAAATTTGAGTTTTTTAAGTAAGGTCCTGGACTATCTGTGGCATCTATTTCTCCCACTTACTTGCCTGGTACTTGGGAGCTTTGCAGTTTTGACAATGCTGACTAAAAATATAATTTTGGAAGAAGTAAGTAAACAGTATGTAAAAACTGCTCGGGCGAAAGGCTTAACCGAGAACAAAGTTTTATGGAAACACGTATTGAGGAATGCATTGATCCCTATAATAACCGGTTTCCCTGCTGCCTTTGTTGGCGCTTTTTTTACGGGGGCATTGCTAATCGAAACATTATTTTCACTTGATGGACTAGGCTTATTATCTTATGAGGCAGTTATGAAAAGGGATTATCCAGTTGTCATGGGCACTTTATTTTTCTTCTCTTTGGTGGCTTTAGTGGCTAAACTCATTAACGATCTCCTGTATGTTTGGGTAGATCCTAGAGTAAAGTTTGAAGGATCATAGCTCGTGAAAAACTATTATTCAATCTCACCAGGGTCTAGAGCTTGGTTAAGATTTAAAAGGAATAAACGTGGATTTGTCTCTTTGTGGATTTTTGCGATCCTTTTTTTTGTAAGTTTGTTTGCAGAGTTTATATCAAATGACAGGCCCATAGTATTGAGCTACAACAATGGTATTTATGTTCCGGTTTTCTTTGATTATCCCGAAACAGTGTTTGGTGGTGACTTTTTGACAGCTACAGATTATTTGGACCCGTTTATCAAAGAAAAATTAACCTCAGATAGAAATTGGGTTCTTTACCCATTAAACAACTATAGTCACAATAGCCTGAATTATTTTTCTCCGTACCCAAATCCAGCTGCTCCTTCGGGAGTGAATTGGCTAGGCACGGATGATAGAGGAAGAGATGTGTTAGCCAGATTAATATATGGTTTTCGAGTCTCAGTATTATTCGGACTATGTTTGACCTTTATAGGTGTCTTGCTAGGTATTTTAATGGGGGCTGTACAAGGTTATTTTGCTGGAAAAACAGATTTAATTATTCAGCGATTTATAGAGGTTTGGGGAGCAGTTCCAGAATTATATTTACTTATTATACTGGCATCAATTTTTGAACCAGGGTTGTTGATTTTACTGGTCATACTCTCTTTATTCGGCTGGATGGGTTTGTCAGATTATGTTAGAGCAGAGTTTCTCAGAAACAGATCTTTAGAATATGTAACGGCAGCTAGGGCTCTCGGACTATCTAGTAGAAAAATTATATTGAGGCATGTACTGCCAAATAGTTTAACGCCCGTGATCGCATTTCTACCATTTAGGATGAGTGCCGCAATTTTGGCACTAACTAGTCTAGATTTTTTGGGATTGGGAGTGCCCTCCTCAACGGCTAGTTTGGGTGAGTTGTTAGCTCAAGGAAAAGCCAATTTAGATGCATGGTGGATTTCTATTAGTACTTTTTTCGTTTTAGTTTTTACTCTCATGCTTTTAATTTTCATTGGAGAGGCGCTACGTGATTCTCTTGATACGAGGGTAAATTAATATGTTGGATATAGATAAATTATCCGTATCTTTTAAAGGAACAAAGGAAAATGAAAAAGTTGAGATCGTAAAAAATATTAGTTTTAATGTTGAGGCTAACGAAAGATTTGCCCTTGTAGGTGAATCTGGTTCTGGAAAAACAGTCACTGCTCTAAGTATCTTAGGTCTTCTACCTGAGTCTCAAAAAAGTGGAAGTATTTTATGGAATGGAAGAAACCTTCTAGAACTTTCTCAGGCTGAAATTAGATTCATCAGAGGTGGTGAAATAGCTATGATTTTTCAGGAGCCCATGAGTGCCTTAAATCCATTGCTGACTGTTGGAGAGCAAATAGCAGAAGTTCTGGAAGTGCATAAAGTGATTTCTAAAGGAGAAAAATTAAATAGAGTTTTAGAGCTTCTCGTCCAGACGGGTATTGACGATCCTGAGCGAAGGTTGAATTGTTTTCCTCATGAGTTATCGGGAGGCCAGAAGCAGAGAGTTTTAATTTCGATGGCTCTGGCCTGTGAGCCAAGTTTTCTTATAGCAGACGAGCCAACCACTGCATTGGATATGACCGTAAGGCAACAGATACTCAACCTTCTCTTTTCTATACAAGAGCAGAAAAAAATGTCTATTTTGCTCATTACTCATGATTTACCGTTAGTGGAAAAATTCGCTAATAGAGTTGGTGTGATGCAAAGTGGAAGACTAATTGAGACTGGTTTAGTGGAAAAAATATTTAACAATCCGGAACAAGAATATACAAAAAAACTTCTAGATAGTCGCCCAAAACCATTAAATGCTACTTTTACAAAAAGATCAGTTTTAGTCGAAGTTCGAAATTTGTCTTGTAAATTTGACATAGGACGAAGTTTTTTTTCAAAGAGGCAGTTTTCAGCGGTGTCCAGGGAGTCATTTGTTATTTACAAGGGGGAAACTCTAGGAATCGTAGGTGAGTCAGGTTCCGGTAAAACTAGTTTGGGGTTAGCTTTATTAAATCTATTTTCTGGAAAGCTAAGTGGAAAAATCAGCTTCGATTCTATCGATTTAACATCAATTAAAAGCCGCAATCTTTCACCATTACGCAAACGTTTTCAAATGGTTTTCCAGGATCCTTTTTCCTCACTATCACCTCGCATGACGGTAGGGCAGATTCTGAGAGAAGGTCTCAGTCTTCATTATCCTAGTCAATCTGATTCCGAAAAAATTAAGAAATGTGAAAGTATGATTTCAGAGGTGGGTTTGGAAAGAATGCATTTAGATCGTTATCCCCATGAATTTTCAGGAGGTCAAAGGCAGCGTATCGCTATTGCAAGGGCGGTTATTCTTGAGCCAGAACTAATTGTTCTCGATGAACCAACGAGTGCACTTGATGTGTCTGTGCAAGCTCAGGTGTTAGAATTGTTAATGAAACTTCAAACGAACAGGGGTTTAACTTTCGTGTTTATTTCTCATGATCTTGCAGTTATTCGTGCTATTTCTCATAGAGTCGTTGTAATGAGAAACGGTAGAATACTCGAATTTGGGTCTACCTCTCATGTTTTGAAGCAACCTAAAAATGAGTATACCTGTCAATTATTAGATGCAGCTTTTTCCCATGAAAATTAGATCATTTTTATATAGCATTGATAGGCATTAATCGTGGAAGTAAATTGAAGGGCGTTAGCTTACTAAATCTATGTCTTTTTTTGGTCTTTTTAGTTTCGTGCTCGCCTTCTGAAGAGCTGCAGGAAGACGTTATTCCACTAGTATATGTAGAATTGGTTCAGCCCTGGGAATCTGAAAAAGTTCCGTACGAAAAGTTAAAAAACTATGTAGAGGACGAAAAATTTTCCAATATGCTTTTTGCAGATAATTCTGGTTGGATTCTAGATATTCTTGTAACAAAAACTAGTATGGTGAAAGGAGGTGAGGCTTTAGTAAGAATAGATCCAAGGGACGTTCGGCTTTCAGATAGCGCAGCCAGATTTAAATTTGAAGCTGCCAGGGCTAGACTAGAATCGCAAGAGGCTGATTTTGTTCGCTTTACAGAGTTAAAAAGAAAAAATTTTATTTCTGAGGCAGATTGGCAAAACAAGCGAGCGTTACTATTAAGTCAAAGAGCTGAATTTGAAGACTTGGCAGATAGACTTGGCGTGATTTCAGTCCGGGCTTTTTCAAGCGGTCGGGTGAAGAACATTTTTGTCGAGGTCGGCGAATATGTTGTTGTTGGGCAAAAAATAATTACGCTGGTGGGAAAAAAAGGTGCTGTAGATAAAAACGCAGAGGTGTTTAGCCTTACGAAAAAGTCTCAATCGAGTGGGGTTAAGGTACCTTTAAGCGCCCTCATAGAAGGTAATAAAGTAATGGTCTTGATTACTGAAAAATCTGAAGCAAACATTCGAAATAAAGGTCTGGGAATTACTAGTATAAGAAATGTAAGTTTAGGGCAACGAAATGAGAAAAGTGTTCAAATTCTGGAAGGTGTTGAACTGGGAGAATTGGTGGTCGCCGTAGGTGCACACCTCTTAAGTGATGATCAAAAAGTACGGTTTTTCCGTTGAAAGAAAAATTTGATCTCTCGACCTGGTCTTTATTGAATATCTCTTTAGTCAAGTGGTTTGCCTTTGTGTTTTTTTTCTTTGGCGCAATATCTTTTTTTGAACTTGGGCAAGACGAAGATCCTCCATTTGCTTTCAGAGCAATGGTTATACAGGTAAAGTGGCCAGGTGCGACTCCTACCCAAATGGCTGAACAGGTATCAAGTCGAATAGAAGCTGCTCTGGAGACAATTACAAGTCGGGAAAAAATAATCAGTTTTTCAAGATCAGAGGAGACAAATATAATCTTCCAAATACGAGGAGATATTCCTGCCGTAGAGGTACCCCTTATTTGGCTAGAGGTCAGAAAAAAAGTAGGGGATATTAAAAGAAATTTACCGAATGACGTTTCTTCAATTTTTTTTGACGATGATTTTGGTGATACCTTTGGTTTTATATTTGCGCTAGAAACTTCTCTCTATTCCTTTAAGCAGATTGATGACGCTGTAATACTTTTGAGATCTAAATTACTTGATATCGAAGACGTTGGTAAAGTTAAAATTTATGGACAACAGCAAGATGTTGTTTACATTGAAGTTTCCAGAAGAAATCTCGCGAAATATAACCTGAGTCTCAAAAATATAAAGGAGCAAATATATCGAGAAAACTCTGTATTTAAGTCAGGAGAAGTCAGTCAGGCAGAATATTTGCTCCCCATCAGAATAGATAATGAATTTAAATCAATTCAAGATATCCGAGATGTCAGAATCAGAACCAAAGAAGGAGTAATTAATTTGGGTGAAATTTCCTCAATTTCTGACACCACACCCAAACCATATTTTCAAAAAGTAAGATTCAATGGAGAGGAAATAATTGCAGTGGGGGTATCCATGACGAAAGGGGGTGATGTAGTTGAACTTGGTGACCGTCTAGATAAGTTTATAAAAAGCAGTAATAAAATTTTGCCGATTGGAATGAAATTTTCAAAAATACAGGATCAGTCTCGAGTTGTTTCCGCAACAATTGGAGAGTTTATGAAGGTTTTTGCAGAGGCAGTCATTGTAGTGCTAAGCGTCAGCCTAATTATTCTGGGAGTGAGCAGAAGCAAAAAAAAATATAGATTTCACTTTTCGCCAGGGCTGATTGTATCCGTCAGTGTGCCGCTCGTTATGGCAATGACTTTTTTGATTATGAATTTACTTGGTATTGGATTGAACAAAATTACATTGGGTGCTTTGATCATAGCGCTAGGTTTGTTAGTGGATGACGCAATAATTGTTGTAGAGATGATTTTTAGAAAATTAGATGAGGGAAATACTATTCCACAGGCTATATCCACCTGTTATAAATTAACTGCTAACCCAATGTTGATTGGTACCATCATCACGGCAGTAGGATTTCTTCCGATTGCACTTGCGAAATCAAGTGTTGGGGAATACACCTTCGGAATATTTGCAGTGACTTCCATAGCGTTAATTTGTTCATGGCTTGTGGCTGTGATATTTATACCAGTTTTCAGTTATTGGGTTCTACAGCGCATTAAATTCGAAAATAAGAGTACAGATACAAAAGAGACTAAAAGTTTTAAAATATTCTTGGGTACTTGTTTAGATTGGAAATTCTCAACCATAATTATATGTCTTTCGGTAATAAGCTTAGGTTTTTATTTTATGAGTAAAACTGAGAGACAGTTTTTTCCTAATTCAGCAAGATCCGAGGTTCTCGTTGATGTGTACTTGGTTGAGGGCTCATCTCCAGAATTAACTGAGGCAGAGGCATTGAAGATTGAGAAAATCGTATCTCAAATTGAAGGTGTAGAGAGTGTTACAACATTTCTTGGTTCCGGAGCTCCAAGATTTTTTCTCCCCATGGAAGTTGTTTTCGCTGAGTCTAGAGTAGCTCAGATAATTGTCAAGCCAAGTAGCAGAGGCATTAGAAATTCTGTAAAGACAGAAATAGAAAAACAGTTATCAAAATCTTTTCTTAGAGCACGGTTAAGGGTGAAGGTATTACCGAACGGTCCGCCAGTGAATTACCCAGTTGTATTCAGACTACTTAGCACAGATAAAAATGAACTTTTTGAACCCGCAGCGAAGATCTCTCAGTTAATGCGTAATAATATTAACTTACAAGGAGTTCACACAAATTGGAATGAAATGAAGCCTTTCATTGAAGTTAAAATTGACAAGGTCAGAGCAAAAGATCTAGGTGTGAACATAGCTAGCATATCTGACGCTTTAAAGCTACGGTCGCGTGGAGTGACATTGGGATACTTTAGGGATAGTTTGCGAAGTATTCCTATAGTATTTAGGCTCACCGAGGAGGGGAGAGACGAGTTGTCAGATCTCAGAGGAATCTTAGTAGAATCCAATAGGGGTGAAGTAATACCGATAGAGAAACTAGTAACTTTCGATGTGATGTGGGAGCCTTCCGTAGTACACCGATATAACGGCGGATTTATGATCAGTGTACAGGGGGATGTTAAGGGAAATCTGCAAAGTTCAACAATTACCAATCAAATTCTGACGCAAATAAATGAAGACGAAAAGATTTTGCCCGAAAGCATTAAACTGGAAGTAGGGGGTGTTTCTGAAGAAAGCTTAAAAGGACAGTACTCTATTTTTAAGGGGTTTCCGCTTATGTTATTTATAATATTTACATTATTAATTATCCAGCTCTCCAGTGTAAAAAAAAGCATTTTGGTTTTTCTAACTGCTCCCTTAGGAATTGCAGGAGCTGGATTTGGCCTTTTTTTGGCCAACCAGCCACTTGGGTTTGTTGCTATGCTGGGGGTGATCGCTTTAATGGGAATGGTGATTCGAAACTCCTTAATTTTAGTAGATCAAATTGTTAGAGAAGAAAGCTGCGGGAAGTCCACACGTGATGCAATTATTGCTGGCACTGCGAGCAGATTTCGACCTATTTTTTTAACTGCTATCACGGCGGTTCTCGCAATGATTCCATTAACGCAAAGTATTTTTTGGGGTCCCATGGCGTACTGTATTATGGGCGGGTTAATACTTGCAACAGTGCTCACACTAATCTTGCTACCGTTATTTTACTTTGCCTTATTCAATGAAAAGAAATTGCGAACATTGAATCTTTAAAACAGCCCAAATAATATATCCCGAATTACTCGGTCTCGGGGTAACATATGTACTGTAATGATAGTAAAGATTACAACGATTTTTGTCTTAGGAAAGCCAATTCTGTAAGGATGAGTAATGAAAAAGCACAAAGAGGTTTTGGAGAGACCGAAGAACAGGAGGAAGTCTTCAGTCAGAGAGGTCAGGAGAAGTTTTTTTACAAAGATAGCTGCTACTTCAGCCATAGCTCCGATCGTCGGGGCGCCAATGATTGCAGTTGCCAAATCACCTATAGTTTTTAAAATGCAAGGGGCTTGGGGTGGTAATGACATAATGAACGAATTTGCCCAAGAGTATGTTGATAGAGTTAATCAAATGGCAGAAGGTAGATTGAGAATTGATTATCTTTATGGTGGAGCAGTGGTGAAACCTTTTGAAATTACTGACGCTGTTAGTAAGGGAGTACTAGATGCCGGTCATCAAGTCCCTGTTTATTGGTATGGGAAGTCTAAGATAGCATCATTGTTTGGATCGGGACCAATAAATGGAGCTAACTCTAACCAGATGTTAGGTTGGATTTATAGAGGAGGAGGTTATGAACTCTATGAAAAGTTACAGAAAAAACTGAAACTTAACGTCAAAGGATTTTTTACGTTTCCAATGCCAACCCAGCCCTTGGGTTGGTTTAAATCAAGACCTCCTAAAAGTAAGAGTGAGCTGAAAGGAATTAAGTACAGAACCGTCGGACTTGCTACTGATTTGATGCAAGAACTGGGCATGAAGGTGACTCAATTACCAGGAGGTGAAGTAGTACCAGCTATGGAAAGAGGCGTGATAGATGCCTTTGAGTTTAATAATCCAACTTCCGATCGTCGGTTAGGAGCCCAGGATGTTTGCAAGCATTACTCATTAGGGTCTTTCCACCAAGCCATGGAATCCTTTGAAATTTTGTTTAACCGAACAAAGTATGAGAACTTGCCGAAGGATTTGCAGGCAATTTTGAAATACAGTTCTGAAGCTGCTTCCTCTTCAAACAGTTGGACTGCCCAAAAAAATTACTCAGAAGACTTAAAAAATTTAATCGTGAAAGATAAGGTTAGGGTAAGTAGAACGTCCCAGGAGGTTTTTAAAGCTCAATTAGATGCATGGGACGTAGTTGCTGACCGCTTAGGTAAGGAAGACCCATTTTTTAAAGAAGTTAATGATTCAGCAAAAGCTTGGGCGAAAAAGGTTGCATATTATGGTTTTTTGAATGAAGCAGATTTCAAGATGGGATATGAGCACACCTTTAAAGTAAAATTACCTCGCTAAGTAATTGTATGGATCAAAGTTCATGTCAAAGTTGAGGGTAATTGTTACTTGCATTGACTTAATTTCTGAGTCGGTGGGAAAATGCTTCTCATGGTGCATTGTCGTTCTCATTATAGGGATTTGTTACGAAGTTTTAATGAGATATTCGTTTAATGACCCAACATCATGGGCGTATGACATGAGTTTTATTTTATACGGAGCCCTATTCATGATGGCGGGTGCCTTTACCTTGTCAAAGGGTGGTCATGTCCGGGGAGATTTTCTTTACAGGAAGTGGAAAGCCAGTAATCAAGCGAAAGTTGATTTAGTCTTATATTTTTTGTTTTTTTTTCCAGGTATATTAGCAATGGTAATTGCTGGATTTGGTTATGGTTACTCATCTTTTTCGTTGGGGGAGGTGTCAGTTAATAGTCCAGTTGGCATACCAATTTGGCCTTTAAAATCGCTAATTTTCTTTTCTGGTTTTTTCCTTTTTCTGCAAGGAACAGGTGAGGTTTTAAGATGCGTAATTTGTATTAGTGAGGGCTCCTGGCCAGAAAGGAAATAAATGAAAAACAGCACGATTATATTTAATAAGTAGAATACAGTGAGTGATCCAGTTATAGCTTTATTTATGTTGGCACTATTCATAGTGTTTATTTTTTTGGGTTTTCCCATTGCATTCACTTTGATGGCGGTTGGTATCTTTTTTGGTTTTTACGCTTATTTCGATATTACAAAAAGTTTCTTAGAGAATAAGATCTTTTATTTGTTTGTTCAAAATACGTACAGTGTTATGAGTAATGATGTTCTTATTTCTGTGCCCTTATTTTTGTTTATGGGTTATATGATAGAGAGATCAAATATCTTAGACCGCCTATTTTTTAGCCTTCAGGTTGGCTTACGTGGATTACCAGGGTCCATGGCTTTAGCAGCTCTAATCACATGCACACTCTTTGCAACAGCAACTGGCATCGTTGGAGCAGTAGTCACGCTTATGGGGTTATTGGCCCTCCCCGCCATGCTCAAGGCAGGTTACGATCAAAAGCTAGCTTCAGGAGTAATAACCGCTGGAGGAACTCTGGGAATTCTTATTCCTCCCTCGATAATGCTTATTGTTTACGCAGCTACAGCAGGAATTTCAGTTGTTAAATTATATGCCGCAGCCATTGGACCTGGCGTATTATTAGCGGGGTTATATTTACTGTATGTTTTTGTAAGAGTATTTTTTAAACGTTCACTCGCTCCTAATTTAGATAACTTAGAGTCGTTTGGCTTGATAAAGTCAATATTTTTATTGGTTACTTCATTCGTACCTCTAGCAGTTTTAATTTCTGCTGTGTTGGGTTCTATTCTTTTTGGTCTCGCTACACCTAGTGAAGCTGCTGCAATGGGAGCATTTGGCAGCATTTTTTTATCAGTTTTTTATGGAGCTTTTAGTTTCAAAAGATTAAAAGAATCGGTTTATCTAACGTCTCGGACGACGGCAATGGTATGCTTCCTTTTCGTTGGCTCTTGGACATTTTCTTCGGTATTCTCTTATTTAGGTGGGGAAGCGGTGATAAAAGAATTAATGTTAAGTATGAACCTATCGACTATTCAATTCTTAATACTTACCCAACTGATTATTTTTATTTTGGGTTGGCCATTAGAGTGGTCTGAGATAATCATAATTTTTGTTCCAATATTTTTACCGCTACTTAGTTTTTTTGATGTTGATCCTATTCTTTTCGGAATTTTAATAGCCATTAATCTCCAAACGTCATTTTTAACTCCTCCGATGGCAATGTCCGCTTACTATCTAAAGGGAGTGGCTCCAAAAGGTTTAGAGCTGATGACTATTTTTAAGGGTAGTTTCCCTTTTTTAGTTATGGTATTTATCAGTTTAATATGTGTTTATGCTGAGCCGAGAATCGTAACTTTCTTACCGGAATATTTTTACTCCAATACTGCAGAGGCTTTAGAGCCGATTGATAATGAGCCTGGCCTAATTGACCCTAGTTTTTTTCTGAATGAATAATTATGGAGAATGACGAGTTTACCGCATTAAAAATTAGAGAGTTAATGATAAACGGAAATATTTCTGTGAATGATTTTTTTGACTCCTTGATTAATCGTTTAAGTAAGGTTAATTCAATAAACCAATTATCTTGTTTGTTTGATAAAGAATACGTTTTGCGTCAGGTTAATAAGCTCAGTGAGCTTCGAAAAAGTGGTGTTCCAGGGGGCAGGTTGTTTGGAGTGCCTTTCGTAGTAAGTGGAGATGTTAAGACTGAATTACAAAATCATTTAGAAGTGGATATTCCGTGGAATATCGAAAGCTCATCGCAAGCGACTATTGTAAGACGGTTAATTATGGAAAATGCGATTCTACTTGGACAAAATTATCCTAGTGACTTTAAAAATCTTTTTTTAAACTCCGACATTAAAAATCCCTACAATCCAAAATCAGTCATTGGCGGCGTATCTTCTTATGCAGCTTTTGTGGTGTGCTGTGGTCTTGTTCCTGTAAGTGTAACTAGTCAGTTTTGCGGCTGTGTTATATCAAATGCTTTAAATGTTGGGATTTATGGGTACAGGCCAACAAGAGAGTTTACTCCCCTCACTGGTATGAAAATATTTAGTCATACTTTAGACAAAATAGGATTATTAGGAAGAAATATTATTGACTTAGCTTCTCTCTCTGAAATTATTTTTGGAGATGATGGTAATGATATCGTGTCTAATGGTGTAAGCAGACAGCAAATTATCAACGTTTTAAACGAGGACAGATTTGGAAAGATAAAGCTTCTTTTATTTAAATCAAAAGTCATGCATGAACCGGACTCTGTGCACCGAGAAAATCTCAGACTGTTAAAGGAAAATATAGATTGTGAGATAGTTGAGATGGAGTTCGAGCACGCTTTCTCGGGGATTGCTGAAAGTTTTGACAACATTTATTATTCAGAATTGGCAGCTAATTTTTCTCATTTTAGTGAGTCTGATGAAACTATTTTCAATAGTGCCTTAAAGAAAAAATTGACCTTAGGAAAAGCCACCTCTGCGTTCGATTACTTATCGTCATTTAAGTTAAGAGAGAAGTTTGATTCGTTTTTTAACGATATTTTTGAAGATTTTGATGGAATCCTAACTTTTGTAGAGCCGAATGGCAAGAGGGAAGCTAACGCTACAGTAGAAGATGAAGAAATTACAAAAATTTGGGATTTCTTTGGAATGCCTGCTTTGGGGATACCTGTGTCCAATAGTAAATCACCAGTCCCTGAAGGTATTCAAATAGTTGGGAAAAAATTTAATGATGCGAAATTATTTAGGCTAGCAAAAGAGCTAACATTATAAAAGAGCTAAGATTAGATAGATGAAAAAACTTTTTAAACTTTTAGGTGTCGGCGTTTTCGTTAGCTTTTTAGCCGTTTATTTTGTTTTGGTTCCGATTTTTGAACTGCGAATTTTACTTGGTGTTGGCATGCTGCTAGTAATCTTTGATTTATTCTTGTTTAGAGACAATGATTCTTAAGGAATAGAGGGTCTCTTATTACGAATTTTTATTATTCGGTTGAATGGTTTCGATTTTTTTTACTTTTTTGTGAGTTGGCATACCAAGTTCGTTTGGAGGCTTTGAAAAATCTTGCGAATTCGGAGTTTCAGAATTTTTCAAAATCATTCTTCCATTTATATTTGAGCCTTGATGAACTTCTATTATTGAATATTTAACATCACCATTAATTTTTGCCCCTGATCTTACTTCCAGATGATCAGCCTCTATGTTTCCATGAATAGTTCCGAGCACGACGACACTGTGACAAAAGATATTTCCCTCGATCCTAGCTTTAGGACCAACAATCAATACACCTGTTTTGGTATTTGGACCTTTGATGTTTCCATTTACAATTCCGTCCATTCGAGCGCTTTTATCAAAAAAGAAATTACCCTGAATGTTCACCGAGGCATCCATTAGTGTTGCCAGTGTTTCAGTGGATATTGTCTTTTGTCTATTCTGGCCGAAAAACATTATATAACCCCCTTATTGAGCTGTAATTGGAATAATGATCACTTCAGATCTTGTCACGTCGTCAAAAGGAAGTATAGTCGCAATCAGAAAATTTGACACGGAGGACTCTAATTTACCTTTTATGGCTTCCGCTACCTCTGGAACCTTGATCTTATGTTGCGCTACTCTAAACCGTTTAATAGATTCGGATATTGCTTTTTCAGGACTCAAAGGGTCAAGGTTGTCTACGCCCCTTATTATCACTCTGATGTTATTGCTATTTGGCGGTATTACCCCGGGGTTGGGGTTTCCAACAAGTAACTCATAATTTATGCTACTTTCCCCGGCAGATCTTGCTGCAGAAAATTGTCTCAAATAGCCATTGGATTGAGTTGCTTGCACAAGTTTCTCGAGCGTCTGAATTCTGGTTTGCATTTCAGCCTTTTGGGAAGCTAAATTTTTGACGTTTTCACTTAGTTGACTGGATTGCTCGAGCCCAACATTCTTTTGAAATTGCCAATCTGCAATTCTTGAAATACTTAATCTCCACCAAGCTTCGGTGTAAACATCTTCCCCGAAAGATTTTAACAGCCATAACCACGTCAAAATTATAATAGTAATGATACCCAACAAAATCCAATAAGTAGTTTTTACTCTCTTAAAGGTTCCTGCCGAGGCAGCAATTAGTGGCTCATCAATGAGTGGGTTTTTTTTTGGTTGCAGCATCAGAAATTACAATCTTATTTTTTATTAGAAACCCGAGCCTTAGCTAATTTATTAGCATTAGTACTATTCTCTTTTTCAGCCTCTCTGACTCTTGCAAGAAATTTTCTTGGATTTATAGGTCGATTTTTCAATACGAGCTCGAAGTGTAGATGTGATCCAGTTGATCTTCCAGTTGACCCTACTCTTGCTATTCTTTGACCAGCTCTCACAGGCATACCCGTAACAACTTCAATTCCCTGTAGGTGAGCGTAAGCACTCTTTAGTTGTGGGCTGTGTCGTATCTCAATGATATTACCGTAGCCCCCCATTCTACCTATAACTTCAACGACTCCGTCACCAACTGCATAAACAGGAGTTCCAGCCTTTGCTATAAAATCAACACCACGGTGAAAAGCCTTCCTTTTACTGAACGGATCTTTTCTCATTCCAAATCCTGAAGAAATTCTTGAGACGGCTGATATTGGGTGAGCTGCTTGCCCAGTAGAAATTCTTTCAAAAATTCTTTGTCTATCTGTAAGAATGTTATCAATTGTGTGAGATATCTTCTTTACCCTAAACTCTAATTCCTCCATTCTAGGGGGCTTATCCTCCGGATAATCTCCGGCAGGCAAATTGGAGGAGTTTCCCTCGATTATTGACAAGGTCGATTCTAAAAGATCAACTTTAGCCTTTAAACTTCCCAGTTCTTTCGCTAAAGAATCCTCCCTGGTCAGTTTCCACCACTCAATAACAGATTCTGTCAGGCTACCACTCTCTGAATTAAGTGTCATTCCAAAACGCATAGAAAGCAAAATTATTGCTGCGAATGCTCCCATTACAAGCCACAATCTCCAACCAACTAATTTAAGAGAGACGTGCGCTTTATCGGATCGAGTTATTAATATTAATTGCATAAAAAAGCCCAATTGCAGTGTTTTTGCTTATCAGTATTACAAGTGTAACACTTCGAATACAAACTTTGTCACATTATACTTTAGTATCATTAATAATTCAACATATGTTAATGCTAACTAAGAGTTTTTAAAGTTGCTGTTGCTTAGCGAAAAGCTACCATAGTTTACTAACAAAGTCGGCAGAATTAGGAGATTTAACAGTGTGGATGAGATTAACCCTCCGACAATAATGCTTGCCATTGGACCCTCGATCTCTCTTCCAGGCTCTCCGCTGCCTAGCACTAAGGGTAACAACCCAAGTCCAGTTACTATAGCAGTCATTAAAATAGAAGGTAATCTTTCAGATGAACCTTTCAACGCTGTTTGAAAATTCCATGGTAATTTTTCAATCAAAACTAAATTTTGGAAATGAGAAATCAACATAATTGAATTTCGTATGGTAATTCCAAACAATGTCACAAAGCCTACTAAAGAACCGATAGATAACCAACCGCCGCCAAAAACAATTGCAAAAACCCCACCAATTAAACAGAATGGTAGGTTTAGTAACACTATTAGTAAATTTATGTTGCTGTATAAGGCAATTCTCAAAGTCAGACAGACTGCCAGAAATGCTAAGAGACAATTAATGAAAAGAGATTTGATCATTGTTTCGTATTCGGTTGAGCTGCCCCGATATACGATATAATTTCCTTTACTTAATTTGATTTTATTTTTAATTTGGTTTTTCACCTCATTATCGAAGTCGTTAAAATCTCGATTGCTTAAATTTAGCGTGATCGCCTGTATTCTTTTACCTTCATTGCGTAATATTTTAGACTTACCGGTTGTAAAGTATATATTTGCGATATCTTGAAGCTTGTAAGTTGTTCCGTTAGCAGACTTAAAAGAGAACTTTTTTATATTCTCTACATTTTTGCTGACATGATCTTGGAAACTAATAACTACCGGAACTGTGTTGAAACTCTGAACAATTTCGGCCACTTGAGTTCCATGGAATACAGTCGTTATGACACGAATAACTTCGTCTGGCTCCATACCAAGTGCTGCTAGTTTGTCCCATTTAATTTCTACTTTTACTTGAGGTATGTTCGGAGGGGAGACCATTTCGATTTCATGAGCTCCATTAATTTCCGTTAAAATTTTAACAATCTTTTTAGCGTCTGATTGTATATCTTCCAGATTATTTCCAACGATTTCTATTACGAAATCAGCAGTATAGCCAGACACTGTTTCTTCTATTCGTTCAGATAAAAATGTATGAATTCCAAAAGTGAAACCAGGAAATGGAGCGCTACGGCTATCATTTCCGATTTCCGAAAGAGCCTTTTTTATTTGTTCTACAGTTTTTTCTTGTTGTTTGCCCGTTAAAGGTCCAACCTCAACTTGTATTTCACTGTAATTCATTCCAAAGGTGTCAGCTCCTTGTTCTGCTCTACCAACCCATTGTGCTGTAGATTTTACATTTTCTATGTCTCTAATTTTTTTAGTTACTAGTTTACCGACACGGTTCATTTCTTGCGGAGAGGTTCCGGGGATTGCAGTCATGTGAACTATGTAGTGACCTTCACGTAAATCAGGTATGAATTGCATTTTAAATAAGGGTATGGTGCCTAAGCCAATAAAAATGACAAAGATACTACCCCATGAGATTTGTTTAGGGTACTTCTCAATTGCAGTTAATATTTTCTTATAAAAGCTTTTCAAAATGATTACAGTTGGAGAGTCTTTAACAGGTAATTTTTCATGATTTTTGAGATAGATTGCACATAGCGCAGGTGTGATCGTTAACGCCACAACTAAAGAAGAAGCTAAAGCAAATATATATGCTAGACCAAGAGGCTCAAATAATCTTCCAACAACTCCAGGTAAAAACAAAAGGGGAGAGAATGCGAAAATCACGATCAGGGTAGCAAAAATTATAGAGTGACGCACCTCAAGAGAGGCCTCTACTATTACTTGAAATGTTGATTTGGGGCTTTTCATTTGCTTGTTTTCTCTCAGTCTTCGGAAAATATTTTCAGTGTCAATAATGGCGTCATCAACTACCTCTCCAAGTGCAATTACTAATCCACCAAGCACCATAATATTTAGGGTAATACCATTCAATACTAAGATAGTGATTGAGGATAAAAGTGATATTGGTATTGCAATTGCGGAGATAATCGCTGCTCGTGCATTGAAAAGGAATAAAAGTAATATTGCTAAAACAAGTCCCGCTCCGAGCAGAATATCTTTTTGAACATTTAACGTAGCCTCTTCTATGAAGTTTGCAGGTCTGAAAAGCCCAGAATGAAGCTCTAAATTCTCAACCTGGAGAGCTGGTTTTAATTCTACTAAAGCATCTTCTAAACTCTTAGTCAACCGAATAGTGTCTGATTTTGGCAGAGCCTGCACCATTAGAAATACTCCCTGTACCCCATTAATATTAGCTGTACTTATAACTGGTCCTGCTGAGTCCTCTATTATTGCAATATCTGAGAGTATCAAAGGCCTAGAGTCACGTTTTTTAATAACTAAAGAGGATAAATCCTCGATAGTTTGAGGTTGTCCATTTGCAAATATCTCAATCCTTTGGTTCTCGTTTTCCAGATATCCGCTGGGTTGAAGGACAATACTTTCCTCGATTTTTTTTGTTAGTTCTTCAAGACTAATATTTGCTGCAAACATTTTTGATGGTGAAATCTTCACTTTTCTTTGTCTTGCTTCACCACCAAAAATGTTTATATCAGCTACACCTTTAATTTCTCTTAGCCTAGGAATCACTAGCTCTTTTACCAATTCAGTCTGCTCTATTAAATCTCTCTCTTTTGAAGTGAATCCAATTCCTAATACTGAGCTGGCTGACGAAGTTAAAGGTGTCATCATTGGAATTGCAACATCGTTAGGAAGTTTTCTCGAAACAGTTGATAGTCGTTCTGCCACGATCTGCCTATTTATGCTGGGGTCTTGACTATCAGAGAAAATAATAGTGACGACTGACAAACCTGATGATGATTGCGAACGCATACTTGTAATGCCAGCTAATCCAGAGAGTTCATTCTCTATGGGTTTTGTTACTAGCATTTCAGTAAGTTCTGCAGTAAATCCCTGCACCTCGGTTTGAATGACAACCTGTGGAGGAGCAAAGTCTGGGAATACGTCCATTCGGGCTGTTTGCAGAGTGTAAGTCCCGAACATAATGAAAGCAACAGTCAAAATGGCAATTGTTATAGAGTTTTTAACGCACAACTCGACAATTTTTTTTAGCAACAGCTAATCCTCATTTTCATTTGTAATTAAATGCTTTAATTCTTCAGATAATAGTATCTGTGCACCAGTTGTAACAATTTCTTCGTTACTCATTATTTCTTCCGTAAAGATACTGTTATCTGTTTGAAACATCGATTTTAAAATTACTCTCTCGAACTTATGTTTGTTCCTCTTGACATATATCCACGTCTGTCCAGCGTAACGAACCATAGCGGAGTTTTGAATGTTGACGCCCACAAGCTTTTTTTTTGAATAAGAGACTACGGAAACTGGTGAGTTACTAGCTAAATTTAAAGATGGTGACTTTAAAAGCCATGTCTCTCCGGGTTCATCATCCTCAGTCGTTCCAGCTGGCCCAAGAATTTCGGCGTTTAAAACCGCAGATTTATAGTTAAAGGGGAGTTCAACTACCCATGAAAAATTTTCAAAATCAAATTCTTCTCTAACTGAGAATCTTACTAAGCTCACTTTGCCCTCAATTATTGACATAATTAATGTGTTAGATGTACCTAAACTCCTGGATATTTCCTCAGTCCATTGAGCCTGTGTATTCAATCTGATCGCTTCAGATCTAATCGTTAACTCTCTTAAAGATTGCTTTGTTTTTTCAAAGTCAACTTGAGCAAGTTCAACTTGTCTTTCAGAGGCCTTTTTTTCTGAATTGAATAATGCGGATATTCTAGTTAGATCCTGTTTCTTTTGTTTGTATCTCAAGTTCATTTCCAACTTTTTTGTTGAGAGCAATTTAATTTCTTCGTTAGCAGAAATAATTGAATTGACCGGAACTACAACCCCCGGAAAAATTTTTTTTGGGGTGTATTCCTTCGCTATAGGCCTTTCGGTTGTAAGCTTAATTGATTGTTGGGTTATTTCATCTATCCAAATTAAATTTCCTTCCATCCTAGATCTAGATGACTCAATTTCTTCAGTAGGATCTGAAGAATGGAACTCATCTTTACCGACAATAGAGACTGCCCATGTGAGGATTACTATGATGATAGCCTGAGCTATTAAAAGTACTTTAAGCAAATAAACCCCGATCTCTATTTCTAACGCACTATTTGTCAGTCTGTGTTTTCAGCTCCTCTCTCAAAAAATCTAACACTTCAAAGGATTTTTCGAGATCCATGATATATGATATTTCATTAGCAATAAGTTGCGTGTGTTTTATTGCAGAATGACTTGTTATAGCCCTCGCCTGAAAATTTTTTGAGACTTTATAAACTTTTTTTGCAAATTTGAGAGGGATATATGCAAAGATTTCCCCGTGAGAAGATCGTATACGTTGAATATTATTTGGTGTTGGTTCGGGGGGGGCTGGTTTTTTATGCCAAATTGCATGCAGCTTTTGCTGTGTGTAGAGTTCATACTGGTTAGCTCCTTCAATAAAAAGCTTATCAATAACAGCCCTACATCTTAGAGCAATCCTAATTTTAAACCCCCTGGCTTCTCGAAGATCAGAACTTATGTTGCAAGCTTTCTCAAAATCTTCTTTTGCTGCGCATCGAAGATATTTAGTGCTATCTTTCGCGTGTTCGGTTAACCAATTAATAATCATTGTTTGCTTTATTTAGGTATGTTTTTTGCTGATATTTTCAATATTAGCTAAAATATGGATCAAAAAGGATATTTATTATGTGGATGAAAGCTACTGAGGGTGCCGATGGCACTGTGTTCTATATTGATAGGGATTCTATTAAAAAAGAGGGTAGTCTGCTGAGAGTTTGGGAGTTACAGGACTTAAAGGAAAAGGGACCGTTAGACGAAAAGTCCCGAAGGGTTTTGGTAGAGTACGATTCAAAGGCTGAGAGAAGGAGAGTTTTATCTTTTAGTTTTCATGCTGAGCAAATGGGTGCTGGTGTCACGTTAAAAGCAGATCAGACACCAGGTAAATGGACAATGATCGCTCCTAACACTACAGCATCAGTGGCTTTTCAGGTAGCGACTGCTTTGAAGACTCCCTTGAAGAAGGCCTCTGCTCTTCCACCACCACCGCCTCCGCCTTCAACTCCTACTCAATCTGAAGTCGATCAAAATGTCGCAGAGGATACTGTTGTCAATTCCTCTAATGATAAAATCGAAGAAAATAAAAATTAGAAATTAAAATAGAGGAGCTTATGACTAAAGTAACGTTAAATGTTGCGTTAATTTTGTTGATCTTTCAGGGCGGCGCGAAGGCTGCATGCTCTTGTAAATGTGTAAATGGTTCTGTGAAACTCATTTGTAGTGAGACTCCTAAGTTTAGCCCAATGTGCGCTCCAAAAGTCTGTGCTAAGAAACAGTTAACTTTCAAGCCAGCAAAGCCAAGATTTGTTCCCACACCCCCCGTGGTGAATATGATGAATTGTCAACAACGGAGAGTTCTGGATCCTAGCACGAACAAGCTAATATGGCGAACTATTTGTCGACCAGAAAACTCCTTTCAGTACTAATAATTCCTTTTTTGCTGACTTCTGAAGCTCTGTCAGGTTGGGAATATATTTCCGATGGTTACTTAGGTAGTGTCTATGTTGATTTTGAAACGATAGAAAGAAAAGGACGCATGGTAACTGGTTGGCAACTACAAAATTTAAAGGGCAGAGCAAAGTCTGGGGCATTGTCGCGAAGAATATTACTCGAGGTTGATTGTAAAGAGCAAAAACGCCGCATAATTTACCTCAGCACTCATTCTGAGCCCTTAGGTAAAGGCACCGTGTTGTATACTAACAGGGTTCCAACCAAGTGGGCATATCCTATTCCGAAATCTCTTGGAAGTAAAGTTATTAAAATGATGTGCGAAGGAGGAAAGTAATTCAATGTCGAAACAAAACAGATTTTCAGTTGTTTGTATGTCTTTGTGCTTGTTTTCCACTGCATCTGCGGAACTTGTCCGTGTTATTGAGGACTCCGACAAAATATTCTTTGTTGAGACTAATATGATCATACCTCATGTGGACAAAAGGAGGATGGCAAAGGAATTACATGAAATTTTGAAACCTGGTCAAAGTGGAGTTACCAGTCTGAGGATAAGGTCTGAATATGATTGCGGAAAGTCAATTTTTCGAGAATTAGCAGTTGACGAAATAATGGGAGAGATGGGAGTGGGCAAAGTAATAAAATCCTCAAGCACGCCTACTCAATGGAAAAAAATAAAGACCTCGAGTGGCAGGCAGAAAGTATTTAATTACATATGCTCTTATGTACCTAAAAATTGAACGACATCTTTTCTAATACTTTAATAGCAATAGTTGTTAATATGGCTGTCAATGGTAGCGCGATTATTAAACCAGTAAAACCCATTACCGACCCGAAAAACAGCAGTGCAAATATAACTGCTAAAGGGTGCAAGCCAATTTGTTCCCCTACTAATTTTGGTGTGAGGAAAAACCCCTCTATTAATTGACCGAGCGAATAGATGATGATAGTCGCAACAATTCCCATATATAAGCCTAAATCCAATATCCCAGTCAATACAGCTAAAAGGAATGCGATAACAAATCCAACATAGGGCAGGAGCAGGAGTATTGCTGAAAAGAGACCCACGGCAAACCAACTCTCATAGCCAATAATGAAAAGGCAACATGTGTAGTAAAGAGCCATCATACCTATAACTAATAGCTGACCTTTAAAATATAGCTTGAGTTTTTTATCGGCCTGCGCACAGATATCAGAAATATCTTCGCGATAACTCTGCGGTATTACTTTTATTAGTGTAGCTGTAAACCCGTCCCAATCTTTTAACAGATAATAAACACTGACAGGAATAATAATTAACCAACCTATTATCGTAACTATTAAATTTGTGCCACTGACTATGAAAGAAATTATCGTGCTGGAAAATGCGCTTGAATGCCCCTTAATGTGAGCAATAATTTCGCTTTTGAATGTTTCTATTTTTTTTAATTCAGAGCCTAACAAGTTTTCAACGATGGGCTTTATTTCGATGTAACCAAAAGAAATCATCTCTGGCAGTCTTTCTTTAAATCGTGCCAACTCCCTATCTAATATTGGTAAAGCAAGAATTATCACTCCGCAAAGTATTAATAAGCCAAACATTATCGTCATAATGGTCGAAGCTGCCTTATTATCGATAATAGTTCTAATTTTTCGACATATTGGTTCCAGAATGTAAGCAAAGAAAAATGCTGTTAAGAATAAATAAATGATGTCCATTTGCTTTAACAACTCAATGAGTTTTTGAGATCAGAAATCAAATCAGATGCGTCTTCTAATCCAATAGAAAGTCTTATGAGTCCAGAATGTATACCAGCTTTTTCTCTTTCATCCTCGGTTATTCTTCCATGAGTAGTAGTAGAGGGGTGGGTGATAGTGGAACGTGAATCACCCAAATTTCCAGTTTTAGAAAATAGCTGTATGTTATCAATAATTTTCCAAGCTCTATCTTTTAATCCAGTAGACTTTTGACTTTTTATCGAAAACGAAATGATACAACCGGGTTGCGATTGCTGAACTTGCGCCAGAGCATTTTGCGATCGAGATAACAACCCAGGAAAAAAAACTTTTTCTACTTCGTTGCAGTTATTAAGCCATTGAGCAATTTTAATTGCAGATTCAGATTGGGCATTCATTCTAATTTTTAAAGTCTCAAGTGATTTAAATAGAACCCAAGCATTGAATGAAGATAAACAAGGTCCACAGGTTCGGACTATTCCTCTCAACTTATCAATTAATTCCTTCCTACCTGCTATCGCTCCACCGAGTACTCTTCCTTGACCGTCTATAAACTTAGTGGCTGAGTGTAAAACAAGGTCGATAGAAAAATTCAAGGGTCTTTGCAAAGCAGGAGTACAAAGGCAATTGTCAACAATACTAATTATCTTATTTTTTTTTGAAATTTCAGCTATTGATGCTAAATCCGCAATTTCATTGAGCGGGTTTGAAGGAGTTTCCAAATAAATAATTTTTGTATTGGCATTCACAGCTGACTTCCACTCTTGATTATTAGTGAGTCGCACGTACTTCACTGTGATACCGTACCTGGGCAATATAGAATTAAATAATTGAATCGTTGCACCAAAAAGACTGGGAGTAGTTAAAATTTCATCACCCGATTTAAGAAACGCGAGACAACAACACAAAATGGCTGACATTCCTGAAGAAGTTGAAACACAGTCCTCGGCATTCTCTAAGCAAGCTAAGCGTTTTTCAAACATATCAGTAGAGGGATTCGAAAACCTAGAATAAACCATACCGGGATCATCTCCAATAAATCTGCTATGAGCCTCATGGGCTGATTTAAAAACAAAGCTTGAAGTTACATATATACCCTCAGAGTGCTCCCCTGCTTGAGATCGATAGGACCCAGCTCTCACAGCTTTTGTGGAAAAATTATAGTCCTTCATATTTTTTTTTGTCTTTTTTCTTGGCATTTTATATACATTGATAATTTAGATGCAATTGCTACTAGCCTTAATTGACTGTTTTTTTTGTTACTTTAACCCCGGTAACTTCAGCAAAACTAACCATTAAACTGGAAGTTGCTTTTCATTTTCTACAGCTGCATATTTTGACTCTAATACTTACTTCTATTATTCGTTGTGACATCATCTGCTTTCAATAATATCAGATTCATTGGATTCCAAAAGAAAATTCATATATAACTGTATTCTAAACAAAATATTTATTACTGTTTGGATGTAAGATAAAAAAGTACTGTAAATAGAGTAACGTTAAAACTATGACCTTTAATAAAAGTTTTTGATGTATGGATAATTTTTTTAATGCAGAAATTTGGATTGTTAACGTGATATTAGCTTTCCTTTCTGGAATTATCATCTGCCTTCTTTTTTCGAATTGGTATTGGTCGAGATCACTGAGGGGTCTTGAGAGGAGACTTCTTCAATGCGAAAGTGAATTATTAGCAAGCGAAACCAAGAATGCTGAGTTTGAAAATATAGGAGAAAAGTATCAATCGTTAGAAACGGAAAAATTGGAGTTAGAAAAAAGTCAAATATTTCTTAAGGAAAAATTAAACTCTCAAAAAGAAAAAATGGATTTCTTAGAAAAACAAAAAAGAGAATTTATAGTGGAGACAAAAGCATCACTTGAAAATAGCTTTAAAGGTTTGGCAAGCGAAATTCTGGAAGAAAAAACTAAGAGTTTTAATCAAACAAACTCTACGCAAATGGAAAATCTTCTGAAACCGATGAAAGAGAGATTTGAGGAATTTAGAAGTAAGGTCGAAGAGATTCATGTGAGAGATTCTAAGGAGAGAGGTGCTCTTGGTGCAGAACTGAGAGCTTTGAAAGAGTTGAACCTTACTATGAACGACCAAGCTAGGAGACTTACTCTAGCGTTGAGAAATGAACCAAAGACGAAGGGCAGATGGGGTGAGATGGCACTTGAAAATATTCTTGAAGGTAGTGGTTTAAGGCCAAATAAGGATTACAAGAAAGAAGTTTCTATGAGATCTTCCTCGGGTAAATATCAGAGGCCGGATATAATCATCTATCTTCCCCAAAACAAGCATCTTGTGATAGATGCTAAAGTATCGTTAGATTCTTACGAAAGATTAACTAACACTGAAACAGAATTGGAACGTAAAGAGGCCTTAAAGGAATTAGCAGCTGAAATAGATAGGAGGATTAAAGAACTATCCGATAGAACTTATTATGATCTTCCAGGATTAAATACACCAGAAGTGGTTTTTATGTTCATTCCACTTGAGGCTGCGTATATAGAAGTGTTCAAGGCTGACGAATTTTTGGCCCAACGGGCTGTCGACAGCAATGTTTTAATCACTAGTCCTACAACTCTACTCGCTAGCCTTAGAATTGTTCACCAGTTATGGCGGTTTGAGGAACAGAATAAAGAACAAGCAAACTTTTACGATAGAGCCGGTAAGATTTACAATAAATTATGCGGTTTTTTGAGCGACGTTGAGAAAATTGGAGTAAAAATTGAAGAAGTTAAAGCCGTTCATTCAGAGGCTTTAAATAAATTGTTTTTAGGAAAAGGTAATTTGATTGGCCAGGCAAAACAGTTTGAGAAATTAGGCGTTGTTGCTAAGTCAAAATTACCAGATAGTTTGGTTTCCAAAGCTGACATTGAGCTTCCAGAAAAGTGAAAGGGTCATCAATGAAAAGAAACTATTTGCAACACAAAGAACAAAAAAAACCTAACTCAATGTTAAAGTTTAACATTTCTTTTCTAAGAATCATCAATTGATTTTTTGTTAATTTACGCTTGATAACTGGTTTTGAAAAAATTACTTTTTTGTGGTGTAAACATATTGATGGTCGCCCTTGAGGTGATAATATTTTTCCATATAAAAGATTTTTTCTTTTTATTAGATTTTTTAGACATGTCCGAGAATAATTGTTTCTGTTGCTGACACACTGAGATAATTTTTGATTGCTGATTGCTTTTATAATTTTTATAGTTTCTTTGAGTAGAGATTGTTTGCCAGTTTTACAATACTGGAGGAAAAAATACGATAACTTTTTTTGAATTATATATAAATTTTGAGCCAGTAGTTTTGTCGGATGTGGTTCAAATACGCTGTTAATCTTATAATGCTCAAATTCTGATGGAGGTATCCCTGCGAGAATAGCCCCCCTAAAGGCCTTGGATTGAGGTTCAAAAAATAAGTTTGGCGATGCCGTTGCTAATTCAGATGCCAACTGCCAAATTATCAAAGGATCTCCATTAATAAGCTCTATTTCAATCTCTGATATTTTTTCCACAGCTTTCCCAGAAAGGATAGTACCTAAATCCAGCGCTAATTCGATTTCACTGCCCCTAAAGGGTAGTGTCCAGGTTTTTCTTTGAACGTCGACTTTAAAAATTATCTCTAAATCAGTTAAAGTTTTTTGCAGATTAAAGTCAAAATGAATACCTGTTTGAGAAAAGATATCTGTTACTGAGTCGATATCTAAGTATTGTTTTGTTACTGGAGCAGCGAATTTTGACTTTATCATTCGAGTCCATTCTTTTCTTCTGTAATGTTTAAATTCAATTTTTAATGTTTGATATAGCCTATCCCCTTCTTTTCTCAAGCGTAGGCCTATTCCATTCCGTATTAATGAACAATGAGAATCATCAAAGTATACAGAGTAAAGCTGTACGCTGGGCACGGAGACTTGTACACCCTTTAACCTACGCTGTATCCGCGGAATAGAAATATTTCCTCCTATGCAAATTTCATTTTCTATAGTAGATTCCATATTCATGGTTAAATTTAGTTGACAATATTATGTTGATGAAGAAAATCTCAATTGTGCTTTTATTATTGTATCTTACAGTCAATACATCCTATTCCGAGTGGAGAAAAAACAGCTCAGACGATGAAGTGGATGTCCTCATCGATTTGGGAAGTGTTAGGTTAGTAGATGATGGTATAAAGAGCATATGGGTTTTAAAAAACTTTAAGGCAAAGGCTTCAACAATTGGATCTAGGCAATTGAAGCTTGAGATGGACTGCGAATCTGAGGAGATAAGAATAAAAAGAAGGTTTACTTATTCTGGTAAATATTTAAGTGGTTTACCAATCAAAGATTATTATAAGACGGAAGAATGGCGTTCAATCGATACGGATTTGCATTTGCGTGGAATATTTGAAAAAATTTGTAAGCGAGTAAAGTAAGGTTTTTATTTTCGGTTTAGCTGGATTCAAATCTTAGGAATTTGTTAACCTCGTCAGGTTGTTTCTGAGAAAAGAAATTGTGAGCTGAACACTTCTGAATTACCCTACCTTTAGAAATGAAAATGATTTCTCCCTGGAGCCTTCTTGCTTGGGCTAAATTATGTGTGGACATGATAACCAACGTTCCGGCGTGAATGATATTTCTAATTATCGTTTCGATAGAAAAGGTTGATGTTGGGTCCAAGCTTGCAGTAGGCTCGTCTAGAAATAATACTTGAGGTTTTAACAAGCATGCACGAGCAATTGCTAGTTTTTGCTGTTCACCTTGTGACAATAAATATGCTGGATAATTTAGGTATTTAGTCATTCCCACTTGGGACAGGCTTGCTTCAATTACTGTAGGCATTATTGTCTTTGAAACTTTTTGTATCTTAAGTACGAATTCTAGATTTTTTTTTACAGACTGACGCAACATAATAGGTCTTTGAAAAACCATAGTTTGTTGTTTAATTTTTCCTTGTATGAGATTAGTGTTCCACTGTATGGTACCGCTAGTTGGCTTTATTAGGCCATGACATATTCTCATGAGTACGGTTTTTCCAGCTCCGTTTGCCCCCAATAATATTTTTGGCGTTCCCTTTTCAATTTTTAAATTAATATTTTCTAGAATTAGATTGGTTTGTTTTAAGTAAGAAACATTCTTTAGTTCCAGTGGAAGTATACTAGCCATTTTAGATTCTTGCGTACTCTTTAAGTATGTATATAATCATATTCAATAATAAAATAACTAAAATCAAAATAATACCGAGTGAGATTGCTAGAGTTAGTTCTCCTTTTGATGTTTCAAGGGCTATTGCGGTTGTCATGACGCGCGTTACCCCTTCAATATTGCCGCCGACAATGATAACCGCTCCAACTTCAGACAAAGCTCTTCCCAACCCAGCTAGTAATGCCGTAAGTAAAGAAAACTTTGCATCCCAAATTAAGGTTTTTACAGCTAGCCACTTAGAGGCTCCTAAAGAGGTCAATTGCTCGGAATAGTCCTCCCATAAGTCCTCTATAGTTTGGCGCGCTAACGCAGCAATAATTGGAAAAATTAAAATAATTTGTGCTATTACCATTGCTTGAGGCGTAAACAAAATCCCCAAATTTCCCAAGGGACCAGCTCGAGAAAGCATCAGATAAACCATTAGTCCCACAACAACGGGAGGTAAACCCATAAACGTATTAATAAGAATTATAAGAAATTTTTTTCCAGGAAAAGTAAAGACCACTAAAGATGCGGCAAAAGGTAGAGCTAGTAAGGTGGAGAAAAAAACTGCTGAAAGACTGATTACCAAGCTTAGGGCAACTATTTGATAAAGAGCAACATCTGATCCTGTAACAAGCAAATAAACTTGATTTAAATCCATGAATTGTTAGGTTAAATCTTCTGCGAGTACTTCAACCCAATGTTTTACAGCAGAGGCGCTCTTACCTTGTAAATGTGTAATGCAGCCAATGTTACTTGAGATTACTGTGTCACAATTCAAGTCATTTAATTGTTCCATCTTTTTGTCTCTTAATGAGGTTGAAATATCATGATGAAATAGAGAGTAAGTCCCAGCTGATCCACAGCAAATGTGACTATCCTCTTTAGTTTTAAACACTTTATAGCCTAGTTGTTCTAAATTCTTCTCAATTACTCCGGTTATTTTTAAGCCGTGTTGTAAGGTACAAGGCGGATGGAAAGCTAATTTCGTTCCGTTTTTAAAAACCAGCCTTCCCTTTAATTTTTCTACACAGCTCGGTAGTATTTCAGAAATATCTTTCGTTATGGCACTTAGAGCTTTTGCTTTTTTTGAATATTTATGATCATTTCGCAGAACTTCCTGAAAGTTTTTTATTTCAAAGCTGCATGCTGAAGCATCACTTACTATAAAAGCTAATTTTTTTTGTTCAATTAAAGGCCACCAAAGATCGATATTTCTTTTAATATTTTTTATTTGGCCCTTTGAGTCCGATAGGTGGCCACGAATCGCACCACAGCATTCACTTTTTTTGACTGTAATGACATCAAAACCACAAAATGTAAGGATTTTAGAGGTAGCTTCGTTAATTGAAGGAATCAAGGATTTTTGGACACAACCCTGAAATAAAAGAACTGTTTGTTTATTGATATTCAGTCCTTGCTCCGAAACAATATTTGTATCGTTTACAGCCGAAGTTCGAAGTGGGATTAAAGCCTTTAAGTGAGAAGGAATAAAAAAATGTAGCTTCTTACCGAAGCTAACTGCAATTGAAAAAAGCTTTGAAAGTAAAAATTCTTTTAAAAAATACTTAAATATTTGATGTTGGATTGTACCTTTTACTTGACTATCTACGATGCTTTTTCCGATCTTGTAGAGCTTTCCATATTTGACTCCACTTGGACAAGTTGTTTCACAATTTCGGCATTGCAGACATCTGTCTAAATGTAGTTTTGTTTCAGTCGTAGGAGTTCCCCCTTCAAGTATTTCTTTTATAAGAGTGATTCTACCCCTTGGGCTATCTCTTTCATCTCCCAATAAATTAAAAGTTGGGCAAGTTGAGTTGCAGAAACCACAATGCACACAACTTTTTATCAAATCAGCCGCAGTTTTTGCATTTTTTTTAGACTTAAACTCAGGTGCTAGTCTTATATCCACAGTAATAAAGATACCTCAGCATGTAGTTATTTCGGATAGACAAAGTCTACCATTAATATTTTTTGTTCTGAACTTCTTATAAATTAATAATATGTTGTTATCATCAATGAAAGAAATTAATATTAAGAAAATTTTATTTAGGATTGTACGAAATATGTGTACTAGCAGAGTATAGGGGAAAAAAGCTGAAATGAAAGTTTATTACATTTGTTTCTTGAGTATTTTAGTCTACTTTAACACTGTCTTGAATGTAAAGGCTGAAGGGACGACCGGCTTGGAATTTGGAATCTGTGTAGATGAATCAGATTGTAAGAGATGTATAGAACGTTTCAAGCTTTCCTTTTGGAGTGATTTTGAAGAGCGTAGAGTGGTAGCGATTGGTTCTGATAAGGGAGGAAAAGCTATTTGGAGAGAATATCAAGGTTGTCAAATGGAGGATGCTACCAATTGGAGATGCTCTGGCTTCCATGGCGATTATGTTTCGAGATCAGGGGATATAAAACTGGAGTCAAATTCTAAGACTGTTTACCACCTCAGAAAGTTAAAAATATGCAATTTTTGAAATTAAATTTTAGCGTCCACTAAAGTTTTTTTCAACGTGAATCAATAATCTTTAAAATGGAGTCAATTTTGCTTTTTACGATTTTTACTGAAGCTACGTTTTCTGAGTGAAGTGGGCCATTTTTCCATAGTAAATGCAAGTCCTTTAGTTGACTTTTGAGAGAATCCTTATCTTCAATAGTTACCTTTGAAGCATGAGACCGAGCAACTTTAATGAATCCCCAAGCATCCTGATACTCCCCTAATTCAAGTATCTTCCTTTCTTCAGAGACTGCGATGCTATATTCATCAAGTACGGTTTCTAGCAAAAAAACAATTATTCTGTCACTTTCCCCATCAACTTTAGCAGCTAGATCATTTAAATTACTTGCTGCCTCATCAAGTAATTTTGAAATTTCAGTTGCGGCAACATTTTGTCTTAATGATTCAGAAACCTGTTCAAAAACATGTTTTTTTAAACCTAATTTCTCTAATCCTACTCTCTCCTCTTTATGCGTTTCAGATATTGGATGTAATAAATGCTTTGCAGCCATTTGTAGTTCGCCCAGCCTGTATAACTCGAGACCTACTTCAACATGCCCAGTCATGAAAGCTAATCGATTTTCTATTCGCAGAGCACCCATAGGGAGCATTTTGTCGTGTTTAGCAAGAATTATTTCGCTCCTTGCACTCGCCTCATTTAATGAAAAAAAGCTAGCTATGATTAGGAAAATTAATTGCTTACTGCACTTACTTAACTTCATATTACTAAAGGAAGAAAAAAATAATAGGGTTGATGTTTTCATAGTTTTTTGTTCCTCGTTAGTGGTCATTATCCTCTTTAAGCCGGATAGGCCCAAATCTTTCTGGATAAAGAGGTTTAACATCTTTGTAAAAAGCTTTTGCATAGGTCATTATTTTCTCCGTATGTTCTGCCGAACTTATTGGAGAACTGAAGCCAATTTCTTTTACCTTATAGTCCATATATGAGAATACAATTTTCACATCAGCGGCCTTGGCTATATGAATGAACCCAGACTTCCAGTGATCGGTTTTCGACCTTGTACCTTCAGGAGGTATAAGCAGTACAAATTTACTGGCATTTTTAATCAAAGTGCTAAAATGAGAAACAGTTTGGTTACTTTTACTTCTATCTATAGGTATTCCTCCCATCATTTCCATAAATCTCTTAAAAGGCCAATTAAATAAGCTTTTTTTGCCCATCCAGTAAAACTTAATATTCAAAATTTTAGCTGTAAGGATCATCAATGGGAAGTCCCAATTGGTTGTATGTGGGGCAGCTACTAAAATATATTTATCCAGATCCGGCGCTACAGTCTTTATACGCCAAGAGAACAGCGTCAAAACACATTTATATAGAATTGGGTGCATAATGAACTTTCATAGGGGTACTCACTTCAAAGCAAGATGTATCAACAATTTAACGGATTATATTAGTGAAATTTGCAACGTATTTTTTTCTTTTCATGATAACGTTTTCAGCGAATGTGACGTGTTATTCAGCTTCTTTATTTTCTTTTACAAAAAATACTTCAGATGCATTAAGCACTAAACTTGTGAAGGTTGGTAATTTGCGGTTAGGGCTATATCCTAGTACCCCTACTATTGTACCCGGAAAGCAATTCAATTTGGGTTTGCGACTTGTCCATTCCACAGACTGGCACTCTTATTGGGTCAACCCGGGTGATTCTGGTCTTCCTACAACCATAGACTTTAAATTTTCAGAGCTTGGTAATGAGTGGGACGTGGGCGAAATACAGTGGCCTGTTCCAAAGCGAATTGATGTTGGCCCACTTACAAATTTTGGCTTTGAGGGAGACGTTCTATTGGTAAGTAGAGTTACTCCACCAAAGAATTTAAAGGCTAATAGTATTATCGTGGAGGCAAAAGTTAACTGGCTTATTTGTAGAGAAGTTTGTATTCCTGGTGAAAAAATAATTTTTCTCAAGTTGCCTGTATCTCCATTCGAAAAAACAGGATCCGCTGAAGCTGACAACTACTTAGAGTTGTTTGCCAAGGGAAAAAAAGATTTGCCAGTTTATGATGACTCTGTGAATGGTAATCAGTTCACGGCTAGTATTGATAGTGCGGGAAAATATTTGTCTCTCTTATCAAAGCAGAAAGAGTTTGATTTATTTGACAATTTTTTTCCGTTTAAGAATGGTTTAATCGTGTCTAGTTTTAACGATTACGCTAGTTATCGCTCCAATAAAATTGCATTTAAAGCGGAAGAGCAAGGCTGGGTATTTAGAATTCCCTTATCTCAAAAATTCGATTCTCAGACTATATTTGTCGATGGAGAGAGAAAAATTGAAGGGGTATTGGCTACAAGTGATGGTGCTGGCAAGGAAGTTACTTTCCAGTTAGTTAGTTCTAAAGAGTTTGAAAAAAAATTACGAGGATTTATAGGTCGATCAAGAGACAATAACAACGATTACAGAAGCAACATATTGAGTGAGGTAGGCATTATTTTAATGGCAGCATTTGTTGGCGGATTAATTCTGAATCTAATGCCTTGCGTTTTTCCAATTCTCGGGATAAAAATCTTATCTTTGATAAACAGTGGTACATCAAAAAAGAAAATGGTAGCCCATGGCCTGGGATACTCTTGTGGAGTTATAACTTTTATGATGTTCTTTGCCTTGTTATTTTTATCACTCCGCGCACTAGGAGAGTCGTTCGGGTGGGGCTTCCAACTTCAGAATCCAGCAATTGTATTGTTGTTATTATTACTTTTTATATTTTTGACAATCAATTTCCTTGGCTTCGTTGAACTTGGAGGAATCTTTTCAAAACTTAGCCAGTTAGATAAGTATCATGGTTTTTGGGGAGCTTTTCTTACAGGGTTATTAACAGTTTTAGTAGCTACTCCTTGTACAGCTCCGTTTATGGGAAGTGCAATGGGTTACGCAATTTCTGCGCAAGCAAGCACAGTGCTCGCTATTTTTCTTTCCTTAGCATTGGGAATAGCTGCCCCCTACACAATATTTTCGTTTACTCCAAAACTTATTTCTTTGCTGCCGAAGCCTGGTGTCTGGATGGTTAAGTTAAAACAGGCTTTAGCGTTTCCGATGTTGTTATCGGCCGGTTGGTTATTTTGGATTTTTGTCGAGCTTCAAGGGGTAAGGTCAGTTATGCTGATTTGGGCGCTAATAACTGTATTGTTCTCGATCGTTTGGATAAACACAAACTTTCCAGTACAAAAGAGTCAGATAAACAGTAGGTTTCGTTTCAGTATTGGGATACTTAAGATATTGATGATATTAGTTGCCGCATTCCTTGGTTATAAGAGTGTTTCTCTCAATGCAGGAAATGTCATTGACCCAGTCAAAAGCATTGATAAATCGATTGGCACTTCAGAGAGTGGACAATATAGGGTAGAATGGAAGAGGTGGGAACCTGGGTTGCCCGAGAAGTTAAGTGAGTCAGGGAGGTTCGTGTTTGTCGACTTCACTGCGGCTTGGTGTATCGTATGTCAGGCAAATAAAGTGAGGGTATTAGAGAGTCTTGAAATAGAAGATGCTTTTAGAAAACATAGGATTGTTTTGGTTAGAGCAGATTGGACTAAACCAAATGAGTTGATAAAAAATGAAATACTAAACTTTAATAGGTTAGGAATTCCTTTAAATGTTATTTATTTTCCCGATGATAGAAAACCAAAGATTCTTCCTGAATGGTTGAATAAACAACAAATTTTAGAAATTTTTAACAAGGGATGAGTAGTTCATACATAGACTATTGAGTTGTCAAATAATATGGGATTTATGATGAAAAGAATTAGAGAATATACGATATTTATAACACTTTGCTTTTTTTTAGTCTCTTGCTCTGGAGATAAGCAACAAAAAGATATTCTCAAAGTGACCGCAATACCAGATGAGGACGCAACGGAACTGATAAGAAAGGCTAAACCACTTATAGAATACCTAGAGAATAGCGTTAATATGCAAGTTGAATTTATACCTGTTAGCGACTATTCTGCTGCTGTAGAGGCAATTGTGAGTCGAAAAGTTGACTTGGCTTGGTTTGGAGGATTGACTTTTTTGCAGGCTTACAGCCGGTCAAATGGAAAAGTCGAGCCACTTATTCAGAGAGTTGAGGATCAGTCATTCAGATCGGTTTTCATTACTAGTGATGCAAATATAAAAGAACTAAGTGATTTAAAAGGTAAGGAGGTTATGTTCGGTTCGCAGAGTTCAACTAGCGGACACCTCATGCCTAGAACGTTTTTGATGCAAGAGGGAATTATTCCCGAACAAGATTTCAAGAGAATAGCCTACAGTGGAGCGCATGATGCAACTATTGCTGCTGTTGGATCTGGGAAAGTACAGGCTGGGGCCATGAATATTAAGACATGGAGAAGATTTGTAAAGGAAAAAAGAGTACCTGAGGGCACTAAAGTTTTCTACACTACTCCAACTTATTACAATTACAATTGGACTATTCATAAGGAAGTCCCCGAAGAATTGAGGAATAAAATTAAAGAATCATTTCTCAAAATAAGTTCGGACCAGGAGCTCGGAAAAAAAATATTAGAGGCTCAGGATGCATCGGGATTTTTGGAGACCGAAAAGAAAAATTATGATGGACTTAAAGCTGCCGCCGAGAATGTTGGTCTTATCAAAAGTTCTTTAAACTAAGTTTATTGCAGAAGTTTTGATAGATGTTCAAACAGAGAACCTCAGCTTTGCTTTTTCAGTCGGAGGTAGTCAAAAAAAAAAGGTTCTTAGCGATGTTACAGTGGATATTTCCGCGGGAGAGCATATAGCAGTCATAGGGTCCTCGGGAGCCGGAAAAACCACTCTATTGAGAGCATTAATATTTGCAAATAGGCCTTTGAGTGGCTCATTAAAGTTTGGAGGAGTCAATCCTTGGAAATTATCTGGCAAAGCTAGGCACGGTTTAAGAACTAAGTTATGTTATGTTCCGCAGAGTCCCCCGTTGCCTCCTAGACAACGGGTAGTTCATTCAGTAATAGCTGGAAAACTACCCTATGTGGGATTAGTCGAAAGTTTAATCTCCCTTATTCACCCTCAGTTCACAAAGTCTGCTTTCGAAGCTTTGGAAGAATTCAACCTGGCACACAAGTTGTATGAAAGAGTCGATCAATTATCTGGAGGAGAGAGACAGAGAGTATCCTTAGCTCGCGCAGTTATTTCTAAAGCTGCCTTATGGGCTGTAGATGAACCACTTTCCGCCTTGGATCCTGATTCAGCAATGAGTGCTTTGGACGTATTGCTTAAGCATGCAAAAGCTAGAGGCATAACCCTTATCTGCACCTTACATCAAGTGGATATGGCTTTAAGGTTTTTTCCGAGAATTATAGCTATGCGTCAAGGAAAAATTTATTTTGATGGCTCTAGCTCCTCCATAGATCAATCTTTATTAATGAAAGTTTATGAATCTTGAGCTAAGTAATCGTTTAGATAAAAAAAAATATGAGGATCCTCTATGGCATAAAAGATTCTATATTTTTATAGGTCTGATTATTTTTTTTATTTACTTACTGGGCTCGGTGGAGTTCAATTTAAAGAATTTGTTTGACGCCAGAAGCGTTGAAGTAACTAAAAAGTTTTTAATCTCTTTTTTTCCACCTGAGATATCGAGTGAGTTTTTAATATTAGTTTTTGATGAAGCCTTGGTCACGATAGCAATTGCAACTGTCGGATTAATATCTGCATTGTTGATTGGTATTCCGGCAGCGTTATTAATATGTAATTCTCTTTCCTTTTCAAGTGTAGAGGGACAGGCAAGCATCGTATCAAAGTCTTTTAGATATGCTGTAAGGCTTATTTTAATTTTCCTTAGAAGTGTTCCTGAGATAGTTTGGGCTTTACTTTTTGTTAGAGTGGTTGGCTTAGGCCCAACCGCCGCAATTATTGCAATAGCATTAACGTATGGTGGTATGCTAGGAAAAGTGTACGCTGAAATTTTAGAGAGTGGCGGCGGAGAAATATCTGATAAATTAGTGTTCAATGGATTAAGTAGAGGGCAGATTCTTTTTTATGTATTGATCCCACAAAATATTTTGGAAATTGTTTCCTACACTGTTTACAGATGGGAATGTGCAGTTCGCTCAACCGTTATCCTGGGGTTCGTTGGAGCTGGGGGTCTGGGGCAGCAACTTGAAAATTCAATGAAAATGTTTGCTGGAGGAGAAATTTGCACACTTCTTATGGCATTCATTATCTTAGTTTGGTTTTCAGATTGGTTAAGTAAAAGTTTGAGAGATCAAATCGTGTGAAAAATAAAATAATACTTTTGATAATAATTTCTTTAATTTTGCTTTGCTTTTATAAAGTTGATTTGCACTTAAGTGAGATTTTTACTGTGGAAGCTTTTAATCTTACAAAAAGGTTCCTTGAGGAGTTTTTCCCGCCAAATATAGAAATGGAATTTTTGATAATTGTACTGAAGGCTTCATTAGAGACATTCTCAATGTCTGTCGTTGGAACTGTCCTCGCCATTATGATGGGGTTACTACTTGCTTTTATCGGCACTAGTTCGCGAAATGGCAGACCTTTAATTTTGCATAATATTGCTAAATTATTACTAAATATCCTTAGATCTATTCCAGATTTAGTCTGGGCATCATTACTGATAATTAGTGCTGGCCTGGGTCCTTTTGCTGGAACCCTGGCGTTAGCTTTCCACACTACTGGTGTTCTCGGTAGGTTATTTTCAGAAGCCTTAGAGAACCTGCCGAGAGATAATAGTGAGGTCCTCTCATATCATGGAGTTGGGTTTATAAAGCGTCTGTTTTACGTAGAGCTTTTTCAGTTGTTACCACAAATAATAAGTTATTCACTGTACCGTTGGGAAAATAACATCAGGGCCGCTGCAGTTTTAGGAGTAGTTGGGGCAGGTGGACTGGGTCAACTTTTAAGTTTTAATTTAGGACTTTTTTTTATGGACAAAGCAAGCACAATAATTTTTATGATGATTTTTCTGGTTTGTTTTGTTGATTTTACAAGTAGTTTAATAAGAAGGGAGCTTTTGTAAAGTGAAAAAGTGTGAGGACATGGAGAAAATAAACTATTTAGAGGGATTAAAAAATCCTAATCCAACAATTCCAACTAAATTACTATACGATGATTTGGGGGGCGTTTTGTTTGAAGCGATAACTAAACTTCCTGAATATAAGGTTACAAGAGATGAGTACGAATTACTTGATAAAGAAAAGGAAATGATTGTCAATGAGTTACCTAGTAACGCATGCATGATCGATTTAGGGGCTGGTAGTTGCCAGAAAGCCGCCTATATAATTCCACAACTTAAACCAATTAGATATATACCTGTAGACCTTGCGTCTGATTTCTTTTCTCACTCTGTTAGTAAATTGAAAAATAAGTTTAGAGAGTTAGAAATCAAAAGTATTGAGGCTGATTTTTCCACTGATTTTAATACGGGAATGGTGAAAGATATACAAGGAGAAAATTTTAAAAGTGAACCCACTGTTTATTTTTTTCCTGGTTCCACGATTGGCAACTTTCGCCCTGATATTGGAATCAACTTTCTACGCAACTTAAACGCGGACTTTATCTTAATCGGTGTCGACTTAGTCAAACCGTTGGATGATTTGATGGGCGCCTATAATGATAGCCTAGGTGTCACATCAGCATTTAACAAAAATATACTTTTGCATTTTAATCGCTTGGCAAAAACAAATTTTGACATACGGTTTTGGAGGCATGATGTAAGATTTAACGTTAGAGAGTCAAGAATAGAAATGCATTTAGTTGCAACTTCTGATCAAAAAGTAGCATCTCCCCAAGGCAGTATATTCTTTAAAAAAGGAAAAAGCATACATACAGAAAACTCTTATAAATATACCGTACAAGGATTTACGGAGTTACTTGAGGAGGCTGGTTTTGACAATTTGAAAAGTTTCGTAACGCCGACAGAGCGATATGCTCTATTTACCGGATCTAAATAATTTCCACCGTTCTAAAGCCAGCGAAAATGTCCTGCCTGTGGGGCATGTAAAAATTTCTATAGCGAGAACACTTCAGTGATCTGTATGTTGCAAAACTTGATCCTTTCAAGACCATATGGTCGCCAAACCATGGTTCAGAATATTCTTTGTATGGGTGAGCCTTGAACTTCTTATCTTTTTTAAAAATGCTTGAAGTCCACTCCCAGACCGATCCCCATTGAAAAAACTGATTTTTAGAGGCCGCCAACCACTGATTTTCAGTGGGAAGTTCCCGACTTTTTGAGTTTACATATGCCTCTGCCTCAAAGTAATTAATGTTAAAAACTGGCAATTGTTTTCCTATCCTAAGAACTTTACCAAACCATTCAATAGTGATCTCAGCCTCGTTTTCTTTTCCACACTTAACCGCAAGAGCAAGCTTATCTGATAACGAGGTATGCTGATATTTATTTAGGCTTTTATAATCTTTTAACCAATTTTTTCCATCTTCCGACCAATTTTTTTCATTTTCATATTCTCCGCTTTTTATAAAATCCAAAAATTCTGCTATCGAGGTGGGGTGGGAGTCAATCCTAAAGTCTGAGGACGGACCATGTGATTCATTTATTTCATTGTCAAATCTAAACCCTGATATCTCTTCATTCTTGAATACATCATGGGCAGAAATTAAAATTTTTCTTCGTTCTCCTGCCGAGGGTTCTTGAAGAAATGATACTGCCACTTCAGGCAAGAACAGGCCGAGGGTTTGAGCAGTCATCCTCAACGCTTCAATATGCATCATTTCATGAGCAAGACAGAGACGATAGAAATAACAGTCTTCATTTGATGAGGGATAATTCCGTTTTATTAAATCTAAAATTTTAACTTTTGTTTGTAAAAGATATTCTTTAACTTCTTGTTTTTTAGGTAGTGTGACTAACCACCTTTCTTCATGCGGAATGGTAGCCGAATTAAAAAGCTCATCCGCCTGCTTCAGAATCGATTCACCACACAAACAATTTTTCCAAGCCTTAGGTCTACGTTCGTCGAAGCTAAGATATTTATTTCTCAATAACCATCTTTCCGAGAACCACCCAATATGACTAAATTCCCACAAGGGCAGATTTATCTCTTTTCTTCTCTCCACAAAAAGATTATCATCTAAAGCGGACTCAAATCTCTCGAATAGTTTTATTGTGGAATCTCGAACGTCATTAAAGCCAGAGGCCAAATCAATGGAATATAAATCTCTGAATTTCATATTATCTTTAGAAGGACCATAATGCTAGAACCTAAATTAACAAAACTTACAAGTGGTGGAGGTTGTGGCTGCAAAATATCTCCAGAAATATTATCAGAAATTCTTGCAAAAACAAGGGGCGTATCTTTACCTCCCGAGTTACTCGTTGGAAATAATACATCAGATGATGCAGCGGTTTATAAACTAGATGCAGAGCGAGCACTTGTAGCAACCACTGATTTTTTTACTCCCATTGTAGATGACCCAGCGGATTTTGGTGCTATTTCTGCTACAAACGCGCTATCAGATGTTTATGCGATGGGGGCAAAGCCAATTTTTGCTCTCGCAATAGCAGGGATACCTGTATCTGTATTAACAACCACTACTATTTCTAAAATTTTTACTGCAGGGAAAGATATCTGTGAGAGGGCTGGCATTCCGATAGTTGGCGGACATACGATTGATTCCCAAGAACCAATATATGGTTTAGTTTGTATTGGGCTAGTAGAGACGAGGAATTTAAAAAAGAATTCAACTGCAAAAATAAAAGATAAATTAATTTTAGGAAAACCACTAGGTGTTGGGGTTTATTCCGCTGCGTTAAAAAAAAATAAATTACGAGAAGCAGAGTATAAAACATTCATAAAATACGCAACTCAACTGAATTGGATAGGTTATAAACTGGGCGCAAAATCTTGTGTAAATGCTATGACTGACATTACTGGTTTTGGTCTTTTAGGTCATTTGGTGGAAATTGCTTCTGGTTCAAATGTGACTATTCAATTAGAAGCGGAAAAAGTAATATTTCACCCGCAAGTTATTAGTTTAGCTAAGGAAGGCTATCTCACAGGTGCGTCCACTCGTAATTGGGAATCAATAAGTTCTAAGGTTGAATTTCAGACGCAATTAAACCCTACCAAAAAAAGTTTATTGACTGATCCACAGACTAGTGGTGGGTTACTGGTATCTGTTTGTTCGGAAAATTCTAAAGAAATCTTAGAATTATTTTTATCAAATGGCTATACGGCTTTTGAGATAGGTTCAGTTACTGAAAGAAATCAATGTGAAATTACTATCGTTTGAGGAGAAATTTTTTGATAAAAATATTTTCTCCGACGGAAAAAATTGCTCTTACCGGAAATCGGATAACCGCAAAAAGATATTCATATTTACTCAAAAAATGTGGTTTTGACGTAAGTTTGGAGGAGAAACTCTCCGGTATTGATCTTTTAAGTAGTCAAGATGTGGTGATAACACTGCATGCCTATAAAAGCCGTCTGATCATTAATAAGTGTCATCAACTTAATATTCCTTGCATTTTAGTTTTAACTGGTACCGACCTATATAAAATTATGGTAAGCGGCGATCCAAAACAGAGAAAGGAATGTAATACGGCAATTCAAAAAAGTAATGCCATAGTAGTTTTGCAATCTAATGCAAAATTTGACTTGTTAAAATTGCTTAAAGTTGATGAGAAAAAAATATCTGTTATTCATCAGTCTGTCGATATAAATGAAAGTAGACAAGTTTTTTTTAATAAAAAGTCCAGTTATCGTGTGCTGATGGTTGGGAATGTTAGAGAGGAAAAAAACTATATTTCTGCTATCGAAGGATTTAAATTAGCACTATCGGACATTAAAAATAGTTCTAAAATACAAATCACCCTCAATCATATCGGGGGTATATTAGACAAGTCATACATGAAAAGAATGGTTGAGATCAGTACAAATTCATCCGTTCAGTTTCTGGGAGAAAAGTCTACCCATGATGTTCTCTCAGAGATGATCAGTTGTGATTTATTACTTCACCCTTCCACATTAGAGGGTGGAGCACTAGTCATTATGGAGGCAATTAATGCCGGCATGCCAATACTAGCGAGTAATATATCTTGTCATAGGGCAATTCTGGGAAAAAATTATGCTGGGTTATTTCCTGCAAGTGAAGGAAAAAGTATTGCCAAGAAAATACTAATGTTTTTTTCTTTGAAACAGTTTAGATCAGAACTAAAACAGCAACTACGTTGTAATAAACTCGCCAAATATTCAATGGAATGTGAAAGAGCACAGTTATTTGATTTAATTAGTAAGTTAACGTAACTTAAAGAACTCCTCATGTTACTTTTTTTCCTTCACTTCCACATCAATTACAGATTCTTCACTTCTACTTTTACCCGATGAGAAGTATGACTTATCGACAGATTTATGTGATGAACTTATTGAATTCTTTCTTAAAGAAACGCTTGATTTGTAATTCCCGGTAGCAACATTTAACATAATCGACACCGCTGACACAATGATACCGGCTAGAATGCTAGTCCAAAAGCTATCGATATTGAATCCCCCTATTAACTCGCTAATCAAAAGCAGAAAAGCTCCATTCAGTATTGGAACAATGAGACCAAATGATACGAGTGCTAGAGGAAAAGCCAAAAGAAAAATAATAGGTTTAATAAACAGATTTATTAACGCTAGTAAAAGCCCACTTACCGCCAATGCCTCTAAGTTTAAAATTTGAAAACCATCAAAAATAACGCTAGCGGTCCAAAGCCCTAGAGTTGTCGTTAAAAAGTGAGAAACAAACTGAAAAAAATTTTTACTCATACTCAAAATATTATACTTTACTAGTCAAAAAATACGTGGCGGAATTGCATTTCGAATTGGATAAAAAAGTTGATAAGGGCTGTGATTCAGATTAGTTTGAGCTTTTCTCGAAGATTATTTTTTTTGCTCAAAGCTACAATAAGAAAAAGAGAAATTTTATGTTGACCAAATTCTCCTTATGAGTTCTCTGAACAAATGAAAAATTCTAAATGTTTATAATTTTGTGCACCGCACAAAAAATTCAAGTATAGTATTAGTTATGCATTAATTATGGAGTTTATATGGAGTTAGTTAACAGCGTTGGAGTAATCACTGGTGCTGCAAGTGGTATCGGAGCGATTGTGGCAAGGCAACTGGCCAAGAGGGGGGTTAGACTTATTCTCGGTGACAGAGATGAAACAGCTGTACAAGAAGTCGCATCTAAAATTAATGACTCGGGGGGTGAGTCTATTGGAATGAAAGTTGATGTTACAAGTCAGGAAGAATGTGCTGCCCTAGCTGATGAAGCAGTAAAAAAATTTTCTAAATTAAACATTGTTATTCCTTGTGCTGGGATAATCGCAGATGGTTTATTTTTGAATACGGACTCTCAAACAAAAAAAGTGAAAAAAAAGCTAAGTTTGGAAAAGTGGCAGTCTGTTTTAGACATTAATTTAACAGGCACATTTTTGACTGTTAGAGAATCTGCCGAAAAAATGGTAAATGGGGGCTGGCCTGGAGTAATTATTCCTATTTCTTCGATTAATAAAATGGGTCAAATTGGCCAGCTAAATTATTCTTCTTCAAAAGCCTCTCTTGCGTTATTTCCGAAAATATTAGTAGGGGAGTTTCTTTTAAGGAAAATCAGGAATTTGCGGGTGGTAGGAATTGCCCCAGGATATGTAAAAACACCATTATTGGAAAAAATGAATCAGGATGCATTGGTTAAACTATTAAGTCAGGTTCACGTTGGCAGACTCATTGAACCAGATGAAATAGCCTCCCTTATCCAGCATATCATTGAAAACGAATCTTTAAATGGTACCACCATAGAGATAACTGGTGGTCTATGTTTTGACGGAGCTATTGCAAAATAGTTAAAAATTGAAAGTTAACCATAATGAGTAATTTTAAAACAAATGAAATAGGGAGCTTTATTTGGCTCCATGGCTTAGGTTCTAGTTCAGGTGATTCGGAGAATCTTGTTAGAGCCTTAAAGCTTAATCATGCTTCCATGTTTAGTTTGACATTACCAGATGCACCCTTAATTTCGGTGACTATAAATGGCGGAGAAAAAATGCCCGCGTGGTATGATATTAAGGGTACTGAGTTGACCGATAGGCAAGACAAGATCGGTATAGAACAGTCGGGAAAAATAATTAAGAAGTTAATAGTTGATGAGGTGGAGAGAGGTATAAATCCCGAACGCATTTTTTTAGGGGGTTTCTCGCAGGGAGGTGCAATGGCTTTACATGTTGGCACAAGGCTCGATTTTCCAATTGCTGGTGTAGTGTGTTTATCTGGCTACCTTCCGGTTGCTGAGGCTTTCGAAAAGGATTTCGTTAGAGCTACTAGAGAAACTCCCTTTTTCATTGCTCATGGACTTAGTGATCATGTGGTCAGAGCCGAGTGGACCAAAAGCTCTACTGAAATTTTGAGGGCGAAAGGATTTACCGTAACTGAACGCGAGTATGCAAATTTAGGACACAGTGTTTCTCAGGAGGAAATCGACGATTTATCTTCCTTTCTAAATAGCAAATGCAAAAGTATATTTGTTTAAACTATTGGCGGTTGAAACCATAGAAATGCAATTAGCAAAGCGGCTGGAGCGAGTATTAGAATCAAAACTATCGGTTTCATGTAAATTTCCTATTTAAGTTTTAAATTTCGGCTTTTAACAATTAATTTCTACAATAAACAGCCTCTTAGACTAACAGTTGTCTATAATATTTTGAAGTCATTTTTTTAAAGCCCTGGAAATTCATTTCTTAGCCTCTGTAAAAGAGGCTGGAACCCAAACCAGCCTGCTTCTTCGCCGCCGATAATATCATAAGCTTTTTGTGCTGCTTGATTACTAATTATTGATATTTTCTGATTAGTGTTTATAGCGCTTTGCACTGCCATCTGAACTTGGCAACTTCTTTCCATTGTAATGAACCACCAAGCAGCGGATTCCACAAATTTTCCGGTTGTCAATAAACCATGGTTTTGCAGAATTAAAGCTTTGTTAGATTTTAGCATTTTTGCAATTTCATCGCCTTCATCAGTTTCTAATACTAAACCGGAATACTTCTTAAAAACGTCGTGGTCATTAAAAAATGCACAAGAATCTTGAGTTAGTAAATCTAAGCGCTTACCGAATGCAGACCAAGCCTTACCATATGTTGAATGTGCATGACAGGCTGCATTAATATTTGGGTGAGCTAAATGTATCCGAGAGTGAATTGCAAAAGCTGCAGCATTAACTGGATGTTTCCCCTCGATAATTTCACCATCATGAGATACGCGAATTAAATCATCTATTGTTACAAGACTAAAATGTATTCCAAATGGATTAACCCAAAAACTTTCTAAGTGCTCAGGATCCCTAACAGTAATATGGCCTGCAACTCCTTCATCAAAACCACATTTGGAAAAAATTTTTAACGCGGCAATCAATCTCTGTTTCCTATAGTGTCTCTCTTCACTAACAGAGGAAAAAACCTCAGGCCTTGGTAATTTAGGATTATTTTTTAAGTTTGCTAAGGATTGTCCACACTCAAAAGGAGAAAAAATATCATTCATATTTATGATTCCTGGTTTCTAATAAAAATAATTATGCCATTTTATAAATAGTAAAGACACTTAATACTATAATAATGATTCCAACTAAGGTCATTAATGCCCTTGGGGGAATATATCGACATAGGTAAGCAGCAAAAGGGGCGGCAAAAAGACCACCAATTACTAATCCAAAAACACTTACCCAAGGGCTACTTGTTACAAAAATCGTAAAGAATCCAGCAGTGGATAAGGTCAGAAAAAACTCAGCGAAGTTCACTGAGCCAATTGTAGACCTAGGGTCTTGACCATTTCCGATTAAGTTAGTGGTAACAATAGGGCCCCAACCACCACCACCGGCCGAATCCATAAGGCCACCAAACAGAGCTAAAGAAGAAATTTTAGATTGTTTTATAGGTTTGGGCTCGCTGTACTTCTTCAACCCCTTAACTAAAATTAAAAGCCCCATTAGCAAAAGATAGAAACACATTATTGGTTTGAATATCGCAGTATCTAATTGAGTAACAAGCAAAACTCCTAATAACGCTCCCAAAATACCTGGAACAAGAAGGCGTAAAAAAAGGTCTTTTGAAACATTTCCTAAATTAACATGAGAGATACCGGACAAACCAGTTGTAAAAACAGCGGCTATATGAACGCTTGCGCTCGCAACCGCAGGACTTGCCCCAGAACTAAGGAGGAATGTTGTGGCGGAGATACCATAAGCCATACCTAACGCACCATCGATGACTTGAGCAATGAAGCCAATTAAAACAGCATTTAAAAATTGTTCAGTTTTTAAAATATTGATTATTTTCGAAAAAGAATCATCACCATTGACATTTATAAATGAAACAACGATATATATAAGCAACGCTAGTAAGATCACGAAAGCTATCCAACTAAACCAAAATAAGTAAGGGTGCTTTTCTCCTTGAAAAACTATCGTTTCTAGTTGCGGAAGGCCAGCTCTTGAACGTTCCTTCTGTACTTCACTTGTTCTTAGTTCCCTGTCCCTGATTTTCATAAATTAGCAACCTTAGCTTATTTAATCATTAAAGCGGCTGCGGTCTGGTTTGTTATTTTATCGATTAAGATAAGAGAGCCAGTAGTTGCAAATTTTTCAAATGAATCAGCCAAAATAGCCTGAGATACTTTTACAGAAGCCTCGCCGATTTCGTTGATTGTTAAAGTATCAGTGCTTACAGATTTGAGCGTTACTGGATTTATCTTATTTACAATTGAAATTTTTGCTTGGATTTCTTTAGTGTTATGTTTCAGGATATAACGGCTACTTGAATTGAAAGGCAAAGAGTCCAGCCAAGCAATTTTCGCCAAAAAAGTTTTAGAGCTCACTACTCTGTCATTGGACTCGATCAACACATCACCTCTAGAAATGTCAAGGTCTTTATTTAACCAAAGAATAACATTTTGTCCCGCGGTAGCTGAGTCAATTTCCTTTCCTAGGTATACGATCCTATCAATCCTTGAAGAGATTTCAGAGGGAAAAGATTTTACTAATCTGTTTTTACTCAGAACTCCCGATTCCACTCTCCCAGCATATGCTCTTTGTGAGTTATGTTTTTCTCCATCCCATCTTAAAACATATTGGATTGGCAACCGAAGCTGATCATTAATTCTAATTGACTTACTACTTTTTTCTAGGAGTTCTAGGAATGAGAAACTTTCGTACCATTTTGTTCGTTTGGAATTGCTTATAATATTATCACCTTGTAACGCGGAAATGGGTATTGCTGAGCACTTGGGAAAAAAATTTAAGTCGCGAAGTAATTTCTGAAATGAATCAAAAATTTCAGTGAATAGAGCTTCACTAAAATTCACTAAGTCCATTTTGTTAACTGCTAATATGACTGTTTTGATTTTTAATAAAGATATGATTAATGTGTGTCTACGAGTTTGTTCTAGTAGAGAACCGTCTTTCACCTTGCTAGCGTCTACTAAGATCACTGCGATGTCGGCATTTGAAGCACCAGTAACCATATTTCTTGTGTATTGTTCATGACCAGGGCAGTCTGCAATTATAAATTTATTTGTTGGCGTATTAAAGTAGCGATATGCTACATCAATAGTAATTCCCTGCTCTCTTTCTGACTCTAATCCATCAGTTAAAAAAGATAAATCAAAAGACTCAAAATTTGCACGATTATTTTTTGCGCTTTCTAGATTTTTTATTTGGTCATTCAGTATGAATTTTGTATCAAACAGAAGTCTGCCTATTAAAGTACTCTTGCCGTCATCTACGCTTCCAGCAGTAATAAACCTAATCGGGGATTTTTTGGCTATCATTAAAAGTATCCCTCTTTTTTTCTCTTCTCCATTGAAGCTTCCTCAGTTTGATCGTCCAAACGAGTAGCTCCTCTCTCACTTAAATCAGAGGCGGCTGTTTCGGAAATGATTTCCCGCGGTGAAGTAGCAAGACTCTCAATAGGACAAGTGCAAGTGATATCACCCACCGTTCTAAACCTGACCATCTTCTCTATGACCTTTTCATTTTTTTCCGGAGGAGTATAACTTGTAAGTGGAACTAATAAATTCTTCCGGTAAAAAACCTTGCGAGGATGAGCAAAGTAGATATTTGGAAGTTTTAGGTTTTCAAACTGTATATATTTCCAGATATCTAATTCAGTCCAATTCGAGATTGGGAAAACTCGCATATGTTCGTCTTTCTGATGTCTGGTGTTAAATAGATCCCACAATTCCGGTCGTTGAGACTTTGGATCCCAATGACCAAATTCATTTCTGAATGAAAAAATCCTCTCTTTTGCTCGCGCTTTTTCTTCATCTCTTCTGGCGCCTCCCAACAAGGCATCAAATTCAAATTCTTCAATAGCTTCAAGTAAGGTTATTGATTGAGCTGCATTTCGTGATTGCATCTGATGTTTAAGTTTTACAGTGCCTCTTTTAATTGAATCTTCGACTTTTCTAATTATCAGGTTGGCATTAATTTCTGTTACTTTTTCGTCTCTAAAAGCTAACACCTCCGAAAAATTATGTCCGGTATCTATGTGAAGTAAAGGAAAAGGCAGGGGCATAGGTGCAAACGCTTTTTGGGCAATTCTTAACATTACAACCGAGTCTTTACCGCCCGAAAACAGTAAAACAGGATTTTTGGAAGTAGCTGCAACTTCTCTCATTATGAATATAGATTCATTTTCGAGAAATTCTAAATGTTCTGTAGACTCTACCGTTGCTTTAGTCTTCATGTAAACCACACTCTTTATTGATTAAGCTTCGCTCCCACCACCATCTACCACTTCGCTCATCTTCTCCAGGTTTAACTGCTCTAGTGCATGGGGCACAACCAATGCTACTGAATCCCTTTTTATGCAGTGGATTAGTCGGAATTCCATTCTTTAGAATAAATCTCCACAAAAAGTCGCCGCTCCAATTCAGAAGTGGATGATACTTCATAAGATTAAGCTTATTGTCCCATTCCATAAATGTATTTTTTGATCTTTTCAAACTGTGTTCCGATCTTATGCCTGTGATCCAAGCTGATTTATCTTTCAACGCTCTCCTGACAACTTTTACCTTTCTGATTTCACAACATTCAATTCTTTGACTAACACTTTTATAAAAACCATTAATACCGTTTATTTTTACGTAGTTTTCGACGTCGGCGCTATCCGGACAATACACTTTTATTTTCTTATTGAAGTGAGCCTCAGTATGAGCCAATAAGTTTAAGGTCTCGTTATGAAGTCGACCAGTATCCAGAACAAAGATTTCGATCGGTAATTTATAAATGTAAATTAAGTGTGTAATAGCTTGGTCTTCAGCACTAAGACTGGTTGAAAAAACTGGAGAGGGACCATCATTAACAGCTCTTTCAAGAATACTTATGGAATCAGGTAGATCGTTAAATTTACTCATTTAGAAATTCTTAATTGGATGGGTTTAAAATTACTTCACAAATAGATCGTTGAATATTTTTATGGTTTATCAGAGGTTTTCCAAAAGTCAAATTCAAACCTTCATGCATAGAGATAATGTTTTTCACTCGTTTTGGCAGGTCATTTTTTAAATGAAAACCATTAGCTAAAAGCAGAGGTTCCACATGTATGCACTTGTATCCACTATCAATAAGCATTTGAATCACAGTTTCCAAAAGAGGTTTTTGTAGTTCAAAAAACGCCAATTCTACTGGTCCTTTCAGCCAATTTTTTTTTACGTTGTTTGTAATAGTTTGGAAGGGTGAACTCCATTCGGGATCTTTTGATCCATGAGCAATCAAAATCAAAGCCTGCCTTTTTTTATGCTGCATTGAAAGCCAGTCTTTTCAAGTCAAGGCTAGATTCCAGGTTGCTCATACTATTTGTGCTTACATCCTCAATAACTTTGCCGATTATTATACAAACCGGCCCTTTGAATGATTGGGTATCAATTGTCACAAGCTTAGCTAAAGAAGTTATCTGTTTCTTCGACTCTAAGCTGGCACTTTCAACGATAGCAACCGGAGTTGTAGGTCTCAACCCATTCTCCAATAAGGTAGAGGAAATATACTTCAGAGTTTTGCCGCCCATGTATATAACGCTGGTTTCAGAGGTTTTTACTATCTCAGCCCAATTTTCAGTTTTTTCACTATTTTTACTCACAGCTGGTGTAACAAAGCTAACGGAGCGAGAGATTTCCCTCTTAGTGAGGCTCAGTTCAAGATCTGCAGCAGCAGCAGAGGCAGCAGAGACACCAGGTATTACGGAAAAAGGGATATTCTTTTTTTTTAACTCTGAAATTTCCTCACTCAATCTCCCAAATATTGTGGGATCTCCTCCCTTAAGCCGCACAATTTGTAAACCCCTCTCTAGATAGCTTACAATCAAACGATTGATTAATTTTTGATTAGTGGATAGTTGATTAGATCTCTTCCCAACGTAAAGCCAAGTGGCACTGGGATTAATTTTACGAAATCCTTTTTCATCAATAAGTGCATCATAAAAAACGATCTGTGCCTTCTTTATAGCTTGAAAGCCAGCAATTGTGAGTAATTCAACATTGCCAGGGCCAGCTCCAACAAAATAAATTTGCTTTTCTCTTGTTAAATAATGTGATTTTTTCATTATTAAAAAACCCCTTTACTTCCATCATTTCCACTTTGATAGTGGTGTTTGAACGGATTAATAATTCGTTGCATCTTAATTTCCTCAGTCATAGTTGAGTCCAGTGAAGAAATAAACATCGTATCAAAACCACTTCTTTTTAAAAAATAGCTTAATTCTTCGTTAATTTTTCCAACGGCGTGTAATCGTAAATTGGGATGGTTTTCCCTCAAGCGTGCGGCAATAGAAAAACCTCTTCCGTCAGTAAAATTAGGGAAAATAATAGCAATTGACTCAGAGCCGGAAATTGGGAAGTCATCAAGAGAGAATCTTTCGACTGACGGATCAATTATAAAACTAAAATTTTCTGAGGCAACTTCCTTCCCTGTTACAAGACAAATACTCTTTCCATAAATGTGTGACCGGGTTGAACGAGTATCAGCCATTAGATACTATTTTTTCGAGCTAAGTTAGCAGCGTCTGCAAAAGGTTGATTGCCTAACCTTTTTAACGTTTCACTCAAATTTTCCCCATCTAATCGCAGACTTATATAGCATTCTAGAATTTCCTCAACAGCATCAACAATTTCGTTTTCAGCAAAAGCCTTTCCAATAATTTTTCCAAGTTTTGCACTAGAAGAGTTTCCGGAGTGGCCTCCTAATAAAAGTTGGTAGTAGGCCTTATCATTTTTATCGACCCCAAGAATTCCGATATGTCCAATATGATGGTGGCCGCAACTATTTATACAACCAGATATTCTCAAGTCAATCGGACCAAGATTTTCTAGTTGGTCGAGTTGTTTAAATCTAGTTGCAATATCCTCAGCGATCGGTATTGATCGTGCATTAGCTAAGGAGCAAAAATCCCCTCCGGGACAGCAAACCATGTCAGTGAGCAGTCCTCCAATTGGCCGAGAGAGATCTTCCTTCTTTAAACTTTGATAAAGATCTTCCAAATGAACTTCAGGAACTGCGGGCATAATAAAATTCTGACTATGAGTGACACGTAGTAGGGAATCACTGTATTTATCGCATAAGTCAGCAAGAATATCTAATTCCTCTGAAGTAACATCTCCAGGAGCCCGATGTTCCCCCTTGACAGGAAGTAAGACGGCCTTTAGGCCATCAATTTTATGTTCAATAACATTATTTTTTTTCCATTGATTAAATTCTTTACTTTCAAAAAGAGTATTAACTTCTTTAGTAATATTCTTTTGAATACTGGGAGGTCGAAAATAACTAAACTGATCTTTTATCATTTCTAATGTTTGGCATGTCACCTCTGAGGTAAGGCTCTTTAATCTCTGAAACTCTTCCTCTACTAAGAGTTTAAACTTTTCAATTCCAGCAGCTCTAACAAGAATTTTTATTCTAGCTTTGGTCATATTATCTCTTCTACCTAATTCGTTATATACACGCATGACCGCATGCGTGTAAGAGAGCAAATATTTAAAATGAAGTCTCTCTCTTAAAACTGGTCCTAATATGGGTGTTCTTCCTAAACCACCACCTACCCGCACTTTAAAAATAGTGTCTGGTTCGCCGTTAACAGCCTCAAAAGCAAGATCGTGTACCTGAATTAAAGCACGATCTTCGGTAGCGCCTGTAAATGCAACCTTGAATTTTCTAGGAAGAAAAGAAAGCTCAGGGTGAAATGTGCTCCATTGCCGTAAAACCTCTGCGTAAGGTCTAGGATCTAATAATTCATCTTTAGCTATGCCAGCTAAAGCGTCACTGGTTATATTTCGGAGACAATTACCGCTTGCCTGTATACCATGCAAACCTACTTCCGCGAGTAAAGCTAATGCTTTTGGAACGTCATTAACCTTTATCCAGTTTAACTGCATATTTTGACGGGTTGTTAAATGGCCATATCCTCTATCAAATTTTTTTGTTATGTGACTTAGCATTCGAAGTTGCTTTGTATTTAACATTCCATAAGCTATGGCGATTCTTAGCATTGGCGCGTGACGTTGAATATAAAGACCATTTTGAAGCCTGAGGGGTCTAAATTCCTCGGCCGAAGTTTTACCCTCACTGTGGCGTTTTAACTGATCCTTAAATTGAATCGCTCGTTCTTTTAGTCGCTCGGCGTCGAATGATGTTTGATGATACATTATTTTTATTTGGTTTATTAACTTGTATAATGTACGGTAATAAAAGCAAAATGAAAAATACTTTTTTCTAAAAAGCTTAGAAGAAAAAGGCATAAAGGAAATTAAAAAGTAAACATGGTGAAAGGGATCCCACTGAATGTCAAAAGCTTACATAGTTGGTAATAATACAATTACTAATACGCAAGGTTATAAAGAGTATGCGGAGAAGGTTCCTCAAACTCTAGTTGAGTTTGGAGGAAAGTTCCTAGCGAGGGGCGGGGATACTTTAGTTTTGGATGGAGATCCATCTGGCACTAGAAATGTCATTATTGAATTTCCTAGTATAGAGTCAGCAAAGGCTTGGTATTTCTCAAAACCTTATCAAGAAATTGTTGCTGGAAGACTGAGGAACGCTGAAGGTTATCTAATGATAGTAGAAGGTATCTAGGTACCAATAGTAATGGAAACTTTAGATCATGAGGAAGAGATTATTTTTGTCTGTACGTCTGTAGATTCATTGAAAGAGGCCAGATCAATTGCAAAAATACTTATAGAGGAAAAACTTTGTGCTTGTGTACAAATAGATCAAGTAAGAAGTATATACGAATGGGAAGAGGAAATATGCGAGGAGCTAGAATCACGATTAACAATAAAAACAATTGCTGCAAATTTTGAAAATCTGGAAATTAGGCTCCTAGATATACATCCTTACGATTTGCCCGAAATCATTAGTTTACCAACCGTATATTGTTTTAATCCTTATGCTGAGTGGATTGTAGAAAACTCAACCGAGTAGGAGTGATGTTAAGGACCATCAATTTGTTAGTTTTCGGTCAGGATAAGCCCGAAGAAAAAATAAGATATACTGCTTTGCTTGGTTATGCAGGTTTAATACCTTTTATTTTTTTTTCTTTCTGCTCGATAATAGAAAAAGAATTTTTTAATTCAATTGGTTCACTAGATATATTACGTAATTATGCGGTCATCATATTAACTTTCCTTGGCGCGGTCCACTGGGGCCTGACTTTAAATGACTTTGATGAATCGTCGACTAAATTTTTTTTGATATGGGGTGTGATACCTTCTTTGCTTGCTTATGTGACCACCTTCCTCGATTCATTTGTTGCGTTACTTGGATTGATAATTGGGTTTTCGTTGTGCTACTTACTTGATAGGAAAGTTTTTATAGCTCGTGAAGCCAATCGATGGTATGTGAAAATAAGACTAAGATTAACTTTACTTGTTGAAATCTGTTTAATATCTGTATTGATAAACGAGGTCATGTTCTGACTTTTAAAAGTTCTTCAACATGGCTTTGGATAGCTGTTGCAACACCATCAGGGCTGTAGCCCCCTTCAAAAATAGAAACCAATTTTTTATCACAAAACTTTTCTGCCAAATTTTTTAACAGAATTGTGAGTTCTTTATAACCTTCATCATCTATTTTGAAGCAACCTAATCGGTCATCAACTCTCGAGTCAAAACCAGCAGACAATAATATGAATTCCGGTTGGAATTGATTAGCTGCGGGAAGGAGCTTTTCCTCAAAAGCTTTTTGAATGTCTTTGTTAGTGCTTCCACAGTCTAAATGCACATTTATATTGTAACCGAGCCCCTCCCCAGCGCCTCTCTTAGTTGGACTTCCTGTTCCCGGGTAAGCGTACTGATCATGTGTTGAAAAAAATAATACGCTGGGATCTTCATAAAAAAAATATTCAGTTCCATCTCCGTGGTGGTAATCCCAGTCAACAATCAATATTTTTTTATACCCATATTTTTTTTGAAGATATTTAGCAGCGATGGATATATTATTAAAAAAGCAAAAGCCTTCCTCTTTACCGTAGTTTCTAGCATGATGACCGGGTGGTCTAGAACCCACAAACGCATTCTTGATAATCCCCTTGTGCACATCATCACAGGCTTGAAGAGCTGCTCCGACGCTGGCTCTAGCGACCAAATTTGTAGACTTATTATATTTAGCATTTAATTTTCTAATATGGTCATCTGTATGTAGAATCTTCAATTCCTCTGAACTAGCAAGTCTTACTGAACAAAACTTTAGTTGGGGCTTTAAATGATGGGAACCCACCAACAAATCTATTCCTCTTGACAGCCTTTTCGGTGTTTCAGGGTGTCCTTCCTCAAAAATTGGTTGAAGAAAAATATCATCGAAAAATAGTCCAGTAAGAGATTCGTCATCATCGGACAATATTTTAGTTTGGGCTGAATTAGCAAGTGCCATGGCTACGGTAGCTGAAAAAAAAGCACGTCTTTGCATATTTATCAAAGTTTTTTGATTTCATTATCTGGCCTAATCAGATCTCCTGCACAATTTAAGTAGGCGCTAGATATATCTCTTGGAAGTCTATCCGGTAATTTAAAAGTCTTAGCATCACTCAATCCTTCTAAAATCAACTCTCCTCCAAAAAGCGCCAATTCATAGAAAATAAGTCCACCTTCCTCTTTATTTTGCAGATCGCCAATAGCGATAAATTGGTCTTTTATAGTACTCTGCTTCACTAAAAAATTGTTGGTTTGTAGGTTTCGGGTCTTTAAGTACACGGACTTTGTATTTAAAACGTATGGCGATTTGACTGAAAGTGAGGTTAATACTTCCTTTTTTCTGGATACAAATTTTTCAAGCTTCAGCTCAATGTAAGGATCTTTTGAGGAATAATGAAGTCCACACACAGTGGGTACACCAATCTCTATTTTAACGAAAGGAATGACGCTCCAGCTTATAGCAGAAACTATCGTGGTTAATAACATAAGTCCCAAAATATATCAAAATGAACGAATACTCAATCAATAATAAGCCTGGAGTGGATTTTGCACTTGCCACGCTAAACAACTTAAGCATTTCTGAATACGGCAGAAGCCGAAACTTTTTAAACGGATCTGTATCACGATTATCCCCTTATATTTCTCATGGCATTTTGAATACTCGGGAAATATTTGAAATATTGTCAGAAAAAGGAGTTTTATCAATGAAAGATAAATTTCTCATGGAGCTCGCATGGCGAGAATTTTTTCAGCATGTTTGGGAGCATAAAAAAGAAAAAATTTTTAGCTCTTTGAGGGAATCAATAATACCTGAAAACTTTTACAAGGCCTTTATCCCAGATGACGTGAAAAATGCGGCAACCGGGTTAGTGCCGATTGATAATGCTGTACGTGAACTATATTCAACTGGCTATTTGCATAATCATGTGAGGCTATGGTTATCATCTTATTTAATACACTATCGCAAAATACATTGGCGAACCGGTGCTGATTGGCTATACTCACTATTACTTGATGGAGACCTTGCTTCCAACCATTTATCGTGGCAGTGGGTGGCAGGTACGAATAGTAGTAAACCCTATCTTTTCAATGCTTCAAATGTGGCAAAGTATGCCCCTAGAAGCTGGCATTGCTTTGCAACAAATATTGATACTACATACGATGTCTTATCCGATTTAGCCAGCGACAATAGAGAAATTGCTCAAGAGAATAAACTGACTGAACTTTTTGAAGAGGAACCTTCTTTTTTTTCTATGCCTCCCGAAAGCTTTCCTGAATTACCGCTTAAAGGGATTAAAGAAATCTTTTTACAACATCCTTGGTTTATCAAAAGGGCAACTGGGGCAGCGTTTAAAAAAAATTTAGGGGTGATATTTTTGGAATATCATAAGAATCGTCCCTGGACAAGTCAAAGATGGAACTTCGTTATTCAGAACATGAAGTTGACCTGTGACGAAATATACATTTGTTCAAATTTCAGTAAGTTGACGGGCTATTCTCTTCAAAATAATTTGCACCTGACGGAGATTACCTCTGTTAAAAACGAAAGTCTAAATTATAGTAATTTTCAGGAAAAAATTTTTGCGCCGTTGAGTAGTTATTGTTCTTCATTTTCTAAGTTTTGGAGAACTGTTAATGTTATGGTTTAGTTAAATGAGTTTGGATTTTTACTACACTTTGGCAACGTTAGCCTTTGTTTTTCTGCAGCGGTCGGAGCAATACTTCACATTCTCCCAGTTGTTTCTCCAAGATTTTCGCCATTCCATAATCTTTCCGCAACGATCACAGATCTTTTTTGGTAAGTTTGATTTTTTTTTCTTCATGAAGAAGATACTTAAGAGTCTAATCGGGAAAAAATTTCAGTTGTTGAGGACCCTCATTTTTCAAGTTTTTAGGGATTTTTGGTTTATTGGAAATAATTTTGTTTTTCCTACTCCCATGTTTTTTAAAGACCACCTTAGAAATGGATTTAAAATTTTTAGCAGTTCGTTTTTCATAAATCATTGACTTTGCTATATTCGACGTTTTCTTTATATCCACAATGGGATTAAGCAAACTCTTACCAAAATTTGGATCCCACTTCTTAGTGAAGATTGCTTCGGGGTCGTGGTCGGTCATTTGTTTATCAGGATTGTATATACGAACAGTATTGATTCCTGTAGTTCCACTTTGCATTTGAATTTGTGGCCAGTGTATACCCGGCTCATAATCTAAAAATAAATTAGCTAAATGAGATCCACTGTGTCTCCAATGAATCCATAAATTGTGACTTACGAAAGACACTAACATCGCCCTCATTCTAAAGTTAATCCAGCCATTGATTCGAAGATAATTCATGCAGGCGTCGACGAATGGGACTCCCGTTTTACAATCTTTCCAAGCTTCGAGTTTCTCCAGTTCATAGTCAGTTAAACAGCCTTCATTCCTGACTGCATTCATTGAGGGGTGTAGGTTCCTGAATTCTATTTCCGGCTCAGCTTCAAGTTTTTGTATAAAATGGCACCTCCAATGTAAACGTTTTTTGAAACTGGATAAGCCCGCTCTGTGGCTCTTATTTGAGACTGAAGCAGCCGTATTTTTTATATTATATTCTGCACTTAGTAATTGCTGGTATACATCGCGAATGGATAGAATCCCCCAGGTTAAAAATGGTGATATTCTTGAGCAAGAATATTCTGCAGTTAGTGGACTACTCATTTCTTTTGAATAATTGGTTGACCTATTTATTAAAAATGATTCAAGTAATTTGGTCGAAGTTTTTTTGACGGATCTTGGTAGTTGCTTGGAAACATCGTCCAAATGGAATAGGTCAATTCCGAAGAGTTTACATAGTTTTCTATGATCAAAATCACTAATATCGTATAACGGCGGCTTAAATGTTAAACCTCTCATGTCGTGTAAGTTAGCTTTAAAATAGGGTTCTGGAAAACATTCCTTCGACATGAATTTTCTCCAATGACTTGACCAAGTATTTCTGTCCCTTAAATTTCTAATTACATTGTTCTGACGGTATTCAATCCATTCAATATTTTCTAAATCACACCATTTCTTAACAGCCAAATCTCTCTTGTAAGAGGCCCAATCGCCAGTTTCTTGATGACTAAAAAGACGGAAATTACCCAGTTGTATTTTTAATTGGGTCAGTAAGATGATCATATTTTCTGTACCCGTGAAAACTTTTACAAAGCGTTTTTGTAATAGTCTAGATAGTTCCAAAACAGCAGTAGAGAAAAAAATTTGATGTTGCTGGCCGTATTCGGTGGAATTCCAAAGTTTTTTTTCAAAAGGTGCGATTGCTATTGTTGGACCATCTTGTTTAGATGCATTGTAAAGGGAGGAATGATCAAACAATCTAAGGTCTTTTTTCAACCAAACTACATTTGCAACGGGTAATCTAGCATTTTTCATTGTTTTCGTAGTGGTTCACTTGATAAGTTAGATTTTCAGAAAAAACTTTATAGTTATGTTCTAAGGCCTCTCGTGTAAGAAATAAATTTTTTAAAAAAGGCAACTTAAATTCAACATTTAGAATTAAATGAACGTTTTTTGTTTCGAAAAGTTCCCAAGTTGCTGAGTAAAAAGAAAAGTCACCGGAAACTTGAAATATTTTTATTGTTTTATAGGGCTCCTCAATAACTGACAATGTTGAGCTTTGTTTAACTTTAAGTCCAAGTGCCTCCCCAACAAAAACTTGTTTAATTAATTTTTTGTTGTTTATATCCGTTATTACCGTACTGTCTTGTAAATTTTCATAGAATTTTGATAGTTTATTATAGTCTGTGATTGCGTTCCAGACTGTACATCGTTCTGCAGAAAAAACCTTTCTGATAGTAACATGATGTATATTGTTCAGTGTAGAAATGGTAAGTTGTTCATTGTCCTTTGATAAAACCGGAAATATGATATTTGATAGAAAAAGTAAGGTTAAAAATCTATGAATAGTGCAACATGTCATCCAAATCTCGATTAGTATCAATCAACAATCTATTTCTGATTTTCTCAGTAATTAATCTCATGGTATCAGTTCTTGTTATGGCGCTAATAGCTCATCAACAAACCCCACAAGGACAAAATTCAATATTATATGCTGTAAACATTCAACAATTGCATAGCCTCGTGTTGTTAATCTTATCACTGCTATTAATTTGGTACAGGTTAAAAATTATTGTTATCGCCTCATTTTTTTTTGTAATCGGGATAATTTTTTTTTCAATAAATATATACCTCTCTGATATTTTCAATATTCGTTTTTTTTCTGGCCTAACGCCTTTAGGTGGATTGTCGCTTATTGTGGGGTGGCTGACGTTTTTGATATTTTCATTATGTTTGTTGATTAAGCGTGACATTCGAGAATTGGGAAAAAAATTAAACTGAATTTATTTTAGTGTTATAAAATTTGCTGTCAAAAACCCAAGGTATGCCATTAAAACTGAGCCCAGAGTATGAAAGAACATAACGAACAATGCAGAAAAATATTTTTGAATCTGAAGCAACAGAAGTATTTCGAGCGAAAATGAAGAAAAAGTTGTCAGACTGCCTAGGAGCCCTGTTATTAAAAATAGTTTTAGAAATTGGTTATCTGGTGCTTGTTGAGCTAAATAAAAAAAACAAAGTCCAATAAAATAGGCGCCCACAAGATTCGATGTGAGAATGCCCGCTCCAATGCTTTTTGCTAAGGGGTCTAATAAAAGACCCAAAGCCCACCTTAGCAGGGCGCCGATAGATGCCCCAGTAATTACAGCAATAACAGAAAACAACATTTTAATGTATAGTCTTAAATTATTAACTATACGTACTTTTAGTTTTTTTAGTTAGTCAATTTTTTTGGAACTTTTCTAAAAAATTGTCGTCATTTAAAAAAAAGAATAAACTTATGCGCGATGTCATGACTGAAAGAGGCTTTTTCGAACGGTCATTCATGTTTAGAATGATTAGGGATTTTTTCCTGTTGCTCGTGGTAGTCGCGGCCGTTGAGCTACTTGTTCGTTACGTAGTGATTTTGTACGAGTTTAAAAACAGTGAGCCCGAAAGAGTCCAAAAAGTTGCAGATGAGCTATCTAATGATATTCGTTTAATCATGCTTAATGCCGGCGGGCCCACAGCCGCCAGAACTATTTACCCCATAATCGATAAAAATTATGATGAGCTTGGCTTAATGGTTGCTGTGATTCCTTCTCAGCTCACTATAGATTCAATATTAATTTCTCAGCAAATGGATGCGTTAGGACTCACTCAAGAATGGCCTTCTGGCCCACACACTGAGGCTAGCGTCGCTATTTCTGCTGAACAATACTGTTTGGGTTGCCATATTAAAGCAAAATTAGGAGACGTTTTAGGAACAGTCACGGTTAGAAGCTATTTCGATAGGAAAGTTGATGCATGGTTACATGAAGTGCAGACAGCCGCTGGTGTTTTATCTTTGAATATTTTAATTCACACGCTAGTATTATTTTTATTGCTAAAGAGTCGTATGCAACCTTTGCTTGCTCTAAGATCAACAGTTTCCTCGTTGGCTCGAGGACTAGTGGATGTGTCTCCGAGAACTGCTGTTAAATCGGAGGATGAGTTTGGCGACTTAGCAAAAGACTTAAATCATTTTCTTGATAGAATAACTTTAGTTGTTAAAGATCTAGATCTGATTTTGAGCGAGGTTTTGTCGGTTGGTAGCCGCCTAAATGTACTTACGAAGCAGCTTGAATCTCAGTGTAATGAGATGAAGGGTATACTTTTTCCTTCTGGTGACCCTTCATTGGACAAGGGATTCAAATTGAGACTGCTAGCGGCAAAAGAATCTGGGGTCATCTCCGCCCTAACAGAGTCACTTAGTAAACTCGAAAATGAGAGGAATAAAGAAAAATTAAAAGATGTAGCTATCGTTGAGGTGCTAGAGATCTTAGGAAAGTTTCAGACATGTTTTTCAAACTTACATGACGGAGTTGAATCTTTTACAGACTCTAAATCGACTAAAAAAAGTAATTTAGATCGCTATGATTTATTTGTTAATTCGTTAAAAGAAATGGCTCTATTAGAGGCTAGTATGCAGAGAGTTGCAAAAAATGGTCAGGAAACTCTTCGGAGGGTTGTTAAAGCGCGAGAAAATGACACCAAAGATTGATTTAAAATCTTTTTTTATTTGCTTTTTTTTTCTGATAGGGTTGATTTCAGTATGCTCTGCTAATAACGTAAATTCCGAAAAGTGGTATGTGGTCGATACGGATAAGTTGTATTACGTTAGCTTGGACAGTGTTCAGAGAGATGGTCATAGAAGGAAAATATTGGAATTTCAGAATTTTGTTGAGGTGTCTTCTGACGGAGTTAGTTCAATGGAATTGATAACTGAGTATGACTGTAAAAAAGGGACTTTCCGGTTAATTAATTATCGGGGATATAGCGATTTAAATCTAGAGGGAGAACTAGTTTTTGATTGGCAGGGTATTTTCCCTAGGGCATTTGTAGGTATTCCGAGTAAGAGTCCTACGAGAGATATTATGGAAAGAGTTTGTGGTTACAGCCGTGACGCTTAAAAATGAAAGGATTCAGCATGGCGAAAGTTAATGTTTTTTTTGATGGTGGTTGTCCTCTCTGTAAGAGAGAAGTCAACCTTTACTCAAAATTAGATAAGGATAATGAAATATGTTGGGTGAACGTTGCCGAAGAGGAATTTTCAGCACCTGAAAATTATACAAAGAACATCTTACTGTCGCGTTTTCACGCTAGGGATATTGACGGTCAGTACTACAGTGGTGCAAAAGCTTTTTTCTTAGTTTGGAGTAAGTTGAGAGGGTGGAAGACTTTTGCTAAATTAGGGCGGTTCAAACTGGTCGTTTGGATAGCAGAGTATTTGTACAAATTCTTTCTAATTGTAAGACCTTTTATTCAAGCCCCATTTGCTTTATATGACCGTTTGTTTGTTAAACTAAAACGAGATTAAGATCGGGTAAGACACTTAAACTACGTTCCCTATTTCAACAGCCGGAGAAAACTGTGAGAATAAATGACCTAGCACCCAATTTTTCTGCCAAGTCCACTCAGGGCGATATATCCTTCCACGAGTGGTCCAGAGGTAGTTGGACGATTTTATTTTCTCACCCGAAGGATTTTACTCCGGTATGTACCACCGAGGTTGGTGCTTTTGCTCGTTATGAGCCAGAATTTAGTAAGCGTAATTGTAAGCTTTTGGGTCTGAGTGTAGATTCAGTAGAAAGCCACCTTAGTTGGCTCAAGGATGTTCAAGAAACTCAAGGCTCTCAGGTAAATTTTCCAATTCTTGCTGATGAAAACCTCGAGGTATCCAAGCTTTATGGAATGTTACCTAATGAGGAGTTAGCAGGGAATCGTACTCCGCAACAAAATGCCACCGTCCGTTCAGTCTTCGTAATTGATCCTGAGTTATCAATTAAAATGTTTCTTTGTTATCCAATGACTACAGGCCGTAATTTAGATGAGCTGATTCGGGTCCTAGATTCAATTCAGCTCACTGCTAATTTCAAAGTAGCTACTCCCGTTAATTGGAATAAGGGTGAGAAAGTGATTATTGCCTCTTCTGTCTCTGATGATAATGCTAAAAAATTATTTAAAAATGGATGGGTTGCTGAGAAACCTTACTTAAGAATAGTTGATGAACCGAAGTCGTGATTCAAAATAACAAGTTATTTCAACTTTTAAACTTCTCTCTTAACTGTTTGAGCTCAGAGGATATAAAAAACGAATCATGTGCAATTGCCATAAGTTGAAATCCCTCTTTTATCCAATATTTTGCATCCGTTTCTTTCAGCATGATAGTTCCCGCAAACTTTTTCGATTTTAAGATTTTTTTCAAGGCACCACTTATTAACTCTTTCACATTCTTATGGTGTGAATTTCCCAGGTACCCAAAGCTAGCTGCAAGGTCAGAGGGACCAATGAATATCCCATCAACCTCTTGAATGGTTAAAATTCTATCCAGGTCATCCAAGCCCTTTTTGTTTTCAATTTGAAGAATTATGCAGAGATTCTCGCCCGCCGTTTCAAGATATTTATTATTGAGTCCATAATTACTAGCTCTTGAGATTCCCGCAACCCCTCTGGTACCACGGGGGGGGAAATGGCAAGCAGCAACCGCAGATTGAGCCTCCTCAAAGCTTGAAATCATAGGAATCATAATTGTTTCAATGCCCATATCTAAAGTTTTCTTTATTTGTACTGGGTCATTCCAGGAAATTCTCACAATGCAATTAGTTAATTTCGATGTACTAGCATAAGCGTTTAGCTGAGCCATTAAGGTCTCAGGACTGTTTGGACCATGCTCACAGTCTATTAACACCCAATCAAAACCAATATGACAAATAATATCCGCTAGTTCAGGACTATTTAATGCAGACCAAATTCCCAGTAAAGGATTGGTATTGTTAACGTAAGTTTTAAAAGGGCAGTAGGCCCGACTCAAATTTTTTTCTTTGACCATAGTTTTTAGCTTTAGGTGTAACCAACATAGTTAACTTGGTTATGATTTAATTTATTTTACAAAAAGCAAATTGTGTTTTAGCGTGATCTATTCACTAAAGACAGAGCACCAATCATTGGCATTTACTTATTTTTACGTAACTATTGAAAATATTTTCCGGCTTATAAAATAATTTTTTGGTTTTCATCTATTCAAATATAGGGCCATTGCTACATAGTAATTCCAAAAACACGAAGTATCCTTATCGTTATTAAATAAAGGATAAAAGTTAAAATGATTGAAATACCCAAGCTAAACCAAATATTCCAGCCTGAGCGCAGTAAGTTTGGTAATACTAAAAACATAGGTAGTGAGGGTAGCACCAACCAAAATGTCGATTCTGTATGTTTAGAAATTTTTTCAGCGTCACCACTTTCAAACCAAATCCAGATGATTGCAAGTAAAGACAAAATTGGTAGGGAGGCAATTAATGCTCCCAACGCAGGAGATTTTTTCGTTGCCTCTGAAATAAGGGCCACAATGAATCCTGATAAAAACACCTTGATGAGAAAATAAGACATAGACGAGCTTTCTAGATAGGTGAAATCAGTATTGTACAGGGTAACTTAAAAGACTATGCTATTACCATTAAATTACTTTTTTAGGAGATGTTTTTATGGCGAAGTCCTCAGGAAATTGGAGGTTTGAAACTAAAGCAATCCATTCAGGCTACGAAATAGATCCTTCCACCAAGTCGGTTGCTACACCAATTTACCAAACTGTGGCTTATGCTTTCGATGATACTCAGCATGGCGCTGACCTGTTCGATTTAAAAGTTGCAGGAAATATATACACTCGGATAATGAATCCAACCCAAGATATTTTGGAAAAGCGAGTTGCTGATTTAGAGGGAGGAATCGCCTCTCTGGCTTTAGCTTCAGGACAGAGTGCTGTGACTTATTCGATTCAAACGATTACTGAAGCAGGTGACAATATAGTCTCGGCATCTACACTTTATGGAGGGACATACAATTTATTCGCGCATACTTTTCCTCAGTTCGGTATTGAGGTACGTTTCGCTGACTATCGCACACCTGAAATGTTCGAAAAACTTATAGACGAGAAAACTAAGGCAATATATTGTGAGAGTATTGGCAATCCATTAGGTAATGTTACCGACATCGGTGCTTTGTCCCAATTAGCTCATGCTAATGGTATACCGCTAATAGTTGATAATACTGTTCCATCTCCTTATCTTTGTAAGCCTTTTGAATTTGGTGCTGATATTGTTGTGCACAGTTTGACGAAGTACATGGGGGGTCATGGCACCACCGTTGCGGGAGTAATTGTTGATTCTGGAAAGTTTCCGTGGTCCGAGCATAAAGGTAGGTTTAAAAGGCTAAACGAGCCTGATGTGAGCTATCATGGAGTCGTATACACAGAGGCTCTTGGGCCGGCTGCTTATATTGGTAGGGCAAGGGTGGTTCCGTTGCGTAATACCGGCTCTGCCATTAGTCCTTTTAATGCGTTCCAAATTATGCAGGGGCTCGAAACATTGCCTTTAAGAATGGATCGAATATGTGAAAATTCTGTGAAAATCGCTGAGTTTTTGGAGTCGCATCCTAAGGTAGCTTGGGTAAACTATGCTGGGTTGAAAAGTCATAAAGATTTTGCATTAGTAGAAAAATATTGCTCAGGTAAAGCAAGCGGTATCTTAAACTTTGGTTTAACCGGTGGCAAAACCGCTGGAGCTAAATTTCAAGATTCATTAGCATTATTTACCCGCCTCGTGAATATTGGCGACTGTAAATCTCTTGCATGCCATCCAGCTAGTACTACGCATAGGCAGTTATCACCAAATGAACTTGATCTAGCAGGGGTGACCGATGATATGGTGAGACTATCAATTGGAATTGAAAACTTAGAAGATTTATTAGAGGATCTTGATCAAGCGTTGTCACAAACATAGGTTAAATTGTTGCTAAATCAGGATAATGGAGGGGTATCAATTATAGTTTGAAAAAAAACTTGAGGTCGTTTTTAGGATTTCTCTTCCTCGGCCCCGTTGCTTTTCTTCGAACAAAAATGATTTCATGATGATATTTCCAACGCTTTCCGGATCGATTTTTCCGCTCATTTTACCAATTGCAAATGCTGGTTCGATGCTGTTTAAAATAGAATTTGATTGAAGAGTGACGACATAATAATTGAAGCCTGGAATAAAAGTTAACAAAAACTTTTCCGTGACGACCTCATTTTTTACTCCTCTTATCTGTCGTTCAAAAAAACAAATGGACTTAAAAGCAAATTTGTCGGCGTCCGGGTGGTTTGAGGATAAGGCAGCATAATCTGCAGATGAACCATGTAGAAACTCGCGGGTTAAAACTAACCAGTTGGGGACTGTTATTTCATTTGAAGCTAAAATTGTTTTACCAACAATTGTTCGAAGCCTGTACTCCGGCTCAGCCCATGGAGCTTCAATAAATCGAGCTATAATTTTTTTATCGAGACACGTCCCAAAAATGTATGAGTGGAAAACATGTACGAGTTCTATAAGTGAGAAATGCTTTAAAACCGAATTCATTTTTGAAACTCCTTTTTAGCCAAGAAACAGGGTGGCAAGTTGGAATAAATCCCCCTTATCTACTTCTACATAGTATAAAAAAAACGAAAAAAAAAAAAGACTTATTCTACTTTATGTAACTTTGTCAACACTTTTTTCTGCACAAAAACTGGGCTCCACCTACTTTGATATTGTTAAAATATTTTATAAGTCATTGATAATAATAAATGTTTTATGCTTAGATTAAATCAAATTTTTAGATTTTTAATTTTAAAAAAAAGTTTTCCACATAGTTATCCATTGTTAAGTATCTGAATAATCACAATTTCTTATTTGAGCTTTCAAGAAAAATTAAAATTTAATTTTTTTAAACATATCCACAGAAATTGGGGATATCTTTGGGAAAATTTTAAATAATTATGGTCATAGAACGAATAAACTTAAGTGGGAAAAAAATGATCAGTAAACTTATTTAATTTCTGACTGCTTCAATTTGGATCAGTATTTTGACTTTTTTTGGAATAGTTGGAACTCCGTAATTCATCCCCCACAACGTTCGGTCGATTTCGAATGCAAAATCACCACCACAAACCTCCTTTTTTTTTCTGGGGTTCAAATAGCAACCAAACCTTTCGGGATAAAGGGTAACTGTGTTTTCCTTTCCAAGCATTTCTAAGGAAGCGTTAATTTTTTCTATATTATCACCGAGAAAAGTAATTTCTCTGCTTTTGAGGCGGATCTCCGGGAATTCTTCCGTACGAAAGAAATCTTTACTCTTTAAATGATTATCAAAGGGTGTTATTCCGGAATCCACGGACCCGGTCTTAAGCGACATATCAAACTGCAAAGCCTTCTTTTTCTTATTGTAAAAAATAGTTCCTTGTTTTTCGTTGAACCTCGCCCGAACAGTCGATACACCATAGTGAATTACTTCAAAGGTAACGGAAGTATGATTATTGTCTATAGAGAATAAATTAGCACTTGCTTTACTTGTTCCAAGCAAAACTATGGAGACTATTGAGAGCAAAAAGATATAGGATTTATTAGTTTTCATGGATTCATATCGAAAAAATAAAGATTTATTGATAGTAGCATCGTAAGTAGAAATTATCATTGTTCTTTGATGCATTTCGTTTGTTCGATCTGATAACAAAGTAGTAATGTTTGTACACGTTGAGAAGAGTGGATTTTTTTCATTTGAAGTATGTGAATAAATAGAATATGTTTAAAGCATATCAAAATATCAGGAGATTAAATTGGGAAGATTAATAGAATGAGAGTAATAAAAAATCAAATTTTTGGTTGTACTCCTGAGCATCCAGTTCTTAACTAATCTAGATATGATATGTTGTCCTGGATAAAGAAAAAAACTGGGGGTTTCGTAGATCAGATTAAACTGGACTCGATAGCCTTGTGGTTTGCAACAAGGCATCCAGAAACGCCAATGCTTGTGATGCTTATTCTTTGGTTAGTTGTTGCGTATGCTCTAAGTCCTATCGATTTAATTCCTGATTTTATTCCAGTGGTGGGTCTTCTCGATGACTTATTGATTCTCGCTCTAGCAGTTACCTTCGCAGTAAAAATGCTTCCTCTCAATGTTGTTGATCGTTGCAGAGCTTTAGCGAGGCAATTTATAGAAAAGAAGCAAAAGGAACCAACTGTTATTCTTGGAATTTTTCTCATTGTCTTTTTGTGGTTTTGTATCGGCTTTGGTTTCTATTTTTTTTTCGTTAGAGCTTAAGAGAAAAATTATTTCCCAGTCTTTATAGGAAGAGCAACAAAGATTATGACTACCCCACTTTCTACCCTAGATGTTTTTGGCTCTCCGATTTCTCTTGGAGAGGAGGGATCACTTACTTACGGTCGGCATTGGTCAACAGCTGACCTTACTTATAGTTTTATTAATTCGGAAGATTCTTTTTTCTCCGTTAATTATGATGTGGACTCATCAAGCGGAGTACTAATAACTAGTATTTCCAATACTAACTCTGCTCAGCAAGAAGCTTTTCGATCTGCTTTTCTTTCATGGTCTGATGTGGCAAACATAGCATTTTCTGAGGTCTCGGAATCTAAAACCTCTGCAGGTATCATTCGTCTCGGCTTAAGTACAAATGTCGATCAACTTGTGGGATCAGCTTCAGGGTTTGCGTATCTTCCAGATTCAACTTATCCAAGCTCAGGTGATATTTGGTTAAACGCTTTAACAAGCGATGTTGTGGAAGGCGTGAATGTTGGACTTTTAAAAGACTCTTCTTTTGGACCAGCCTCCTATGCGTATTCAGTTGTTGTTCATGAAATTGGACACGCTATTGGCTTAAAACACCCATTTGAGCCTTCAGTTTTTAATTCTAGAGTCATTGATACTACATTAGATACTATTAGTAATTCGATTATGAGTTATCGGTTGAGTTTGAGTGAAAATATTATTGGATTGACTGCCTATCCTACCACGCCAATGCCTTTGGACATTGAAGCCATTCAAAATCTCTACGGTGCAAATTTAGTAAAAAACAGCGGAGATACAACATTTAAGTTTGATGACACTCAAATTTATTTTGAGACAATCTGGGATCCTAGTGGTACCGATACAATTCAGTATGATGGGGTTTTTCCTCTCGAGCTTAGCCTTGAAACGTCAATTGCAAATAAAATTGGTCGCTCGGTGATTGGTTATGGTAAAGACACTTCCGAGCGGTATGAAATCCCAAATTTATACATTGCAGAAAATGTATTTATTGAAAATGCTTCTGGGGGAATTGGTAACGATACAATCAAGGGTAATAGTTTAAATAACACTCTTTTTGGAAACCCAGGAAATGATTCCCTGTTTGGGCTAGCTGGCAATGATGCTCTTTCAGGTGGTTGGGGTAACGATACGATTGATGGGGGAGACGGTTTTGACACTTACATGGTTTCGTCCTCGAGTACCGCTATTACAGTTGAGCGTTTGAATGACGGTAGTTTTTTTCTCGATGGCAACGGGTTGGAGGGTGATGATACTCTTCTAAACATTGAGCGCGTGATCTTTGAATCTGATCAAAATGTACTGGCTCTTGACATCGCAGCAGGGCAAAACGCGGGGCAAGTTTACCGTCTTTATCAAGCAAGTTTTGCAAGAAGCGCAGATACTGCAGGGGTGTCATTTCATTTAAATGATATAGAAAATAATGGATTATCGTTTTATCAAGTTGCTAACAATTTTTTGAATTCCCCCGAATTTCGTCAGACCTATAATTTAGGAAATGAAATTACAAATGATCAGTATATTGAGCTTCTTTATCAAAATGTTTTAGGCAGAACTGCCGAAGAGTTTGAAAAAGAATACTATTCTGATCGGTTTACTAGAGAAGAAACAGATGCTTTATTCATGGATCAAACGATGGCGCTTATCGGTTTTTCGGAGAGTCCAGAAAATATAGAATTAGTTGGATCACAAATTGAAAATGGCATTTGGCTCACGTAGTAAAAAAACCAACTCAGAGACAAAAGAATTCATGGTTTGTTCGAACCAAAGGCAGTACACTGAAATTTCTTGTTGAGAAAGGGACGATATGGCTATTAAAAACAGTTTTTATGATTCAGTAGGTGGTATTGCTTCTGGTGAAGGTTTAGTTCACTTAGATATGATGCAGCGAAGTGATTTCAGTGGAAAAACGGAAGATGCCAAATTTGAGGTGAGTGAGAGAATCACAATGTCCATCACGACGTTTCTTAAACTTCATAAGTCGATCAATGAGGTGGTAACTCAACTGGAAGATAAAGGCGTCATTCGCAAGGCAAAAGGTAAAGGTGGCAAAAAAGAGTTAGCAAATTAGTACAAGTCTATGATTTACAGTCGAAAATTAGGACTTTAGTATTAGTCTTTTTTGAAAAAATAGTAAGTGTGTGTGTAATTAGTATAAATTTCAAAAAAAAACTTTTATTTCCTTGATTTATCGAACAAGAAAATCATAGTATGGGTAATAAGTGGTGAAAAAACCACGTTTCTTTAAAAGACTATGGAAAGTAACTTATTATGAGCGGTTCCGCCACAGGCACTGGAAACATTTACGAGTTTGAGGGGCACTATTACCAGGTTGTTAATAGTCAAGTAGAATGGATTCAGAATAGCCTCACAGCCGGAACTCAGCAGGAGGCCTTGGATGCTGCCTCGCAAATGACCTATAACGGCATTGAGGGGCATTTAGTTACTATCACTAGCCAGGAAGAACAAGATTTTCTCCAAACGATTTTAACCGCTGATGGATCAACAGGACTTACACAAGATGGCTATCAATTAATTAATGCGGGTAGTCATACGGGGGACGCTTTCTTTTACACCGCTGGGTCCGACCGTAATATTGAGGGAACACATGTTTGGTTAGCCGGTCCCGAAAGTGGTCAACAGGTAGATTTTTCTTGGTCTCCGCCTTGGGGTACTAACGAACCTGCAAGCCATATTGACAGTCAGGATGCGGTTGCCTTAGTTGGTGGGGGTCAAAAGCAGCCAGGCAAGTATGCTTATCAGGATAATGGAACATGGTTGAGTATCGCTGATGGTTCAGCTGGTGATTTAGTAATGTCTGAACTCGTTGGAGGATATATCGTTGAATATTCGCCTCAGATGGGAGCGGGGGCTGGTGGAAATGGTGATGATGATACGGTTCAGAACCCTGAGGGTGATATTCCTGTAGTGGTTGATTTTACTAGAGACTTATCGTTTTTAACTGCGGCCTCGCCTTCTTCTCCTTCTGTTGAGCCGATTATTATTCGTGCTGGAGAGACGGTTAATGTTGAGTTTACTTATGTGAATGATACGGCTGGAAATGCGTACTTTAATCCCGAGAAGATAAGTGCTTCAGAATATAACTCTACCACCAGTAATTTACAGGATTTTGCTTTTAGTTTGAATGCTGATGGATCTGCTCCCTTTGATGAAAATGAGGGTGAGTTTGCTGACGATTGGGGCCATTGGGCAGGTGGTTTTGCGGGAGCTTCAGCGAAGCTTACCGATAGTAATGGTGATGCAGTCCTTGTAGATTTTGCTTATTCAGATCGAGATGATATTGATTATGGTAAAGATCCAAGTATTGCTAATGGTGTGAATAAGGATGGTTTTTTAGCAAACATTTACAGTCTGAGTGATGATGGGGCAGTGCAAAAGAGTGAGGTATATGTTCCGCCTCTACCTTATCAAGTCGATGGTGAGTATCAAACTACGAATAATTATAATTTTGCAGGATTGGCTCCTGATCTAGATGGTGGTTTTTCGATTGTTTCTCCGCTAAACAGTGAAAACAGTGATAGTTTTTTTGTTCATACTATAAGTGATGCTGGTGGAGCCGGTTGGGAAATTGTGGGCTCCAGTGTTTTCGATACTTACAGCGATGCATACAATATAAAAACAGACGTTATTGCTACTGACTCTGGTGGCGTGTTCATGGCAGAGCGAAAATCTTCAGGTAGTTACGAAAAAGAGCTTGTTTATAAGCAAGCTGATGGTGAAAAAATTGTTATCGATGGTAACTTAAGTACGGGATATGTAGCCGGTGAATTTGAAACTTATAGCTTCAAGAAATTTGATAGCGATGGTGATGGCGAGAACGAGACGTATTTAATAAAATCAAATGGGGAGTCACTCTCCTCCTTTGATATCACTGAGTATCTAGAGTCTGGCGGCAGTGACTTGGGACTATCCCTTGGTGGCTCTGCGTACGACACTGCTATCACACCTGTTTCTGAGTATGTTGCCGGGGATGATCCAAATCTTGATAATGCTCAAGGTGTTTGGCAACTTACTGACGGAGTAGCAGCGGTAACCTCGTCAAATCAAAAATGGTATGCCGGAACTGATATAGAGGCTTTTGTTGTCAATGATGGGGTTTCTTCGAGCGTTTATTACGTGCAGGATGCGGATACGGCAAGTCTTATCTCTAGCTATACACAAGTGGATACTACAGGTGGAGTTATAACTGGTTACGGAGAGGTGGTGCCGTTTACATTTGGTGATGGAGAAGTTGTATTTGGTTCTTCGATTTCGTATGACCCTAACTACTCCAATAATACGTTTGAGGGCACTTTTGGTGATTTTGCTGATGGTAATTTTGTGTATCAATTTAAGAGTGATGCGGATTCTTCTCCGTTAACGATATCGTTTGATAATGCTTCTGCTGGAGCTACTACGGAGATAACCGAAGGGAATTGGAGTTCGTATCAGTATTCGACGATTGATCAAGA